>NZ_QGMQ01000030.1 GCF_003259155.1 Marinimicrobium alkaliphilum
CGACCCTGACCGTGGGCGAGTTCGATATTCTGGAGCTTTTACGTCAGACCAATGTCGGGAGTGCCTGCCTGGCGAACACCCACCCCTTCACTCGCGAACTCTGGGGCCGCTACTGGCTCTGCGCCCACAATGGTCATTGGCCAGTTTTCTCACCGGCACCCAGCTTCTACGAACCGGCAGGCAAAACCGACAGCTATTGCTCCACAAAAAAGGCCAGCATTACGCGCCGGGCACCCGCTCAAAGACAACGATGTGGTGGACTTCGAATCCGGAGCCGCACCCAACGATATTGTCAGCGTAATAGCCACCGAGCCACTCACCAGCGATGAGACCTGGGATATCTATCGTCCCGGGGAGTGGCGCTTGTGGCACAG
>NZ_QGMQ01000031.1 GCF_003259155.1 Marinimicrobium alkaliphilum
TAACGCCGCACACAAAGGCGCGAGCTTGCGAGCGTCCTGCCGCCGCTTGCGGCGGCGTATTGGTGTGCCTTGTTAAAGCTCATGACTCCTCCATGGGGAAAAACGTAAAACCAGAATACTTAGCTTTGTGATCGATAGGCATTTCATGAGCAACCTTTACAGACATGGTGTAGTTGGGGAGGGCATTACCTTCCAACTCGGGCTCCGCGAGCAACATCTCTATTACGGCTCTTGAAGCATCTTCTTCAGTTTCCGCCTCAACCCGGCGTGAAGCGAAGAAACCTACAAGCTGCATTTTTCCATTGACTTCCAGCTTGAAGTTTTCACCCTCGACGAACGCTACGAAATTTCTCATATGACCTTTAACGC
>NZ_QGMQ01000032.1 GCF_003259155.1 Marinimicrobium alkaliphilum
GCGCACAACGGCGCGAGCTTGCGAGCGTCCGGCCACCGCTTGCGGTGGCGAATTGGTGCGCCTTGTTATGAGTTGTCATCACCTACTACCCCAACCATAAACTACTAAATGATTGATTAATGCATGGGACTCTTTGCCACCCTGCACTTCGCCCGATAACTCATTGCCACCCCATTCCTCGGTCATGAAATGGTCGTGTGAGTGACCAGATTTTTCAGCTTCCGCTGCTATGGCCTCTAGGCGGGAAGCCAACCACCGAAGTTTCTCAGGAGAGCCGTGAATGAACACCTGCTCTGCTTCTTTATCTTTTTCTACGGTTAGCATTTCAACCCCAAAGACTCATAAC
>NZ_QGMQ01000033.1 GCF_003259155.1 Marinimicrobium alkaliphilum
GGAGATCCAATGGTATTGGACGGGATTGAGTATAAATTTGTTGTCACTAGCGCCAATGATCATGACTACCTTAGTCTTGAGTGCACCCAAGACAATGAATTACTTATCGAGGCGGTTCTGGTGAGCTACGAAGAGCAGAAGGCAGATGTAATAGTTCATAAAAATTCACTGCCTTTTAGCTTACTCAAAGAGTTCACGCTTAGGGTGGTCAGTGAGTTTGATCGTGGCAATGACTCCTAACAAGCGCATCATGTCGCCACTTCGTGGCTCGGACGGCTTACATTTCGCTCGTTCCTCACTACATTTCAGCCGCCGCATATGCGCGGC
>NZ_QGMQ01000034.1 GCF_003259155.1 Marinimicrobium alkaliphilum
ACCCGCACCACCAGCGCCGTGCTCGGTTCACAGGCCACCGGCAACTGGAGCTGCACCCGGCGCCCCGAACCCGGCGCGCGCTCAATCGGTTGGCCGGTCTTGTCCCGCAATGCAGTCGGGGTGAAGGTATGATTACCTGCGGGAGTCAGTAAGATCAAGCGGTCACCTACTGCAAAGCCGTTTTTGGCATCCACCTCGGTCCAGCCGCCCTGTTCTGCTACGGGCTCGGCCACCCATTGTTGA
>NZ_QGMQ01000004.1 GCF_003259155.1 Marinimicrobium alkaliphilum
CTCCGGGCACCAAATTTCTCCGTTAGCGGCCCAAAAACAGCCCCCAATTCGTTTTGACAGGCTCGGTGCCTCAGGTGTCGGATTACGCTTTGCTAATCCGACCTACTGGAAACATCGCGCCATTGCTCGCGTAGGTCGGATTAGGCGAAGCCGTAGTCCGACAAAGCGGCACCCAACCCGTATAAACCGCCAATGTTTGAGTAGGTCGGATTAGCCCGCAGGGCGTAATCCGACACCTGAGGCACCCAGCTCGAATATGATTAGGAATGCCCCTGTCAGGGCGCTGCTTCGCGCTCACCAAACCGTCTTTGCTGGGGCATCAAAACCAGGGTCGCCACCAGCGCACCCGCCACAAACACCCCAAAGGTCCAACCAAAGCCCAGGGCATCCGCCAGATAGCCCATGGCAAAGGCGCCCAGCGCGGGGCTGCCCATGCTGATCACGGTCCAGATGCTCATTACCCGGCCGCGATAGGCGTCGGCAACCATTAGTTGCAGCAGGGCCTGACAGCCGGTGCCGGTAATGGTCATGCACAGGCTGGCCAAGGTCATCACCGGTACCAGCCAGGTCAGGCCGGTCAACACCACCACGGGCAACAAGATCAGCGCGCCCAGCAGCAGGGCACCAAAAATCAGACGGCTGATAACGGCCGGGTCCCCGTGTTGGCGCGATATCAACAATCCTCCAGCGATAGATCCGACACCAGCGGCCGCCGTGAGAATCGCCAGGGATTGTGCGGTGCCATCGGCCAATTGCCCGGAGATTGCAGGTAACAGCTCCATCACCGTACGCCCGAGCAGGCCGTTGATCAGGGTCATGACCAGCACCAGCCGGATCAGCGGGGCCTGGCGGATAAACCCCAGCCCGGCCTTGAGGTCGGTCAGCACCGTGATGCTCCGGTCCCGGGGCATCACTTTAATGGGGGGAACGTTAAATAGCAGCACCAGGGTCGTCAGGAACAGTCCGGCCGACACCGCAAAGGCAACCCCGGTTCCGGCCAGATAGATCAACCAGGCCGCCAATGCCGGGCCCAGAATACGCGCGACGTTGAAGACGATGGCAGACAATCCGATGCCACTGGGCAGCAGGTCGTCGCTGAGGATTTTGGGAATCAGCGCCAGGCGCATGGGGTGATGGGCGGAGGTGATGCAGCCGTAGGCCAGGGCCATGGTCAGGGTCCAGGGCAGGGAGACCGCACCGCTAATAAAGGCGATGGCCATCGCTGAGCAGACGACACTGTTCGCCGCCGCCGTGCACAGGACCCCGGTGCGCGGATCAATGCGGTCCGAGAGCACGCCGAACAGGGGCGATAACACCAGTGTTGGCGCCAGCAGAAAGGCGCTGGCAATACCGACCCAAAACGCCGATTCGGTGAGTGTCCAGACGGTCCAGCCCAACAGAAAACGGACGATCCAGACCCCCAGCGTCGCGCTGCAGCTGGCGAGAAAATAGAAGCGGAAGGGCGGCGCGGAAAAGGCGGCAAAGGTCGTGTGCATCGCGCCATTCTAGCATGATGGGCGACCCGCGAGATGCTGAAAATCCCTTGCGGCCCGGTACGCCCCCTGTCGACCAGGAGCCGCCGCATCTCCCGGTGGATTGGCGTCGAAAGTCGGCTATTATTGATAGGAGCAGTGTACGCTCGACAACAATCGGCAAAAAAAGAGAGGTGTACCATGGATAAGAAATATGTTCTCACCGCGCTCGGTTACGCATTGCTTGGCATGCTGCTGGGTATCTACATGGCAAAAACCGCAAACAATATTCAACATGTCACTCATGCTCATATCCTTCTGATCGGCTTTGTGGTGTCGTTTATCTACGGGGTGATCTACAAACTCTGGTTGAAGGGCAGTTTCGGGAGGATGGGCCAAGTACAGTACTGGGCCCATCAGGCAGGGACGCTGATTATTGTGGTCGGGTTGTTCCTGTTATATGGCGGTTTTGTGGCGGAGTCGGTGGTGGGCCCGATTTTGGGAATTGGCTCCGTCGCTGTGATTGTTGCCATGTTGTTGATGAAGGTGATGTTCATCCGCTCGATCAGGGCTTCCTGATTTCCAAGGCGGGACAGCTGTGAAGCTGTCCCGCCGCGTGCAGCGGGCGAGAGGCTGGCAATCCCCTGCGTGATGGCGTATGGTCACTTTTTAGACAAAAAGACGAAATAACAATAAGGTGCGCAGGATGATGCGATTCTGGCTGGGCTTGGCCCTGCTGCTCTGGTCTTTCTCGAGTGTTGCTCAGGTGGTGATCAATGAGCTTCAGGCCTCTAACGGTGTCACCGTCGAGGACGAAGATGGCGACAACGAGGACTGGATTGAGCTCTACAATGGGGGTTCCGAAGCGGTCAATCTCGATGGTTATTGGCTCTCGGATGACTACGACAATCCCTCGCGCTGGATTTTTCCCGCGGTAACCCTGGAGGCTGGCGACACCCTGTTGGTCTGGGCCTCGGGCAAGAACCGACGCAGCGCCGGTGCGCCCCTGCACACCAACTTCGGTATCAGTGCCGGTGGTGAAGAAATTCTGCTGTCAGCACCGGATGGCACGTTGATAGACGAAGTGCCGCCCTTGCCGTTGCCAACGGACATTTCCTGGGGCCGGGTCAGCGATGGTGCCGATGAGTGGGCTTATTTTGACGAGCCGACACCTGGACAATCGAACACCACCGCGAGCTATGAAGAAATTCTGGACCCGCCGACCTTTTCTGCACCCGGCGGTTTCTATGACGGCGAGTTTTCCCTGACCCTGAGTCACGCCGATCCGGAGGTGACCATCGTTTACACGCTGGATGGCTCGCCGCCAACCCCGAACAACCTGGACGGCACCACCTACAGCTACAAAACCCGTTACCGCCAGGGACCCAGCCAGAGCGACGGTGAATTGGTGGAGCGCAGCTTTACCTCCTACAGCTACAACGAGCCTTTGCCGATAGCGGACCGCTCGGATGCGCCCAACGAGCTGGCGCTGATCCCGTCGACCTTTGACAACAATCCGAACTACCTGCCCGAACACCCCATTGCCAAGGGCCAGGTGATTCGGGCGCGGGCGTTCAAGGACGGCGCAATTCCCAGCACCGTGGCGAGCCATTCCTACTTTATTACCGATGGCGGCGAAAACCCCCATCAAGTGTCTGTGATCTCCCTTGCGGTACAGGAGGACGGGCTGTTCGAGTACCAGGACGGCATCTATGTCGCGGGCTCACGCTTTGATCAGTGGCGCGACGCCAATCCGCATGCTTGGGCCGATGGTGGCACCCAGGCCAACTGGCAGTTGCGCGGGCGCGAGTGGGAGTTGCCTACCCATCTCGAACTGTTCGAGCCCGGCAGCACCCAGGCAGATTTATTGCGCGACATTGGTATTCGTGTTCACGGTGGCTGGAGTCGCGAGGGGCGCAGTAAATCCCTGCGCCTGTATGCCCGCAACGCCTACGGCGAGTCGCGCTTCAATTACCCGATTTTTCCGGGATCCTCCGATGAGGATTACAACCGCTTGATGCTGCGCAACTCGGGCAACGACCGCTCCTATACGCTGTTTCGCGACGCCATGATTCAGGCGTTGGGCGAGGGGATGCGGATGGATACTCAGGCCTACCGGCCGGCGGTGGTGTACCTGAACGGCGAGTACTGGGGCATTCTCAACCTGCGCGAGCGCTATGATCGTCACTATCTGGCGCGCACCCACGGCGTCGACCCGGACAATGTGGACTTTCTCACCAATCGCGACGAAGTGGGTGAGGGCGATGCCGTCCACTATCAGGAGACCCTCGACTATATTGAGGCCCACGGGGTGGTTGAAGATCAACACTTTGCCCATGTCCAGACCCGGGTCGATACCGACAATTACATGGACTACACCATCGCCAACATTTTCGCCAACAACACCGACTGGCCGGGCAACAATGTTGATTACTGGCGTCTGCGCACCGACAGCTATCTGCCCGGGGCTGCGCACGGCCACGATGGCCGCTGGCGCTGGTTGTGGTTTGATGCGGACTTCGGTTTTGGCCTCTACGACGGCGTCAATGGCGCGAGCAATAACACCCTGGCGTTCGCCACTCAGGCAGGTTTGAGCGAGTGGCCCAACCCGGACTGGTCTACCTTTTTGTTGCGCAACCTGCTCGAGAACGAAGGTTACCGCGAGGATTACATCAACCGCTTTGCCGATCTGCTCAACAGTCAGTTCAGCAGCGCCCATGTGGTGCCCACCATCCGAGCCATGCAGGCGGTGATTGAACCGGAGGTCGCCCAGCACAGCGAGCGCTGGCGCGAGCCGGCGGATATTCAGTCCTGGCGCAGTCTGGTGCAGATAATGGTGGATTTTGCTCAGGTGCGGCCCGAGTACCAGCGTCAACATTTGGAGAGTCATTTCGGTCTCGCCGGCCGCTATACCCTGACGTTGGACAGCGCCAATGCCGCCCACGGGCATATTCGGGTAAACACCCTTGAGGTCACTGACGCAACGCCGGGTGTCAGCGATGCGGTTTATCCTTGGGAGGGCGAGTATTTCCGGGGCGTACCCATCCGCCTCGAGGCGGTGCCGGCACCGGGTTACCGCTTCAGTCACTGGAGCGGTGCCAGCGATGCGGATGAGGCCCGGATTACCCTCGACCCCAGTGGCGATACTCAGGTTCAGGCCCACTTTGTGCCGGCGAATCCGCCGTTTTTGCACGCCTGGGTGTTCGACGGTGACCTGGCCAATAACACGCCCCTTGAGACCATCAACGCGAGTCTGAGTCATACCGAAAAACCGGCGCGGATCGTGTTTCACTCCGCGCTTGAGGGTTACCCCTTTGATGAGGCCGATGAGCGCTGGCGCGATGCCTCCATGGAGCGGCGCAACGCGCCCACCACCATCAATTACATGCTCGACACGCCATACGCCGATGCCAACCTGCGCGGGCTCCAGGTCAAGCAGCCGTTTATGGGGGATGCGGGGGAGAATGCGCTGGCCTTCGAGTTGCCCACCACCGGTTACAGCGGCGCGGTGCTGCGTTTTGCCGCCATGGATGAGGGCGCCGCCGACAGCCTGCTGGTGGATTACTCGGTGAGCAGCGGCGAGCCCCGCTGGACCACGGCGGGGCTGTCCAACACCATTCTGCCCTTGGCGGACGACTTTCAGCTCTATCGAGTCAACTTTAAGGGTGTGCCCGGGGTGGATGACAATCCCGACTTCCGGGTGCGGATCCGCTTTGCCGGCCCGGACATGAATGCCAATGACGGCAACCGCGTGACCTTTAACAACATTTCCCTGGCCCTGGAGCAACAGACCGAGCTTGTGTATTTCTGGCTGTTCGACAGCGACCTGCCCAATAACACCGAACTGGAAGACATTCGTCCCACGTTCGGCGCAGTACCGGGTGCAAGGATCCACTATGCCTCGGCACTGCCGGGCTACCCGGACACTGATCGGCAGGCGTCTCTGGAGCGGCGCAATGAGCCTACCGCGCTCAATTACTGGCCTGAAGGCAATCAAGGCATCGACTTTGAGCAGGTCAATATGCGGGCCATTCAGGTGCGCCAGCCGTTCCGGGGCGAGGCGGGCGAAAATGCCCTGATGTTCCAGATGCCCACCGTGGGCATCCGTCAGCCGGTGTTCCGCTTTGCCGCCATGGATGAGGGAGCGGCGAGCGAGCTGAGGGTGGACTATGCCGTGAATGCAGGTACGCCCCAGTGGACCTCGGCGGGCTTGAGTCACCGGCGCCTGCCGTTGGTGGAAGACAGTTTTCAGGCCTACGAGGTGGACTTCAGTGGCATCGCCGGGGCCAGTGACAACCCGCACTTTATCGTCAGGCTGCGTTTTGCCGGTGAGGATATGGCGGCCGACAACGGTGACCGGGTCACCTTCAACAATATCAGCCTGCACGGGCGCCTGAGCGCGGCCACGGATACCGGCGACTTACCGCCCGCGTCCGGTGATCAGCCACCCGCGGGCCCCGGCGAGTTTGCCGGACGCCAGCGGGTGAGTGGGGCCACAGGCAGTGTTCTGGGCGACAACCACGATGCGGGACGTGAATCCGGCGAACCGGTCCACGGCGCGCATCTGAATGTGGAAGGGGCCGAACACAGTCTCTGGTGGACCTGGACCGCCCCGGATACCGAGCGCATGCGTTTTGTCAGTGACCTCAGCCGTATCGACACGGTGCTTGGGGTTTATCGGGGCGAGCAGCTGGAGGCCCTGACACCGGTGGTGGCAGCGCAGGACGCCCCCGATCAGCTGTGGTTTGTGGCCGAAGCCGGCGAGACCTATCACCTGGCCGTGGCCGGACGCGACAATGCGCAAGGCGAGGTGGCCCTGAGCTGGAATGCACAACCCGCCGATGCCGCGCCGGTGAGTGTCGATGGCGAGAGTGGTCAGCCGGCGATCATCTGTGAGTTGGCGGAGTGTGAGCTGGATGCTGACGGCAACCTGTTGTTGGACCTTGAGGGACTGGGACTGCTGGTATTGTTGCTGGAGTCCGATAATCCCCATTTCCATGCGCTCGAATATCATGGTGATAGCCCCTGGTATAACCACTTCAGCAGCCCGCTGGCGGATTCGCGCACGCGTATCATCGCCGACGTAGACGGCTTGCCGGTGGTGATCACCCGCGCTGTGGGGGAGGCTGGCCGCCACTATCAGATTGAAGCGTACGCCGATGGCCGGACCCGCCAGCGGGTGGTGTCGGCTCAGGGCAGCGAACTGCTGCGCGCCAATCTGGCACTGTCCGACAGTGAGGTCGAGCTTGATGATGACGGTGAGCTGCGCACCTGGGTGGCGTTGCCGGAAGGCGAGGCGGGGCCGTTAAGGGCCTATTGGCGACTCAATGACGATGCCAGCCTCCAACTGCGTTACGAGCGCCACAATAGTGTCAGCGATACCTGGGAGCCTGTGTCCGAGCGCCTGGCGGCTAGCCACCTGCCATCGGGAACACTGTTAGTGCTCGACGAAGTAGACGGCGAAATACAGCTGCGCGTGCGCGCGCGGGTTGCCAACGATCTTTATTTCTAGGGGCTCAAGATGATGAAATTATTCGCAATTGCTGCCTTCCTTGTGTGTTTGAGCGCTTGTGATTCGGGGTCGAGCGGGGCGCCGCCGGGCACCGGCTCGCCGGAACCGCCCGAAGAACAGCCGAGCGTGACCGACATGGTTGCCGGGGAGGTCTATACTGTAACCATCAACGACCGCCTGGTGGTGACCAGTGCTGATGCGGCCCTGATTGAGCTGGTCTACACGCTGGATTTGGACACCGGTGAAGACGGCACACAGGTACAGTTGCGGGAGGGTAGCGCCGAGCTGTTTCAGTAGTCTGGCCGATGCTCCATTTTGGGGCGTTCGCGACCCGTCAGTGGACTTGTCTCCTAAGTTGCTGTATTATATGGATAAGTTTGTCGGTGTGCGGGGATGCGCGCCGGCTTTCATTAACTGCTACAGGAACTGACAACGATGGCTACGGATACGGAATCATCTGAAGAAACACATATTGAGCGGGTGGCTGACCTCACCCTGAGAACCCCCAGGTCAACCGATGGCTACGCCCTGCACAAACTGGTAGAAGCCAGCCCCCCTCTGGACCCCAACTCCATTTACTGCAACCTTCTGCAGTGTTCTCATTTTTCCCAAACCGGTGTTGCTGTAGAGCTGGACGGCGAATTGGTCGGTTTTACCTCCGGCTACCTGATTCCCGACCGCCCCGACACCCTTTTTGTCTGGCAGGTGGTAATCGCTGAAGCCGCCCGTGGCAAGGGTCTGGCGAAGCGGATGCTCAAGCATTTGCTCAAGCGCGCCGTCTGCAAAAACGTGCGGCATATCGAAACCACCATCACCCCGGATAACGAAGCGTCCTGGGCGTTGTTTCGCAGTCTGGCGCGCGACCTGGAGACCGAACTGAACAGCGCCGTCTGGTTTGAACGCGAGCCCCATTTTGGTGGCCAGCACGACGACGAGCATCTGCTTAAGCTCGGTCCCTTTGAGGTCAGCACGCTGCGCTGAGACCCGCGCAGCGGTACACCGTTTTCCCCTTAAACCTCGAACCTACTATGCTAAGAGGCATTACACGCATGACAATCTTTTCTGAAGTTGAATCAGCAGTACAGTCCTACGCCCGTTCCTTTCCGGTTGTGTTCGACCAGGCGCGCGGCAGCCATATCTATGACGGCGAAGGCAACGCCTATCTGGATTTCCTGGCCGGCGCTGGCTCACTTAACTACGGGCACAACAACCCGGTTTTGAAGAAAGCGCTGATCAACTACATCGAAAATGACGGTATCACCCACGGTCTGGACATGCACTCCAAGGCCAAAGCGCATTTTCTGAGCGTATTCCGCGAGCGCATCATGGCCCCGCGTGATCTCGACTATCGGATGCAGTTTACCGGGCCCACGGGCACCAATGCCGTCGAGGCGGCCTTGAAATTGGCACGTAAAGTGACTGGTCGCAATGATGTGATCTCCTTTACCAACGGCTTTCACGGTGTGACTCTGGGTGCAGTGGCGGCCACGGGCAATCAGCACCACCGCGGCGGTGCGGGCGTGCCCCTGAGCGATGTCACCCGCATGCCTTTCTGCGGTTACCACGGGCGTGACGTCGACACACTGAAAATGATCGATAAATTGCTCAAGGACCCCTCCAGTGGCGTTGCCACCCCGGCGGCCTTCATCGTTGAGACGGTGCAGGGTGAGGGCGGCCTGAACGTGGCTGAAATGGACTGGCTTAAAGGCCTTGAAAAGCTCTGCCGCAAGCATGAGATTCTGCTGATTGTTGACGATATTCAGGCCGGTTGTGGTCGTACCGGCACCTTCTTCAGCTTCGAGCCTGCCGGCATCAAGCCGGATATTGTCACCCTGTCCAAATCCCTGAGTGGCTATGGCTTGCCGTTTGCGGTTGTGCTGTTGGCGCCGGAATTGGACGAGTGGTTGCCGGGCGAACACAATGGCACCTTCCGGGGCAATAACCACGCCTTTGTGACAGCTGCCGCGGCCATTGAGCACTATTGGGCCGACGACCGTTTTGAAAAGGAAATCCAGGCCAAATCGGCGCTGGTGACCAAGCGTCTGAAGGCGATCCGCGACCAACTGGGTGAAACCGAACTGCGCCTCAAAGGTCGAGGCATGATGCAGGGACTGGAGTGTCGCTCGGGCGAGATCGCGGGCAAGGTCAGTCAGGCGGCGTTTGAGCGCGGTATGATCATTGAGACTGCGGGTAATTACGATCAGGTGGTCAAGGTTTTCTGCCCGCTGACCATCAGTGATGAAGAGCTGAACAAGGGCCTGGATATTCTGGCCGACAGTTTTTCGGCGGTCTTTAAAGAACTGAGCTTGAGTCAGGCGTCCTGATTGGACGTTTTACTCGACCGAACGCACCGGCCCTGACACGGGCCGGTGCTCATTTTATACTTAACGAGTGAGATAGCCATGATCGTCAGAACCCTGAAAGAAGCGCAACAGTCAGACCGCAAGGTCGAGTCCGAAGGCTTTAACAGCGTGCGTTTACTGTTGAAGAACGACCAGATGGGCTTTTCCTTTCACATCACCACCATTTACAAAGACGCCGAGCTGCATCTGCATTACCAGAATCACCTGGAGTCCGTTTACTGCATCAGCGGTAAAGGCTCTGTCGAAACCCTGGACGACGGCAAAGTTCACCCGATCGAGCCGGGCACGATTTACATTCTGGATAAGCACGATAAACACATTTTGCGCGCCGAAGAAGAAATGCAGATGGCCTGCGTTTTCAATCCGCCATTGCACGGCAACGAAAAGCACAATGCCGATGGCGCCTACGAGCTGGACGGCGAGGAAGTCGGGAATTAAGTGATCCGTCAGCGTGGTGCCGAGCTATACCCAAGTCGGCACCCACTGTGGTTACCCCGTCTCGATAATCAACGTCCAGGGAGAATTTGCATGTCTCATACAGTAGAAAAAATCGGCGGCACGTCGATGAGCCAATACGAAGCCGTGCGCGACAACGTCATCAAGCGCAATGGTTCGTCCAAAGAATTGTATAACCGTATGTTTGTGGTGTCTGCCTATGGTGGCATTACCGACTTGTTGTTGGAAAACAAGAAGAATGGCCAGCCGGGCGTTTACGGTATGTTTTCCAGTAGCGATGACGACGATCCGTGGATGGAGGCTTTTGAGCGGCTGCGTGCACGTATCGATGAACTCAATGCCGGCTTCTTCGGCGAAGGCGATCTGCGCAAAAAGGCTGACAAGTTTATCGGCGAGCGCCTTGACGACGCCGAACGCAGCCTGACCTATTTGCAGCGCTTGTGTCAGCACGGCCATTTTGAGCTGGACTCACACCTGTTTACGGTGCGCGAGATGCTCGCAAGCATTGGCGAGGCCCACAGCGCCTGGAGCATGACGCATCTGTTGCAGCGCGATGGCGTCAATGCCTGTTTTGTCGACCTCTCAGGTTGGAAGGCCGAGGAGGCTCTGCCGCTTGACGATATGATCAAGAAGCAACTTGAAAAGATTGATGTCACCAAGCAGTTGCCGATCGTTACCGGTTATACCCACTGCAAAGAAGGGTTGATGGGCACTTTCGATCGCGGCTATAGCGAGATGACGTTCAGTCGTATGGCTGTCGTGTCGGGTGCCAGCGAAGCGGTGATCCACAAAGAGTACCATTTGAGCAGTGCCGACCCGCGTCTGGTAGGTGACGATAAGGTTGTGCCTATTGGGCGTACCAACTACGATGTCGCCGATCAGTTGGCGAACCTGGGCATGGAAGCGATTCATCCCCGTGCCGCTAAAGGCCTGCGTCAGGCGGAAATTGCCCTGCGTATCAAAAACACGTTCGATCCGGATCATCAGGGTACCCTGATCACCGGTGACTACGTCAGTGATACGCCCCGTGTAGAGATTATTGCCGGGCGCAAGAAGCTCTACGCCATCGAGTTCTTTGATCAGGATATGATGGGCAGTATCGACAAGTACGATTCCACGATTCTGGCGGCGATTGCGCGCTTCAAGGCGCATGTGGTGAGCAAGGATATGAATGCCAACACCATTACCCATTACGTTGCCGGCAACCTGAAAACCATCAACCGGATCCGCACGCTGTTGCAGGAAAAATACCCGGATGCGGAAGTCGACACCCGTAAAGTGGCGGTGGTTTCCGCCATTGGCAGTGACATGAAGGTGCCGGGCATGCTGGCCAAAACTGTGTCGGCGCTGTCTGAGGTCAACATCAGTGTGCTGGCGATGCACCAGTCAATTCGTCAGGTGGATATGCAGTTTGTGATCGATGAAGACGACTATGATGAGGCGGTCAAAAGTCTGCACCGTTGCCTGATTGAGGTGCATGACCACGGAAGCGCCATATGCGTTGCCTGATCGCGCTTGTTGCGCTGTTTGTGGCCGCCCATGGGTGGGCGGCTGAGTCCGAGCCTGATGAGTTTGAGGAAAATCGTCGTGTTGCACAGGCGGTCGATGAGCTTGGCGAACCGCTCTACAGCCCGTTTATCGAACGCTATGTGCTGGATGAGCTCAAACAGCTGCGCGTGGATATGGCCAATGTCCGCGTTGAACTGATTCAACAGGTGGTTGACCGCGAAATCGACTCCATCGATCGGGGTGTGACCTACGCGACCAACACCATCACCTATTTCTTCTATCTTATTGCCGGTGTCAGTTCCATTCTGGTGGTGGTGGGCTGGACGTCGATTCGTGACATCAAAGAAAAAATGGGCAATCTGGCCGATGAAGAAGTGGGCAAGTTGGTCGACGTTTACGAGGCGCGCTTGCGCAGCATCGAGAAGCAGCTGACCCAGAAGACCCGCCACATTGATGCCAACCGGGAAGAAATCGAGCGAACCCAGGAAATGCATGCCCTTTGGTTGCGAGCGGGACTGGAGAACTCGGCGGCCAACAAAATCGCGATTTACGATCAGATTTTGGCCACCAAGCCCAACGATACCGAGGCGCTGACCTACAAGGCCGATGCCGTACTGGAGCTGGGTGAGCCCCAGTGGGCGATCAACCTGTGCCACCAGGCCCTGAGTATCGACAAGGGTAATGCCCATGCCTTTTATCAATTGGCGTGCGCGCATACGGTGCTCGAGCACTATGACGAGGCCATCCAGTATTTGGCCGAGGCCTTGCGCTTCTCGGAGAGTTACCTCGACGAGATTTTACAGGAGCCTGCGCTTCAGCCCCTGGCCGAGCTGCCGGCATTCCAGGAACTGGTGGGTGAGCGCGGTCATGATGCCAGTACCTGATCCCTTGATGTTTTTGGAGACTGGCCAATGATGCGCGCCTATCGGGTTCATAAGCATGGCGATGAAAGTTTTCTGACACTGGAAAATGTCCCGGTGCCCGAGCCTGGGCCCGGGGAAGTGCGGGTTGCCCACCGGGCAGTGGGTGTCAATTTTATCGACATCTACCACCGCAGCGGTCTTTATCCGCTGCCGTTGCCCACGGGCATTGGCCTTGAGGCCGCCGGAGAAATTGATGCCGTGGGCGAGGGCGTCGAGGGTTGGCGGCAGGGGGATCGTGTCGCCTATGCAGGTGGTCCGCCCGGCGCCTACGCCGACGGCCACGTGGTCAAGGCCGAGCAACTGATTCGCCTGCCCGAGAGTGTCAGTTTTGAGCAGGCGGCAGCCCTGATGCTGAAAGGCCTGACCAGTGCTTATTTATTGCATGAGACTTATCCGGTGAAAGCCGGAGAGACCATTCTCTGGCACGCTGCCGCTGGTGGGGTAGGCCTGATTGCCTGTCAGTGGGCCAAAGCCCTGGGTGTACGGGTTATCGGCACCGCCGGTTCGCCCGCCAAGGCCGAGTTGGCGCGAGCCAATGGCTGCGACGAGGTCATTCTGTATGATCGGGAAGATGTGGCCAGTCGCGTGCGTGAGTTGACCGGTGGCCGCGGTGTACCAGTGGTGTACGATTCCGTGGGCAAGGATACTTTCGACGCTTCACTCGATTGTCTCGCGCCGCGCGGACTCATGGTGAGCTACGGCAATGCCTCGGGTGCGGTGACCGATTTCAGCCCGCTGCGGCTGGCTCAAAAGGGCTCTCTCTACCTGACCCGTCCGACCCTGGCGCACTACGCGAGTACGCCAGCGGAGCGCCAGGCGCTCGCCGACAAGCTCTTTTCGGCGCTGGACAAAGGGTGGATCGAGGTCGCGATCAATCATCGCTACGCCCTGAGTGAGGCCGCCAGCGCGCAGCGGGCTCTGGCGCGGCGCGAAACCACCGGCGCGAGCGTACTGATTCCCTGACGCGCAAGACTGTATGGCGCGTCACAGATGGTGTATAACAGGGCGTTAACGATAGAGACAGCAGGGCAGGAGAGGTCAGTATGCCATCGGGTTTCGGGACAAAATTGGTGATCGCGATTTCGTCGCGCGCGCTCTTCAACCTGAATGAAAGTCACCGGGTGTTTGAAAGTGAGGGGCTTGAGGCCTACTCCCAGTACCAGATTGACCACGAAGATCAGGTGCTTGAGCCCGGCGATGCTTTTCCCATGGTGCAAAAACTGCTTCGTCTCAACGATCATCTCGATGGCGACCCCCGGGTCGAGGTGATTCTGCTTTCGCGCAACAGTGCCGATACCGGCCTGCGCGTGTTCAACTCCATTGAACACTACGGCCTGCCCATCACCCGGGCGGCCTTCTGCAGTGGCAACAGCCCCTACCGCTATATCAGTGCCTTTGGTTGTCACCTGTTCCTTTCGACGGACAGCGAAGATGTGCGCCACGCGCTCGATCAGGGCGTGGCGGCGGCCACCCTGATGCCCTCCGGCGCCCGCCATGGCAATGACGACCAGCTGCGCTTTGCTTTTGATGGCGACGCGGTGCTGTTTTCCGATGAGGCCGAGCAGATATTCAAGAGTCAGGGCCTGAACGCCTTTACCGAGAGCGAGAAAGCCTCCGCCAAAACGCCGCTGAGCGGTGGGCCGTTCAAGGCCTTTCTGTCGGCGCTGCACGGACTCCAGAGCGAGTTCTCCGAGGCGCGCTGCCCGATTCGTACCGCCCTGGTTACCGCGCGCTCGGCGCCGGCACACGAGCGGGTCATTCGCACCCTGCGGGCCTGGAACATCCGCATCGACGAGTCCATGTTCCTGGGAGGCCTGCCCAAAGGCGAGTTCCTGAAGGCCTATGGGGCGGATGTCTTTTTTGACGATCAACAGACCCACTGCGACTCGGCCAGCGAGCATGTGGCCACCGGCCACGTACCGCACGGGGTCGCAAATCGGCCGCTGGAGAAAAATTCACCATAAATAACGTTGAAGTTTGTGCCAAAGCTGTCGATATGGTCTAAAGTTATCCTATAAGCCAGTAGAGGCCGTTTTCGCGACCGCTGGTAATCATTTGGAATAAGCACTATTCTACAGAAGAATAATTGTTGTTATTTTTATAACGTGACACGGCAGATTCCTTCTGCACGGTGAGCGCCATTCGGAGGGCTCTATGAAGCTTCAGCAGCTACGATATATCTGGGAGGTTGCGCATCATGACCTCAATGTGTCGGCAACTGCACAAAGTTTGTACACCTCGCAGCCGGGCATCAGTAAGCAGATCCGCTTGTTAGAGGACGAACTCGGTGTAGAAATTTTCTCCCGTAGCGGCAAGCACCTGACACGCATCACCCCGGCTGGGGAGGCGATTCTCAAAACCGCCGGTGAAATTCTGCGCAAAGTCGAAAGCATCAAGCAGGTGGCCCAGGAGTTCAGTAACGAGCGCAAAGGGAGCCTGTCCATTGCCACCACCCACACTCAGGCACGCTATGCGCTGCCGCCGGTGATCGAGCAGTTTATCCAGCAGTACCCGGAAGTCTCCCTGCACATGCATCAGGGCACGCCCATGCAGATTTCGGAGATGGCGGCCGACGGCACCGTCGATTTTGCCATTGCCACCGAGGCGATGGAGTTGTTCAGCGACCTGGTGATGATGCCTTGTTACCGCTGGAATCGTTGTATCGTGGTACCGCGCAACCACCCGTTGGCACAGATCTCGGAGCTGAGCCTCGAAGATGTGGCCAAGCACCCGATTGTGACCTATGTTTTCGGTTTTACCGGGCGCTCGAAGCTTGATGAAGCCTTTATCAATCGGGGCCTGGCACCCAAGGTGGTGTTCACTGCGGCGGATGCCGACGTCATCAAGACCTACGTGCGTCTGGGTCTGGGCGTGGGTATCATTGCCAAGATGGCTTACAGTGAAGAGGCTGACAGCGACCTGGTGGCACTGGATGCCAGCCACCTGTTCGAGAGCAGTGTCACCAAGATTGGCTTTCGCCGCGGGACCTTCCTGCGGGGCTTCATGTACGATTTCCTTGAGGGCTTCGCCCCCCACCTCAGTCGGCAAGTGGTCGACGAGGCCTATCACTGCCATTCCCGTGCCGAGCTCGAAGAACTGTTCGAGACCATCGCGCTACCCTCCCACTGATCCCCCTCTTTTATGCCCCGGTCCGCCGGGGCTAAAAAATTTTCACCGCCAGTGATCCAGGCCGCTTGAAAAATTGTACAACCCTAGTAATGAGTACAGTTATTTCAGCCTATGCTTGTACAAACGGTGAGTGGAGATAAAGGGCGGTTTTATGACCAAGATTCCTGTTGGGGTGAGTGAGTGTCTGTTGGGCGAGCCGGTACGCTACAACGGCGGTCATAAGCACTTCCGTTACCTGACGCGGGTACTGAGTGATTACCTGGAACTCTATCCTGCCTGTCCGGAAGTTGCGATCGGGCTGGGTGTCCCCCGGGACCCGATTCACCTGCTCGCCACCGATAAGGGCACCCGAGTCGTCGGCGCCAAGGATCACGGGTTTGATGTCACCGAGCCACTGGCGGCCGAGGCCGAGCGGGTCGCCGATACGCTGCCACAGCTCTGCGGCTATATCTTGATGCAAAAATCGCCGAGTTGCGGTGTCTACAACATCAAGCGCTATCGCAGCAATGGTTACCCCCAGGATAACGATGGCCGGGGTGCGTTTGCCGCCCGCCTGATGGAGCGGATGCCGCTTTTGCCGGTTGAAGAGGCCGGCCGGCTCAACGACCCGGCACTGCGGGAAAATTTCATAACCCGGGTATTCGCCTATCACGACTTCCAGCAGTCGGTCGGTGACAACCCAAAAGCCCGGGTGTTGATCGATTTCTGGTCCCGTTACAAGTATCTGGTGATGGCGCACCATCCGGAAAGCTACCGGGCGATTGGGCGACTGCTGGCGGATCTGTCGGGGCCGGACTTGCGTGGGATCACCGCCGAGCTCAAGGCGCTGCTGATGACCGCACTGAGCAAACATGCCGGGCGCAAAGGTCACACCAACACCCTGATGCACCTGCGCGGCTACCTGCGCGAGCAGCTCGACAGCGACGAGCGCGAGGAGCTGGGGGACGTGATTGAGGCGTATCGCAGCGGTGAAGTTCCACTGGTGGTGCCCATGACCTTGCTTAAACACTATCTGCGCAAGGTGGATTTCCCTTACCTGGAGCAGCAGCGCTACTGGGCTCCTTACCCGGATAAACTGGGGTTGCGTAATGTCAGTGTTGATTGAAACACCGTCCACGGGGGCGCTCAGCACCGACAGCGACGCGCACATCCCGATTCGGGAGGTGTCACGCGTGACCGGTGTCAACAGCGTGACCCTGCGAGCCTGGGAGCGTCGTTACGGGCTCCTGAAGCCGTTGCGTACGCCCAAAGGGCATCGTCTTTACCGGCGAGCAGATATTGAACGTATTCAAACCATTCAGTCCTGGCTCGCGCGCGGGGTCAGCGTCGGCAAGCTGCGCGACTTGTTGGGGCAGGCCGCTTGGGCGGGGCAGGGCGAAACGCCCGGGCAGGCTGCGGACTGGCGCGAATTGATTGACCAATGGCTTGGCGACTTGCGTCAGTTGCGCCGCGCCAAGCTCAAGGGCCGGCTGCGGGATCAGTCCGCCCTTTACCCCCTTGAAGCACTGACCGATGGTCTGTTTATGCCTCTGCTGTATCAACACTTGATTGATGGGGCCTATGACATCAGTGCCCAGCGTGTCGCGTTGCAGCAGGTGTTGCGTGAGCATGCCCACGGGCTTTTGCTGCGCCAGCGACAGGAGCGGGACGAATCCAGCCGTCTGCTCTTTATCGACTTGCAGTCTGGCCGGGCCGGCCCGCTCGCAGCGATGTTGGCGGGAACCTTGACCCTGCACGGGTACAGCGTTGATTTCAGCGAGCGTCTTACCCGTGACGAGTGTATCTATACGCTCGCGCAGCGCCCCTGCAGGGGGCTCTTGTTGTATGGCGATCAACACGAGGCAGACAGCCCGCACTACGTGGCGCACCTGGCTGAACACCTGAGTGTGCCGGTCATGTTTGCCGGACAGCTCACTGGCCTGTACCGCAGTCAGTTACCTGAGAGCTGTCAGCTGCTGGGACAGACTCACCGGGAGGTGGTGGCGGCACTGCGCACCCAATGGCCGCTACCCAATGTCCCTGTGACCACGAAGGAGATAACGAAACCATGACCCTCCCCGAGACCGGTATAGACCTGACAGAGACATCGCCTGCGGCGGCGCTGCGCGCGCTGTATCAACGCTTTGAGCCGGCAATATTGCCCGAGCTGGCGCGCCTGTACCGGGAGGACATCACCTTTATTGACCCGGTTCACGCGCTCAAGGGGCGCGCGGCGCTGGAGGCGTACTTTGCCGAGATGATGAATGGACTTGAGCACTGCCAATTTGAGTTTCACGACCAGTTGGAAAGTGTGTCCGGTGATCGTCAGGGGCAAGCGGTATTGACCTGGACCATGCACTATCGCTATCCGAAATTGGCA
This sequence comes from Marinimicrobium alkaliphilum, assembly GCF_003259155.1. Lineage (GTDB taxonomy): Bacteria > Pseudomonadota > Gammaproteobacteria > Pseudomonadales > Cellvibrionaceae > Marinimicrobium_A > Marinimicrobium_A alkaliphilum. Next base: position 17,724 of record NZ_QGMQ01000004.1, read on the forward strand.
GGCGGACAGGCGCTGACCCTTGAGGGCAACAGCCATATCCGCTTCGATGATGGCATTTACTACCACCGCGACTATTACGACCTGGGGGCGATGTTCTACGAGCAGCTGCCGGTTATTGGGCGGGTGGTGAAACAGCTGAAAAAACGTTTGGAGAGCCAATGACAACGCTGGTGTGGCTGCGCCGGGATCTGCGCCTGGCCGACAATCCTGCCCTCTATCACGCGGCCCAGAAAGGGCCGGTGGCCCTGTGCTACCTACACTGTGACGAATTGGCTCAGGCCCACAACACCGCGCCGGTTCAGACGGATTTGATTGCGCGCCAGCTGGAGGCACTCGAACAGTCTGCCGGGCAGTGCAATATCCCGTTGTATTTTCTGCGTGTGGCGGCGCGCGCAGACATTCCCGGAACCCTGGTGACGCTTGCCGGCGAACTGGAAGCGCAACAGCTGTACTTCAACGCCGAGTACCCGCTCGACGAGTTGGAGCGCGATCGTGCCGTTGCGCGCGCCTGCAAAGCGGCTGAGTTGGGTTTTGAGCGCTTCCACGACCGGGTTGTCGTGCCGCCGGGCGAGCTGCGCACAGGCAAGGGCGAGCCCTATAAAGTCTTCACACCGTTCAAGCGTGCCTGGTTGGCGTGGGTGAGGCAGGCGGACCTCCGGCCTCTACCTGAACCCGCTGCTCAGGCGCACCAATCTGTGCGTCGGCCAAGGGCCAGTTGTTCCCGTGAAGCACTTTTTGCCGATGTCCCGCGCCGCAACCTGGCCACTCTCTGGCCTGCCGGTGAAGGCTTTGCTCGCGATCGACTGCAGGCGTTTGTGACTGATGTGCTTGCGGATTATCAACGCGACCGGGACTTTCCGGCACTGGCGGGTACGTCGGCGCTATCGCCTTACCTGGCACTGGGTATTCTGTCGCCGCGTCAGTGCATCAGTGCGGCGCTGGCCTCGGTGCAGGGCGAGTGGGATGCGGCAGGACAGGGCGCGCAAACCTGGATCAGCGAGCTGATCTGGCGCGAGTTCTATCAGCACGTGGCGGTGGATTTCCCGCAGGTGTGTCGGTATCAGCCCATGCAGGCCTATACCGAGGCCTTTCCCTGGCGCGCCGACGATGCCGACTTCGCGGCGTGGTGTGAGGGACACACAGGCATTCCCATTGTCGATGCGGCCATGCGTCAACTGAACCAGACCGGCTGGATGCATAATCGCCTGCGTATGGTCAGCGCCATGTTTCTGACCAAAAACCTGCGTATCGATTGGCGTATGGGCGAAGCCTACTTCATGTCGCAACTGATTGATGGCGATTTTGCGGCCAACAACGGTGGCTGGCAATGGAGCGCCTCAACCGGCACTGACGCGGCACCGTATTTCCGGATTTTCAATCCCCGCACCCAATCGGAACGCTTCGATCCGAACGGGGATTTCATTCGCCAGTATGTGCCCGAATTGGTGGCGGTGCCGACCAAACAGATCCACGCGCCGCCCGCGTGCAGTGATTACCCCGCGCCGATTGTCGATCTGTCTGCGAGTCGAAAAGAGACCATAGCCCTGTTTAAATCTCTGGGCGAGTTGAGGAGTTGATTCATGTCTAAACGTTACTGGTTGACCGGCGCCTCCAGCGGTATTGGTGAAGCCCTGGCGCGGGAGCTCCTGGAGCAGGGTTGCGAGTTGATTGTGTCGGCACGCTCAGCGGAACGCCTTCAGCCGCTCGTGGATGCGTATCCCGAACGGTGCCAGGCTCTCGCCGTTGACCTGATCGACGCGGAACAGCTCGCCCGTGCGGAAGAAGAGCTGGGCGGCCTGTGCGACTACCTCGATGGCGTTATCGTCAATGCCGGTACCTGCGAGTATATTGATGTAAAGGCGTTTGACCCGGCGCCGTTTGCGCGTGTCATGGCGATCAACTTTCAGGGTGCGGTCAATACCCTGGCCCTGGCCTTGCCGCTGTTGCGCAAGACCGAGCGGGCCCACGTGATCGGTATTGGCAGTATGGTTACCCGCTTGCCGTTACCACGCAGTCAGGCTTACGGCGGGTCCAAGGCAGCTTTTGAGTACTTGATGAACAGTTTGCGGGTGGATTTGGCGGGAGAGGGAATTGACGTGACCCTGGTGCGTCCCGGTTTCGTTAAAACCCCGCTCACCGACCGCAACGATTTCGATATGCCGTTTTTGCAAACGCCGATCCAGGCCGCACAAATCATCGCCAAAGGTATTCACAAGCGCCGGCGCATCGTTCAGTTTCCCCGGCCCTTAGTGATCATCATGGCCCTGGTGCGCTTTTTGCCGCTTGGGCTGCAAACCGGATTTTTGAAAAAGCTCTCTCGTAATCAGGAACATTCATGACCCTATCATCCAAAAAAATTGCCATTATCGGTAGCGGCGTCAGTGGCATGCTGGTGGGCTATCTGCTTAGCCGTCGGCATCAGGTCACGCTGTTTGAGGCCAGCACCATTGGCGGCCATACCGCCACCAAAGAGGTTAGCTGGCAGGGTGAAACCCAGGCCGTCGACACGGGCTTTATCGTATTCAACGATCGTACCTATCCCAATTTCATCAAGCTGATGTCGCGTCTTGGCGTGAAAAGCCAGCCTACGGAAATGGGCTTCAGTGTGACCAGCCTGGCGCAGGGGTTTGAGTACAGTGGTACCTCTGTCAACGGCCTCTTTGCTCAGCGTAAAAACCTGTTCAGCATCAGTCACTGGCGCATGCTGTCAGAAATCGTGCGCTTCAATAAAGCCTGTACCCGGGCACTGGAGAGTGGCTCGGTGAATGCGCGAGAAACCCTGGGCGACTATCTCGAGCGCGAAGGGTACAGCCAACGCTTTCGCGATTACTACATTCTGCCGATGGTCTCGGCGATCTGGTCGTCGGGCCTGACAACCGCAGCGGCAATGCCGCTACTGTTCTTTATCCGCTTCTTTCACAACCACGGTTTGCTGACGGTTACCCAGCAGCCTCAGTGGTACACCATCACCGGCGGTTCCAACACTTATATCGAACCTTTGACCGAGCACTATGCCGACCGGGTCTATGCCCATTGCCCAGTGACCCGGATCGTCCGCACTGTGGACGGTGTCCAGGTGACAACCGAGCGTTTTGGCGAAGAGCATTATGATGAGGTGGTTATCGCCTGCCACAGTGATCAGGCGCTGGCACTGCTGGCCGATGCCAGCGATGCAGAGCAAGCTGTGCTCGGGGCAATACCTTACCAGCAGAACGACGTGACTCTGCACACCGATACCGGTTTACTGCCGCGCAGTCGGCGGGCCTGGGCGAGCTGGAACTACTTGATGATGGTTGACGAAACGTCGGGGATACAGGACTTGCCGATGCTGACTTACAACATGAATATTCTGCAGAACCTCAAGAGCGATCACACCTATTGCGTGACCGTCAATCCGGGGAATCATGTAAATCCGGAGCGGATACTGGGTCAATACCGCTACAGTCACCCGGTTTTTACCCGCGAGAGTATTGCCGCGCAGCAGCGCTGGTCAGAGATTAGCGGGGTTCGCCACACCCATTATTGCGGTGCCTACTGGTGCAACGGGTTTCACGAGGATGGGGTTGTATCGGCGCTGCGCGTCGCTGACATGTTTGGTGAGGAGCTGTAGATGCACAGCGCGATCTATCAGGGGCAGGTCAGGCACCGGCGGTTTGTGCCCCGAGCACACGCCTTCACCTACAGCTCGACCCTGTTTTACCTGGACCTGGAAGAGTTGCCAGCGCTCTTTGATGGCACCTTTGGCTGGTCCTGCAACCAGCGCAACCTGGGCTGGTTTCGGCGTGCTGATTATCTCGGTCCGACGACACTGCCGCTGATCGACGCCGTGCGCACGGAAGTTCGTCGACAACGCGGTAGTTGTCCGGACGGCCCTGTGCGCCTGCTCACCAACCTGCGCCTTTGGGGGACCTGTTTTAACCCGGTCAGTCTTTATTATTGCTTCGAGCAGGGCGCCGAGTTTCCCTCCGTGGTTTTGGCACAGGTGAACAATACCCCCTGGCTGGAGCGTCACTGCTATGCACTTCCCTGTGATCCTGCGAACGGCAAGGTGCGTACAGGGTTCGTGAAGCAGTTTCATGTATCGCCCTTTAACCCCATGGATATGCACTACCAGTGGATGAGTACAGCACCGGGCGAGACGCTCGCAGTGCACATGGAAAACCACAAAGATGACCAATGCCATATGGATGCCACCTTGACGCTGACTCGGCGACCCTGGAGCGCCGCTGCGTTACGACGGATACTTTGGCTGCATCCCTGGCAATCGCTCAAAATTCCGGTAGCGATTTACTGGGAAGCATTGCGCCTGATCGTCAAACGCGTGCCAATTTACGATCACACACCGGTGGCGCCGGTGCAGAGCAAGAACACTGAACTATTACCCGTGAGTGACAGGAGTAAGATGTGAGCACTTCCCGTACCCGTATCGCGAGTCTTCGGCCCCACCGGCTGCCCCTGCTTAGCTGGAACCAGGCGCTGGCCAAGCGCTTGCTGATCAAGACCCTGGGCCATATGGAACAAGGCTGTCTGCGGCTCCATGAAGGCGACGAGTGTCACGAGTTTGGCGAGCGCGCCGATCAGGCGGATCTGGTGGCCGATATCCATGTGCACGACCCCCAGGCATACAGCGACGTGGCCTTCGGTGGCTCAGTGGGCTCCGGCGAAGCCTATATGAGCGGCTACTGGTCCTCGCCCAATCTGTCGGCGGTTACGCGCATTTTTGTGCGCAACCTGCGCGCGCTCGACAAGATGGATACCAGTCAGTCGTTGCTGGGGAAGGCCCTGCTCAAAGGCTTTCACTGGCTCAACCGCAATACCCGGGAGGGGTCGCGGCGTAACATTTCCGCCCACTACGACCTGGGTAATGATTTTTTCAAGCTGTTTCTTGATCCCACGATGATGTATTCCTCGGCGATTTATCCGAGCGCCGATGCGGACCTGAATACTGCGGCTGAGTACAAGTTGCAACGTATCTGTGAAAAGCTGGAGCTCAATGCAGATGATCACCTCCTGGAAATCGGTACCGGCTGGGGAGGGATGGCGATCTACGCTGCGCGTCACTACGGCTGTCGGGTGACCACAACCACCATCTCCCGGGAGCAGCGCGACTATGCGCTGGCGGCGGTCAAGGCGGAGGGCCTCGAGGACCGAATCACCGTGCTGTTTGATGACTACCGGGACCTGCAGGGTCGCTATGACAAATTGGTATCGGTGGAAATGATTGAGGCCGTAGGCCACGATCATTTCGGCATCTATTTTGATACTTGCAGCCGATTGCTCAACGATAGCGGCAAAATGTTGATCCAGGCCATTACCATTGCCGATCAGCGTTATGATCAGTCGCGCAAATCCGTGGACTTCATACAGCGCTATATCTTTCCCGGCGGCTCTTTGCCCTCAGTGTCGCGTATTGCTGATCTGGTGCGCAAGAAGACGGATCTGGTCATGGTTCATTTTGAAGATATTGGCGAGCATTATGCGCGTACATTGGCGGACTGGCGCGAACGCTTCCACGCCCAGGTGAGCACGGTGCGGGAGCAGGGCTTCGACGATCGTTTTATCCGCATGTGGGAGTTTTACCTCTGCTATTGTGAGGGTGGCTTCCGCGAGCGCAGTATCGGTACCGGGCAGTTGGTGTTCGCCAAGCCCGGTTATCGGCATCCGAGCCTGTGAGTATGCCCTTGACCCAGCGCCCTCTGGCGCGCACGCTACTGAATATTGGCCTGTTTGAAATTGGCTGGTTTGTCTGCGTGCTCGGCGGCACAGCCTGGGCGCTGCCCTATACGGCGGCGGTAGTGGTCTGGCATTTGGGGTGGTTTGCGCCCCGTCGGGAGGCCTGGCCCCTGGTGCTGGCGCTGCTGTTGGGCTTGCTGCATGACAATGTGCTGGGCTTTTTCGGCGTGCTTGACTACGATGGGGCATTTGCGCCCGTGTGGCTCGCGTGCCTGTGGGTGTTGATGGCCACCACCTTCGGGCATTCTTTGGCCTGGTTTTACCAGCGCCCGGCGGTGGCTGCGGTGTTTGGTTCGCTCGGGGGTGCGCTGGCTTACATGGGCGGAATAGTGCTGTCGGACGTCGCCTGGGGTATGGACCCGGGCTACGGCTTTGCGGTACTGGCCGTGATTTGGCTGGCGGTACTGCCACTGCACCGCTTATTAAGCTTGGGAGGATACCGGTTATGGCGACTTTAGGTAGGTTGAGTGCGCTGCTCGTGACGTTGTGCGTCTCTTTGGCGGCCTTTGCAAGTGACTACTTGATCGAGGGGCAGGCCTACGATCAGGAGGATCTGGACCGACTTCTTTACCGGGAGCGCTACACCGGAATTAATGAAGAAGGTGAGCGTCGGGTGAACTACTATGACCCCGACGGTGAGCGGATTGCCGAAAAGACGCTCTACTATGAGGAGGATCCGGCCAAGCCTGGCTTCCGCATCGTCGACAAACGCGACGGTAGTGAATTGGGTGCGCTGTGGGAAGAGGGGGGCGAACGATTGGTGCTGCTTCGCTCCGGACGCAATAACCTGCGAGAGAAACCGGTACGGCCCGATTCACCCCTGGTGATTGATGCCGGTTTCGATGACTATGTGCAAGCCAACTGGTCGGTGCTTGAAGAGGGCCAAACCCTGCGCTTTTACTTTGCCTTTCCCAATCGCCTGAGCACGGTGATGCTGCGGGCCGAACAGATTCTCCCTGAGGACTCGCCTCTGTATCAGCCCGATGAGCCTTGGCGTTATTTTGAGATTCAGGTGGCTAATCGCCTGATGGCCATGTTCGCCGATAATATTTACCTGGCCTATGACCAAGAAACTCGCCGGCTGATGGTCTATCAGGGGCGCTCCAACATCGCCAGTGATGACGGTGGAACCTGGGATGTGCGGATTTTTTACACCTATTCGGAAGGGGCTGACTGACCGGGACTCTTGCCCTGAAGCTCATAGGCAAAGGCAATAATGTGTGCCACGGCGATGTACAGGGCTTCGGGAATCTCGTCGCCCAGCTCAAGATTGACCAGCAGATCCACCAGCGCGCCATTGTCTTGTAATGGCACCCCGTGTTCGGCGGCAATGGCAATGATCTCCTCGGCCACTTCACCATACCCTTTGGCGGTGACCTGAGGCGCGCTTGAACCATCGTAGTAGAGCGCCACGGCCTTTTGCAGTTCGCGCTCGCTGAAAGGGCGTTCGTCATCGCGCTTGTGACTCATGTCTTGATATCCACCAGAGAGTAATTCAGGCTCACGCCGGCCTTTGGCGGCGGGCCACTGTGGCACTCCATCCGGGTGACAGAAATACCCTGAGCTTCCAGCTGTTTTTGCAGATTAGTCATATGCTTGCGGGTTGTTTTTAAGGTGCTTTCTTGTTCTGCCCAAAGCCGCACTGCCAAGCTTTTCTCAATCAGGGAGAGTTGCGCGTGGAAGGGCCCGGTGACCGGCAGGTCGAAGCTCATCATCACACTCCAGCGACGCTTGCGGCCTGTGCCGGCTTCGTCCTCATCCTCTTCATCCTCCTCGTCGATTTTTAACGCCAACATGCGGGTCTCCATGCCCAGGCGTATGGGGACTTCAAAGCTCCAGCTCTGGGTCGGCTGCGGGCTGTCGGCCTGGGTCAGCTGATGATTGACGGTTTGCAGTTGTGCCAGTTGTACCCGGGCGAGGCTGGCCAGCGTATGTTGTTGCATAAGTTGCATCAGTTGGGTGCGCATAACCCGCTCGGACAGGTCAGCGCGCGGCCCCCCCAGCGGTTGCTGTAAGAGTTGAAGCAGATTCAGGCCTGTGGCAACAGGGCGTTCGGGCGGGCCGCCATCGGTGCGCGTGCTACCGGGCAACTGTTGCTCCAGGCGCGCGAGCAGTTGCAGGAGTGCACCCTTGTAGTCTTGCGCGAGTGCCGGAGGCGGTGCGCTGCCAGGCGTTGCGGGGCGAGGGCTATCGGCTCCTTGTGGCTGCTGGGTCAGCTTGTGCTCGAGGAACACACCGCTGTCGCGCAAGGCCTTCTGCACTTGGGCCGGGTCCTTGAGTTGGTCTGGGCTCAGAGGCATCGTGTTCAGCTGGCGCAGCGCCTGATCGATGGCGGCGGGCAGAAGCCGCTCAAACGTGCGGGCCTGCGTGGGGCTGAGGTTTTGAATCTGGGTCTGGAGCTGACGGAGGTCGGGCTGATCCTTTTTGGGCAGCAATTGCCGCAGTGCGTCAGCCAGAGCCATCTGGTGTTGGGCGGTGCGATCAACACTTGAGGCCGTCGTATTCTGGGGGAGGGGGCTGGCTGGCGTCTGTGTCTGCCCGGGCTGGAACAGGAGACGCTGATCGCGAGCCATCTCCAGTTTCAGCGGTTGCCCGGTTGGCAGCGGCCTGTCGGTGTAGGCCGCCAGCAGTAAGCGCGGCGCCAGACGCAGCCGGGTCAGGAACAGTTCCGGCTTGTTGAGCAGTTGCTGCTGTTCGAGCAGCGCATTGAAACGTACTTGCTGGGTGTTGCTGCTGGGTTGCTTGCCGAGCAAAAGCAGCGCTTGCAGGGTCTGATTGGTCAGCGTCTCCCGCTGCGTCGGGGTCATTGGTGTTGACTGCTCAACCACGGCGTTCAGGAGTTTGCCGGGGGGCAGGGTTATCACTCGCCCGGTGGCGGCCACGTCCGCCGGTGCGCCGGAGGCGGCGGGGGGCGGAGGTGTCGTTGGCAGTTTGATCACCATGATGATGGGTTCCTGTCGACAGGGCCGAAACTCAGGGATGAAAGCCGTCGCCAAGGCCGGTATAATCTGCGCTCCGCTTTGGCGTCCTGTGATTATAGCGGCCCGTTCGCCCAAACCCTGAGGCGAATGGCCGTCAAAATGGACCCGAACGACAATCCTTCGAACATTGGCGAGCAGAGGATACGTTGAGTCTACCATTATTGGAGCTCCAGGCATTGGCTTGCGAACGCGATCAGCGTTTACTGTTTCACGGGCTCAATGTGGTATGTCAGCCCGGTGATGTCCTCCAGATCGTCGGCCCCAATGGCAGTGGTAAAACCACGTTGCTGCGCGCACTGACCGGCTTAAGCGATGACTATCAGGGCCAGATTCTCTGGCGTGGGCAGCCGGTTGCCCAAGTCCGCAACGACTTTCAGCAGTCGCTGCTTTATCTGGGCCACCAGGTCGGCGTCAAGGCCGCGCTCACGCCCCGGGAAAACCTCGATTGGTATCGGGCTTTGCAACTGAGTCAGGCGCAGGCAGAGGGCACCATCGATCAGGCCCTGGCGGAAGTGGGCCTGGCGGGTTTTGGGGACACGCCATGCCTGCAGCTCTCCGCGGGGCAGTTGCGCCGCGTCGCTCTGGCGCGCCTGTACTTGTCTGAGGCACCGCTTTGGGTCCTGGATGAGCCCTTTACCGCGATCGATGTGCGCGGCGTAGCGTCTCTGGAAGCGCGCTTTGCCGCGCACGCTGAGCGCGGGGGAGTCCTGCTTTTGACATCCCATCAAGCATTGAGTCTACCCACTTTGCGCCAAGTTGATCTGGGTCATTATCAGCCGGCGCCGGGGGCGGTAAGCTATGCAGAGTGAAGTTGCTCGCGGCTCGCGCCTGGCCAGTCAGGGACCGCTGCGCGCTACCCTGCGCAGAGATCTGATCCTGGCAGCGCGCCACCCGGGTGAGCTGGCCAATCCGTTGGTGTTCTTCCTGATCGTGATCACTCTGGTGCCCCTCGGTATCAGCCCGGAGCGCGAGGTGCTGGCGGCACTGGCGCCGGGGCTGCTCTGGGTGATGGCACTGCTGGCGGCGCTGTTGTCGCTCGACAGCCTGTTTCGCAGCGATTTTGATGACGGCTCGCTCGAACAGCTGTTAGTGTGCGGCCAGCCCTTGTACTTCGTGGTGTTAGCCAAGATTCTGGTGCACTGGTTAGTGACGGGATTGCCACTGACCCTGATGGCACCCCTGCTGGGGGTCATGTTGGCCTTGCCTGAGGGCGGCTATCTGGTATTGTGCCTGTCGTTGTTGTTGGGCACGGCCGCAATGAGCCTGATTGGTGCCGTGGGCGCGGCGCTGACTGTGGGCCTGCGCCGGGGCGGTTTGTTGTTGTCGCTGATTGTTATGCCGCTCTATGTGCCGATTTTGATTTTTGGCGCCAACAGCGTCCAAAGTGCGGTTGACGGTTTACCCAGCACACCCCAATTGGCGATTCTGGGCGCATTCCTCGCGGCGTCCATTGCCCTGGCTCCCTGGGCCGCCGCGGGTGCCTTGAAAGTGAGCTGTAATGATTGATTGCGGAGGGTTGTACATTTGAATTGGCAATGGTTTCACCGCTTGGGCTCGCCCCGGTGGTTTTTTGAAAAAACCGATCGCTGGCTGCCCTGGCTCACGGCTGTAACCCTGATTTTGCTGCTCGTGGGTACGGTGTGGGGCCTGCTGTTTGCGCCACCCGACTATCAGCAAGGCAACAGTTACCGGATCATCTATATTCACGTGCCGGCGGCGTTTCTGGCGCTGGCGGGGTACTACGTCATGGCCATCAGCGGAGCCATTGGTATCATCTGGAAGATGAAGCTGCCCTATATGATGATGGCTGCTGCGGCGCCCATCGGCGCAGCGCTGACCTTTGTATCCCTGGTCACCGGCGCGATCTGGGGTAAGCCCACCTGGGGCACCTGGTGGGAATGGGATGCGCGGATCACCTCCATGCTGATCCTTTTCTTCCTCTATATCGGGATCATGGCGCTGCAGAATGCCTTCCGCAACCAGGACAGTGCTGACAAGGCTTGCGCAATTCTCGCGCTGGTGGGCACCGTCAATATCCCGATCATTTACAAATCGGTGGACTGGTGGAATACCCTGCATCAGCCGGCGACCTTGAAGCTGACGTCGGCGCCGACCATCCATGCGACCATGTTGTACCCGCTGCTGACCATGGTGGTGGCGTTTTATTGTCTGTATGCGCTGGCACTTTTCCGCTACACGCGGGTCGAAATCCTCCGGCGCGAGCGGCGTACCCGCTGGGTGGCTGATTTGGCACTGGGCATCCGCCCGGGGGATAGACCGCGTACTCAAAAGCAGGACACTGAGGCTTCAGAATGACCCGATTCCAGTTTGAATCCTGGTATGACGTAATGATGATGAGTGGCCACGGGCCCTTTGTATGGGCATCTTTCGCCATCACCTTCGCCATTGTTGCCTACCTTTGGATCATGCCCGGTATACGCGAGCGTCGGCTGTTGCGCGAGCAGCGCCGGTTGCTGGCGATTGAGGCCGCTCAGCACGCGGCGGCCAGGGAAGGGCAGGGAGGGTAAGTCCCGGCGGGATGCTGGTATACTTCGCGCCGGTGAACGATCGGCGGTTTATTGTGTTTTCCAACGTGTGGTAGTCATTTCATGCACCCAGCTCGTAAGCAACGTCTGTACTTCGTCCTTTTTATTGTCATTTTCTCCACCGTGGCGATCGGCCTGATGGCCTACGCCCTGCGCGCCAACCTGAGTCTGTTCTACGGCCCAGCCCAGGTAGTCAGCGGTCAAGTGCCTTTTGATACCCGTATCCGCGCAGGCGGCTGTGTGGTGCCGGGTACGGTCGCGCGCGACCCCGATTCGTTGCAGGTCGGTTTCCTGATCACCGACGGCGTGGCCAACCTGCAGGTTTATTACACGGGGATTCTTCCGGACTTGTTTGGCGAAGGTGAGGCGGCGGTGGTCAACGGCATGGTCCGGGAAGACGATGGGGCCTTCTATGCCAGCGAGGTGCTGGCCAAACACGATGAGCAGTACATGCCCCCCGAAGTGGCCGAGGCCATGAAAGCCTATGACGGCGGCGAAAAGTCGTGCGAGGATATGAATTATGGTACCTGAGGTTGGACATTTTGCGCTGATTCTGGCGCTGTTTTTCAGTTTTGCGTTGGTGGTTTTGCCGCTCCTGGGGGCCAGTTCGGGTAATCGCCTGCTGATGCTCAGCGGACGCTCGCTCAGCTATGGGCTGTTCGTGATGGTGAGTATTTCATTCGCCTGCCTGGTGTACGCCTTTGTCACCGACGACTTCTCGGTGGCCTATGCCGCCAGCCATTCCAACAGTCTTTTGCCCATCTACTACAAAGTCAGCGCGGTCTGGGGCGGTCACGAAGGGTCGCTGCTGCTCTGGGTGATGATGCTTGCGGGCTGGACTCTGGCCATTGCCATATTCAGTGGCTCATTGCCTCTTCCGGTGCAGGCGCGGGTGTTGGCGGTGATGGGCTTTATCAGCATAGGCTTTTTGCTGTTTATGCTGCTGACGTCAAACCCCTTCGATCGGGTTTTGCCAATTCCGCCCGCCGACGGCAGCGATCTCAATCCGCTGCTCCAGGATATTGGCCTGATTCTGCATCCACCGATCCTCTATATGGGGTATGTCGGTTTCAGTGCGACCTTTGCCTTTGCCATCGCCGCGCTCCTGACCGGCAAGCTGGATAGCGCCTGGGCGCGCTGGTGCCGTCCCTGGGCCAACACCGCCTGGTTGTTCCTGACCCTGGGCATTGCCTTGGGCAGCTGGTGGGCCTACTACGAACTTGGCTGGGGTGGCTGGTGGTTCTGGGACCCGGTCGAGAATGCATCATTCTTGCCCTGGTTGGTGGGCACGGCGCTGATTCACTCGCTCGCGGTCAGCGAAAAACGCGGGCTGTTCAAAAGCTGGACGATTCTGCTGGCAATTTTCACCTTCTCCCTGAGTTTGCTGGGGACTTTCCTGGTGCGTTCCGGGGTGCTGACTTCAGTGCACGCGTTTGCCAACGACCCGGATCGGGGGGTGTTTATTCTCGGCTTCCTGCTGGTCGTGGTGGGCGGCTCACTGGCGCTCTTTGCCCTGCGCGCGCCGGTGGTCAAAAATGCACCCAGCTTCAAGTGGACCTCTCGCGAAACCTTGCTGTTGTCGAACAATGTGCTGTTGATGATCATCATGATCACAGTGCTGCTGGGAACGCTGTATCCGCTTATTGCCGATGCGCTCAACTGGGGCAAGATCTCGGTGGGGCCGCCATACTTCAACCTGTTCTTTATTCCGCTGATGGGCATCATTTGTGTGTTGATGGTGTTGGGGCCAGTGTCCAACTGGAAGCGCACGGATCCCAAGCGCTTTGTGCGAGTGCTAGCCAAGCCCTGGGCGCTGAGCCTGGTGGTCGGTTTGCTCTTTCCGATATTCTACGCTGAGGGTTACAGCTGGCTGGCGGCGCTATCGGTGTTTATCGGGGGCTGGGTGATTATCGGGTCGCTCGGTGACATGTGGAGCAAGATGCGCTCGAACAAAAGCCTGCGCCAAGGCTATCGGCAATTGGGTTTGAGCTACAAGGGCATGATCGTTGCGCATATCGGTATTGGCGTGACCGCCATTGGGGTCTGTCTCAACAGCCTGTACAGCGACTTGCGCGATGTCCGTATGGAAGTGGGCCAGGTCGTGCAGATCGAAGACTGGGGCTTCCGTTTGGAAGATGTCTACCGGGTTGAAGGGCCGAATTACATTGCCGATGAGGCACTGGTGACGGTGAAACACAAGGACCGTTTTTATCGGGAAATGAAACCCCAAAAGCGTCGCTACCTGTCCGGGGGTAATATCATGACCGAGGTGGCACTGGATCCGGGTCTGTTCCGCGACCTTTATGTGGCCATGGGTGAGCCGGTCTCTGAAAACGCCTGGGCCATGCGTGTGCACTTCAAACCTTTTGTGCGCTGGATTTGGGGCGGGGCGGTATTGATGGCCATCGGCGCCGGTATGGCAGTGGCCGACAGGCGTTACCGACGCCGCAAGTCGGCGCCCAAAAAAGCGGCTGTGTGAGGGTGCAGGTATGAAACAACGATTGGCATTATTTGTTCCTCTGGGTGTTTTTCTGCTCTTGTCGGTGCTGTTTTTTCGGGGCCTGTTCCTGGACCCAAATGCCATGCCTTCGGAACTGGTCGGGCGAGAAGCTCCGTCGTTTGATTTGCCGGATCTGTTGGCACCGGAGCAGCGGGTGACCGAAGCGGTGCTGAAAGGGGAGGTGACTCTGCTCAACGTCTGGGCTACCTGGTGTCCTCCCTGTCGTGTCGAGCACCCGTATCTGGTTGACCTGGCGGAATCCGGGATTCCGATTGTGGGCGTCAATTACAAGGATGACACCGATGCGGCGCGGGATTGGCTCCGGGATCTGGGTGATCCTTATATCCGTACCGTGATCGATGCCAGCGGTCGTCTGGGCATTGATCTGGGCCTGACCGGCGCGCCGGAAACCTATCTGGTGGATGCTAACGGCATCATTCACTATCGCCATATCGGCATTGTGGATGACGAGGTATGGGAGCAGACCTTAAAGCCCCTGTACGAGAGCCTGCAGTAAGGTGGCCCCCTAAGGCACTTGGCTTGATCCGGGTCAAAGTCAACTCTTCAAGTCACCGCTAGACTGACAGTGTGAATTAAATACTGACAGTGTAGAGGTGGCTTTTATGTATCTGGATGGCGTAGTGGCTTCGAGTATTCTGGTGGTCGTGTTGTGCGCGGCGATGATGGTGTACGGCGGCTGGTATGTCTGGCGGCACGTGAAGGATGAAGAGCGCGATGATAAGCGCGGGTGAATGTGCTGCGTGACGTTTTTTTTGGCAGGGTGGTGGTTTGATTCGGCTTGGGTGTCTCAGGTGTCGGATTACGCTGCGCTAATCCGACCTACTCGATACATCGTGCCATTGTTTGCGTAGGTCGGATTAGCCCGAAGGGCGTAATCCGACACCTGAGGCAGCGAATCCAAAAAAAAGCCCCCAAGCATTGCTTGGGGGCTTTTTTCGTATATGGCGGACCGGACGGGACTCGAACCCGCGACCTCCGGCGTGACAGGCCGGCATTCTAACCAACTGAACTACCGGTCCTCGGCAGTCCTAACGCAGTATGGTGGGTGGTACAGGAGTCGAACCTGTGACCTACGCCTTGTAAGGGCGCCGCTCTACCAACTGAGCTAACCACCCTGCGCTTAGGTGGTGCGTATTCTAACGATAAGTGACTGTAGGTCAACAAGTTTTGGTCAAAAATAGCGGTTTTTTTTAAGCGTTGATCGAATCCTCAACAAACTGCTCGACAACTGAACAATTTGCTCCGATCAGTGTCTCTTTCATTGGCCTTTAGGCGCGTTATGGCTACGTACCCTCGGTCGGCGCTTGGGCCAGATCAAGTGAGCGCATAAAAAGTCGCTCCCGGCTCGCGTCGCCTTTGGCCCCCTTGTTATACTCTATGCTGTTGCCTGTTATGTGGAACCCCTAGGTTATGCCCATCCGTTTGTTTGCTCTTATCTGCCTGTTGTTCGGCGCCGCCAGCGCCACCTGGGCTGCGATCGATACGTTTGAATTTGAGACCGAGGTCCAGCGCCAGCGCTACCTCAGTTTTGTCGACGAGATGCGTTGCCCCAATTGCCAAAGTCAAAATCTCGCCGGCTCCGATTCGCCCATAGCCAACGACCTGCGGCGCGAAGTCTATACCATGATCATGGATGGCCAATCAGATCGGGAAATCGTCGATCACATGGTGGCTCGCTACGGTGACTATATCCTGTATCGGCCGCGCCTGAGTCCGGTTACTGTGGTGCTTTGGTTCGGGCCGCCGGCGTTGCTGATTATCGGTATCGTGATTTTGATCCTTATGGTTTATAAGCGCCGCGGCCGCCGGGCATCGGCCGCGGATGTCGGGAGCTGGAACGAAGACGCTGACCTGGCGCCGCAAGACCAGGAACGACTGGCCGCGCTCCTCGAGCGTCGGCGCAACAACGACTCCGGGGGAGATAAGTAAGTATGGCAATGCTATGGGTGAGTGCAGTTTTTTTGTCGTTGTTGGCGTTGGCCTTTTTACTCTGGCCACTGCTGGTCGGGCGACGGGAGCAGGGGGAGGTGACCGAGGAGGCGGAGGCGCAGCGCCAGCAGCTCGACACCAATATCGCCCTCTATGAGGAGCACCTGGCAGAGCTGGAGGCGAATCGGGAGCGCGGTAGCCTCAGTGAGGAGCAGTTCGTTCAGCTCAAGCGCGAAATGGAGCGTTCGCTGCTGGAGGATGAGCACAACCTGATGAAAACCGAAAAATCCATGAGCGTGCGCTTTGGGCCTTGGTCGCTGGTGGTGGTGAGCCTTGCGGTCATTGTCGGGTCTTTCGGGTTATATCAGTATCTGGGTGCCAGTCAGGATGTGGTGCTCAAACAGTTGCAGCAAGAGAAGATGCAGCTCGACCATGACGATATGGCGGCCGGGCGCTCCCCTGATCCAGAGCGTACCCGCGCGCTCATTCGCAAGATCGAGCAGCGCCTGGAGCGCCGCCCCAATAATACCCAGTATTGGTTTTTCCTGGCCCGCAATGCTCTTGAGATTGGCGATTTTGATCGCGCGATTTCCGCCTACCGTGAAGCCATGGCGCGAGACCCCCGATCGGCCCGTATTACCGCCGAGCTGGCCCAGGCCATGTTCTTGCGCAACAACGAGATGACCGCTGAGATCGCTGCGTTGGCGCAGCAGGCTATCAGCCAGGAGCCGTCCAACACCACGGCGCTCGGGCTCGCGGGCATTAACGCGTTCGAGCAGCAGGATTTTCGCTCAGCGGTAGACTACTGGGAACGGGCATTGAGCTTTCTGGATCCGCGCTCCCAGTCCGCCCAAACCCTGCGTCGCAGCGTCGCCCATGCCCGCGAACAACTCGGCGAAGAGGCACCGGAGCCCGGTGCTGGGCCCGGTCTCGCAATCCAGGTGCGTTTAGGCGACCAGGTTGATGTCAGCGATGACAAGTGGGTTTTTGTCTATACCCGCGAGTGGCAAGGCAGCCCGATGCCGCTGGCAATTACTCGGGTTCGTGTGGGTGATCTGCCGACTGAGATTATTCTCGATAATACCATGGCCATGTCAACAACAGCATCGATGACTGCCGGGCAAGAGCTTGAGGTCGTAGCGCGCCTGTCTCAACAGGGCGATGCCAGCCCGCGTCCGGGGGATTGGCAGGTGACCTACGGACCGGTTGAGTTGTCGAGTCAATCACCCCAGGTTGAACTGATTATCGACCAGCAAATCCCCTGATGACTCAATCCATGAGAGCCAGGGCCTTGATGAGGGCCCAGGCTCGCATGCCCTCCTCAAGTCCCAGCTCGTCGGCGGACCAGCGACTGATCTGCGCCAGCAAGGGTTCACCATTGCCCAAGCGGCAGGACACCAAGCAATGCCCGCCGCCGGCGAGCGGTGTGACCGCCTCAATGGTTACCGGTAACTGATTGCGGATACTGATGCCCTCGATGGCGGTCAGTGCCAGACTCACGTCCTTGGCGAGCACCCGCAGGCGGCTGGCTCCAGACACGCTTCGTCGCTCAGTCACTAACCAGAACTTCAGGCTTTCGGAACTTTCGCTGTTGACCAGGAAGTGCGCCATGGTGCGATCGCCGCCAAGGACAAGCTGTCCCTCGAACACGGAGGCTGGCCCTTCGTTGACAAACAGGGGTGAATCCGGGCGGCTCAGGGCGTCTGGCAGCGACTCAATCCGGTCAATGCGCCCATTGGCCATAAAGGCGACATGATCGGCGAGCCGCTCCACTTCTTCCGGAATATGGCTGATCAGTAAGGCGGGAATCGAGAGTTCGCGCACGACGCGGGTCAAGAATGGCATGATTTCCCGCTTGCTCTGGGTATCGAGCGCTGACAGCGGCTCGTCGAGTAGCAGCAGGCGGGGACTGGTCAGCAGGGCCCGCCCTATGGAGACGCGTTGACGCTGTCCGCCGGAGAGTTCCTGAGGCCGGCGCGCCAGCAAGGGGCCCAGGGCCAGCAGGTCGTAAATCTGCTCCGGGTGCAGGCGCCGGGAGCGCTGGGGCAAGCGTTTGTAGCCGTACTCCAGGTTGGCGCGGATCCCCAGATGGGGCAGCAGACTCGGTTCCTGAAAAACCAGACCCGTGCCACGCTTGTGAGGCGGAACGAAATAGCGCCCGGCCTGCCAGGTTTCCTGGCCCAGGCGGACTTCGCTGGCGCGCACGCGCTCAAGCCCGGCAATGACCCGCAGGAGTGTGGTTTTGCCGCACCCTGAACGACCAAAAAGGGCCGTGACTCCGGTGATCGGAAGTTGGTTGTCTACCTGGAGGCGAAAGCCGTCCGGGCGCCGAACCGTGGTGGTGACTTTCAGGCTCATAGGGTCACCGTACGAAAGCGGCGGTTGATGCCATAGACGATAAACAGCACCACAAAAGCGCTTACCAGCAGTCCGAGTGACAGGCGATGGGCGCTGGCGTAGTTCATGGCCTCTGTGTGGTCGTAGATCAACACCGACAGAACCTGGGTTTCTCCAGGAATGCTGCCCCCGAGCATCAGAATGACACCAAACTCACCCAGGGTATGGGCGAAGGTCAGGGTCGCGGCGACCACAAAGCTGCCCCGCGTTAGCGGCAGAATCACGGAAAAAAAGCGATCCATGGGGCCTGCGCCCAGGCTGGCAGCCACCTCACCCGGACGACGCCCGAGGGTGTTGAAGGCCTCCAGCAAGGGCTGCACCGTAAACGGCAGCGAATAGATCACTGAGCCAATCAGAATCCCGGTGAAGCTGAACGCCAGATGATTCAAGCCCCAGGTCTCCAGTGTCCCCCCTACAAAGCCCTCCGGCCCCAAAGTGATCAATAGATAGAAGCCCAGGACAGTGGGCGGGAGTACGAGGGGGAGGGCCACAATCGCCTGAATAGCGGTGCGCAGGGCCGAGCGTCCGCTCGCCAGCCACCAGGCCAGAGGGGTTCCCAGAAAGAGCAGGATCGCCGTGGTGTAGAGGCAGAGTTTGAGCGTCACCTCAATGGCTTGCCAATCCGTTGGGCTCAGTCCAAACATTTAGGAGTCTGCCTCCGGTAGCACAAAGCCGTAGCGGGTCATCACTGCGCGCGCCTGCTCGCTGCCCATAAAGTTGGCAAACCGGTGCGCGGTGGCCTTGTCGGCGCCGTGGCGAGTAATCACGAAACTTTGGGTCAGCGTTTCGTGCAGGGCATCGTCGATCAGGGTATAGCCATTTTCCGCGAGCTCGGGAAACAAGGCCAGTGAGAGGGCGATAATGCCGGCGTCGGCGGCGCCGGAGGCTGCCATTTGCGCCGCGTGGGCGATGTTTTCGCCGAACACCAACTTGGGTTGAACCTGTTCCCAAAGGCCACTGGCCTGGAGGGCCTCCTGGGCGCGAGCACCGTAGGGCGCGTGGCTCGGTTGGGCAATGGCTACTCGGCGAATGTGGGGTTGGGCCAGATCGGCCAGCTCAAGTTCGCCGTGGCGTCGACTCCAGATCACAATCCGCCCCAGGGCATAGACCGATGGGTCGGTGGCTGTATGATCCCTGGCCTTGAGGCGCTCGGGAAAGGCGATGTCGGCGGAAAAGAAGACATCGAAGGGCGCCCCGTGGATGATCTGGGTGGTCATCTTGCCCGACGAGCCGTAAATGATCTGCACCTGATCCTGAGGGTGTTCGACGAGATAGAGTTCGAGGATGTCGTCAAGGGCGTAGCGCAGGTCTGACGCCGCGGCAACGGTGATCCCCTCGCGGGCGGCCAGCGGGCCGGCTGCCAATAGCAGGACCAGGCTCAACAACAGGGATCGGCACATAAATTGATCACTATTCAGGCGGCATTAGCCAGTGAGCATAACGCGAGTCTCAATCTCACGCAATTTGCGGATTTAATCCATGCTCTCATGGTGTAAAGCGACCGGCAAGCGTGTAGAATTTCGCCCCTTAAGCCGGGCTTGCGTACCGGCCCGCCAGCGCCTCGTGTGCTGGCCAGATAATCCAGATAAATCAACAGGGTAGCGACCGAAAAGAGAATACGGATCTATGCGCCTCAAGTGTATCAAGCTGG
This sequence comes from Marinimicrobium alkaliphilum, assembly GCF_003259155.1. Taxonomy (GTDB): domain Bacteria; phylum Pseudomonadota; class Gammaproteobacteria; order Pseudomonadales; family Cellvibrionaceae; genus Marinimicrobium_A; species Marinimicrobium_A alkaliphilum. The sequence continues at coordinate 37,482 of NZ_QGMQ01000004.1, forward strand.
CTGGCTTTAAATCGTTCGTCGACCCCACGACGGTGAATTTTCCGAGCAACCTCTGTGCCGTGGTCGGCCCAAATGGTTGCGGGAAGTCCAATATCATTGACGCCGTGCGTTGGGTGATGGGGGAGTCGTCCGCCAAAAACCTGCGCGGCGAGTCCATGACTGACGTCATTTTCAACGGCTCAAACGGCCGTAAACCGGTCGGTCAGGCCTCCATCGAACTGGTGTTCGACAACAGCGACGGCACGGTACAAGGGGAGTACGGTAGTTTCACGGAGATCTCCGTGAAACGTAAAGTCACGCGCGACAGCCAGAATCACTACTACCTCAACGGCGCCAAGTGCCGCCGCCGGGACATTACCGATATCTTCCTGGGTACCGGTCTCGGGCCGCGCAGCTATGCCATTATCGAACAGGGCATGATCTCCCGGCTGATCGAAGCCAAACCTGAAGATCTGCGCGTCTACATCGAGGAGGCGGCGGGCATCTCCAAGTACAAGGAGCGCCGTCGCGACACCGAAAATCGCATCCGGCGTACCAAGGAAAACCTCGAGCGGCTGACCGATATCCGCGACGAGCTGGAACGCCAGCTGTCGCGCTTACACCGTCAGGCCCAGGCTGCCGAGAAGTACACAGAATTCAAGAAAGAGGAGCGGCAACTCAAGGCGCAGCTGCAGGCCCTCAAGTACCGGCAACTCGACTTGCAGGCGAAAGCCAAGCAGGCGGGCATTCGCGATCTGGAATTGCGTATGGAGTCCTTCGTCACCGATCAGGTGAGCAAGGATACGGAAATTGAAAAATACCGGGCTCAGTACACCGAACTCAGTGACAAGTTCAACGAGGTCCAGGGCCGCTATTACGCCATTGGTGCAGATATTGCCCGTATTGAGCAGACCATTCAGCACAGTAAAGAGCGCGGCCGGCAGTTGCAGACGGACCTGGATCAGGCCAATCGCGACCTGAAAGAGGCGGAAGAAAGCCTGCAGGCGGACACCCAAAAGATTGAAGGTTGGGAAGAAGAGTTGCTCGAAATTGAGCCGGAGCTGGCGCTGGTCCGCGCCGCCGAAGACGATTCCGGCGACACTTTGCAGACGGCAGAAGAGTCCATGCAGCGCTGGCAGAGTGAGTGGGACAGCTTCAACCAGCGTGCGGCTGAGCCTCGCCAGAAGGCCGAGGTGCAGCAGTCGCGCATCCAGCATCTGGAGCAGGTCCAGCAACGCCTGCTGCAGCGCATTGAAAAGTTGAAAGAGGAAAAAGCCGGCCTGGGCGGTGATGACAACGACGAAGAGCTGAACCTGCTGCGCGAGCAGCTCTCGGAACAGGAGTTGGCCGCTGAAGAGCAACGCGGGCGGGTTGAGGAAATCAACGATCAACTGGACCAGCAGCGTACCGGCAACAATACCGCCAGTGATGAACTGGACAGCGTCCGCAGTCGCCTGCAGAGCATGCGTGGCCGCCACGCCTCGCTCGAAGCCCTCCAGCAAGCCGCCTTGAACCAGAAAAGCGAAGCGGTCAGTGACTGGTTAGAGGCCCGGCAACTGGATGCCCAACCGCGCTTGGCGGAGACGCTCACCGTGGCCGAGGGTTGGGATCAGGCCCTGGAAACCGTGCTGGGCGATACCCTGCAAGCGGTGTGCGTGGACGGCGTTGATGCCGTTGCTGGCTTGCTGGGCGAGCTGACCCAGGGCGAGCTGGTCCTTTTTGATACCCGCGTGGCGGCACCGGGACGCACCGGAAGCAAAGCCGAACGCCTGAGCGACAAAGTCAGTGCCGATGTTGAGGTCAGTGGCTTGCTCAACGGCATTTATACCGCCGAGGACCTGGCCGGTGCCTTGGCCCTACGCGATCAGTTGGAGCCCGGCGAGTCGGTAGTGACCCGCGACGGCCTCTGGCTCGGCCCACAGTGGCTGCGGGTCGCGCGGGATACCGACGCGACCTCGGGCGTGATTGCCCGACGTCAGGAGCTGGAAGAACTGACCGCCGAGATTGAGCAGGTCGAGGCGGAGGTCGCCGCTTTGAGTGAAAAGCTCACCCAGGGTCGGGAGTCCGTCAAGGCGCTGGAGCAGGAGCGAGAAAACCTGCGTCGCAGTGCTGACGACCAAAATCGCCGCTACAGCGAGCTGCGCTCGGAGCTGAGTGCCCGTCAGGCCCGAATCGAGCAGATCAGCATGCGCCGCGAGCGCACCGACACCGAAATTCGCGAAGCCGCTGAGCAGCTGGATCAGGAGGCTGAACGCCTGGCCGAGGCGCGCATGATCCTGAGCGAGGCCATTGAAGCCATGGGCCAGGACACCGACGAACGCGAGCGCCTGTTGCAGCAACGCGACGACGCTCGCACCGCCCTGGATCAAGCGCGTCAGCGGGCCCGTCACGACAAGGACCGTGCACACGAGCTGGCCATGCGTCACCAGTCCCTGAAAACCCAGCTCGACAGTATGCGGGTCAATATTGCCCGCCTGCAGGAGCAGAGTCAGCGCCTGGTGGAGCGACGTGAGCAATTGCTTGAGTCGCTGGGCGAGACCCGCGACCCGCAAGAGGAGCACGAGCTGGAGCTGGAAGCGAACCTCGCCAAACGGGTGGCGGTCGAAGAGGAGTTGAGCGAGGCGCGTCGGGGTGTGGAAACCATCGAGCAAGGTCTGCGTGCGGCCGAACAGGCCCGCAGCCGTGCTGAGCAAGAGGTTCAGGCTGTGCGCGCGCACCTGGAGCGCGAGCGCCTGGCGGCCCAGGAGTTTGAGGTCAAGCGCGCCGGTTTAGCCCAGCAATTGGAAGAGGATGATTTCACTATTGAGGTTCTGCTGAGCGAGCTTCCCGAGGACGCCGAGCTGCAACCGCTGGAGCAGGCCCTGGAACAGGTGGCCGGGCGCATCGCACGCCTGGGGCCGATCAACCTGGCGGCGATCGACGAGTACAAGACCGAATCCGAACGCAAGAATTATCTGGATACCCAGAACGATGACCTGCTGGAAGCCCTGGAGACGCTGGAGAACGCGATCCGAAAAATCGACCGCGAAACCCGGACACGCTTCAAGGAAACCTTCGACCAGGTCAATAAAAGCCTGCAGGAGCTGTTCCCGAAAGTCTTTGGCGGAGGCCATGCCTATTTGGAACTTACCGGCGAGGATCTACTCGATACCGGTATCGCCATTATGGCGCGTCCGCCGGGCAAGCGTAACAGCACCATTCACTTGTTGTCCGGGGGTGAGAAAGCCCTGACGGCGATTGCACTGGTGTTCTCGATTTTCCGTTTGAACCCTGCGCCTTTCTGTATGCTCGACGAGGTGGATGCGCCTCTGGATGACGCCAACGTCGGTCGTTATGCGCGCATGGTGGAGGAGATGTCGCAACACGTGCAATTCATTTATATTACTCACAACAAAATCGCTATGGAGATGGCTCATCAGCTGATGGGGGTTACCATGCATGAACCCGGTGTCTCACGCCTGGTGACCGTGGATGTGGACGAGGCGGCTGAATTGGCAGCGGTTTAATCTGAAGGCCTGAGTCAGGACCTGAGCAGGAAAGGACAGAGTTATGCGCGAGTGGTTAACGGTCATTATCGTTTTGCTGATTATCGGGATAGTGCTCGATGGGGTGCGCCGTATGCGTCAGTCCCGGCGCGACAGTGTGCGTATGGCCCGCGGTGGACTCAGCGGCAGCAGTCGCAGCGCCGAGCAGGATGACTTCACCAGTGAGCTGCCCAACGGCGGCGCGCGCGTGGTGGCCTATCGCGAGGCGCCCGAGGTGACACTCAAACCGCGACCCATTACCGCTGTCGAGCAGGACCAGGACACGCTAGATGAAGACCTCGAGGCATCGGTCGATGATGACGAGGCTATCGATTCAGACGAAACGTCGCCCGCCGACAGTGGTGTCGACGAAGCCCCTGTTGAGGAGGCGCCTGAGCCGGAGGCACCCGCGCCAGCAACGCGTTACATGCCTGAGCAAGGCAGCCTTAACCTCGACGAGGCGGTACCGCTGCTGATGGAGTCCGTTGAAGACGCTGCCCAGAAGGCCGATTCCACACCCAAGTCAGTGCCGCCAGCCGCCGCCAAGCGGCCCACCCCAGAGGCTCCGAGCCGAAAGCCGGAAACCCTTGATGAGCGCAAGCGCATAGAGCCGAGCTTTTCGGCCTTTGATGCTGACGAGGAAGACGACCTGGATGCCCCCGTAGCGCAGGCCCCGGAGAAACATGACGAGCGCGATGAACCCTTCGCCGCTGCGTCTGCGGCGGCCTCTGCGGCCGCCGCCAAAGCCAAGAGCGTGTTCAGCGCCGGGGCCAAAGCCCTGGCGGCCAAGGCCCCGCGCAGCAAGCCGCCTGAAACGCGTGCCCCGGCGCCGACGCCCCCGCCTCAAAAAGCCCCCGCCGCGACTAAACCCAGTAGCAGCGCGCCAACGCCCCCCGACCCCGAAGAGGTGCTGGTGATCAATATCATGGCGCCGGAAGGCGAGCGCTTCCTCGGGCCCGCGCTGCTCGACGCACTGCTGGCCAGTGGCCTGCGTTTTGGCAGCATGGCCATTTTTCACCGCCACAGCGACGAAAAGGGCAAGGGCCCCATTCTGTTCAGTCTGGCCAATATGGTGAAGCCCGGGGTCTTTGATCTCGAGACGATGGACGAGTTCTCTACGCCGGGTGTGAGCCTGTTTATGACCCTGCCGCTGGAAATTGAAGGCAGCAGTATCAAGGTGTTTGACCTGATGGCCGACGCCGCCCGCGATATCAGCAACGCACTGGGGGGCGAGCTCAAGGACGAAAACCGCAGCATTATGACCCGGCAGACACTGGAGCATTGCCGCCAGCGGGTGGCCGAGTTTGAGCGCAAACAGCTATCGCGCCCCCATCATTGAGTTTGGAAGCGAGAATGTCCGACAATCACCCGGAAAGCCCGGCTGACGCGGCGCGCGAAGTGGACGCGCTGCGGACCCAGATCAACGACCATAATTACCGCTACTATGCGCTCGATGAGCCGCAGATTCCCGATGCCGAGTACGACCGGTTGATGCGGCGTCTGGCGGCGCTGGAAGCCGATTTCCCCGATCTGGTATCGCCGGATTCGCCGACGCAACGGGTCGGCAGTACGCCGCTGAGCGCGTTTGAAACCGTCAGTCACGAGCTGCCCATGCTCTCCCTCGACAACGCCTTTGATGAGGCGGATATGGGCAACTTCAATCGCCGGATTCAGGAGCGTTTGAAGGATACCGCTGAGATTGAGTACGCCTGCGAGCCCAAACTTGACGGTATCGCGGTGAGCCTGCTGTACCGCGACGGCAAGCTTGAGCGCGGTGCGACCCGCGGCGACGGCACCACGGGCGAGAATATTACCCAGAATGTGCGCACCATCGACTCCGTGCCCCTGCGGCTGATGGGGCAGGGTTACCCGGCCGTCCTTGAAGTGCGCGGTGAAATCTATATGCCCAAAGCCGGGTTCGAGCGTCTGAACCAGACGGCCCGCGAGCGGGATGAGAAAGTGTTTGTAAACCCGCGCAATGCGGCAGCCGGCAGTTTGCGCCAGCTCGATGCGCGCATCACGGCGCAGCGTCCGCTCGAAATGTGTGCCTATAGCGTTGGCCTGGTCGAAGGCGGAACCTTGCCTGAGACCCACACCGATGTCCTGTACGCGCTGCAGCGTTGGGGCTTTAAAATCAACCGTGAAATGCGTGCAGTTCAGGGCATTGATGCCTGTCTGGCGTACTACGCCGATCTGGGTGCGCGCCGGCAATCGCTGAGCTACGATATTGACGGCATTGTCTTTAAGGTCAACCGCCTGGACCTGCAACAGACTCTGGGTTTTGTGTCCCGCGCTCCGCGCTGGGCCATCGCCTACAAGTTTCCGGCTCAGGAAGAGATGACCCGCTTGCTGGACGTTGAGTTTCAGGTGGGTCGGACCGGCGCCGTGACGCCGGTGGCACGCCTGGAGCCGGTGTTCGTCGGTGGCGTTACCGTCTCCAATGCAACCCTGCACAACCAGGATGAAATCGAACGGCTCGGCGTAAGGATCGGCGATACCGTGATTGTCCGCCGCGCCGGTGATGTGATTCCACAGATTGTGGGCGTGGTCGAAAGCCAGCGCCCGGATAGCGCGCGAACCATTGTTTTCCCTGAGGCCTGTCCGGTGTGTAGTTCGCCGGTCGAACGGGTACCCGGCGAAGCCGTGGCCCGCTGCGACGGCGGTTTGATTTGCCCCGCACAGCGCAAAGAGGCCATCAAACACTATGCCTCACGCAAGGCCATGGATATCGATGGTCTGGGCGACAAACTGGTCGAGCAACTGGTTGACCGGGATTTGATCACAGCGGTGGCCGATCTCTACACGCTGAGCAAAGAGAATCTGGTGTCCCTTGAGCGAATGGGCGAAAAATCCGCCGAGAACCTGCTGGTCGCGCTCGATAGTAGCAAGACGACCACCTTGGCGAAGTTTATTTACGCTTTGGGCATCCGTGAAGTCGGTGAGGCCACAGCGCGCAACTTGGCCAGTCATTTTGGTACCCTTGAGGCACTCGCCCAGGCGGAGGAAGACACGCTGCAAGCGGTGCGCGATGTCGGTCCGGTGGTTGCCCATTTTGTGGCTGAATTTTTTCGTCAGGCTCACAACCGCGAAGCGGTGGCGGCACTTCAGGCCGCGGGCGTCAACTGGCCCGAGCAAACACCGGTCAAAGCCGAAGCCTTGCCCTTGAACGATCAGACTTGGGTACTGACCGGCACACTTGAACAGTTGACCCGGGATCAGGCCAAAGAGGCGCTACAGGCGCTCGGTGCCAAAGTGGCGGGCAGTGTCTCAGCCAAAACCACCTGCCTGGTCGCGGGGCCGGGCGCGGGCTCGAAACTGGCGAAAGCCGAGAGTTTGGGTATCGATATTCGCGATGAAGCGCAGCTGCTGTCCCTGTTGCGTGAGCATGGCCAAGGAGAAGAGTGGTGACCGGTATTCGTTTGATGATGGTGATGATCACCCTGGCACTCCTGCAGGGTTGTGCGACCTCTGCCCAGCCGAGCAGTATCGATAATGTCTGCGATATTTTTGATGAGAAGCGGGGCTGGTACTCCGATGCTCGTGCCGCTCAGCGCCGCTGGGGGACGCCGGTGCCGGTGATGATGGCGATGATGTATCAGGAGTCGAGTTTTCAGTATTCGGCGCGCCCGCCGCGCACCAAGTTACTCGGATTTATTCCCTGGCGGCGGGCGAGCAGCGCCCACGGTTACGCCCAGGCTAAGAACGAAGTCTGGTCCGAGTACCGGCGCGACAGCGGCAATCCCTGGGCGAGTCGACGTAACTTTCGCGACGCCATTGATTTTGTCGGCTGGTATAACAGCCTGAGTCATCAGCGTAACGATATCGCCCTTAACGATGCCCGCAACCTGTACCTGGCTTACCATGAAGGTCACGGCGGATTCCGTCGCGGCAGCTACAACAGCAAGGCCTGGTTGATCGGTGTTGCCGGGCGGGTCGATGAGCGCGCCAAGCGCTTCGATGAACAATTGTCCCGGTGTCGCCGTCGCTTTCGCGGTGGCTGATACCGGTCAGACTCAATCTTGCGTGAAAACGGAGTGACTATGGATCAGGAGTCCATTGTTTACGGTTGTATCAAAGACGTGCGTTTGCTGCCTTCCGACCGGGAGCGAGTGGCGATCAATCGTGCCGCCATGCTGGCGCTGCCTCACGCCGAAGAGTGGCCGTTCCTCGCACAGGAAATGTTTTCGATTCCGCAAACCGAAGTCCTGGGCGGCTACCAGACCACGGTGATGCACTTTGGGGCTTCCTATAAAGCTGTGGAATACGAATGGGATCAATGGATCGCCCAGTTCGAAGCGCTGTTGAGTCAAATGTACTGGGTGTCCGCGACGGTACACCTGGAAACGGAATTGGCGGGCACGCACACGTTTATCTGGGAGTCCACCGGCAACTTTCATGCCCCCGGCTCAGGCGACATGGAAGTGCGCTGCGAATGGAGCCACGAAGGTGGCCTCGCGCTGTAAACCACACACTGACACCAAGGTTATTGCCATCATGTCTGAATCTCCAAGCCGCTTGCCTCTGACACCTCCGGCTTTTCGTTTTCGCCGTTTGCGACGCACCTCGGCGCTGCGCGAGCTGGTGCGTGAAACCCACTTGCGCATCAGTGATGTGGTACTCCCGATTTTTGTCGAAGAGGACGCGCAGGCGCCCGTGGCCATCGACAGTATGCCCGGGGTAGTCCGCTACCCGGAGGCGCAGCTGGCAGAGGTCGTACAGCGCGCCTGGAACAAGGGCATTCGAGCGGTACTCCTGTTCGGCGTTTCGACCCATAAGGATGCCTGCGGCTCGGATACCTGGCACGAAGACGGACTGATGGCGCGGATGATTCGCGCCGCCAAACAGGCTCAGCCCGAGATGCTGGTGATCAGCGATAACTGCTTCTGCGAATACACCGACCACGGTCATTGCGGTGTGGTCGAAGGCGAGGACGTGGCCAACGATAAAACCCTGGCGAACCTGCAGTTGCAAGCGGTGGTCGCCGCGCGCGCGGGGGTGGATATTATTGCACCTTCGGGCATGCAGGACGGTATGATCAGCGCGTTGCGCGAGGCGTTGGACGCGGCGGGTTTTGAGCATATCCCTATCATGTCCTACTCCACCAAGTTTGCGTCGGCTTTTTACGGCCCGTTTCGCGATGCCGTTGACAGTAACTTCAAAGGTACCCGCGACAGCTACCAAATGGACCCGGCCAACCGCCGGGAAGCGCTGGCGGAGTCTCTGCAAGACGAAGCAGAAGGCGCCGATATCCTGATGGTCAAGCCGGGCATTGCCTACCTGGACGTGATTGCCGACATCCGCGCCAATTCCGAGCGTCCACTCGCGGTTTACCATGTGAGCGGTGAGTATGCCATGATCAAAGCCGCGGCCAACGCCGGCGTCGTCGACGAACGTGCGATCGTGCTTGAAACCCTGCTCGCATTTAAGCGCGCCGGTGCTGATCTCATCATTACCTATTACGCCGAACAACTGGCCGACTGGCTTCAGGATTGAGTTATGCCCACGCTGATTGAACGTTTTAAAACCAACCCCATGTGGTCCGCCTATCTGCTGATTGGCGTCAGCATTTTGTTTGTCATTGGGGGCCTTGTCTGGCTGGCCAGTCAGCCCGCACCGCTGCCGGAAGAGCCGCCGGTGCCTGAGGAGCCAGCGTTGGATGCCTCGACTTACGATCGCGGCTCCGAGCAATGGTGTGATGCCATGCTTGAAATCGACGGCATGACCTGGTCTGAAGACGATACTCGCGACTTCTCTCAGCACTGCTTGTACGACTAGGCGAGTATGTTTTTTGCCGATTCGCGCGAGCATTTTTTCACACCGCTGACCGGTAAGTACCGGGCTGTAGTTGCTGAGTGTCTGCGTCTTTTGTATCAGCGGCTTTACACGGATCTGCGCGATTACGGGATTGCCCTGGGACGTGAGCAGTTGCTCGATATATTCAAGGAGGCGATCGCGCGCGCACCGGTTCTGGACGATGCCGACGAGAGCGACGGGGAAGGGCGCTTCAAGAACCAGCGCGAGCTGGCCGGGTTTATTGTCAACCGGCTGCTTGAGCACGGTTGGCTGGAGAAGCAGGTCGACGAGGCCAGTTTGCAAAGCAGCTACGGTTTTACCCGGATGGGTCGGCTATTTACCCAGCCCTTCGCCGACAGCCAGCGCAACGAATTCCGTACACGCAACCGCAACACCCGCAATACTCGCAACAGCTTGCAGGCCTTTTACGACCGGGGCGAGGTCCACGATCTGCTCGATGCTTATGAATACTCCGAGCGGATCATCAGTGATTTCACCGATGTGATCGCCGACCTGGAGGAGCGTAAGCGGCAACTGGTGCGCGAGGTGGAGTCGCGCCAGTTGGTACAGCAGGCCACCGATGAGTTTTTCGACTTTATGGACAAGGTGTTCAAGCCGGACCTGGAGGTGCGCCTTTCGGCGGACAGCGTGGAAAAATACCGTGACCAGATCGCCGATCTTGTTACCCGCATTCGGCGCAAGCGTAAATACGGCCAAGGCGACCCGGAAACCGCAGACAAGGACTGGCGTGCGGTGATGGAGCTGCGCCTGCGGCAACTCTTGCCGCAACGGGTGGTGCCCGGCAGTTCGCTTCTGGAAGGCCTGCTCCAAACCATTGAGGCGCGCCTGAAGAACGCCTGCGAGACGATGCTGCCGGCTTTGCGCCGAGCGCTTAACACCTTCACCCAGCGAGCGGATATTATTATTCGTCAGCTCACCTACATTCACAGTCAGGGCAATGATGATATCGCGGGCCTGTGTCAGCAGCTCAGTGGACTGGAGCGCGCCCAACAGGATACGGTGCTCGACGCCCATGCGGACGCGTTGAGCGGTGTTCATCTGGGTTTGATCGACCCGGGCCAGATTCAGCTGCGTGAACGGCGCGGCAAACGCCAGGTGCGGGTCAATGTCGATGATGACCCAGCGCTCGACCCCGAGGCACAGAAGCAGCTGTTCATTCAGCAGGCCTTGGATCAGGCCTTCAGTGTGCAGGGCAGCGGTGTGCGTCAGTATATCCACGCGGCCCTGGCCGAGCGCGGCAGCATCAGCAGTCGGCAACTGCGGGCCGAGTCCGCGCAGGAGCTGTTATGTCTCGCCCGTGCCATTGAGGTGGGGGCGCTGGAAAACCTGTCATCGCGCTTTCGCTTTCATATTCACCAGCCCGAGGGCATCTTGCATGCCAGCCCGGCGGTGCGCGATGGTCCCTATTTTAGCGCGCGGGATGATTACCGTATTGAATTGATTGAGGACGCCCATGAGCAGTCTGACGCTTAATCTCGAAGAGCAACTGCGCAAACACAGCCTCGACCTGAGTGATTGGCGCGCACTTTTGCAACGCTTGTTGGATTACGGTGTTTTGTGCCGGAGCGACAGCCAGGTGGAAGCGGAATTCTATGATCAGTTTGTGCGGATTGCGCCGCTGGTGGATGAGTATTTGGCGCTTATCGGGGTGCGCTTTCAACACGATGAGCACTTTCAGTTTGTACGCCTGATACCCCCGGGCGCACGCGTTCCCGGGCTCGAAGACGAGTCCGATGAGCCGTTTAATGGCGGCTTGCGTACGCGCCTGGGGCAGGGCGAGGTGGCGCTGATTCTGGTGTTACGTGCGGAGTATGACAAGGCCTTGCGTGAAGGCGCGATCGACGAGCAGGGCTGTGTGACCTTGTCTCTGGAGGCGGTGGCTTTGGCCATGAAGAATCTGTTGCGCCGTTCGTTACCGGAGTCGCGGGTGGAACGCTGGCAGTTGTTCCGGCGTTTGCGGCAGTTGCGCTTGGTGCATTTTACCCAGGAGGCGGATCTGGAGCAGGCGGATACCTGGATTCGGGTTCGGCCGTTGATTGTGAATTTGGTGAGTAATGAGTGGTTGGCGTCGGTGCGGGAGTCTTTGGATGAGCTGGAGCCGGTGGATGCAGATGAGGCGGATGACGTGGTTGTTGCTGCGTCGGTTTTCGCTTCGTAAGGGTCGTTGCTTCGTAAGAAGGTTTACGGGCTTGGGGGTAAGGGGTGCGGGACACGCTGTAAATACGTCCCTGTACGCTTGAAGTCGGCATCCATGCCTCCTACAGTCCCGCACCCCTTACCCCCAAGCCCTCTGCCGGCCGGTTGATCTCGATGCTCTTTTCAACTCGCTATTTCTCTGGAGTAGGTTGGAGTATGTCGCGACTATCAGGCTTGATATTTGATAGATGCTGATCTGTTTTCCGGTCAGATACTTGTGAGTTTGAACGAATCCACCGTTGGTGGGAGAGGGGATGGGTTCACGGCATGTCCCACACCCCTCTACCCATCCCCTGAGCCGCCCAAGGTTAAAAGTAAATTTATGTATCTAAAAAAGTTTATCTATATCAACTGGGGCAACATCCCCAACAGCGAGTGTGAGTTTGGGCCGATCAACCTCTTTTCGGGGGGCAATGGGTCCGGCAAAACCACCGCGGCGGATGCGATTCAGACCATCATGACCGCCGCCCACGACAGCCTGTTTCACTTTAACCCCGGCCAGGACGAATCCAGCCAGCGGGGGCGAGGGGGGAAGCAGGTGCGTACGCTTGCGTCCTACGTCCTGGGTTGTGACGACGGCGCCTACGCCCGGCCCGATGGCTGTGATGGCTACCTCGGGGCGGTGTTTTATCCCACGCCCGGGGAAGACGGCCAACCTTTTACCGCCTTGATCGGCATGCGTGCGTTTATCGAAGGTGCGGGCCAGCAGCGGGTTGCGCGTCTGGACGACACCCAGTTTTTCATCTTGCCGGACATCAGCCTGAGCTTGAGCGACCTGCTTAAAGAAGACAAAGCCGGGCGCTATGTGTTGCCGCTCGATCGGGTCCATGCCCAGTTGCGGCGTCAGTTCAGTAGCCAGGCGGTGGAGAAGTACGACAAGAAAAAATCCTACCTGTGCCGATTTTATGGCGCGCTGCGGGGGCGTCAGGATGCTGTTTCCGAGCGGGAAGCGATCAACGCGGCACGGGCGTTTTCGCGTTTTATGGCGTACAAACCCATCAAGGGTATCGACGAGTTTGTAGCGACGGAAGTGCTCGAGCCGAGGGATCTGGGCGAAGCTATTCGTACCGTATCGTCGATGCTCAAACGCATTCACACCATGGAGGCGGACGCCCGTCAGATTCAGGAAGCGGTAGAGCGCCTGGCGCAGGGCTTGACCACCACCGATACCTATATCCAGACCTGGCTCGAATGGCAGTTGGCGCATTATGGCCTTGCCCGGCGGCGCTATAATGACTGCCAGTTTCGCTACCTGACGCAAAAGAATTTGCAGCAAGAACTGCGCGACAAGCTGTCGGCCAACAGTCAGGCGGTCACCGTGTGTGAACAACGGCGCGAAGAGCTGCAGGCGCAGATTCTCGACGTCAATACCCGGCGTTTGGGTGTGCCTGCCTTGCGCGACAAAGATCAGTTAGAGAAGGACAAGGCAGCACAGGAGAAGGCGATTCATGCGTCGGTGCCTGACTTATTGACCGGGAGCCAGCAATTGCAGGCTCATACTGAGGCGGCGTCCGAAATCCAGCAGCACCTGAGTCAGGTGTCTCTTGAACTGGCGATACCGGCCCTGGCAGAGAAAAACCTGAAACAATTGCTTAAATCGGTTGCATCTGATGACCGGAAAATCGATGTTCACGGTTTGCTCAATCGGGATTGGATTGATCTGAGTCCACTGGAAGATACCCTCAGCCAGGCACGTGAGCAACAGCAGCAGCACAATCAGTTGGCCGCGGCATTTCACGGCGAACGTGCCGATGGCCAGGAACGTTTACGTGATCAACTGGCTGCCGAGGCGGGCAAACGTCAACGGACGATGGAGCAGGCTCAGAAGCAGAGCGAAGCCCTGCAGCGCGATATCGACGCCTTGAGCACGCAACAGGTCAGTTATCCGCCGTTTGTGCGCGCAGCCTTGGCCGCGATTCAACAACAGTGCCCGCAAGCGGATGCTCGGGTACTGTGCGACTACGTGGAAATTGTGGCGCCCGACTGGCAGTCGGCGCTGGAAGGCTATATCGGGGGTGCGCGCTTCGGCATCATTGTTGAGCCGGAGTATGAGGCTGAAGCCATTCGGCTTGTGCGCAATCTGTCCGGCGGCAGTAAAGCCCGGGTGATCCAGGGCGACAAAGCCCGGCGCGACTGCGAGCGGATGAGCAGTTTGCCCGCAGACTCGGTCATTCACCTGATGCAGTTCAGTCATGCAACGGCTGAATACTATCTCAAAGCCAGTTACGGACAAGTGCTGCAGGTGTCTGATGCCGAGGCGTTGCGCGGTGTCCGGCGCGGGGTTACGCGCGATGCGATGGGCTCTGGCAACTACGCAATGTTCCGTTGTGATATCCCGGATACCGATCTGGTGTTCGGTCAGGGCGCGCGCGAACGGGCGCTGGCGGCCAAACAGGCGGCGTTAATACTGGCACAGAAGGAGTGGCAGGCTGCCGACGAGCTGGCGCAGCGGACGCGGGCTTTGGTGCAGGCGGTGGATCGATTGAAGCCGGTGCAGGTTGCCGATCAATTACAGACCATGCGCGATGCGCAGCGTCGGTCAGACGCCATCGACAAGCAGCTGGAACAACTGGACTTGGGCGACAGTGAAGCCCTGGAGCAGGAACTGGCAGAGCTGAAAGCCCTGGATAAGGCATGCCTGCAAGAGTATCAAGCACTCAACGAAGAGCGGGTGAAGGTTCTGGCGCAGCAGGCCAATGTCGATGACAAATGCCGCCAGCTCGATAGCGAGCAGGATCGCACCCTCGCGACGGTTGATCAGTGCGAAGCTGCACTGGAAGGCATCGGCGCTCTCTGGCCCGAGTTCGACAGCGAAACGCGTCTGGCGGCCGTCGATGACGACCTGCGCGATACCGGCTACTACGAAAATCAGCTGCCTACTCTCAGTGGCGAACTCAAAGCCAGCCTCAATCGGCTGCAACAGAACCTGATGCAACACAACCAGTTCAGTCGCAGTGCCGATGCCATGGCCTTCGAGCTGGATTACACCGACGAGCTGAGTCGCAAAAACTTTGCGGCGGTGTGTGATCTGCGGCGTCAGTACGATGCCCTCTACAACCGTCATAAGAACAACATTCTTGCGCAGCGTCATGCTGAGCTGGGCTCATTGCGGGAGAGCTTTAACAACGCATTTGTCTCGGATCTGTGCCATGTGGTCTATCAGTCCATCAATGACGGCAAGAAAGTCCTGGAAAATCTCAATGCGGAACTTGAGCACCATCGTTTCGGCGCTGACCGTGAACGCTTTCGGTTCGGTTGGGACTGGGTGCCCGAGTACAAAGAGTATTGGCAATTTTTCAAGGCGGTCATGGACAATCCCAGCTTGCGCGAGGGCGACAACCTGTTCGATATTCCCCTGGAGCCCAAACACCAGCGGGTGCGCGAGCGCCTGATGGCTATGCTGCTCAGCGACGATGAACAGCAGGCTCTGCGCGAGCTGACGCGTATGTCCGATTACCGCAACTACCGTCGCTACGAGATCTACAAGGAACCTGAGGGCAAGCCGCCCATCGCCCTGAGCCAGTACGGTACCGGGTCAGGCGGCCAGTTGGAAACCCCGGCCTACATTATCCGCAGCGCGGCGATTACCTCGGCGTTTCGCTTTAACGAAGGCAGCAACCATCTACGCATGGTGCTCGTGGATGAGGCCTTCTCCAAGATGGACGAACATCGCTCGCGCGAGGTGATCAATTACCTGACCGAAAGCCTGGGCCTGCAATTGTTGTTCATTATGCCCAGCAGTAAATCCGGCCCCTTTATGGATTTGATCTCCAACCAGTTTGTGTTCAGCAAATGCCCCACCGCCGAGCGCGTGGGCGAGCTCAACAGCCGGGTGATCCTCGACCGCCAAACCTGTGATCAGGCGCAGATCGAGAAACTGATGGCGAACCACCGCCGTACCATCCGCCAACAGGCGGAACTGGAATTCCTGTCCGAGGTGGAGTGATGCAGCGCCCGGTCTGGTGGCAGGATGAGGATGTTGCCGATTTCCGGGCGCTATGTCTGTGGGCGCTCAATCAGTTTGAACGTCAGAGGGAGTCAGATCGGGCCCGACCCCTTCGGCGCACATTGTCGGCGGTTAACTTTCCGTCACTTTACGATTACCTGTCCGCTGAACGGCGTGAATTTTTGTGGCAGTGTATGCTTGAGGTGTCGCCAGGACTTTTTGTGCTATCGAATCAGAAGTCGCTGCCTGACACCCCGCCTGATCAGCCGTTTACCATCAGCTTCAGTGAAGGGGCCGAGGCAAGATTGCGACAGTGGCTTGATCGGCCGGTTGTCAGTGCTGAACTGAGCGCCTGGCAGAAAGCAGTCAGAGACTGGGAAAACTCCCCCGATTGGCGCGAGCTCGAGGGTGAGCTGCCATGGGCGGACCTCGGCTATTCGCCGGAGGTGGTCTTGGCAGCGTTGTCCGCGCTTGCCGATCTGCCCGAAAGCACACGCTTGACTTGGCGTCAGCTGAGCGCACAGTTGTTTGCGGGAGACTCCAAGTACCTTGACAGGCCTTTGCGCCAGCGCTGGTTGCTCGCGAAATTCCCTGTTCTGAATACCTGTATTGTCCCCCGGCCGATACTGTGTTCCGCGCATTTGGTGGCGCGGGCTCAAACGGTCTTGATCATAGAAAATCAGGACAGCTTTCTCCACCTCAAGTCCTACGCCCAACGTTTGAGGGCACACCTGGTGTATAGCCACGGCTTTACCGGTGCGGCAGAGCGTATCAGGGAGAGACCCATTGTGGATTTCAGTTACAGCGGCGACTTCAGCCAACGGGATGACTTTGAGACACATTGGTTTAACGCCTCGTCACGTTCTTTGCACATGACGTTTTGGGGTGATTTGGATTACTCAGGCCTTGCGATACTGAGCGCTTTGCGTCTGCGCTTTCCTGAACTTGAGGCCTGGCGACCTGGTTACAGCCCGATGTTGGCGGAAATTCGGGCCGGGCGGGGTCATCGGCCGGACGATGCGGGCAAGGAAAACCAGGTCTGCAGTTTTAGTGCATCAGGCTGTGCCTATACAGACAATGAATTGATCCCGGCACTCGCAAGGCATGGCCGCTTTGTCGACCAGGAAGCCGTGACCCATGAGCTGCTAGACTTACCCTTGATAGATGATGCAGGTGATGACTATGCGTAAATTGCTGGGCTTTGTGGGGCTGTGGTTGGTGGGGATCGGGGCGATGGCACCCGTGGCCGCTGAGCCGGTTTTTTCTCACACTCAGGTTGGGATCAGTCTGGGGCGGGTGTCTCTCGATCGCCCGTTGATGTATCGCGCGGAGCGCTTTGACAGCTTGCTGTCGGCGGAGCTGGATGCCAGCGTTCAGGTGCTGGACAATGCGGTTGTCGGCTTCTCTACTCGGGTCGAGACCGCTGACCGAAACGGTGTTGATGTGAGTGTGTTGAACAGCACGGCATTTGTAAAGTTTCCTTTCTCTATCAATGAGTTGGTGATCATTCCTAAGGTAGGTTATAGCTATTCTGAGGCCGAGACCTGCCAGTGGAATCTTTGCGCACGCACCAGCGATGATGCTCTGATGGTCGGGGTTGAGGGTCGTCTATGGGTGGTCCCTGGGCGTTGGGAGTTGTTTGGGGGCTATACGGACTACACCTCTGAGTTTATCAACCCTTGGGCTGATGGCGGAGTCGCTTACTGGTGGGATCGCCAGCACCGCTTTCACGGGCGCTACCGAGAAGATCGTGAAAGTCATACGTGGGAAGTCGGGTATAGCTTTCAGTGGTGAAGACTTGGCTCAAACCTCGTACAATGCGCGATCTTTTAAAGGAGCTGAAAATGCACAAATTGATTCCGGCCATGATGGCCACAGTCGTCCTCGCGTGCGCACCGCTGACCGCTAGCGCGCAATATGCCACCAACTTCTCCTATACCTTTTTGGGCATTGAGATCGGCTCGGCGGACCTGGAACAACAGGTTCTGGTGGACAACGAGGTCTACGAAGAGCTTGGTGTTGCGGACATTTTTGGCAGCTACCAGTTCAGTGATAACGCCGCGGTGTCCTTTTCGAGTCTGGCGATGAGCAATTCCGGCAACAGAACAGAGATCACGGATACGATTGCAACCCTGAGTCTGCACTTCCCGTTTCAATTAAATACCGTGGATCTGGTGCCTCATATTGGTTGGGCCGGCGTTGAGGCTGAGGCCTGTTCAGGCAATTTTTGTTACTCGGAAAGCTTCAACTCACTCACCTATGGTGTCGATCTTCGCCTTTGGCTCGTACCGAATACGTTAGAGCTGGGCGTTGGTTATACCGACTATGCCGAGGATGAGTTGAGCCGTGTGGTGAGCCTTGAAGCTGCGATGTGGGCTTGGGAGCGGCACCGTTTCAGTCTGTCGTATTACGATCGCGAGATGAGCAAGACCACGACGATCGGTTATCGTTATAACTGGTAAGCGTTGGGGTTGGGTGCCTCAGGTGTCGGATTACGCCTGCGGCTAATCCGACCTACTCGGACATTGGTGCTCTGTGTTGGGTTGGGTGCTTCACTGTCGGATTACGCCTGCGGCTAATCCGACCTACTCGGACATTGGTGCTCTGTCTTGGGTTGGGTGCCTCATTGTCGGATTACGCTTCGCTAATCCGACCTACTCGAACAACGGTGCTCTGGTCCGACCTACTCGGGGCAATGGCACGTTGGTTTCAGTAGGTCGGATTAGCGCGGAGCGCGTAATCCGACAAAATGGCAGCAAGCCCGACTTTGTCTTCCGTCTTTCGCCGCTTTATACTCGGTTACAACCCATCCGATTCGATTCAATCCGCGCATAAGGGCTTGTGGTGTCCCAATATTGGCTCAATATTTTCGCCGTCGCCGCGGGCAGTGCTCTCGGCGGGGTGCTGCGTTATTGGGTGTCCACGGCGGTTCAGCATCAGGCTGAGAAGTGGCGCGCCTGGCGCGGTTTTCCCTGGGGCACGCTGGTGGTCAATGTCACCGGAGCGATTCTGGCGGGGCTGCTGATCGGCCTGAGTGTGCGCCTTGCGGCCTGGTCCGCTGAACTTCAACTGCTCCTTCTGATCGGCTTTTGCGGCAGCTACACCACGGTGTCGTCCTTCGCCTTGCAAACTCTGGCTCTGGGTCGGAGCGGCAACTGGCTGGGCGTCGCTGCCAACCTGCTGGGCAGTCTGCTGCTTTGTCTGTTGGGGGTATACCTGGGCCGAACACTGGCGGGGGTGTGGTTATGACCCTGGCGCTCTGGATCGCCCTGGGAAGCGCCCTTGGCGGCAGCGCCCGATTTATGCTGGCCGATCTATCGATGCGCATGGGGCCGCAGGCATTTCCCTGGGACACGCTGGCGGTCAATACCCTCGGCTCACTGCTCATCGGGGTCGTGGCCGCGCTGTCGGCCACCGGTGGTCGCTTCGTGGTAAGCAGTCGCTGGCGGCAATTCTGGATGACCGGCGTATGCGGCGGGTTTACCACCTTCTCCATTTTCAGTGTTCAGAGTCTGGCGCTGCTGCAAACCAACCTGTGGCTGGGGCTGCTAAATCTGCTGGCAACGGCTACTCTATGCCTATTGGCCGTCTGGGTGGGTTGGCACTGGGGCAGCCGACTCGATCGAACAACAACAGAGGTGAACGGTTAAATGTCATTTGAGCGCGCATTGGATCGACTGGAACAGATTCTCGGGCGGGCCGAAGCACTCCTGCCTCCCGTGGCGCCCGAACCGGACTGGCAGGCGGATGCCTTCCGTTGGCGGCGTGAGAATGGGCGCGGTTACCTGCAGGCGGTACGTCATCCCCACGAGATCGCGCTCGACGCTTTGCACAATATCGATGAGCAGAAAAAGGCGATCCTGCGCAATACCCAACGCTTTGTCGAGGGCAAGCCCGCGAACAACGTCCTTCTGACCGGGGCCCGCGGCACGGGTAAATCCACGCTCATCAAAGCCTGCTGGAACCACTTTCGCGACCAGGGTCTGAAGTTGATCGAAGTGGATAAAACCGATCTGCTGTCGCTGATCGACATTCTTGAGTTGATCGAGGAGCGGGACGAGCGCTTTATCCTGTTTTGTGATGACCTTTCGTTTGAGGAAGGGGAGAGCGGCTACAAGGCCCTCAAGTCTGCACTCGATGGCTCCATTGCCGCCCCGTCGGCCAATGTGCTCTTTTACGCGACCTCCAATCGCCGCCATCTGCTGCCCGAGAAGATGCGGGAAAACCTCGACGTCCTCTATGAAGACGGCGAGGTGCGGCCCAATGACAGTATTGAGGAAAAGGTCTCGCTGTCTGAGCGTTTCGGCCTCTGGCTGAGCTTTTATCCGTTCTCCCAGGATGACTACCTGGCCGCGGCCCGTTATTGGGTCGAGGCACTCGGTGGCCAGTGGAATGACGACACCCGAGCGCGGGCACTGCTCTGGCACCGGACCCGGGGGGCGCGCAGCGGCCGGGTGGCCTGGCAGTTCGCCCGGGACGATGTCGAGGCCTAGGTGATGCAACGCCTCGGACGTTGGTTGCTGACCGCGGGGGTGGCCTATGCCACGCTGGTGGTACTGGTCTGGGCCCTGCAGGGCTGCATGATTCACATTCCCAGCCGCACTCTTGCGGCCAGTCCGGCGGCTATCGGGCTGGGTTATGAGGACGTGCGCCTGGAAACGGAAGACGGCGAGCGCCTGCATGCCTGGTATCTTCCTGCGCCCTCGGCCCGCGGAACCCTGCTGTTTTTCCACGGCAATGCCGGCAATATCTCCCATCGTCTGGACTCGTTGCAGATTTTCCACGATTTGGCGCTGAACGTGTTGATTGTCGATTACCGCGGTTACGGCGAGAGCAGTGGCCGCCCCAGCGAGCGGGGCCTTTACCGGGACGGGCAGGCGGCTTTTGACTACCTCTTGAGCGAACGGGACGAAGCGCCGGAGCGTCTGATCTTCTTCGGTCGCTCCCTGGGGGCGGCCGTGGCCGCCGAGACCGCCCGTGGGCAGCCTATCGGGGGCCTGATTCTCGAATCCGGTTTTACCTCCGTTCCCGATATTGGTGCCGATCTCTATCCCTTCTTACCGGTGCGCTGGCTCACCCGTTACCGCTATGACGCCCGGGCGGCGCTTGCTGAGGTCGAAGCCCCGGTTCTGGTGGTCCACAGTCCGGACGACGAGATCATCCCCGAGCGCCATGGTCGGGCGCTCTACGACGCCGCATCTGAGCCCAAGCGCTTTCTGGCAATCAGGGGCGATCACAACCACGGCTTCCTGCGCTCCCGGGAGACCTATATTCCCGGGCTGGACGCCTTTCTCACCGAGGTGCTCGGTCGGTGATGCAAAGCGAGGCCTAAGCCCCTACAATAGCGCCCTCACGATTCAAGAATGGCGTTATTTATGAAAGACTCCCGCACCATCGGCTTTGTCAGCCTGGGTTGCCCGAAGAACCTGGTGGATTCCGAGCGTATCCTGACCCAATTGCGCACTGAAGGCTACGACATCGTGCCGCGCTACGACGACGCCGATATGGTGATCGTCAACACCTGCGGCTTTATCGACAGTGCGGTGCAGGAGTCCCTGGGCGCCATCGGCGAGGCCCTGAACGAGAACGGCAAAGTCCTGGTGACCGGCTGCCTGGGGGCCAAAGAGGATGAGATCCGCGAAATTCACCCGCAGGTGCTGGGCATTTCCGGTGCCCATGCCTACGAGGCGGTGCTGGAGCAGGTGCATCAACACCTGCCCCCCAAGAAGGATCACAATCCCTACCTGGATCTGGTGCCGCCCCAGGGCATCAAACTGACGCCGCGCCACTACGCCTACCTGAAGATTTCCGAAGGCTGTAATCACACCTGTACCTTCTGCATCATCCCGGATATGCGCGGCAAGCTGGTCAGTCGTCCGATAGGCCAGGTGATGGGCGAGGCCGAGCGCCTGGTCAAGGCGGGGGTGCAGGAGCTGCTGGTGATCAGCCAGGACACCTCCGCCTACGGCGTGGATATCAAATACCGCACCGACTTCTGGGAAGGCCGCCCCCTCAAAACCAATATGCTACAGCTGGCCTCGGCCCTGGGAGAACTGGGCGTCTGGGTGCGTCTGCATTACGTGTATCCCTATCCCCATGTGGACGACGCCATTCCATTGATGGCCGAAGGCAAAATTCTGCCGTACCTGGACATTCCTTTTCAGCACGCCAGCCCCCGCATCCTCAAACTGATGCGTCGCCCAGGACAAGTGGATAAGGTTCTGGAGCGGATTCGCAACTGGCGGGCGCAGGTACCGGAACTGGTGATCCGCTCGACCTTTATCGTCGGCTTCCCGGGCGAAACCGAAGAAGACTTCCAGATGCTGTTGGACTTCCTGGAAGAAGCACAACTGGATCGCGTCGGTTGTTTCCAATATTCACCGGTAGACGGTGCACGGGCCAATGACTTGCCTGATCCAGTACCAGAGGACATCAAGCAGGAACGTTTTGATCGCTTTATGCAAGTGCAGCAGCGGATTTCGACCGAGCGCCTGAAACTGCGCGTAGGCAAGGTGCTGACAGTACTCATTGATGAGGTCGATGACGAGGGTGCTATCGGCCGCAGTTACGCCGATGCCCCGGAAATCGACGGCCTGGTTTACCTGAATGGGGAAACCACGGTAAAAGTAGGCGAGCGAGTCAATGTTTTAATTGAAGCCGCCGACGAATACGATCTTTGGGGTTCGGTGGTTTAATTTTATTTCGTCTCTCCAGCGTAGACGTCGTTTGCGAGCGGAGGTACTTCCGGGACACGCTGTGAATACGTCCTTGTACGCTTGAAGTCGGCGTCCTGCCTCCTACAGTCCCGGAAGTACCCCCGCTCGCAAACGACTTGTGCGTACTGCGGTTTTGGCTTTACTTTCCTGGAACGATAAAATTAATTTTGTTGGGTGAGAGTGTTTTATGCAGGCTTTGTTGATCGGTGCGGGGGCATCCTACGAGTGTGGTTTGCCGCTGGCGGAAGAGTTGGGGGCGGAGTTGCGTTTGTGGTTGACGCCCGAGCGGTTGGCCGCGCATAACGAGGCGTGGGCCGAGCAGGGGGTGGCCTGGCCGCGCCCGGTGGTGGCGCTGATGGAGGCATGGCTGGCGGATCGCACCCAGGGTTATGAGGACTTGTTGGCCCAGCTGGATGCCCGTGCCGATAATGAGGCGCAGGCGGAAGACGCCTGGCGGCGGTCGGCGCTGTTTGTGCGGCAGGTGTTGTACGGGTTGTTGTTGGAGCGGCAGATCAAGAACAGTCACTATGCCCGGGTAGTGCTCAGGGATTTTACTGGCATCAAGCACCTGGTCGCCGAGAACCACCCGCTGTGGGTATTCACGACCAATCAGGATTGTCTGCTGGAGTTGTTGGCGGCGGAGCAGTTTATTCCGCTCAAGACCGGCTTTGTGGACGGTACTGAATTGAGTGTGGGCGGTGCCGCTGAGCGGCGCACCCTGGAGTTTGGCACCTGGGATGGCGCTGAGGCGACGGCTGATTTTTTCGGGCCGGGTGAAAGTGGCATCAATCTGGTCAAGCTGAACGGTTCGCTCGATATCTTTGCGGAGTACTCGCCCGAGATGTCGGCGCGTTACTATAAACTCGCATCGAACAGTAAAACGCCGGAGACGTTTCTCGACGGGCTGCTGCACCTCAATACAGTCACGCAAACCCTGGCGCTTGAGCAGGGTGGTGTGGTTGCCAATGAGTGCCTGTGGCAGGACGAGGAGGGCACTGGCCATACCTGGCGCAAGCAGTTTGGTGATGGCCCGGATCTGAACCCGCTGATGGCCGAAGCCTTGACCCAGGTGCGGGAGCTTTACGCTATTGGTTACGGCTTTGGCGACAAGGCACTCAACGATCAGTTGCGGGGTTGGCTTGAAGGTAGCGCTGAGCGTCAGCTGCGGGTGATCAATCCTGAGGTGCGCGCGACGCCGGAGGCGTTTGCCCCTGTCGATGAGCAGTTTATTCCGGCGCGCAAAAAAGGCGCGGGGGCGAGTGATTTTTTTATGAGTCTGGTGCGGGATTACGGCAGCGTGCTGCAACGTCTGCAGCGCTCGATGCGCCACAAGGCCCGGGCCCGCCTCAAGGAAAAGCTGCTGGCAGCACTTGCCCCGAAGTGACTAGCGGAGGGCTTTGGGGGGCAAGGCCCGCCAGAGCCAGAAACTCACGGCGTAAAAACTCACCATCGCCCAGCCAAAATTCCATTCCACGACATTTTCACCTTCAAAGCTCCAGCTGGGTTCCGCAAGGTTGACCCAGAGCGAGCTCAATCCGATAACCCACTGCGCTGATACCAGTGCAAACTGCACCCGCAGCAGTCGTTGTACGTAAGGGCCGAAAACCCGGTCGGCACTGTGCAAGGACTGCAAAGTCATCAATTGCGCGAGTGCGGCAAAGGAAAAATAGAAAATCACGCCGGTACGGCGCATAAAGCGGTAGAAATCACCCTCTGACCCCAGGTAATTGGCGTAGAGCACCAGCGCAAGGGCAGAGATGATCGAGAGAGCCAAAATGACGTGGTGTCGTATTCGCTTCCCAGCCAGCTCATTGAGCCAGTGCCATTGATAGATCCAGTAAATCACCATCAGCATGCTCAGGGGCATCATGAAGCCGCGAAACCAGAAGAGCGCATCGCCGTAGCGGGCTGCACGGCTGATGGAAGTGCAACCCTCCCACAGGGGGATGCAGGCCACCGCCACCTCCTGGTGAATGGCGATCAGGTAGGCACCGACGACGGCAATGATGGGAATAAGGGTGTTAAGCAGGGCGATTAGCGGTGCAAACATCACATTGAGCCTTCGGTCTACAATCACTGGGTCCCTGTCATTGTATGCGTCAACGCCGGTTTTGCCAAAAACGCTCAGTGTTCAAGCGCGTAGCCGCGCACCGCGAGATAGTCTTCAAACAGTTGCTCCGCTGAAAAGTAAAACATGCCCCGGTCATTGTAATCGGGAGTAAAGACCGCCTGTAGCTCGCCCTCGGGGTTAAGCAGGTAGATCATGACTCCGTGATTGACCAGGTAGTGTTCGTCCCTCGGCTCGGGAATCTCCCAGAGTATACCCATGCCGCGCTCGAAAGGCTCCCGGGTATCCGGGTTGACGCCTCCCAGGCCGTGCATGTCCGGATCAAAATGGCGCACGTACTTTGCCAGGCGCTCGGGCGTATCCCGCTCGGGATCGACGGTATAAAAGAGCAGACCCAGATCAGTAAATTGGCCCTGAGCCTGCGCCTGGCGGCGGACGTCCGCGAGCAGGCTCAGGGTGATCGGGCATATATCCGGGCAATAGGTGTATCCATAACCCAGTAGGTGCCAGCGACCTTTGAGGTCGGCGTTAACAAAGGAACGGCCGCCATGGTCCTGTAGTTCAAACGCTGGTAAGGGCTGGGTATCGAGGATCAGAACCCCCTGAATGTTTGGTGCCTGTAAAGGCAGGCGCAGGGCATAGAGCGAAGCCACCAGGCTGACCGCCAAGAAGGCGATCAACAGGGTCACAATCAGGCGGGTTCTTCGGCTCATCGCTCGCATTATTCAGGAAGCTATTGGGTAAAAAACATCAGTCGGGTTACATAGGTGTAGTTGCCCTCAATGGCGAGAATGGCGACCAACACCAGCAGCGCCAGGGGCGGCAACACCAGTGACAGCTGTAGCGAAAGCCGCTCCCACATGAAGTGCATAAATACCGCCACAATCACCGCTGCTTTGAGAATCATAAACAGAATGATCAGAGACCAGCGCAGCATACCTTCGAGGTGATAGTACTCCACCAGATAGGAAAAGAAACTTAAAACGAACAACAGTATCCAGACTTTGATAAACAGCCCGATAGAGGGATGGTGTTGACCGGATTCACTCATAACAACCCCCGTTACCAAAGATAGAAGAAGGCAAAAATGAAGACCCACACCAGATCGACAAAGTGCCAGTACAGGCCCGTAATTTCGACGATGGAATAGCCCTTCTTCTCGTAGTGGCCCTTGTGCACCTTGCGCGCGACAAGGGCAATGTAAATCACACCGCCGAGCACATGCAGGCCGTGAAAGCCGGTGATCATGAAGAAGATGGCACCAAACTGGCTGGCGCCCAGCGGGTTGCCCCAGGGGCGGATGCCGTCGACAAAAATCAGCTTGGCCCACTCGTAGGCCTGCAGACTGACAAACACCAAACCCATCACGGCGGTGAGCGCCATAAACAGGACAGTCTTACGCTTGTCGCCCCGATAGGCGTAGTTCACGGCCATGGCCATAGTGCCGCTGCTGGTGATCAGGATAAAGGTCATGATCGCAATCAGCAGTAGGGGAAACGTGGTGCCGCCGATGGTCATGGCAAACAGCTCAACGGTGTCCGGCCAGGGATCGGTTACCGACATGCGCACAGCCATGTAGGCTATCAGGAATATGCCGAAGATGAAGGTGTCCCCAATCAGGAAGATCCACATCATCAACTTGCCCCACGGAATGGGGAAAGTTTCCTTGTCGGCGGAAAAGTCCGAAACCAGACCGGACCAGCTGTCCCCGGTGCCCGCTACCGTGGGTTTGGCGTCGCTCATAGATCCACCTCCAGGCCACACAAGGCGGCAATGGTGTTATAGGTTTCCGGACTGGCGGTCATCAGCGCGAACAGTACCAACCACAAGGCGAGCAGGTAGTGCCAGTAGCTCGCACAAAGCTTGATACTCTGGGCGCTGCGCGCGAGGGCGGTGCCTTGCCAATTAAGCCATGTGGCGCGCACCAATACCGCAACACCACCGAGCAAGTGCAGGGCATGAATGGCGCTGAGCAGATAAAAATAGCTGTTGGCGGGATTGGTCGTAAAGCCGTAACCCATGCCGGTCAGGTGACGCCAGAGCCAGATCTGAGCGATGACGAATTGGGCACTGAAGAACAGCGTGATCACCAAGGCAATCAAGGTCGGCCCCTGTGCGCCGCGACGTGCGCTGATCAATGCCGCGTGAATTGCGACACTCGCACCCACCAGCAGCGCGGTGTTCATCCACAGCCGACCGGTGTTGTAGAAGGGCGACCAGGGTTCCGCCGCCAGCGCCTGAAAGCCAGGATACTGGGAGTGGGTGATAAAGGTCAGAAAGAACAGTGTAAACAGCACACTGATGATGACCATAAAAATACCCAGGGCGATTTTCTTCGACGTCTGCGGCTGTCCAGGCCCAGCATGCATAACGCCGGTGTGCGCAGGTTCCCAGGATTTTTCGGTGAGTTTCGCAATCAAGCTCATGAGCGTTCCCCCTGGGGCGAATCATCTTCCATTTCCACGGCCTCTGACGGCATATTCTGTGGAATAAAGTCGGCTTTTACACCCGGCACACTGTAGTCGTAAGCCCAGCGATGCACCTCAGGGACTTTCTCGCCCCAGTTGCCGTGCTTGGGCGGGACATCTGGCGTCTGCCATTCCAGACTGGTGGCACCCCAGGGGTTGTGTCCGGCCCTGGGCCCTTTTTTCAGGCTCCAGATCACGTTGGCAATGAAGAGCAGTTGGGCCAGCATGACAATGATGGCTGAGATACTGATGCCGGCGTTAAGGCTGTGGGCTGACTCGGGTACATAGGCCGCTTCGCCCATGGAGAAGTAGCGCCGGGGGAGCCCGAGAAAGCCCAGGTAGTGCATGGGCAGGAAGGTGGTATAGGTACCGACAAAAGTGACCCAAAAGTGCCACTTACCCAGGGCGGTATTGAACATGCGCCCGCTGATCAGCGGATACCAGTGGTAAATGGCGGCGAACAAGACCATCACAGTGGATACGCCCATCACCATATGGAAGTGGGCCACCACAAAGTAGGTGTCGGCCAGGGGCACGTCAATGGCGACGTTACCCAAAAACAGACCGCTCAAGCCGCCGTGGGTGAAAGTGAAGATAAAGCCGATAGCAAAGAGCATGGGTACGGTCATGTGCAGGTTGCCGCGCCAGAGCGTCAGCACCCAGTTGTAGACCTTGATGGCCGTGGGTATGGCGATAATTAACGTCGTGGTGGCAAAGAAGAACCCGAAAGACAGGTTCATCCCACTGACGTACATATGGTGCGCCCAGACCACAAAGCTCAAACCGCCGATGATCACAATCGCCCACACCATCATGCGGTAACCAAAGATGTTTTTACGCGCGTGAGTGGCAAGCACGTCGGACACCATACCGAAGGCGGGCAGGGCGACGATATACACTTCCGGGTGGCCAAAGAACCAGAACAGGTGTTGGTATAGCAGTGGGCTGCCACCGGAGTGGTCGATGGCTTCACCCATGGACATCAATGCCGGCATAAAAAAGCTGGTGCCGGCCAGCTTGTCGAGCATCATCATGATCGCCGCGACCAGCAGCGCCGGGAATGCCAGCAGGCCCATCAGCGATGCGGTGAAAATGCCCCACAGGGTCAGGGGCATGCGCATCAGGCTCATGCCTTTGGTGCGTGCCTGGAGGATGGTGGTGACATAGTTGAGGCCACCCATGGTGAACGCGACAATGAAGATGCCCAAAGACACCAGCATCATGATGATACCGAGCTCGTGCCCGGGCGTGCCGGGCAACAGGGTGTGGGGCGGGTAGAGTGTCCACCCGGCCCCCGTGGCCCCGCCAGGGACAAAAAAGCTCGCCATCAGAACGATAACGGACAGCAGGTAAGTCCAGTAGCTGAGCATGTTGAGATAAGGAAATACCATGTCCCGGGTGCCCACCATCAGCGGAATCAGGTAGTTGCCAAAGCCGCCAAGTAGCAGCGCGGTGAGCAGGTATACCACCATGATCATGCCGTGCATGGTCATGAACTGCAGATAGGTGTTGGGATTGATAAAGGAAAAGGTATCGGGAAAGCCCAGCTGCAGGCGCATCAAACCCGAAAGTACCAGCGCGAGCACACCGACCATGATCGCGGTGACGCCATACTGGATGGCAATGACTTTGTGATCGAGACTCCAGACGTACTTGCTGAAAAAGCCCTGGGGATGGTGCATGGATTCCTGGGGCTGATCGGCGAATGCAATGTGATTCATAACGGTCTTCCCATTAATCCAAGGTGTTGATATAGGCCACCACATCCCGGATGGCCTGTTCGTCGCGCAGCCCCTGCACCAGCATGACCATCTGGTTGCCGTGGGAATCCTGCGGGTGCAGACCGCGAATACCGTCGCGGAAGTAGGTGACCTGCCGCTCCAGATACCAGTCCTGCTGACCGCTGATACGCGGCGCGTTGGTGTGGTAGTTCCCGGAACCATCGCTGCCGTGGCAGTCGCTGCAGAAGTTTCGGTACAGGCGCTCACCACGCGCGGTATTGCCGGTGATGGTGGGTGTTACCTGAGTCTCCGGCATAGCCGCCATGTACGCGCTGACGTTGCGAATGGCCTGGCGGTCGGGCAGTACGGCCATCATGGCTGCCATCTGCTGACCGTAGGTATCGCCATCGTTATAACCACGCACACGGTCTTTGTAATAGGCCAGTTGTCGTTCGAGATACCACTGATCCAGCCCCGCGACTCGCGGCGCATTGAGCCCCTGATTTCCCTCACCCTGTTGGCCGTGGCAGGAGGCACAGGTGGCATAGAGTGCTCGGCCGATGTCTTGGTCACCGCGGTAAGCACGGCTCTGGGTGTCGGCAAAGGTGGGGTGGCTGGCCAGCCACTGGTCAAAGTCTTCCTGCTCCTGAACGACGACCTTGCCGCGCATGGCGTGGTGGGCGGTGCCGCACAGTTGCATACACACCACATCAAAGGTGCCGGTGCGGGTCGGTTCCAGCCACATACGGGTTACAGTGCCGGGCACCAGGTCCATTTTGGCGCGGAAGTGGGGCACGGCAAAGTTGTGCAGGACATCCTGGGAGCGAAGCCAGAATTTGTGGGGTTGACCGACCGGCAAGTGAAGAATATTGCTGAATACCAGAATGTCATCCTGGCCAGCGGGATCCTGAGGGTCGAGACCAAAGGGGTTGTGCTCGCTGACAAAACGCGGGTCGGTGCGCCCTAGCTCGCCGTCCTCGCCGGGAAAGCGATACATCCAATGCCACTGTTTGCCCACGACTTCGACCTGCTGAGCGTCGCTCGGCGCCTTGACAAAGCTGGCCCAGACAAACAGGCCGGGGGCGAGCATGATCGCAATACCCAAAGCGGTAATACCCGTGAGCCAAATTTCCAGCTTTTTGTTTTCCGGCTCGTAGTGGGATTTCTGACCTTTTTTGTGCTTGAATTTAAATATCGCATAGGCCATGAAAAGGTTGACCGCGACAAAAACCAGGCCCGTGATCCAGAAAGTGATATTGATGGTGGTGTCAATCGAACCCCAGTTGGAAGCGAGTGGTGTGAACCACCAGGGGCTCGCGAAGTGAAAAATGACAGTCCCCAAGACCAGTAAGACAAGAATGACTACCAGTACCATAGTGTCCTGCTCCGACTTGTTATTGTAGTCTCACACAAAAGCCGGGTATCGACCCGGCTCAGATTTTTTTGTTCAGGGTGCCCAGTGGGTAAATTTATACCACTGTTTTTGCATGCCCACGACCCAATTGGGGACATCTTCACCAAGCCCCACCGCTTTGACATGCGGATGTTCTTTCATGGTCTGACTCAGTACATCTTCCTGTTCCGGGGAGACGTCGACGATCAGCAGGTGCTTCCCGTGTTCAAGCAGCTTTTGAAAGCGCTTGTATTCGTGGTGGGGCTGTTCGATGCCAATCAGTCCGCCTTCCCAGGTGCAAAAGCCGAGCATGATGATGGCGAGGAAGATAACGGGAATCCAGAGATAACCTTCCGCAAGGCCAAGCAGGTAGTTGCCTCCGAGAATCAAAATGGCGACCACAAGGCCTACCAGTGCGCCAATCTTGGTGGTGTGAACGACATCTTTTCGCAGTAGTGACTCTACTTGATGCAGGTGGTGCTTTTCCAGCTCGGCATCGTTATTACTGAGCACGTGAATTTGTGGGCGACTGATATCCCGACTTTCAAGATCCTTCTCGAGCTGCTCCAGGTCATCCAGGTCATTACTGACGTAGAAGTGTCGTTTCATTGGCTCACCTATTTTTGCTTAGTATGTGTGTAAAAGGTGTAACAACTATCCCGGTTATACCCATTGTAGCAGCTTGATTGGGAGTATCTTGGCGGTCCTGACGGAGGCGACAAAGCGAATGAATCAAAAATAACTTTAATGTCTATGAGAATTCTTTTTGATGAAGAAACACGATTAAAACCCGTGTTATTTTAGGCGTACGTTATTTTTAAGCTTTTTAAGCGCTATCAAAATAGCTGTTTATTTAAAATTCGTTTAACCGCGATCTTTACAAGCAATACAGATGAATTGTGCGTCAGTGAAAATCCCGCGCCTTGGCTTGGAGCTCGGACAGCCGGTGACTGATATCTTCCAGGCGCCCGGCGATGATATGGATGACTTCACCCTCCTTCTCGGCAATGCCGTGAACCTTCAGTAGCCGGGCATTGAGAAAGGCGGATTTTTGCGCCCGGCTTGTGGCCTTCCAGACCACGATATTGCTGGTGCCGGTGTCGTCCTCCAGGCTGATGAACGTCACTCCGCCGGCCGTGCCCGGGCTCTGGCGACCGGTGACCA
This sequence comes from Marinimicrobium alkaliphilum, assembly GCF_003259155.1. Lineage (GTDB taxonomy): Bacteria > Pseudomonadota > Gammaproteobacteria > Pseudomonadales > Cellvibrionaceae > Marinimicrobium_A > Marinimicrobium_A alkaliphilum. Next base: position 68,471 of record NZ_QGMQ01000004.1, read on the forward strand.
CGCCCACCACGGTCACCAGAGCTTTGTGGCGACAGTGCGCCAGCGCTTCGGCGGGTGTGTAGTGCCCGAGAAGGTCGGCATCGGCGAGAATGCGAATGGGGTGGCGGTTCAGGGTCAGGCCGGTTGCGGCATAGTCTTCGACCAGGTTATCCAGCTCCGAAGGGCGGGGCAGGTAGCTGCCCGGCTCCTCGGCCAGTTGTTGCTGAAACAGCGGCAACCCCGGCAGGTCATCCATCAGCTGCCAGCGCGCCTGGTAGCGGTTATCGCTCAGGCTTTGTAGTGCTCCGGCGCTGGCGAGTGCCTCCCGGTTGTGTTGGCCCAGGGGCAGGGCACTCAGCGCGCTGATACCGGTGAAGCAGCCGCCCGCTGTCTGGGCGCGGGCGTTGACCAGCACCTGGGCTGCCTCCCGGGACAGGCCGGAAACCAATCGGAACCCCAGGCGCAGCTCGCCCCGATCGGTCAGGCTGTGCTCGTAGTCAGAGGCGTTGATATCCACTGGCAGTACGGTCACGTCGTGGCGGCGGGCATCCTGAACCAGCTGTGACGGGCTGTAAAAACCCATGGGGTGACTGTTGAGCAGTGCGCAGTAAAATGCCGCCGGATAATAGTGACGCAACCAGGCCGAGGCGTAGGCGAGCAGCGCGAAGCTGGCCGAGTGGGACTCGGGAAAACCGTACTCGCCGAAACCGCAGATCTGTTGAAAAATGCGTTCGGCAAAATCGAGGCTGTACCCCCGGGCGCGCATGCCGTTGACCAGCTTGTCCCGAAAGGGCGTCAGTTGGCTGTTCTTTTTCCAGCGGGCCATGGCCCGGCGCAACTGATCCGCTTCGCCACCGCTGAAACCGGCGGCCACCATCGCCAACTGGATCACCTGCTCCTGAAAGATGGGCACGCCCAGGGTGCGCTCAAGCACGCCGCGCACGGCATCGGAAGGGTAGTCCACCGCCTCCTCGCCCCGACGGCGCTGTAAATAGGGATGCACCATGCCACCCTGAATCGGGCCGGGCCGAACAATGGCAATCTGAATCACCAGGTCGTAGTAACAGGCCGGGCGCAGGCGTGGCAACATCGACATCTGGGCGCGGGATTCGATTTGAAAGACGCCCACAGTATCGGCCCGCTGGATGTCCGCGTAGACGGCCGGGTCATCCATGGCCCGGGTTATACCCGAGAGCGTCAGTGACGGCCCGCCCTGTTGCCGGACCAGATCAAAACAGCGCCGAATGGCCGACAGCATTCCGAGGGCCAGCACATCGACTTTAAGCAGCCCCAGGCTTTCCAGGTCGTCCTTGTCCCACTGGATCACTGTGCGCTCGGCCATGCTGGCATTTTCCACCGGCACCAGTTCATGCAGTGGTCCGGCGGAAATCACAAAGCCGCCCACATGCTGGGACAGGTGCCGGGGAAAACCGCGCAGGGTATCCACCAGTAGACTGAATTGTTGAAAGCGCGGACTGTTGATATCGACACCGGTGTCGGCCAGCTGTGCTTGCCAGTGATGACCGTCGTCGCGCCGGTTGATCTGCGCCTGCCATTCGGTCAATTGCGCGAGAGGGTAGCCCAGGGCTTTACCGATATCTTTAAAAGCACTTTTAAAACGGTAGCAGATGACGGTGGCGGCCAGAGCCGCACGTTCACGCCCGTACTTGTGATAAATGTACTGAATGATTTCTTCGCGCCGCTGGTGCTCAAAATCCACATCGATATCCGGTGGCTCGTTCCGCTCTTTGGAAATAAAACGCTCAAACAAAACCTGAATGCAGCGTGGATCCACGGCGGTAATTTCCAGGCAGTAACACACTACCGAGTTGGCGGCCGAGCCGCGCCCCTGGTAAAGAATATTGCGCTGCTGGGCAAACATCACCAGATCGTGAATGGTCAGGAAAAAATGTGCGTAGCCGAGTTCGTCAATCAGGCCCAGCTCTTTATCGATCAGTGTTTGAATGTCCGTGCTGACACCTTCAGGAAAACGTTTGCGCGCTCCCTGTTCGACCAGTGCGCATAGGTGCTCAAAGGGGGTTGTGCCGCCGGGCACCAGTTCGGCGGGGTAGTCATAGCGCAGCTCACTCAACGAAAACTGACAGCGCTCGGCAATGGTTTCGCTTTGGGCAATCCAGGTGGCGGGAAAAAGCCGGTTGAGTTTATGCAGGGTGCGCAGGCTGCGCTCGGCATTGGCCAGCAGTGCGCGCCCGGCATCGGCAACCGTTACGCCCAAGCGGGTCGCGCGCAAACACTGTTGCAAAGGCAAGCGTGCCGGACTGTGCATCAAGACCCCGCCACAGGCGCTGATGGGCAAGTCCCACTGATGTGCCAGCTGTTCGCAGTGGGCCTGGTAGTGATGTTCCCCCGGGGCCAAATGACGTTGGCAGCCGATCCACAGGCGTGTCCGGTGATCGCGACACAATTGCGTTGCCCAATCCTGATCAGCCTCGGTATCACCGCTGGGTAACCAGAGCAGGAGGCAGTGTTTAAGGGTGCGGATGTCCCAGGGATCGAGCTGATAGTCGCCCTTGGCACTGCGCCGGCGTGCGCGGGTAATCACCCGGCAGAGTTCAGCGTAAGCGGTGCGGTCGGGGCAGAGTGCCACCAGTGTCAACGCATCCAGGCGCAACAGGCTACCGACAATCAACTTGATGGACAGCTTTTGTTCGCGCATGGCCGTGTGCGCGCGCACCACCCCGGCCACAGAACATTCATCGGTGATCGCCAGGGCGCTGTAACCCAAATGCGCGGCCTGGGCAATCAACTCTTCCGGGTGAGAGGCGCCTTCGAGAAAGGAAAAATTACTCTGGCAAAAGAGTTCGGCGTAGGCCATCGATCACCTCAACTGAAATAACCGTGCAGGTACCAGCGGTGACGCTCGGCGCTGTTGGGTATCCGGTACACCCAACACCACTGACCGGGCTCGCGCGAATCCCGGCGCCGGGCGACATAATAGTCGCGCACCACCAGCGCGCCGTCCCACCAGCCAGTGGTGATCCGCTCCGGGCCGTGAATGATGTCCGGGGCCTGGGCCAAGGCTTGCGGTTTCGGCAGCAACAGGGTCGGGCGCAGCGCCCTGGTGTCGGGCAAAGGCGCTGTCGCTTCGGGCGTAAGGGCCGGGCGTGTGCTGCTGACATACTCCGGGCGATGCTCATTGGCGCAACTGCACTGTTGCACCGCCGCGCGCCCCAGTCGGGCCTGTAACACATTGACCAGTTGCGCGGCCGACTGTCGGTTGCGCCGTCCGGCGAGCAAATCCTGCGAGCTGCCCTGTTGCGGGCAGAGCCTGTCGGCGTAGAGTCCGAGGGCATACACCGGTGCGGCCAGCGGTTTCTCCGTCAAGCTCAGTGCCAGCAAAGTATGCCAGTCGTCGACCCGGTACAGACCCTCGGCGGCGCCCACCTGCAGGCGCTCCGGCGGTTGATCGCGCAGCCAGAGCTGTAGTGTGAGCTGCTGCACGGCGCTGTCCCTGCGGCGCAAAAAACTTTCCAGCTTTGCCAGCAAGGTATCAATGGGTGCCATCAGGCGGTCACTCAGGCTGACTTCGTAATAGAGGTCGAGGGTTTCGGCAAACTGATCTTCCGGTTGATAAAAAGCCAGCGGATGTTTCAACTGTCCGGTGAGTCGCCCGATGTAGTGGACGCTCTGGCTGTCAAAGCGCCGGGCCAGGGCTTTCAGGGGCATCGCGCTCAGTTCGCCCACACCGGTCAGGCCCAAGCGCCGGCACTGGGTTTGGACCTTGTCGCTCAGGTCGGTGTACACCAGTGGGCAGGCGGCCAGGGCCTCGTTCAGAGGCTCGGCGGAAGCGGGCCAGTGGTTGTAGCCGGTAAGGGCCAGCAAGCGCGCGGCCAACGGCGTTGCGCCGGGGGCATAGTGGTAGCCCTGTTCATCCCTGAGCGTTTCCAGTTGCTCGGCAAGGGCGGCCCAATAAACCCGCAGGTCCGGGTAGAGCCGGCGCATGGCCTTCAGTTTAAGCCAGAGTCCCGCCGGAGGATGCAGGCTGATGTCGGCGCTGGTGCGGTACAGCAGACGCGCGCGATCACGCAGCGCGGCATCGGCTTCAGCCTCTGCCAGCGCCGTGAGTGCGGGAAAATACAGATACAGCCACTGCATGGTTAACCGGCGTGACGGGCGGCCGGCTGGCGCACAAAGGGAGTGATATTGGGCGCCCGCTCGGGCACCACCAGGTCGGGCCAGTGGGTGTGCATCGCCACCACAAAGGCGGGGACCGGCCAACCTCCGCGCTGTTTGAGCACCGCTACCTGTACGCCGCGGGCATGGGCACGCAGTTGCAGGCGCAGGTGCACGGGCAGGGCGCCGCCCCGGGCGTGGGGCGAGCGCAGTACCAACAGGAGTGCATCACCTTCACTGGCAGCCAGTTGCAGGCGTTTGATGTGGGTGACTGTGAGCCGGTCGCACCAGGTGATCACCAGGCGGCAAAGCCCGCTTTTCAGGCATTGTTCGGCACTCCAAAGCTGCTTTTTACCGCTCTCGGTGTGAATCAACAACAACCGCTCCAGATCGACCCCCGCGTGCTGCCAGGCGTCACTCTGTAAAGGGTGGGGCGGGTTGATCAGTGCCAGCCAGTGTTCCTGTGTGACCTGTTGCGCCAGGGGCAGCAGTAAGCGCAACTCGCCGATGCCCAAAGGCGTCTCCACCAGCCCGACGCCGGTCGCCGGCCAGCCGCCGCCGAGCGCCTGATCGAGCGCCGGATAACCGCTCGTCAGGGGCGTGCTCTGTGCCAGAGGGCGCTGAAAACCGCGGGCGATCAGGGGGTGATCGAAGGACAGCATGGAAACCTCTCGAATACTGTATATAAAAACAGTATACTCCCCTGGAGTCAGAGCGCAACCCATGAACATTCTGTAATAAGTTGTAACCTCCGTATCATCTTGAACATAGGTTCGGTAAACTTTGCGGTCATCGAATTTCGGGGGCTGTGCGTATAGAGCCCGCAGCGGCTATGTCTTGTGGCCTGTCAACATTCAGGGAGAACCATCCAATGACCAAACGCATGATCATAATGCTGGCTATCGTCGGCGTGATCTTTGGCGGCATTTTCAGTTTCAAAGCCTTTATCAACCATATGATCAACGATTTCTTCGACAATATGCCGGAGGAAACCGCCACAATTACCGCCGCCGAGGTTTTGGAGGATCGCTGGAGTCGGGAGCTTTCGGCAGTCGGCAGTTTTCGGGCCATTAACGGCGCCAACCTGACCACCGAGGTCGGCGGTATTGTCACCGGTATCCACTTCAGTAATGGGGATGAGGTGACCGAGGGCCAACGCCTGGTATCCCTGGATATTGAGACTGACGAAGCCGATCTGGATCGGCTGAAAGCGGCTGAAAGTCTCACCAAGGTCGAGCTGGATCGCTACCAGCGCCTGTATCGTGAAGGCAATATTTCCCAGTCCGAGCTGCAGCGGCGCGAGAGTGAGGCTGCTCAGGCCAGCGCTTCGGTGCGAGCCCAGCAGGCCCGGATTCGTCAAAAAACCATTCGCGCCCCCTTCGACGGTATTTCAGGGATTCGTCAGGTCAACCTGGGGCAGTATGTGTCCCCCGGCAGCGCAGTGGTTTCTGTTCAGGCTCTGGATCCCATTTACCTGAACTTCACGCTACCTGAGCGCCGTCTGGCAGAAATTCAACCGGGACAGCCGGTCAGCGTTAGCATCGATGCTTACCCGGATGAGTATTTCGAAGGCGAGATTACTGCCATCGAACCGGCCATGAGTGAGTCGACCCGGACCTTTACCGCCCAGGCGACCCTCGCAAACCCCGATCACAAGCTGCGCCCCGGCATGTTCGGGCGCGCGGTGGTCACTATGGGTGAGCCGCGAGTCGTGAATATCATTCCCCAGACAGCGGTACAGTTTAATCCCTACGGCAATTCGGTCTATATCATTCGGGAAGACGACGAAGGCACTGAGCGGGTCAGCCAGCGCTTTGTGCGTACCGGAGAGCGACGGGGCGACCTGGTGGAAGTGCTCGAGGGTCTGGAGCAGGGCGACAAGGTCGCCACCTCCGGTCTGCTCAAGCTGCGCAATCAGGCACCGGTCGCGATCAGCGACAATGGTGACATGGCGCCCTCGGCGGACGTCGATCCCCGTCCGCGCAACCAGTAACCGGTCGTCGTCTTTATTAAGGGAGTAAAAGCACATGCGCTTTACTGACGTTTTTATCCGTAAGCCGGTACTGGCAACGGTGGTCAGCCTGTTTATTCTGCTGCTGGGAGCACGGGCGGTATTCGACCTGAATACCCGCCAGTTCCCGGAAGTACAGAATGCCGTGGTTACCGTAAGCACGGCCTATATCGGCGCCGATGCGGACCTGATTCAGGGCTTTATTACCAAACCCATGGAGCGTGAAATCGCTGCCGCTGAAGGTATCGACTATATTGTCTCCTCGTCTTCGGCCGGGATCAGCTCGGTGCAGGCGTACCTGCGCCTGGATTACGATCCCAACGAAGCCCTGACCCAGATCGCCGCTCAGGTTAACGCGCTGCGTTCAGACCTGCCGCAAAATGCCGAAGACCCCGTGGTACAACTGGACGTTGGCCAGCAGGTCGCGGCCATGTACCTGTCATTTTTCAGCGAGGTGCTCGACAACAACCAGATCACCGACTATCTGGTTCGGGTGATTGAGCCCCAGTTGGCCACTATCCCCGGCGTCCAGCGTGCGGATATTCTCGGGGGCCGTACCTTCGCTATGCGCATGTGGCTCGATCCGGAGCGGATGACCTCGTTGAATGTGACCGGTGCCGATGTCATGCGTGCCCTGCAGGCCAACAATGTGTTGGCCGCCCTCGGTCGCACCAAAGGCCAGATGGTCGCTATCGATCTGAACGCCGGCACCGATATGCGCAGTGTCGAGGAGTTCGAACAGTTGATCGTGCGCTCGGAAAACGGTGCTCTGGTAAGAATGCAGGATATTGCCGAGGTTGAGCTGGGTGCCGAAAACTATGACGCCTCAGTCACCTTTAACGGCCTGTCCGCGACCTTTATGGGCATCGAAGTCGCGCCCGATGCCAACGCCCTTGACGTCATCGCCGACGTGCGCCAGGTGTGGGAAAACGACATTATTCCGGAGTTGCCGGAAGGCCTCGAAGCGGATATTCCCTACGATTCCACCGAGTACATTCAAAACGCCATCGACGAGGTGGTGACTACCATCGTGCTCGCGTTGATTATCGTGTTGATCGTCATTTACGCTTTTCTGGGTTCGATTCGCAGCGTGATCATTCCGGCGGTGGCGGTACCCCTGTCGCTGGTGGGCACCTTCTTCCTGATGTGGGTGATGGGTTTTTCCATCAACCTGCTGACGCTACTCGCCATGGTGCTGGCCATCGGTATCGTAGTCGACGATGCCATTATCATGCTCGAGAATATTTCCCGCCATGTGGAGGAGGGCATGTCCCGCTTTGACGCGGCCATTCTCGGTGCCCGGCAACTGGCCTGGCCGGTGGTCGCCATGTCGACGACATTGGTTGCGGTCTTTATTCCGCTGGGCTTTGTGAGCGGACTCACCGGGGTGCTCTTCATCGAGTTTGCCTTTACGCTGTCTGCTACTGTGATTCTGTCCGGTGTTGTGGCGCTGACTCTGTCGCCAATGATGTGCTCCAAGATTTTGCGCTCGCGTCGCCACGGTGGTCCGCGTCCCAAACTGGAAGTGAAGCTCGATAGCCTGTTTAACGGCTTGCGCGAACGCTACCAGCGTCGGCTGCACAACACCCTGAATACCCAGCCGGTGGTGCTGACATTTGCGGCAATCATTTTGGCCTCCTGCTACTTCCTGTTTGTCACCAGCGCCGCCGAACTGGAACCGCAGGAAGATCAGGGTTTTGTGTTCGCGATGGGACAGGCCGATTCCTTCGCCACCCTCGATTACACCGAGCGCAACACCCGCCAGCTCGACAGCATGCGTGACGACATCGACGAACTGGACAAGATGTTCGTCATCAACGGCATGATGGGCACCAACACGGCGGCGGCCGGCTTGGTGCTCAAACCGTGGGGCGATCGTGAGCGCAGCACCAATAAGGTTCTGGAAGAGTCCATTCAGCCGGTTTTGAGCAGTCTGCCGGGGCTGGAAATGTTTGCCTTTATTCCACCCTCACTGCCCTCGCCAGGCGGTGGTGCCCCGGTGGAGTTTGTGATCGGCACCACCCAGCCCTACGAGTCACTCAACGAGGTGGCCAGTACTGTGATTGAGCGGGCTATGGAGAGCGGGCGCTTCATCTTTATCGATGGCGACCTGAAAATTGACCGTCCCCGCCAGACCGTCAATGTTGACCGGGAAAAAGCCGCACTGATGGGGGTCGAAATGCAACAGATTGCCGCTGACCTTGGCAGCCTGACGGCAGGCGCTTACGCGGGACGTTTCTCGCTCGACAGCCGCTCCTATCGGGTAATTCCTCAGGTGCAACGCAGTGACCGGCTCAACCCGGAGCAGTTGGAAAACTTTTACACCCGCAACCGCGATGGTGAACTTGTGCCCCTGTCGACTCTGGTGACTCTGGAGGAGTCGGTGCAACCGCGCCAGCTTTCGGGCTTCCAGCAGCTGAACTCGGTGACCTTGCAGGGCGTTCCTCGCCCGGGTGTGTCCCTTGGCGAGGCGCTGGGCATTCTGCAGGAAATTGCCGACGAGGTGCTGCCACCGGGTTACAGTGTCGACTACGGCGGCCAGTCGCGCCAGTTCATCAACGAGGGCGACGAGTTGGTAATGACCTTCTTCTTCGCGCTGCTGGTGATTTTCCTGGTCCTTTCGGCCCAGTTTGAATCCTTCCGCAATGGCATCATCATCTTGGTGACCGTGCCTATGAGTATTGCCGGCGCGCTGATTTTTATCAGCCTGGGCTTCGCCAGTATCAACATCTACACCCAGGTGGGACTGCTGACGCTGATCGGCCTGATTGCCAAACACGGCATTCTGATTGTCGAGTTTGCCAATAAACTACAGCTTGAAGGCCGCACCAAGCGTGAAGCCATCGAAGAGGCCACGGCGATCCGCCTGCGGCCGATCCTGATGACCACCGCAGCCACGGTACTGGCGGTCATTCCGCTGCTGATTGCCAGCGGGGCAGGGGCCGGGGCCCGCTTCGCGATGGGCTTGGTGATTGCCAGCGGCATGACCATCGGCACACTGTTTACGCTTTTTGTTGTGCCTTCGGTATACTTGTGGCTCGCGCGCGATTTCCACAAAGACCCGGATCGCGAATTGGGTGCAGCCGTGGCAACGGAGTAACAGAGGTATGTGGTTCAGTCATCTGATCACCTGCGGACGCCGGCACTTGTTGCCGGCGTTTGTGGTTTTGGCCAGTGCATTGGGTTTGACGCCCACCGTACTGGCCAATGAGCGTTTGAGTGCCGATCACGTCGAGGTGCGTTGGCTCGCGCCTGAAACCTTCGCCGAGGGCGAAACCGTCACTCTGGGCGTTTATTTTGAGATCGACCCGGGATGGCACCTCTACTGGCGCAACCCGGGCGACTCCGGCGCCGAGCCGCGCTTCCAGTTCAGCGGCAACGCCGACGTTGGCGACATTCTCTGGCCCATTCCCAAGCGTATGGCCATCGCGCACCTGACCAATATCGGCTATGAGGATCACATCGCCTACCTGTTTGAAGTGACCCCGGAGGCGGGGGCCGAGCAGTTGCTGTTGGAGGTCGATCTGGAATGGCTGGTGTGCGAGGTTGAATGTATTCCCGGTTTTGGGGTGCTGAGGCTGGAGCGCGCTGTCAGTGCCGAGACCCGCTGGCCTGATTCCGAGCGCGCGATCAAGACACACTTCAGTGCGCGCCTTCCCCAACCGGCGAGCGTGTCCCCCTGGCAAATCACCGGCGCCTGGCAGCAGCTACGCCAGCTGTTTATTGATGTTGCAGGCGAGGGCGATGAGCCGCCACAGCTATTCCCCGGCGACGGCGGCTTTGTCGCATCGGGCGAGCCCGACTGGGAGCCTACGGAGCGGGGGTTTCGTGCGCAAATTGGAACCAGCGCCATGGCCGCGCCCGAGACTCTGGATCTGGTGCTGGTCGAGGGCGAGCGCGGTTGGGCCTTTCCTTCCGTGCTACTGGGTGATGCTCCCGCAACACGGGTAAGCGAGCCTCTGGCATCGGCCACTTTTTGGGTATTACTGCTGTCGGCGCTGATCGGTGGGGTCATTCTTAACCTGATGCCGTGCGTATTTCCGGTGCTGTCGATCAAGCTTTTCAGCCTGATCAATGCCCAGGGCGAGGGCGGGGCAGCCCTGGCCCATCGCACCCGTGAGGGTCTGCTGTACACCGCCGGGGTGTTGACCACATTTGCCGCGCTGGGCGCACTTTTCCTGGTGTTGCGAGCCAGTGGCGCCGCAGTCGGCTGGGGCTTCCAATTACAATCGCCGGGCGTCGTACTCGGGTTGGCACTGTTATTCTGGGTCATGGCCTTGAGCTTTCTCGGGGTATTTGAGTTTGGTCACGGCCTGATGCGCCTGGCGGGCAAAAGCCAAGGCAGCTCGTCGTTTATGACCGGCGTTCTCGCCGTGTTTGTCGCGGCGCCCTGCACCGGGCCCTTTATGGGCGCCGCCCTGGGTGCCTCGGCGACCCTGCCGCCGATTCAGGCGATGGCCATCTTTATCGGTCTCGGCCTGGGTTTGGCATTGCCATTTCTGATTCTGGCATTGAGCCCGCGCCTCTCTGCACGCCTGCCCAGGCCCGGTGCCTGGATGGACACCTTGCGTCAGTTTTTGGCTTTTCCGCTCTTTGCCACGGTCATCTGGCTGCTGTGGGTGCTGGGGCGCTTGCTCGGCGATAGCGGCTGGCTGCTGGGCAGCTCGCTTCTGTTGCTGGTGGCTTTTGCCATCTGGTTAGCCAAGGCCCAGCGTGCCTTGTGGCGCACAATTGCCTTGCTTCTGGCAATCGGTGCAACGCTGGTCGGTCTTTACCGCGTCGAAACCCAGGCTCCGCCGACGCCTGGCGATGTCGAGGGCGAGTGGAGCGCCTACAACCCGGCGCGTATTAGCGAGGCCCGAGCCACCGGGCAAGCGGTTTTTATTGACTACACTGCTGCCTGGTGTATTACTTGTCAGGTGAACAAGACCCTGGTGCTGGATACCCGCGAAGCCAATGAACTTTTCGCGCGCCATGACGTATTACGGATCAGGGCTGACTGGACCCGTTACGACCAGGTCATTACCGACTCGCTGGCCCAATTGGGTCGTAGCTCGATTCCGGTGTATGCTTTTTATCCGGCGGATGGGGGCGAGGTGCAGCTGTTACCACAAGTACTGACACTCAGCATTCTGCGTGAGATATTTGATTAACTTTGTTCAGTAACCCATTGATTTTAAAAAGAGGAATTTGTGATGAAAGCAACATCTACACTCCTGGCCATTACCCTCTGGGCGTGCTCTGGCGCCGCCTTGGCCGCCGCTGTGCCGGGCGAAGCCGTGCCTGATTTCAGTGTCGTCGATGCCGAGGGTAACACCCACACACAAGCCGATTATGAGGGAAGCTGGCTGGTGGTTGAGTGGTTCAACAAAGATTGCCCCTTCGTCAAAAAGCATTACACCGGCAGCGATAACATGCCTCAAACCCAAGCTTTCGCCCGCGACAATGACGTCGAGTGGCTGACGGTCATCTCGTCCAATGTCGGCACCCAGGGTTACCTGGAACCGGCGCAGGCCTTGAGCGTTGCCCAGGAGTACAATTTGCAAGCCAGTGCTCCTTTCCTGCTCGATGTGAGCGGCGATATGGGTCGCGCCTTTGATGCCCGTGTTACCCCGCACATGTACGTCATCAACCCTCAAGGTACCGTGGTTTATGCGGGTGCCATCGACAGCAACAGCTCCGCCAACCCGGCCGTCATTCCGGAATCCACCAATTATGTGCAACAGGCGCTGGAGGAATCCCTTGCCGGGCAGGCCGTTTCCGTCCCCGTCACCCAAGCCTACGGGTGTACCGTAAAATATTAATGGTGATCGCCTGATCCGATTCGCACAATTGTTGCATTGGAAGCTCTATACTGGTTATCGATACTGACCGCTCGTCAGTCGTTTTGGAGGCACTATGGAGACGCAAGTGACTACTCGTGAACCGGATCAGGCGCTCAGCGTTGACGATTTGAAGGAAAAAATCCTTACACATCTGCATGTTAGCTTAGGCACCGACCGTAACAAGGCCAGCCGCCAAGCCTGGTGGCGAGCGATTTGCTCGGCTGTCAATGAAAGCGTGTTTGACGGCTTGCGTCGTACCCAGCGCACCCACTACAAAGAAGATACGCGCGCCGTGCACTATTTTAGTGTCGAGTACCTCATGGGGCGCCTGCTAAGCAGCAACCTGCACAATCTCGGTTGCTACCAGGCCGTCGCAGACGCGGTGGAGCAGTTGGGCCTGAATCTGTCCGACCTGGAAGAGCAAGAGGAGGACATGGCCCTGGGAAATGGAGGCCTTGGCCGCCTCGCCGCCTGTTATATCGATTCCCTGGCGACGCTCAATTACCCTGCTGTGGGTTACGGCATTCACTACGAACACGGCCTGTTTCAACAGACCTTTCAGGACGGCCGCCAGATTGAGCGCCCGGATAGCTGGCGCGAGTATGGCAATCCCTGGGAAATCTGCCGGCCCGAGTCCATTCAGGAGGTCGCGGTTTACGGCCGCGTTGAAACCCAGCACGATCCCAATGGCAAGATGACCAAAATCTGGCACCCGGGGCGCACTATCAAAGGCGTCCCCTGGGATATTCCGGTTGTGGGTTATAACGGCTCTTCCGTCAATGTTCTGCGTCTTTGGGAAAGCCGTGCCAGTGACTTTTTTAACTGGGACGTCTTCAATTCCGGTGGTTATATCGATGCGGCGCGGGAAAACGTCGAAGCGGAAACCATCTCCATGGTGCTTTACCCGAACGATGAAACGGATCGGGGTAAAGAGCTGCGTCTGATCCAGCAGTATTTTTTCTGTTCCTGTTCCCTCAAGGACATTATCCGCCGTTACAAACGCGCCCATGGTGATGACTGGAGTCAATTCAGTGAGCAGGTGGTCATTCAGCTCAACGATACCCATCCGGCAATTGCCATTCCCGAACTGATGCGCATTCTGGTTGACCGTGCGGGCATGCCTTGGGAAGAAGCCTGGGATATCTGTACTGACGTTTTTGCCTATACCAATCACACGCTTTTACCGGAAGCACTGGAAACCTGGTCGGTAGCGATGCTGAGCAAGGTCCTGCCGCGCCATATGGAAATCATCGAAGAAATCGACCGACGTTTCCTGGTGGAAGAAGTCGAGATCATGTGGCCCGGCGACGAGGGCAAGAAGCGGGAGCTGTCAATTCTGGAGAACGGTGGTCATCCCAGAGTGCGTATGGGACATCTATCGGTCGTGGGCTCCTTCAAAGTCAATGGCGTCGCCGCCGTGCACTCCAACCTGGTGAAGACCGACCTGTTTCCGGATATGGTCAAGCTCTGGCCGGACAAGTTTGTCAATGTGACCAATGGGGTTACGCCGCGTCGCTGGATCAAAGCGTGTAATCCGCGCCTGGCCACTTTTCTTGACGACCAAGTGGGCGATAACTGGCCGGCGCACCTGGAAGATCTGAAAAAGCTGAAAGCCAAAGCGGATGACAAGGCTGTCCAGAAAGCCTTTATGGAGATTAAGCAACAGGCCAAAATTGATCTGGCCAGCACCATTCGGCATCTCACCGGTATTCAGGTGAATCCGAAGGCAATTTTTGATGTGCAGATCAAGCGCTTGCACGAATATAAACGCCAGCATCTGAATCTTCTCCATATCCTGTTGCTCTATAGACGTATCCTGCAAAACCCCGACTACGATATTCATCCGCGGGTGTTCATCTTTGGAGCCAAGGCTGCACCGGGCTATCACCTGGCCAAGGAAATCATCTATGCCATTAACAAAGTGGGCGAAAAAATCAATCACGACCGCCGGGTACGCAACCTGATAAAAGTGATTTTCCTACCGAACTACCGGGTCAGCCTGGCGGAGAAAATCATTCCCGCCGCGGATGTCTCCGAGCAGATTTCGACGGCAGGGAAGGAGGCCTCCGGCACCGGCAACATGAAGTTGTCCATGAACGGTGCACTTACCGTGGGGACACTGGATGGCGCCAACATCGAGATTGCTGAAGAAGTGGGCGAGGATAATATCGCGATTTTTGGTCTGGATGTGGATGGGGTCAAAGCACTGGATCGCGACGGCTACAACAGCCGCGACTACTATGACAACAACGAAGAACTGAAGGCCGTTCTCGATTGGCTTGAAGGTAGCTACTTTACCCCCTCCAACCCGGGGGAGCTGGCAATCATCAAACACAGCCTGTTGGACCATGGTGACCCCTACAAAGTCCTGGCGGACTTTGAGGGTTACGTTGCCGCCCAGGAAAAAATCGACGGGTGGTACCGAGACCCGTCGGTGTGGGCAAAAAAAGCGTTGATCAACATTGCGGGTATGGGCAAGTTCAGTTCCGACCGGTCAATCCAGGATTACGTCCGCCAGGTCTGGAAGTTGGAACCGTGTAACATTGCCGATAAATAGCCTGCTGTCAGTTCAGGCCTCCAGGAGCGGGCGATACACCTGATCCCGGTAGGCCTCGGCACTGGCGTCCCAGGAATAGTCCGCTTTCATCCCCGCCAACTGGATTTTGCGCCAGCGGTCGCCGTCGGTATAGGCGGCCAGCGCCCGCTCCAGTGCACTGAGAAAGCTTGCAGCGGTAGCGTCAGGAAAGACAAAGCCGTTGCCTTCTTCTTCGTTGGCATCGGCATCAATAATTGTGTCTTTGAGTCCACCCACGTTGTGAACCACCGGCGGTGTGCCATAGCGTAGGCTATACAACTGGTTGAGGCCGCAGGGCTCAAACATCGATGGCATCAAAAACAGATCAGCACCGGCTTCAATCTGATGCGACAGCTCCTCACTGTAACCCAGAGTGACCGACAGGCGGCCCGGGTAGCTCCGCGCCAGTTCAGTCAAACTGGCTTCATAGTGACTCATACCACTGCCGAGCAGCGCAAACTGTATCCGACCGCTTTTCAGCAAACCGGGCAGCACCTGTAGCAAGAGATCAATCCCTTTTTGCTCGACCAACCGCCCGATAAACCCGAGCAAGGGCACGTGCGGTTCTACTTTGAGACCGAGTGCCTCTTGCAGCGCGGCTTTGTTCACTGCTTTGCGCTTGAGGGTATTCCGGTTGTAGCGCTGTGCCAGGGACTGATCAGTGCCAGGGTTCCATTCATCGGTGTTGATACCGTTAAGAATCCCCACCAGTCGGTCGCTGCGGCTGCGCAGCAAACCGTCCAGTCCCCAGCCGTGCTCGGGCTGCTGCATTTCGAGTGCATAACTCGGGCTGACCGTGGTCAGGTAGTCGGCGTAGACCAGCCCGCCCTTGATGAAGGCGGCGTAGTCAAAAAATTCCAGTTTTTCAAAATGCCAATAATCATTACCCAGTTTCAGCTGATCAAAGGCGTCCCAGGTAAACAATCCCCTGTAGGTCAGGTTATGGATCGTGAATACCGTGCCGGGGCGATTTTTTTCCTCGTTCAGGAGCAGGGGAAGGGGACCCGTCTGCCAATCATTGGCATGGACAATATCCGCCCGCCAGTTCAGGCCTGCCCGATCCATGGCAAGCTCACAGGCAGCGCGACAAAACAGCATAAAACGCAGATGGTTATCGGGCCAGTCCTGGTTGGGGCTGGCGCAGTAAGGGTTGCCGGGGCGTGCGGAAAAGTAGGGGTGATCCACCAGCCAGACCAGCACGCGGGTGCCCGGCAGGCGGGTTTGCCAGAGTGTTACGGGCTCGCCCAAGACGGTAAATTCTGAAATCGCTTTCATACCGGTAATCCGGGATTTTTCCAGGACGTCCGGGTAGGCGGGAAGTACAAGGCGTACATCACAGTTGGCTCGTGCAAGCGCGCGCGGCAAGCTGCCGGCGACATCGCCCAGGCCACCGGTTTTGATCAGCGGGTGCGCTTCGCTGCTCACAAACAGGGTTTTGATCATTGAAATCGTCCTAGCAGGGGGTTCAAGACATCAGTTTCAGAACGATGCCCGCCAAGGGAGGCAGGGTCACGACCAACGAGTGTTCCCGGGCCATCCAGGGAACGGGTTCGCTGTCCACAGGGATGCCATTTCCAAGGTTACTGCCACCGTAATAGGTGGAGTCAGAATTAAACACTTCCTGATACTTTCCCGCAACAGGTATACCAATGCGGTAGTTCTCGCGCGGTACCGGGGTAAAATTCAGAATAACCAGGTTGAAGGTATCGCCGTCCCGGCGCAAATAGCTGATCACGGATTGGGTGCTGTCGTGACAGTCGACCCATTCAAAACCGCCATGGTCGAAGCTGCGTCGGTGTAAGCTGGGTTCTTCACGGTAGAGCCGATTGAGGTCGGCGACAGCGGTGCGCAAGCCATCGTGGCTGGACAACTCAAGCAGTGACCAGTCGAGGGACTCCTTGTGTGCCCACTCTTTCCATTGACCAAACTCGCAGCCCATAAACAACAGCTTGGTGCCCGGGTAGGTAAACTGGTAGGTGTACAACAGCCGCAGATTGGCAAACTTCTGCCAGTCGTCGCCAGGCATCTTGTTGATCATGCTGCCTTTGCCGTGAACCACTTCGTCGTGGGAAAACGGCAGTTGGAAGTTCTCTGTGAATGCGTAGATCAGGCCGAAGGTCAATTGATCATGATGGAAATGACGGTGCACCGGATCCATGCTCATGTAGTTGAGCGTATCGTGCATCCAGCCCATGTTCCATTTCATGGAAAAACCCAGACCGCCGACCCAGGTGGGGCGGGTCACCTGCGGCCAGGCGGTGGATTCTTCGGCAATCACCAGCGCGCCCGGGTGGTGGCCGTGGCACAGCTCGTTGAGTTGACGCAGAAAGTCGATCGCCTCCAGGTTTTCATTGCCGCCGTGACGGTTGGGCTCCCAGTCGCCCGCTTCGCGGGAGTAGTCCAGGTAAAGCATGGACGCGACAGCGTCGACCCTCAGACCATCAAGGTGGAACTCATCCAGCCAATAGAGTGCGCTGGCCAACAGAAAATTGCACACCTCATTGCGGGAGAAGTTATAAATCAGTGTGCCCCAATCCCGGTGTTCGCCTTTGCGCGGATCCTCATGTTCATAAAGGGCGGTACCGTCAAAGCGCGCCAGTCCGTGTTCGTCCTTGGGAAAATGCGCAGGCACCCAATCCAGAATGATGCCAATACTGTGGCGGTGCAGGTAATCCACAAAGTAGCGAAAATCATCCGGCGAGCCAAAGCGGCTGGTCGGAGCAAAGTAACCGGTTGTCTGATAGCCCCAGGAGTCGTCGAGCGGGTGCTCAGTAATGGGCATTACCTCAATATGGGTAAAGCCCAGCGGCTGGATATAGTCTACCAGCTGATGCGCCAGCTCCCGGTAATTGAGAAATTCACCGGCCGGGCCGCGCCGCCATGACCCCAGATGCAACTCATACACAGACATGGGCGCGTGTTGCCAATCCCAGCCTTGGCGTTCACTCATCCAGTGATCGTCCTGCCATTGATGTGTACCGTCGGCCGGCACCCGGGATGAAGTGCTCGGGCGCATCTCAAACGCACGCCCGAAGGGGTCGCTCTTCATGACCACGTAACCGGTATCACGGTTGCGCACCGAAAATTTGTACAAGGTGTCCGGGCCGAGCCCGGGAATAAAGAGCTCCCATACGCCGCTGCTGCCGCGCACCCGCATCGGGTGGGCATGTCCGTCCCAGCCGTTAAAGTCACCAACCACGCTCACCCGCTCCGCTGCCGGTGCCCAAGTGGCAAACAGCACACCGTCAACGCCATCGACCGACTTCGGGTGCGCACCCATAACGTCGTACAGGTTCCAGTGGCGGCCTTCGCCGAAGAGGTACAGATCCAACTCGCCCACTTGCGGTGCGAAACTGTAGGGATCAACGTCCAAGTGAGTGCAATTGTGCCGATCCGTCCAGGCAAGTGTGTAGTGGGGCGGGAGGTCTTTCGCCTTGCCTTGCCACTCGAAAAGGTCCGTGTCGGGGTAACGCGTCATGGGCGTAGCGGCGCCACTCAGTTGCAAGGCGGCATCTCGGGCGCCCGGAAGGAATGCGCGCACAACCGTCTGATCTTTCGAGCCGCTCACCGGATGGTAGCCGAGCACCTCAAAAGGATCGTGATGGCGGGCTTCCAGGATGCGTTCGAACCCGGAGGGGAGCGTCTTTCCTTGCTGCTTTTTACTCATGAAAAAAGTTCCGCCTAGTGGCCGTCATGATCTGCTTGTGGGAACGGTTTATGCATCACCGAATAACCTGCAACACGCGCTGTCGCTGGCAGGGTGGCACAGTGTTAAATCAAGGTGCACCCTCAGTGTAGCAAAGTTAATTGCCAAGCGGTTGGCACAAATCATTCCCAAAAAATATTTTCTGCGATAGTCTTGATTCGCCAGTTGAACGCTAAAACTGTGACTACACTTAATTATGGTTCCCTACCTTTAATCTCGCAGTACGGTGCTATTCAACAAGGAGCTATTCATGACCAAAACTGAGTCAGGACGTTTTGTCAGTTTGCTGACCCGGGAGACCCTGGCATTGATTCTCGCTGGGGGGCGCGGCTCGCGCTTACGACAACTCACCAATTGGCGCGCCAAGCCCGCTGTGCACTTTGGCGGCAAATTCCGCATTATCGACTTCCCTCTCTCCAACTGTGTCAATTCCGGTATTCGTCGTATCAGCGTCCTCACGCAATACAAGTCACACTCTCTCGACCGCCATATCCAGCGGGGCTGGGGCTTTCTCGGGGGCGAGCTGGGCGAGTTCGTCGAGCTGCTCCCGGCCCAGCAACGGTTGGAGACCTCCTGGTACTCAGGCACCGCCGACGCGGTCCTCCAGAACCTGGACATTATCCGCCGGCACAACCCGTCCTATACGCTGATCCTGGCAGGGGACCATGTCTACAAGATGGACTATGGTGCCATGCTGGCCGCACACGTCGAAAATGATGCTGATATCACGGTGGGCTGCGTCGAGGTCCCCCTGGAGCAGGCCAGTGCCTTCGGCGTGATGTCAGTAGACGGGGATCACCGCATCGTCGAGTTTGCGGAAAAGCCCGAACACCCCAAGCCTACGCCCGACAATCCTGATCGGGCCCTGGCATCCATGGGCATCTATGTCTTCTCTACCGAAGTCCTGTTCAAGCAATTATTGCGTGATCGGGACCTGCCCGGGTCATCGCACGACTTCGGCAAGGACATCATCCCTTCCATGATTGATACCCACCGCGTTCAGGCTTTCCCCTTTCGCGATCCGGTCACCGGCGGCGAAGCCTATTGGCGCGATGTGGGAACCGTCGACTCCCTCTGGCAGGCCAATCTGGAGCTCACCAGCGTCACCCCCGAACTGGATTTGTACGACGAAGCCTGGCCGATCTGGACCTATCAGGAGCAGGTACCGCCGGCCAAATTTGTCTTTGACGATGAAGGCCGACGGGGCAAGGCCATCGATTCCATGATCGCCGGGGGCTGTATTGTCTCGGGCGCCAAGGTCAAGCACTCGCTCCTGTTTTCACGTGGTCGTGTGCACTCCTACAGTGAAGTGACCGACTCGGTGCTGTTTCCCAACGTGGATATTGGTCGCCACTGCCGCATCCGTAAGGCGCTGATTGATCGGCACTGCAAAATTCCCGAAGGCACCGAAATCGGTTACGACCTGGAAGCGGACCGCAAGCGCTTTCACGTGTCGCCGGGCGGTGTGGTTTTGGTAACGCCGGAAATGCTTGACGAGGATTTCCCTCATGTCCTCTAAGCCTATGCGTAAAACGCCGGTGGTGCTGTGCTGGCACATGCACCAACCGGATTACCGCGATCGCGTTCAGGGGCAATTTGAGCAACCCTGGACCTATCTGCACGGCACCAAAGATTACATCGAAATGGCTGCGCACCTGGAGGCACACCCAAAAGCCAAGGCCGTGGTCAACTTCGCCCCCATTCTGCTCGACCAACTGACCGACTACGGTACGCAAATCAATGCCTACCTTGCGGGAGAGGGCGGCTTAAATGATCCGATGCTGGCGGCGCTCGTGGGCGATGACCTCCCCGAGCCGGGGAGTGAGGACTTCGACCGCATTGCACATCAGTGCCTGAAAGTGAATCGTACCCGGGTGATCGAGCGCTTCCCGGCGTTCGCTGCTCTGGCAACCCTGGTTGAGACGGATCACGTTCTGCGCTACGTAGGCAAACAGTTCTTGTGGGACCTTCTGGTGTGGTATCACCTGGGGTGGATGGGTGAAACCGTACGCCGCAACGACGAACGGATTCAGGCTCTGCAGGATAAAGAGTGGCACTTCGACAGCGCAGACCGGCGACTACTGCTGGGCATAATCGGCGAGTTGATTAACGGCATCGGCCCTCGCTACCGGCGCCTGGTGGCAAGCGGCCAGGTTGAGCTGGCCATGAGCCCTTGGGCCCACCCGATTGTGCCTTTGATGCTTGACCTGAATAGCGCAAAAGAAGCAATACCTGATGTCGCCATGCCTGAGGCGGAGACCTACCCAGGCGGGGAGGCCCGGGCACGCTGGCATATTGAAACCGGCTTGCGCGTCTTCGAAGGTTACTTCGGTACGCGTCCGGCGGGCTGCTGGGCGTCAGAAGGTGCACTCAGTAACGCCACGCTCGCGCTTCTGGATGACTACGATTTTGAATGGACGGCCACCGGTGACTCGGTGCTGCACAACAGCTTGCGGCACCCTGACAACGGCGCGCTTAAAGAGACGCTGGACAGCTATCACTGGCACTACCGCTTCGGTGGCCAGGCGGTACGCTGTTTCTTTCGGGACGACGGCCTCTCAGACCTTATCGGCTTCAAGTACGCTGACTGGCATGCCGACGACGCCGTTGGCGACCTGATTCACCATATGGAAAATATTGCCAAGGCCCAGGATTCTGGTGACACCATCATCTCGATCATTATGGATGGCGAAAACGCGTGGGAATACTATCCTGAAAATGGGTGGTATTTTCTCGACGGTCTTTACCAGCAGTTGACGGACCACCCGCACCTGGAGCTGACCACCTATCGCGACCTGATTGACCGAGAGGAAGGGCCCGACGCAGTGCATCTTAAGAACCTCGTTGCGGGTAGCTGGGTCTACGGCACGTTCTCAACCTGGATTGGCGACAATGACAAGAACCTCGGTTGGGATTTACTGTGTGCCGCGAAAAGCGCCTATGACCAGCGCATCGACCAGCTCGACGAGGAAACTCGCCGAGCGGCGACAGAGCAGTTGGGTGTGTGTGAAGGCTCCGACTGGTTCTGGTGGTTCGGTGACTACAACCCGGCGGACAGCGTGAGTGACTTTGAACGCCTCTATCGCCTGCATTTGAGTAACCTGTACCGCTTGCTGGATCTGCCCGTGCCGCCCGCTTTGCTGGAAGTCATGAGCGTCGGCAGCGGCGCACCGGAACACGGTGGCGTGATGCGTCACGGCCATGCCGAAGCGGAAGAGGGCGGACGACGATGATTGAGGTGCCCGCGAGCCTGAGCCCACTGTTTACCACTCGGCGCGCTGGCGTTTTACTGCATCCTACGTCCCTCCCATCGGCGGGGGAGTGCGGTAACCTGGGTAAAGAGGCTTACCACTTTGTGAACTTTCTGGCCGATGTAGGGCTGAGTGTATGGCAGATGCTACCCGTTGGGCCGACCCACGCGGATCTGTCGCCTTATCAATCGCTCTCGTCCTATGCTGGAAACCCGCGTCTGATCTGTTTGGACTGGTTGGTGGAGCAGGGCTGGTTTGGCGCCGAAAGTATCGCGGGCCACACTGACGAAAATCGCGGGGCAATATTTGTTCAATTGGCGGAACAATTTACGCGTGAGCAGGTAAAAGAAAAGAGTGCACTGGGAAAACGTTTTGAGACGTTTGTTGAAGACAACGCACATTGGCTTGAGGATTTTTGCCTGTTCCAGGCACTCAGGGACCACTACCGCAAGGACCCCTGGTATCGCTGGCCAATGCCGATCAGGCACCGGGAACCGGAAGCGCTAACCGAGGCGCATAAAGACCTTGCTCAGCCTTTGCAGCGCTTGCGTTTCGAACAGTTCTGTTTCTTTGCTCAATGGCAGGCCTTGAGAGAGTACGCCCACAGCAAGGACGTGTACTTTTTTGGGGACATTCCGATTTTTGTGGCCCATGACAGTGCAGACGTATGGGCGAACCAGGGGCAGTTCCACCTGGATGATGACGGTCAGCCCATTACCGTGGCGGGCGTACCCCCGGATTATTTCTCCGAAACCGGGCAGCACTGGGGCAATCCGCACTACCGCTGGGACGTGATGCAGGACGATGGCTTTCAGTGGTGGCTGGGCCGTATTGACGCGCAACTCGCGCTCTACGATTTGTTACGCGTTGACCACTTTCGTGGTTTTGACGCTTACTGGTCAATCCCCGGTGGCAGCGAGGACGCTCGCACGGGGCACTGGGAGTCGGCGCCGGGGAGGGCGCTGCTGGATACGTTGTTCGAACACGCTTCGCCACTGCCCATCGTCGCGGAGAATCTTGGCGTCATCACCCCGGAGGTGGAAGCACTGAGACTGGATTACCAATTGCCCGGGATGCGGGTTTTACAGTTTGCCTTTGATGGCAATCCGCAAAACCCGCACCTGCCGCATAACCACGAGCCGTTAGAAGTGGTGTACACAGGGACACATGACAATAACACCAGCCTGGGATGGTTTGAGGGGTTAACGTCGGATGAGCGAACCTTTGTTCGGCATTACTTTGGCTGTGCCAATGATGAGGGCCACTGGCTTCTGATCAAGGCAGCGTTGGCGTCAGTCGCGCAGCTGGCCATAATCCCTATGCAGGATGTATTGGGCTTGGGGAATGAACACAGGATGAACTTACCGGGTACGGTGGACGCCAATTGGCGTTGGCGCTTTGAATGGCAGCAGGTCCCTCCGGAGCTGGTGCCAAGACTGCGCGAATTGCTTCACCTTTACGGACGTTTAACCGAATGATTGCACAAGTGAGGGCAGCACTATGGATAATCGTCGAAGCGAACGTGTGGCAACGGACTTGCCCGCACAGATTTTCAGAAGAGGACTCCCCGTAGCGGTCGGGCGCATCAAATTTTGTAGCCGCCACGGGCTCTTTATCGAAACCGACTACCAGAACGTCGGCCCCAACGACCAGTTGGATCTGACGGTCATTTTGCGGCGCAACGCCGGCGAGATGCCCAAGCGTTACAAGCTGGGCACCCTGGTTGTCCGTAAGGCCAAGAAAGGACACGGGCTGGCGCTGGAAACCCTGGCCGATAACGATGCTTTCGAGCTGCGCCAGCTGGTTCAGTGCGCCAGCGCCAATAGTCGTCGCTCCACCCAGGGAATGACCTGGGCGTACCGGTCGTGAAATGATCCCCACAAGTGTCGGATTGCGGCTCCACCTGGTCTGGTCCATTGGGCATCACGTCACGCACTTATTGACTGAGTAGGTCGGATTAGGCGAAGCCGTAATCCGACACCTCTGGTACCGAACATTAACCAAAGCTGTCACGAGGCCCTTGTGAAAAAAGTCCTATTCCTGTGTGTCGCCAACAGTACCCGCAGCCAACTTGCCGAAGGCCTGGCTCGCCACCTCTGGGAGGGCAAAGCCAAAGTCATGAGTGCCGGTTCCAAACCCACCCAGCTCAATCCGTTGGCGGTGAAAGTACTGGCAGAGGAAGGCATTGATATCAGTCACCACCGGGCAAAATCTGTTCGGGAAATGAACCTCGATGGCGTTGACCTCGTAATCACCTTATGTAAAGAAGAGATCTGTCCAAGTCTGCCCGTGCAAGTAGAGCACCTGCAGTGGCCCATAGACGACCCGGCAAAAATCGGTACCGAGGATGAAGCCGAGGCGTTAGCGGCCTTTCGCCAGGCCCGAGACAGTATCGCCAAACATATCAAAGCTCTGGAGATCTAATGATTGGCCTTTGGCTGCTGGGACTTGCCAGCCTCGTACTCCCTGCCTACGCTCACTATCGCCTGCCAACTCACACCTCGTACCCATCAGCGCTGTGGATCACCCGACTCTTTTTGTTGGGCTTGGGGCTTGGCGTTGCGTGGGTTACCAGCTTCCGCTATTTTGCCCACCTGGACGACGCTGCGCGTCTGCCCCTGCTGCTCTTTGGTTTTGGGATTGCACACTTCCCCGCGGCAGGTGTGCTTTACCTCAAGCAGTGGCGCAGGAATGACCTGCGCCGTACGCAAAATCCTCCGGATTAGGGCAGGGCATCCAGTGTTGCCTGTACCTCGTCTCTGGTAGGTTTGAGTTGTGCCAGACCCTTGTGCTGGCGGCGCATGCCCAGCGCGTGCAGCAGCGGCACTGCGATAAACACCGACGAGCCCGTGCCGAGCACAATTCCGAACAGCATTGGCCAGGCAAAACTTGCCACCGCAGCGCCGCCCACCAGAGCCATAGGGGTCAGGGCCAGCATTGTGCTGATAGAGGTCAAAAGTGTACGCGTGAGGGTAGAGGAGACACTGTCGTTAAATAACGACCAGAGTGAATGTTCGGAGGCATCTCGTAATCGCTCCCGAATACGGTCAAACACCACAACCTTGTCATTGACCGAGTAGCCGATCAACGCTAGCAGGGCCGCAACGGCTGTCAGGTTGAACTCGATTTTTGCGAGAGCAAAAAAGCCCACCGTTATCACCAGATCCATGGCCAGCGTCAGTGTTGCCGCCAGCGCAAAGTGCGACTCAAACCGAAACCAAAGGTAGGCCAGCATGCCGGAACCGGCAATCAATACCGCCAGAATGGTCGCCTCGGTAAAGTCGCCACTGACCTTGGGTCCAACCATTTCGACCCGGGGGAATGTCGCCTCGGCGTCTGCCGTGAGAACGTCATCTTTCAGCGTCTGTATCAGCGATCCGGAGGCAACATTATCGGCGGTCTGCGCAGGTAGCCGAATCTGGAAGACTCCGGCGTCCCCAAGTTCCTGAATCGATGTGCCCTCAAGTGTTGGGTGCGCCAAACTGTTGCGCAGCTGTTCCACGGTCAGTGTCGAGCGCACTTCCGCGATACTGCCACCGGTAAAATCAATCCCGTAGGACAGCCCCTGAACAGAGAAAAGGCCAATGGACACCGCGCAAAGTAGGGCGGCAAAGGCCAGGCTTGCGACGCGCAACTTTAAGAAATTGATCGACCTTCGGCCCAGCGTATTCATCCACTGCGGTCCGGGAATGACCAGTGGTCTGCGCCCCAACCCCCTGACACGCCACTCCATCAATACCCGCGTTATCCCAATCGCGGTAAACATGGAAGTTAACAAACCAATACCCATCGTGACCGCAAAGCCACGCACCGGGCCGCTGCCGAACAGAAACAACAGACTGATCGCAATCAGGGTCGTGACATTGGAATCCAGGATTGTTGCCCAGGCGCGCGCAAAACCGGCATCCAGCGCTTTCCAGGCACTGCTGCCACGGTGTACCTCTTCGCGGATACGTTCATTGATCAGAATGTTCGCATCCACCGCCATACCGATACTCAGAATAATACCGGCGATACCCGGCAGCGTCAGCGTTGCGCCAAACAGGCTCAAGACACCGAAAATCAGCCCAATGTTTAATGCCAGCGCCGTGCTTGCGATCAAGCCCCAGCGGCGATAGACCACCAACATAAAACCGAACACCAGCAGAGTGCCCACCAGGCCCGCGCTGATACCCATGGCGATGGCATCGCTGCCCAGCTCCGGGCCGACGGTTCGCTCTTCCACCACCTCGAGCGGTGCGGGCAGGGCACCGGCGCGCAGCAACAGAGCCAGATTGCTCGCCTCGGCCGCTGTAAAGTGTCCACTGATCTCGCCGCTACCACCAGCAATCACCGAGCGAATAACCGGCGCGGTAATCACTTCGCCATCAAGCACCACAGCGAGGGCGCGACCCACATTGGCACGCGTCAGCTCACCAAAACGGCGGGCACCCGCATCGTCAAGACGAAAGGTCACGACCGGTTCTCGGGTCTCGGGATTAAACGCCATGCGTGCGTCCCGAATATGCTCACCTTGCAAAGCGACGGCCTGCTCAAGACTGTGCATAAAATCGCCGTTGGCGTCGGGCAAATGCAATCGGGGCGCGGCCGAGCGCTCATTGGCGGCCCAATGGAAAGTCATCTTGGCGGTGGTTCCCAGCAGGGTGCGGATACGGCTCGGGTCATCGACGCCGGGCAACTGCACCAGAATGCCGTCGCCACCCTGGCGGGTCACGGTCGGATCTGCCAGCCCGGTTTCATCCAGGCGCCGGCGAACCATCGCCAGGCTGCGGTCTATCACATCCTCCAGCGCCGCTTTGCGCTCATTCGCTGACAATGCGTCCAGACCCAGTTCCGTGGTATCGATATTCAGCAGCAGCTGCGAACCACCGCGCAAATCCAGGCCCAGGGGCACTTGATTAGCGCTGTACCAGCTCGGTAAGTGCTGCGTGAAGGTTAGCGGTAACACATTCGGCAGGGCGCTCAACAGGCCCAGCAGTACCACCAGGCCATAGACAATGGCCCGAGATTTCAGGGATTTCATGATTTTTCCTCGTATAATCCAGTATTTTTAGACGAACTTATAAGCGGATTAAACGAGTGGCGGCCCCCGGGACGAGCGCCCAAGCAGGAATCGGGAAACGGAAAAAGCCGTGAAATACCGGTCTGGCGCCGCCGTTTTGGTCGTCGGAACAGGAAAAAACCCGGTCGCCAAAGCCATCGCCAACGGGTCGTCGGGCGCGTCGCCAAACGGCGAACAGCCCTGAGACGGCACGCCAAGACGCGCGGACGACTGAAGTCCCAGAACCGGGTCGACAGCAATGGCAAAACCCGTATCAGAGGGTAACCGAGCATCCTGGCTGGCTGCTCCGGTGCTGAGCACGCCCAGCAACAGAATCAGCAATACCGCCCAGACGCTGCGGAAAGCGCCAGCGGAGCGTGATATGCCAAAGACCGGATCAGAGTTCATGGAGCTTTCTCAAGAAAGATTCCCATAAATTGGGGGCGCCCGGGGGTAAAGTCAATGCCGGTTCGGAGAAATATCCGGCAGGTAATGGGGCTTGACGACGATCCCATTCTATCTGGCATTGCGTATAATGTATATTATGTTAAATTATGTGTTATCCTGCATGACATTGTCAGAAACGACCCGTTGTCATTTCAATATGAGACTGAGATTGGTCTCAGTACCGTTTGAAACGCGCTAACCCTTGCTACGCCTAGCTTAGCGGCCTATTCTGCTACTGGCCCTGCTACTGATTTTCAAAAATAAGATGAGATTCTTGCCAATTTTGACGTCTACTAAAATTACCTTTGCCGTGCACTAACAGCGTATGGCATAGACCTGAAGCGCTCGTTTAGTCATCAGTTAAACCTATTATCAGTTTAAAATTGTCCAATTATGGAAAAATAAATTATGTAACAACAAGTTACATGGTGTCGCAGCGAAAAATCATCCGATCTTGTATCAGTTTACGTGTTAGTGACAGCGCGTCCACTATGAGTTCTGTCGTCGCTGGGAAGCGTCCAGCGCTCATTTTCGACACACCGCCCTACCGCCTTTTGCTGTCCTCTCAGGGTTGAGGTTCCGGCCCTGGACTCGGCGTTCTGTGCACGGAAGGCTTGCAGGTCGTCTTTCCTACATTCAAGGATGTCTCCAACTGTCCGCATTCGGCCAAAAGCAGACACAGAGAAAGCTACCAGTCCGACTTGTTCGGGTAGTTCACGCGACCCTTGAAATACTCTACATTAAGCGACTGATTGATTCGCACCACTCCAATTGAGTGCGATAACCGTCCGCTGCTTCGATAGGTCTCTTTCTCATAGCGCTGAAGATCGAAGAGCAATAGCAGTTCTTTGTCGTACTTCGCCAGAACTTTCTTAAGTACACTTGATTTGCAGAGCAGAAACAGTCCCGGATGGGGACCGTCTTCTCGGTTGGTTTCATTGCGTCCCCAGGCTTGGGTTCGAAGTGAAAGCGTCCCGCGATTGTTATTCCAAAAACATCCGAACGCATCTCGCCGTGTCAGCTTACAGAACTTCGAATATTCTTGCGCAAGATGCGGCCGTAAATTGGCGACCGAAACGCCATATGGATCATTCTCATCCAACCTGGTCTCGCCGGACGGACAAAAGATCCAGGGTGAGTACTCCTTCTTATCGCTGCGCAGATATTCATCATCTTCGTCGCCCTGGAACGCAGGAACCCAAGCTAGTATGGGCTTTTCGCGAATAAGCTTTCTCGCAAGCTGCTCGGCCTTTTGGGGCGGAACAAGCGCAGAGGATAGTCCGATCTCAACACCATCGGATGAATACCATCTTCCGTGAACAATCAGTTCTCTACCAACGCCTTTCTCAATATCAAGGCCGGCGAGCCCCATAATCTTCTTCTGATCGCCGGTTATCGCGAGTCCGTTCTTCTTATATTCCAGCAGTCTCACAGAGGCGGCATCAGGCGTCCTGTCTGTTCCATCGGATAGCCACAATCCATCCTTGCGAGTAAGCACGTAGCGATCAAGCCACTCTTCCCAAGGGTCATCCTCATACCACCAGTCATCAGTTACAGAATGGGCGGCCAGGAGCTTACCTGCAGCAATGAACAAAGCATGCCAGCCGAGCTGTTGGCCGTAACCGTGAAAGCGCGTAGTCATCTCCCGAGAACTTCTCACGCGCGTTTCGCGGCCTCCATCCTCATACATGTGTGTCATTGATGGATCAAGCTTTTGCACGATGCCCGAAATCAGATCATCAACCTGCCAGCAACCCTTGCCGAACACGCGACCGAGGCTATCAACATCATACTTCCTGAAGTCGTACTCCAGATGAAAACGAAAGGGCGGCTCGGGCACTGACTTCGGACGCCCCTGAAAGAAGCCGCCTCCGTTTCGGCTCTTTTTTCGTAAGCGCGGATACGGAGACTTGTTGGCGTTGCGCCCGGTTTCTAATGTGGCTGCGTCAAGCGTCAGTTTGCCACGATCTACACAGGCAAGGAGGGCGTTGGCAGCAAAGTGCCGCATAAGTACGTGGGGATCATCCTTCTCCATGAAGACGACCAGGAGTAGATCTTTGTAACGCGCGACCTGATCTGGATGATCAAGAGCAGCGCGCGCAAGGGCGATCAGGAGCCACAACCGAGCATGAAGGTAGTAGAACACCAGTTCGGGTGCCTGGAATGGTGCGGCTGTCTTTGTACCGAAGGCGGCAACAACCTTATCAACAATGTCCCAGCGCCCGAATTTTGCAAATCGACGTATGCAGTGAGCCGCGCGCCACCTGTCAACAGCATGGGGTGAACCGAGCACGCGCCAAATTAGCCCAGCCGCGATTTCGACAAAATCATCTGCTGGGTAGCAGCCAGCTTTCCAAGGACCGTCTGTGACGTTTTCGGCAATCCGTGCCGAGTCACTGGAGAGGAGTCGCTTCAGCGCAAGCTGCCCCTGCCCTTCATCCGCTTCAGGGCATATGAAATTTGCGAACGCAAGCCATACCGATCCAGCGACAGTGCTATCAGGGCGTGAGAAGACCTTTATCATCTCAAGGACGAGTTCGGCCATAGGCACGCCCGTGAACTCGGATATCTCATTGATGTTCGACCCCGAGAATCGACCGTCATCGACCAAATCATCAGCATGGGCAAGAATCAGCGGCTGTGCCAAGCTCCTGTAGACGCCCGCAAGCGCCGCGGATGATCCGCCCCACGCTTCCTTTGCATCTTTTAGCTCTGCGAATTTCCAATAGAAGAACAGATTTTCGAGGTTAGCAACATTGCGCACATACTGTCCACGCGCCTGAAAGGGAACTTTGGCTCGCAGCGAGGAAAAGAATTCACCTTTTAGGTCATACATGTTTCCCAGTGCATTGAATTCTTCAATGGCCTTTACAAGCGATGCCTCGTCGGTCGGATTCGTCGCTTCAGCTATACGCGCGAGTGCCACCCGGTTTGCACTGTCACGTTTGGCAGCTTCTCTACGCATCTTCGGATCAAAGCTGCAGCTACTTCCATATGCAGTATTTCGCCCTTGCCTTGCTATCTCATATCGTTCCTGCGCGGCTTTCAGGTGCTTCGTTAGATCATTCGATGTACCCAACGCTTCATCAGCCAGCACGTAAAGTGTCTCGACAGTCTCGACACTCGCTATCGTCGGGTTGTCATCCTCGAACTGCGTAATCAGTTCCGTGACAGTTTCGGCATCCGGCCCAGCCTGGGCGCGCAACGCTTCGGCAAACTCCTTCGTCCCGGCATAGAAATATTCAACCGGATTGGCGAGGCGGTTTAGGCAAAGTGCATCCTTCGGATCGATCTTCCCCGCTTCGAGCAGGCCCGTAAGATAGGTGAAAAGTGTGTTGTCCAGAGCTATCCTGTTGCGGTCATCCCATCGGCTGAGCTTGGATAGACCGCGTATACCAGCCGCCTTCGCCATGCCGCGACCGTACGCACCCCAGAAAAACTTCTCGGGCTCCTCGCCCATATTGAGTTCGCAGATATTGCTGAGCGTGTGAAAGTCACGTTCGTCCAGTTCGTCACCTTTCATCTCTGATGCGAACAAGAGCAGCTCATTTGTGAACAGGTAATCACCTGAGCCGATTGCGTCCATCTGTTCCAGACCATCCCGGAAGTACACAGCAGCCTCATCTAGGCTAGCTGGAAGTATTGCCCGGCCAAGAGCGCCATAGAGAGATGCCCGGTAGGTAACTTCATCCTCTTTCTCGATCATCGCGCGCGCCTTTACGGCCTGCTCGCCTGCAATCGAGTGCAGCGGGATTCGTTGCGCGAGAATCTCGATGATACGAACCAAGTCACTGGCATTGCTCATGTGAGCGTGTACGGCCGTGAGCATGCGCTCTATGGACTCTGGTTTCAGTTCGTTGCGAGACCACAATATGAACAGAACAGCGTCAAGACCCAAGAATTGAAAGAAGGGATCGGTATCCTCAACCCGGTAGTGGTCGCGATTCTTTCGGGTTTGCTCCCAGGCTTCCACAAGCTCGACAAAGCGCTTGTCGATGGTCCGCGCCGATGCTGCGAGTGCAGCCGACAGTGCCTCAGTGATCGCAAGCAGCGGCTCCAGGCGGATGTCAAGAAAGCGCTCGGCCGCCTGCTGCTCATCATAGCTAATGGCATTAGCCGGTACGTTCTTGGTCTGCCCGTCATCGTAACGCGGTTTGCGCGGAAGCTTGGAGAGCTGCTCCTTGGCCTTTTGTCGGAAGATTTTTCCAGAAATAGTCTTCGGAATGCGCGCGCAGACCGATACCAGCTCTTTTGGCAATAGGTCCTTCTCGTGAATAGCACGCTTCTTTGCGGCAGCAAGCAGGGCAACCCGGAACAAGTAAGCGAAGACATCGTTGCGACTAAACGCGTCACGGTATGCCCAGATTCTGGGCCGATCATGCCGTGCTCTTAGTGAAATAGATTGCGCCTCAGCGCCGAGGCCCAACGAGAGCGCGACGGCAGCCGACTTCCTCAGGCCGTCTTCGAGTTCGTAGGTCTTGTGGCGCGAGTAGCTTTGAGGCAAGTCAATCTTCGTCTCCTTCTTGCATAGAGCGGCGAGTTTGACGCAAAGGGGCTTGCGTGTAGCGTTCGTCAGCTCGCGGAATGACAATGCAGCTGCGAGCGGACCGATACTGGGGAGCGCATCGATGAACCTGCCAGCCCAGCGAGCGGGGTGCGTTCCTAGGAAGCTGGCAAGATGCGTGTATCCGAGAACGAGCTGAGAGACTTCAAAGGCATACCAGTCCCGCCAACCTGTCAGGTAGCCAGCCGCATCTTCTGGGCGACCTTCCGAGACCAGAAAGAAACTTGTGGCAGCGATATCGGCCTGATCGGGAACCGGTTCACGATCAAAATCTTTTCGCTCTGTGCGCCGATAATGTTGTATCCACTCTTCATTCGCATAGGCATGTCGGCTCGCCTCTGCCGGATCACCCGACAAAATATTGACGATGGCAAGACGTGCATGCCGCGTTCCCGGCCAAGCCGTTCTTATTTCAAATAGTCGCCGCTGGGCGTCATCATCATCGGCTGCAACGACGAGATCAGGATGTTTCATCAGGTAATCGGCACCACGCTGATCAACCTCGGCTATGGTCGATAGCTCGACGAGCAGCCGCACAAGGCTGTTGTAGTCAACCTTGAGAGCCGCGTGCAAAGTGGCAGCCTTAAGCCGGGCATATTGTATATTGCGCTTGCCAACTGTGCTGGTAATCGAGGCGGGAATACGATCATCGAAAGCAAGGGCGAACAGCCGCTCACCATCATCGAGTTCGTGTAACAGGCGCGGAAGCGCACGGGCCGCATATACCGACGCATCCTGGCGAGCAAGGAGATTGGATGCGACACGCTCAAGCGCATCACGCGATGTCGCGTATCGATTGTGGATCAGCGTTTCCGTTGGCTCATCACGGAACATGAGCCCATGATTGGTGCGCTCCAGTAGAGGGCTTAGGTCCGAAGCAAAGCTCTCAATGGCCGCGAGCTCCATGCCATGAGCGGCGGCATACTCACCCACCGGCACGGGCGGAGGAAGTACCGCCAGCCCTGCAAGAAAGGCACTGAGGTCCTTGTCCTCATAACCTTGCTTTGTAGCCAAAGAGAGCGCATCCGTGATTCTTTGTTGAATCAGATCATCCAGCTCGATGTCTTTGTTGATCTCGGATGGATCGAGAAGACCGCGACCCGCCTTGACCAGGTAATCCAGCACACGCGGATTGCCACCTGACCGGGCGTGCGCGACGTTCACTTCTACGGTCGTGACGCTTTTCAGTCGCGCGCGTAAGAACGCGGCCGTTTCATCCTTGGTAAATGGGTATAGTTCGAATTCATCAAGCTTGGCATAGGTCTTTGGCCTGCGTTCCGATTCGGATCGGCATGAAACGATAAGCTTTACGCCGTAAATCGGTTCCGTATCGAGACTCTCCAGCAGCTTGATTGGAAAGGAGTCTTCGCTGGTCTGGCCTGCCGCGAAAGCAGCGTTGTCGATGGCATCGATAAAGATCGCCAGCTTACGTCCTGGCGTCATACGCGAGAGGGTAGTCAGGCACTGCGTAAGGCGGCGGCGGAATGTGCTGAGCAAAGTGTATACATCGGGACTGTCCGGTAGCATCGGATCGCAGAGGCCGCGAAATGCCAGTGTATTCGCAATATGGATTAGCCCCTTCTTGGGTAAATGTCGCGCGTCTTCCGGAGAGCGGTAAGCACCACCACCAAAACAATCGAAGAAAACAACCTCGTGGTCCGTGGCAATCTTCGAGGCGAGCGAATCCATAAAGACCGTCTTGCCGACGCCGCCGGTCGCATGAATAAGAAACGGCGTTGACGTGTTATCGATGCGAGTCATAGCCTCGCTGAGCTGCTCCCGCTCCAGTACTTTACCTACATCAACGAGGGCCGCATCACAGGGAAGCAGGTCCTTCGGGTCACCGATCTGAAGCGCTGCCAGTACGTCAGTGCGTCTGATCAGATTTCGGTCGGTACCGGCATAACCGGCCTTGTCGCGTACAAGCTCCCGAAGCTTCCCGAGCCGGGCGGCAGCAATCGGATCGCTCGTGGCAGACCAGTCAACGAGCAGGTTGGCAAGCTCGTCCTTTGTTTGCGGCAGGCTCCCGGAGCGTCCAATGATTTTGAGTTTTCGCGCAAATTCCGCCAGTGGCTTTCCCGATAAACCGGAAGCAGTCTTGAACTGCTTCGCCTGTGCCATAACATCACCGCTAACGCTCGACCCCGTCGCCGTAGCCTCTATGGCCTGAAGCAGTGAATCGCTGATTGGCTGGTTCGTGATAAGCTGAAAGTCGAGTTTGTCTTCGACCGCTTCAGCACCGTATTTGCGCTTAAATGAGCGGTAGGTCGCGCCAAACTTTTCTACTGTCTTCTTTGCGTGAGAAGCGCGGAAGTCCTTGTTCTGATTAGCGATGGAGTATTTGAACTGGGCAAAGATTGTTCGGGCGGCATCCTCGAAATTTGTGCCTCGGCCGTAGTAGAACGTCAGATCAGCGACCTCGACCGTAGCAGCGGATGCCCCGGCCTGATCGGCAGGTGAAGGCCCTTCGACAGCGATTGCCTTCAGGTCGGTATCGGGCCATAGCAGCTGCGTCGCTTTGCGAGCTGTCCAAGCTTCATGAAACTCATGTCCGTCCCGTGATGCCCTGACTTTATCGATTTTATGATTTCGTCTCATCATACCCCATGATTCGATTTATGTGCGACTAAACTTAGCCTGACTGCGACCATCAACAAAATTAGAAGCTGATCGCTAAGCCAAATGCGGATCTGGCGCTGAAAACTGAGTGTCCGCTTTGGGTCGATTTCTGACTCTGGCCAAAGGCAGACTTTAC
This sequence comes from Marinimicrobium alkaliphilum, assembly GCF_003259155.1. Lineage (GTDB taxonomy): Bacteria > Pseudomonadota > Gammaproteobacteria > Pseudomonadales > Cellvibrionaceae > Marinimicrobium_A > Marinimicrobium_A alkaliphilum. Next base: position 102,759 of record NZ_QGMQ01000004.1, read on the forward strand.
ATCTATTTGACTTTGAATATTGGAGAACATCATCAACTTATGCAACTATCTGAATCAAATAGCGCTGTGGCTTGTATCTAATTCTCTTTCTGAGCCAATTTATTCAACCCCAAAGGTTCTATATTAAATCTCACTGTTTTGACAAGCATGTTATCTATGTAAATCATTGTTATCTTCAGCAGCGCGAAAAGCTTCTAGAAACTTCTCTCTGTCATTCAGTCGTATCATTACAGGATCATCGCACGAGGATGCTTTTCCGAAAAACACCGCATGTCGTTCTTTTAAGCTTGGTAAAACGCGTGCATATTCTGAACCGATGTAGTTTCCAAGAAATTCCTTACCTGTATCGTCAAACGTCCTCATCGCAAAAATTGAATTGCATTGGTTTAGGATGGTCTTGGTGACGTTTGCTGTCCTCTGTGTAATAAGCAGGCACCCTAAACCATATTTCCTGCCCTGCAAGATGGCCCTCGCACTCGCCGCCGTAGCATTCTTATCACCATCGCTGGCAACGGAGTTCCACTCTGGCACAAGACTATGTGCTTCTTCATAGATTAGGCATGCACGTGCGGCATCCACCATGCCAATCTCTTGGCACGCTTTTAGAGCAGCGCTAGAAAAAACGGCTGTGATTTCACAGGCTGTAAGATCGGTAAATGCAGCCTGATCTTGAAAGGCATTCATCGTTTGCTTGCTGACACGAAATCCAGCAGGATTAAAGATCAGAATTGACTGATCTGTTGCGGGCGAAAGAAATTCAGAAATTTTAGTGTTTACGGCTGCATTGAAAGAATGCAGCGAACCACCTTCATCCTTACCTCTTGTGACGGGCCTTCCCCGTGCGGCGCTAGACAAGTACTGATTAACGGAAGCCTGATAGTCCTGGTCGACAAAGTCTGATAGCAGTGTAGCGTACTGGTCAGTTAGATCGAGACATATAATCTTAATACCTTTTGCGATCATTCGTTCGACCAACTCTATCGAAAGATAGCTTTTCCCAATACCGAGAATGCCGAGAATGGCGGTGTTGTGCGTTACGGCGTCAGAGATGTCGATTGAGATTTGGTAGTCTGTGCCGGGAAAGTGACCTACGGCATCTGCATTGCATTCAAACTCATTGGTCGATTTTATAAAAACGGGTGCGTTAATTCGGGGAAGCCATTTTATTGGCTCAAACTTTCTGTCTTCAGGGTTCCACTTGCCAATCTTCCTGGCTTTAGCGCGAACGTATCCATACTTGTTTTTTTGTTGAACAGCTTCTTCCCGCGTTACACCGCCAACAATCTGATAGATGACGTCGTCGTTTCGAATATTGACATCGATCAGACATCCTTCGGAAAGCTCCTCATCGTTAGTAACTTCTATCTCGATGAACTCAATATCTGAGTCACTATCGACTATGCCGCAAAGAGAGCCGATACGTTCTAACCCCACCACTGCCTGTGCTTCTTCATCGCCAACTGGAAGCAGAGTGGCTGCTCCGCTTCCGACTGTCGCTTTACCCGCCTGTTCCTTTAGCGCTTCCGGAACAGGTAGATTCAATGCTCTCAAAAGAACTCCTTCGTCTCGTCCTACATAGTTGAGAGCGACACCAAGGGTCGTAGGTCCTTGATCGTCGGAAATGGCCATGAGTGTGCCGGACTTGTGGCGAACATCGTCGTCCTGTCGGATTAACACTATCCCTGGAGCCTGATGCGCGGCCACGGTCCCAAGTACGTCAGGCTCATCTTGATCGAATTGTCCATGCACCCACCCGGCGAACTGCCATAAAGCCTCGATAGGATCGAAGGCAACAATCAGGGCCCACGTTGTGAGTATGGCATAAATCTCGATTGGCGAGGCCCGGTGAAATACCCAGGCAAGTATTAGGATAACTAGCGTAAAAATCGTTCTTGGCGCTCCAAAGGCTTTTACTGCGCGTTCAACGCTTAAAGCCCAGGGGCGGCTTTCCCGCCCATGTGTGCGCTTAACCAATAACACGACTATCGAAATAAGGAAGCAAAGAGTACAGGCACTAAAAGCAAGCCAAATTATTATTAGATCGGATTGTAGTGCAGGCTTCGCTGCAACCGCAGCAATCAACGTTCCGGCGGCAACGAACGAGTTAGTTGCGACATCCGCAGGCGGAACGAAGTGAGGATTGAGGAGCCGACTACCTAGAAGAAGGCTTGCGACACCATTGGCAAACCAAAGAAGCTTCTCATTGATCGGAAAGCCTTGCCCGATAACCGCCCATTGTATTATTACCAAGGCAATTAAATACAGGACTGTCGCGGTAGTTCTTCCTTTTTTGTCTATCAATGGAGCTCCTTTGTTTCAATGATCGTGATGTGAAGTTAACGTCCGCTATGGGTCGGAAGCGGACAAGCTATACCGGCTCTGGTCGTGCCGCACTTTTCACGGTAAGGTGAAAAAGACCACAAGGCGGAGAAAATTTGGCCTGGTATTCGCTGCACCAACTTTTAAATGAAAAGCTCTCGTAACGGGATAAAGGGCCTCCCGGTTTCAGCCGCTCGTCGTACCTTTGCTTCTAAAATATCTGTCACGGAAAGTCTTCTATTTAGCATTTCATACAAGTCTAAACCGTCCATGCACACGATGCGTTTCCCTTTCCCAAAAGCTTGAAGCCCGTCGCTAGAGAAACCACTATTGCTCAAAAATAGTCCTCGCGACCAAAGCGCCTTCTGCCCTATCTTTCCTTCAAACGTATGCAAGTCTCCTGCTCCAGTAGGCGCATTTTGCCACTTTGCTTCCAGTAAGTAGGTTTCATTATTCAAAACAAAGCTACCATCAATTTGCTCACCGACCGTTCGGAACGAGGAGCGCGCAGAAAGTCCGTAGGCATCAAATAAGGTTTTTAGGAACCTCTCAAACGCAAATCCACGGCTTTGAGGTGTCAATTCTGACAGTTCAATGAGTTGTGAAAGCAGACGTTGACTTAAATTTTGATCAATTTGGACTTTAGTTTCTTCCTCAGATGACCGCACTCCGGATTCGCCTGCGCCTTCCAGCTTACGAATTATTTGCTTTAGATGCTTCTCGGCAGCACCTGGAATCGACTGATCTGCATAGATTTCCCAACCTTCGAGCAAACCGTTAAGAAACTTCAAAACTTGTACATCTGTAGCCAACCGCCAGAAAGCACGTGTTCTATGAGCTTTAGACCCTGAGGCTTGATCATAAAAGGAGTCAAAAATCGAAACACCGACAATTTCTCTAAAAAATTCATCGAAGGTACGATTGGAAAAGTTGAGCACGTAGCCACTAGACATCCCTAACTCACGTTCCAATTTTTGCTTATCTATCAGACCAAGACTACTCATTTATCTCGCCTAGACGCTAAATGCTTCGACTAAAAGTGTGCGGGCACACTTGCTCGAATCTACCTGGATATTCAACTGCCGTCTCATCGTGTAACTTGTTGATTTATATGAAGCTACCGTTGTCTTTGGGTGGAAGAGTGCGCCCCCCTGACCAAAGTGTGCACTATTTGTCAGCAAATTTAAATGCACCGTAAAAATTGATTAATATTTAATCAGGCTCGTGTGAGGTTGGCCGAAATCACTTACTCCACTTATCTAGTCAGCAACAGCTCGGACTCACCATCAAGCTTCTCCTTAACAGATCTCCATTCCGGCAAAAACCGGTCAAGCAAGCCGTAGAACTTGGGACTGTGGTTGTGCTCAACGAGGTGGCACAGTTCATGGAGCAATACGTAGTCAATCGCACGGGTGGGTGCTTTGATCAGGTGTGGGTTCAGAAGCAATGACCCATCGGGTGAGCAGCTTCCCCACTGGGTCTTCATTTCCAGTATGCGCCACGCTGGGACGTTCTCAGCCCAGGGTAGCGTGTCCACCATCCGCTCCAGTCTTCGCTGAAAAATGTCCAGCGCTCGTTCCCTATACCACTGCCCTACCGCTTTTTGTGTCCGTTCTGGGGTCAGGTTCTGACCTTGGACGCGTAGCTGTCCACGGGTGAGCTTGCAGGTCGTCTTCCGCTGCTCTGGGTCCTCGATCACCTTCAGGACATAGCGCCGGCCCAGATAACGCATACTCTCTCCGCTGACCCATTGGCAAGGCCGGACATGGCGGTTGCGCTCCTCAATGTCGTCCAGATGCTTGAGGACCCACCGGGCTCTCCGCTGTACGGCGGCTTTGACCTCTGGCAGGCGAGCGGACTGCGGAGCGTCCACTTGTACACGGCCGTTGGGGTGGACATGCACCCGGATGGTGGCTTTTTGGTGGTTCGGAAGGAGGCACAAGTGGTACCGGAACTCCCTGTCGCCGTATCTGGCCACATGCTCCGAAGGCTTTTCGTCCTGAGCGGTAGCGATAGAGGTCATCACCTGGCCCCTCGGTTGCGTAGTATCTGCACCACCTCATCCAGCACTTCTTTGGCCTTATCCAGCCCGACCAGGGCGAACAGGCGCGGTAGCAGATTCTTGCGAACGTCCTGCTCAATACCAATGGGGTTGAGCGAGTTCTCTGCCACAGCCCGGCTCACAACTTGGTCGATTTCGAAGGCCTCTTCGATCAGCCGGTCGTCCTGCTCGGCTTCCAGTGCCGCAAAGTCCTCGCCCAGCACCAGCTTAAAGGCACCGTAGTAGGCTTGGGCGTGTTTGTTGCCCCGGAAGGTGCTGACGGGCAGGTCCGGGACATCGCGGTCTTCAACCATTTTCTCCAGATCACTGAACAGCCTGAACTGAGCCTTGTAGTCGAACATGGCCTCGGCTTTTTCAATGGCTTCCTTCAGTAGTGCGGAGAACACCTTCTTGGCGTAGGGGTCATCGCCCAGTTTCTCTTCAATGGTCTTCTTGGTACGGGTCTTGATCTTGTCGGTCTCGTTCCGGGCCTTATCGTCGGACCAGTAATCCGGGTGTGTCTCGCCAATAGACTCAATCACGACCGGCTCTTCACCCTTTTCAACATCAACTCCGGTGACATAACGGTCAATCAGGTCCCGGATCTGGCCCTCATAGGACGAGTAATCAACGGTTTCCTGTGCATCCAGCCGGACGGTCTTGCGTAAATCCGAAAACCATTTGAGGTCCCGCTTATAGCGCCGAATGTCTTCCTCGGTGAACGCTTTGTCCTCAAAGAAGCTCTGGGTTGAGAGCGCTGTCTTCAAGCACATGCCAAATTCCGTGACAGCCTCGTAGAAATCCTCTCGCAGAGCTTGCCGGGTATCGACCTCTTCACCGTCTGGATCGGCCTCGTATTTGGGCATAAACACCTGGCGATACGATTCCTGATCCAGCTTGTTGTCGATGTGGTTGAAAAAGCGCCAGAGTTTGTCGTGCAGGGCCGGTAGCTTTTTGTACTCTGTATCCACGTTGGCATACAGGCCCTCAATATCTTCTATGGCAAAGCCGCCCTGAGTCTGGTTCTCAAAGTCTTGGTAGTCTTTTATGGCGGTATCCAGCTCTTTGAGGATGCCTCGGTAGTCGATCAGGTAGCCGAAGGGCTTTTCCGGGTGCAGACGGTTGACCCTGGCGATGGCCTGGATCAGGTTGTGCCCCTTGAGTTGTTTGTCGATGTAGAGCACTGCATTGCGGGGTTCATCGAAGCCGGTGAGGAGTTTATCAACGACAATAAGAATGTCCGGTGGTCCGTCGGAGCCGAAGTCCTCGATGATGGCTTTCTCATAATCCTGGGGATCACCAGAGACATTTTTCTTCCACCACTCCTGCACCAAAGGCAGGTTGGATTCATCTGCATCGGTGTGCCCTTCCCGAGTATCCGGAGGAGAAATCACGATGGCACTGGTGACCAGGCCAAGGCTGTCCAGAGACTGTTTATAGCGGATGGCACTGAGTTTGCTGTCAGTTGCCAGCTGCCCTTTCAGCTCCAGCCCCGCCTTCTTATAGTTCTCACTGAAATGTACGCTGATGTCGAAGGCATTGAGCCTGATCCGGTCTTCCGCCGTGTAGATTTGGCCTTGGTTGGTGTATTTGCGCTTGAGATCACCCTTCTGGCTGTCCGAGAGTGAGGCGGTGACCTTCTCGAACCAAGTATCGACAGCCTTCTGATTCACTTCCAGCAGGGGTTTGCGCTCCTCATAAAGTAATGGGGTGATGGTGCCATCTTCCACCGCCCGCTTCATAGTGTAAGCGTGAATGATCGCGCCGAATTTTTCGGCGGTTTCGCTCTTCTCATTCTTAAGCAGCGGGGTGCCGGTAAACGCAATAAACGAGGCGTTAGGAAGAGCCTGGCGCATGCGCTGGTGGTTCTCTCCACCTTGGCTCCGGTGGCCCTCATCGACGATGACGATGATGTTGTTGGACGGGTTATAGCACTCCGGCTGCTTGGCGGCCGAGGCGAACTTGTTGATGATGGTAAAGATGATACGCTCGTTCCCGTGGCCAATACGCTCCGCTAGCTGCTTGCCGGAGCGGGTTTTGGCCAGGGCGTCGCCGCTTTTCTTGCCGGCAATGTCGCTGCCGAAGGCGCCGCCGGTCAGGAAAGTCCGCGAGAGCTGCTTCTCCAGATCCACCCGGTCGGTGACCACTAGAATCCGACAGTTCTTTAGAGCGTCACTGAGCAGCAAGGCCCGACAGAGGTACACCATGGTGAAAGACTTGCCGGAACCGGTGGTATGCCATAGCACACCGCCTCGGCGTTCGCCAGTGGGCTTGAAGCCGGAGATGCGCTCCAGCAGAGCCTTTATGCCGAATGCCTGCGGGTAGCGGGCCGCGATCTTTCCGACCTTGCGGTCAAACAGGATGAAGAGGCGGAGAAACTCCAGGAACCGGTTTCGATCCAGTAGGCCTACGAGTAACCGGTCCTGTTCCGTGGGCAGCACGGTCTTGGACCAGAGTTGTTCAAAATAGGACCGAATCTTCGGGGGCTTGCCCTGGAACAGAGCATGCTTGTCCGACGCCGACAAACGACGATTTTTGATGTCCTGGATGGTCTGGTCGTCAAACTCTTCGTCTGTCCACTTGGACCAGAACTTGGCCGGTGTATGCGTTGTACCGTAGCGGCCATCGGTAAGGCTAATGGAAAACAGCAGCTGGGCGAAGGCGTAAAGGTAGGGAATTTCGTCGTTCTTCTGGTTGCGGAGGTTCTGGCTGATGCCCTCCTCCACCATATTCTTGTTGGGATTGCCGGAGGCGGCCCGCTTCGCCTCGACTACCGCCAAAGGGATGCCGTTCACAAATGCCACCACGTCGGGCCGGCGGGTGTGGGTACCCTGGGCCGACAGTACATCCATCTCTTCGGTGACATGAAAATCGTTCTGATCCAGATCTTCCCAATCGATCAGGTGAATCGTGGGCTGTGCCTTCTTGCCACCGACAAACTCGGTCACGGTGATACCCAGGGTAAGGCTGTCGTAAACGGCCTGGTTGGCGTCCATCAAACCCTGCGCCATGGAGGGCGTGGTGATCTCCCGGATGATCTGATCCACCGCCTGATCGGACAACGGGTACCACTCGCCTTTAAACTCAAACCGGCGCCGGCGCAACACCCGCTCCAGCACCGGTTTCATCACCACATCCCGCTGGCTGCCCCGAAGGGCCTGACACTCCGTGGCCGGCAAAAACGTCCAGCCAAGGTTCATCAACGTGGCCAGGGCCGGGATGTGACTGGAATGCTGCTCATTCCCTTGAGGGGTGGTGTTCATGCGGCCTCCGTTTCCACGTTCACCCGACGCTTGCCGGTCAGGAGTTGTTGCATAAGGGCTTTCTTTTCTTTTCGTAAGCAGTTGAGCCGACGTGATAATGCCTCAATTTCAGCAGAGGATGAATAAAGCACGTCCGCAACCCTTTCTTGCTCTTCAATGCAAGGAACGGGAACGGTTGTGCTTAGGAACTCTGATGGTTTGATGTTAAGCAATCCATTATTTCTAACGCCTGTATTTACTAAAGATCCAAGCTGGGGCTTTAGATAGTCCGCTTCGAATAGGTATTTGAAGTATCTGTGGCTCATCCCAGCATTTAGTTTGAAGCAAACATATACGTGTGGAACCAAACCTCTATCGAACTGCTCCAGATCAAAGACGCAACCAAACTCATAAGTTTTCGAGTTTCCCTTGTTGTAGGCAAACTCACCTCTTTCTAGCAGGATATAATTTTTGACACTTTCTCCTGCCATATATCGACTGTACTTATCTTCTTGCTTCACGAATCCGCTTCGTGAGGATATTGTGAGAATTGGGTGTTTCCCTCCATCTGTCTTTCGCTGAATGCGCGAGGAAATCTGGGATATTTTCTTTACTTCCCAGTTATCGCTAAAGGGCTCGCCATCACAACTCAGCAACCGCTTCTTCCCGGTCAGTAGCTGCTGCATCAACCCTTTTTTCCGCTGCTGGCTGTTCTTAAGCAGGCGCTCGGTGGCGGTGATGGCCTGATCCCAGGTGGAGAGGATTTGGGCGATCCTTTTCTGCTCTAAAACTGGAGGAGCTAAAACCTTAAAGCCTCCTATTGCCCTCGTGTCGAGAAAAGGCTGGGCGTTCCCCGTGAAAAGCGCGTGTTGCTGTCGAATTATGGTATCCGAACATAGGAAATAGTATAGGTACCCCGAACAACTCGTAGTTTTAGGGCGAATTCGAGGAGCATTGTATGAGAACGGTAAACCAGAATATTCATCTGGAACCCTAAATATGATTCCCGCAGTAGCACCCGTTCCAGCAATCAAGATATCATCCTTTCTTAAAATGAATCGGTCGATAGCTGAAGTATGGAGAACGTACTTTTTGGAGTCCCCTAAAAAGTCTGAAATGCGAATCAATCGAATTCCGTCGTCTGGAGCTTCGACATAGGTTAAATACTGTGAACCGGCGCCCCTTTTGATATCAGCCAACTCGCTTAGCTGAGTTATAATCCAGCCCTCAGGCACCATAACCCAGCTCCTTCAAATAGCTTTCCATTTGTTCGTTCAATTTCGCAATCTCGGCTTCAATCTCCTTCCGCTCCGCTTGCACGGCCACCAGGTCGATTTCCTCTTCTTCCTCAAAGGTGTCCACGTAGCGGGGAATGTTGAGGTTGAAATCGTTCTCCTGGATTTCTTCAAAGTTGGCCAAGTAGGCGTACTTGTCCGAACCTTGCCGCTGTCTGTAGGTGTCGACCACCTTGGCGATGTTCTCATCGGAAAACTGGTTCTGGTTTTTGCCGGCCTTGAACTCGCGGCTGGCGTCAATGAACAGCACCATGTTGTCAGTTTTGTCCTTGCGGAATATTAAAATCGCGGCCGGAATGCCGGTGCCGTAAAACAGTTTTTCCGGCAGGCCAATAACGGCATCCAGCAGATTTTCCTCAATCAGCTTTTTGCGGATTTTGCCCTCGCTGGAGCCCCGAAACAGAACCCCGTGGGGCACCACCACCGCCATGCGCCCGGTCTTCGGTTTCATCGTTTCAATCATGTGCAGGATAAAGGCGTAGTCACCCTTGGTCTTGGGCGGTAACCCGCGCCGGAAGCGGGCGTACGGATCGCTCTCAGCTCCCTCGACGCCCCACTTTTCCAACGAGAACGGCGGGTTGGCCACCACAATGTCGAAGTGCTTCAGGCCGCCGTTTTCGTTTAGCAGCTTGGGATTGCGGATGGTGTCGCCCCACTCCAACTTGTGATTGTCGACGCCGTGCAGAAACATGTTCATTTTTGCCAAGGCCCAGGTGCTACCGATGGCTTCCTGACCGAACAAGGCAAAGTTCTTGGAGCCGCCATTGCCCTTGCGAATCTGGTTGGCGCATTTGAGCAACAAGGAGGCGGAACCGCAGGCTGGGTCGCAGATTTCGTCGCCCTCCCTCGGGTCGACGATCTCGGCCATCAACTCGGACACTTCTGGCGGAGTATAGAATTCACCGGCCTTCTTGCCGGACGTGGCCGCGAAGTTCTTGATCAGGTATTCGTAGGCATTTCCGATCACGTCCAGCTTGCCGATCCGACTCGGGCATAAGTTCAGCTCCGGGCGGGCGAAGTCTTCCAGAATGTGGCGCAGGATGTCATTTTTTTGCTTCTCGTCACCGAGCTTGTTGGAGTTGAAGCTGATGTCCTGGAAGACATCGGCCAGCTTGGCTATGTTGGCCTCTTCAATGGCGTGCAGCGCCTTGTCGATGCGCTCGCCATTGCCGGGCTCGTGGCGCTGGTCGTGCAGTGCATAGAAGCCTGCCTCGCGAGGCAACACAAAGCGCTCGTTCTTCATCAGCTCTTCAATCAACTCGGGAGTGTCGCCATGCTCGGCCGCATAGGTGTCGTAGTGGTCCTGCCATACGTCCGACAGGTACTTCACGAACAACATGGTCAGCACATAGTCCTTGTAGATGCTGGGGTCTACGGTGCCCCGAAAGGTGTCGCAAGCGTTCCAGACCGCCTTGTTGATCTGTTCCTGCTTGATGGCATCGTTACTCATAGTGTTGAATTCCCGGTTTTTATGTCTGGGCGTAGTATTTGCCGGCCAACCGCATTGATCATGCGCTGTTGGTCCTGGTAACGCCGGATTGGTGCTCGTAGGAAGGTTCAGGTCTGTTTTAAATTCGTTTCGTAGATCGTTGATATTACAGGCTAAATCAAGCTTTTATCAAGATTTTTGCGCCACTTAGGGCGCCATTATCGCACGGCTGCCCTACCCTGTGGGCTCTGTTACCCACAGCACCGCTTGAACTTACGCCCACTGCCGCACAGGCAGATGTCGTTTCGCTCCGGCTTTACGCTTTCATCCCGGGTCTTGCCGCTGACATAGAACCAGCGCGCCGACTCGCGCAGAAAGTCCGAGTGTTCTTCCAGGAAACGCCATTGAGACCCTGCACGGTAATAGGCTTTGAAGTGAACGCGGCCCTGGTCTCCGCTGGCGTCGCTGGCCAACACCTCCAAACCCACCCAATCCGGGCTGTCAGCCAAATCCAGGCTCTTGGGCCGGGTTGAGGAATGCCAGGTCGCCATCAGGTAATCCGCCCGGCCCTGCACAAAGGCGCTAAACCGTGAGCGCATCAGCGCCTCGGGTGTGAGCGCAGGCTCTCCGGCATGGTATGGGCCGCAGCAGCGGTCGTAGGCCTGCTGGCTGCCACAGGGACAAACCTGGGTGTCACTCATGAGATCACTTACGTCACTATCGACCGGTGTCATTGGCGCAAAAACTTCGCCGCATAGGAGCAGCTGGCTTTCATTGGGTAGTCTCGACTTTCAGCCCAAGAGATACCCTGGCGAACCAGCTTTTCAGCCAGTCCTTTATTGCGGTATTCGGGAGGCACATAGGTGCGGGTAAAGTCAACGACGGTCTGGTCCGGCTCGCGTGATTGGCCGGTGCTGAGGGTGTAATTCAGCTCTGCGGGGGTATCGCCGTCGAGTGGAATGATGAAGCGCTTATTTTCCGGCTCGTGGATAACGGTGTCTGTGCTCATATCGGCCTCCTATTTTGTCTATATTGCCTGAAGATGAAGCTTGCTCCTACTGACCTCTAGGCTCTCATCCCAGTTAAGGGTTTTGAGGGTCATACAATCGTTTTCCTCGATCAGACTGACCTTTTGGCGAGCATTAACCACTTTTGTCAGTACCTGTCTCCGATTGACTGCCAAGAGCTTCACGGCGCATAAAGGCCCAGTCAATCAGCGCCTCCACTGAGGGACCGAGCGCTATCCCCATCTCGGTCAAGGTGTACTCCACCTTTGGGGGCACTTGCGGATAAACCATCCGTGTGACAATGCCATCCTTCTCCAACTGTCGGAGCTGCTGGATCAGCATCTTCTGGTTCACCCCCTCAATACGTCGTTCCAGCTCGGAAAACCGCAAAGGCGATTTGGCCGCAAACAGCTGAATGATGATGACGATTTTCCACTTGCCCTCAAGCACTCTCAAAGCTTCGCTGGTCGCAGAAGCCCAGACGAGCTGCTGTTCAGGGTCCTCGCAGCGCCAGTCTCGATCGGCCATGCTTACCTCCCGGTGGGTATTGCACTTTTTGGTAGGTTCTTGTCATTACGTCTGTTTATCTCTATTTTGATCGAAAGCAACGGCGGAGGCTAGTACAGAAATGAAAATTGGCGTAATGGGTATCGGTAATATCGGCGGCACGCTTGCCCGCAAGCTAAGCGCGGCGGGGCATCAGGTTCGGGTCGCAAACTCCAGGGGAGCTGAGAGCGTTCGGCCATTCGCCGACGAAATCGGTGCTGAGGCTGTCGACACGCGCGGCGCAGTCGAGGGAGTGGAGCTGGTTATCCTGGCGATCCCGCTCTCTGCGATTGCCAAGCTCCCCAAATCGCTCTTCGAAAGCATCCGAAAAACGGTTCCGGTGGTTAGCACAAGCAACTACTACCCCGAGCTGGGAGATCCACGCATTCCCGAGATGGATGCGGGGCAGGTAGAGAGCCTATGGGTCTCGCAACAGCTGGGTCTTCCCGTGATCAAAGCCTTCAATAACATTCTTGCCTATTCCCTGGCCGAGCTGGGCCATCCCCACGGGGCGGAAGACCGACTTGCGGTTGCGGTGGCCGGAGACGATGTTGAGCAGAAACGCACGGTCATGGGACTCGTGGACGAGATCGGCTTTGACCCGGTGGATGGCGGCACTCTGGAGGAGTCGTGGCGACAACAGCCCTCAACGCCCTCGTACTGCTGCGATTGGGATGCCGAGACAATGCGCAAAGCGCTGGCCGCTGCCGTGGAAGGCGAGGCACCCCGAAAGCGCGCTCAATTGCCTGAACAATTTGGGTCGCTCGGTGCGAGCCCGACCCACAATGACATCGTCGCGCTCAATCGCTCCCTGAACTGGCCTGACTGATCTGATTATTCCACGAAAGGAGAAGAGAAATGAAAGCTGTAAGACGGACTGCCGGCGACAAGCCGGACCTGGAACTATACGACGAATCGACACCTTCACCCGGGGACCATGATGTGCTGGTTCGGGTTCACGCCGCCTCCCTGAACTTTCGCGATCAGGTGATATTGGATGGCCAATACGGTGGGCCAACTCAAGAAAACGGTATCCCTTTATCGGATGGCGCGGGAGAGGTTGTTGCGGTTGGCAAGCGCGTAACCCGCACCCAAGTCGGCGATCGGGTTTCGGCAAGCTGCAACCCGTTCTGGATCGGCGGGCCGATGCTGGCGGAATACCATTTGAACAGCTTTGGCATATCAGCCGACGGCTGGCTGGGTGAGTCTATCCTCGTGCACGAAAACGCCATCGTGCATCTGCCCGACTACCTATCGTACATAGAAGCGGCATCCTTGCCTTGCGCCGCGGTTACGGCCTGGACAGGCCTCAATTTGTCGTCGCCCCTTCAGCCTGGTCAAACGGTGCTGGTCCAGGGTACAGGCGGTGTCGCCCTGTTCTCTCTCCAGGTGGCGCGAATGTTTGGTGCTCGCGTCCTGGCCATCACCTCGACCGACGAAAAGGCCGAAACACTGAAAGCGCTGGGCGCAGAATCCGTGGTCAACTACCGCACCTTCCCGGACTGGGAACGCGAGATCCTCGAGCTGACCAATGGCAAAGGCGTTGACAAGGTGATCGATATCGCGGGGGAGAAAACCATCGTCAAATCAGCGGCATCCTGCCGAATTGGAGGGGAGATTGCGCAGGTCGGATTCACCAGCGGCGTCGGTGGTGGCTTGCCACCGATCGACATACTCGCACGCTCTCTGCGAGTTGCTGGCACGGCCATTGGCCCGCGGACGAATTTCGAAGCGCTGCTCGCCGCCATGGCCCAACATGAAATGAAACCGGTCATTGATCGGGTCTATCCGTTCGCGGAATACCGCGATGCCTACCAGCGTCTTGCCAGCGGGAATCATGTCGGCAAGGTCGTCATCGACGTGGCACATTAGCCCCAGGACTCTCCAGCTCGGATAGCGCCCTCCCCCGGCGTCAACGCCAACGCCGGAAAATGACGCTGGCGTTGACGCCACCAAAGCCGAAGCCATTGGATATGGCGTGTTCCATCGAGAGTGGACGTGATGTACCTCGCACTAAATCAAGCCCTTCGCTAGCGGGATCCGGATTCTCCAGATTGAGTGTGGGTGGTGCAATCTGGTCACGGAGCGCCAGGATCGTCAGAATCGCCTCCAGGCCCCCGGCCGCCCCGAGCAAATGCCCGGTGGCCGACTTGGTCGCACTTACGGCCACCCTGTCGCCGAAGGTGGCCTTGATGGCCGCAAGCTCTCCCCTATCCCCTAAGGGTGTGGAGGTAGCGTGGGCATTGAGATGCTGAATATCAACGGGACTCAATTTTGCCTGCGCCAGCGCGTTTGACATCGCTCGCCGGGCACCACTGCCGTCCTCGGGACCTGATGTTATATGGTAGGCGTCAGCCGTCGTCCCGTAACCGACGATTTCAGCGATAGGCGTCGCACCGCGGGCAAGCGCATGTTCCAGTTCTTCAATAACAAGAAGTCCTGCACCCTCCCCCATGACAAATCCGTCCCGGGCGATATCAAAAGGACGAGAGGCCTGCGCCGGCGTATCGTTAAAATTCGTGGAGAGCGCGCGAGCGGCCAAGAAGCCCCCCAGACTCACTGTGTCGATGCAGGCCTCGGCTCCCCCGCAGATGGCGACATCCACCTCATCCGCTCGAATCATTCTTGCGGCATCACCAATCGCCTGGACGCTGGCGGCGCAAGCGGTTACCGGCGCCCCGATGGGCCCCTTGTAGCCATGTCGAATAGAGACATGACCCGCAGCCAGGTTGACCAAAAAGGAAGGCACGGTAAAAGGCGAAAGGCGCCGTGCGCCTCGGGTGTCCGTCGTGCGCACTGCGGCGGCAATTGCCGGAAAGCCACCCACCCCGGATGCGATCACCGTAGCGGTACGCTCCTGCTCACGAGCGTGCTTGGGATGCCATCCTGCCTGGGTCACGGCTTCCTCCGCCGCAGCCAGTGCCAGCAGCATAAATCGATCCATCTTCCGCTGCTCCTTGACAGGCACAAAGCGATCGGCATTGAATCCGGCCTCTGGATCTTCCAGGTGATCCGGGACCACCCCGGCGATCTTTACCGCAAGATCACTCACCGTGGCCTCGGGTAATCGCCTGACACCAGACTGGCCATTCAAAAGCCGAGCCCAGTTGGGTTCTACGCCGACACCCAATGGCGAAACCAGCCCAAGACCTGTCACAACAACTCTACGCATACTTTATTCCTCGTTTCAAAATCGTGATGACCACAACGCTCATAACTAGGCGATGTGCCCTTCCCTCGCCACCGGCTTGATCCTGAACCAGATGGCGTACATCGCCGGCAGGAACACCAGGGTCAGCACCGTTCCCGCGAAGGTGCCGCCGATCAAGGTGTAGGCCAGCGTTCCCCAAAACACCGATTGAGTGAGCGGTATGAACGCCAGAATGGCGGCGAGCGCGGTCAAGATGACCGGGCGGGCACGCTGCACGGTGGCCTCGACCACCGCGTCAAAAGGCACCAATCCATCCTGTTTGTTGCTGCTAATCTGACCGATCAGGATGAGCGTGTTGCGCATCAGGATGCCGGCCAGCGCAATAAGCCCGACGAGCGCGTTAATACCGAACGGTTGCTGAAACAACAACAAGGTAGGCACCACACCGATGAGGCCTAGCGGCGCGGTGGCGAACACCATCGTCATGGCAGAGATCGAGCGAACCTGGAAGATGATCGTGGTCAATGTCAGGGCGATCATGATGGGGAACAGCGGCACCAGGGCACTATTCGCCTTGCCGGATTCCTCAATGGAACCGCCCAGCTCTATCCGGTAGCCCGCCGGCAGTGCGGCGATGATCGGCTGAAGCTCTTCCCAGATGGCTTTGGACACGTCGGGTGGCTGCAGGCCTTCCGCTATATCACCACGCACGGTGATCGTCGGCGTGCGGTCGAAGCGGCGCAGAATGGGGTCTTCCATGTGGACGTCTATCGTACCAATCTGCGATACCGGAATTTTCTGGCCGGCGGCTCCGGTCAGAGTGAAATCAGCGATCCTGCTTGGGTCAAGCCTTGTGCTGCCAGCCGAACGGGCCACGACCTGAACCGAGCGGATGTCCTCGCGTACCTCGGTAATAGGGATGCCACTCAACAGGAACTGTAGCTGTTGGGCGACATCGTTCGAGGTCAAGCCAAAGCTCTGCAGCCGATCCTGATCAAGCGAGAAACGCAATGCGGGTACGCGTGCGCCCCAGTCGGTGTTAACCGTTCGCATCTGCGAAGAGTCCTGCACGACGGCACGTACCTGGGCCGCGATGCCGCGCAGCTCATCAGGATCGGGACCCATCACACGAAAAGCCACGGGGAAAGGCGAGTACGGACCGAATACCAACTGGTTCACCCGCACGCGTGCCTCGGGTGCCAAGCCATCGGCCACCGCCTGGCGCAACCTGAACTTGAGTGCATCGCGCGCTGCTGGATCATCTGTGAGGACGACAATCTTGGCAAACGAGGGATCAGGCAGCTCCGGTGCCATGGCGAGATAGAAGCGCGGCGCCCCCTGCCCCACGTAGGCCGTGACAATTGTCGCCTCCGGCTGCTCGGCGAGCCAAGCCTCGACCTTGGCGGTCGCCACGCTCGTCTGCTCAATTGAGGTGCCATACGGCATTTGCACTTCGACCAGCACCTCAGGCCGATCAGAGGCCGGGAAGAACTGCTTGTTGACCACGCCCATGCCAAGGATCGCGATGCCAAAGGCACCGATCACCCCCGCCGCGACCAGCCATTTACGGCGGATCACCGAACCCAGCAGCCGACGGAAACGCTCGTAGTTGGGCGTGGCGTAGATAGCCCCGTGGCCGCCCTCGCGCTTCTTGAAATTCGGAAGCAGCTTAACCCCCAAATAGGGCGTAAACACCACGGCCACGATCCACGACACGATCAAGGCGATACCAACGACCCAGAACATATTGCTGGTGTACTCGCCAGCAGTGGACTTGGCGAAGCCATTCGGCATGAAGCCGATCGCTGTCACCAGTGTTCCGGAGAGCATGGGTGCGGCGGTGTGGCTCCATGCATAGGCCGCGGCACGAATACGGTCGTAGCCTTCCTCCATCTTCACCACCATCATTTCAATAGCAATGATCGCATCGTCGACCAAGAGCCCCAGTGCCAGGATCAACGAGCCGAGAGTGATGCGGTCGAAGGCTATGCCGGTGGCTGCCATGACGATAAAGACGGCGGCAAGTGTCAGGGGAACAGCCGCCGAGACCACGATGCCAGCACGCCACCCCATACTGAGGAAGCCAATCAGCATCACCACGCCGAGGGCGGCGAAGAACTTGAGCATAAACTCGTCGACGGCCGAACGGATATTGTCAGATTGGTCGGTGACCTTGGAGAGTGTCATGCCAAGCGGCATCTCGGCGTTGATAGCTTCAGCTTCCGCTTCTAGCCCTTTACCGAGATCAAGGCCGTTCCAACCCTCCCGCATGACGATACCGAGCAGCACGGCTGGTTCACCGTTGTTGCGAATGAGGAAAGTGGCCGGATCTTCGTAGCCCCGCTTCACCTCGGCAATATCGGCAAGTTTCAGCGTATGGCCCTGTGCATAGACGGGGGTATTGCGTATCGCCTCAAGGTCATCGATCGCGCCATCAAGCCGAATGAAAACCTGGGGGCCCCTCGCATCAATCGAGCCAGCGGGCATCATCGCATTACGCCCATTCAGTGCCGCGAAGAAGTCGCGCGGGGAAACACCGAGAGTCGCTAAGCGATCATGTGAGAACTCGACAAAGATCCTTTCGGACTGCTCGCCGATGATATTCACCTTTTTGACGCCCGGCACGTGAAGCAGACGCTGTCGCATGCTTTCAGCTTCGCGAACGAGGTGACGATGAGGTTCGCCCTTTGCTTTCAACGCATAAAGTGCAAAGGTCACATCAGCGTATTCGTCATTCACCATGGGGCCAATGACGCCACTGGGCAGGCTGCTGGCCTCATCGCCAAGCTTCTTACGTGCCTGATAGAACTGCTCGGCGACCTCGGCGGGTGGCGTGCTATCGAGCAGATACACCGTAGTGAAGGCTAAGCCCGGGCGCGTGAAGGTCTCCGTCCGATCATACCAGTCCAGTTCCTGCATGCGTTTTTCCAGGGGCTCGGCGACCAGCTCTTCCATCTCCTTTGCGGTAGCGCCGGGCCAAGCTGTCACCACCGTCATTTGCTTTACGGTAAAAGCAGGGTCTTCAGCCCGGCCGAGCATCAGGAAAGCCACAATGCCGGCGATGGAAATCGCCACCATCAAAAAGAGAGTGACCGAGCGCTCGCGTACCGCGAGGGCTGAAAGATTGAAGGCGCTCATGGCTGCTCACCGCGATCTACGGCCAAGCCCGTGGTAACCGCGCGCTCATCCAATAACCGGACTTGCGCGCCCTCGTGCAGCAAGTGCGCGCCTAGCGCCACGATGCGATCACCCACGTCGAGGTCGCCAACGACCGACGCCGTTTCATCGCTGAGGCCAACCACCTGTACGGCGTGCCACGTGACCTGCGGCGTCTCCCCTTCGATCAGCCATACGCCCGGCCCTTTGCCTGAATCGAAGAGCGCGCCTATCGGTACCTGCTGGGCCGAGGCGGAAGTGTCGATCCGAATGTCAACGGAGATGGTCGAGCCCAACGGGGCGTCCGCCAGACGGCCCTCCAGTAGGTAGCGCGCCTCGAAAGTCCGAGTCAGAGGATGTGCGGCATCCGACAACTGGCGAAGCGTTGTCGAGTCGGTTAGACCTCGGTCATACAAGGTCGCACGCCCCGTGGATCCGACCGCTGGTCGCAGCGTTTCGGGGAGGTCGATAAGTGCCTCGCGGGGGCCAGCATGGGCCACCCGCACCACGGGCTGACCGGCAGCAACGACCTGACCGGGTTCTGCCAGCGTTTCCACCACCACCCCGTCAGCATCGGCGAGAAGATCGGCATAGTCGGTCTCATTGCGTGCAACGTCCGCCCGAGCCTCGGCCGCCATGAGATCCGCCCGAGCCGTCTCGGCGGCTGCACGGGCACTGTCGTAGGCGGATGCTGACACCGCGCCTCGAGAGACCAGGTCGCGGTATCGCGCCTCGTCCTCAGTGGTTTGGCGCACGCGCGCCCTGGCGGCAGCCACGGCCTGCTCGTGGGCTCGCGCGGCGAGCACCAGATCCGTGGGGTCGATACGCATCAGTGGCTGGCCGCGCTCGACGGCCTGACCTGTATCGACTAGACGCTCCTGTATCTTGCCAGGTACGCGAAAGCCGAGATCACTTTGCACACGCGCGGCAACAATACCGGTAAATGAACGCTCGGCCTTTAGGTCGGCCTCCACGGTCGCTACTCGTACATAGGGATTCTGCGTCCGGGGATCGGCTGAAGCGCTGCCGTCGCTGCAAGCCGCCAGAACCAAGGGCAGCAGAACGACGATAGCGAGGAAATGGGTATTACGGTGCTGAAGCATGGCGACCTCCAGTGAATAAGGCCTCCATCTTCCAACTTGTGACCATTTCTGTCAATAGTCACAAACACATATATTCAGCGCTTTACGGCGCCAAGCTGCGTAGCACCAAGCTCGAAAGCTGCACGGGCCCGTCTTCAACGAGATCCAGGTTGTGCTGCAGCAGGAGGGGATTCGCATAGGGCTGCATGACCAGAAAGATTGAATGTACGGTCTCATCCAGGGGTGTCTTGCGCTCGAAATCGCCGCTTTCCCGTCCTTCACGGACGATCTCCATCAACATCTGTTCTATGCGCTGCGCATAGGCGCGAGCTGAGGGCCACCCTTCGCCTGCGGAGTGGGCGGCGATGTCGTACAACTTGCGATCATTGAAAAACAGGTCCGAGCCGGTCGCCACTAGTGCTTTGAACATTCTCCGAAACTTCTCCGTTGGCGTGGTCGCACTTGCTACGGCCTCTTCAACCGCGACGAGAATGGCGCTCAAGGTCCTGGAGCAGATGGCCTCGCCGATGGCCTGTTTGGAATCGAAGAACTTATAGATATAAGCCTTTGAAAAACCGATCGATTTGGCCAGGTCGGAGACCGTGGTCTTCTCGTACCCGTAGTGGCTGAAGTGTTCTTCGGCGGCCGCCACGATCTGCTCACGAACACTATGATCGGCAGGGCCCCGCGACTGCGGGGCGGAAGATGTAATTTCACTCATGGGGAAAACGATACCTCGCATTCTTTAGCTTGACAACTAGTGACCATACTGGATTATGGTTACTTACACAATTCTGTATCCCGGAGACTCTCATGCCCACCTGTCCTCGCACCCTCCCCTTTCTACTGACTATCAGCGTTTTAGCGGGTTGCGCTGTGGGCCCCGACTATAACCCACCGGAGACGGTCTTGTCGGCTCGCTTCCTCGGGCAGGAGGGCGTCGAGGAGCGTGAGGGCCAAGACAAGGCAAACCTCCAAGCCTGGTGGACCGCCTTCGATGATCCCATGCTAGCGCGTTTCGTCGTCCTCGCCGTCGAGCAGAACCTGGACATCGTGCAAGCGGCGACACGTCTCGCCCAGTCCCGAGCATCATTGCGCCAAGCCGATGCCGCCCTATTGCCATCGGCCAATGTGAACGCTCAGGCTGCAAAAGTATACCAGTCAGTCGAGACGCCGCTAGGGCAAGTGCTTTCTGTCACCCCCGGTTTCGACCGCAGTGGAAGCGCCTTTGAGGCTAATCTTGGTGCGAGCTGGGAAATCGATGTGTTTGGTGGCCTGCGGCGAGGACGGGAAGCGGCGCGCGCGGAGTATGTGGCATCTGAAGCGGGTGTCGTCGCGACACGGCTGGCCGTAGCCGCCCAAACGGCGGACGTATACGTCATGATCCGGGGGTTACAGGCGCGTATCACGATTGCTGAACAGCAAGCTGAAACCCGTCGCGAACTGCTCGACACGATCAAATTCCAGTACGAGAAGGGGGTTGCTGCCGAGCTTCAGGTGAACCAGGCCGAGGGGGCGCTCGCTCAAGTCGAAGCACAAATTCCGGCTCTTGAGGCCGGACTCGAATCGGCGATGAACGCGCTGGACGTGCTTCTCGGTGCGCAGCCTGGTACCTACCGTACCGAAGTGAGTCAGGTGGCGCCAATCCCGGCTGCCCCAGGCCTGGCACAAACCGGCACGCCGGCCGAGATGATTCGGCGGCGCCCGGACCTCATCCTGGCCGAGCAGCGCCTCGTTGCTGCTAATGCGCGCATTGGCATGGCGATTTCGGAGTACTACCCCAAGTTCTCGCTCGGCGCACTGCTGGGCAGTGCCACCACGCTATCGAGCGGTAACCTCTTCTCCAGCGATGCCAGTCAAGCCCAAGGTGTGCTCGGGCTTCGCTGGCGCCTGTTCGACTTTGACCGCGTTGAGGCACAGATTGCCGCTGCGCGCGGCCAGGAAGCCGAAGCGCTCGCCGCTTACCGTATAGCCGTATTGCGCGCAACTGATGAGGTCGAAAACGCCTTTTCCGCGCTTGTTAAACGCGAGGCCCAGGTCGACATTCTGGCGCGGGGTGAATCCTCTCTCGCCCGAGCCCGCGAAAACTCACTTGCCGCCTATGAAAGTGGTGTCGTCAGCCTGATCGAAGTGCTCAATGCCGACGCCAACTTGCTGCAAATAAGCGACACAAAGGCACAGGCACAAACCGAAACCGCACGTGCTGCTATTGCCTCATTTAGGGCTTTGGGAGGCGGATGGGACGCACCGCATCCAAGCACCGCCCGCACAAACTTGGTTAATGACCTAATCCGCTCGATGCACTCGGAATATTCGAAGACCGAATCTCTCGACTGAATTGATCTCTCCCCCCGTCGTCAGGAAAGCGCACCTGAAGGTCTCGGGAGGGGTTCACAGCTCGAGAATGATCCTGGTCTTTAGGCGTTCCTCGCCATAAAACTTCTTCTACAGCCAGGAGAGTTCTCCTTTACCAGCAGCACAGTGCCTTCACCTGTTATGAGTCATTCTCAAGCTTCACACTTCCTTGTCGGACTCTATTTGTATTCGCTTTCTTTCGAGCGAACCGACTGCGTTCAAAATCAAGATTCCAATGAGTAGTCCTAAAATCTCAATCAAACTAAAACTCCCGCCTCCAGAGCTCTCTGGATTACTCGGAGATCCTTGTTCGGGTGCTGCTGGATTCTCTGGCTCCGGAGCGGGATCAACCGGTTCTTCATCGATTGGGTTTTCAATTGGATCCGGGGCTTGGCCAATCGTGAACGATACAGGAAAGATTTGCTGATTCAATGTAGAACCTATCCCTGCCGATGAGCGAACAACCAATAGCACATCGTACATTCCTGGCAATAAATACTCGTGTTGGGTCTGATGAGACTGACCAGCGACGATCTCATTCAAATGGGTGCCATCACCAAAGTCCCACTCAAAGTCATAAGGAGCGACGCCACCTTCGACCATCGCGCTGAAAGTTGCCAACGCAGGCGCGGTGCTCGAGTTAACGGCGAGATCAAAACTGACACTCAGTGTTTCAGGCTGGATAACTGAAAGAATGTAAAGCGTCGCTTTCGCTTCCAACCCGGAACTTTCGTCCTTTAAGGTGACTTCTACGTCGTAGGTACCAGGATCATCAAACGTATGTTGCCAGTCTCCGCCTGCAGAATGTTCTTCCCCATTGATTCTCCAGTTATAGAGATAGTCACCACTACCCCCCTGCCCCTGAGCAGAAAAGTCAACCGTCAGTGGGACTAGGCCTGACAATTGGCTGGCAGACACACTCGCCAAGCTGAGCAAGGTGATCGGTTCAGGGCCCGCGACTACATTAACTGGCATACTTGCCGAGGTAGTACTACCTGTTTCCGAATCGGTTACCGAAACGCTCACCAAATAGGTGCCAGGGGCAATAAAGTCAAAACTAGGATTCTTCTGTGTCGATGATGAACCGTTGCCAAAATCCCATAGATAGGTAACGGTTCCATCGCCCCCCAAAACATCGACTTGAAAATTCACGTTCAAGGGCGCAGCCCCATAGGTTGCATCGGCCGACATTTTACTAATCGAGACTGGATTAAACTGGCTTTCAGCAATCGGATTGATACTTATCAGACCCTGAACATTGTTGAGTGGATTGCTAGCATCTTGCACTTTTAGCATCACCTCCTGCTCGCCCACCTCCAGAAAGCTTAAACTTACGCTCTGACCTTCAAAGGAGTCCCCCGAAGGTAAGGTCCACAGGAAATCATAGGCACCAGAACCACCAACTGCATCCGCAAAGAACTGCACATCAAGAGGAACATATCCAGATAGCTTGTCCGCTGAAATCAGCTTGAGGCTAACAGGTAGAACTGCCGCACCGGCCAAGTCAATTGTAATTTTCGGTGTCACGGGATCGTTGTGGCTAATCTGCAATTCCGTAGACACATTGCCGGTTCTCACCGGATTGAACGCCAGCTGCAAGTCACAGGTTGTGCCTGGGGCGATAACATCACAATTCCCTGTTGGGTAGAAGCCGTAATCCGCACTGACAAACTCAAGGTTTTCAATCAGCAACGGAGCCGTACCATTATTTTCCAAGCCCAAGACCAAATTTGATGTTTCACCTAAAATAAGCGTGCCATAGCTCAAGCTAGTTGTTGATAATGATACTCTGGGGACGTCTTCAGCTTCTGCCAAGATACTTATTTCCATTGTCTCGTAGTCTTCCCCGTCCGTGAAGACAGCAATGGCTCCCGAAAGCGATCCTGATGCCAAGGCTTTCAAACTGACACTTATGACACAACTTTGAAATGAAGCCACCAGGGTTTCACTGCAGTCATCTGTCAGTATTTCAGCGTCTAACTGATTGGGGAAATTGAGAGAAATTCCCTGTATGTTTAAAGGGCTATAGCCCTTATTCTCAATAGTAATTTGTTTTGTTTGAGGGTAGGTTGTCAACAAATTGGCTGTCACTTCAGATTCAAATGCCAAGGGTCTAGCGACTGCTCGGGAAAACCAACTTTCATGACCCCTGGTCATTCGTGTATCTACAGGAACGTCCGGATCATCTACTGCGCCGGCGTAGCTGGCTTTATAAGCCGTTACACCCACGTACCAATTTCCTGGTCCTATCGACTCAATAGAATATTCGGTCGCTAAGCCAACATCCTGACGATACTGATAAAAGGGGGCATCTTTCTTGCCCCAATAGACAAAATACCCCGCCGGATCGGGATGGGTGGTGTGATCCCAGCTAACCGCTATGGTATCCCCAAGGGTGTTAACTTGGATATTGCGTGGCGGTGAAATGGGAGTATCAGAAATTTTCTCTAATTGAAAGGGTGAAAAATCGATAATTGCCAAACCAGAGGACGTGTAAAAATCACGAATAGAATTTTGTATTTCTGCTTCTTCCGAAGTGCCCCACCAGTTATCTGTTGCATTGACATACTGTCCCTGCCCAGCCCACGTTCCCATCAAAATACTAAAGCCACTACGCTCAACATTGCTATTATTGATTCGTGTTCCCGAACTACTAAGTTGAATCATGGCCATAGTGGCCGCTTCATTGCCGCAGGAATTATTATAGAAAAGGCTATTCAGGATTTGATGATTGCCCGGTATAACGAAAAACGGATCTCCACATCCGCTGTTATTAACAAAGCTATGACCACTACCTTGAATTGTAGCCATACTCGAGTTTGATAATATGCGGCTATCTGCAACCAGGTTATGTGATCCCTGAATGCTTATACTGTTCGAGCCCACATATCCAATGATCATATTGTCGGTAAAGTCGTCATCCGAAGATGAAAAATGCGGCGATGTTCCGTTGATTATCAGGTTGCCGTAGATACGATTATTGATACACGACAGGTAAAAGGCAGTCCCATTTTCATAGAAAACGTTAGCTGAGATGTCTACACTACAACCAGCTATTCCTAATTGATACCCTGAAAAATAGTTATTTTTTATTATTGAACTTGGCGGTGTGCTTCCTATACCAACGGCTACACCACCAGTTATAAATTCAGAATCTGTTAGTATTAAACTACCTGCAGACTTGTTTATCGCATACCCTTCAATGTTATTGAACTTTGAACTTCTTACAATCAGGGGCGTGTCAGCAATGTAGCCTCTCAATATTCCGCCACCCATACTGTTCAGAATTGCAATATTGTTGATGTAGGGTGCCTCGCGTTCAATGGCTATCACCGGACGATCACTGAGTGTTGAGTTGCCGCCATCAATGAAATCGACATAGGACAAGATAGAGCCGCTGCTATAGTCATCACCATCCAACTGATAGCCAATACTACCCGATTGAAAGAACACGCCCCCCCAATGCTTGCCTGACTCAATGGCTCCAAAGCTGACCCGGTTGTCTGAGACGCCCAGAATCCTGAGCTCACCCTCTACCTGAATAGCCGATTGCTCTCCAAGTAATACCTGTGTGCCCGGTTCGATAGTAAGTCTTGCGTCAGGGCGAATAAGAACATTCGTCGATATTACGTAAGGGCTACCTGCTTGGTTCCACACCACGTCGCCACTTAGTGCGCCCTGCACCCAGGTTTCGGCCCTGCTTATCAGCGACACAGTGGACAACAGAACCATTCCAAGCGTGACAGATAACACCTTGATTTTGATAGAGATTTTCACAATACCCCTCCTTGCCCATATAGTCGCACCAATTGAAAAAATTGGAACATAGGGCAAATAGTTTGTCATACCTAAAATTAGGTAATTGGCGTATATAACTATTTGAGGAGGTATATCTTGGACGTAAGCCCGGAAAGGGAGTGGGTATCCAGCTTCATGTGGATATTGCGGATATGGGTCCGCACCGTACTTTCAGAAACGCTCAGAATGCCGGCGATGGCCACCGGGGACTTCCCTTCTGTCACAGCTATCGCTATCTGCGCCTCCCGAAGCGTAAGATCATAGTAATCACAGACCCGTTTTACGATATCGCACGCTGTAACCTTTTCTTTTATGACAATCAATAGCTGATAATCGAAAAGCAGGGAGTGGCCCTCTTGTGCGATGGGAATTACTTCCATTATAAGGGGTGAATCCTGATACTTTCCTAACACTAGTGTCTTGGCGGTGGGCACAAAGAAACTTCTAGGCTTGTACCACATGTCTAAGAAAGTAGCATCAAGTTTTTCCTGATCGGCATGACTAAACGCTTTTATTTTTTTGCTTTTTATCTTAAGGACTGGACTTTTGGATAGGAAATCTTCAGCAGCACTGGAAATCGAGGTGATATTAGCCCATTGATCACATATGACAACTCGCTTTGACAACCGCTCAAATGTTGCTTTTACAGTTTCAATGGTCTGACTTTCTAATGCCAACTGCAACTTAACTGCTGACTGTATGATTGGAGATAGTCCATTAAAAATGGCTCTTTGCGGTGGCGACAAGTTTTGTTGGCTCTTACCCCTCATGACTGCCAGTCCGATTAGCATTTCTCTGTTGAGAACTAAGGGGGTCAGGCACGCGTACGGAATATCATAAACATTGGCATGTTCATTGATAAATACCGATGTTCGCCGCTCAGGTTCGAAAAGGAACTCTTCACTTGAACGGCTAGTCAGTTCAGGAATGTTTGTTCCAGCCCGCACAAAGGGATTGATTGACGGATTAGCTCCGCCAATTCTTTGAAAGTCCTCTATCCAATCATTCCCCAAACCGTAAATGCAGTTAAATGGAATTGACGATTTTGGGCCCAAGCCGATTAACTGCGCCGCCTTCGATCCGGTTATCTGTGCCAGGTTGCCAAGTGCATCTGTCCAACTACCCATCCCAGATGCGGCGACACCAAAACTTTGAACCGTCGTTTGCCACTGAGCCTCCAAACTTCTCATAAAAGGTTCCTTGCTAATCACGCTTCTACAGAAAAGCTATTGGGTACTTCTATCCAGTTGCTCGTTAATTCTCCAGCTACAGCTTCCGGCCAATTCGGACAGGATTCCCCGTGAGGTGGCACTAAATTATGTATCATGTAAGTGAGAAGCGCAATTTTGTACATATCAATAAGTGGCAATCTGCTACTTTCGCCCGAGGCAAGAGGTTTCAATTTGACTTGAAATAATCAGGTCCGCTGGTGTCGATTTATTTTACAAATAGTAAGACTGCCCGAATCGGCTATAAGACTGATATTCTTCTTATGATCGCTTGAGGCGCGCATATGCCGTTTTCGGCAGCCTCTCAATCGCTGGCCACGCCGACGAACCAGCGGAAGAGTCAACGGATGGATCCATAGGCACTCTGGAGAAGCTGCAGGAAAGAATTGCCGTAATCAAGAAAGACACGGGGGCAACCGCTCTGCGGTTATCCGAAAATACCCCCTACGTAACGGTACAACCTTGCAACAAGAACTGCATACTTAAAATTGAGTATGACAGCCCCCCGCAACCGTTCTAAGCTAAGCATCATTTCTGAGTTTGATGCACGACCGTCATCTTAAGGAGCTGCGATGCTGACCTTTACCGAATTTTCGTCCAGACACACTCGACTGAAAATGATTAACTTTTTACGCGGAGCCGTATCTGCCAATAGGCGTGGATTGATGCTGGCGGTGCTTGCCAGCCTGGTGCTCACTGGCTGCGGTTGCTGTGAGAACGATGCTGACGGTGGCGGTGGCGACGCAAATACTGGCGGTGGCGACGCAAATACTGGCGGCGGTACGTATGAGGTGAACACGCCGCAGAACTTATCTCAGGCCTTGAACATTGAAGGTGCGACTCGCCGATCCGGCACAGTGCCGGTGCCTCTAGGCGCGTTCGGTGGCGACATCGAAATGCAAGACACCATCGCTTTAACCAAGTATTCCGCTAGTGACATCGAGCTTAGTTTTCCGGCGATTCAAGCGAATATGCAGATCGGTGCCATCTACATGAAGGTCGTTGGTGCGGATGACTATCTCGTCATTCCTGTGGATACTAGCGTGGGGGAAGTCCAGGCCGCCGTCGATCAGTTCTTCACGCAGACCGCCATGCCTTGCCGCGGTGGTGGCGGAGGACCCTCGTGCTTCGGCATCGCTGTCCCTCCAATGCCCCCGACAGCCACTGTTAGCGAAGCCCGGACCTTTCCGGTCGAGTTCACGGCCGCCATGCTTCCGCAAGGCGAGCCGTGCTGCGCTCAGTTTTTCGATAGCATGTGGCCCGGTTTTAATGACCCCAGCCTTTGGAGCAGTACGCGTACGGCGAATTTGAGAGTCCAGCCAGTCGGCACCGGCGACGTGCAAGTCACGCTAACCTGGAACACGACTGCCGACGTGGACCTGCACGTCATCGAAGAGACGTTTGGCGGCCATATTTACTACGCCAACCCCGCCTCAAGCAGTGGCGGCTATCTAGATCTCGATAACACAGAAGGCTACGGCCCCGAAAACATATTTTACGAACAGGTGCCACCAGGGGGGTCCTACCGAGTGGAAGTCCACCATTATTCGGGGGATCTGCCGACGGCCTACACAGTGACGCTGCGCCGTGGAGCCACTATTGAGACGTTTAGCGGCACGCTGACGCGCTACGACCAGTACGATGTTATAACTACCTTTACAATAACCAGCGCGGGCTCGTGGGATGCAGGCTCGGGGGATGCCGGCCTTGGGGATGCCGGCTCGGGCGGTACAGGCTCGGGCGGTACAGGCTCAGGCGGTACAGGCTCGAGTGGCGGCGCAGGTTCGGGCGGGAGCATTGGCCCGGCCACGGGGGCCTTTGGTGTTAAGGTTTACCGGCCGACGGGAGACTGCGAGACAACACGAACAACGTACATTACCGGGCTCGATGGGAGCTCAATTCCCATGACGACTGTGCTGAACTATTCGGGCACCCTAAAGGCATACACCTACGACAATACGGTTGATCGCTACACCGAAGGATTTATTGCTAAACCAGGCGGCATGGGTTCTACCGACAGCCAAGGGCTGTACTGGTACCAGTTGTACGGCCCGCGCTCTGGTACCGTGGGAAACGCCAGGTATTACAAAATCGAGTGGGAATTCACCCCCGAAGGATCCTCGTTCCCGACATATTGCATCATCAGTGGCGTCGCAGAGATCGACTTCGAGGGGCAAACAAAGAACGTCGTGATTCGTTGGTAGGGGCACCAAAAGGTAAATGAGATCGATCGATCCTTACCCACTTTGGTGAGGAGGCCGCACACAGGGGCAATTCAGGATGTTACTCATAGTCTTCTCGAATCGCAAATTGATCGCTCAAATAGGCATCAAACAATCGGCGGGCAATGGGTGCCGCAACCCCCGCGCCTGACTCGGCGTTCTCGACAATCACCACGACGGCGATCTGAGGATTTTCAAGGGGCGCAAAACCGATAAATAGTGCATGAGCGCGATGGCGCTCTTGCAGCGCCTCGGAGTCGTATCTCTCGCCCTGCGCTGTGGCGACAGCCTGGGCGGTACCGGTTTTGCCCCCCATGCGGTAGGCGGCACCACGGCGGATCCCCTGAGCAGTGCCGCGGGGGCCGTGAACAACATCACCCATGGCGTCAAACATAAAATCCCAGTGCTCGTCGCTCACTTGGAGAACATCAACAACATGTGGAACCTGAGGAATCTCTCCAATCGTACTGATTATTTGGGGTCTGTGGCGTACGCCACGATTGGCCAGAGTAGCGGCTACGACGGCCAATTGCATAGGCGTGGTCAGGACATCGCCCTGACCAATAGCCATGTTCAGATTGTCCCCCGGGAACCAAGGCAACCCGCGCGCGCTGCGTTTCCAGTCACGAGAGGGCCAGATCCCCTGCCGCTCCGTGGGTATATCAACCTCGGTGCGGGCGCCGAGTCCGAAGCGCGAGCCAAAGCTGTGCATCGAATCTACCCCCATGCGGTGACCCAGGTCGTAGAAATACGTGTTGCAGGATTCGACCACCGCCTGTTTCAGATTGACTCTATCGCCGTGGCCATGCCGGCGCCAATCCCGATACAGGTGACTGCTACCAGGCAACTGGTAGTAGCCCGGATCCGGAACCGAATAGGCAGGATCGACAATACCGTGGTGCAAGCCAGCAAGACCAAGAACCGGCTTGAGGGTGGACCCTGCCGGGTACTGCCCCTGAACAAGGCGGTTGAACAGCGGATTATCAACAGACTCATTGAGCAGGCGATAATCGGCAAAACTGATACCGGTCACAAACAGGTTGGGATCATAGCTGGGCAGGCTCACTGCGGCCAGAACGCCGCCACTCGCAACATCCAATGCCACCACCGCGCCGCGTCGTCCATCGAGTGCCGCGACGGCCGTTTGTTGCAGGCGAATATCCATGTGCAGGCGGAGATCCTGTCCGGGGCTCGGCGCCGCGCGATCGAGAACCCTCAGCACTCGACCTCTAGCATTGGTCTCAACATTCTGATGCCCGACTTGGCCGAGCAGTAAATTTTCGTACTCACGCTCAAGGCCAACCTTGCCTAGAGAGTGAGTGCCGCTGTAGCGGCGGTAATCGTCTTCGTCAAAGTGTATGAGATCACTCTCACTGATACGTCCGACATAGCCCACCGAGTGGGCAAACAGGTCACCAAACGGATAATGGCGCACTAATTGGGCATCCACTTCTACCCCATCCAGTCGATACTCATTCACGGCCAAACGGGCAATTTCTTCTTCCGTCAGACGATAACGCAATGGGGTCGCCTCAAACGGTCGGCGTCGTTGGGTTAGCTGCTCGCTAAAACGCTCGATATCACCGGGAGTCACATCGACCAGCGTCTGGAGAAGCTGCAAGGTCGCATTCAGATCTGGCACTCGTTCGCGCACCAGGGACAGGGTATAGCTCGGGCGGTTCTCGGCCAGCAAAACACCGTTGCGATCGTAGATCAGGCCCCGCGTTGGGGCTATAGGCTGGACATGCACGCGATTGCGATCGGATTGCGTCGCATAGGCAAGGTGGTCAGTGACCTGCAGGCTGTAATAGCGCAGCACTAGCACACTCATCAATAGAGCCATCAGCAATGCGACCACCACTAACCGGCTCGCGAACACATGCGCCTCACGGTGGTGATCCTTAAAGCGTTGCGACTCTGACATCATGCCTCGACTAAACGGATATTATTGGGAAATTCGCTACTATTTACGGGGGATACGTCGGGTAAGACCACCATGGCCAGATTTGGTTTCCGCGTAAAACCGACAAACGTCCAATTTGGGTGCTCGTGATTGTAGCGCCATAGCCACTGGGTGGCGATCCATATTCTTTTTGAGTCTTTCATCGTACTTGTTAAAAGCATTCGAGTTGGTTGAGAAAATTGCGCTATGCGCGGACTTTAACTACCTTTAGTGGGTGACGCCAGTGATTTAACTCGGGATAAGAGACTATCCCCGCGGCAGAGACTGCGCTGAGTTTGGTGAGAATGTTGCCAACACTAATCAGCCGACAGGAAGTACCTGCCATGTATATCCCGTGCCCTCCCCTACGATTCTACGTGCCCACTATGTTTTGCGCTCTTCTTCTCCTGTCTGCCTGTGGCGGTGGAGGAGGTAATGATGGTGACGGTCCCAACCCTTCCGGCAATAACGGCAGTCATAGCGATAGCACCAGTTCCGCATCCAGCAGCAGTGTTGGCGAGGATCCGGTGGCTCAAACCCTGACCAACCTCAACGTCAGCCTTGCTGAAACTGCGCGGGTCGACCGAAACAACGCCCCGTTACCGGAAGACTACACCCCTCTTGGTAAGAACCGGACCCTACAGAAAAAGAGCGAACTGTTCCTCGCGGGGCTGGTTCTGGAGGACGATGGCCCGGAGGAGTTCGTTCATATTCTGAAATTTGAACCTGGGGTAAGCAACGTCCAGGGAGTTCCCGATTCGCCAGACCGCACGCGGAAGATGCCCGACGCCCCTCTGCATACCGGCTGGAAAGGTAGCCCTTACAACCACGCTACGGGCTGTGATGTGGATGGCGACGGGCTGGAAGAGACCGTCTTGTTCTGGTGGAGTGCCAGTGATAATGCCATGAGGCTACAGGTGCTGGATGACGACGAAGCAGGGTTTACCGAATCCTCGATCAGTATTCTCGGATCCGTAAACACCCCATCCTGGCTGCAGATTGCCTGTGGAGACTTCAATGGTGATCGTCTTGGCAACCTGGTGATCGGTGTCGCAGATGACACTTCCGGGACAGTAACCGTTGATTTTCTCTCTGGCAGTCCGGAAGACGGCTATGTGGTGGATGGCAGTTACCGTAAATCCTTCGCCGCCACGCAAGAAAACAGTAGACTTGGCGTTGAGTTGGTCACGGGACAGCTGGATCACGATGCGGGCTACGAACTGGTGATTTTGATCAATGAGGTTTGGGGCAGCGGTGCACACTCATCGCCCGGCACGGGCCGAAGTGACTACTATGTTTACGATGATCAGCAGAACAGTTTCGCGCTGCTCTCCTCTGGTCGCCTGAGCGCTGAGGCAGAAAACGCTACCTATAACGGCCTTACCGGATCCATTGCGTTGGGCGATATTGATGGTGATGGCCTGGACGAAATCGTACTGGCTGCGTTAACCAGTTTTCCGGTGGTCTGCGAACCGGTAGAAGTCATTCAGTATGTACTGGATCATTCCCTGAACGACTTTGCCAATCTCGGCGCTCACCATTCCGTTACCCATAAAAACGATCAGGGTTCCGGCTGTGAGTCAGGCGGCAATAGCGGACATGTAGCGCACATTTGGGTTAATACACTGGATATCGACGGCGATCAATATCATGAAATCCAGGTCAACGGTGAGATTTACGAGGATTTCTACAACGCGAGCACTCCGTGGACTCGCTTGATGGTCGACGTGGGAGAGGAGAACCCGGTTCCCGCCAGAATTCCCAACAGATATATTTATAAACAGGGCCCCGGAAATAATGCGTGGGCACGAGTCACCCGGGCCAACACCACCATGGCAGTGGGCAATGTTACCGCAGATGATAAAGAGAATGTGATTGTCTACAGCGCTGGTTCAGTGGCTACCCGTAGAAACAGCAGTGGTACCTCTCTTGTGCATACGCCCGCAGTCACCATCTGGGGCATTGATCCACTGACCGGGCGCTGGGGAAGCAACCGTAATATTGCCGATGGATTACTGTATGCCGAGGTGCTTTCCGGACCGGCAGATACGTCCGTATCCGGTGGCCCACCGATTGTGCTCGCCATAAATGTAGACGCCGACGGCACTATGCTGAGCTACAGTGAAGGCTCTTACGAGGTTGTTTTCAGCGAACCAATTGTGCATGCGGCTCTGGCTGCCCCGCCCTGTTACGATGATGGCACTCAGGTTTCCGCCGACTGCCGCACCTCATGGGGTACCGGTACAACCACCGGTGTCAATGCTTCCATTTCTCATGAGATCTCCGTAAAGCATCACACCGGGATAAGTGCAGGGGTCAGTTTGCCGATTGTCGGCGACGTGGGTGTCGAGATGGAACAGACGGTTGGCGTTTCATTAAAGGCAGAGGCAAGTCTGGGGTATCAACTGACCAGAACGGTTACCTATACCACCGGCCCCATGGAAGACACGGTGATTGCCACGGTCATTCCCTACGATCAATACACCTATACGATCATGTCGCACCCGGTGTATCCACAGCTGGTCGGTGAAGATATGGTCATTTCATTGCCCCGCACACCCCGAACCTTTCAGATCAATCGCGATTTTTACAATGACAGTCTGGTTGGCGAAGGCTTGAGAATTGACGACAGCGTGTTTTCCCATACCATTGGTGACCCGAGCAGCTACCCTACCCGCTTCCAGATGTTGTCACAGGCCGGTGCCACCCACATAGGCCCCAAAGATGTTGGTACCAGCAGTGGCAATCAGTCGGTTGCCATCTCTGAAAGTTTGGCGGCAGGATTTACCACTACGGTAGGGATTGCTTACGAAACCACCGTAAAGGCCACCGGCGGGAAAGTCATGCAAGGGTTCACCGTCGCCAACAACACCGAGGCCTCTCTGGGCTTTACCGTTGGTGAGGAAGTCACCTTCACGGGCACGGTTGGGGACATGCCGCCCGGCACCTTGGAGTTGGATGCCGTGTACAGCTTCGGGATGTTTGTGTACAAGCTGAACCCAGCCAACGTTGAGCGACCGTTTCAGGTCATCAATTACTGGGTGGAGTGATTGCCAACCGCCCTGGTAGTATGATGGGCGAAGAATATGGGTTTTACAGCACGTACCGGATGAACAGAAAAGCCGCGAGACCGGCCAGGGAAAACGCGATTATTGCCACCAGGCCGTCATTGGCCACTAATGACAGCCCCAGAATGGCAATGACCAGGCCTGCAATGGTGGCGGAAAACGGGACCACTTCCATCAGTGGCATGATCAGGGCAAGCGCCAGGCAAAGTAACGCAATAATATGGACGCCCGCGCCACTTGTCAGAAAAGTCAGCCGCGGCTGAATATACCGGTCAATAAAAGCGGCGGGCTTGCGGATAGTGCGTATTGCCTTGCGCAACCGTTTTGTGGACACCGAGCGCTTGATCAGCCAATTAGGCAACCAGAAACTGCGTTTGTAGATGAGTAGTTGACCCGAGATCAGGAAGACCAGCACGCCCATCAACGTTGGGAAGAAAGGAATACCGGATAGCGGTGAGAAAAGAATTAAACCCACCAACAGCAACAGCGGGCCAAACGACCGAGTACCCACCTCCTCGATCAGCTCCTCCATTGAGAGCGTCTCGCGGTCCTCGGTCGCTTTGCGGATGCGTGCTAACAGCTGCGTCAGATTGGTGAGTTGCTCGTCGTCGCTCATCCTTCTCCTATAATTGCCCTTCACTCATGCGTTTGTGCGCATAATCCACCGCGCGCGCCGTCAACGCCATATAGGTGATGCTCGGGTTCTGGGTGCCGGCGCTGGTCATACACGCTCCATCGGTGACAAACACATTGGGTACATCGTGCATCTGGTTCCATTGGTTGAGTACGCTTGTGGCCGGATCGTGGCCCATGCGCGCAGTGCCCATCTCGTGAATACAGGCACCTACTGCGGTTGCTTCGTTGCGGGTAGACACATTGACACACCCCGCCGCCTCCAGCATTTTGGCCGCCTGGCGCACACCATCTTCGCGCATTTTGATTTCATTATCACGAAGCTTGGCATCGAACACGATGGTGGGGATGCCCCACTGGTCGCGCTTGTTGAAGTTCAGATACATACGATTCTCATGATACGGCAAAATCTCGCCAAAACAGGTCATGCGAATCAGCCAGGGACCCGGCTGAAATACCACCTCTTTGAGGGCCTCACCGTTTACACCAGCAGGATTGTTGTTCAACCGAATCGCCGACCCTTGATAACTGAAGCCCCGCAGGTAGTCTTCGGTACGGGTTTCATCATCCAGATTCATAAAGCGCGGAATATAAAAACCCACCGGCTTACGGCCGGAATAGTACTGGTCGTCCATCGATGTCAGCACACCCTGAGCGCCCATACCGTAATGGTGATCCATCATATTGTGGCCCAACTCCCCGCTGGTATTACCCAGACCGTTGGGGAAAGTCTCCGAACGGCTGTTGAGCAAAATCGCGGTGGTGCCAATGGTACCGGCGTTGCAGAAAATGATACGCGCGCTGTACTCGTGATGCTCGCCGGTTTCGGAATCGATCACACGCACGCTTTTTGCACGTTTGGTTTCCGGATCGTAGACAATTTCCTGAACAATACTGTTATTGCGCAGTGTCAAATTACCGGTTTCTTCCGCCACGGGCAGCGTCGCCGCCTGGCTACTGAAGTAGGCGCCGTAGGGACAGCCACGGATGCAGCGGTTGCGATTCAGGCACTGACCGCGCTTACCCTTGTGAACCTCCGGTTTGTACTCGGACAGGTTGGCCACCCTGCCCGGCGTTACCACCCGACCAGGAAAGGTTTCGGCCACGGCTTCACGCAAGTGCTGTTCGGCACAATTTAACGGAAAGGGCTTGAGAAACTTGCCGTCCGGCACCTGTTTCAGGCCTTCGGCCTGACCGGCAATACCCACAAAGGTCTCAACCCGATCGTACCAGGGCTCGATATCGTCGTAACGAATCGGCCAATCAATGGCGATGCCTTCTTTTTTGTTGGCCTCAAAATCGATGTCGCTAAAGCGATAGCAGTGCCGTCCCCACATGATCGACTTGCCGCCGGTGTGGTGTCCGCGAATCCAGTCAAAGCGCTCGTCTTCGTCGTAGGAGTAATCGGAGTCCTTGTTGACCCAATGTTTATTCTCCTGGCGTACCCACCAGCCCAAACGACTCTGTTGCGGGTAGTGCTCTTCAATTTCTTCCCGTGGTACGTTATTGCGGTGAGGCAAGTCCCACATATCATCGTGGGCGGTTGGATAGTCACCGTGCTCTACCGAGCGGCCGCGCTCGAGCACCAGTGTTTTGTAACCTTTCTGACACAGCTCCATTGCGGTATAGCCACCGCTAATGCCCGAGCCAATCACAATTGCATCAAAATCGGTTTGTGAAGTCTCAATCATTATTATATCGCCCACGCTGTATTGTTAACGTCGTCCACCGAAATGCACGGAGAGTAGGTGCCCGGAACTGGCACGTAATTCAGGAAATTTTTGCCGACCTCTTCGCTGGTCAGGTAGTAAGCAACGAGCTGTTGCTTCACTTCCACAAAACCCGCCCTCGCCTCGGCCAAGTCGGTAATTTCGCCGATCTCAAGCGCCGTCAGCACCTGGGCCTTCTCGCTGCTGTCAAGGTCACCAAAATGCTGATCAGCCAGGTGACGCTCCAGCTGATACCAGTTTTCGCGGAATTGACGCTGAAAATCGCCATCGAATACCAGGCCAAACATGGCATCCAGGGTCTGATGTGCGCCCACATCCGTGGCTGAGGGGCTGTCTGTGCGGGGCAGGATGGCATCCGCAATCACCCCGAGTAGGGCAAATTGTTCCGGACTGAAAAAGTGCAGCGCCGCTGATAGCTCGGGGGCATCTTCGCCGTTGGTAGTGCTACCAGTGCCGTTAGGGGTAGGGCTGCAACCGCTCAGGATGGCCGCTGCCAGGGGAGCCGATACCGCTGTGCCTGTAAGCCAAGCCGTGTATCGAAGGATTTCTCGTCTATTCATGGTGGTTCGCCTTCGGCAGTGTCGTTATCACATTATCAATGCCCTGCTCCGCCGTATCAAAGGGTGCCTGACACGGCAGAGGTATCTTAAAGGACTTAATGACCATAAGTAAGCCCCGTTTACGTAGATTTACGGACGTTGGCCAGTGTAAAGGCCAGGCCGGTCAGCGCTTGTAGGCCTGATCCGGTGATACCTGCGTTGCTTCCCGACCGGCGTCGGGCAGGTCCGCCCAGGGCTCCCGGGGCGCCGTAGTGCGCTCCCCTTGACGCGCGGCGTAGCGTTCGTCGTGCAGCGATCGCAGCAGTCCCCACGCCATGCCCAAAATAATGACCGAAAACGGAAGCGCTGCCATGATCACCGCCGACTGCAGGGTCTCCAGGCCACCTGCTACCAGCATCACGCCGGTCAGCAACGCCAGAGCCATCCCCCAGATGATCCGGTGGGCAATGGGTGGCTCGGGGTCACCGCCAGACAGGATCGTCGTAATCACCAGGGTGCCGGCATTGGCAGAGGTCACCAGATAGGTGGCAATGAGCACAATCAGGCCCCCGGAAACGATAAGGCCCGTGATCCCAAGGCCCATCCTCTCGACAGTCACGAACAAGGCCTGGGCCACATCGTCGTTGACCGCCGTCGTGATGCCGCCTTCGCCGAACAGCTCATGATAAATGGCTGTGCCGCCGAACAGGCCAATCCACACGATGGTGATCACCGTGGGCACCAACAGTACGCCAGCAACAAACTCGCGTAACGTCCTACCCCGGGAAATCCGGGCAATGAACATCCCCACAAATGGCGACCAGGCCAACCACCAACCCCAGAAGAACACGGTCCACTCGGATTGCCAGCCATCATCGTGGGTCGCGTTGGTGTAGAACGTCATTGTGAACAGGTTGCCTATATAGGCTCCGGCCGACTCCAGGGTCAAGGCAATCAGATACTGCGTCGGCCCCGCAATCAAGACAAACAGCACCACGATAATACTGAGCCAGAAATTCAATTCCGATAGGACCCTCACGCCTTTCTGCAACCCCGAAACT
The DNA here is from genome assembly GCF_003259155.1 of Marinimicrobium alkaliphilum. GTDB lineage: Bacteria > Pseudomonadota > Gammaproteobacteria > Pseudomonadales > Cellvibrionaceae > Marinimicrobium_A > Marinimicrobium_A alkaliphilum. The sequence continues at coordinate 140,604 of NZ_QGMQ01000004.1, forward strand.
ACGGAAAAGGTTGCCACTGATAACAGCCCGAAGGTCACGGTCAGCTGCAACCACAAGGTCGTCTCCAGACCAAAGACCTGTGCCAGACCGGCGTTCATCTGCTGTACGCCCAACCCCAGCGTCGTAGCGATACCAAACACGGTGGCAAAGGTCGCCAGGGTATCAACGGTGTTGCCCGCCCAGCCATCAGTGCGCGCGCCGAGAATCGGCTGCAAACCGGAGCGAATTGTCAGTGGATAGTCTCGACGATAGGCGAAATACGCGAGCACCAGTGCGACGAAACCAAAAATGGCCCAACCGTTCAGACCCCAGTGGAAAAAAGTCAGGCGCATGGCGATCTGCGCCGCCTCGGGTGACAACCCATCCTCGATAAACGGGTTGGCCTGGAATTGCATAATGGGCTGCGCGACCGCCCAAAACAGAATGCCAACTCCCGTACCGGCCGCGAACAGCATCGCCACCCAGGAGAAAAACGCGAATTCGGGTTGCTCGCTATCGTGCCCCAGCCGGACATTCTTATAGCGCCCTACCCCCAACCAGATCATCAAGAACAATAAAAAGGCCACCACGGCCACGTAGTACCACTCCAGCAGCGGCGAGATCGCCTCCCTGGCACCGGACACAAGCGCACTGGCGTGTTCGGTATAAAAGGCCCCATACACCAACGCCAAGGCGACCAGCACAATCGAACTCGCGCTGACGTAAGGGTTCATCCCCTTGAAGGGGCCTGTTGCCGCTTGGCGGTAATGCATGGATAGCTCCGGGTGGTTAGAAAATTCGAGTCTAGCGAACTCATGAAGTTATGCAACCAAAGGAGTTGCCCAGTGGCCCGCTGACGACTAGGCTTAAGGCACTATGAGAATCCGGTATCGTACACTCACAGCTTGGCTCGGCGTGTATTTTTTTCTGACCTTGCTGCCCATGGGCCTGGCGCTGATCTTTGATCGGCCGCCAGCCCGAGCCCTTGGCATTGAAATCGGCGCATTGCTCGGTATGCTCGGCCTGGGGGTTCTGGCGATGCAGTTGGTGATCTCCGGTCGGCATCCCTGGTTTGCCCGTGGCGTAGGGCAAGACAATCTGTTGCAGTTTCATCGGCAGATGGGGCTTTTCGCCTGGCTTTTGGTGTTGGCTCATCCGATCACACTACTGATCGCCGAACCTGATTTTCTTGAGTTTTTGCATCCAGGTGATGAGCTGTTGCGCGCAATCAGCCTGAGTGCACTCCTGGTCGCAACCACCTTACTGATTGTGACGTCCCTGTGGCGCATAAATATGAAGCTGCAATACGAGTGGTGGCGCGCGCTTCACGGTCTGCTGGCGCTATTTGTGGTCAGCACCGGCCTTGGCCATGCCCTGATGGTAAGCCACTACACGGCCGGCTGGCCGGTGAAGATCGCGCTGGCCGTCGCCGTAGGCGCAGCACTCCTGCTATTGATAGACTCACGAGTGCTGCGCCCCTGGCGATTGAAAGGCAGGCCCTGGACAGTCGCCAAAGCCGAACAGATCGACGGTGATGCCACGCGTCTGGTGCTCGACGCCGACAACCACAAAGGTACCCCATTTGCGCCCGGACAGTACGCGTGGATCACGCTGGGGGACACGCCCTTCTCGCTGCAGCAGCACCCCTTCTCGATTCACTCGGACGCCCACAACCCTGCGCGCCTGGAATTTACCGCCAAACACGCCGGTGACTTTACCCGGTCACTCAGCGACGTTAAAACCGGCACCCGCGCCTGGGTTGAAGGGCCCTACGGGGTGTTTACCCTTGACCCGAGCAGCGATCAGGATGCCGTGCTGGTGGCCGGTGGCGTCGGGATCGCGCCCATCATCAGTATGCTGCGCAGTTGCGCGGCTGAAAAAAGCCGCAAAAAGCTCTTGCTGCTGTACGCCAATAGCGATCGGGCGTCGGTCCTATTTTGGGATGAGCTGGAGACGCTCTCGGAGCAGCTGAACCTTCGCGTCGTTCATGTCCTGGAAGACCCGCCCGAGGACTGGACGGGGGAAGAAGGGTTGATTGATGGTGAGCTTATGGACAAGTATCAAGACAGTAGCAGCTACAATCCAGACTATTTTGTGTGCGGTCCACCGCCGCTGATGAACTCGGTGGAATCGGCATTGCGCGATCGGCGCGTACCCCTTCATCGGATCAATTCCGAACGGTTCAACCTCGTTTAACACCCACCCATCAAGGAGGCTTCATGTTGCATCTGTTTGCAAAACACGCGGGCACTGCTATGGCTATCGTCCTGCTGGGTACCACCCTGACGATAGCCTGCGTGCTGTTCGCCTAGAAACGAGGCCTCAGTGCGCCGCCTCCAGATAGCGCGGCGCAACTTCGGTGGCAAAATACATCACCGGCACCAAGGCCGCGTTGGCATCGATAGAGATTTCCCGCGACGCCCAACCCGTGCCCTCAAGGGCAAACATCTTCATACCGGGCTCCGCACCAAAATCCGGCATATAGGGGTCGTTGGAGTTGGTCCAGTTGTTTGGCCCCAGAATCATCTTGCCACTTTTACTGTCGCTGACCAGATTGTCGTGGGTACGGGTGATCGCGTGATCAATATGCGGATAGTCCGCCGCCGTCAGCATCGCAATGGCCACCGCATTGGTGCCAAAGATCTGATCGAGTACGCGCAATACGCCGTTGGTGTAGCGCGCCGCCGCCTGATAGTCACCACGCGCATGACTGATATCGGCGGCACGCATCAGAATGCGTGCATCGTTGAGCTGCATACGGTTCGAGCCCCAACGAAAGTTGTTGTCCACATCGTCATGATCGCCGCTGTTCCAGAAATCCGATTGCACATCAAAGGTGATGCCGGGGTAACCCAGCTGCTGATAGCTCAATACCTGATCCGAGTAGGCAAACAGGTTTTCTTCCGCCTGCGTCAGGTCCAGGCCTTCGGGGCGAAGCGCCAGAAGCGATAACGTGGCCTCAGTAGAAACCGCCCCCCACCAGAACTGCTGCACCCGATTGTGGTGACTGTGCGCAGTGATTTGTGCCTGCAAGCGCTCGGCGTCATCACTGTAACCGAGCTGTTGCGCCGCCAGATAAAGCTCTACAAGCGCGGCGTAGTGATCGTCGTTAACGTTGTTATCGGCCGGGTCCGCTTCAGGCCCGTCCGCACAGGGCTCGCGGTGGGTGCGCGGCTCGCGCCACAGACTCCAATTATCGTTGTTGGGGTAATAGCCCCCTTCCCCACCAAAATCTTCAGGCCCCAGGCACACGAAATCCGTCGTCTCCGCATTGTCCAGTGCTTGTGCGGCAAACCGGTAAGACCGCCGGGTCTGTTCCGGTGTCCCGTAACGGTCGTGCAAACGCGCCATCGCGGCGATGCTGCGCGCCACTGAGAAGGTCGCTTTGGTTTCCGGCTTGGAGATGCACGACAACCCGTCACCGGACGCACCCGGGCACGGCGCCCAGTCATCGTTGGAGTTGGTGTGAAGTTTGGCCACGGCCAGGGTTTCGCCGGGGAAGAACAGCTCGTACATGGGGCTGGCAAAAAACACCAGCTCATCATACACCGAGGTGTTCGGGCCCTGATGCCCCTGATAGTAGGTGTTGATGTCCGGATAGACCTCCAGCAGGTTGATCAGACTCCATTTGGCCTCCGCGGCATTCACCGGATAGTACCCCTGGTCGCCGGCATCGGCGATAAAGTTCAGGGTCACCTCGTGATCGGTCCAACCGTGAACCGCGCGGGCGAAGTGATCACCGACGCGACGGTGGTCGCGGAAGTAGTCGAACACCTCGTATTTGAGTGTACTGTAGGGGTCATTGCTGATTCGGAAACTGTAGGACGCGTCTTCATCGACGGTCAGAAAGTAGCCGCCGCCCTGCCCTGTATAGGCCGAAAAATCGATCAGGAAAAAACTGTCGCCCGAGGCGTAATCATCGGCCCGGTGATCAGAAGCCGTTCCCTCAAGAACCACCCGGCCGGTGGTATCACGCAGCTGCCAACCGACCGGTGTCGGGTCGTCGCTCAGATAGACCGCAACCTTATCCTGCAGCGGCAGATAACCGGCATAGTTCACCCGGAAGCGGTTTTCCATCTGGGAGCCGTCGTCGGGGCTGTTGCCGACCGGGGCCTGGATGCGGGGTTCCGATGTACTGCAGGCGCTGAGCGCGAACACGGTCGCGATACACAAGAGGAGGATACGGGCAAAGATCATGGGGGCACCTTGGTTATAGGTATTATTACAATAAGTGCCCGGCATTATAGAAGAGCGGATGAAATCGGTTCAATACGCTAGGGAGGAAAGTGTTTGTTAATTAGGTGGGGATTAACATTCGGGAGGGTGGTGTCCGATTGTTTGGGTTTGGTGGCACATTATTCGCGCCTGGTGCCTCAGGTGTCGGATTACGCTGCGCTAATCCGACCTACTCAGACATAGGCACGCCGTCTCCAGTAGGTCGGATTAGCCGAAGGCGTAATCCGACAATGAGGCACCCACCCCAATTCAAAGCACCGATGCTCCAGTAGGTCGGATTAGCGCAGCGTAATCCGACAATGAGGCACCCAAACCACCTATTCAAGTAACCCATTACAAATGCTATAGTCCCATCAACCATAACATTCAACAAGAGGTCTCCCATGCCCGGCTACTCCCCCAACCGTCGCCAACTGCTTCAACACCTGGGACTCTCCGCCACCCTGTTATCCACCGGCGTGTCCCCCCACCTGTTGGCCAGCCCGTCACGCAAAATCGGCGTCGCCCTGGTGGGCCTGGGCTACTACAGCACAGACTGGCTCGCCCCTGCCCTGCAATTGACTCAACATTGCGAGCTGCGCGGCATCGTGACTGGCAGCCCGGAAAAAATACCGGTCTGGCAGGAAAAGTATGGTATTCCGGATGGCAATGTTTACAACTACGACAACCTGCATGAAGTCGCCAACAACCCGGATATCGACGTGATCTATGTCGTGACCCCCACCAGTACCCACAAGCGCTTTTCGCTGATTGCCGCCAACGCGGGCAAGCACGTCTGGTGCGAAAAACCCATGGCCATGGACGAGGCAGAGTGCCGGGAGATCATTGAGGCGTGTCGTAAGAACAACGTCAAGCTGACCATCGGCTACCGCATGCACCATGAACCCAATACCCAGACGGTCATGTCACTGGCGGAAAGTCAGCCCTTTGGCCCGATCGAAAACGTCACTGCCCACGCCGCCTATGACGGCGGCACCGAATGGGATCCGGCGTTCTGGAAGTTGCGCTGGGACATGGGCGGCGGGGCCATGTACGATATGGGCGTCTACCCCCTGAACGGGGCCCGCTACGCGACCGGGGAAGAACCCATCGCCGTGACAGCACGGCACGAAGAAACCTTGCCGGACGTGTTTACCGAGGGTGACTCCACGACCTACTTTACCCTGGAGTTCCCCAGCGGCGCCGTCGCCGAGTGTATGACCAGCATGGTGAAAACCGGCAACAAACTGGAGGTCAACTGTACAGAAGGCTGGTATCGGTTGGAACCGATGTCAGAGTTTTCTGGCGTTCAAGGTTCTGCCAGTAACGGTGGCAAACTCAATAAAACCGTCGCCAATCAGCAGGCGGCACAAATGGATAACGATGCCCTGGCAATCATCCACGACACCGATGTGCTTGTGCCCGGCGAAGAGGGCTTGAAAGACATTCGGGTCGTGGTGGCCGCGCTCAAATCCGCGCGCGAGGGTCGGCGGATTGTACTTTAGTCCACTGTATAGTCGAACACGATGATGTCATCCAGGAGCGGTATAAACACTGCTTTCAGCGCGTCGTGTGCCGGATGAGGCAGATACGCCTGGCGCGCGGACTCATCGGTAAAGTTCATGACCACTGCATGGGTATAGCCCTGGTTTTTCCCCTCAGGGCTATCGTTCAAGCCCCACTCGACCGACTCGACACCCGACACCGCATCGGGCATTGATTCAAACAACGCGCGCAGGTCTTTGAGTTTTTCGGCAGTCGCCTGGGAATTAAATTTGATTAAAAGGATATGTCTGATCATTTTTCACTCGCACCAATGAATTACTGTCCGTATCAACCGGACAGTAATTCATTTTGGCGCTGGTGCCAAGCGGGGGCTCAGTTCGGATTATCGATAATGATCTCGACCCGACGGTTCTGCTGTCGCCCTGCGGTCGTGTCATTGCTCGCGACCGGCTGTTCCATGCCGATGCCACTGGTGGAGATCCGGCGGGAAGCAATTCCCTGTTGCGTCAGGTAGTCACGAACCGACTGGGCTCGCTGCAGGGACAAGGTCTGATTGAACGCCGCACTGCCCACGCTATCGGTATGTCCCTCAATCTGAATCCGCCGCTCGGGATGCTCGTTCAAAAAGCTCACCAACCTGTCAAGATTGCGGTTAGTGCCATCCTGGAGCTCAGCACTGCCGGTCGCAAACAACACATCTCCCAACGTCAACACCAAGCCTCGATCGGTGACTTCTGCCTGAAGTTCGTCAATCTGCCGCTGATACTCGGTCGACTGCTGCGCTGCAGAAGAACGTGCGCTTTCAGCATCATCGCGCGCTCTTCCGACCTCGCGTGTGCGCGCTGCCAGTCGCGCCGCATCGCGTTCCTCACTGAGCCGCTCGCGCTGATCTTCCGCATAGCGGGCGGTCGCTCGCGCTTGGGCAATCGCCACTTTCTGTTCCGCCATATAAACACGATGTTCGCCCAATGCCGCATCGGTTCTGGAAACCGGTTGCTCAGCCTCGCGTACAGCCGCTTCCGCCTCCCTGAGTTCTACTCGGGCGCGATCGGCCAGGTTCGGATCATTCTGGAGCGTTGTCAGCGTGTTGCGCACTTGCGCCGCGCCGGGGGGACTCTCCGGCGTGGTGGCGCAGGAAGCGATCATCAGGGATGAGAAAACCAGTGCAAGTACCGTTGAAATCTTCATTGCTGTCCTCCTGTCCGACGCATTTCTTCCTCGAGCGCTTCGGCACTGCGCTCCATTTCTCTATTGATAGCGACAGCCTTGGCGGACTCGGTTCTGGCCGACGCGAGCTCAGCAACGACCATCGCCTCCCGTGCAAGACGCCCGGCCTCAATCATTTGCTCGTTGCTGACGAATTGTTCAGCCTGGGTCAACTTCTGTTGCGCTTCATCCAGCTCGGCGCCAGCGTGCTGACGAGCGCCAGCCTGCTCGGCCATTGCGATGGCCTCACGGGCGTCATTGAGTGCCGAAGTCGGCGCCACAGGTGCAGAACTGCATGCGCTCAATAGAACGATTGCCGTTATCAAACTGAACCCGGCGCGAATTCGATGGCTGATTGTTGTATCCGTGAATTGAGTCATAGAGCTGCTCCTGAGGGTAAGACTTCTTCGACTCAACTATAGAAGTGTAGGTTCTTAGCATCTGTGCGGCAGCGCACCGAAGCCTGGTTGATATCGCGCTAATGTCGGCGTATCAACACAAATTCAGGGAGTAGCAAAAATGGGCGTATCAACAATTTTATTGGTCATCTTGGTGCTGATGCTGGTCGGCGCTTTTCCTGCCTGGTCTCATAGCAGAAGCTGGGGCTATGGACCCAGCGGTGCCATAGGCGTTATCGCCTTAGTACTCCTGATCCTTCTTCTGACAGGGCGAGTTTGACCTGAAAGCCCCAATTTCCCCAATGTGCGATAGCGTACAGACGGGGCCAGTTCTTCAGGCTAACGTCCGCCTGTTTCGTGCGGTAGCAATGCCCCAGAGACCGCTCGATACGGCGTCGCACATTATTTGGGAAGATGGGCTACAATGAAGCTCGCGCGCTAAACCAACAAGGAGACGTGAGACATGCACCAGACGGTCCAGTCGGCACAATCTGCTAAGCAGGTCCAGCCGCCCCAGCAGGTGACGTCAAACAATCCGGTGACGCCAAACCAACCGGTAGAGCCAACTCAAAACCGGCTCCTCGCAGCGTTGACGCCTGACGTTCAACAACGAATTTTCCCCTACCTTGAAGAAATCTCCCTACCCCTGGGTAAAGTGCTCTATGAGCCTGGCGATAGGATGCGCTATGCCTACTTTCCCACCGACAGCATTGTGTCACTCCTTTATGTGATGGAGAGCGGCTCATCGGCAGAAATTTCTGTGGTCGGCAACGAGGGATTGGTCGGGATCTCGCTCTTTATGGGCGGAGAAAGTACGTCCAGTCGCGCCGTGGTTCAGAGCTGTGGCACCGCTTATCGACTGCTCGGGCAACGCCTGATGGATGAGTTCAATGGCCACGGTCAACTGATGTCACTGACCCTGCGTTACACCCAGGCGCTGATTACCCAGATGGCACAGACCGCCGTCTGCAATCGCCATCACTCCATTGATCAGCAACTGTGTCGTTGGCTCCTGCTCTCCCTGGATCGGTTGCCGACGAACCATCTGCACATGACACAGGAGCTTATCGCCAACATGCTCGGTGTTCGTCGGGAAGGTGTAACCGAAGCGGCGGGACGACTGCAAAAACTCGGGATTATCGCGTACCGTCGCGGCCACATTCAAGTGCTGGACCGCCCCAAGCTGGAAGAGCTGAGCTGTGAGTGCTATAGCGTGGTGAAAGCGGAAACCGACCGCTTACTTAAACCCACATGCAACAAACACCGCTCATAGCTGTCTACGCTTAGGCGCCATTAAGGTCCGACAAGCCTTGAGTGTGGTTGCGCACAGACCAGGGACAACAACTTTTCTATTATCGTTGTTATGGCGACTTCTTTGAAGACAATTATGGCGACTAAACCGATACAGTCTGACCAGGCAAAGGCGCACCCGATGCAGAGGTGCCCGGATTGCAAGCATCCCGAATACGCCCCCGGCGAGCTCAGCGGGGTTCGTCATTTCTTCGGCAATATTTCCTTTGAAAATATGGCGCAGATTACCCTAGACGCCATTGGCGATGCGGTTCTCGTTATCGACCCCAAGGGCAAGGTCATCTATCTTAATAAAGTCGCTGAAAAGCTGACTGGTTGGCAGAGTCATGAGGCGCTGGGGCGACCCATTGGACAAGTCTTTCTGATTGTCGATGGCATCACCCGTCAGCGTGCGATAAGCCCGGGGCAGAGAGCCATTCGGGAGAAGCAGACCGTAGAGCTCGCTCTTGGCAGCGTACTGATTCGCCGCGATGGAACAGATTTAGCGATTGAGGACTCTGCGGCGCCCATACTCAACCACCTTGGCGAGATAGAAGGCGCGGTTATTGTATTTCATGATGCTCGCCAGTCCGGTGCCGAGATCCAGAAGATGAATCATCTTGCCCAGCACGATGCGCTCACGGGTTTACCCAATCGCGTACTGTTGATGGAGCGCCTTAATCACGCCATCGGCATGGCGAAAAGGCACCGAAAGAAGATTGCATTACTGTTTATAGACCTCGATTACTTCAAGGATATTAACGACTCCTTCGGGCATACTGTCGGCGATCACTTTCTACAGGATGTCGCGGAAAAACTCGTCTCCTGTGTCCGAATCACCGATACAGTAAGCCGCCACGGCGGTGATGAATTCATGATTCTTTTGAGCGAGATCGAGGAACGAGAAGATGCGGCCCACATTGCCGAGAAACTTCTGGAGAAGTTTGCGGGCAAGCACTTGATCGATGGTCATGAATTACAATTGAGTTTGAGTGTTGGGATCAGCGTCTACCCGGATAACGGCGACGACGCTGAAACATTGATGCGAAACTCCGATGCGGCCATGTATAGTATCAAAGCCAACGGTCGAAACAGCTATCAGTTCTTTGGTGGTTACACCTAAGTAGAACTTACTCCGCCTCTTGCTGTTTACCGTCCTCAATTTTCTCATCGACCTGCTCCGCCTCTTCAGCGTCCGCACCCTCTTCCTCCTGCTCAAGTTCGGCACCTTCGGTCAGCCTCAATTCGATGTAAACCGGGAGATGATCCGACCCCCAGGCAGGCCCTGTCGCCATACGAACCAGTTTGAAATGAGCGGAGTGAAAGACGTGATCCAGCGGCCAGCGCAGAAAGGGATTATTGGCATGGTAGGTGTTATACATTCCTCGCCCGACGCGAGGATCGAGCAGACCACTGATGCTTTGAAACAGATTTGTGGTCGTTGACCAGGGCACGTCGTTGAAGTCTCCGGCAACAAGGGTCGGTCTATCGCGTTTTCCTACATCTCTGCCCACAACCAGCAGTTCCGCATCCCGCTGGGTCGTCTCGGTCGCATACAGTGGGTTGGGCGGGTCCGGATGAACGAAGTGCATAAAAACCCGGTTACCCGACGCTAGCAACACCTGCATGTGCATCGAAGGAATGCTGTCTTTGATAATGTGCCGAATGTCAGGATCGATCAGCTCCAGCCGACTGTGCACCAACATCCCATAGGTGTTGTCGAGTGGCCGCTTGAGCGTGTGCGGATAATTTTCTTCCAGCTCCCTCAGCGACGCCTCCCACCAGTCATCGGTCTCCATGGTCAAGATAACGTCCGGGTCATAATCGTCCACAAGAGCAAACAACGCCTCGGACGCCCTGTTATCCATTTGTACGTTTATGATCAGCAAACCGAGGGTACCCTCACCCGAGGGTGAGTCGGCGGCCAGGACCTGTTTGGGCATCAACACGGTGTACGGGAAGATCTTCACGAGCTGATACCCTACAGCCATTAGCAGAAATCCAAGAATAACTGAATCGTATAAGCGATGCTTTCCCAGCACGTAGAGATAAAGAGCAAAAAGAACGATGCCTGCTATGGCAAGCTGCTTTCGTGGAAAATCAAGAACACGAATCCACCAATGGTCAAAACGCAAGAGCGGCAGTGCCGTAGCGGTTATCAGCACCAACGCCAGAACGATCAGGGCGATTTTGGTCGGATTTGACAGTATTTCTCGAAAAAGCATGACTCACTACGTGGCGGCGGGGTAAATACATAGGCTAGAATAATGACAGCTAGCGTCGAAATGATCTGTTCGCCGGCACACGTAAAGCCCGAAATGGCAAAATATGGACTTCTGTTCGGTGCCGCGCAGACAGGCGGTAGCATTTGCGAGAAACTTTTTGATACCAACCGGTGGAAGCCGAACGGCCCCCACCCGTGTCTCACCACAGCAACGGGGAATATCATGAGTAAAGCAGCCAGTAGTGACCACGCCACCACCGACCACCTCTCTGAACGCGTCCACAAATCGGTTGATCACATCGCCGAGACCGCCGCCAAAGCCGAAGAGCGGATTCGTCATGAGGCCGAGGATGTCAGCCACAAAGCGAAGGAATACTCAGAAAAAACCGTGAGTTCAGTCACCGTCTTTGTACATGAAAACCCCCTGATGGCCTTGGGTATCGCCTTTGCCGCAGGTGCCTTGGTGACTGCACTGAGACGTCGAACCTAGTGTCTCGTCGTACGCAATTGAAACAGGAGGCCGCGCACTTGCGGGGTCGAATTGATCGTCGTACGTGGCTCATTCGCCGGCGTGTCGACCTCCTGAGGAAACCGTTGCGGGCCCTGGTCCGCAATCCAGCCGCACTGCCCGCTGCCTTTGTCTGTGGGCTATTGGCCGGGCGGCTGTCGATATCCAGCATCTACTGCGCTTATGGCGTGCTGACCAGCTTGGTAAACCAGGTGAAACCCGTATCGTCAGACACGCGATAACTTAGCGGAAACGAAACTGAGCTTGTCCCAAAACAGCCGAGATCCCCATACTAATCCCGGTCACGATAAGCTACTATGGGAACGATATTCTGAGAACAAGCTTGGAGTTTGTATGGTCACCACCGTCGATGAATTCAATGTCTACACAAAGCTGCGAAGCAAGGCTGAAGCGCAGTTACAGTCGAGCGCACCACGCATAAGAGGCGACTGGTCGTTGGGCGTTGATGCCCTGCGCCTGCTCCACCGCCTGTCCAGCCACCCTGACAATGCCGATGACGCCCTCAAGCTGCTTCACGAACTGCAGGTTCACCAGGTTGAACTCGATGTTCAGAACGAGGAAATTGCCGCCAATGAGCGCGCACTGGCCGAGGATTTGAGCCTTTACCAAACCCTATTCGACGCCGCGCCCTTTGGCTATTTTCTCGTCAATCTCGACGGCGATGTTATTCAGGCTAATTTTGCCGCCGCAGAACTTTTTGACCTTGATCGAGAGAGCATTGAGGGGGATCCCATCGATACACTCCTGCGCACGCGAAGCCGGCCACAGTTGGTAGGCATGCTGGCGGAAGTCGTACGCAGCGGCACCCGCGATGCCTGTATCGTCGAGACCGACGGGCCAGAAGGCTCCCGGCACATGCAATTCGTGGCCAGCCTCTCGCCAGAGCGCACGCATATTTTGTTGGTTGTCCGCGAGTGCGTGGATGCCGAGTAACACCGGACGCCCGTTTTACCCCATGGAAGCTTTACTTTGACGACGACACGTATCTTGGGGATCGGCGCCTCTGCCGGTGGCCTGGCTCCGCTGGAACAGTTTCTCGCCCGAATTCCGCCCCACAGCCAGATGGCTTATGTGGTGGTACAGCATCTCGATCCCACCCATAAGGCGCTGCTCCCGGAGCTACTCCAGCGCGCCACGGTCATGCCGGTGCGCGAAGCAACCCAGGGTATGGCCATCGAACCTGACTGCGTCTATGTAATCCCGCCGAACAAGGAGCTGACGGTTGCCGACGGTTTGCTGAAGCTTGCCAAGCCCATGGAACCCCGCGGTATGCGTCTGCCCATCAACGTATTGTTCTCCTCGCTCGCCAGCGCCCAGGGCAGGCAGGCCATAGGGGTGGTACTGTCAGGCATGGGCTCCGACGGAACCCTGGGATTACAGGCCATAAAGGCCGTAGGCGGACTCACGGCCGTGCAGCAACCGGACACGGCGCAGTTCGACGCCATGCCCAAGAGCGCCATCGCCGCAGACTGCGCTGATATCACTGGACCGCCCGGCGACCTGCCGTCCCGCATACTGGCATGCCTGGCCCAGGAGCCCCCCCCGGATGACACGCCGGATGAGGTTTCGGTCGAGCCTGATGAAGAGTCTACGCCTTTAGAGCGTATTCTCCGTCTACTGCAGGAGCGTACTCGCCACGACTTTTCACTCTACAAACCCAGCACCTTGCAACGCCGCATAGAACGCCGTATGGCGATTCACGAAATCGCCAGCTTGACGGGGTATGCGGATTTTCTCGAGCGCAACCCGCAGGAAATCGACCTGCTGTTCAAAGAAGTGCTTATCGGCGTGACCCGCTTTTTTCGCGACGCCCAGGTGTGGCAGCAGCTCGCGGAAAGCACCCTGCCCGACCTGCTGGCACGACAGCCCATGGAGCCGCACCTGCGTGCCTGGGTGGTGGGATGCTCAACCGGCGAGGAAGCCTACTCCCTGGCCATCGTGTTCGTTGAGGCGCTGGAAAAACTGCCCCACGCCCACGACTTTACCCTACAGATCTTCGCCTCCGACCTGAGCCCCGACGCGATCGCCACGGCGCGCCGCGGCCACTACCCCCTGGACATCAGCAACAGCGTCTCGCCAGAGCGCCTGGCGCGTTTTTTCAGTGCCCATGACGATGGCTACCAGATCAGCAGTGAGATCCGCGATCTGGTGTTGTTTGCCCAGCAGGATGTGGTACTCGACCCCCCCTTTACCCGGCTTGATCTGATATCCTGCCGCAACTTGCTGATTTACTTTGATCAAAGTCTGCAACGCCGACTCATTCCCCTGTTTCACTACAGCCTGCGCGCGGGCGGTGTCCTGTTGCTGGGGAGTTCAGAGACGGTCGGGCGCTATACCCAGCTTTTTGCGCCTATTCAGTCCAAATTGCGACTGTATCGGCGCCAGGACAATGCCCAGATTCGCGACTCCCGGCTGCCGGTAAAGTCGTTTCCACCTCTATCATGGATAGCCAAGGAGCTTCCTGTGCCCCCCAGCAACTCACCCCCCGAGACAACGGACAACCTGCAATCGGCCGCAGACCAGGTACTGCTGCAGGTGTATTCTCCCGCCGCCGTGGTGGTCAATGATGAGGGGGATATCGTCTATATCAGCGGGCGCACGGGAAAATACCTGGAACCTGCTGCGGGCAAGGCCAATTGGAATTTTCACGCCATGGTGCGTGAAGGCCTGCGCTCACCCATCGGCAGTGCCCTACGCCAGGCTGTGGATCAAAGCGAACCGGTTCATCTTCAAGGCCTGCAGGTACAACTGCCTGGGGGCGCCACGCAGAGTGTCGACGTCATCGTACAGGCGCTCCGTGAGCCCAATAACCTGCGCGGCATGAAGATGATCGTGTTCAGGGATGTCGCCCCTCCCCGTGTCGGTCCCGAAGGCAAGAAAGACACACCCAAAACGGCCACCCAAAAGGCTCATGCCGCAGAGCTGCAACAGTGCCAGGATGAAATTCAGTTATTGCGGGAGGAAAACCGGGCATCCCGGGAGGAACTGCAGTCAGCCAACGAGGAGCTGCAATCAACCAATGAAGAGCTGCAGTCAACCAACGAAGAGCTGACCACCTCAAAAGAAGAAATGCAGTCCATGAACGAAGAGCTGCAAACCATCAACGCTGAAATGCAGACCAAGCTCGATGATCTCGCCCTCGCCCAAAGCGACATGAGTAACTTACTCAACAGCATCGAGATCGCCATTCTGTTTCTCGACCAGAATCTGAATCTTCGGCGTTTCACCGACCGGGCACAAAAAATCATCAGCATCCGCGAAGGCGATATCGGCCGCCCCCTCACTGATCTCACCACCTGCCTGCAATACCCGGACCTTCACGACGATGCCCTCAACACGCTGAGCACCCTGGCATTCTCGGAAAAACAGATCACGACCACCGACGGCCGCTGGTTCACGGTAAGGATCATGCCCTATCGGCGATTGGACAACGTCATTGACGGGGTTGTGATCACCCTGCTCGACATCACCGAAACCAAGGAGCTGGAACAGGCCTTACGCAAGGATCTGGATGCTTGACGATAAGACCGGTGCGCTGACGTGCTCACTTCTCTTCAGGGTGCGGTTTAACCGCACCCACAAGCGAGCGAGCAAGAATGACCAGGGTGTTGACACTTGAGCGGCTATTGCGGAACCTGAGGTCCCGCATGACGCACCTGAGTCGCCAGAAGACCAGAGCCGCAAGCACCATATTCACCAACGCAACGGTCAGCAGAGCCCCCATCACACTGAAGGCCTGAAGGCTGGCCAATGCCATCACCGCCGCCGCTCCGGCAAACAGCCAACCACCCACCAGCAGCATCGAAATAACCACCGTGAGTCCGATCATCACCAGGACTGTGTGCCCGAATAACTTGGCTTCCACCACGATCAAGCGTGCTATGTCAGCGGACATGGCCCTCAGGATCCGGGCGATGCTCCAGGTGTCATCAGCCGCTTCCGTTGTTTTCTCAGAGGAATCTGTTTCGTTCATAAAGTGAGATCCTGCTGGTTGCTCAGTGCGTGTTCCAGGCTGGACTTGATCTCGCTCCAGATGGCAACAAAGAACGCCGTCAAGGGCACCGCGAGTACCATCCCGATAATGCCGCCCAGTGCCGTCCCCCAGAAGAACAGGGAAATCACCACCAGCGCAGGATGCAAGCCTGAGTGGTTGGCCATGATCTTCGGTGTCAACAGCCAGCTTTCAATCAGCTGCACGACCGCAAACGCCAAAAGCGCCAGCATCAGCAGC
This sequence comes from Marinimicrobium alkaliphilum, assembly GCF_003259155.1. GTDB lineage: Bacteria > Pseudomonadota > Gammaproteobacteria > Pseudomonadales > Cellvibrionaceae > Marinimicrobium_A > Marinimicrobium_A alkaliphilum. Next base: position 156,182 of record NZ_QGMQ01000004.1, read on the forward strand.
TGCACGCCGCCGCCATCCTCCTGTAGATAGGCCATGGGCAGGATGACCAGCAAACCAATCAAGGTGCCCAGAAACGGGACAATGTTCAGTAACCCCAACACCAGGCCCGCAAGAACGCCAAACTCCAGCCCGATCACTGTAAAGCACAGGGCGTATAAGGCCCCCATGCACATGGCGATGATCAATTGCCCCTGAAAGAAGGCGGTAACATAGCCTACGAATACATCCATGAAGTACAGCACTTTCTTTCGAGTGCGCTCCTGAAAAATGGAAAGCAGCTCAGATGCGTATCCACGAAGCGCTCCCCCGGAAAGCAGTGCAAAGAACAGAAACAGGGGGACAAAACTCATGGCCGCCAAAAGTCCGAGATAGGAGACGATGGTTTTTCCCGAGTCTCCCAGGACTGACGATGACTCTTCTCCGCCATTGTTGCTCTCCATTCTGCTCTCAATCATGGCACTGAGCTGGGGAAATGTAAAAGAAAAACGCTCCTGCCAGTTTGCCAGCGTCTCGGGTAACACCGTCATCAATTGCCCCGCCTGGCTGATCACAGTGGGCACGAGAAGGACGATTAAACCGCCAAAACTCGCAAAGAAGACCAGCAGTATTACCAGGATCGCCAGCAAGCGCGGAAAGCGGAGTCGACAGTGGAGAAACTCGACCACCGGGTAGAGCACCAGGGCCAGAATACCGGCGAGAGACAGTGACAGGAGGAGGTTGTAGAACGTACTCAGTACCCACCCCAATGACCATACGACGATCACGATCAGAGCGGTCAGTGTAACCAGGGACAACAGAACGGCGGTACAGCGAAACAGGCGAAGCTCAAAGGCATTGAACAGTCGCCTGTCCGGACGCGGTGCCGCAGGGTCGTTCTCGGCAGCCGCGTCCCCGACAACCCGAGGTTCCTCGACGTCGTGGGGCATTGCGGGCTCCTGCGCTAGTTAGCTGAGGATTTACCAAACAGCAGCATCCCAACACCGGCCGCCGCAGAGGCCGCACCCAAAATCACGAGCCAAGTGGTAGATTCGGTGAAACGACCGGTAAAGGCCTCTGACACCTGATCCCCCACGCTTTGGGACGACTGGTAGGCGAAGTATAGCAAAACAGCGCCTACAACAAGCAGTATAAGAGCCATCACTCTGTTAATCGGCATATCAATCTCCTTTCGATCACTTTTTCGCGTCACTGTCGTTCATATCACCCACCTTGGCTTGACCTTTGCCGATATGTTTCTCGGCTTTTCCCTTGTACTCTTTGCCTTTGTCATCGGTCACCTTACCGGCAACCTCTTTGGTTTTTCCTTTCACTTCTTTCTTAGTACCTTCAACCTGATGCTTGTTCATGACACTGCCTCCAGATGACCGTGCTGTTTGGGTGAAGTTCCACGATAATCCAGTCTTCACCCCAGGTCTGTGCGTTGCCTAACGTAGTCCAGCGCCCCGGCTTATTCTGCCCGACCTGAAAAAACAAACGGCAGGAGCTTTCGCCCCTGCCGTCTATCCATTTCACCGTATTCAGAAACCCGGAATTCAATCCCGGTTTTCAAACTCCGGCGCGGAGCGTAAATCTTGACGGGTTACGTCAACTCGCAACTGCCGGTCGTCATGAGTGCCTGTCCTTGTAATCTTGTCCCAGCTGATGGCGACGTCTTTTTCACCAATGCCGAGGAAGCCTCCGACGCCAATGATAACCGCGACAACTTGGCCATCATCGTTAATGATCAGGTCATCCACCGAGCCCAGATCTTCATCATCACTGGTTCGGAGGTCAGTACCGATCATATCACTTGCCAGTCTGCTGTTTGCAGGCGCAGCGCTCATATAGTTCTGACCCTGCATGCGAGACTGGCCTCGCTCTTGCAAACGATCTGACGCCGATTTGGAGTCAGACTGATCAGAGCGGCCTGTACGTTGGTCACTCTGGTTACGCTGATCGCTTTGGTTATACTGGCCACTTTGCGTTTCATGTTTAGTGCCTGGGCCAGTGGATTCCTGAGCAAGCACAGAGGCTGCACTCAGGGTAATGATGGGCGTAACCAATGCGTAGAACGCCAATGATTGTAGCTTCTTCATATGAATCTCCTGCTAGTTGCGTTTGCTGAACAGACAGCGGGCCCTGTCCAACCGCTTCATCAGAGCATTTTATTCCCGGCAGAATTACCCGGAACTCAACTGAATCGCCTTGGGATATGCCGTTCAGGATGAAGCTCTAACGGTACGCTTAGGAAGGTACTTAGTCGGTTCGCTGACGCACTAATGCTTCCGCCACCACCAGATCACGCGCGGCGCCAAAAGCAGCAAAATGATCACCCCGTACAGAACGGCGTCAACATAACTGGAGCGCACCTGCATGAATACATGCACCCAGGCGAGTAGCGCAACCAGATAGATGCTTTTGTGGAGTGTGAGCCAGCGTTTGCCAAGGCGGCGCATCATGCCCTGGGTGGAAGTAACCCCAAGGGCAATCAGCAATACCACCGCGGGCATGGTGACAAGAATGTACGGACGCTCGACCAGTTGTTGACCAAAACGCGCAAAGTCCAGGCCGAGGATAAATACCAGGTAGGCGGTGATGTGCAGGAGCACGTAAAAAAGACAGAACAAGCCCAGCATCCGCCTGTGTGTCTGTAGCCAACGAAAGTGCACGTGGCGCCAGCGCACCAAACGCCGAATGGGCGTAACGGCCAGAGACGCGAAGAGAAAATACAGCGCCCATTCGCCCAGAAAAAGAACGATGGTTTGTGCGGGGTCTGCGCCCAACTGATGGGTGACGGTGCGATAGGTAATCCACAACAGCGGCACCACGCCAACCAGAAACACTAGCCAACGGCGCCATAAAACCGGTATGGAAACGAGTGTGACCATTTAATAGTAACGAGTCAGATCCATCCCCTTGTACAGGTGCGCCACTTCCTCGGCGTAGCCATTGAACAGGCGAGTGGGAATGATGTTGGGGCGAAACAGACCGCTGGGCAGGCGCCGCTCGCTGGCTTGACTCCAGCGCGGATGGTCCACCTCAGGGTTGACGTTGGCATAGAAGCCGTACTCTCGCGGTTGCATCATATTCCAGGTGGTTTTCGGTTCTCGTTCGGTCAGCACGATCTTGACGATCGATTTGATACTTTTGAAACCGTACTTCCACGGCACCACAAGCCGCAGGGGTGCGCCGTTCTGATTGGGCAGCGTTTTACCGTACAAACCTACTGCCATGAGCGTAAGCGGATGCATGGCCTCATCCAGCCGCAAACCTTCCCGATAAGGCCAATCGATGGTACTGAAACGGCTGCGCTGGGCGGGCATCTCCGCCGGTCGCACGAGCGTTTCAAACGCGACATACTTCGCCTTGCTGGTCGGCTCTACCCGTTGCAACAACGCGGCCAGCGGGAAGCCTATCCAGGGGATCACCATTGACCAGGCTTCGACACAACGCAAGCGGTAGACGCGCTCCTCCAGGTCCATCCCCTTGAGGACATCCTCTAGCGGATACACGCCGGGCTTGGCCACCTCGCCGGCAATCTCGACGGACCAGGGGTCCGTTGTCAAGGCGTCGGCCTTGTCGGCCGGGTCGGTCTTACCCTGCCCAAATTCATAGAAGTTGTTGTAGCTCGTCACATGCTCGAAGGGTGTGAGCGTCTCGCCCAGCGCCCGGGTATTTTCATCGGCTGCGGCTATCTGCGCGCGCAACCAGTCGGGTCCCCTCCCCTCGCCCCGGGCAACATGCGCAGGCGCCGCAAATAACGGCGGTGCCGCGATCGCGCCCAGGCCCAACGCGGCAGCGCTCATCGCGCCGCGCATAAAGTCCCGGCGGGCCCGGTACACCGGCTCGGGGGTGATTTCAGACGCAGGAATGTCGGTACGGGTCTTGATCAGCATGGGGTGCCCTCGCGTAGTCGTTCTCAGACCCATTGTAAGGCCCTTAAGTTTCTTACGCGCTAGCTGAGCTTTGGATCAAAAAAACGGGATCGGCATGACGCCGACCCCGCTCTTCGAGCTGCGTGAGTCACTGTCGACTCAGTCTTCACCCTCCAGGGAGCGAATGTAAGCCACAACATCGCGCAATGCCTGGTCGTCAGGCAGGATATTGGCAAAGGTCGCCATTTCCTGACCGCGGGGGTCGCGCGGATCGCCACCCCGGGCACCAGAGCGGTAGTTGCGCAGTTGGGTCAGCAAGTACCAATCCGCCTGGCCCGCCAGTGCCGGGGCTTCCAGATCGCGATTGCCTTGCCCCTGAGCACCGTGACAAGAGGCACAGGTGGCGTAGTGTTGCGCGCCCACGTCGGCGTTGCCTTCAACAGTAGCCGCCTGTTCAATCGGCTCCAGACTGCTCAGGTAGTGCCCAAGGTGCGACATCGGCCGCTCGGATTGTGGCTCAACGTCAATAAACGCCAAAGCCGCCCGCATGGAGATCCCGTCCGGGTCGCGGAAATGGGTACCGCGTACACCCGCATAGAACTTCTGTAACTGGGTCTGAACATACCAGTTTTCCATCCCCGCCAAAGGTGGTGCGGCCTGGCCGCGATCGCCCTCGGCGTCACCGCCGTGACAACCGGCGCAATGCTGCCGGTAGAGGGCCTGACCGTCGGATACCCGACCCCATTCCCACACCTGTGGCTCAAATACATGCTGGGCGTGATACTCGGCATAAGCCGCTTCATCGACCCGGGCAAAGCTCAGCTCCAGACCGGCTGCGCGCAACTTCAGTGCCATCTGGGCGTCGCTGTCCAGCTCATCGACCAGGGCCTGAAGTGCTGCCAGCTCAGACGCGCTTGGCTCGGTACCGCGCTCGCGCCAAACGTCCAGCGCGGCCACGGTCATCAAGCCCAGGCGCTGCACCGGCAGGCCTTCCCACGCTTCCAGGGTCGCGGTCAGGTCATCCGCATCCGCCACCAGGAAGCGCCGGGCCAACAAGTACTCCGGTGTCTGCTCCAGGTTTTCGAAGTGCTCGAGGAAGCTGCCCTCCACCTCAAAGTCGGCATCGGTCAGCACCTGCCAATAGTGGCTGTCATGTGTCAGCGCAGCCAGTGTGAACGCCTGAGCAGTCCACTCATCCACCGGCAGTGCGGTGCGCTGGCGTACCAGTGCTTCGCCGGCGTCAGCCGAAGGCGCTTGCTCCGCGTAGGCCAACACCGCCCACAAGCGCGCACGGGGATCGTCGTCCTCCAGGGATTGAGCGGCCAACTGCAAGTCGGCAGGGGCACCGCTCTCAACCAGAGCCTGAACCGCATTTTTGCGTGTGGAACCCGAAGGATGATCCAACGCACTGCGCACGGCGTCCAGCGCCTCATCTGCAGTGGCGGTAAAGGCGCCCAGGCCATGCAAGGTCCAAATGGCGTGAATCGAGGCCACATCCAACCCCAGCGCATCGCGCTGCGGAGCACCGGTCAGAATGGCGCGCAACGCCGGAATGGCATCGGTGCGCTCTTCAGTCACCAGCAGCCGCTGTGCGGTTTTGCGCCAGAACATGTTGTCGTTGGACAGGGTTTGCACCAGGGTATCGGTATCGGCATCCGTCAGGTCCAACGACGGGGACTCGGGCGCATCTTTGGCCACCAGGCGATAAATACGGCCGCGTTCGCGGTCGCGCAGCGGGTTGATGTGGGCATTCCCTTCACCCGCTTCCGCCGCAAACCCGGCCGACTCCTCGGTCGGGATGGGGTTGTGCTGAATGATGAAGTTATACCAATCGGCAATCCATAAGTGACCATCCGGGCCCACTTCCATATGCACCGGTGACAACCACTCATCGGTACTGGTCAGAATCGACCCGCGGTTCTTCGCGTTATAGCCAACGCTGCCGTCCTCGGCATCGATAAAGAACTGACCGAGCAGATGCGCGGTGGGCTCACCGATAAAGGCGCCCCGATTCCAGAAGGTCTCGGGCCAGGCGCGAGCCGTGTAGATATCCAGGCCGGCGCCAGCGGTATAGCGGCCGTGATGATCCACTTGCAGGAAGTTGTACGTGGACGGAAAGACGTGCGGAAATTCCTCAATCTGTGCGGACATGCGCGGCGGCACTTCGTCGTGTTTGCCGTACACATAATTGCGCCAGAGTGGGACATGAAAGATGGGCGCGTTGTTCGCCGTAGAGCCGAACACTTCAAAGTCTTCGCTAAAGGCAAGCCCCCAGGTGTTGTTGCTGAACTGCCCAACCGCCTCGATGTGACTGCCATCAAGGTTCATGCGATAGACACCGTTCTGGAACGAATCCCCATCTTCATCTTCCGGCGTTGCGGAATAGCCCACCACGCCCCACAGCCGGTTATCGTGACCGTAAAGCAGGTTAGACGGCCCTGCGTGGGTGTCATAAGTACCCCAGCCGGTATTGAGTACTTCCCGCACATCGGCTTTACCGTCGCCCGTGGTGTCTTTCAGGAACAGAAAGTGAGGCGCTTGGGCAACCACAAAACCGCCGTTGAGCGGCATGATGCCCGTGGGAATACTCAAGCCATCGGCAAAGACTTCGCAACGATCAGCACGGCCGTTACCGCTGGTGTCTTCACACATGGTGATGCGGTCATTGCCCTCACCATCCGCGACCATATCGTGGGGATAATCCACCGACTCCACGACAAACAGGCGACCTTTTTCGTCCCAGGTGAAGGCCATCGGATTGACGATATCCGGCTCGCTCACAAACAGTTGCAGTTCAAAACCTTCCGGCACCATGCTCAGGGCCATAGAATCTTCCGCACTGAAGGCTTCCTGATACTGCGGACCGGGCTCAACGCGGCGATAGTTGGGAATGGTGCCGGCATCGCGGTACACACCTTCGGGCAAGGTGGCGACCAACGCCCGATTGGCGTCGCGAATGTCGTCACCCACCGCCCACAGGATGCCGCGAATCAACAGATCGTGGAACGCCGGCTGCCCCCAGGTGCGCTGATCGTGACCGTAAGCGGTATAGAACACACGGCCGTGGCCCTGCTCACGCACCCAGGTCCAGGGCTCGTCCTCACGGTACATCAGTACCGTGCGGCCCTCTTCGTTGTGGTCGCTGTGAACATAGGTTTCATCCCAGGTTTCAAATTCTTCGAAACCGTCCATGATCGGGTGGTTGCGCTGATCTGGCGCAATGGTCGCAGTAAAGTAACCGTCACCATGGCTCTGGAAGCGCGCACCTACCAGATTGACGTAGGTCTCGGAGCACTCGAAGCAGGCACTGGCGCTGTGCACCGGGATAAAGGCGCCGCCGCCTTCAACGTAGCGTTCCAACAACGCTTCGCGATCGCCCAACTCGTTGTAATTGGCGTACATCATGACCGCATCGAAATTGGCCAGCTCCTCTTCCGTCAAACGCTCAAGATCCTCTTCATACTCCATAAAGATCTTTTCGCGCCCGAGCGCCTGATTGAACAGTGGCGCATTGGCGTAAGAGAGGTGATACCCGCCCTCCGTCTGTCGGTGGCCGTGACCGATAAAGAGCAGGTTGATCACCCCGTCTCTATCCCGATCTGCCCGTGAATCCCGCGCTGTTGATGCACTGTCGTCGCCACTGGAGCAGCCCACGAGGGGCACCAGCGCAGCAGATAACACCAAAGCAGATAGCCGTGACCGCCAAGCGGTCCAGTTCAATTTGGATGTATTCATCGTATTATCGCTTATCTCACCTTGCCGGCCTGCGATCAGGCCGGCTTCTCATAGAATAATTTTTTTATGGTCTAGTCCTGGATTGCCACACCGACCAGGGTGCACTAACGCCAGGAACAAAACAGCTTGCCGGAATTTACGAATTCTCAAGCGTAAACGCTGGCATTTTTTTCACTTCACCACCGGCCAGTGCCGATTCGTGCGCAAGAATACCCACACAGGTGATATTGGCAGATTCCACGGCGTTCGGGTAGGCGTTATAGCCCTCCAGTACCGCGCGGATGAAATTGTGTACCAAGTGTGGGTGCGAGCCGCCGTGGCCACCGCCCTGGGTAAAGCTCAGGTGCTCGTGCTCTTCGTCATAAACCCCCTGGCCGGTGAAAGACTGGATCTCTTTCGGCAGCAGGTGTGCGTAATCAGGCACTTTGACTTTCTCGGGTACGTCCGGCTCAGGCTTGCCACGGGTGTGCATGACCGGGTCTTCGCCCTCAACCAGCGGCCACTCGTAGGACTTCTCGGAGCCGTAAACATCAAAGCTCTCGCGGTACTGGCGCGCGGTGTCGTAAAGCGAACGGTAGATGCGGGCACCCACATCCGAGTCTTTGATCTGGATATGGCAAGACTCAATGGCGAAAGGCGAGCCGTAGATTTTGGCAAATTCGTCGCGGATTTTGCCCGAACCGATGCACTGAACCTGGCTCGCCAGCTTGCGCTGCAGCCCCAGAACCGGGCCTACGCAGTGAGTGGCGTAATGCATGGGCGGCATACCTTCCCAGTAGCTGGGCCAGCCGTCCATATCCTGCTGGTGGCTGGCTTGCAGGAATTGAATCCGGCCCAGATCACCACGGTCATACATCTCTTTCACAAACAGGTACTCGCGGCTGTAGACCACGGTTTCCATCATCATGTAGACCTTGCCGCTGGCCTTGGTGGCCTTGACGATGCGCTCACAATCTTCCACGCTGGTGGCCATGGGCACGGTACAGGCCACGTGTTTTCCGGCCTCCAGGGCCATCAGGCTGTGCTTGGCGTGGTCACCGATGGGCGTATTGATGTGAATCGCGTCGACATTCGGGTCAGCCAGCATATCCTCGTAGGAGGTATAGCGGCCACCGGCGGGCACATCGAACTTGTCCGCCAGCTCATTCAGGCTCTTTTCGTTGCGCTGGCACAGCGCAGTCACTTCCGCGTTCGGGTGAGCTTGATAAATGGGAATAAACTCGGCACCAAAGCCCAGTCCAACCAGTCCTACTCGCAATTTGTCATTATTAGCCATGAGTCGATTCCTCCTCGTCAGGAATATTCGTAAAGTTTCGGGTTAAACCTGAGACCACCAGTGGCGCAGGAACGCCAGCCCCCGGCGGGCAAATTCATCTTGATTGGGTGCAAAGCGACGCCAGATGCATACCGCATCGGCCAGGCTGGAGGCGTCGGGGGAGAAGCTTTCGATGGACAGCATGCCGTCGTAGCCCACTGCGCGCAGACCTTCGCGCAAGCCTGCCCAGTCACTGTTACCATCGCCGGGCACACCCCGGTGGCTGTCAGATACCTGTACATGTACCAGCTGATCACCGGCCAGTTTCACCGCTTCGCAAAAGTTGGTCTCTTCAATATTCATATGGAAGCTATCCAGTGCAATGCCAAGATGGGGACTGCCAACCGAGGCCAGCATACGCTGCGCATCCTCGACGGTGCAGATCATGTCGGTTTCGAAACGATTGAGCGGCTCAAGGCCCAGGCGAATGCCGTGCTTACCCGCGCGCTCCGACAGCTCACCGAGGGCAGCGGCTGAGCGTTCCCACTCAGCCTGGCGCAACGCCTCGGTACCCAGGCGGGCCTTGGCGACCGGTGCGTTCATCGGACCCACCAGAACGCCGGACTCCAGGCCCTCGGCAAGTTGCAGACAGTCCTCGAAATAACCCATCGCACGGCGGCGAATGCCCGGATCGTCGGTACTCAGGTCCCGATCGCCCACCACGGCGGTGCAGACAACGGCCTTCAGGCCCAGGTCTTTGAGCACCGGAAGGAGCTTGTCGGCATTGATGTGATCGGGGTCTTCTACCGGAATTTCCACGAAGTCATAGCCCATATCGGCGATCTTCTGCAGCAATTCCACTTGGTCGCTGGTGAAAGGCGATGTCCATAGCCAGGTGCTGGCACCAAATTGCATCTATTATCTCCTTTATAGGTTCGTCTTATAGTCCCTCAGTATAGTAGACGCACCCGGCGCGAAGTGCTTGTACCTTGTCGTAAAAAAATTGTACTATTTCGACATGAATCCACTAAACGCATGGCTCTCTGAACTCGACCCCAGGCACTCTGCAGGGCTGCTCTTTGAGTACATGCCCAACGTGCTCTATTTTGTCAAAGACCGCCAAGGCCATATCATGACTGGCAACCAGGCCTTTGCCGAGCGGTGTGGCTGCCCCTCGGCCAAAGAGCTTTACGGCCGCCGGGACGACACCCTCTTCCCTTTGTATATGGTAGAAAAATTTCGCCGCGACGACGCCACGGTATTCAGCACCGCCGAGCCATTGCACGACCTGATTGAGCTGTTTCCCACCCGAGAGGGACTGCCCGAGTGGTGTATCACCCATAAAGTGCCTTTAATCGACCGCAAAGGCGAGGTGATGGGCCTGTGTGGCATTGTACAGAGCTATGAGCGCATGCATGACCATCCCCAGCGCCCGGTGTTCAAGGTCGTGGAATATATCCGCGCCCACTATGCCGAACGCCTGAATATCCCTGAAATTGCCGAGCATTTTGGCTTCTCTCTGCGCCAGCTGGAGCGCCGGTTTGTAGAGACCTTTCGCGCCAGCCCACGAGAGTACATCATTCGCCTGCGTATCCTGATCGCCTGCGAACACCTGCGCACTACCCGGGCACCCATTTCCGAGGTGGCCCTGGACTGCGGTTTTTACGATCATAGTAGTTTTGTGCGCCACTTCAAGCGGATGCTGGGCGTCACTCCCCTCGCCTACCGGAAAAAACACGCAACCGCCTAAATGTGAACCGGTTCCCCGTTTAGCAAGTTAACGCAATATGCTAAACGCCATCTTATATCATATTAGACTATAAGCTTATATACACCTTGACAATATGATGCCGTTTTTCTAGGGTTCGGCCTGCCCGGCTATGATGCGGTTGGCCGGGCAACGGTGTACGAGGGTTTGTCATACTGGCAAACCAAAACTCATATCCGACAGACGAGAGTCTGACAAACCGGAGAATAATAATGCGATTGAAACTAAACCTGAGCTGGGCTCGGTCACTTTTTGTGACTCTAGCCGCCTTAATGCTGTCCTCGGCGGTCAATGCCCAACAACACTGCGCCAACCAAACCGGCACTCATGACGGTTACTACTTCACCCATTGGTCTGATGGGATAGGGTCCGCCTGCATGACGCTCGGTAGCGATGGCAACTACAGCTACACCTGGTCCAACACCGGCAATTTTGTCGGCGGCAAGGGCTGGGCCACTGGCACCAGCAACCGGGTCATCAGCTACAACGCTGGCACCTACGACCCTCAGGGTAACTCTTACCTGGCACTCTACGGCTGGTCCCGGAACCCGCTGATCGAGTATTACGTGGTCGATAGCTGGGGCAACTGGCGTCCGCCGGGTGGTACATCGGTAGGCACCGTCACCAGTGACGGCGGCACCTACGACCTGTACCGCACCGAACGGGTCCAGCAGCCTTCCATTGAAGGTACCGCGACCTTCTACCAATACTGGAGTGTGCGCACGTCCAAGCGCCCGCAAGGCCAGAACAACACCATCACCTTCCAGAACCACGTCAACGCCTGGGCCAACCAGGGCTGGCAACTGGGTTCGCACGATTACCAGGTGATGGCGACCGAAGGCTGGGAGAGCAGCGGCAGCTCCAACGTCACCGTCTGGGAAGGCGGTAGTGGCGGCGGCAGCAACGGCGGCGGCAACGGTAATGCCGGTGGCGGTGGTGGCGACAACACCATCGTGGTGCGTGCCGTAGGCACCTCAGGCAACGAGCAGCTACGCGTCAACGTCGGCGGCAGCACCGTGGAGACCCTGAGCCTGTCCAGCAGCTGGCAGGACTATACCGTGACCACCAGCGCTTCCGGTGACGTCAATGTTGAATTGTTCAACGATCAGGGCCAAGGCTACGAAGCCCGCGTTGAATACGTCATCATCAACGGCGACACCCGCTACGGCGCCGACCAGAGCTACAACACCAGCGCCTGGGACGGTGAGTGCGGCGGCGGTTCCTTCACCATGTGGATGCATTGCGACGGCATCCTCGGCTTTGGTGACATGTAAACCGCAAAAAAAGCCCCGCTGCTTCCGCAGCGGGGCCTTACCATGTGCAAGTAGGTCGGATTAGCCGCAGGCGTAATCCGACACCTGAGGCACCCCAATACAAACCGAAGCTCCTCTGTGCGCGTAGGTCGGATTAGCCGCAGGCGTAATCCGACACCTGAGGCACCCCAATACAAACCGAAGCTCCTCTGTACGCGTAGGTCGGATTAGCCGCAGGCGTAATCCGACACCTGAGGCACCCGAGCCTAGCCCTAAACACCAAATAACCCACGATCATCCAGCCCCCGGATTCGGGCGCTTCTCTGGTATTTCGACCTCAATTTTTCAGCTGGCTATAGCTTCAAGGGCTCTCAGTGTAACCATCTAACAGTATTTTGCATAAAGGTCACAAAAGCTTCGTGCTGATGGGCATCGCCGTCGTGCCCCAGGGTTGTGACCACGACTCGGCCATCACCGTAATCAACCGTCCATTTCACAGGGTATTCATCACCGGTGTCGGGTTCGATGCCGACCGCCAACACATGCATATCAGAACCTTCTTCGTTTCTCTGAAAACGGTAAAGCTCATCTGTAATCCTAAAACGTTCAGGAACGCCCGCCATCAGTGGGTGCTCAGTATCGGTAACATAGACTTCGAACTCACCCAGCGGACCGTGGCTTGAGGTCCCACCGCCAATCAGGTTTTTGTAGTACTCCGGCCAGTCCCAGATATACCAACTTGCTGCGTGTACCAGGAAAAGGCTGTTTCCTTCCTCAACAAATTCAATAATTCTATCGGGAAATTCCGGAATATCGATTGCCTGATTGGTATTGATATTCAAAATATCGATGTCAGAAAGCGCCGGAAGCACGTCATTCGGATCATTGGTAGAGCGGACATTGGCACCCGCGTCTGTCATTATTTTTGAATCCTCTTCCACAAACCAACGTTCAAAATCGTGCCACTCTCCACCGCTGAAGATCAGCACCTCGGGTGATTTATCCGCTGTAGACTCTGTGCTACTCGGACTGCATGCCGCAAGGAACAACACTGCCGAAAGCAAGAGTGATATCAGTAGAGGGGTTTTTAAGTGGAACAGTTTATCGGCGTAACTCATAAGTCATCTCAGTATAAATATATGTACAGACTGTTAATTGAAATAAATATAAACAACGACGATCAGACAACATAGCAATGATTCAACGGGCCACATCCGTCCAATCCAGACTCGCTGAGCCATTCCGCTTGCCTTCACCAGACGGTGTTCCTAGTGTTGATCCCGTTATCTTCTTGTATTTGTATGATTTTCTCCGATAGCCTATACCAACGCTCCCAGCCACGCAAGAAATGACAATCACAATCCGTGCAGCAACGGCGCTGTTCACGTCGGTCGAATTAGCCCGCAGAGCGTAATCCGCCCCCCAGAGGCCTCCCGATCCCGTGCTAGAGCCGGATCAGAAAGGTTAATTCGCTGACAACTACGGTTTCTCTTCAACAACACGCGGGTTGATATCAATTCTCCCTGTTTGACATCGACTCGACTGTCAGAGTATTTTTAATGTTCATATAAATATTAAATTCGGATAACCATAACACCTATGTCCTATTTAAATATTCGCGCCGACAAGGCAATAACTTACGACGCCATTGTCATTGGTTCCGGTATCAGTGGCGGCTGGGCAGCCAAAGAGTTATGTGAAGGCGGACTGAAAACCCTGGTGCTCGAGCGGGGCCGCGTCGTCGAACACCAGAAGGACTACCCCACCTCCTTCGATGATCCTTGGGACATGGCGCTTCGCGGGGCATTGAGACCCGAAGATCGGGAGAAACACAAGTACACAGCCCGCGCCGGTTTCGTGGGCGAAACCAACAAACATTTTTTTGCGGACGATCGTGCCAACCCCTATACCGAAACCAAACCCTTCACCTGGGTCAGAAGCCATCAGATGGGCGGACGTTCACTGGTGTGGGGGCGGCAGACCTATCGCTGGAGCGACCTGGACTTTGAAGCCAATGCCAAAGACGGCTACGGTGTGGACTGGCCGATCCGCTACCGGGATCTTGAGCCCTGGTACGACTATGTAGAAACCTTCGCGGGTATCAGCGGGGAGCCTTTGGGGCTGCCGCACTTGCCGGACAGTCAGTTCCTGCCCCCGATGGAATTGAACTGCGTCGAAAAGCACGTGAAGAAACGGCTAGAGAAACAGTACCCGGGCCGCTACCTCACCATTGGCCGTGTAGCCCATGCCACAAAAGCCCTTAACGGCCGAGGCCCCTGTCAGTTTTTTAACCGCTGCGATCGCGGCTGTCCCTTTGGCGCTTACTTCAGCAGCAACGCCGTGACCCTACCCGCAGCCGGCGCCACGGGTAATCTTACGCTACGCCCCCACTCTATCGTCCACTCGATCATCTACGACGACAGCCAGGGCAAGGCCACCGGTGTCCGAGTGATTGATGCAGAAACGCACGAGGTTATTGAGTACAAGGCCCGCATCATCTTCAGCAATGCCTCGGCCCTGAGCAGCACACAGATATTATTGCACTCAACCTCGGAGCGCTTCCCCAACGGCCTGGGCAACGACAGCGGCGAGCTGGGCCACAACCTGATGGACCACACCTACCGCGTGGGCGCCATGGGCCGCTTTGACGGTTTTGAGGATCAGTACTACTCGGGGCGCCGACCCAACGGCATTTATATCCCCCGCTACGTCAATCTCGATGAGGCAACCGCCACCGACAAGTTTTTACGTGGCTTCGGTTACCAGGGCGGCGCCTACCGGGAGAACTGGTCCGCCGGCACCAATCAGCCAGCGTTCGGCGCCGACTTTAAAGACAGCCTGTTCACCCCTGGCGATTGGCGCTTTTTTATCACCGGCTTTGGCGAATGCCTGCCCTACCACGACAACAAAGTGAGCCTGGACCACGCGACCCGCGATGCCTGGGGGCTGCCGGTGCTGAATATCGATTGTGAGTTCAAGGACAACGAGAAAGCGATCAACCGGCAGATCCGCGCCGATGCGGCCGAGATGCTCGAAACCCTGGGCTTCAAGGACATTGTGGACTTTGACAATGAGCATGTCCCCGGCCACGGCGTGCACGAAATGGGCACGGCCCGCATGGGGCGCGATCCCGACACGTCAGTGCTGAACGGCACCAACCAGGTCCACGCCGCGCCCAACGTGTTTGTCACCGATGGCGCCTGCATGACCTCATCCTCCTGCGTCAATCCCTCACTGACCTATATGGCCATTACCGCCCGGGCCGCCAATCACGCTGTCGCGGAACTTAAGAAGGGGAACCTGTGATATGAACCGACGAGAAGCTATCAGACAAACCCTTTTTCTTGGCGGTGTCGCGCTATCGGCGCCGGCGTTGATGTCAGTTCTCAGCGCCTGCAGCAATCAGAAGGACGACGCACTCAGTCCCCTGAACAGCGAGCAGGCCAATACCATTGCTGAACTGGTGGACACCATCTTGCCGGCCACCGACACACCTGGCGCCAAAGACCTCAATGTGAATGGGTTTATTGAACAGGTTATCGCCCAGTTGATGCCGCCCGCCGAACAAGACGGTCTGCGGCGGGCTATTGATGCGTTCAACGCGCGCAGTCTGGAACGATTTGAAGACACCTTCGCCAACCTGGATCAAGAACAACGCCAACAGATGCTGAAACAGGAAGAGCGCGAATCCGGCACTTACAACCCCCAGATCTGGGGCGGCACCATCGGCGAACAGAAGCCCGTCGGTTTTTATCGCCAGCTCAAGTCCCTGGCGATCTGGGGGTATTTCAGCTCCGAATACATTGGCAAACATGTGCTGTCATACGATCTGGTGCCGGGCGAGCAGAAAGGCTGTATTCCGCTCTCTCGAGTGGGGAATAGCTGGAGCCTGTGACTAAGGCCGGCTTCGGCCGGCTACAAAGTGTTACATTTTGCGCGTATTTTCTTATTGTACTGACGCCTGAGCGGTGCCACACTATCCGGCGCCCTGTTGTGGAGTTGTCTGGGCATCCAACGGTTTCCCGACCATCGGCCCCGTAAAGGACAACATGGATAATAAAAGCGAACTGCTTTCACAACTGCGTATTGATCGAAGTGATGATGAACCCGGCGCCAGCAAATGGCCCTGGATCTTCGGACTTTGCCTCCTGTTGCTGATCAGCGCAGCCATCCTCTGGGCTGTAACCCGCTCCGAACCGCTATTGGTCGAAACTGCCATCGCCCGGACACACAACCCCGACAATCAGACGCCCCATCAAAGTGTGCTCGATGCCACTGGTTATGTGGTGGCCCGCCGCTATGCCACGGTGTCCTCCAAAGTCACCGCGAAAGTGGAAGAGGTGTTGGTAGAGGAAGGCATGCGCGTGGAAAAAGGTCAGGTCGTCGCCCGCCTGGACGATGTTAACGACCGCAAATTGTTGGCGCTGGAACAGGCGGGCCTGGCCATGGCCGAGGCGCAACTGGAAGAAACCCGCGCCCGCCTGAGCGAGGCCGAACGGGTGCTCGAGCGGGTCGGCGAGTTGCACCGGCGCGAACTGCTGAGTGAATCCGAGTTGGATGTCGCCCAGAGCAATGTGCAATCGCTGCGAGCGCAACAACTGGCCCGCGAGGCACAACTTCTCAGCGCCCAGCGCCGGGTGGAACTGCAAGAGCAGCACCTGGATGATCTGATACTGCGGGCGCCTTTCACCGGCGTGGTGATCTCCAAAGACGCGCAACCCGGTGAAATGATTTCACCGGTATCCGCCGGCGGCGGCTTTACCCGCACCGGCATCTGCAGCCTCGTGGATATGGAGTCGCTGGAGATCGAGGTGGACGTCAACGAGAGCTACATTCAGCGGGTCCAAGCGGGTCAGCCGGTCCTGGCAACGCTGGAGGCCTATCCCAATTGGCGTATTCCCGCGCAAGTCATCGCCATCGTACCTACCGCTGACCGACAGCGAGCCACCGTGCGGGTACGGGTGGGTTTTGATGAACTGGACCCACGCATACTGCCGCAAATGGGCGTCAAGGTCGCGTTTCTCGAAAGTCGCTCAGAGGCCGAGGAGTCATCGGTGCAGGCGCGTCGGGATATCGTAGTTCCCCGCAGCGCCGTGCACCGGAGCGATGGTCGTTCGATGGTTTACACCCTGGAAGACAACAAGGCCCGGCGCCGGGCCGTTGAGGTGGAGGCGCGCAATGAACACGAATTCTGGGTCACCTCCGGGCTCTCCCCCGGAGACCGCTATGTATTGGCGCCACCGCCCGAGCTCGACGACGGAGTGGCCGTGACCTTCCAATAAACACCACAGACAGAATGAGGGAGTATGCGTATGTCTCAAGCAAATCAGGCGGTGGCGCCGTCAGTCAACGAAAACGAACTGTTGGTAGAGTTGAACGACATCGGCAAAAGTTACCGCAAAGGTAAGGAAACGGTACCGGTACTGTCCGGATTGAACATGACCATCAAGCGCGGCGATTTCCTGGCCTTGATGGGTCCCTCCGGCTCGGGCAAAACCACCCTGCTCAACCTGCTCGGCGGGTTGGACAGCCCCACCAGTGGATCGTTGAAAATTGCCGGCGATCGTATCGACCGCTTCAGCGCCAGCCAGCTGACCCGCTGGCGCGCACCCCATGTGGGTTTTATCTTCCAGTTCTACAACCTCATGCCGGTGCTCACGGCAGCGCGCAATGTGGAACTACCGCTGCTACTCACCAAATTGTCCGCGAAAAAGCGCCGTCAACATGTTGAAGCGGCACTGACATTGGTGGGCCTGAAAGACCGGGCCAAACACCGCCCCGGAGAATTATCCGGCGGGCAGGAGCAGCGGGTCGCCATCGCCCGCGCCATTGTCTCTGACCCGGACCTGCTACTGTGCGATGAACCCACGGGTGACCTGGATCGCACCACCGCCGATGAAATTCTTGAACTCTTGAAAACCCTGAATCGCGAGCAAGGCAAAACCATTGTCATGGTGACTCACGATCCGCGTGCCGCCGAGTATGCTCAGAGGACTTTGCACCTGGATAAAGGTGCGCTGATCAAGGACGCCTGATCATGAAATACTTCTACTTTATCTGGAAAAACCTGGTGCGCAAAAAACTGCGCACCACGCTTACGATTCTATCCATTGCGGTGGCCTTTATTCTGTTCGGCGCACTGGGCTCCATCAACGCGGCCTTCAGCCAGGGCGCGGAGATTGCCGGTGCCGATCGACTGCTCACCATTCACAAGGTCTCGCTGATTCAGAGCCTACCCTACAGTTACGTCAACCGGGTGCGCGGCGTCGAAGGCGTGAATGAAGTCACTTACGCCAGCTGGTTCGGCGGCTACTACCAGGAACCACGTAACCAGTTTGCGCAGTTCGCCGTGGATGCGGACAGCTATTTCAGTATTTACTCGGACCTGATGACGCTGCCGGAAGATCAGATGCGGGCCTGGAAAAACAACCGCATGGGCGCCGTCATCGGCCCGGTACTGGCGCAGCGGTTCGGCTGGGAAGTTGGCGACCGGGTGCCGTTGTTCAGTATGTTTCCCCAGCAGGACGGCAGCCGCAACTGGGAATTCGTGATCGAAGGCATTTTCTCAGCGCAGGCCTCGGGCGCCGACGAAGGCAGCATGCTGTTCCATCACGAGTATTTTGACGAGGCTCGCCAGTGGGATCAGGGCACCGTGGGCTGGCTGGTGATCGAGGTGGACGACCCGGAACAGGCGGCCGAAGTGGCCGAGCGGGTCGATGCCCTATTTGCCAACTCCCCCACCGAAACCAAGACCAGCACGGAAAAAGCCTTTATCGAAGCCTTTATGGCGCAGTTTGGCGATATTGGCACCATCACCGGGCTGATTCTCGGCGCCGTATTTTTCACCATGCTCCTGGTCGCCGCCAACACCATGTCTCAGGCTGTGCGCGAACGCATTCCGGAAATGGCCATTCTCAAAACCCTGGGATTTTCTGACCGATCGGTATTGATCATGGTTCTGGCAGAATCGATTTTGATGGCACTTATCGGTGGCCTGCTCGGACTGCTGCTGGCCTGGTTGATGGTGGGGGGCGTGGCCGCGGAAGTGGCCGCGTTCCTGCCGGGCTTTAGTATGCCCGCGCGGGTTTGGAGCAATGGTGTCCTGGCTATCGTCCTGCTCGGCGTTATCGCCGGGTTACTGCCGGCGATTCAGGGGATGCGTCTAAATATTGTGACCGCGCTGGGGAGGCGATAGCCATGAGCGAATTGACAC
This sequence comes from Marinimicrobium alkaliphilum, assembly GCF_003259155.1. Taxonomy (GTDB): domain Bacteria; phylum Pseudomonadota; class Gammaproteobacteria; order Pseudomonadales; family Cellvibrionaceae; genus Marinimicrobium_A; species Marinimicrobium_A alkaliphilum. The sequence continues at coordinate 175,260 of NZ_QGMQ01000004.1, forward strand.
AAATTGGAACCGTCTGCGCGATGAACATTCGCAATCTGCCCAAGCGGCTTGGCTCATCAGCCGTCGCCGTGTTCGGCGTCGCCTGTGTGGTCGGCGTCTTTATCGGGGTGCTGTCCATGGCCTCTGGCTTTCAGCGCACCATGACCATGGCGGGGGCCGACGATACCGCCATCGTCATGCGCTCTGGCTCCACCTCGGAGCTCAGCAGCGGACTCAGCCACGAGGAAACCCAGTTGGTCACCCAGTTACCGGGCGTGCTCCAGCGCGATGGCCAGGCGGTTTCCTCGGCGGAACTGTACGTGGTGGTGGACATCCCCAAACGTGCCACCGGAACCAGCGCCAACGTGCCCCTGCGGGGCGTCCAGCAAGGCGCGTTTCAGGTACGGGACAACATCGAATTTATTCAGGGGCGTAACTTTGATACCGGGCGCAATGAACTGATTGTGGGACGCGGGGCACACCACCAGTTTGCCGAATTGGACATTGGCTCGACGGTGCGCCTGGGGCAGACCGAGTGGACCGTGGTAGGTATTTTTTCCGCCGGAGGCGGGTCTGCTGAATCCGAGCTTTGGGCGGATGCCAGCACGGTCCAGTCCGCTTACCGGCGCGGCAACAGTTTTCAGAGTGTTCGAGTCAAGTTGGCGTCCGACACTGCCTTTGATTTATTCAGCGCAGAAGTCGCGGACGATCCGCGCCTGGATATGGACGTAAAGCGCGAATCGGACTACATGGCCGAACAGGCCGAGCCCTTAAGCCTGTTTATCAAGGCCATCGGTTATCCTTTGGCGGTACTGATGTCGCTGGGCGCCATCTTCGGTGCCATCAACACCATGTACGCCTCGGTGTCGGCACGCACTCGGGAAATCGCCACCCTGCGCGCCATCGGCTTCGGTGCCTTTCCGGTGGCGCTGTCCACCCTGGTGGAGTCCTTGTTACTGGCCGTTGTCGGCGGTCTGATTGGGGCGCTGGTGGTGTTTCTGGTCTTTAACGGTTACACCGTATCCACCATCAATAGCGCCAGCTTTAGCCAGGTGGTGTTCGATTTTGCCGTCACGGCCGACCTGCTGATCCAGGGGATCATCGCGGCGGTGGTGATCGGGCTGGTGGGCGGTTTTTTCCCCGCCGTGCGTGCGGCCCGGTTGCCGGTGGCAACGGCATTGAGGGAGACCTGAGGAAAGGTTGGTGCCACAGGTGTCGGATTACGGCTGCGCCTAATCCGACCTACTGGAAATCGAATACACCTGATCCACCTCGCAAAACAGAAATCTTTTCGGACGTCAGTGGGTGGGAAAGAAAGTATCCTTGACCGTACGCGCACTGATGTTCGCGCAGGAAAGCCAATTGCTCAATCTTTTCAATGCCTTCCGCCACCTGCTCCAGTCCCAGGGCTTTAGCCATATCGATAATGGTGCAGGTAATCGTTGCGCCGTCCTCGCTCGCAGGCAGGGCGTCGATAAACGAACGGTCAATCTTCAAGCTACTTACGGGCAAACGCCGCAAATAAGACAGGGACGAGTAGCCGGTACCAAAATCGTCAATATTGATCTCGATGCCCTGCTCTTTCAGCCATGCCAGGTTCTTATCCACAATCTCGTTGTCTCGCACCAGAGAGTGCTCGGTAATCTCGATACGCAACAGCTTTGCGGGTATCTGCGAGAACGCCAATCGCTCAAGCAAGTCCTGGGAGAATGTGGGTTGCACCAGCTCCGCCGGTGACACATTGATGGCAACTGTTATGTCCCAGTCGGTTTCCCTGCACCAGACCTGCAGCTGCCGGAAGACCTCCTTGCGTACCCAGCGACCGATCGGCACAATCAAGCCGTTCTCCTCTGCCACAGGAATAAATTGATCCGGCGTTACTTGCCCGAGCTCCTGGCAACGCCAGCGTAGAAGCGCTTCCACGCCCGTCATCTTGCCCGTACGCAAGGAAAAAATGGGTTGGTAAAGCAAATAGAATTCATCCCTCGCCAGAGCCCCCTTCAAACAGGACTCAATTCTCAGATGCTCGGAGAGCGAGTCTGAATAGGCATGATCAAAGTAATGCACCGGCTCCGCCAGGCCCTCGGGACTTAACCGAATCGCTGCAGACGCCTGCTCAATCAGGGCGCCGGCACTCTTGCCCTGACCGGGAAATAGACTACCCCCGATTTTGACGCTCAGGTAATGCTCCTGGCCCTCACAACGATAGGGACGTTCAAGTGCAGCGTGAATCTTATGGGTGAAAGCTTCGCGTTGGCTATCGGCTTTTACAGGAAATATAAGCACTAACTCATCCGCTTGTAAGCGCGCGACTGAGCCACCTGCCGGGCAAGTATCCTGCAGCCTGTCAGCCAGTTGCCGCAGCAGCTCATCCCCGGCGTGGGTGCCCAGGCTTTGGTTGATCAGGCGCAGTCCCGTTACATTGAACAGCAAGACGACGACCTGCAAGGACTCTACGTTGGCCAACTCAAGTAACTGATCCAAACGGTTCATCAACAGCTCGCGATTGGGCAAATGCGTCAGGGGGTCATAATAGGCCGACAATTCGATAGAGCCCTTCAGTGCCAGCAAGTCAGCGCAATGGGCAATTTCATTTTCAACCAGATCCGCGAAGTGTCGCAGGCGAGTACACTGCACCTCGTCAAAGTGACGGGGCTTGTGGTCGAGCACGCAGAGCGTGCCCAAGGCATGGCCGGTCGGACCGCGCACCACCGCGCCAGCGTAAAAGCGAATATGAGGATCGCCGGTGACCAGTGGGTTGCCGGCAAAACGCGGGTCTTCCAGCGCATTCGGCACAACCAACAACGAATCCTGATTGATGGCGTGGCCGCAGAAGGAAATATCCCGCGGGCATTCGGATTTGTTCCAGCCCAGCTTGGATTTGAACCACTGCCGGTCCCGATCCACCAGGGTAATCAACACGATGGGAAAATCGAACAGCTCCGCCACCAGGCTGGTATAGCGGTCAAAACGCAGGTCCGATGCAGTATCCAGCAGTTCCAGGCCATACAGCTCCGCCAGGCGCTCCTCCTCACCCTCGGGAATCTTCGGCGCGATGTAGGTGCTCTGATTCATGATTGTCCGGGGCCTCCTGGAGGGTCCTTGCTCTCAGTATAGAGGATAGCGCCGCCACTGCCAGTGTGGGCGCAAGTCCCGACCGCTGGGCTCAAAGCCCCTGCGCGCCCCGGCGCAACCAGTTATGCACAAAGGCAAGTTTATGGCGGGCGTGCTCCGACAGTACGAACGGATAGAGGTCCGCCAACCCCATACTGCGGTTGACGTGATTCATGCCCACGGTGAGCGCTGCGGCGGTTTGGATCAGGCGCCCGGCATCCGGCTCCGAGTAGGGGTCCCAGCCCGAGCTCACTATGTCCGGCGATGACAGCCCGGTGGCCACAAAACTGTCGGCAATGTCGGTCAGGTGCAGCAGGTGGGACGCGGTCTCCGCCCAGTCCTCGTGCGGGTGTGAAGAGGCGTAGCTGGTCAGATAATGCTGTTTCCAGCCCTCTGGCGGGCCGTTCTCGTAGTGGTATTGAAGCGCGGCAGGGTAATCAATCCGCTCGTCGCCGAACATGGCGCGAAACTCGTCCATAAAATCCTCACGCAGACTCAGCCGCCACCAGAGCATGTGGGCAATCTCGTGGCGCATATGCCCGATCATGGTGCGATAAGGCTCTTGCAGCGCCTCGCGGCGAGTCGTGACCAGAATGGGATCCACCTCCGCCACACTGATGGTCACCACGCCCTCCGCATGCCCCATGGGAACCGGCGTCGGGCCCTCTGCGAGCAGGTGAAATACCGGCCGCGCCCCCGGGTCTTCAGGGCGAAACCAGTGCCAACGGCCGAGGTTGTCCAGCGCCCAGCGCTTGGCGGCTTCGGTTTGGGCCCAGTTGGGGATGGCATTGGGAATCGATGGGTCAGGTGCGAGCGCGGTCATGGCGCAGGATCGGCAGAAGGCGCCCTCTTCCGGCGCTATCCAGTTGCACCCGATTCTGTCCCGGTTGGCGCAGAAGGGCCGCATGGGCACAAAGGCCCGGGCTTGGGGGTCGTAGGCGACCGGCGTACCGTCGGCGGTCGCAAGATTGTCGAACCAGAGCCTACCGGCACCGACCGGATTGGCAAAAACGCGCATAGGAAAAGCTCCCGCTAGAAGTGTCAGCCTCCATCATGCGCGTTAGAACCGCCTATGTACACCTTAACGCGCACCCGGCTGGATGCGCGTCAGGGCTTGATCAGGGCGTGTATTCGTAAACACCGATATCCGGTGCGTCCCCCTTGTAACTCAGGCCGATATTGACGCCACCGTCGACCATAAAGCTGTCAGGTTTGGGGCGCAGCAGGTTGATCACCGGCAGCGAACCATCCGCCTGGCGCGGGCTCGTGGCCAGGGACATATCCAGGCTCTCAAACATGCCGCTGGTCGGGCTACCCTCCTGCCAGCTGTTGCCGCCTTGGGTCGCGCCGCTGGAAAGATCCACACTGCCCTGAAAGCTCACATTGTTGTAGAAGATATGGCGCTTGCCCGAATCCGCCGGATCATTGGGGAACACATAGTTTCGCCCGTTATTAAAGGCGGTATTGTTAAGCAACGTCAGGGCACCGCTGTTATTGTTGTGGTCGAAGCCCTTGGCATTGCCGCTGGTCCCAAAGTTGTTGAAGGCGATATTGCGCACCACAATGTGGTCGCCCGGATCGTGGTTGCCGCCCAGCTTGAAGCCGTTGCCGCCGCCTTCGAAATTGCTCGGGTTGCCAAACACGCTGGCGTCGCCGTTGCCGAAGGTCCAGTTGTTCTGTAGCACAATCGGGTGCGGCGCACGCCAGAAATCGAAACCGTCATCCGAGTTCTCCCACGAGCGGTTGCCATAGAAATGGTTGCCCGGCCCGATATCCAACTGCTTGGCCCCAAAGCCATCGGCATTATTCCCCACCCGGCTGGTGTAAACCGCCGAGTTGAAGTTACGGAAGCTGTCGCAATTCATGATCAGGTTATGGGAGGCAGAGCCGCCCAAAAGGATACCGGTATCGTAGTTATCATGGGACACCAGGCGCTCCAGGCGGTTGTGGCTGCCATCCATACGCAGGCCATTGTGCCCTGCATTGCGAATGGTCAGACCATACAAATGCCAGTGGTCGGCATTCAGGCGCACGCCGTGAGCATTGTTCTGGATCCCCTGGGGCGCAAAATCCAGAATGGGTTGCTCGCCGGGATAGGCGAAGACCGTAATGGGATTATTGGCCGTGCCGCTGACATTGTTCAGGCGAACGGTATCGTCGTGAAAGTAGACGCCCCCGCGCATCACAATCACATCACCGGGCTGGGCATTACTCACCGCATGGTTCAACGTCGCATAGGGTGAACCGATCGTGCCTGAATTGTTGTTGCTGCCGTTGGTCGCCACGTACACCGTGCGGCTGCCATTGGGAATCACATTGTGCGGCGTGGGTGTGGGTGCAGCCGGCACCAGATGTGACAGATCTTCCACCAGAGGTGCAGAACCCCCGCCGGAGCTGCCGCAGCCAGGCTGGGGCTGTGCTGACGACTGGTGCTCGATCCACAAATCACTGATGGTTACCGAAGCCTCGCTCTCGACACGCAGTTGCAGAAAGGAAGTCGCGGTGCCCACCGAGGAATCAACCACCACCCGCTGCCCTGCGCCGAGGTTGCTGACGGCAACGTCATGGATGCGGGAAGCGCCGCCGTGGGCCGAGTTAGCCTGGCCAGTGGTATTGTTATCCACGTAGATCTGGAATTTCTTACTGCCGTTGCCCGATGTCCCCTGCACACAGAAAGAAATACGGTAGGGTTGGCTCAGGTCCAGCTCGCCGGTGGTGTTGCTGAGCGAGTCGCTGGAAGAGGTACTCACCGTGGGCGTGGTATTACCCAGGCTGAAGCGGGCATTCCCAAAGGTCAGCTGGTTGTTGGCGACAGACATATTTCCGGAGCCGGCCAGCGCATGGTAGAACGCCGTATTCGAACTGCTCGCCAGTGACTTGTAGTTCGCGCTGAAGAAGTGACTGGCATTGGTCGCGTCGAACGCCTCGGTCAGGAGTGAGGATGAACCGCCACTCACGGGCAGAAACTCCCAGTGTTGGTTCTCCCCGGTGGTTATGTCCCACTGACGGATATCGCCACCGTTGCTGGTGCTCCAGCCCCATACATCCAAGGCCAGGCCGCTGTGACGGGAAACAATGCGCTGATACCCCGAGCCGACGCTTTGAATCTCCCACTGCTGAACATTGGATTCGGTCCAATCGTACTGCCGAATCTCTCCGCCGGGATCCATGCTGAACTCCCACACATCAATCGACTTGTTGCTGCGAACCGGTCGAATGGAGTAGTAGCCATTACCCAGATTGGTCACATCAAACTGCTGATGGGTGCCGCTGCCCAGCTCCCATTGCTGGATGTTTGCACCATTATCTGTACTGGCGCCCTCGACCTCCATGGCCAAACCGCTATGGCGGGAAATAATGTTATAGCGGCCATCGGCCACTTGCGCCTGTACCATCGAAGTGCCCAAAAGTGCCATCGACAGCAAAGCCCACTGACTTATTTTTTTGAAAACGTGCGATATATCTCTCATCGGTTCACCTGTTATTTATTATGGTAATACGTGAACTCACCCGCCAAAACTGCAGCTGTCCCATATGAAGCAAGGGGAGTCCGGATGAATGGAAGCCTTTCCGAGGAGTGCCTCGTCCCTAAGCGACTTATAGTTATCGGTACAGCTGTACTATTATCTGACAATACTCAAAATGGCACTAGGTAACAATTCACAGTTTTGCCCGATATCCAGCACCATTTTGAATAAGGATCTGGGAAATCTATTTCGATATGTTATTGATTTCATTATTCTAATAAGCGACCTGAGGGGGGACCTAGGACCCAGAGTCGATACCAGGTCAGATGGCCAGTAGATTGTATGATTCCCCATCTAAGTTTAAAGGGTCATGCAGCCTACAATATCATGAAGCTCTTCTTTTATATCCTTCCAGTTCTCTGCCAAATTTACCGTGCAAATTCTTACGTTGTGACCCTGTATTCGGTAATTTAAACGAAGCTCTTGTTCAATAGTGGGATAAAGCAACATGCCCTCTGAATGGGCATCGGGGCCGCCGCGAGCCTCCATATTCTTCAGGTACGCAAACAGTTGATACAGATTACTTGAATGGATTCGCTCGGTATCATAGTAACTAGTCAGGGTGCGAACATAGTACTTAGCATCAATAACCAAGGTCTTTGTCTTGCTCCGAACCGATATATCAGTTTCCATCCCTGGCAGATAGGCCATATCAGACGAAGATCCAGGCTCGACCGTCCAGGATATTCTTTCTTTTGTAATAGAGAGATCAGGTCGCTCGGTTCGATAAAAGTTAAAAAGAAACTCCTCGTAGACGCGCGCCATTAGCTTTTCATCACGTAGAAAATCTCGAAATCTATAACCCCCCTCCTCTTGGTCAACCAGAAGGCCGGCAGCGACAAGTTCGCATACGTTTAACAGAAACCGATAGAAACGCGCGTTTCCATGGTGTTGAACTCTTCGGAAAAGGGACTTCTTCAGCGGGGGGCAATCGATACCATCAAGCTCACGATACAGGCCAACCAACTGCTTTCTCAGCTGACCATCCAGATCGGACACCTTCGCGAGGTGGTACAGCGTTGAGCGGATAATCTGGTTGTTCGCAGTATTGGTAGTGAGTTCGTCAAATTCACAGTGAGCCAGCCCCTGAGCAGCAAGCGCCCGGCGCGCAGTCGTTGCCATATCAATGCGGCCTCGAATACCGGGAATTGTCTCTTGATAGTTTTGGTAACCCTGCTCCAAGCCGCGTCTAATCAGATGACGAACCCCCTGAGCGAGCACCGACGCAAAAAGATCCACTTGGCGAGTGGAGTCTATCCCCGATATATTGACCACCTCGGACTCCGCCAACCGATTCCAAGAGTAGATAAGCAAGTAATACAAATTCTGTATAGGAATGGAGGGAGTCATTGGAAAACCTTAGTGTTCATCCTAAGCCAACAAGCCATCAATTAGCGACTGAGCAGTTCTAGGGTCATCAAACCAGTATTCCCGAACCAACGGTGCTATTTCAAACTCAACAACCTGTTTGAACCACGCATTGCCGTAAACACCAGATTCAGAAGGGCCACAAAAAAAGCTATGGCCTATACAGAAACCGGGGCCTAGATTAGCGCTATCGTTAGCAATTTTGGAATTTAAAGCATTCATGCGACTCACAATAGTGGTAATCATAGCCTTCTCCACTCCCTTTACTTCTAAAAAATGGGAAAACCCTTCGCTTTCGAACTCTGGCTTAAGATCTACAAAGGCAAAACGACGGCGCAGCGCGTAGTCTACCATCGAAAGCGAACGGTCAGCCGTATTCATCAGTCCAATTAAGTGAACATTTTCTGGAATATAGAAGCGCTCTCCCAGGTCTTTACTGTAGGTAAGTGGAACACTCCAGTCCGGACCTCGCTTATCGGCTTCTATCAATAGCATTAGCTCCCCGAATATCTTGCTTAGGTTGCCACGGTTAATTTCATCAATTATGAAAACAAACAGCTTTTCAGGGGCTTTCCCAGCTTTGGTGCAGAATTGGTGAAAAAGGCCATTCTTCAACTCAAAGCCAGCGTCGCTTGGGCGATAGCCCTGAACAAAGTCCTCGTAAGCGTAAGACTGGTGAAACTGCACCATATCGACCTGGTTAACGGACTTTTTACCCATCAAAGCGTAAGCTAGTTTCTTCGCCAAAAAAGACTTTCCCACGCCCGGAGGCCCTTGCAATACGATATTCTTCTTGTTCCGAAGAAGACTCAACATACCCTCTAGCCTTTCACGGCTAGTGAACACATCGCCTACAAAGGAATCTATAGAGAAATCCTCCTCTTCACTCTCAGATGGATTCGAGTCATAACCAGGGATTTCTGGCTCACTCACCACAGCAGCTTCTTCTCCAATAGTAGTCAGGTATTCGTCAATAAGATCCGCAAGATCAGCATCAATCTGATCTTTATCAAGTTCTTCTGATAAATTGTAAACGTTATGGACGTATGAATCTCCATAACGAATAGCCGGCTTACCTACCATTTCCCTAAAATATTCGCTCACCGTTTGACTGTCGCCATTAACGTCCCAGCTCATCAACGGAGTATTGGTCGCACTGACACACTTCGCCAAAATCAATATACGCTCGGCCCTGTAGTAAAGGTAAGCAGGGTATATCCCTTTGGTGGGGCTTTGCCCCTTCGCCAACATACCTATCCAGGGCACGTGAGCTTGGTTGCCAGCGCCAAAACTGATCCTCAAGGTTAGTCCAGCGTGAGATCCAGGATAGTCCTTAGTGCGCAAATCTTCGGTTTGGGCCTGCTCAAGAAACGTGATCAAGGTATCGTAAATAGATTGGTTTTCGGTACCGTACTGAGACTTGGTAGTGTTTTGCCACAAAGCTTTTAGCGGGGGCACATACCAGTCCAGATCTGAGGTTCCAAATGAAGCCTCTTGATACGACCGGATCTCGGCAAGCTTACTATCCACCTGATGCGCCTTAAGAACTTTAACTTCTTTGTTAGTCAAACCACCAAAGCTTTTAAGAATTTTGATACGGTCGCTATTTCCGAATATTCGCTCGAACGCGTCAGGAAAAAGAAGGTAAAGCAACATGTGGCGAAACTGCCGGTTATCGTTCCCAGGTATCTTTTCTAGCCACAACGCCAAGCGATCGCCATCTTCAAGCAACGAGGCCCTTTCAGATTCTAATAGCGAAAAAAGCTCCGCCAATATCTCGATAAAATAAACTAACTCCTTCCAGCGCAAATTGTTATATGCAGTACCACCACTACCGATGCCAGAGAGAACGAAATCTGAGAGAAGCGATTCATCGTCGGGCAGACTCTCTCCTGCCCAGGAAAGAATGGCAGCCACGTTCTGCCGCTTCTTTTCTGGATTTATGTTGCTAGGCGACAGCAACATGACCCACATAATCTCAGCGCAAAGGACCTTAGCCTCACGAGACGCGGACTCAAGCTGCTTTTCAAGCTTCTCCGTAAAGTTACCCTCACCATAATCGAGATTTTTTACATAATGAGTAACGAGATCATCTACAGCTGAACTATTCCATACTTCGCCCAGACCGAAAACCGATTGGCCGTCGATCAAACTGGTTTTTCTCCATTTTTCTGCTGCCGAGAGAATGGGGGTTATGTCTTTTGCTCCGCAAAATCTACTCATCTCTAGATGCCCTTTTTAGCTCGTTTCCTTAAAAAATTTTGCCCGCAATAAACTTAGAAAACCCGGACCCAACTTCACATAAGCCTTAATTGCCTTTAAAAACCTTTGCCACCAATTACAACCCCTCTACATCCATCCCATGCTCCGCGAGCCACTGCTTACGCTCTTCATAATCCGGCATGGCGCGCTCCAGGCGCAGCCAGAATTCGGCGGAGTGGTTGGGCTCGTGCAGGTGTACCAGCTCGTGGACGACCACGTACTCGGCGATGCGCGCCGGCAGCAGGATGGTTTTCCAGTGGAAATAGAGCATCTGGCCCTTGCCGCAGGACCCCCAGCGGTAGCCCAGGTCCTGCACTTTCATGCCGGCGGGCTGCACTTCTAGCCGGGCGGCGAACTCCTGCACGCGCTGCCAGAGCCAGGCTTTACCGCGCTGGCTGTACCAGCGGATAAAGTGTTGCCGGGCTTCGGACAAAGCATCCTGGCGCAGGTGAAAGCGGCCGTTGACCAGTTTCAGCGGTTCCGCCTGGTCCTCATCCACCAGGTTCAGGCGGTGGTGGCGACCCAGGTACAGAAAGCCCTCGCCCTGCACAAATTGTTTTTGGCGAATGGTTTTCTGCATCAGCGCCTTTTCGGCGAGTTTTTTGTACACCCAGGGCTGTTTGCTGCGCACAAAGGCTTCGAGCGTCTCCAAATCGACACCCGGCGGGACGGTCAGGCGCAGGGAGCTGTCCCGCTCCACCGTCAGTTGCAGGGTCTTTCGGCGCGGGCTTTCGCGCACCGGAATGGTCAGGTCATCGACGGTGACGATCATTCCTGCTCCAGTTTATAAGAGTTGGCCTTGGCCAACTCACGCAGCTTATCCACCAGCGGCGGCACGTCGTTAAAGTCCAGTAGTTCACTGTCGACAATACGCTCGAACAGTGCCTGCTCCAGCGCCTCCTGCATGGGGCGGCGGTGGGGTTGCCAGAAGGCGGAGGTTCGGACCTCCTGAATGGTGTACTCCACCAGGCTTTCGGTGAGGGTGATCAGGTCCGTCTCTACCGCCATATCCGGCTGGGCCTCGCCGCATTTGGCGGCGCGTAGCATGCGGTAGAACGGCAGGTAGTGCTCCGGCACATCGGGCAAGCCCGCCTCGTGCTGGGTGCTGCCGCTGTTGACCTCGTCGATAATGGATTGCAGTGCGGTAATCAGCTCGGCCCACTGCCCTTCCAGGCCGTCCAGAATGTCCTTTAAGCGCTCGCTGAGTTTGCCGTAGTACACCGGGTCCTCATCCAGCTTTTGCTGAACATGGCTGCGAATGGCATGCTCCATTTCCGAGGCCACGGCCTTCTGGGCTTTCTCCGGGTCGGCGTTGTAGCTGGCGGCCTGGTCGCGCACCTGATTCAGCTGCTGGCTAAAGCTGGCGTCGGTCAGGTTGACCGGGGCGATTTTCGGATCGATGCCCAGGGAAATAACATGGTCATCGATCAGCTTGCGCACCTTGGCGCCCACATCCTTGCCCAACACTGGCCCGTCGCGGTAGCGGCGTCGGGCGGCGGCGTAGATCATGGCCAGTTGCTTGGCGTCCTGGGTAAAGGGCAGCGCCTCCGGGCGCGGCAGCACCAGGTCCAGGCTCTGCATAAAGGCTTTGACCTTTACCCCAAACTCCTGGCGCAGGCGCTCGCTGTCCAGGGCCTGCACGCAAGTTTCGATATCGTTCAAGTCTTCCATGCCACGGGCGCGCAGCACATCCACGGCACGCAGGTGGCGGTCGCGAAGGGCGGGGATTTCGTCTTTCAGGCTGCGCAGGGCGCCGTCCACGTCCTCATCGCTGTAGGCGGCCAGTGCGGCTTTCAGGTGATTGGCCACACCGTAGTAATCCACCACAATGCCGGCGGTTTTGCCAAAGCCGGTGCGGTTGACGCGGGCGATGGTTTGCAGCAGTTCCGCTTCGCGAATGGAGCGGTCCAGGTACATGACGCCTTCAATGGGCGCATCAAAGCCGGTGAGCAGCATGGACTTGACGATCAGAAATGCCAGCGGGTCGCTATTGTCTTTGCTGGATCCTTCTTTGGGAAGCAGCGGTTTCTTGAAGCGGTCAATGGCCAAGTCTTGGGCGGCGCGGTCGGTGTGTTCGGCCCACTCACTGCCGTCGTTATTATCACCGGAGATAATGGTGGCAAACTGCAACCGGCCAATCAGCTCCCGGTAGCGCCAGGCCTGTACCAGCGCCTGCATTTTCGGGGACTTGCGACACAGTTCTTCGTCGTCCAGTGCCTTGATGTGTGGAGGCAGCAATGCCACCTCTCCCAAGAGCTCGTCGCGGGCTTTTTCAAAGGCGCCGTTGTAACGCACCGCCGCGAGGCGACTGTAAGCCACCACCTGGGCCTTGAAACCGTTGGGCAGTATGTAGGTGACGTAGTGACGCAGCATGTCCCGCGCTTTTTCTTCAATCAGCTTGGGCGCTTCCAGGACATTGCCCTTGGTGGCGTATTTCTTCTTGATCGCCTCCAGCTCGTCGTCGCTTTTGCCGGCAAAAAAGTCTTCAAACAACTCGTCCAGGCTGCTACCGTCTTTGACTGCGCCCTGCACCGTGCGGCCTTCGTACAATACGGGTACGGTGGCGCCATCGGCTTCCGCCTCGCGAATGGTGTATTTGTCTATAAACTCGCCAAAGATTTCGTGGGTGCGTTTTTTCTCGCCCATAATAATGGGAGTGCCGGTAAAGCCGATGCGCGCGCAATTGGGCAGGCTGGCCAGCAGGTTGGCGTGCAGGTCGCCAGCTTGAGTGCGGTGGGCTTCGTCCACCATTACCAGAATATCTTCGCTGTTGTTCAGCTGCTCAAAGTCGCCGAGCTTGCTGGCCTCGTCCCGGTATTTTTGAATCATGGCAAACACCAGCCCCGGCCCGTCCTGGCGCAGGATGTTTTTCAGGCTCCGGCTGTTTTTGGCAGTTTGCACCGCTTCGCCACTCAAGGTGGCGGTACCGGAGAGCTGCTTTTGCAGGTCGTTGCGGTCGGTGACTACCACCACCTTGAAACGGCGCAGGGCGGGGTCGGTGCGGATGCGGCGCAGGGCGAACACCATGGTCAGGCTTTTGCCCGAACCCTGGGTGTGCCAGACAATGCCGCCCCGGCGGTCGTATTCGCCGTCCTGCTTGCGGGTTTTGCCGGCTTTCAGCCGGTCAATGGCTTTGACCACACCGCGATACTGCTGGTAGCGGCACACCAGCTTGATGGTCTGGCCGCCGGTGGTCATAAACAGGGTAAAGTGGCGCACAATATCCAGCAGGTTGGCTTTATCCAACATGCCCGCCACGGTGCGCTGCTGGGGCGAGAGGCTTTTAACCCCCAGGGCTTCGGCCACCTCGGCCTCGGTGCGCTGGGGGTTATCGATGCCCGCCACGGTTTTCCAGGGCAGGTAATGGCCACTGCCGGCGGCCAGGGTGCCCACCAGACACTCATCAAAGCAGGTGGCCAGCAGAAACTGGTTGGTGTTAAACAGCGCCGGTGCCCCTTCGTTATCGCTCACCTCCCCCTGGGCAAAACGCTGATTGGAATAGCGGCGCAACTGATCGATGGCCTCGCTCACCGGCGCGGAGCTGGCGGTGGGGCTTTTGCACTCGATCACCACTAGCGGAATGCCGTTGACCAGCAGCACCAGGTCCGGAATCACATGCTGCTTGACGCTGTCGTGCCCCGGTGGGCACTGCACCTTGAATTGGTTGATCACCGTGAACTGATTATTGGCCGGGTTTTCCCAGTCGATATAGTGAATGGTGCGTGAGCGCCCGCCGTCCCAATCCGCCAGGCCGTCCACCACAAAGCCTTCGGTGACAAGTTCCGTGGCAATCTGGTTGGCCTCCATTAGCCCCGGCGCGGCAATGCGCGACAGGGCGGACACCGCACTGCTGCTGCGCTCCTCGTCCAGCCACTCCACCTGCTCGCCATTGTCCAAAGTGCGGGTATTGATCCGTTTTAGCTGGGCGCGCAGTACGTCGGTTTGCAATACCTCGGCAAAACTATTGCGCCCGGTGGCCGCCGGGTTATCCAGGCTGCCGGGGGTAAAGGTCCAGCCCATAGCCACCAGCTGGTCGATTAAGGGCTGTTCGCTGTACTGTAATTCCGGGCCCATAAACAAACTCCTGTTAGCTGGCTTTGGCGGTGTCGAGAAGAGAGGTAACGCGGACGCGGCCGGTTAGCAGGTCGTCCATTAGGCCGGATTTTTGTTTTTTTAGTTTTTCGTTTTCACGGTGATGAGAGTCCATTTTTGAGTTGATGGACTTAACCCGAGTTTCAATCTCTAGCTGTTCCGCCGCAGGCGGAACCATAACCGGATATGCTTTCAACTGCGTCGAATTTATGGATGCTAGATTTGTCGACTGTTTGGAGCTAAGCACAAAATACTTCTTTCCATAATGAGAGCCAGACCAATAAGCGAGAAAGAATGGACTCAGCTGTTTCTTATCAACTCGCACACGAAAAACATGGTTCTGGTGAATACATTCCTCAATCTGCTCTTCCCAAACAGTTCCGCGCCCCAACTTGTCGAAGTCGCCTCCCTCGTTCATTAAGACATCGCCGTATTGCAATCTATAGCGCTCTTTCTCTTCAGCGCTAACGGTGATCGACTTAACTTCGCTCAGATCTAAATATCCATCCTGAACATTCGCTACACGAAGGTATGGAACGCTTACACTCCTAGACTTACCTCCGCTCCCGCCCACAGTTACGCCAGATACAATATCAGCCATGCTTCCGAGCTTAACTTCCTTCCACTCTACAGGGAAGAACCCTTGGCTGAATTTAGAATAGAGCTCGGGGGCTTGGTCGCGGGGTGGGCGGAGTTGGCCGTTGGCGTCGATGCCGCGCGTCAGCAGATCGTGCAGCAGGCCCTGCTTGACCTGCTGCAACTTGGCGATAATGGCCTCGGTTCGGCGGATCTGGGTGTCCAGGGTGTCGAGGATATTGGCGATATACTCTTGTTCTGAGAAACTAAAGCCCGGGAGTGGAATTTCGTATAGGCGCTTCGTTGATAAGTGCTTAACCGTTGTCTGTGGGGTAACTCGGTGTATTTTTTCTATTTGCGGTATTAAGTACCAAAACAAAAAACCTTGATGAATGCTTGGTGAATTTGAAGAAATCTTACAAACACGCTGATTTAGAAGGGCTTCACGGCCCTCCCAGCGAACTACATTAAAGTCGCCATCCATGCCCACCAATAAATCACCGCTTTCAATCAGGTAATCATCCGGGTAAGGGCCGATGTAATTTACTTCGGTTTTTCCGCTCATTATGTCTCGAATTCTTACTAGCGGGATTCCATCTTCTGCCGTGAACCCAGTAGACGGGAAGGCAAAACCGGATAACACCTTGATGCTTGTCCCAACAGAGGCCTCAAACATACCCCAACCCCTCCAAATACCCAGCCAACTGCTTCGCCGCATGATCCCGCTCTTGCTCAATCTCGGTCAGCGTCACCTGATATTTATCCCACCAGTTTTCCGCGGCGGCGATCACCTGCTGGCGCTGAGCACTAACGTAGCGCTCGACGATGCTGTGCATATCGTTGTGCAGTATCGTTAGCAATAGTTCGGCGGCCTGGGCATTGTCCAGGGCGTCCACGCTGGCATTCAGCTCTTCCGGCAGAGCAGCCTGTTTTTCCTTGAGCTTTCTAACAGTGCCAGCGCGCTGCTTCTTCCAGTTCAATATGCGCTTTGTCAGCTCGGCGATTTCCGCCTCGCTCAGCGGCTCATTGTCGTTCTCGCTGTCATCGTCCTGATCGTCGCCGCTTTTGGGCAGCTGTTCTTCGGCGGCTTTGATCTGGCTGTCCAGCTCGGCTTTGCGGTTTTCCAGTTGGTGCAGCTCTTCCAGAAAGCCGTTTAATAAAAACTTCACCAGCTTGTGTTCCAGCGGGTCATCTTTGTTATTTTTGTCCTCCATGGCGGTGAGGATGCTGGTGCGCCAGGCGTCCACCACGCCGCGGCTGTCGCGGGCCATAAGGGTGAGAAAGTCGTATTTTTGCTGGTGCCAGAAGCCAGCGATCATGCCGCTGATTTGAAAGTCGTCCAGCAGGCCGATGGGTTTCAGGGCCTCGCTAAAACTGCTGAGCAGCTCTTTGCGCAGGGCGGCGTATTCCCGGCGCTGGGCCAGTGCCGTGATGCTCTGGCTGTGGTGTTGCCACCAGTGGTTAAAAGCGTCGCGCAGGGCTTGTTCCTGAGCCTGCACCCCGGCGTTTTTTTCGATGGCGGGTTTGATGTCCGCTTTTTGCGTGAACTGCTCGCGAAAGAGCTGGTAGCCAGGGTCGTTGGGTTTGGGCTGGAACAGGTCCTCGGGGTTTAGGCCCTGGGCCTGAAACAGGGGCCGCTTGGCGGTAATTTCCGCCTCGGGGATGCCGCCCACCAGGTGGGCGTGTACGTCGTGGGGCTCCGGCGGCGGCGCGTTGTCCGCGTAGCGGCGGATGTTCAGGTTGTAGCCGTTCTCGCGCAGGGTGCCGGTGCTGACGATGCTGGCAAAGCCGGGAATGTCCCGCCCTTCCCCTTCGGCAAAAGCTTCGTAGACGGCGGCGATTTTTTCGATGTGCTCCGGCATCAGGTAGTTTTGCGCCCGGCCCTCAAAGTATTCCCGATCGGCGTTGATAAACAGGGTTTTGCCCTGGTTGTTGGGGTGTTTGCTACTCACCTGCTGGGCGCCTTCACTGACGCGCTGGCGCAGCACCAATATGCAGGCGGGAATGCCGGTGCCGTAAAACAGGTTGGGCGGCAGGCCGATCACCGCCTCCAGCAGGTCGTGCTCAATAATACCGGCGCGGATGCGCTGCTCGTCACCGCCGCGAAACAGCACGCCGTGGGGCAGCACCGTGGCCACCATGCCGCCCTCGGCACACACCGCCAGCATATGCTGCAGGAACATCAGGTCCGCTTTTTTGCTGCCCAGGGGCACTTCGCCGTACTGGAAGCGCTCGCGGTGCAGGGGCTGGAATACCGGCTGGCCGGTTTCATCCTCGTCCTTGCTGCCGAAGTTGATGCTGAATGGTGGGTTGGTGAGGATGCGGTCAAAGCGCTGCAGCTCGCCGCCTGTGGTATGGCGGGGCTTTTCCAGGGTGTCGTCGTTCTGCAGGTTGGCGGTGGTGATGCCGTGCAGCAGCATGTTCATTTTCGCAATGGACCAGACGGTGCCGGCGGCCTCCTGGCCGTAGCAGTCCAGCCGGTAGCCCTCGCCGCCGTGCTCGTCGATCCACTCCTTGGCGGCAATCAGCATACCGCCGGAGCCGCAACAGGGGTCGTAAACACGGTGGTTTTGCTCGGGCTTTAGCAGCCGCACCATCATGCGCACCACTGGGCGGGGCGTATAGAACTCGCCGCCCTTTTTACCGGCGGAATCGGCAAAGTCGCCAATCAGGTATTCGTAGGCCGCGCCCAGCAGGTCCGGGAATTCAAAGTCCCGGTCGCGCAGGCGGTATTTGTTGAAGTGGTTGATCAGCCCGCGCAGCTTGATATCCGGCAGTTTGCTTTGGCCCACCTTGCGGTTGAAGTCGATATGCTCCAGCACATCCTGCAGGCTGGTATTGCCCTGCTCCAGACCGCCCAGGGCGGTGTTGAGGGCGTCGCCGACGTTTTTGTGCACCTCCTTGACCAGGCAGCTCCAGCGGGAGTTTTCGGGCACATAGAAGGAGTTTTTATACCAGAGCCGGTTTTCGGCGATTTCGGCGGCCTCGGTTTCGGACTTGCCCTTGGCTTTCTGGTCGGCAATCACCTGCTCGCGGCGCTCTTCGAACACATCCGAGCAGCGCTTGAGGAACAGCATGCCGAAGATGTATTCCTTGAATTCCGAGGCGTCCATCTTGCCGCGCAGGATGTCGGCGGCGCTGAAGAGGTGGCGTTCGAGTTGGGTGAGGGTTAGGGGCATAGAACGTCCTGATTCGGGGTCACTTGACAATTTCTTGTTTAATTATCGCGGAGGCCTGGAGCTACTCCGGCTCAAATGACGCCTAATATACCATCCTGACG
The DNA here is from genome assembly GCF_003259155.1 of Marinimicrobium alkaliphilum. Lineage (GTDB taxonomy): Bacteria > Pseudomonadota > Gammaproteobacteria > Pseudomonadales > Cellvibrionaceae > Marinimicrobium_A > Marinimicrobium_A alkaliphilum. The sequence continues at coordinate 193,458 of NZ_QGMQ01000004.1, forward strand.
GCGAAGAGCGCTCATCAGTGTACCCGAATAGGCTGATTTTCCAAGGGTGCATTGAGTGATAATTCAGTGCTAAGAGATGGTGAATCTGGTCCGACAGGCGATAAGGCTATTCCGATATGTTATTGATTTCATTATTCTAATAAGCGCCTTGAGGGGTCACAGCATTCATTTACGTTCCTTGATAATTCTTTGTAGCACGGCAGATTTGAATCGCGTAGAGTCCAATTCAGGGTAGGAACCGCCCTCTCTATCATGAGCATATCCAAGGACCTTGTCCGTGCGCTGACGCACCTGACGGGTCGGTTACACATCTTCATTTATTTTCCCAGGAGCCTGCGGTGCTATCAGTCACACCCACACGCCTGCCTATATTCGCTTTGGTCATGAGCAGCCTTCTGCTTATGGCGTTCTCCCTGCCCGCTCACCCCAGCGAAGGTGGCTATCGGCTCCTTGAGCTTAGCGGCACGAAAGTGAAATGGGGGGAGCGACGGCTGGGTGTGGGTGCCCGCGTCAGCTATGCCTTCGCCACGGAAGCCCTGCGCTTCGATAACGCGCACAACTGCCGCGACCTGGCGCCCATGGAAGCACTCTCCGGGGAGCGCCTCTCCATGGAAACGTTGGAACGTGAGACCGCCGCGGCCTTTAACATCTGGGAGCGCGCCGCCGGCCTGTCGTTCCATCAGGTCAGCGACCCCCAGGAGGCCGATATCATCCTCGGCGCCCAGGGCCGGCCGCGCGGGCGTGCTTACGCCAATGTCGACTATGCGCCGGATCCGGAGGGGGATGTACGCACCATCAAGCAGGCGCTGGTGTGCCTGAATCCAGAGCAGCAATGGAAGGTCGGGTTTGACGGTGATAAGAATGTCTACGATATCCGCTATACGCTGATTCACGAGATCGGCCACGCCATCGGCCTGGACCACCCCGGACCATCCGGACAGGTGATGGGCTTTCGCTACACCGAGTCCTTCGCCGGCCTGCAGCCGGGCGATCTGCGTGGTGTTCGGCTGCTCTACGGACCAGCCATGGATCGCAGCCCGGCCATCACCGGTTTTGACACCGAACTGGCCGTCATCCACGACGAAATGTCGGTGGCCGAGCAGCGCGACGAGTAGTTCAAAAGCACGCGAGAGCTTCGCTATTGCGTCTTGCCGTCAGGAAAACACTGACAGGTTCCAGCGCCGGGCCACCTTGCCGAGCATGCGTACACCCGCGATACTGTTGCCGGCGGCGTCCAGCTTCGGCCCCATGACACCGAAGCCCATACGCCCGGGCACAACAGCCATAATCGCACCGGACACGCCGCTCTTGGAGGGGATGCCGACATCGACGGCATAGCGGCCCGAGGCTTCGTACATACCGGTGAGGAACATCACCGTCAGTACAATGCGTACGTTCTCTTCCTTGATCAGCTGGCGATCCGAGCCGGGTACACGACCCTTATTGGCCAAGACCGACGCGATGCGGCCCAGATCAATGCAATTCATCGTAAGCGCTGTCTGACGGGCGTACGGCAGTACGGTGTCTTCCTCCCTGCCCTTCACCACGTCGTGATCCCGCATGTAGTAAAACAACGCGCGATGAAGATCAAGGGACTCACCCTTGAGCATCTCTGGGTCGTAGTCAATCTTCGGGTTGCTGGCCAGGCTACGGACAAAATCGCGCAGGCGCGAAAACCGCTCCTCACCATCGACGCCATGAATCTTCCCGGTGACGGCAATCGCCCCGGCGGTAATCATGGGGTTGGAAGCGAACCCCTTATGCCCCTCCTCCAGCGCGGCAACCGAATGGTAGGCGTCGCCATTAGGCTCCTTGCCCACGTGCCGGAAGACCTCTTCAGCGCCGCAGTCCTCCAGCGCCAGCGCGAGCGCAAGGGGCTTGGAGGCGCTCTCGATGTGAAACACCGCCTCGGCATTGGCGGCGTGCTTGACCAGGCCTGAGGTGTCCACGGCACAGATACCGAATGTGTCTTTATTGATGCAGCCCTCGTGGTCGGCATCTCGCTCCTCCTCAACGATCTGGTCGAGGAAGGCTTCTATATTTTCATTGATAGCGTCCATTAGGTCGCCACGGGTCGGTCGGTGCCCTGGGACTTGTCCGTATTGTCATTCGCGATGATGACGTCGGCTTCAGGGACTGCCAGCGAAGCCTCTAGGGCCTCGAACTCAAACGGCAAGCTGTCCGACGCTTCCTGGTACTTTTGCTCCAACTGTTCGCGGCTCTGGGCGGCAATCAGCATATCGGCAATCACGTAGCTATAGGGATCCTGGTCACGCAGATCCGTCAACTGATCGCCCTCTTCCAGCCACACATACACGCGGGTATCCGGTTGCACGTTCTTCTGAAACGCCGCGATATCCTCCGCCGTCGGTACGCGCTTTGCCACCATGTTCTCATGGCTGTAACGGCGATGAAGGAACTTCGCCGCGCGCTTATAGCGACCGCTGACCTGGTCAAAACGCGGCCGTTCTCCCAAGGCGACTTGAACAGCCACTTCGTGGTTCGATAAGCCTTTCACTTGTTCAAACAGGTAGGAGTGAGACTGCGAGATACGCGGATTGATCTCGATGATCCAGAGCTTATCTGTCTCGTCATCCCAGAAAAACTCGATATTGAAGCAACCGGAATCGAAGCCGATATGCTCCATAAACCGACAACTCACACTGATGGCCAGCTTCTGCACCGGCTCAGGCGCACAGCTCGGGTATTCATAGCGCTCGAAGCTTTTGCCGTTCGATCCGATAACCATATCAATGATGCCGTGGACGTGGCACTTACCGCTTTGCACATACCCTTCCGGGGCCAACTCCCAGCCGCGCACATACTGCTCAGCGATCAGAAAGTTACCGCTTATTTCGTGCAGCTCCTGGGGCAGCTCGATACGTGCCAGGATGTTATCGAAGGGATCACCCAGCAAGCCGATGGTTCTTCGGATTTTGCTAATCGCGTCATCAAACTCCTGCTCGTTGGTTACATGAAAGCCGAGCATGGAACTGTAGCCTTTGATCGGCTTCAACCAGAACGGAAAGGCAACCGTGATCTTTTCCAGAGCCTTGTCATCAAACGGATCCACAGCACAAAAATCCGGCGTGTGCTCAGGCACCAGACGGCGCTGCTCCAGACGGCTCCAATACTTATGAGAGCATTTGATCACGGATTCCAAGGTGGGGCCCGGTAGCTGATATTCCTTACACAAAATCGCGTGTAACGCTGCCCCGGGAAAATCCCAGTGACAGACGATACCATCAACGCTATCGTACTGGTCCAGTACCATGCGCGCCTTAATGAGCATGGCTTCTATGTCGTAACCGTCCTGGTTCGCGACTTCATCGGTATGTAGCAGCGCGTGGATATTGATGTCTTCAATATCTCTGATGTCCTCAACATCCGACTGATGCTTGAGGTCGTAGCCGAGGACAAAAATATTCCTTCTCGGTATCTCTTCGGGGCGTGACATAAATTCTCCTTACTGCGTGGCAATCTCGTCTTACAGATTGTCTCTGGGCAGCGTTTGCTCCCAGTTCTTTGAGAAAATGCGATGATCGCCCTCGTAGGCATCCAGTCGCGCGTGTACGTGAAATTCGGTTTCCGTGCAGGTCAAAATCGTGCGGGTCTCCACCTCGACATTCCATTCCTGCGCGCGCTTTAGCGCCCACTGGGTGTGAGTCTCACCCCGCACGGAGGTAAAATCATCCTCCCGAAAGCTGTACCACTCCCGGGTATAGCGCGAGAGCTCTGTGTCAGTCTCAGGAATCAAGCGACTGCCCTGGTTGTTGGTCACGATCAGGGTCGAGGTGTTCCTTGCCATATCTTTGTGCACGACCCAGTTGTGCTCCCCCGGGGCGGTACTGATGATTTCCAGGGGCTGCCCGATCACAGGCTCGTCAAAGGGCCGCAGCGCGTCGTCTTCCGGGCGAGGCTCGCGCAGAGGCAGTACCAGCGTGCTTTGCGCCGGGTAAACTGTCAGCCTCACCGGCGCAGGAGGCGTCCAGGCCACAGGCCAATATGAGGTTGAAACGGACACGCGAATCACATTTCCGACCGGTAAACGCTGTGCGATACCGTTCAGCGGAATCTCGACCCGGTAACGCCGATGCGGCTCGAGTGGCTGGGGGTCGGCACTGCCGTCCCGGTGGGTCAGATTCAGTAAGCCATAGGTTATCCGGGTAGACTTGCCGCTCGGGCGCACATCCGACAAACGCACGGCGACCATGGCTTGGGGTTTATCAACGGATAGTTCCAGCTCGAGCACCGGCCTCCCGGCAATCTCAACAACCTGCTCCAGCGGGTCGCTGCTGAAGACCATCGACCCCCCGTCATCCTCGCGTTGGTCTCCGGGCAGATCCGGGGCCGCCGCATAAGAGCACCACTTACCGGCAGACAGACCAACGCCCAGTGGCGACTGCACCACCTGTTCGTCAAACCCGCGGCGTTCACGCTCTGGTGCTTCCCCATCCGAGGGCAACCGGATATGGCCCCGGGTCAGGGGACAGCGCTTGTCCGTAATGTTGCTCGACGGCCAGCCGGGTTCGCTGATCCAGCGCCCCGGACGCTCCTCGTACGCGAAGTACGGCGGCACACTGTCCTGTGACCAGGCGCGCAATGCCGGCTCGTCCATAATTCCCGTCTCTATGCCTTTAAGCCAGTAGTCCCACCAGCGCAAGGCTTCCTGCAAAAAACCAATGGCGGGCCCAGGAATCCCCTTATGCGGGTAGAGGTGCCCCCACGGGCCGATCAAGCCTTTACAGGGCGCCTCCAAATGCTCCAGCAAACGAAATACCGCGTTGGTAAAACCGTCCGCCCAGCCGCCAATGGCATAAACCGGGCACTGAATTGCGGAAAAATTTTCACACACCGAGGCCGTCGACCAATAGGCGTTGCGGTGCTGATGCGCCAGCCACTTCATAATCCAGGGATCGTTTTCCTGCAAACGCTCCAGCCACATGGCGCGCCATTTATCGCCGACCACGGCCGGGTCCGGCGGCAGACTGTTGAAGCCAAACATCACCGTCGCTTCGGACAGGTTGTCGCCCAAAAGGCACCCGCCCATGTAATGCATATTATTGTCGTAAAGGTCGTCGCTGGCGCAGGCGCTGATGATGGCTGTAAGCGCGGGCGGCCCCCGGGCAGCCACCTGCAGGCTATTGAACCCACCCCATGAGATGCCCATCATGCCCACCTTGCCATCGCACCATGCCTGCTCAGCGATCCAGGCAATGGCTTTCACGGCGTCCAACTGCTCGATCTGGGTGTACTCGTCAAGCAACAAACCTTCCGAGTCACCACTGCCACGCATATCGATTCGCACACAGGCGTAGCCATGCCCCGCCAGATAGTTGAAGTTCTCCGCATCGCGAGCGCGGGTTATATCCCGCTTACGATAAGGGATATATTCCATAATCGCAGGCACCGGAACGCTGTCGGCTCCCTCAGGCAGCCAAATCCGCGCCGCCAGCAGGGTTCCGTCGTCCATACGAATAAACGTGTTCTCGATGATGCGAACCTTGTAGGGACAGGCTGCCACTGTTCTCATACCATCTCCTTGCTGATTGTCACCCTGCGACAAACGGTACTCGCTGACACATCAGCCAATGAAAATGGTGTCCCCACAGGATGTGGAAAGCTGAAACAATGATTGAGGCTAACACTATTAAGAAGAGGAGTTCTGTGGGAGAGCGTACAGAGGGTAGGACGCATCGAGGCGTGACAAAGGGGAGTATCGCTCACGCCGTCCTTTGGGCGGCCATCGGCAGACGCACCGCCCGGCCTTCACCGGCCTGGACAGCGGTGTTAAAAGATCTTATCCAGTTGCGCGCGATAGCGCTCAAAGGCCTCGAACTGCGGCATATGGCCGACGTCGTCAAGCTCATACAGATACCCTTGAGGAATGCGTTCAACGGCGGCTTTTCCGAGCTGATCGAAACGACCCAGCTCATACTCCACACCGTCCTTCTTCCACCCTCGCCCGGGGCCAGTGGTATCTCGGGTTCCGATAATCAAATGGGTCGGCACCGCTAACTGATCGAACTCGTTGACCACGCTACCGGTGAAAATCATGTCAAAGGTCAGCGCATTGTTCCAGGCGATGCGCTCCCAGTCCGGGCCGTTCAACCAACCGGCATGCATCTGAATCAGCGCTTCATACGCTTCGGACCATTTGCCGTCGTAGTAATGCTCACGCTGATAGCTGCGCACCTGATCAATGGTTTTGTCGAGTTCGTTGTCGTAGAAAAAGGCGGGATCCTGGTACTCCACGTACCGCAGGTAATCCTCCAAACCAATCGGATTGACCAACACCAATGCCTTGACCCGATCGGAATGGTTCAGAGCATAGCGAGTCGCGAGCATACCGCCCATGGAATGTCCCATCACGATCAGATCATCGATCTCCAGCGCATCCACCAGCTTCTGGGTATTATTGACCAGCCCCTCCAGCGTAAACTGATAATGCGCGGGCTTGGAGGACTTCCCGAAGCCGATCTGGTCGGGCATCAGCACCCCGTAGCCTTTTTCATGAAGGTAGTTCGCCGTATCTTCCCAATAATCAGCCGCGAAGTTTTTGCCATGCAATAACACCACCGTCGGCCGCTGCTTTTTGCCAGGCAAATACATGTAAGCCATTTCCAGGCGCTGACGCTGACTTTCAAACCCAAAGGTCTGTACCTCAAAGGGATAGGGGTAACCTTCAAGGCGAGCATCGTATACAGGCACCTCATCGGCGAACACCGAAGGCGCTACGAGGGACAGACAGGCGACACACGCCAGCGAAGCCCAGCAAAGCGTGCGTGCCTTTTTTGCGACGCCACGGTGATGATTTCTCATGAGTGCTCCTGATAGTCGCCTGAACAGAACTGTCCCAAATCTAGCAAGAGTAAGCCTCGAATACAACGTGGCATTGATGACAGCAGAACGCTCTCACACAGCGGACTTCGGTTGGCGCTCCTTCATCACAGACCAGAGGGTTGCTGACACCATGTAGGCGATAGACGGTAATAACAGCCAGTTGTGCACCAGCGTGATGTCTCCGGTACGCAGAGCGCCGATACCCAGTCCCAGACACACCAAGAGCGACAGCAAGGCGACAAGTCCCGCCACAACCTGCCCTTTGGGCACCGACACGATCGCTTGGTTTGCCCGCTGGTGTGCAGCAACCTCCAGGTAGCGCTGCTCCTGCTCACGCCGCTCGTCTTCGGCGTGCTCGAGCGCTTCGGCCTGTTCACGGTACGCCTCTCGCCCGCCCGCCAGAGACGCCATCCCGATATACAGGAGTGTTGCAGTGACCCAGACCGGCAGCAACAGGAAGAACAGGTGCAACCCCCATTGGCTGAAACCCCAAGCCGCCGCCAATGACAGTACCCAAGCCAGAAGCGCCGGCCAATTTAAATAGCCGCCCCGATAATGATTCCAGTAACGCGTTAGCCCCAGGCGCGGGAACAGCCAATGCTCCGCCACGATCACGGCACCGACGGGTGCCAGAATCAGGCCCATCAAGCCAACAAAATCCAGCAACTGGGTAAACACAAAGGGGAAGCAGGCAATCACCGTCGTGACGGCACCGGTAATGGCCGTCACGACGGTACGATTCCAGCACGGTCGCAGGGAATGAAAGGCCAGGCCGGCGCGGTAGATGGTCGGATTGGAGGTGGTCCAACCGGCAATAATCACCACGATAATGCCGGTAGCACCCAGGGCCTGAAAAGCGACAGCACCCGCATCCAGTTCGACAATGGAGGTCTTGAGCATATAGGCGGCACCGGCACCCATGATCCCTGCGCATACCCACGCCATATAATGGCCAATGAACATGCCCAGGGCGGATAAAAAGCCGTAGCTGGACTTACGCGCGTAGCGCAACAGGGTCATATCCGACAAACCACCGTGCATGGCCAGATTGGCCACCCAGGCGAACGCCGCCACATGCCAGGCATTGAGGCCGCTGTCTGAGCCCTGCCAAATATGGGTCTCGGCAATGGTCATAAAACGCGCCCAGGCGCCCTGCCCCGCCAGCTCCGAGGTACTTGCACTGAGCACCGCATAAAGCGTGAGCGCGCCTACAATAAACATCAGAATCATCCAGGGTGCGCATACCTGAGCGAAAATGGCCACACGCCGAAACCCCTTGACCGCAATCATGGTCACCATAGCACCCACCGCCAGTGCCACGAACACGAAACTGATGCTGGTGGGATACCAATTGACCTGGACGGGAATATTGAAAAGAATTCGTGCCGCCGATGCCGAGACCGTAATCATAGCGCCCGCCAGTACACAGAACAGAATACCGTTGACCACACTGTAGAGGTTGATAATGCCCTTGCCGCCGATACGTTCAAGGTAGGCGTACAGGGTTAACCGGGTATTAACGGCAATCGGCGCGCAGATCAAACCCCAGGTCAGCACCGCGAGCAGGTTGCCCCACAACAGGCCCCAGAGAATATCCTGAGTGCTTACGCCCCAGGCGACAAAGGCAGCGCCAATCACAAACTCGGTGCCGGCTACATGTTCGCCCGAATAGTTGGCGGCGAAGTGGCGCGCGGGCTCCAGACGTTCCGGCTGTACCGGGGATCGCTCGAATTCATTATTATCTGACATACTCATCTCGCCTGGGAGGTGGTCTCGCCGACCCCAATATCAATCATTTATAGTCAATATAATACATATACATTCAACTTCAATCAATTCAAGATGGCACCGCTTCTACCGACAGTCACCCTCGGTACAGGAAGAATCAGCAGGTATTGGTGGGTTTTGGCGTGTTCGACGGGCAAACAAATAAAGCATCGAGCAAAAAGAAAGGGCGCATGGCGCCCTTTCGTCTTTACTGATGAGGGAGAATCAGACTCACTCAGGGGCGGTATTCAAAAGCCCCGATGTCCGGTGCCGCCCCCTCAAATGGGCGCTCTATATCAACACCGCCATCAATCATCATGCTGCCCAAGGCCGGACGCATAACATCAATATCCGGTAAGGAGCCATCGGCCTGACGTGGGCCCTTGGCCGCCTCCACCGATGTGCTGAGCAGCATGGATTCATTTGGGCTACTCGCGGCTTGCCAGCTATTGCCTTCCATAACCGCACCGCTCGGGTAGTTGTTGCCCTGCCCGGTATTGATACTCAGATTGTTGTAGAAGCGATACTGCTTACTGGCGTCTGCCGGGTTCCTGGGAAAATCGAAATTTCTCCAGCCATTACCGACCGAGGTATTGTGCGCAAGGGTCAGCGCTCCCGTGTTGTTGTTATTGTCAAAACCGCGCCAGATATTGCTGAACGAGACGTTGCGGTAAACGATATGATCGCCTGGCTCATGGTTGCCACCCAGCTTGAAGCCGTTACCGCCGCCATCGAACTCATCCGGATTGCCAAATACTTCGGCATCGCCGTTTCCGAAGGCCCAGTTCTTATACATCACGACCGGGTGGAGCGTGCGCCATAAGTCGTAGCCATCATCGGAGTTCTCCCAGGCACGGTTGCCGTACAGCATATTGCCGGGGCCGACACCATTGAATTTGACCCCAAAGCCATCGGCGTTGTTACCAATACGTTCATCAGGGTTGTTCACCAGGCGGCGACGGCCATCGTTAAAGTTGTGGTAACTGTCGCAGTTCATTACCAGATTATTGGAGGCCGTACCGGCCATATGAATCCCGGTATCGTAGTTGTTGTGAGCCACCAAGCGCTCCAGGCGGTTGTGGCTACCATCCATACGGATACCGTTGTGGCCTGCGTAGCGAATGGTCAGGCCGTACAAATGCCAATGGTTGGCATTGAGGCGAATACCGCTCTGATTGCCGTCGGTAACCTGACCATCAAAATCCAGAATCGGCGTTTCGCCAGGATAGGCAAAGACCGTTATCGGATGCTCAGCTGTGCCATTGCGGCTGGTGCCGATACTGACGGGATCAGTGCTGGCGTAAACACCATCGCGCATGACAATGACATCGCCGGGTTGAGCGTTGGCGACGGCGTGATGCAGCGTCGCAAAAGGGGCGCTTTGAGTGCCGTCGGCACTGTTGTCGCCATCCGGTGCAACGTAGAAAGTACGCAGCCCCGTGGGAATGACATCATGGGGTGTCGGCGTGGGCGCTTCCGGCACAGTGAACACGTAGGGTTCAGGCATCGGAGGGCAGCCGGCCTCGTCGTCAGAGCTACCATAGCCAACCACGCAACCGAGATCTTCCGGCAGTTGATCCTGCACTTCTGCAGGGCTGTAGGCGCCGGTGTCTGTCCAGATGACCCAATCGACAGCCCCTCTGTAGGCACTGCCTCCACCGTCACCTATACGGATAAAATTGTCACCGTCATTATTGGTGGGGCGCATGATCACACCGTTGAGTTGAATCAGGGGTGTCATGCTGTCACTGGTGTAAACCGACACATTACCGATCGTCGCGCTCGTTAACGTAATGGCCACCTGATAGATCCGGAAACGGGTCATGTCCAGACCGGAGCCGCTCACTGAGGTGTCGTTATCGGCCCGCTCCAGCTGTACGCCGGCGTTGCCACCATCAGCACGGAAAATTGTTTTCAGGCGACTACCCGGCAGACCTTCGTCAGCCAAAGCCACCTCAATCTCCAATACCCGAAAATTGTCACTATTACCGGTAATCCCGGCAATAAATGTAAAGTGCTTGGGGTACTCACCGTCGGCAGGCGCCACACCATTTAACTGAGCGAGCAAGCGATCGTTGTCATTGGCAGTGCTGTCAAAAGTCACCGTGCCATCGCCGACGACCGTAAAGAAATCCGCCTCCGGAGGTTGGGCAAGCCCGAATTCAAACTGGCTGCTGCTGCCGTCTGCCAGGGTAATGGAGCCAGCCGCTACGGGATGGTGATTGGCATTGTAAGCTGACCAGCCCAGGGGGTTGTCTGCGGGCACACTACTGCTGGAAGAGCTGTCGCTGGAATCCTCAGAACTTGAGCTGCTTTCTGAAGAACTGCTATCTGATGAGGTACTTTCTGAAGAACTACTGGATGATGGGTCGTCGTTGCTAGAACTACCGCCGCAAGCGACGAGTATACTCATGAAGGCCAGGATCAGGCCAAGCGTAAAGGGTCTCATAACGTGTCCTCTTGGCACATAACCCAGGCACTAACCAGGCCCCAGGCTCTGCGCTCGATTGTTTTTTTGGTTATTAGTGTTGTGGTTTTTTCCACCACAACCGGAGCAGTCTAGCATGACTGACAAAGAGATATCACCACGCCTCAACACCAAACTGATGGCCGCTGATGTCGCATTATCACGCATAAACATCCGTGCAAATTGAAATTGCACACTGCGGATGCAAAGTGGGAACGTTGCCCTATAGCACACCTAGCGCTATGAGACTTTCTCTGCCCAGCGGGATCCGCTTCTCGGCATCCGACGCGTCCACTATGTCGATATTCACCGCGAAGCTGTAGACCCTGCCCTGCTTCACGACCCAGCCAATCCACCAGCCGATATTCGGATCCGGGGCATTGGTCCAGCCGGTCTTGGCATGTAGCGCCCAGTCATCGCCTTGCTCGATCAGGGTAATGTCGCGGACCTGCTCTTGAAGGTTCGCCGGGTACGGCAGTTCATTCTGAGCCAGGTCAGCCAGGAAGACGGCCTGTTCAACAGCGGATACCGTTAATGGGCCAACCAGCCAGAAATCGTCGACAACCGCCCCTATCTCACCGTTGCCGTAATTCATCAAGGCAAGATTCTCGGCCATTCGATTCAGGGTGATTTCGCTGGCGAGCCCTTTGTAGATGGGTACATTTGAAATGGGTAACGCGTCACGTAGCGACATGTCCCGCTCCCATGAGGAAAAGCGCTGCGGCTCCCCACCGTAGGGCAAGACCTGGTCTACGTCGTTTACCACACCCTCGGCGAGCCCGATGAGCGTGTGTGGAACCTTGAAGGTTGAAGCGGGTATATAGCGGGTCTCAGCGCGCGCCTGATCAAACCCCACGAATCTGTTCTCCGCCACATCGTATAGCACGAAGGTCCCGCTCACGCCGGCGTCAGAAAACAGCGCTTCAACGTCTCGACTATCCGTCCACTCAGCAGCCAACCCAGTAGTCGCAGCCATTAGACAAACCGTAGCAATAATCCTTTTTACCCTTTTCTTGGTCATTTCGTCTCCGCTGTTCTGGGCTTGCATCTTTTAACCGTGGACCGGCGACCCGTCTTTCTTCACCACGTGCCGCAAATAAAGCGATTGCCCTAAGGTGGCGAAAGGTGAATGATCAGGTTCATGCATGAACTTTCGGTTTCGAGAAAAATACCAATAAAACAGCCAGTGGTCCAAACAGTGAGCCCATGACTACCCAAAATGGGACGTCAGCCTTTCTCTTATTAGCCACGGAATAACAAATTCCGGCGCACAAAAGAAACAGTATCAATAGTGCAGGTATGGGTATCATGAATATACCTTCTCTGAGAATTACAATGCATGGAAGAATCTATCCTGGCGAGGGATATAATAGTTATCATAGTCCAAAGACAACACAACGCTTCTCGATCTACCTACTATTTCATTGCGTGGAACGAAACCTATAACTCTGGAGTCGACACTGTTGTCCCGGTTATCGCCAAGCACCAAATAATGCTCAGAAGGAACCTCCAAAGACCGAAAGCTTGACAACCGAGAACCGCGCTTATCGATACGCACTACGTGCTCAATACCTGGCATATTCTCCAGTTTGTCTACAGTTGATGCAGAGGACGTGATTGTCACGTAATCAAGCTGCTCTCCGTTTATGGTTAAGATATTGTCGTTTAATTCAATAATATCGCCAGGACTTCCAACGACTCGTTTCACCAACCTTTTTCCCGAGGCCTTTGAATCAAAAATGACTATATCGCCCCTGACAGGGTCAGAAAATGTAAACAGCGAGACCTTCGTAAAAGGTATCCGAATATCATAAGCCAACTTATTTACAAAAATTCGATCACCTTCAACTATCGTAGGCTTCATTGATCCCGTCGGAACGTCGCTCCAATCCGCAACAGCGCTCCGAAAAATTAGCATTAAGGCAATAAAAAGAATTAATGACTTATTCTCTCTCCAGGATCTTAAAATCCACTTTTTCATGTAATCACTCCTTATTAAATTCGCGATCTCTAACAACGTCGTTTCAGGCGCTGCAAAGGCCTGAGCTCTGATTTCAGCTCAGGGTCGATATTGATGTTTCGTTCCTTCTCCAGGGTAGCCATACACCAAGTGGAGCTTTATCGTTTGTCCTCGATCGAGGACCTGATAACTTTCAAGATGGAAGTCGTGAACTCTCATATTTGCCTAACATTTATATCGTAGCCTCTGAGGCCGTTTTACCCGAGGCTATTATTCCAAGGCAGGTTTCATACCCCCAACCCCGGCAGCGTCAAGCTTTGCGGGCAGCCTGCATGCTTTTCGGGGTTTTCCACAGGCCCAATATGGCGGCTCCCGGCGGATTTGGGGCGCAACGAATTACTGCTTTGCTGGCCCCCGTCCCAGGTCTGGCAGGGATGTTTCACGAACATAGCATGTGTGGAGTCACTGGGCATCGACTTTGTCTGCCCGAGCAAATCCTCGTCCGATCACGAGGCCGGTGATTATGTCGTCGTCGCTCACGAACTCCACGAGCATTCCATCGCGGGTAAAGAACACATGTTCGGCCTCCGGCAATAGCTCTCGAGTTTCTCCGTCAGCGATTCGCGTGAATAACCGACCTCCCTCGTATGTGATTTCCATAGGGACTTGGTGTTCCTGAATCTGGTAGAGGCCAACGAACCTTTTATACGCCGCTTCAGACAGGGTGATTGTCGTCTTCTCGCGAGGTTTTATTCCTGGCCAACCGTATTCCCGCGCGATAGTAAGCATTAATTCCTGCGCAAGATGTCCGCCACTGTCCGAATTGGTCATCACGATGGCGCCCGCTCCTTGCTCCACGAAGGCAGTGAAAATGGTTCTGAAGCCAGCGTTCGAACCTCCATGACCGAATCGTTCGCCATCGTCTTCGATTATTGGGCCGAGCCCATGGGATTGCATGCCCGCTTTGAGCATCATACGGGCCGAATCCCCAGACAATACGCGACCGGTATCGGCATAGGCTCGTTGAACCTCTACGATATAACGCGCAATATCGGTGGGCGTTGTCCATAAGCCTGCTGCGGCCATCTCAGGATAAACATGCCAACGCCCAACAATTTTATTCCCCTTCCCATCGTATCCAGAGGCGGCGCGTGCATGCCACTCTTCCGGCAGCGGTTGCTCATAGGTACTGTTTTTCATATCGAGAGGCTCAAGCACAATACTTCTCATGAGTCCCGGAAACGGTTGTCCAGAAACGTCACTCATTAGCAACTGCATTACCGTATAGCCGCCGCCTGAGTACCCCCAGCTTTCTCCCGGCTCCTTGCCGACGCGTACGGCTTCAGTATTACCTCCGCCCTCCAGTACCTCGACAGTGGCCGGCACTGTGGTGTCAGTCGTATACCCCGGGAAGCCCCCAACTGTGGTCCCTGAAGAATGGTTGAGTAGGCCGCGTAGCGTCACCTTTTGGTTCGCTGTAAACTCATTTTCCGGAATTTTCCAGCTCGTCAATGAATCATTTACGTCTCGGTCGAGATATAGATGACCATCCTCTACGAGTTTGAGTGCCGCGAGGGCCGCGATAGGTTTGCTGAGAGATGCCGCTTGAAAGAGTGTATCCGTTGTTGCTGGTACGCCGTCCTCTTTGTCAGCGAGTCCGTATGCTTTGGCCCACTCCACTTCTCCGTCCCGAATCACCGCAATGCTGACCGCTGGTACATTTAATTGCTTCATTCGATCCTCTAGCGATACCGCCGGCACTGCTTCACCGCGAACGACGAGAAGAGGAGAGATCGCTGCTTCGATAGCTTCTATCCGATTCTCATGCGCCGGCTTGGAGTCGCAGGCCGAGATCACCGTTACAAGGAGGATAAGAACAGAGCATGTGTACCGTTTCATGATTTTCCCTTTCATTCAGGCGCCAAGTTCAATTTAAACCGAGAGTACCCCCAAAGCCCCGTACGGTCAAGCCTGGAGGTAAGTGGCCCACTTTTGCCACCACCCCACCGATTTGAGGAGCCGCCCTTTGCTGCTATGCTGGTCCCCGTGCAAGGCCTGGCAGAGATGGTTTATGAATGAACCATTGAATAACGCCGCGATCTGCGGCAAATTTGAAGCGCAGCGTGAAATTTGTCCGACAGCAGCGCCTTGTTAAATGCAGCTTTCTATAATGTGCTGCACAAGAATTTTGAGTTTTCCAAAGTCATAACCATCCTCAAGCGAGGAGATTTTTTTAAACTGCTTCGTATAATACTCTTTTTCCTCCAATGCTCCTTGGTAGGAATCTAAGACGCTTTTATAAGAAGACCATCTGATTATAGGTGTATTTCTGGTTTTGTATGACAAGTCAAGAAAGCACTCAATTGCCACAGCTTTTCCGTTAACATTGGCCACCTGCTCACCATTTGGACCAACAGTTAGAAAACTAGAAAACTCTTCTAAGTCAGGAAGTTTAGCAACTCTCAAATTATCCGGCGCATCAATGGATTTTGCCTTTTCATACTTTTCGAGTCCTTCGGCATCGTTGTCGAATATAAATAGGCATTTATTTAGCATCCTAATACTAACGAGCCCTTGAAAGAATTTGAAAAGGTTACCTGTTCCGGAAAATGGGTAATGTTCTTCCATATCTACAAAAGTAAAAAAATCTGAAATATCAGGCCTGAGAAGATCAATTGCCCGTTTAATGATAAATGCGTCGGAAGAACCCTCTGTTACGATTAAGAACTTCTGATTATCATTAAGGTCTTCAAAAAGCTCACTTTCTGTCACCCAGCCACCTTCAACTATGTCATGGGTCCTCCATTCTAGTTTAAGATCCTGATTTTTGGGATTTTCAGCAAGTAGTCTCAGTTGAACATAGGGATCAAGGTTTTCAAAAAACGTTCCTATATCGTTATCCTGAGTATCAACATGCTCTCTCAGCCCCTCAAATTCACTTTGCGAGAGCACAACCTTCGAGGCATATTCTCCAAGGTCGTAGTCAGGATAATCGTCGCTCAACTTAATTTTATCAATATCAATACTTGATATAACCCTGGCAAAATCTTCGAAATTGAGATTAAACTTGGGATAGTAGTCTGGATAATCTTTCAAACAGTCTTCATAAATTCTCTTAATATCTTTGAGCGAATACCCTAGCAGATCTAATCTAAGCTTTACTTTGCGCAAAGGACTGGCAAAGCCGGTTTGCTCGTATGTCTCTCCTTCATACGTGTGATAGTCAATCACTCCCTGATCAGTAGGATTAAATAACCTTGAATGATTGATAAAGTGGTTATTCTTACCCCAATCAATTTCCAAGTTTCCAATACCTAAACTTACTATTGATCCCATCTTATTCTCATGCTTTGAAGACTACCGAGCATTTAACGCTGCCAACACACGCAGCTTTTCAGTGGAGTCGAAGCCGCAACGAAAAAGCTGTCGCTGTAGCTGGCCTTGTTACACATACGCTGAATCGGTGCGCGCATTAATAATCTCAATATCTGGATTAATCTTTTCCACAAGCTCAGTGATAAAACCTTTGTCTTGGGTACTCATGCGGCTGCCACAAATGATTATACGTACTGTGACATCGACAAACAGCTTTCCCCGAGTAAATACTCGTTCCTCTGCCTCGTACTGCCAAACATCAAGTTTATGACTAAGAACGTCAACTGCAGCACCGTTGTGGAAATTATTCAATCCAACCTTATGAGGCCCATCATACTCGATCGGTCGTACCTCATATTCTCCGGGGTTAATCTCTACACCAATAACGACTCCTCGGTGCCCCTCTGAGTAATGAGACCACATCAGTTCGTTATTCGGGTCTCGCGATAAAGCACAGATACGCAACTTCTCCTTCTCGCCTTTCAGCAACCTGCGCATATCCTCATCAAGCGAGCCTCCACTTTGGCTATAGAGGTATTTCCCTTCCATCGGGTCGTTAAGATCGAAGTACGGGGCGGCGTATAGCCGACTTTTTAAAATAATGTCCGTAAAAAACCGGAAATCTTTTATTCCTCGGTACTTATAAAGCAATCTCAAAGTCTCCTAGCGTGTGTAACGCCGTGTACAACGGCAGTTTTTAAGTTGTGGCTTTGTGGGTTACTTTTGCGCAGCAAAACCACAAAGCCGCGACTTAAAAACTGTCCAGCGCACGAAGTGCGCGGGTTGATACACTTTGTTACATGTTTGATACGCCTACGCTTCGAGTCTTTATATGACCAATAAAGTACCGTAAAGAAAGTATTCGATAGCGAAGAAGTAGTATCAGGGCAGAAAACGCCCCAACCAACGTAATCGTATTTTCCAGCTGTCTAAGCTCAAACGCCAGAACTAGGATTCCATAAAGAGAAGCAAAAAACAAAATTGAAATTAAAGCCCACTTTCCGGAGGCCATTTCTTTCCTGTCATCGTACGTCTCAACTAGATAATGTTTGCAACTAGGGCATATTAGAGACTTTTTCGTGTCACGCCAATCTTCACAAATCCTACTTTTCTCATCGAATAAATTTCCGCAATTGCCACACTCATATTTCTTCATAGCATTCACATGTAACGCTTTTGCTAAGGGGCGACAAAAGCGGCAGCTTTTGGCGTCCCGCGGAGGGCCGAAGGCCCGGAGCGAACTTAAGCAATTGGTTATGCGCCTTAGTTGCAGGTATGCTCAGGCTCAAAGTTAAATTCTTTAAAGTATTGCATATCAGTCGAGAACGTCCCAACTTTGAACTTGTGTGCTTCCATTGCTTTGATGGATGATCGCACAAACCGTAAACTAGTCGCCTCAACTATTTCAATATTCTCGGGCGTCCCCTCACTAGAGATATTGAAAGATAGCCTAACAACTCCTGAGTCATCTTTGCATATTGGCGGCATCGGATATCTAGGCTCGACTTCCTCGATAGCTTCTTGGGCGGCCAAATGAAACGTTACGAACACTAAAAAGACTGCTATTAGGTATCTATTCATGGTTCGAATCACCTTGCGCATAACGTTTTTAGCAGGGGCGCAGTTTACTGCGTCCCTTGCCTAAACTTGTTAAAAGGCTGGAGCTTGCTAGAGGCAACGGCGACCAGCTGAAGAACTACCAGCCCCGCCAAACCCAGTGGGTAAAGAACATACCAGCCCATAAACACCTCCGCCTTAACTACTGCAAAAGCAGACAGAATGTCCCATAGAAGTAAGCCGACCCCGCCTACCAGCAACCAAATGACATAGCCAGGCAGATTGCCCGCGCGACGTTCCGCCAAAACAGTACCAACTACAAAAGCCACAAAGAAACAGCCGATGTTAACGGCGTGCACTCTAGCTGGTGCTCCGCTAAGTGCCACAGAAAGAACCGATAGCACTACGAATAAAGTGAAACTTGCGGCAACGGTAGGTTTCATATTGGCCTTTTAACGTTGCGCACACGGGCGCGAGTTTACGAGCGTCCCACCGCCGCCTGCGGCGGTGCAGTGGTGCGCTTGGTTACATGCCATGAACTAGCAAGCCAGTGAAACCTGCAATGAAGGAGCAAATTGTAGCTGAGTACATGGCATCTTTGTATGCTCCTGGCTTAGTGCCGAGAACACCCAGCAAACCACACAAAATCACTGCCGCGACTAAGAATGCCGCTGAAATAGGGTAGAAAACTACTGCCAGTAGCATTACTAAAAGCGTGCAAAGAAAAATTACGGTGAATCTCAGTTTGTCCCTCCGAGTTGGTTTGCCGTACTTTCTTTCAAATGAACCACGAGACAATCTGGAAATAGCAACTCCCGCTACACCAATTGAAATTATGACAAGTATTTGTATTAGCACGTTGCCCATTTATATTCTCATGTAACGCCTAAGCACACGGGCGCGAGTTTACGAGCGTCCCACCACCGCTTTCGGTGGTGCAGTGCTGCGCATGGTTATGTGGTAGCAGATTAGTAAGGGCCGCAGCTCTTCGTTGTAACACCAACGATCTCTCCATCTTCAATGTATGACACTGACTCAACTCTGCTAGAGACTTCAGCACAGCTTCTGCAAGCCGCGACTGTTCCGCTGGCTCGGTTTATATACACGCGAACCTCACCTTCAGATTCGGTCGAATCCCGCCATATTTCGAAACTCGCTGGATCCTCTACCTGCGACCAGTCGCCCTCGCTCAGGACCCTTTGGCACTCTCCAGGGAGAGAGGTGCAACCAGCAACACCCATAGCGAAAAGTACAGTAGCAACATGCCTCATTCCGAACCCACATAACGCCCGCGTAAAGCGCGCGAGGTACGAGCGTCGCATTTAACGCGCTTGTTATGCATGGCCACTAATGCTTGGAATTTCTTCCAGAACCAATTAAAGCTCATAGATATCATTTGGGTTCAATTCCAGTTCCCTTACAGTGCTGGCACTCTATCGGCTCATAATCTAGCTTCTCACCATCCCGAAGGTCACCGCTATTTTGGGGGTTGGCCTTTCCCACCCTCGTACCATGGCAGACGGAACATTCTTTAGTTTGGTTACCAGCATTCATGAAAAGTCTCCTTTTCTTATTGGTGCATAACGCCTGCTATATGCGGCCAGAATGAAGGCGCAAAACGCTGTAACGGAGGTCCGGCCACAGTTTTCTGTGGCGTACACAATTGCATTTTTATGCAGGCTATAGCGATCACCGCCTTTTATTTTCAAGCGCTTTCTCCAATAAAAAGCCGGCCATAAAGCCACTAGGATCAGCTTTTGGCAAAGCACCTTTGTAGCTCTTCTTGACATTACCTGTGCTTGATACGTTCTGCTTACAGTGTGCCATAGCGTTGCTGGACGCGCTCCAGTCAGGGAAGGAAACTGTGATTTTTATGTATTCGTCGTTCCCTGGGTAATGGAACGATTCGCATGCTTCCTCTCCCCCGTCATACTTCATCATCACCAAATGAACGAATGACAGGTTGTTCATTAGCTCTACTTCATCTCTACGCAGATAAAATGTGATCATCCTATCTTTTACATTTTCCTCTATCTCCATTCCTGTATATCTCCTGATAGTGCATAACGCCGCGTACACGGGCGCGAGCTCGCGAGCGTCCCACCGTCGCTTGCGGCGGTGTAGTGGTACGCATTGTTAGCCATGGGTTCTACTCAGCTCGATACCCATAGAGCGGACCTCATCTTCTCTATGGTGACGCCCGGCGAAGGTTCCTTTAAGTCTAGATCCACCATTAGTGACCTTTAGAAGCATAGTCGAGAACGCAACTATCTTCCTATTTGAGCTTTTCAAATTGAGTGTTACGTACCCTTCCCATACAAATCCCGATACGACAAACCCAAAAAAATTATTCTCACCATCACTTCTATCAATGTTTACGCTACCCGTGCCCTTAAGTGAGTGGGCAGATTGCTTTATATCAAGCTTTACTATTGTTTCTGCTGAATCCGTTTTCTCTTTAAATTCCCATACGCCTTCTAAATCAACCCCCTCGTATCGTAACTCTTGATACCACGGAAGAATGACATGTTTAAATAGTGCAGCAACAACTGACAATAAAGCCGCTGTAGCTACACCGCTGACAACACCAAGTACAATCTCCAATTGCTCCCCCATCTTTTTCTTGGCTAACGCCTTGCTCACCGGTAAATTGCGAGCGCAGCGAGTAATTTATCCGCGTGCAGCAAATTGTTATGCATTTTTCTCCCGACAGGCATCAATAAAGAGCTCGCCCAACTCAGTGAGAATCGTTGAGGTGTCCGTGTCAATTTCAATATCAAAGTCTACGGAAGCGTATGATGAGTCTCGATCACCAATCGGTACTTCTATACTATGAGTCCCAGCACTTGCCTCATAGACAACCTTAGCCAATCCCAGCCGAATTATATTGGCAATCTCGAACTCTTTGATGTTCTTCTCCGGGATGCTTTCTGGCGCTGCAATTTGCCTTCTGAGCATAAATTCCTTGTATTCAAGAGAGCGAATCTCTCTTTCCTTTGATCGCGCCAAAGACCTCAGCTCCATTGCCTCTGATGAATATACCTGCTTCCCATCTGGTGACAAACTCTGTAGTTTCTGGCTAATTTCATCAACCTCGGATTTAAGTCTGATTTCTATCGATGACCTATTTTCCAAGAAATCTGATAACTCCCCCTCTAGCTCCGACACTCTTCTTTCTTTTTCAATAAGAACCGACTCAAGAAGTTTGAATTCATCACTTGATAGCTGACTTAAAATATATGGAAATACGTGATTCTGAATATTTTGTTGAGAGTCAACCATATTTACTAGTAGTATTGCCCACTTATCTTGGAGCTCATCATCATCTTCCAAAGATGCATGCTCTAGATATGGACAGAGAAGCTTCGGAGGAATTGCTTTAACGCTTACGTTGTTCTTCTCGCATACTGCCTTTGCCTTATTCAGAATTCGAACTTGATTATTGAATCTCCAGAGTGAGATCTGATCTTTTATCAGAAGACCAAGCTCCTCAGCTGGCGGCAAAACAAGCCTATCAATAAATCCCTTCGCAACATCAATCCCTTTCTCAAGAGCTGTAGATGTGACGTCTATTTTTTTTTGATTGCTGTCATCACTCATTTCGCTATCCATAATTGTGCATAACGCCGCGCACACCGGTGCGAGCTTGCGAGCATCCGGCGGCCGACAGGCCGCGTAGTGCTGCGCTTGGTTATGTGTTGAAGGGCCATAGAAGCTCCACAAGAAAGTCACCATATGACCAGAGTAATGTACCAAAAACTACAATATATACGCCGATATATTTGGCGTAATTGTCAGTTTTTTCAGCCATATCTGCAAACATTCCTTCTATATTAAATTGGCCCACGCCTAACCTTTCTGTGGGTGACACAAGTGGAGGTTTTGGTTCATTTGCGTGATACGGGCCTCGCCGGATTAGATCACGGCCAAGCAATAGGGCGCCAAAAACAGTAATAATTCCACCGCACCGGGATATGTGTTCCCAGTTATTATCCACTAGAGAGAAAGCTACGGATGCGAGAACTATCAAAAGCACCACAGTTACGTATCGATATAAGCCGGCTCTCTTATAATAGATAAGGTGTGATTTCCAAGTCATTGTCATAGTAGAAACACATAACGCCCGCCATAAACGGCCGAGTGAAACGAGGTCCGGCGACCAAAGGGAGCGTATTTAATGGCTTGGTTATGCATTTTCACTCCATTAGGATATCTATTCCGTCGTAACCGCCTCGGCAGCTACGTATTACCTCAAGAATCTGGTCAATTTCAGGGGAGATCGTAGTAATAGAAGATCCATCTTCAAAAGACACCCCTACCACTCGGCTATGCCCTTGAGAGATGGAACGCACATCGCTGCAACGCGAAACAACTTCGGGCTTGGCCTTAGTCCAGGGAACGTAGTTTTCGTACTCCTTCGCTTCGTTCCTCTGAGACGCGTACTCCCGCTCATATTTTAAGTATGAGCAGGAAGCCAGCAGTGCCGTAGCTATTACCAATACTATTCTCATGATTCCCTTGCATAACGCCCGCAACACCGGGCATTTTGTAGCGCAGCGTAAAATTGATCCGTGTTCTTGCGCTTGTTATACAAAATTTCTACCGCCCTCTCTGTTTACAGTCTTGAATGTACCTAAACACTGTATACATCGCATTAACAATGGCGGTTGCTTCAGGGACATCTAACAGGTCATTCACATGGGCGAGGCTCGCCTTATTTCTTAGCGTAGAAAACGCGTCAATAGACGCGGCAAAAGAATTAAGGACTCTGGTAACCTCCTCAGCCCTATGACCTGACGCTTGTAATGCTGGATGAAACTGCCGAAGTTGTTTGAACGCTTTAGATGCCGTAGGGTCGTTGGGTAGATCTATTTGATTGTCGGTACAAAGTTGTACCAAATACCCATGGAGAGCAGTATGAGCGCGATCAATTGCGCTTGAGGAATCCACCGTCCCGATTAAAGCCTTCGCGTCTCCCAAAGCCCTCATCACCGAAGTCGAAATTGATTCACTGAATTCTGGCGCAGCAACACTGCCTGCTGTTTGAATCAACTGATCATCAACAATTTGATAATGATCTTGGTTGTTAAGCAGAATCTGATTGATGTGGTGTACCGTTGGCACAGAAGCACCACTATTCTCCAGCTCCTCTAAAGCCTCATATACAGCAGCTATAAAATTGGGAGCATCCTTCGCTGCATTCTGTGCCTGGCTGGACATGTCAGACTCGGCCCAGTCAAGCGAAGAGCTACGTGCGTAATAATCACCAGAAACTTTGCAGAAGTGTTTCTTAAATACCTCAATTATTTGCTGCCGACTCATTGCTCCCGATACTCTTCTGATCAATGAAGTAAAATCATCTACAGACCGATCGCTGAGCGGTGTCGTTGTTCCCATGGGAAATCTAAGTTCACTTGCCATTTGAAGCGGCATCAGTTACTCCCCATTTTGTATAACATTTATATTGTGCGCATGCGCACATGCCGCTCGAAGGAGCGTCAAGTAAATACCGTAAATTATTGAATTTTTGCATAAAAACAGGAATTCTCACTCCTTGAGTGATCACAAAAACGCGCATGCGCGTTTTTTCCCCTTTGCTGCGCATCTATTTTCTCCGTGCATCCCTAACTGATTGATAAAAGAGCCTTTTTATTTTCTGCCGGGGTGAAAGCGCGCTCACCAATGGCTTTAAGTGTGCACGATTTTTACGCCAATGCAAATATACTGTATGAATTGCTTAAAATTTGGGCAATAAAAAGCCCGCGCTGGGCGGGCTCTTGTTGTGCTGGTTTGTGCGGTTTGGGGTGGGTTGTCGGATTACGCCCTGCGGGCTAATCCGACCTACTCAAACCTAGGCGGCGTTGGGGCGGCGGCCGTTGTTGTTGCGTTTTTGGCCTTGGCCCTGGCTGGGGCGCTGGTTGCGGCTGTTGCCGGGGCTGGCGCTGCTGCCATTACCACTGCGGCCTCTGCCCTGCCCTTGTCCTTGACCACCACGGCGCTGTTGTTGCTGGCCTTGGGGTGCGGGCTTTTTGGCTTTTTTGGGTGCGCGGCCTTTGCTCGGGGTCGGTGATTCCGGGACTTCGTGGTCCGGTTCAAAGCCGTCGATGTATTCGCGCTTGATCACGCGTTGGATCAGGTGCTCGATGCCTTTCAGGTCATCAAATTCGTCGGCGCTCACCAGGGAGTAGGCCTTGCCTTCGGTGCCGGCACGGCCGGTACGGCCGATGCGGTGGACGTAGTCTTCGGCCACGTTGGGCAGGTCGAAGTTGACCACGTGCGGCAGTTGCGCGATGTCGATACCGCGGGCGGCGATGTCGGTGGCAACCAGGGTGGAGATTTTGCCGGCTTTAAAGTCGGCCAGGGCCTTGGTGCGGGCACTCTGGCTTTTGTTGCCGTGGATGGCGGCGGCTTTGATGCCATCGCTTTCCAGGGTTTTCACCAGTTTGTTGGCGCCGTGTTTGGTGCGGCTGAACACCAGCACCTGGGACCAGTCGCGTCCGCGAATCAGTTTGCTGAGCAGGGCCGGTTTACGCTTTTTGTCCACCGGGTAGATGATTTGCGCCACGGTCTCGGCGGTGGAGTTACGTGGGCTCACGTCGATCTCGACCGGGTTGTTGACGATGGTGCGCGCCAGCTGGCGGATCTCGTCAGAGAAGGTGGCGGAGAACATCAGGTTCTGGCGTTTAGCCGGGACCAGCTTGAGGATGCGCTTGATATCGTTGATAAAGCCCATGTCCAGCATGCGGTCGGCTTCGTCCAGCACCAGCACTTCCAGATCGCGAAAGTGAACGGCGTTCTGGTTGTGCAGGTCGAGCAGACGTCCGGGGGTGGCGACCAGGATGTCGACGCCGCGACGCAGTTTTTGCATCTGCGGGTTGATGCCGACACCGCCGAAGACCACGGTGGAGCTGAGTTTGGCGTTTTTGCCGTAGGTTTTTACGCTTTCTTCCACCTGAGCGGCCAGCTCACGGGTGGGAGTCAGGACCAGCGCGCGGACGCTATTGGGCTTGACGCGCGGACCGTCGGCCAGAAGCTGAAGCAGCGGCAGGGTAAAGCCGGCGGTTTTGCCGGTGCCGGTCTGGGCAGCGGCCATCACGTCCCGGCCTTGCAGTACGGCGGGAATGGCTTGGGCCTGGATGGGCGACGGTTGGGTATAACCTTTTTGACGAACGGCGTTAAGCAGGCTTTCTGATAAGCCCAGGGATTCAAAAGACATAGGAGTTCTCAAGGGGAGGTACTGATGGCCCCGCTTGAGACAATATTTCAGCCTTGGGCGGGAATGTGGTGCGTAGTATACAGAGTTTGCGGGTAAATGCCAGTATGGTTACCTGAACCCTACTCCCAGGCAGCCAGCGCAATCTCTCCATTGCCCTGATATTCAAAGGTCACATTCACCATGCCGCCGCTGTCGCTGATCGCCACCAGCTCGTCGCATCTCGCGGTGTCGGCGCATCCGAACGGCTGGCCAAGCATGGTGTACTCCCCATCCTCCTTTACCGTTTTGTTTGATGGTTTGGGTGCCTCAGGTGTCGGATTACGCCCTGCGGGCTAATCCGACCTACTCGAACACCGTGCCTCTGCTCGGTTTTGTCGATAAGTTTTTGTCGGATTACGCCCTGCGGGCTAATCCGACCTACTCGAACACCGTGCCGCTGCTCGGTTTTGTCGATAAGGCGTACCCATGTCCGAGTAGGTCGGGTTAGCGCAGCGTAACCCGACAATGAGGCACCTAACCTATCGAAGCCTTCTTCAAGGCTACTGCGATTCCCTCAAAAAGTCGTACAGCGCTTCCGGCCACAGCTCCAGCCAGCCGCGCCCATGGGTGTTGTCGTCGATCACCTGCAGAGGGTAGCCCAGTCGCTCGGTAAAGGCGCGAGCCACCAGGGGCGGGACTTCTTCGTCCTGGCCGCCGGCCCAATGGGCTTGGGGGATGTCGCTTTCGGTGATTTGTGCGGCCGGGTTGAGTGAGCCCCAGAGGGGGGTGTAACCGTGGTGGCGAGTCCATTCCCGGGTGTCCAGGTTGGCGGCGATGGTGACGATGCCCGCGACCCGCGCCCTTGGCAGCCGGTGGCCGATGAGCATGGCCAGGGTACCGCCGCCGCTATGGCCGATAAGGACCACCTCGCGGTGCTTGTCCCAGTCGACAGCCTGGTTGAGGGCATCGGTCATGCTCGCCACAACGCGCTCGGAGTAGCGTCCCGAGGCCCAGTCGCCGGGGTGGCAGTGGCGGTCGTCCAGGCCGAAGCGGGGCTGGTTGAATTGGCAGGGGCGCCCCAAGTAGAGGGCGTCGGCGCGGGTGTCCCGGCGCATCAGGCGCAGGGACAAGCCGTTCTCCGGGGTCGGGTCGCGGGCGACGAAGTAGCGCCCCACCCAGGCAATGCCATCGCCTTCGATGTAGATGTGCAGCCGGTCGCTGCCCTCCCCGCCCACGCTGGCGCTCTGGCGGGCAATCAGGTGTTGATGCCAGGACGTGTCGATGCGCTCCGTATCCAACTGCTCAACCCACGGCGGCGCTTCGCTTGGCAGGCTCTGGCAGCCCACAAGCAACCCCACCACGACGCCTGTTACAAGCCAGCGCACCACGGTTATGCCCGCTCCCGGTGGGCGCTACAGAGGCCGGGCAGTTGCTCTTTGAGGAGTTGCGCCAGGTAACGGGTGGCCGGCCCGGCGATGTCCCGGTCGGTAAAGGTCAGGTAGGTGGCGGCCTGACGCTCCAGCCCTGCTTCTACCGGCAGCAATCGCAGCCGCCCGGCGCGGATGTCGTCAATCACGTAGGCTTCGGGCAACCAGGCGTAACCCAGGCCTTTGCGCACGGCCTCCAGGGAGGTTTTGGCATGGCTTACGGTCCAGCGCTGTTCGGCTTCCTGCCAGCCCTCGCTGTGGCGCCGGTGGGTGCCGGAATCCCGAATGACCATCTGCCGGTAGTGGCGCAGGTCTTCGTAGGTGACTTTGCGCTCGAAGCGTTGCAGGGGGTGATCCGGGCTGGTGACGCCGAGCATGCTCACGGACATCAGAAAGTCGCCAAAGAAGCCGGGCGGTACGCGGCTGCCGATGGCGAGATCGACTTTGCGCTGTACCAGGGCTTCTTCGGTGCCGCTGAGGACGGATTCGTAGAGTTCGATACGGGTGTTGGGATAGGTGTCGGCAAAGGTGCCCAGGCATTGGAGGATGGCGTCGGAAGGCACCAGCAGGTCGACCGCCATGCGCACCAGGGGTTCGACCCGGGCGGAGAGCTGGCTCGCGGCCAGTTCCAGGCGCTCGGCTTCGTCCAGCAGGTGGCGCGCGCGCCGGTAGAGCAGATCCCCGGCCGGTGTGGCCACGGCACGGCGGCCCTGGAGCTCGAACACCGCGACCCCGAGGGCCGCTTCGATCTGCTGGATGGCGTAGGAGACGGCGGATTGGCTTTTACCCAGGGATTCTGCCGCCTTGGCGTAGCCGCCGGCGTCGATAACGGCGAGGAGTGCGCGCCATTGTTCTAGGGTGACTTTGGCTTCCATTTTTGATCCGTTTTTGGGTCGATTCTTTTAGGGTTCGGTGCCTCAGGTGTCGGATTACGCTTCGCTAATCCGACCTACGCGTAACATCGTGCCAACACCAGGTAGAGGAAACATCGCGTCATTGTCTGCGTAGGTCGGATTAGGCGCAGCCGTAATCCGAGAATGTGGCACCCATAGTCGGCATGCCGATTTCCGGTATCCGACAATGTGGCACCCACATCGAACAATGCACCATCCCCCCACTTCACATCGCACCTGGGGTTGTGGCACCCACCGCGCTTTAATGGCACCGCCATTTGCCTACCCTGCACGGGCTTTAACCCAATATATCAAATTTTTCGATCAATCACCGTTATTGGGTGCTGTGTATCCTTGTGGGACGGGGGTGTTTAATGGATCCCATAGCCAACCGACACATTCAAGGAGTCACCCCATGGCAACGTTACTGCAAATCAATTCCAGTCTTTCTGGCGACAACGGTCAATCCACTGCGCTGGCGAACAAGTTCGCAAAAGAGTGGCTCGCGGGCAATCCCGGCGGCAAGGTGGTGGTTCGCGATCTGGCGGCCAGTCCGGTCCCGCACCTGGACGGTGAGCGTTTTTCCGCGTTTATCACGCCGGCAGACAAGCGCACGGCCGAGCAGAAAGCGGTGGTAGCCCACTCCGACAGCCTGATTCAGGAACTGCGCGACGCCGATGCAATCGTGATGGGTGTGCCCATGTACAACTTTGGTGTGCCCTCGACCCTGAAGGCCTACTTCGATCACGTGGCCCGCTCTGGCGAGACCTTCCGTTACACCGAGAACGGCCCCGAAGGTCTGCTGACCGACAAACCGGTGTATATTCTGGCAGCTCGCGGTGGTGTTTACGCCGGTACCGCGGCGGATTCCCAGACCGGTTACCTGAATGCTTTCCTGGGCTTTATCGGCTTGAAGAACACCCACTTCATCTACGCCGAAGGTCTGGCGATGGGTGATCAGGCCCATCAAGACGCGATTGAGCGCGCGCAAGCGCAAATTAACGAATTGGCAGCCGCGTAAGTCCCGCGGCGCCGGGAGGTCCTTATGCAACGCGAACTGCAACACATCGTACCCGGAATGGCGACCAGCGACGGTGCTGGCGTCAAGATCAAGCGCAGCCTGGGCCAGGCGCCCTACGCCCGCCTGGATCCCTTCCTGATGCTGGATGAGTTCAACTCGGAGAACGCCAACGATTATATCGCCGGCTTCCCGGCTCACCCGCACCGGGGTTTTGAAACCGTCACCTATATGCTCGATGGGCACATGTTGCACGAAGACCATATGGGCAACCGCGGCGACCTGAAAACCGGTGGCGTGCAGTGGATGACCGCCGGGCGCGGCATTATCCACTCCGAGATGCCCCAGCAGTCCGAAGGCCGGATGCGCGGTTTCCAGTTGTGGCTCAACCTGCCGGCGGCGGAAAAGATGAAACCCGCCAACTACCGGGATATCGATCCATCGGAAATTCCGGTGGCGACGCTGCCCGGTGGCGGCAAAGCGAAAGTCATCGCCGGCAGTGTCACCGTCGACGGCAACAGCATCACCGGACCGATCAGTGGCCTCAGTACCGATCCGCAGTATTGGGATGTGCACCTGAGCGCTGACGGTGTGTTCGAGCAACCGCTGCCCGACAGTCACAATGTGTTTGTTTATGTGTATGAAGGCGACATCGCCATCGGCGAGCGCAAATTGACTCACGGCAACGCCGGTATGCTGGGCAAAGGCGACAGCATCCGCGTGACCGCCGGTAAAGACGGTGCCCGCCTGCTGGTATTGGCTGGCATACCGATTGGCGAGCCGATCGCCCAGTACGGGCCTTTTGTGATGAATACGCAAGAGGAGATCGAGCAGGCCATCAACGATTATCGCGCAGGACGACTTGCAGGCTGACCGCTACGGCCCCCCTTTGGTCAGCCACCCGCGCGGCAGATTCTGCCGCGCTTTTTTTTGCCCGCGAATCAGTAAGCGCGCGCGAAACGCAAGGTCAAGGCAGTCACCAGCGACCACACCCAGCAGTACACGATCACAAACAGCGGTGTTAACGTACCCCAGTTCAGGCCAAACAGGCCGCCATGGGTGTGATACGGGAAGTAGAAAAACAGAAATACACCGGCGGGAATCAACGCCAGAAAAAAGCTGCGCAAGAACAGCGAGCCGCGCAAGATGGGGATCATGAACACCAGGCCCCACAAACCGCCCCACACCAGCCCTGAATAGGACCAGATACCGGCCAGGGTCGGCGCCAGACGCACACCAAAGGCCTGCGGGATACCGTTCTGACCTGCAAACCAGGCCACCAAAAAAGCCACCAGAGCACCCAGGCTACCGGCGGCGTACACCATTAACAGCTTACGCATAACAGAAGGTTCCTTGTGAACAAAGTAAAACACCTTAACCGGGTTAAAGCATAGCCGAGTTTGCGCTGCCAGTGCTACCATAAGCGCCCTTGCGATGGAGTCCGCACCACCCATGTTTGCTTTTTTTGAACGTTTGATTGATCCCTTCCCGCCGGAAGAACCGCGCCAGCCGCCCACAACGCTGGTGGCTTTCTGCCGTCACTACACCAAGGGCGTCGGTCGTTTTTTGATCGTGATGTCGCTGCTCGCAGCCATGATCGCACTCATGGAAGTGGCGCTGTTCAGCTTTCTCGGGCAGATCGTCGACTGGCTCAATGACTATACGCCCGCCACACTCTGGGAAGAAAAAGGCACCGCCCTGCTGCTGATGGGTTTTATCGTCCTGATCGCGCTGCCGGTGACCGTATTTTTTCATTCGACGTTGATCCATCAGACCCTGCTCGGCAATTACCCGATGGTGATCCGCTGGCAGGCGCACCGCTACCTGCTCGGCCAGAGCGTGGGCTTTTACCAGAATGAATTTGCCGGGCGGGTTGCAACCAAGGTGATGCAGACCGCACTCGCGGTGCGCGAGTCGGTGATGAAACTGCTCGATGTGTTGCTGTATGTGCTGGTGTATTTTACCGCGATGCTGGTGATGGTGGGTTCGCTCGACTGGCGCCTGATGATTCCGCTCGCACTCTGGCTCGCCGCCTACGCCGGGCTCTTGCGCTTTTTTCTGCCGCGTCTGGCGCGTGTCGCCACCCGTCAGGCCGATGCCCGGGCGGATATGACCGGCCGGCTGGTGGACACCTACACCAATATCGCCACGGTCAAACTGTTTTCCCATTCCCGGCGCGAGTCAGATTACGCACAGGAGGGCATGGGCCGCTTCCTGCACACCGTCTACCCGCAAATGCGTCTCGCGACCCTGCTCAACAGCGGTGTCTGGGCTCTGAATGCGGTGCTGATTTTTTCCATCGGCGCACTCTCCATCTGGCTTTGGGGTCAGGAGGCCATCAGCACCGGCGCCATTGCGGCGGCGCTGGGTCTGGTATTGCGCCTGAACGGCATGTCCCAGTGGATCATGTGGGAAGTATCCACCCTGTTTGAAAATATCGGCACCGCCAAAGACGGTATCAACACCTTCTCGCGCCCCCGGGATGTGGTGGATAAACCCGAGGCCAAGGCGCTCACCGTGACCCAGGGGCATATCCAGTTTGATCAGATGCGCTTTCACTACGGCAAAGGCAGTGGCGTAATCGACAAGCTCACCCTGGATATCAAACCCGGGGAGAAGATCGGTATTGTCGGGCGTTCCGGTGCCGGCAAGTCAACGCTGGTGAATCTGTTGCTGCGCTTTTACGATGTGGAAAGCGGACGCATTGTGATTGATGGCCAGGACATTGCCGAGGTCACACAGGACAGTTTGCGCGCCCATATCGGCATGATCACCCAGGATACCGCCCTGCTCCACCGCTCGGTGCGCGAGAACCTGCTGTACGGGCGCCCGGATGCCTCTGAAGAAGACATGATGCAGGCCGCGCAAGAAGCCGAGGCCCATGAGTTTATTCTCGGTCTGGACGACGGCCAGGGCCGCACGGGTTACGACGCCCATGTGGGCGAGCGCGGTGTGAAGCTCTCCGGCGGTCAACGTCAGCGGGTCGCCATCGCCCGGGTGTTATTGAAAGACGCCCCGATCCTGATCATGGATGAAGCCACCTCGGCGCTGGATTCAGAAGTTGAAGCGGTGATTCAAAGCAATTTGAACCGCCTGATGGAAGGCAAAACCGTGATTGCCATCGCCCACCGCTTGTCTACGATCGCGGCGCTGGATCGGTTGATTGTATTGGACAAAGGCGAGATTGTGGAGCAAGGCACCCACAGCGAATTGATTGCCCAGGAAGGGATCTATGCGCAGCTGTGGGCACATCAGTCCGGTGGGTTTTTGGGGGAGGATTAGTGGCAGCCGTTTACGGTGCCGTCGCATTTATGGATCCGCTGCCTCAGTGTCGGATTACGCCCTGCGGGCTAATCCGACCTACTCGGGACATCGTGCCACTGATCACACACTGGAACTGCGTGCATTATTGTCGGATTACGGCTGCGCCTAATCCGACCTACTCGGGACATCGTGTCACTGATCACATACCGGAACTGCGTGCATTATTGTCGGATTACGGCTGCGCCTAATCCGACCTACTTGGGGCATCGTGCCACTGATCATATACCGGAACTGCGCGCATTATTGTCGGATTACGGCTGCGCCTAATCCGACCTACTCGGGGCATCGTGCCACTGATCACATACCGGAACTGCGTGCATTATTGTCGGATTACGGCTGCGCCTAATCCGACCTACTCGGGACGGCGTGCCATTGTTTGCGTAGGTCGGATTAGCGAAGCGTAATCCGACACCTGAGGCACCCAACCCAAACATTGTGTCCATCACTTGTTGTTCTTATTAAAATACACGTCATACATCAACAACAACAGCCCGACGATAAACGCAAAATGCGCAATAAGCGCCCCCACCACAAAAATCCACGCCAGCCCCACGGGGTTGGCGTCGGCCGGGGCCACCAACATATACAGCATGTAAGGCGCCGCACTCGCGAGCAGCACCACCAGGCCCAGGGCGATGATTTTAAGCCCACGGGTAGCGTCGCTGTTCAGGATACGTTTGATCGGGTTCAGGCTTTTCATATCAATGCTCAATCAGCCAGCACTGGTGAATTTTGCGGTTGCGCTGGAAATCCGGGTCCAGCGTTTGCGCGCTGATGTCTTTGATGTTGAAGTCCGCCAGCGCCTCGGTGTCGAGGGTGAAGCTGCGCAGGTTGTTGGAGAAAAACAGGGTTCCCCCCGCCGCCAGGCTCTGCATGGCCCGCTTGATCAGTGCGACGTGATCGCGCTGAATATCCAGTACATCTTCCATTCGCTTGGAGTTGGAAAAGCTCGGCGGGTCCAACAGTATCAGATCAAATAACTGGTCGTTTTGTTCCAGCCACTGGACGCAATCGGCCTGCTCCAGGCGGTTGCGCGCTTCGCTCAGGCCATTGAGTGCCAGATTCTTACGCGCCCAATCCAGATAGGTGCGCGACATATCCACGCTCAGGGTAAAGCGCGCGCCGGCCTGTGCCGCGTGCACACTGGCCGTGGCCGTGTAGCAGAACAGGTTCAGAAAACGCTTGCCGTTGGCGCGCTCGGCAATCATCTGGCGCACCGGGCGATGATCCAGAAACAGACCGCAATCCAGGTACTGCCACAGATTGATATGCAGGCGCGCCTGCCCTTCGCGCACGCTGATCACGTCACCATTGGGACGCTGGGCGAGCTTCTCGTACTGCTGGGTCCCCTTGTTGCGCCGACGCTGCTTGTAGCTGATGCGGTTGGAGGGAATGTCCAGCACCATGGGCAAGGCCCGCTGAATGTCTTTAAAACGCGCGGCCGCGCTCGCCTCGTTGACCGATTTGGGCGGCGCATACTCCTGCACATGGGCGTAGAGCTGCTCCTGTTTACTCCCTTCCGGGATACCGGTAAACAGATCCACCGCCACCGCGTACTCGGGCATATCGGCGTCATAGATACGATAGCAGGTGATACCCTCTTTTTTGACCCACTTGCTCAGGCCTTTGAGATTCTTGCGCAGGCGGTTGGCGAACATCTTCGCGCCTTCACTGAGATCCGCTTCGGGATCCCCCGGTTTGACTGCGACTGCAGGTCGCTCGGCATAGGCGGCTTCGCGCTCGGCCCGTTCGGCCTGGGCGTGAACGCTGAACATCAGCAGCTCACTGGGGATAAGGCCGTTAAAGAATTTGTATTTTTTATCGGCGCGCATGCCCATCTGTTGGCCCAGGGCCGGGTTGCCGGTAAAGATCGCCGCCTGCCAGCCGCCAAAATCGGCTTTCAGGCGATCGCCCAGGTGGGCGTAAAGCAGCTTCAGGGATTCAACCTCGCCCAGGCGCTCGCCGTAGGGCGGGTTGCAGATCACCAGGCCATGCTCGAGGGTTTTGTGGGTCGGGCGTTTCAGTTCCGCCAGCTCCTTGCGGCTGACCCGCAGCCAGCCGTCCAGGCCAGCGCGGGTGATATTCTCCTCGGCCGCGCGAATCACACGCACGTCGGCATCATAGCCGCGAATCTCGGGTAATGCCTTCGCCAGACCGATGCGGCGGCGCTCGTGGGCTTCGTCCCGCAGCTCCAGCCACAGGTCGTTGCGGTGGTTGAGCCAGCGCTCGAAGCCAAAGCTGGCCCGCTCCAGACCCGGGGCGATATCCGCGGCGATCATCGCCCCCTCAATCAGAAAGGTGCCCGAGCCACACATAGGGTCGATCAGAGCGGCGTTTTCGGCCGCCAGAGCCGGCCAGCCCGCCCGTATCAGCACCGCCGCGGCCAGGTTCTCCTTGAGCGGTGCATTCCCGGCCTTGGTGCGGTAACCGCGCCGATGCAGGCTTTCGCCGGACAGATCCAGGCTCAACACCGCCTTGCCCTTACTCAGGCGCACGTTGACGCGCAGGTCCGGGTCGCGCTTGGCGATATCCGGGCGGGTGCCGCTGAACTCGCGCAAGCAGTCCACGACGGCGTCCTTGACCTTGAGGGCACCGAACTGGCTGTTGCGAATCTGGCGGTTGGTGCCGATAAAATCCACCAGCAAGGTACCACCGGGATTCAGGTGTTCCTGCCAGGGCAAGGCGCGCACGGCGTCGTAGAGCTGATCGGCGCTGTCGCAGTCAAAACGGGTCAGCGGCAGCAGGATTTTGTTGGCCAGACGCGACCAGAGACAGGCCCGATAAGCAATTTCGAGAGGACCGTCGAAATAGACGCCAGCTACGGTTTCTCTGTAACTTTCAGCGCCAAGTCCTTGTAATTCCTCAACTAATAGCCCTTCCAGCCCTTTCGGGCAGGTGGCGAAAAACCGGTGTGTGGATAA
Source organism: Marinimicrobium alkaliphilum (assembly GCF_003259155.1). Classification (GTDB taxonomy): domain Bacteria; phylum Pseudomonadota; class Gammaproteobacteria; order Pseudomonadales; family Cellvibrionaceae; genus Marinimicrobium_A; species Marinimicrobium_A alkaliphilum. The sequence goes on from NZ_QGMQ01000004.1 coordinate 228,205, forward strand.
TGTCATAAACAATAAAACCTGCTGAGAGCCTGACAAGCACATGCGGGCGACTTGTCAATTCTGTTACTAGAGCAATCGGTGCTATAAAGCCGCGATACTATAAATATAAATTCGTTCACAAGCCTCTCGGCTTTTGGTGTACTGAGGCTTCACTTCCCACCCCGCCACCCTTTCAAGGCGGACCGCAGTGCCCCGCAGCTGGCTGATGCTGCTGACCTACACTAACTACTGTCGCAAGTTGTTACAACGAGGTGCACCAATCTATGAAACGCCAAAAACGTGACCAGACCGAACGCGCATATATGAAAGGCTATAAGGCAGGTATTGACGGACGTTCTCGCAGCCTCTGCCCCCACGAAACCGGACAAACCCGCCAACAATGGCTTAACGGTTGGCGCGAAGCGCGCATCGATCACTGGGACGGCTACAATCGCACGGCGCAATTTCAAAAACTGAGCAATATCCACTACAGCGCTGCTAGCGGCTAGCGTACAGATTCAATCGCTTCTCCTACCCTGATAAAGGGTCTACAGCCCGCCACCCGCGGGCTTTCTTTTATTCGTTCCTCAGGTCAGACACGGCACGGATGGCCTCGTTGATCAGTGCCGGGCCCCGATAGATAAAGCCGCTGTACACCTGTATCAGGCTGGCACCGGCCTCCATTTTGGCTCGGGCACTGGCCCCATCCATAATCCCACCGACCCCGATAATGGGGATTTTACCGCCCAGGTGACTGTGCAGTGCGGCAATCACCCGGGTGCTCTTGTCCTGTACCGGCCAACCGCTCAGGCCACCCGCTTCCTCGGCATGCTCGCAACCCGCCACAGCGTCGCGTTCAATGGTGGTATTGGTGGCTATCACGCCATCGATACCCTGCGCCATGAGTAGCTCAGCCACTTGGGCGATGGCACTGTCGTCCATATCCGGCGCAATTTTCACCGCCAGTGGCACGTAGCGGCCCGCGCTCTGGAACTGGCTTTCCTGCTCCTGCTTGAGGGTTTCGAGCAGGTGCTTGAGGCTGTCACCAAACTGGAGGTCGCGCAGCCCCGGGGTATTGGGGGAGGAGATATTCACGGTAATGTAATCAGCGTGGGGATAGACCTTGCGCATACCGATCAGGTAGTCCGAGGCGGCGTCCTCTACCGGAGTTGTGGCATTCTTACCGATGTTGATGCCCAAAATACCCTGATAACGGCGTTTTTTGACCTGTTCAACCAGGTGATCCACGCCCTTGTTGTTAAAACCCATGCGGTTGATGATCGCCTGGCGCTCGGCAATACGAAACATGCGCGGCTTGTCGTTGCCCGGCTGGGGACGTGGCGTGACCGTACCAATCTCGACAAAGCCAAAGCCCAGCTCGCCCAGGGCGTTAAAGTAGTCGCCGTTTTTATCCAGCCCTGCAGCCAATCCGACAGGATTGGAAAACCGCAGTCCCATGACTTCCACCGGGCAGTAATCCGGGGTTTTTGAGAACAGGCCAAGCAGTTTCAGGCGCTCGGCGGCGCCGAGCAGGTCCAGCGTCAATTCGTGAGCGGTTTCAGGATCAAACTTGAACAGGAGTTTTCGGGTCAGATCGTACATGGCAACCGTGGCTTAGCAGCGTGAATAAAGTGGCGCAAGGATACTGGATCGGCGCCTGTTAGTCGATTTTTTCAATAGATTCGAAGCGGTTTTCATCATTGAAACGGATACAAAACCGCCCCCGAATACCCTCCCGGGTCACAAATTTTTGCAGTACCCACGCCGGAAAGCGCACCCGGCGCCCGTCCACGCTGGTGGCCAGCACATGGTAGGCCGTCCCCTGGTACAAGCGCTGATACTCCTCCGCCGATACCGACAGGTTCAGGTAAATTGCGGGCATAGATCAGACATCATCAGTCACGGGCGCGTGCTGACTGGCCTGCACCAGATCCAGCAACTCCCGCAACGCCACCGAGAACATGGCGTAATCCGTGTGCCCGGCGGAATCCAGCTCGTCCACCACGGTGTGCCAGCGTTTGATCAGTGGCGCCTGCTGTGCACGCCAGCGCTCCAGGCGGGCCTGGGCGTCCGCGCTCCCGGCGTCACTGCGGGCAAGGGACACCACCAGGCTGCGCAGTTGGGATTCCAGGTCGTCGAGCAGGGTTTCCCGTGCCCGCGCCTGCCAATGGTTGGTGACCGGCACTTCCGTCAGCTGTTGGGTGAAGCGGTAAAGCCCCAGTTGATCCGCCAAGCCAAAATATATGCTCGCCACAGCCTCCAGCTCAGCGCCACTTTGGCGCGCCGACTCTACCAGCCCGAGGCCGCTGTAGAGGTAACCCGGGGCACCCGCGTTGCGTGCCAGCGCCTCGGGCACACCGGCATCGGTCAGTTGGGCGGTGCGCTCATCCCACTCCTGCTTGGCGGCATCGTCCAGTAGCGTCGAGAGTTGCTCGGCCAGCAGCTTGAAATGCTGATGGAAATAGGCGATTTCCGCTTGTGGGTTCAATTGGCTGCGACGGTTGCGCAAGAACCAGCGGGTCGCGCGGCGCACCCGGCGCATCATCACCGACATCAGTTCGGTTTGCAGCCCGCCGGGTACTTTGAAGTCGAGCGCCTTGAGCTGGCGAGTAAAGTCATCGAGCGCGTAAATGCCCCGCGCCGTCACGTAAGCCCGCGCCACTTCACTCACCGGCGCGCCGGTGGATTCGAGCAAACGCTGGGCAAAGCTGATGCCCATATTGTTGACCATGTCGTTGGCGATCTGGGTAGCGACCAGCTCACGGCGCAGCTTGTGATTATGCACAGCGTTCTGGAAGCGCTCGCGAATCGCCCGAGGGAACGCCAACTCAGCAAAACCCACCAGTGCTGGATCATCCGCCAGGTTGGTTCTGGCCAGGTCCTCTTTGAGAATAACTTTGGCATAGGACACCAAGACCGCCAGCTCGGGCCGCGTCAGGCCCTGGCCTTGACTCTCGCGCTCCTGCAGGGTCTCTTCGTCCGGTAAAAATTCCAGTACCCGGTCGAGCCGCTCCTCACTGTGCCAGGTGTTGATCAGGCGCCGGTACTCGGGTCCCCGATGCAGCGCCTCAGCAGAGGCCATACTGATGGCCCGGGATTGTTGGTAGTTGTTTTCCAGAACCAGCACTGCAACATCTTCGGTCATCTCCCTGAGCAGCTGGTTGCGCTGCTTCTCGGTCATGTCGCCCGCGACCATCACTTCGTTGAGCAAAATTTTGATATTGACTTCGTGATCCGAGGTATCGACACCCGCGGCGTTGTCGATAAAGTCCGTATTGCAGGCGCCGCCATTCAGGGCATACTCAATGCGACCCAACTGGGTCATGCCCAGATTCCCGCCCTCGCCGATGACTTTGCAGCGCAGTTCGTTGCCGTTTACGCGCAGACTGTCATTGGCTTTGTCGCCCACCTGGGCGTGCGTTTCCGACTCGGATTTGACGTAGGTGCCGATGCCACCGTTCCAGAGCAAGTCTACCGGCGCCTTCAGCAAACGGTTGATCAACTCGTTCGGTGTCAGGCGGGACTCTTCTATGGCAAAGCATTCCTGCATCTGCGGGCTGATGTCGATGGACTTGGCGTCCCGACTGAAGACACCGCCCCCCTCACTGATCAGGGACTTGTCGTAATCGTCCCAGCTGCTGCCCGGCGTATTGAACAGCCTCTGACGCTCGACAAAGCTCGCGGCCGAGTCCGGGTTGGGATCGATAAAGATGTGCAGGTGGTTGAAGGCCGCCGTCAGGCAAATGTGCTCTGACAACAACATCCCGTTGCCAAAGACATCACCGCCCATGTCGCCGATGCCCACCACGGTAAAGTCCTCGGCCTGAATATTCAGGTCGCGCTCCATAAAGTGGCGCTGCACGGCCACCCAGGCACCGCGGGCGGTAATGCCCATGCCTTTGTGGTCGTATCCCTGGGAACCGCCGGAGGCGAAGGCGTCGCCAAGCCAGAAGTTGTAATCGTTGGAGATCTCGTTGGCGATATCGGAAAAGGTCGCGGTGCCTTTGTCGGCGGCCACCACCAGGTAGGGGTCGTCGTTATCGTGACGCACCACATCTTTGGGCGGCACCACTTCGCCCTCGATCAGGTTGTCAGTAACATCCAGGAGGGAGCGGATAAAACTTTGGTAGCAGACTATCGCCTCTTTGCGCAGAGCATCGCGATCGCCGCCAACCGGTGGCCGCTTGCAGACAAAGCCGCCCTTGGCACCCCCGGGAACAATCACGGAGTTCTTGACGTGCTGGGCCTTGACCAGCCCGAGCACTTCGGTGCGGTAGTCCTGCAAGCGATCCGACCAACGCAACCCGCCCCGGGCAACTCTGCCCGCCCGCAGGTGCACCGCCTCGACCCGCGGTGAGTAGACAAACACCTCGTACAGCGGACGCGGCTCGGGCAGGTCGGGAATGGTGCGCGGACTGAGCTTGAGTGCCAGCGCCGATTTGGCACTGCCGTCGGCATTGCTCTGGAAATAGTTGGTGCGCAGGGTCGCGGTCATCAACGCCAGGTAGCGGCGCAGAATGCGATCCTCGTTGAGGTTGGCCACCCCTTCGAGACCGTCGGTGATGCGCTTGGTCAACCGCTCGATCCGCTCGCGATCTTTCGCGCGCCCCTGATTCAGACGGGGGTCAAAACGGGCTTTGAACAGCGCCACCAGATTGCGGGTAATGGCACTTTGGTTCAGCAGTGCGTTGGCAATGTATTGCTCTGAGAAGGCAAACAGGGTTTGGCGCATGTAAGCGGCGTAGGCGCGCAGCATCGCCACTTCCTGCCAATTCAGGCGCGCACCCAGCACCAGGCGATTGAACGCGTCGCTCTCGGCGTAGCCGCGCCAGATGGCCGCAAAGGCATCCTGAAACGCGTGTCGCACGGCGTCGATATCGATATCCACGGACTGGTGATAGCTCAACTGGAAGTCGTGCAACCAGACCCGCGCCCCGTTGCTCGGGCGGATCTGGTAGGGATGCTCCGCCAGCACACGCAGGCCCAGGTGCTCGAGAATCGGAATGACGTCGGACAGTTCCAGGGCGTTTTCCAAATGCAGTATTTTAAAACGCATCTCGCCATGTTGCGCGCCCAGGGGCTGATAAAAGCTCATGGCGATATCATTGCGCGAGCCCAACGCCCGACTGAAATCGATATCCTGCACTGCAATGCGCGCCTCGAAATGCTCGCGGTAGGCGGAGGGGAAGGCATCGGCGTAGCGCCGGGCAAGCTGGCTGCCCTGCTCTTCCCCGTGAGCTTCATGCAGCGCCTGATACAGGTGATCTTCCCAGGAACGACTGAGCGCGACCACTTTCGCCTCCAGCGCTTGAGGGTCGTAATCCAGGCTCCGGTTAGGGTCGACCTTGAACACCATATGCACCCGCGCCAGTATCGACTCCGAATAATAGGTGGTGAACTCGTACTCTTCGGCGTGCAGGACGTCGGCAATCAACTGCTGCACTTTTTCCCTCAGGCGGGTGTTGAATACATCCCGGGGAATATAGACGATGGCATTGACAAACTTGCCAAAAATATCCGGACGCATAAACAGTCGTACCTGGTAGCGCTCGTTGATTGCCGCCACCTGGTTGACCGTGTCGTAGAGTTGGTTACTGGTACTTTGGAACAATTCATCACGAGGAAAGGTTTCAAGCACCTGTTGCAAGGCCTTGCCGTCGTGGCTGTTGGGGTTGAGGCCGGTGCGCTCAAACACCCGGCTGACCTTTTCCCGAATCAGCGGGATGGCTTTTGGGCTGGCGGTGTAGACCCGCGAGGTATAGAGCCCCAGTAACCGGGCCTCGCCACACACGTCACCATTTTGGTCGACCCGTTTTACCACGATGTAGTCCGGGTAAGCCTGGCGGTGAATGCGCGAGCGCTCATTGGATTTGGAGAACGCCACCACCTGCGGGGTCAGGTAGAAGCGGCTCATGCCCTCATCGAAGTCGCTTTCAAGAATACAGGCCGCCTCGGCCTGTTTGCGAAACAACCCCAGGCGGCGCTCGCGTTGCTCCTGTAAACACCGGCCTTTATCGCTCTCCTCGAAGTCGTATTCGCTGTAGCCCAGAAACGTAAAGTGGTCATCCAATAACCAGTCGAGAAAGGCCTGACTTTCTTCAACCTGCTGCACGCATTGATTGTCCTGGGCCAAAGCCAACCCGGCACGCAGCGTCTTCACTGCATCCGTCATGGGTTTAAAGTCCCCGACCACCTGAACCACATCTTTGAGCACGGCGCGCAGGGATTTTTCCAAGGCATGCAATTCACCGAGGTCGCTCTCCCGGTTGATTTCCATCACCACCAGCGCTTCGCGCGGATGACTGCCATCGCCATTGGGGTCCCCGAGGTACTGGATCTCGCCCTGTGTCCTTTCAACTTGCATGACCGTACTTTTGATGCGATGAATCGCAATGTTTCGCCGGTTGAGCTCAATACGAATGGAATCCACCAGGAACGGCATGTCCCGCTGCACAACCACCAGCAAGGTGTGCGGACACACCCAGCCATCATTTTCCAGACTGGGGTTGAAGGCCTGGATTCGGGGCTTGCTACCGTCGAACTGGGAGAGGCTGCGCCAGTGGGAATAGAGCGCGCCAAAGATATCATTCAGCGGACGATCGGCCACTTCGTCAAGCGGATAGCGGTTAAAAAACAACCGACAAAAGTCTCTCAGTGGCGCTGACAACTCAGCATCCAGCTGATCTTTTGCCCACGCGTCGAGTTGAGCGACCAGTGATTCGCTATCGCGGGTATCGGCAACCAGGTTCTCCAAAGCGCTACTCCTGTCATGTCCAACCAGTGAATATATCTGTCAGCATAGCCCATTCACCCTTGAATTTGGGGGAACTGGCCGTACTATAACCGGTCTATCGAGCACGTAGCGGCTTGGCATCTCAAGCCACACACATAACACTCAACCGTTTCGAGAAGCATAGCATGCAGGCACACCAAGCTCTTCACAGCGTCAGCCAGTGGCTGAACCAGCAAATCGTCGGACAAGACCACCTCGTTGAACGTCTCTTGATCGCGCTCCTGGCTGACGGCCATCTGTTGGTGGAGGGTGCGCCCGGGCTGGCCAAGACCAAGGCGGTCAAGGCCCTGTCCCAGGCCGTGGAGGGTAACTTTCACCGGGTTCAGTTCACCCCGGACCTGTTGCCTTCGGATGTGACCGGCACCGACATCTACCGGCCCGAAAATGGCAGCTTCGAATTCCAGCCCGGGCCGATTTTCCATAACCTGGTACTGGCGGATGAGATCAACCGGGCGCCGGCCAAGGTTCAGTCGGCCCTGCTCGAAGCCATGGCCGAGCGTCAGGTGAGTGTGGGCAGCAAGACCTATCCCCTGCCCGCCCTGTTTATGGTGATGGCAACCCAGAACCCCATCGAGCAGGAGGGCACCTACCCGCTGCCCGAGGCCCAGCTCGACCGCTTTCTATTGCACGTGACAGTGGATTACCCGGAAGTGGAAGCCGAACGTCAGATCCTGCGCCTGGCGCGCGCCGAAGCGGCTGCCGAACAACCCCAGGCCCCGGCACCGATCGCCCAGGAGACGCTGCAAGCCGCCCGCCAGGAAGTGCTGGCCATGCACATGGCCCCGGCGGTTGAGGAGTATATTGTGCAACTGATCAACGCCACCCGCCGGCCCGGTCTGTACGATGCCGATCTGGCGGGTCTGATCGACTACGGTGCCAGCCCTCGGGCAACCATTGCCCTCGACCGCTGTGCCCGCGCCCACGCCTGGTTGGCGGGCAAGGACTTTGTCAGCCCCGATGATGTTCAGGCCGTGGCCCACGACTGTCTGCGTCACCGTATCATTCTGAGTTTTGAAGCCGAGGCCACGGGCACCACGCCTGACAAGGTCATCGATCAACTGCTCAGCGCCGTGCCCCTGACCTAAGCCATGACCCGAGCTGTGCGCGAACCCGAGTCAGTCAATCCCGAGGGCGCTTACTGCGACCTCAATGCGCTCTTGCGCCTGCGCCACAGCGCCCGCTTTCTGAACCTGTCCAGTCCGCGCCCCGCGCGCAGTCAGTTGGCCGGTGCACAACGCACCGTACGGCGCGGCCGGGGTATGGATTTCGAGGAAGTGCGGGTTTACCAGCCGGGCGATGATATTCGCTCCATTGATTGGCGCGTTACGGCCCGCACCCAGGTGCCCCACACAAAAATCTATCGCGAGGAGCGTGAGCGCCCGGTGATTCTGCTTACCGACCAGCGCGCGCCCATGTTTTTTGGCAGTCAACAGTGTTTTAAATCCGTGGTGGCCGCACACCTGAGCGCGCTGATTGCCTGGGCCACGCTTGAGGCCGGCGACCGCATCGGCGCACTGGTGTTTGGGCCGAACGGCCAGCGCGATGTGCGCCCTCGCCGCAGCAAGCACGCGGTGCTGGAAGTACTGCAACAACTGCAAGCTTACAACCATGCGCTCACAACACCGGTTGCCGAGCCCAACGATCAGAACCTCGAGAGCTTGTTGCGTGACGCCCGACGCGTGGCGCGCCCGGGCAGTGCGGTCTTTATTCTGAGCGACTTTCACGATCTGGACGACGCTGGCAAGCAACAACTGTTTGAGTTGGCGCGGCACACTGAGGTGACCCTCATCCACATTTACGACCCGCTGGAAGCCGCGTTTAGCGCCAATGGCCAACTCGCTATCAGCGACGGTCACGAGCAACTGCAACTCCCGGCAGGTGACCGTGACTTTCAGCGGGCATGGCAGCAACAGTTCGCAGCCCAGCAGACCCGGCTGGTGGATACCGCGGGCGAGCTGCGGTTGCGGCTGCTGAGCTTTTCCACCACTGACGATTGCCTGCGTCTGCTGCGCGATGCTTACGGCACGCGGGGCAAACGCCGATCATGATACGAGTACACACATGAATCCGCAGGACCCCTTACAACAGTTGCGTGATATTCACGCCCCGGACGCCGCCAGTTGGTGGCCCCTGGCGTGGGGCTGGTGGCTGGTGATTCTGGTGGTTGGGATCGCGCTCCTGTGCGGCGTCTGGTGGCTGTTGCGTCGTAAACGCCGGAACCGTTACCGGGCACAGGCCCTGCAAGAGGCGGAGGTTCTGTGGCGACACTATCAAACCGAGGGCAATACGCTTCTGTATCTGGAGCAGGTCAATCGCTTGCTGCGCCGCTGTCTATTGCACCTGCGCCCCAGGGCCGAAGTCGCCCGCTTGCAGGGCGACGCCTGGTTGAAGCAGTTGGCGGCCGTGTGTCCCGAGTGCGCTCCGGCGCTGCGCGAGGGCAGCGGGCGTGTCCTGGCCGATGGCCACTACCGCCCCAACCCGGAAGCCGACATCGATAAACTCCACCCCTTGATTCTCACCTGGATCAGGGAGCACCGCGATGCTTGAGTTTCAATGGCTGTGGCTCTTTCTGCTGTTACCCCTGCCGCTGTTAATGCGGGCCTTACCGCCCGCTGAAGTCCGTCAGGCCGCCGTTCGCGTACCCTTCTACAACACCGCCAAGCGTTTGCAGGGACAAGGCCTGCGCGCGCAGCGCCGCTGGCTCGGTCGGAGTCTTTTATGGCTGATCTGGATTTTGCTGGTCACCGCCGCCGCCAATCCTCGCTGGCTCGGCGAGCCGGTTTCGCAGGTGACCACCGGGCGCGATGTCCTGATCGCAGTGGATGTTTCCGGCAGTATGCGAATCGAAGATATGCGTCACCGCGGCGAGATGATTGATCGCCTGCAAGCCATCAAGATCGTTATTGGCAACTTTATCGAACGCCGACGTGGCGATCGTTTGGGCTTGGTCCTGTTCGGCTCACAAGCTTATCTGTATGCCCCCCTTACTCACGACCTGGACACGGTCAACCAGCTATTGCAGGAAACCGAGATTGGCTACGCCGGCGAGCGAACCGCAATTGGTGACGGTATCGGATTGTCCGTTAAACGGCTGCGCGAACGCCCCGAGAACCATCGCCTTTTGCTGATACTGACTGACGGTGCCAACAACGCGGGCGAACTGACCCCTGAGCGTGGGGCGCAACTGGCGGCGATGGAGGGTATCACCATCTATTCCATGGGTTTTGGTGCTGAAGAGATGACGGTCGATGGCTTCTTTGGCCAGCGCACCGTCAACCCCACTCACGACCTGGATGAAGACGCCATGATTGCAGTGGCTGAAATGACGGGCGGTCGTTACTTCCGTGCACGCAACATTGAAGAGCTGGAAGAGGTTCACCGTGAGTTCGACCGCCTGGAGCCGATTGAACTGGATGAACGGGTTTATCGGCCCTTGCGCACACTCTTTTATTGGCCCCTGGGCGCTGCACTGTTGCTGAGTGCCCTGATGGCAATCGGGCGCAGCGTACCCAACGTTGGCAAACGCCGGGAGGTGTCCGCATGAGTGCGTTTGTCGAGCACTTTCATTTACTGCGGCCCTGGTGGTTGCTCGCCCTGATTCCCTTGCTGGGGCTGGCATGGCTGGTATGGCGGCAGAAATACGGCGCCCATCAATGGCAGAAACTGATAGCACCCGCCTTATTGCCTTATCTTGAGGACGCCGGCAGCCGCCGCCCCCGCCGCCACCTGCTGTGGGGTCTTATCGGCGCCTGGTGCCTGGCGGTCCTGGCTCTGGCGGGACCCACCTGGGAGCAACGACCCACGGCGGCTCATACCACCGGCGACGCACTGGTGGTCGTGCTCGACCTGTCGCCGTCGATGCTGGCAGAGGACATCAACCCCTCACGCCTGGTGCGAGCACGCCTGAAGGTGGCCGATATTCTGCAGCGGCGCACCGAGGGCGAAACGGCGTTGATCAGCTATGCCGGAGATGCCCACGTGGTGTCCCCGCTGACGGATGACAGCAACACCATCATCAATCTGTTGCAGGTGCTGCACCCAAGCCTGATGCCCCTGCCCGGCAGCAACACCGAAGCCGCGATTGAACAGGCCGAGGCGCTGCTGGCCAACGCCAATGTTCGCGCCGGCCATATTCTACTGGTGACCGACGGTGTGGTGAGCAGTGCTCGCGACAGCATCCGCCGCCAACTGGAAGACAGCCCGCACCGCTTGTCGATCCTCGGCGTAGGCACCGAGGACGGCGCCCCCATCCCCAGTGGCAGCGGCGGTTTTGTGCGCGACCGCAGTAACAATATCATTGTGGCGCGCCTTGAAAGTCGCCCACTCCAACAGCTGGCGGGGCAACTGGACGGACGCTACCACACACTCACCAGTGACGAGCGGGATCTCGATTATTTGCTGGCCGACACCCCGGCGCTGGCCGATGCCGAACGCGAAAGCGGCCAGCAGTTTGATACCTGGTACGACCGGGGGCCCTGGCTGGTGCTGTTCCTCCTGCCAGTCGCTCTGTACAGTTTCCGGCGCGGACTGCTCGCCGCCTTGATCTGTGCGCCTTTACTCCTGGCGACACCGCAAACCAGCTATGCACTCGGCGCAGAAACACTCTGGCTGAATCGCGATCAGCAGGCGCAGCGACAACTCGAGCGCGCCAATGCGCTTTATCGCGCAGGTGACTACGAAGCGGCAGCGCAAGCCTTTGCCGAATTCGACCAGCCTCGCGCCCATTACAACCGGGGCAATGCCCTGGCCCGCAGTGGCGATCTGGAGGGCGCACTGGACGCCTATGACCAGGCACTCGAGGCCGACCCGGATTTTGACGATGCCCGCTTTAACCGCGAACTGGTGGAGCAACTGCTCGATCAGCAGGAAGACCAGTCCCAGGACCAGGACTCGGACAACGGCGATGACGAAGGCGAGCCGGGCGAGAACGGGCAGGATGGCGGCGACGGTGATCAACAACAGAACGGCGAGCCTCAGCAGGGCCCCGACGATGACAGCGCACATCCCGACGATGCCGACGCCAACGATGAAGACAGCGCCCAGGATGAACCTCAGGAACCCGGTGAGGAGCAGACGGGTGACGACCAGACCGCTGCCGACGAAGAACTGGAAGATCGTATCGACGAGGTACGCGAACAATTGGCCCAGGAAGAAGGTCTGAGCGACGAAGAACGCCAATCCCTGGAGCAGTGGTTGCGCCGGGTACCGGACGATCCGGGCGGATTGTTACGGCGCAAATTTGAACATCAACACCAACAGCAACAGCGCCAACGGATGCGCGAACGCTTGGCGCCCGCGGCGCCGGATGCGGAGGAACGATGGTAGCCTGGTACACATTCAAAAAACACCTTGGCCTGACCCTTGTGGTCGCGGCACTGGCACTACTCGCCGCCCTACCCAGCGCGGCCGCCAACGAACTGAGCGCCAGCCTGGATCGCAACCAGGCCACGCTGGGCGATACCCTGACCTTGCGTGTGCGCTTTATGGGGCAGCGTGTACAACAGGATCCGGACTTCAGCGCGCTGGAAGATGACTTTGAGATTCTCGGCACCCAGCGCAGTAACCAGATGCGTATTATCAATAACCAGACCGAGTCCTGGACCGAGTGGCGCCTGACGCTCGCGCCTAAACGTGCCGGTGAGTTGCAGATACCGGCCGTCGAGTTCGGGGGCCAGCGCAGCGAACCACTCACGCTGACGGTGCGCGAACCCAGTAGCGGACGTGACGGCGCTGCCCGCGACGACATCTGGGTGGAAGTGAGTTTGAGTAAAGACAACCCCCATGTTCAGGAGCAGGTGCTGATGACCGTGCGCCTGTTTACTTCAGTAGATTTGCAGGCCGTTGAATTACAGCCTCTGGAGCTTGAGGACGCTCTGGTGGTGGAGGTGGCCGAGAATCGCTATCGCCGCCAAATTGATGGTGTGAATCACGGCATTATTGAAAACACCTTTGCCCTCTTCCCGCAACGCAGCGGTGAGCTGCGCATTCCCGCACTGGCTTACAGCGTATCTCTCGGCAGCAGCCGGCGCGATCTATGGGGCAACCTGCACGGCACCGGTCGCAGTGGCTTGCGTCGGTTGCGCACGGAATCCAAAATGCTTGAGGTGCAACCGATTCCGGGTGAAGCCCGAGGCGAGCGCTGGATGCCTGCACGGGATGTCGAGTTGAGTGAACGCTGGAGCCGGGACCCGGACAGTCTGCAAGTGGGTGAACCGGTGACTCGGTCCATCACCATCAATGCCGATGGCTTGAGCGGTGCACAAATCACGCCACTGGGGGAGGCCCGCATTGACGGCTTCAGCTACTACCCCGACCAACCCCAGACCGATGAGCAACGGGATGCATCGGGCGTGCGTGGGACCCGCATGGAAACCGTAGCCATGGTGCCACGTCGCGCTGGCCGGCACACCCTGCCGGAAGTCACCCTGCGCTGGTGGAACACCGAAAGCCAGCGCTTTGAAACGGCCACCTTACCTGAGCGTCGCGTCCGTGTGCAGGCGGCGCCGGGCAGTATCGAAGACGACCGTCAGGCGGTGGAACAACCCGGAGCCAGCCTGGCCGACACGGGCGCCAGTCTGTACCGCGACACACCGTCACAGGATGAGCCGCGGGTAGTCACCTTCGTGGCCTGGTGGTGGATTGCCGGCGCGGTTTTCTTTGCGCTCCTGAGCGCCCTGCTCGCCTTGATGCTCTGGCTCAGTCGCCGTCAACTCTACCGGCTGACCCATACCGAGAATGCCCCGGTACTCGATCGCAATGAAGCCATTCTGTGGCGGCAGATGAAGCGTTCAAGTGCCGACAATGATCTGAATGCACTGCGGCAGCAACTGATTCGGTGGGCGCAGCGTCATTGGCAAACGGACAGCCTGCACCGTTTGGACCAGATCATTGCGCGTACAGACAATGAGACCCTGCACCGTTTGCTGCGGCAACTGGACCAGATTCTGTTCAGCGGTAGCACCGCGACAGATTTTGACAGCGGCGCCCTGCTTCAGGAAGTCGCCGCCCTGCGGCGCGAAAAACGCGACCGCCATTACGGCAAGAACAAGGCGCCGCTGCCACCCCTGTATCCGGAGGAGACCCATGCCGACACGTAAACCCATCGCCATCGCCCTGAGCGCCCTTCTGGTTACCCAACTCACGGCCTGCGGCACCGTGCTTTACCCCGAGCGCCGCGGCCAGACCGGCGGCGACCTGGACGTCGCCGTGGTGCTGATGAACACCATCGGCCTGGTTCTGTTTGTGGTACCCGGGCTGATCGCCTTTATCGTGGACTTTTCCACCGGCGCGATTTATTTGCCCAGCGGGACCAGTGTTCAATTGACCGAGGATGAATTGCAGCAGGTGGTAAAGGGAGGGCAACTGGACAAGGCCGCATTACACGACGTGTTGATGGCGCGCGGTTTGGTGGATGAAGCGCAGGAAGTGAGTGCGTGGGAGGTACGTGAATTGGATGCCGGAGCGGACGTCAATGCCGCGCTGGCACCCTATCGGTCGATGAATCTGGTGGCGGGCTGGTAACCCAGCCCACCATCAGGCCAAGGATTTACTCACTACCTCGTACACATCCTTGGACAATTCCGGCTCCGCCAGAATCCGCTCCAACGCGGCTTTCATCAACGCTTGCTGCTCGGGCAGGTAGCGCCGCCACTTGGTCAGCGGGGTCAGCAGCCGGGCGGCAATCTGCGGGTTCTGCTTATTCAGGCGCAGAACCTCATCCGCCAAAAAGGTGTAGCCCGCCCCATCCTTCTGATGAAAATTGACCGGGTTACCGTTGGTAAATGCGGCCACCACCGAGCGAATTTTATTCGGGTTCTTCGGATCATAAGCCGGGTGCTTGAGCAGTGCATGCACGCGCTCCAGGCCTCCCGGCAAGGGGCTGACCGACTGCACCCGGAACCAGTCGTTGACCACCAGGGGTTCGTCTTGCCACTGCTGGTAGAAAGCCTCAAGCGCATCGCGTTTGCGATCTTCGGCATCGTGCGCACGGCAATTCACCAACGCGGTCAGGGCCGCAAGGGTATCGGTCATATTATTGCTGTCGCGCAATTGCTGCTCGCAGGCATCAAGCTGCGCCGCATCCGGATCGATCATCAAATAACCCAGCGCCAGATTCTTCAGGGTGCGCTGCGCAATCGCTTCAGCGTTTGCCTCATAAGGTTTGCTGTGGTCGTACGCGCTGTAAATCGCCCGTAACGGTTGCGCCAGACGTTTGCCCAGCGCACGGCGCACCGCATTGCGCGCGGCGTGGATGGCGTGGACATCGACCACTTCAGCCTGCTCTGCCAGGTACCCTTCCGACGGCAAGGCCAACATCAAGGCCACCATGGCGGGATCGAGACTGCTATCCCCCAGCAGTTGCTCGCAGGCAACGGCCAACTGTTCATCCAGCGGCCATTGGCCGAGATCTTCGCCCCCCTGATACGCTTTGATGGCATCGCCGATAACCAGCGTCGCCAGTTGCTGACTCGCATCCCAGCGCACAAAACCGTCGTCGTCGGCGCTCATCAGGCGCATCAGGTCGTCCCGGGTGTAGGGGTAACGCAGCTTCACGGGCGCCGAGAAACCGCGCAACAGGGCCGGCACCGGTTTCTCTTTGACGCCGGTAAAGGTA
Source organism: Marinimicrobium alkaliphilum (assembly GCF_003259155.1). Taxonomy (GTDB): domain Bacteria; phylum Pseudomonadota; class Gammaproteobacteria; order Pseudomonadales; family Cellvibrionaceae; genus Marinimicrobium_A; species Marinimicrobium_A alkaliphilum. The sequence continues at coordinate 243,591 of NZ_QGMQ01000004.1, forward strand.
AAGCGCTGCTTGGCTTCAGTGAGCTCCAGTACCGTATGGGTGTTGTCCGGCGTTTCCGTATTGGGCGTTTCGCCTTTTAACTGCAACGGTAAATTACCGGCACTGCCGAGCAGCCCCACCGCCACCGGAATATGGAACGGTTTTTTGTGCTTACACTCAGGGGTGGGCGGGCAATACTGCGCAATCTCAAGCGTATACTCTTGCGCATCGGCATCGTACTGATCGGTCACGGTCAGCACCGGCGTGCCCGCCTGGGAGTACCAGTGTTTGAACTGGGTCAGATCGCGTCCGGAGGCATCGGCCATAGCCGCCACAAAATCATCGGTGGTCACCGCCTGGCCATCATGGCGCTCGAAGTAGAGGTCGCTGCCTTTGCGGAACAACTCGGGGCCCAGCAGGTTGGCAATCATGCGCACCACTTCCGCGCCCTTCTCATAGATGGTCAGGGTGTAGAAGTTGGAGATCTCGATATAGGCATCCGGGCGAATCGGGTGCGCCATGGGACCGCCGTCTTCGGCAAACTGGGCGGTGCGCAGCATGCTCACATCTTCCACCCGCTTGACGGTGCGCGACCCCATATCGGAGGAGAACTCGGCATCGCGGAAGACGGTAAAGCCCTCCTTGAGGCTCAACTGAAACCAGTCGCGACAGGTCACGCGGTTGCCCGACCAGTTGTGGAAGTACTCGTGCGCCACCACTGCCTCAACCCGCTGGAAGCCGGCATCGGTGGTGGTTTCCGGTTTGGCCAGAATGCAGGAGGTGTTGAAAATGTTGAGGCCCTTGTTTTCCATGGCGCCCATGTTGAAGTCATCCACGGCGACGATCATGAAAATGTCCAGATCGTACTCGCGCCCGTAAACCTCTTCGTCCCAACGCATGGCACGTTTGAGCGAATCCATGGCGTGGTCGCACTTGTCCAGGTCTTTGGGTTCGACAAAAATCTTCAGGGTCACTTCGCGTCCGGACGTGGTGACAAATTTGTCTTCTATGTGGGACAACTGCCCCGCCACCATGGCAAACAGGTAGCAGGGTTTTTTGTGCGGATCCTGCCAGACGGCAAAGTGCCGGTCGCCCGCCAGGTCGCCGCCATCGATAAGGTTGCCGTTGGAGAGCAGCACCGGATGCGTGTCTTTATTCGCTTCGATACGGGTGACAAACTCACTCATCACATCCGGGCGATCCAGGTAATAGGTGATTTTGCGAAAACCTTCGGCTTCGCACTGGGTGCAATAAAGCCCACGCGAACGGTACAGGCCGTCGAGGGAGGTATTCTTCTGGGGCTGGATATCAGTCACCACCTGCAACTCAAAAGCCGGGGGCACATCGGCGATGGTCAGGGATTCAGCATCCACCCGGTAATCGGACTCACTCAGGGGCTTGCCGTCGATGGCAACGGACACCAGGCGCAGTTCGGCACCGTCGAGGACCAGAGACGTATCCTGGCGTTCGGACTCGGGGTTACGACGCAGCTTCAGGGTGCTGGTCACGCGGGTCCACTCGTCATTGAGCACCACATCCAGATGGGTGTGCTCAATCAGAAAATCGGGAACCCGATAATCTTTCAGATGAATTGCTTTGGGTTGTGCATCTCGTGCGGCCATAAGACTGTCCAACGTTGTTGGGAAATGTGTGTACGGCTGGCGGGCCTTCAGGCCACAGCCAGTTCCACCTGATAGGCGGTGTATTTACGGATATTGATGACCCCGGTATCGAGGATCAGGTACTGCCCCTTGATGCCGAGCAGCTGTCCTTCGACCTCCGGGGTTTTTTCGAGATTGTGCGCTTTCACCTTCGTCGGGTACTCAAGCACCGGGTAGCGAATCTCGTATAAAGGCGCATCGTCAATCGCCTGAATCGCCTGCAAACCGTGGGCGCTCTGAATATCGTCGACGGCGGCGCGGGTATCCTCCAGCAACTGCTCACGCAGCGCCAGCAGATCGACCGGTGCTGGCTCCCCTTTAAGCATAGCCTGCCAGCTGGTTTTGTCCGCCACAAATGGCTTAAAGGCGGTTTCAACCAGGCCCGACTGTTGGCGCGTGGCGACCCGGAAAACCGGCAATGCCTGGATGGCGCCCTGATCGATCCAGCGGGTCGGCACTTGCGACAGGCGCGTAATGCCCACCTTGGGCTTGGAGGAGTTGGCCAGGTAGACGATGTGGTCGGTCATGCAGAAGCGCTCGCCCCACTCGGGTTCGCGACAGGTGCCCAGATGGAAGTGACACTTCTCCGGACTCACAATGCAGATGTCGCATTGGGCCAGGCGGGTAAAGCACGGATAGCAATAGCCCTGATTGAAACTTTTGCGGGTGGCACGACCGCAATGGGTGCAGTTGATGTCGCCGAGCCAGCGCAGGCGGAGTTGTTTGCCCAACAGCTCATTCATCGCCACCTGTTGCTCCCCGAGAGGAATGGCATAGCTAGGGGTGTCGGCATCCAGCGCCGTTTTCATCTTCGCCAGCGCGCCGCTGGCCGCTACCGCATAGCTCATGCGTCGGTCCATTTCAGGGGTTTGGGTTCATTCGCATCCGCGACCTCGCCGTCGCCGCCGCAATGGCTGTGAGGCTTGGGCGCGATATAGCCGGTGTGCTCTTCTGGCGGCAAGTGTTGATGCTCCCAGGTAATCACAGCCTGTATACACGTCTGCTTTTGTTCGTCAGTAAGCGGCTTGCCATCGGGCCATTTGCCCAGCGCGACCGCATCGCGCAGGCGCCGATAGATGTCGGGTGTGATGCTCGCCAGGAGTTGTTCGTAATTCATGACATACCTCGTAAACGGACGACCGCGCGCAGCCTCACGGCCGGCGACCGTTAAAGATGATACCCCAGAGCATGCCCACCAACAGGCCGCCCACATGAGCGCCGTTGGCAACGCCGCCGGACCCCATAAACATGTCGATCACACCCGTCAGACCCAAGACCAGCCACACCATCATAAAGCCAATGATGCCCGGCGGTACCGCCAGCAGCGGGTGAGGGTTCATCCGGTGACGCATCCATATATAGCCCACCAGTGCGTAGACGACACCCGACATACCGCCGAACAGGCTTTCACCCTGCCAGAAGTACTGCACCAGATTTGAGCCAATGGCCCAGGTGATGACAAACAGGATGTACACCACCCGCCCGTTGAGCAGCTCGATACGCCGCCCCAACTCCCAGAGCCAGAGGGCGTTGAAAGCAATATGAAGCAGACCGAAGTGAATAAACGCCGGGGTCAGCAAGCGCCAGACCTGACCCTGACCGATACCTTCAGCGACCGGCTCAAAAATCGGCTGCCCCATGGGCGACCAGGCGAAGTTCTGAAAGGTAAACCAGGGCAGGAACTGGAAACCGGCGTTGGTCGCGGTCAAGAGTGTCCCGAGCAGGCTCAAAGCAATGAGTACAAGCGTGACCGGCGTGCGCTTGGGTGATAGTTGATGCAGATACATAAAACGTCTGTTGTTCCTCAGTCGAGCAGGTGACCGCCCCACCCCAGCTTGGTTCGGCAACGCTCGTAAAAATTGTGATTCAACGGGTGAATCAGCGTCAGCTTTTGCGGCTTCTTGTGGATGAATATTTCATCCCCGGTACGCGATTCTACGTGGATCTGTCCGTCACAGGTCACCATGGCCTTGGAGCCGCGACTTTGACCAACGGTGATTTTGATTTCGCTGTTGCCGTCAATGACCATCGGCCGACTGCTCAAGGTATGCGGGTTCATCGGCACCAGACCGATGGCATCCAGTTTCGGGTGCATGATCGGACCGCCGCCACTCAAGGCGTAGGCGGTGGAGCCGGTGGGCGTCGAGACAATCATGCCATCGGCGCACTGGCTGGTGACGAAGTGGCCGTCGATGGACAGCTCAAATTCGAGCATATGGATGAATTCACCGGGGTGCATGACCACATCGTTGAGGGCGTCACCGCGCCCCATCAGCCTGCCGCCCCGGCGCACTTCCATATTGAGCAGAAAGCGGCTTTCTTCGAGATAGTGGCCGTCGAGCACCTCACCGACTTTTTCTTCGATATCCTCGGGGGTAATGTCGGTGAGAAAGCCCAGACGACCGCGATTGACACCCAATAAGGGCACGCCGTAGCTGGTCAGCGCCCGGGCCGCCCCCAGGAGGCTGCCATCGCCCCCTACCACAATCACCAGATCGCAGTGCCGCCCCAGGCTGTCGAGCTCGGCGACTTGCCGGGCTGCACCCACGGCCGCATCACTGCCGAGCACGGCGGCGGTTTGCGATTCGAGGGTAAAATCCAGCTGGCGCGACTGCAGAAAAGTGATCAGGCGCTCCATGGAGTAGCGCGCCCGCTCGTTGTCCAGACGGCCAATCAGGCCGATAGTGGCAAATGCTGTCATGACAACCCGCTGTCGTGAAGGAATGGTCAGGCGGCATTATAGCCCCTGGCGCAGGCCGGGGACACCGTTATAGGAAAATCAAGGAGTTATCCGGCTTTGGAGTGATGACATTTGAGCCGGGAATGGTGCCTCACGGTCGGACTACGCTGCGTTAATTCTACCTGTGTGAGCATTGGGGTACTGTTTTGGAGTCGTGCCGCGCTGTCGGATTACGCGCTTCGCGCTAATCCGACCTACGGGATACGGCGTGCCATTGTTTGAGTAGGTCGGATTAGCGCGAAGCGCGTAATCCGACATCTGAGGCACCGAGCAGGCTAAAAACCGCCCTGGGATTTAATCGGTGTCGGCGGGTTCTCGCGGGCCAACTGCTGGCGCAACTTCCAGACATGCTGCTCCAGGCGCCGGGAACGGCTGCGCTCTTCCATCAATTGCTCCCGATAAAACGCCAGGCGCTGCTGATATTCCCGCTTGAGCAGGTTGCAGCGGTGCTCATAGCGACGGTTGATCAGGTCAATCCGATGCCGGTGTTCGCGCAATTGCTTGGCCATACGATCGCGCAATGCCTGAGTATATTTGGCTTTAAGTTCTTCCCGTAACCTATTGTTTTTATAGGGCTCATCCTCCGACTCCTGAGGACTTACTTTAACACTCAAGCGGTTGCGCTGCACCGCGGCGCGCAAGACTTCAAAGTGATTATCCAGTTCATCATCGAGGGGATCCCAGAGGTGTTTCTGATGCCACTCGACCGGGCACTGACTGTAGCTGGCAATACGGATCGGACCGGCGCCCAGGTCGGGGCCGCGTCCGGCAGTGGAGGCAAGGCGGTCAAGGGGCAGGTTCCAGCGCGTGTCGACGACGCCCCGGCTATCAAAGCCAATAGTGAAGAATACCGCCGCCGTGATGCAGAGATTGGTATTGATATGCAGGTAGGCGCCTTTGACCTTCTGGTTGGCGTAGCCTGTCTCGGGCACGACACCGTCGAGGATCGCTTCAAATTCAGAGAACAGCATCTCCCGCTGAAGTCGGTCTTCTTCAAACAGGAATACCGCTTCGGTATAGGCGTCGTTGTGGCTGGCCATGACAACACTCCACTAGCTTTTGGGTCAGGAGTGTCAATTATCGGTCAATGAGTGACTTTTCGGTGTGATAGAGTCGCCAAATCAACGTTAAATATCGGAATAATCGTCGATTGGATCACAATCTTGATCGATTATGGTGTCCTCGGCGAGCAACTCGAGCAGTTCTTCTAGGTAGTCTTGCATGGGATTCTCCCTGGATTTTGGTGTTCGACAGGAGAAAGACTACCCCGGAAATATGACAGATAGATGAAAGCGTGGGGGGTTTTTCTTCCAGACAAAAAAAGCCCCTCAGCAATGCTGAGGGGCTTTTTCTATGTTTGGCGGACCGGACGGGACTCGAACCCGCGACCTCCGGCGTGACAGGCCGGCATTCTAACCAACTGAACTACCGGTCCTCGGCAGTTCTAACGCGTATGATGGTGGGTGGTACAGGAGTCGAACCTGTGACCTACGCCTTGTAAGGGCGCCGCTCTACCAACTGAGCTAACCACCCCGCGTCAGGAGCTGCGCATTCTACCCGAATCGATTTTGATGTCAAACACTTTTAGGAAAAATGTCATAAAGGTCTACAATAGCCCTAACGCACCTAAAAAGAGACCCGCCATGCCGTCACTACCGGGAGTTTTTCTGAGCCTGTTTCTGCTGGCCCTGCTGTTCGCGAGCCTCGGTTACGCCGTGCACCTTCGGGCACAGGCGCGACTGCAACGGCAAGCTCTGGAGGCGGCCGAGAATTTTACCGCGCACCTGATCGACGCCCTGCCCTCCCTGTTGATTGTGGTCAGCGACGAGGGCCACATCAGCCATTGGAATCGGGCCGCTGAGCACGAAACCGGTCTGACCCTGGATGCAGTTCGCGGTCGCGCCCTGAGCGATATCTGCACCTGGCTGCCCATTGAAGCCGGAAAGTTGCGATCGGTCATCAAAGCCGGCATTCCCTATCTGAGCGAAAATCTTCTGTATAAAGACGGCGACACCAGCCGCTACTGCGACCTGGGCATCTACCCCTTTCGCGACATCGACGGTAAGAGCGCCGTTATCCGGATTGACGACGTCACGCCCCGGGTACGCATGGAGAATATGATGATCCAGAACGAGAAGATGCTCTCTCTGGGCGAACTGGCGGCAGGCATGGCACACGAGATCAACAATCCCTTGAGCGCGATTCTGCACGGGGTGCAGAACATTCACCGGCGCACCGCCCCCGGCTTTGATGCCAACCAGCGGGAAGCCGAACGCCTGAACCTGAATCTTATGGATGTCCACACCTACCTGGAGCGGCGCAACATTTTCCGGATGCTCGATGATATGCGCGACGCGGGCGAGCGCTCGGCGCGGATCGTTACCAATATGCTGGAGTTTTCCCGCAGTAGCGGGCGCAAGCAGACCCAGGTTCGCCTGCAGCAGGTGATTGAGCACAGCCTCGACCTGAGCCAGAAACTCGCGACCCTCTCGGCGCCTGATGAGCGCGGCCAGCCCGCCTTCAAGATCGACGTTGATGCCGGCCTCGCACCCGTGCGGGGCTCGGCGGTAGAGCTGCAGCAAGTGGTACTCAACCTGCTCAGTAATGCCCTGCAGGCCTTTGAGCAATCCACCGAAACCGTCGCCCAACCGGAAATTCGCGTGGCCCTGAAGCGCGAGGGCAACCGCGCCCTGCTCTCAGTGGCCGACAACGGGCCGGGCATGGAGGATGAAGTCAGACGCCATATCTTCGAGCCCTTTTACACCACCAAAGACGTAGGCAAAGGCACCGGGCTGGGTCTGTCGGTATCCTACTTCATCATTACCGAACACCACGGCGGCACAATTGAAGTAGAATCAGCGCCCGGCATGGGCAGTTGCTTTAATATCCGCTTGCCGCTGATGGGAGCATAGACTCCCCGGGGAGCCATGAACTGACACGAGGTGAATCATGATCGATACCCAACGCTTTAGTAGATTCCAGTGTTTGGCGCTGCTTGCAGTGGGCCTGCTACTCAATGGCTGCGCCACCGAATTCGCCCCCTCAAGCCAGGACACGCTGGAATCTGTCGCGCGGGATGCTCTGGGCGAGGCCGCCTACATGCAAACGCTGGTGCGCGCCTGCCGCTCACTGGGCGGCGACACGGCTGATGAGGCCGAGATCGTTTACGGCGACTGGCTCGACGCTCACTGGGCCCATGTGGTTGCCGCCGACGACTTCTACAGTCAGCGCCTGGCGAGTCGCACCCATACCTACAGCGATCGCCCGTTGGCACTCGATGCCGTGGACCTCTCCCTGAGCGCACAGGCGCGAGCGCTTGACCGACTGGATCTGCCCCGGCGCAGCCTGAGCAATCAGCACAACACCTGTCGTCGCCAACTCGATCAGTTGTCCCGGGCCCAAACCCCATTGCTTGAGGCCGAATGGCAACACCCCTACCTGGACTACCTCCTTGCCTGGCATCAGGGCCCTGAGCATCATCCGGTGCGCGAGGTGCCCAGCTTGGCGATCGGCGTTCGCCCCCGGCAAGAACCCGGCCGCAGCTATTACGCGGTGGAAGAACAGGCCCGGCAAACATGCGATAATGCCCGGCTGACGGTGATCGATAACGACTGGCCCCAGGAAGCCTACGGTGTTTTCTGCGGCGAGCAGCCCCGGCAGTTCGTCAGCTGCGATTGGGGGCACTGCGAATACGAAGAGGTTCAATGACCATACACCAGACATTTCCCGCCGACTACGATCGACAGTTGGCGGACAAGGTGGCCGCCCTGCGCGCGGATTTCGCCGAGTTCGACCTGCCCGACATCGCTGTTTACCCCTCCCCGCCCGAGCATTATCGCCTGCGTGCCGAATTCAAAATCTGGCATGAGGGCGATACCGCCCACTACGCCATGTTCGAGCCGGGTGAGTACAAGAAGCCGTTTGTGATCGAGAGCTTCCCGGTGGGTAGTGCCTTGATGAATGCGCTGATGCAGCCCCTGTTGGCGCGCATCAACAACAGTCAATTATTGCGAAAAAAATTATTTCGGGTGGAATTTTTAACCACCTTGAGTGCGGACTGCCTCATTACCCTGATCTATCACAAACCGTTGAATGATGAATGGGAAGCTGAAGCGCGCGAGTTGCAGGCGGCGCTTGAGGTGCCCATTTTAGGTCGCAGTCGCAAGCAAAAGCGGGTGCTTGAGCGCGACTACGTGCTCGAAACCATGACCGTCGATGGGCGCGAGTACCGCTATCAGCAGATCGAGGGCAGCTTCACCCAGCCCAACGGTGCGGTGTGTACCGAGATGCTCAACTGGGCCACGGCGCAGAGTAAACATTTCGGGGGTGACCTGGTGGAGCTTTACTGCGGCAACGGTAATTTTACCCTGCCCTTGTCCCGTAACTTCGAGCGGGTGGTGGCGACCGAGTTGGCGAAAAGCTCGGTGCATTCGGCGCGTTATAACATGGCCCTGAACGGTATCGAGAATATCAAGCTGGTGCGGATGTCGAGCGAGGAGTTCTCCCAGGCGATGGATAAGGAGCGGGAGTTTCGCCGTCTGCAGCAGGCGGAGGTGGATCTGGAGGATTACCGCTTCAGTACCATTTTCGTGGACCCGCCCCGGGCCGGGATGGACCCGCACACCACGTCGGTGACCCAGCGTTTTGAGCACATTATTTATGTGTCCTGCAATCCCCAGACGCTCAGGGAGAATTTGCGCCAGATGACCGAGACTCACCGGATTGAGGCCTTTGCGGTGTTTGATCAGTTTCCCTATACCCACCATCTGGAGTGTGGGGTGATTCTCGCAAAACGGTAGTTTGGGTGCCTCAGGTGTCGGATTACGGCTGCGCCTAATCCGACCTACTGGAAACAGCGTGCCATTGTCCACGTAGGTCGGATTAGCCCGCAGGGCGTAATCCGACAATGCAGCACCCAACCGGAATAAAAATACCCTTGCCCGCCTACCACCCAACAACCGTAGGCTCGGGCTCCAGATCAACGCCAAACTCGGTCTTGATAGACGCCCTGATGCGCTCGGCCAGGGCCATCACCTCGGCCCCGCTGGCGTGACCACTGTTGGTGATCACCAGGGCCTGCCGGGGATGAACACCGACGCCACTGGGCTCGGTATGGCCGCGCCAGCCGGCCCGGTCAATCAACCAGCCAGCCGCCAGCTTGTAGCGGCCGTCGGGCTGCGCATAGGCCACCACCCCGGAAAAATCCGCTTTCAAGCGCTGGTAGACGTCGGCACTGACCACAGGGTTCTTGAAAAAACTGCCCACATTGGGTATTTCCCGCGGGTCCGGCAGCTTGCTCGTGCGCACTTCACACACCGCCTCAGCCACCCGCTGCGGGGTCAGGTCCGCCTCAGGCACCCCCGCCAGGGCGTCGCGCAGGGCCGGATAGGTCAGCACCAGGCAAGGCTGCTTACGCAGACGCAGGGTAACGTGGGTGATTACGTAGCGGTCTCGCAACCGGCTTTTGAAAATGCTGTCCCGGTAACCAAAAGCACAGGCGGCCCGGTCAAAGGTGACACTGACACCAGACTGTCGGTCGATCGCCCGCAGCTCCTCGAAGACACTGTCCAGCTCGACCCCATAGGCCCCGATATTCTGGATCGGGGCGGCGCCGACGCTGCCGGGGATCAGTGCCAGATTCTCGAGGCCGCTGTAGCCCTCCGCCAACGTGCTGGTCACCAGTTGATGCCAGTTTTCTCCGGCCGCCACCTCAAACCAAACATGCTGATCGTCTTCGCGCACCTTGCGCCGCCCCTGGGTGGCCATGTGCAGGACCAGCCCGGGGTAATCGCCCTGCAATACCAGATTGCTGCCCCCACCCACCACCAACAGGGGTAAGTCGCGCTTGTGCGCCTCCCTCACCACAGCGACCACCTCGGCCTCGGAGCGGGCGCTGGCGAACCAGGCCGCGCGTGCGGTCACACCCAGGGTGTTGTAGGCACGCAGCTCCGCTTCGGGGATCAATAGGGGCAGAGGGGAGGTATCCGGAGCAATGGCCACAATCACACCAGACGCTGACGGATGTCGTCGAGCAGGCCTTCGGCAGCGTCCTCGACCATGTCGAGCACCTCGGCAAAGCCTTCATCGCCGCCGTAGTAGGGATCGGGGACTTCCCGCGCCGCAGAGCGCCGGGCGAAGTCGAGAAAGAGGCCCAGATGGCCCTTGAAGTGACTTGGCGCCAGACGCTTGAGATCGCTCAAATTGCTATTGTCCATGGCCAGCACATAGTCGTAGTGATCAAAATCAGGGCGCGCGACCTGCCGGGCCCGCAGACCCGAAAGATCGTAGCCGCGCTCGGCCGCCGCCTGTTGGGCGCGTCGATCCGGCGCCTTGCCCACGTGCCAGTCACCCGTGCCGGCGGAATCAATGGTGATACGTTCACCCATTGATTCGCGCTGCACCAGCGCCTGAAACACCCCGTGGGCAGTTGGCGAACGGCAAATATTGCCCAGACAGACAAACAGGACCTTGACGCTCACGGCTTACTCCTCGGTTTCCAGATAGGTTTGAATACGGGCCAGATCCTCCGGGGTATCCACGCCGCCCGGCACCGGCGCGCTTGCCAACTCGATATGGATGGCCTCCCCCGCCGCCAGTACCCGCAGCTGTTCGAGCGCTTCCCAGCGTTCGAGTGCCGCCTGGGGCCAGCGCACAAAACGATTAAGCAGGGCCACCCGGTAGGCGTAGAGTCCGATATGGCGCCGGGCGGGCAGCCCTTGCGGCAGTTCATCGACCGCGGCCTGGGCAAAATGATCCCGGGGCCAGGGGATGGGGGCACGACTGAAATAGAGCGCGTGGCCGCGTTCATCGGCCACTACCTTGACCACATTGGGGTTCTGGAAGTCCGCCAGGGAGCTCAGGGGTTCGCACAGGGTGGCCATGCTTGCCGCCGGGTGCGCCGCCAAATTGGCCGCCACCTGGTCAATCACAGACGGCGGAATCAGGGGCTCATCCCCCTGGACATTGACCACAATGGCATCTTCAGGCAGCACCAGCGTCGTAGCGACCTCCTGCAGACGATCGGTGCCCGAATGGTGTTCGGCAGAGGTCATGCAGACCCGCCCACCAAAGGCCTCCACCGCCTCGGCAATGCGAATATCGTCGGTAGCCACCACCACCGCCGCCGCGCCGCTTTGGCAGGCGCGCTCGTAGGTGTGCTGGATCATGGGTTTGCCGGCGATCAGCTTGAGCGGCTTACCGGGCAAACGGGTGGAGGCATAGCGGGCGGGGATAACGACGTAAAAACTCATAATTCAGCTTCTTTTGAGGCTACTCAGGCGCGGCGCGGGTTCAGGGCCGCTATCTTAGCGTCAAATGCCTCCCAGAAACAGGCATGAGGTTCGGCGCTGACCGCGAGATAGTACCACTCCTGCTCGCCCCATTGGCGTGCCAACGCCCGGCACTTGACCGCGTCCTTGGCGGTCATGACCAGGGCTCGGCCCCGAACAAAAGCCAGGTTCTCGGCGCTGTAGGTCTGATGATCCGCGAAAGCATGAGCCTTGATGGGTAGCCCCAATTGGGTGAGGGTGTCAAAGAAGCGCGCCGGATTGCCGATGCCGGCGATAGCATCCACGGCGTTGGCTGGACGCCACTCTTCAAGCGCTAGCGGCGTGTCGTCGCTCACTCTGCGCCACTGCCCGGGCACGATTTGCATAGGCTGAATGCGGGCTTGAGGGCAACGCAGACTGAGTGCCGCCAGTGCCCCCGCCTGGGGGCTGTTAAGCACGACCAGGTCAACCTGGTTGAGGCGTTCAGCGGGTTCACGCAGGGGCCCCACAGGCAGACGCCAGCCGTTGCCGAGCAGGCGCTGACCATCGACCACGGCAATTTCGAGCTGGCGCGCCAGACGATAGTGTTGCAGGCCGTCGTCGCTCAGCAACAGGGTGCAGCCCTGGGCGATCAAAGCGCGCCCGGCAGCGACCCGGTCCGGGTCGATGGCCACAGGGGCACCGGTCTCGCGCGCGATCGCCAGGGGCTCATCACCGGCCTCCGCGACCGGGGACTCCGGTTCCACCAGAAAAGGATAAGCCGGCGGGCGGGCGCCGTAACCTCGACTGATGATGCCGGGACGATAGCCCTGGGCTTGCAGATGTCTGGTCAGAGCGATCAGCAACGGGGTCTTACCGGTGCCACCGACACTGATATTGCCCACCACCACCACTGGCACCGCCAATCGCTGCTGACGGCGCTTGAGCCAGTGTCCACGCAGGCCACTGAGCACACAGAACAGGCCTGTCAGGGGCAGCAACAACAAAGTCCAGCGGCGCTTGCCGTACCAGGCTGAGAGCCACGCACTGTCCTTGTTGCTGGCCATGGCTAGTCTCCCTGGGGCCGGCGGGTAGTGATACTCAGATGCACAAAGCCCATCTGTCCGGCTGCGTCCATAGCACTGACCACCGCCTGGTGGGGCGCATTGGCGTCAGCGCTGATCACCAGCGGGCGCGCGGTATCGCCCTCGGAGATCTGCTCGAGCGCCGAACGCAGCGTGGCGAGCTGGTTGTTGACCAGGCGCTGGCCATTCACCGAGTAGTTGCCCTCGGCACTGACCAGAATTTCCAGTTGCTCGGCGACCGTTTCACTGGGCGTGCCCTCGGCTTCAGGCAGATCGATTTCGAGGTGGGTTTCCCGGGTGAAGGTGGTGGAGACCATAAAGAAGATCAGCAGCAGGAACACCACATCGATCAGCGGCGTCAGGTTGATGCTGTCTTCTTCTTTGCGTTGACGGCGAAACTGCACAGGACTACCTCGGCGGACTTAAGCGGTTTTGACGTCGACGCGGCGGTCGCTGTGAAGCGCATCCACCAGTTTGATGGCATCGTCTTCCATGGTCACCACCAGACTGTCGATCCGGCGCAGGAAAAAGCGGTGCACAATCATGGCCGGAATGGCGACACACAGGCCGGCAGCGGTGGTGATCAGTGCCTCGGAGATACCGCCGGCAAGCACCCCGGCGTTGCCGGTGCCCTGGAGCATGATCGCGGTAAACACCTTGATCATCCCGATAACCGTCCCCAACAGGCCCAGCAGCGGCGCAATGGCGGCAATGGTACCGAGCGCAGTGATATACCGCTCCAGCTCGTGAATGACCTGATTGGCCGCTTCCTGAATACTGTCCTTCATGACCTCCCGGCCGTGCCGGGAGTTGCTCAAGCCGGCGGCGAGGATCTGGCCCAGGGGCGAAGACTGTTTGAGTTCGCGCAGCTTGCCCGCGTCGAGCTGATTGTTTTTGAGCCAGCTCCAGACCTGGGCCAGCAGGTGCCGGGGCGCCACTTTGGTGGGATTGAGCGTCCAGTAACGCTCGCCCGCAATGGCGATAACGGCAATGGAACAGAGCACAATGGGAATCATCAACCAGCCACCGGCTGAGAGTACATCGAACACAGAGCTTACCTCGAAGTTAGGATTCTGTTTGATTATCGTGTCGTCTTCGGGGCGGCATTCGATCCGACCCCGCAAAGGTGGCATAGATTAAGTGTTTCAGGCCCGAGATTCCAGTCACCAGTTCCCAGTTTTACGGCCTATCAGTCATACCAATAGCGTCGATGGCGCTCGCGCTGGGCCCAGACCTCCGGATCGCCAGGTTCTCGCCAGCGCGCAGTGACGGCGCCCTGGGCACCGGTATCCCAGGCTTGAGCGCCCGTGGCCCGATAGCGTTCGGTCACCTCGGGGTGCGGGTGTCCGAAGCGGCCCTGCCAGGCCGCACTGTAGACCACGGCCTGAGGCTGCGTTCGTTCGACAAAGGCGTGCGTTGACGAGCTCCGACTGCCGTGGTGCGGAGCCTGTAAAACCGTGACCGCCTCGGGTAGTACCCCGGCCGCCAGCAGCGCTCGCTCCGCTGGGCCCTCGACATCCCCCGTGAACAGTACCTTTTGATCGCCGTAGCGCACCAGCAACACACAGGAGCGGTTATTGGCACTGGCATTGGCCGCGATCCGCCAGTGGAGAGGCTCAAAATGAACCTCGCCCCAACGCCACGGTTCGGCGGCGTGGCAATTTTCCGCATCCTGCCCAAGCGCGAGTGCGTCCGGCTCTCCCGCAAGCAGCCGTTCGACCGGCAATGCCGCCATCAAACCGGACGCGCCCCCGGCGTGATCACTGTGACTGTGGCTGATGATCAGTTTGTCGATCTGGCGGACGCCGCGCTGACGCAAGTAAGGCAGAATAATGCCGCTGCCGGCATCAAATTGCTCGCTGTACGCAGGTCCGGCATCGAATACCAAGGCCCGCCCCTCAACCTCCACCACAATAGCCAGGCCCTGCCCCACATCCATAAAGGTGACCCGCAGGGGGTCGGCAGGCGGCATGGGTAGCGACACGGCGATCAGTAGTCCAGCCGCCCCCAGGGCACGCCCAGGCAACCCCCGTGGGAGCAAGAGTAACAATGCGGATAACCCTGCCAAGGCGGCGGTCCAGGGGGTAAAAGCAATCAGCGGGTTGGCTCCGCCCTGCCCCCATCGATCGAGCAGGCTGAGCCACCGCAGCAACGCCTCCAGCCCCCAACTCGCGAGCGTCAGGGCCCAGGCGCCGAGCGTAGGGCTGAACAGATCGAGCAAAGCCCCGAGCAGTAGCGGTGGCACCAGCGTAAAGGTGACCAGGGGAATCGCCAGGGAGTTGGCCAGTGGGGCGGAGAGCGACACGCTGTTAACCAGTAGTCCCAGAGGCAGCAGCAGACCGACAAAAATCAGCCACTGGGCTCGCACCAGCCCCAAGCCCGGCAACCGATACTGGCGCAAACGTCCGACGAAACCGAACAGCAACACCGCCACGGCGCCAAAAGACAGCCAAAAACCCATATCCAAGGGCGCCAGCGGGTCGAGCACCAGGACCGCCACCAGCGCCAACAACAGCGCATCCCGAGGGCGCCAAGAACGACGTAGCAAAAGCGCCAGCTGCACCGCCACCACCATGATCAGCGCGCGCTGCGTAGGCAAGCTGAAACCCGCCAGGGCGGCATAAAACAGCGCCAGCAGGGTGGCTGACAGATGTGCGGGAAGTTGCGCCGGGCAACGGTGCCAGGCCAGGTTGATCAGCCGCCCCAGAGCCAGGCCCAGGCTATACCCCAGGAGCGCGATAAAACCCACATGCAACCCGGAGATGGCAATCAGGTGATTGGTCCCGGTACGCTGCAGTAGCCCCCAGCGCTCGGGCGCGATGCCGCTGCGATCACCCACCAGCAACGCTTGCAGAATTCCGGCATCCGGGTGCGCAACGCCCTCCGCAACCCAGCGCTGCAAGCGCGCCCGCTGGGCATCGACATGCCCTCTTCGCGCTGTTGCCAGACGCTCGTGGGCATCGCTGGGGCGTACGTAGCCCGTGGCGCCGATCCCCTGACGCAGCAACCACGCTTGATAGTCGAAACCGCCGGGGTTGACGAACCCGCGGGGCTGACGCAAACGCACCCGCAGGCGCCAGCGTTCACCGGGCTGCACCTGCTGATCTGAGCGATACCAACTGACTTGCAGACGCTTGGGCAGCGTTTCATTCAATTCCTCGCCAGCGTCGTCTTCATACCGTTCGGGCACCAGAATAAAACGCTGGCGACGATGGTCACTCTGGGGCAGATCCACCACCTGCCCGGTAACCCAGAGATCTTCCCCCGCGAGGTGCGAGGGCAAGCGTTGGGCCAATTGCTGATGCCCCCACGTGATGCTCCAGGTGAGCCCCAGGGCCAGTGCCAGCAGCAACCGGAAGGTGAGCCAGCGCAAGCTCAATAACAGCAGCAGCGGCAAAATGAGCGCCATGGATCGCGGGGGCAATAGCGGCAACCACGCCCCCAACCCCATACCGATAGCGAAAATAACGATCAAGCGCGACATATTCCCTCCGTGGATGTCGAATTAAGCGCCAATTTGTCGGCGCACTAGTCTATACTCGGGTCAGAAATCCGGATTAAAGGCCGTGCTCATGGAGCTCACGCTTACCAACATCATTCTCGCCGAGGTCATCTTTGTTCTATTGGTGACCATTGCCTTCCTGTTGCTCTGGCAACAGCGTCTGCGCAAGCTCTACAAGCGTCTGCTGCGCGCGCACCAGCGCCTCAAACGCACCATTCGGGTCAACCCGGACGCTGAACCGGTCCTGATCAAGGAACCCTACGACAAGAACGCCGCCGGTGACCACAGCCTGGAGTTCTTTCTGCAATCCAATCAGGAGGAAGCCAAGCGCCGCTACACGGCTCTCACTCAAAGTAAGCTGCCGCGTCTCGATCCGACCCAGCCCTATGCCGCCAAGGTAGCCGCCCTGCGCTACCTGTATCTCAGTGCCGAGTCCGACCTGCTGCGTCGCAACCGCTCACCCCACGAAAGCTGGCTGCGTCTGGAGCGGCTTCTGCACGACATCACCCGCTGGGTGGTCGATCGCAAACAGAAACAGCAACAGGCGCGCAACAACCGGGTTGAGCTGCTTGAGCAACGCCTGGCGATCCTGAAAAAAGCGGAGCAGGAAAACAAGGACCTACGGCGCAAGCTCTACCTGAGCAAGGTGCGCCAGGACAAACTGGGCAAGGAGCAACTCGAACAGAAGCAAACCATCGACAAACTTCGGCGCATCAATCGCAAATTCCAGCAAAGCGCCAATGGCCAGGAGCCGCCCCTGCGTCACCTGCACCAAGCCAATCAACACCTGGCCCGCAGCGAGCGGCAGATCGAGGGCATCGACCAACTGGCCCAGAGTAAGCACGACAGCGCCACCAGGCTGCTGAAAGAACTCCAACTGCTGACCAAGCAGGACCCCAAGGCCAGCGCCCGCTATGAGAGCATTATCCGTAATCTCGAGGCGGATCTGCGTGATTCATCGCACACTCTTGAAAAGCTGCGCAAGCAAATGCAAGCGGCTCAACACGCGGTCGATGCCCGCCAGGAAAACAGCGAGAGCGGCGGCGAAAGGGATATTCTGAGTATTGTCGAGGGCAAACTGGGCGAGGGCCACGAGCTCCTGGACTATGTCCATGCCTGGGATCAGGGCAAGGGACACATCACCACCCTGTCGGAAATTCAACACCTGCGCGACAATAACCAGAGCCAGCGCGGCATCATCGTGGACCTTGAGACCCAGCTGCGAAAAGCGCGCAAAAAGCTTGAGCAAACCGACGACGAAGACGAAAAAGCCGTTTACCTCAAGGAGGTCCAACGCCTGGAAGGGATCGCCAAAGAGTACGAATACTGCATCGACACGCTGGAGAGCGAGGTCGATCAGCTCCAGTATCAGCTTAACGCCAGTGCCAAACACGGTCACTCCGCCGAGGCGACCACGGGCGTGAAAATGAAGGAGGATGCCATTACCCAGCTCAATTATGAGCTCGATAAGATTACCCACAAACTGCACACCACCCTGCATCAACACAAAGCCGACAGCGTTATCCGCCGCTATGCGGTGGAGCTACTTGATCTCACCAATATCGAGTCCATCGCCCGGCGTCTGGCGCTGGTGTTACGCGAGCTGGAACTGCGAAGCGGCTTTCATATTTACAGTGAGCTGGGCAATGCCAGCTTTTTTACCGCACGCCAGTTTTCCAACCCGGAAATGATTCTGGTCAAGGAAAAGCGCATAGCCGAAGCCGTCACCTACACCAATGACGGCATACTGTTCAGTCAGGCTTTTATTCAACTGTTGCTCAAGGACCCATCCCGTGACGGAGATGTGAATGCGCTCGAAGTGATCGTCAAGGCTCTGGTGGGGCTCACCAGTGGCCGGGTTGCCTACCTTCAGGCGCAAGCCCAGGCAAACCATACGAGCCGTGACGTCAGTGCCTGGGGGCATCGAGTTCGGGAACTTTTATCCAATCTGGATATCCAGCATGCCTACCGCACCGAGGAAATCACACGGACACTTGAGCGCCTCCTGAACGAGGTAGAGGCACTGGCCGGTGGTCTGGAACTCGGTGACGCCAGTCAGGCTGCGCTCAACAATGCCCTGACCGAAGCGCGTGAACATATGCAGAGGGTGTTCTCCGAGAGCTCGGCACTGGATGTGGAGTACAACCGGCTGCATGAACAACTTGATCGCATGACGCCCGCGCCTTAGGCGTCGAACGCCCCCTACAACCCGAAGGCCAATCAGGGCATAATGCCCGACTTCATACGTTCTCACTGGGTCCTGGAATGGCTCGCAAGATTATTCGCCGGTATCTGCCAAGCCCCCACAGTCTGCGCAATCGCCGTGGCCTGCAATTTCTGGGGGAAGTGCTGCACGACCCGAATCTCTTTCACCTCAACCGCCACTCCGTGTCGGTGGCGTGTTTTGTGGGTATCTTCGTCGCTTTTTTACCCATCCCCATGCAGATGGCCGTTTCCGCTCTCTTCGCCCTGTGGTTGCGTTGCAACCTGCCGATCGCGGTGGTTCTGGTCTGGGTCAGCAACCCCATCACCATGCCGGCCATGCTTTACGGGGCCTATCGACTCGGACGGAGAATTCTTCAGGTGCCCCCGATGCCGGTGTCCTTCGAGCTCTCATGGGAATGGCTGACAGGCGAGTTCGCGCTCATTTGGAAGCCGCTACTGGTGGGGTCGGTTATCTGCGGCCTGGTCCTGGGTACCCTCGCCTACCTGACCATTCAGGTACTCTGGCGCTGGCATGTGGTCAGCAGTTGGCGGGAGCGGCAGCGCAAACGCGCTGTCGCCAAAGCCAAGAAGAAGCAGGATCACTCGTAGCGCAGGGCCTCGGCAGGCTGCACCCGACTCGCACGCCAGGCCGGAAACAAACTGGCGACAAAACTCAGAAACAACGCGGTACCCGCGACCTGGAACACGTCCGGCCAATGTAAGTCGCTCGGTAAGTAGCTCAGCGGGTAGACGTCCGACTGCAGGAACTGGAAGGCGAGCACGCCCTCAAGCCAAAGCACAAAATCAGTCACGCCCAGTGACAAACTGACACCCAGCGCAACGCCAAGCCCCGTCCCAAGGCAGCCGATGATGCCGCCCTGAACCATGAAGACCGTCATAATCTCGCGGCTGGAGGCCCCCAGGGTGCGCAGAATGGCAATGTCCCCACGCTTGTCCACCACCACCATGATCAGGGTCGACACCAGGTTGAATGCGGCGATGGCAATGATCAAAAACAGCAGCAGCCCCACCAGGCGCTTGGACATGTGGATCGCCTGGTACAGATTGCCGTGGGTGCGGGTCCAATTGGAGCCATAATAACCGAAGGGTTTGTCACTCAGCACCTCACTCATTATCCGGGGGGCGGCGAACAGATCGTCAACCTGCAAGCGCAGGCCACTGACCCGACCCGGAAACTCTGAGGCCGATGACGCCTGCTGTAATCCCATAATGGCCAGGGACTGATCGATCTCCGTGCCACTGTGCAGCACCGCCACCACTTCCAGAGAGCTGATCGCGGGTGACTGGGCGTTACTGCCGCGACGCGGTACGATCAGGCTCAAGCGATCGCCGCGCTCGACCCCCAACTGCTCGGCGATACCCGACCCCAGAAGCACCCCCCGCTCACTCGCGGCAAGATCCGCAAAGGCACCCGCCGGCAGATAGCTTTCAACCACCGATACCAGACTCTCTTGGCCAGGATCGACGCCGTAGAGACTCACTGGCGCAACGCGTCGCTGATAGGCCAAAAGGCCCTGAAGCTGAACAAAGGGGCTCACCGCCTGTACCTGCGGGTGTACCAGAACCTCCGCCGCCAGCGATTGCGGGTCCTCGATACCGTCGCGGTGATAGAGTGTTGCCTGGGGCATAATGCCGAGAATCCGCTCGCGCAACTCCCGGTCAAAACCGTTCATGATCGACATCACCAGCACCAATAAGGCGACACCGATCACCAACCCGACTACGGAGACCTTGGAGATGAAGGACACCAAATGGCTGTGGCGCCGGGTAATGGCGTAGCGCCGCCCGACGAACGCGGCCCAGGGTTTCACGCCGCCACCTCCAGATGCCCATCCGTGAGGGTCATCACCCGATCCATCTTGCGTGCCAGCGTCATGTCGTGGGTGACGATGATAAAACTGGTGCCCTGGGACTGGTTGAGAGACAGCATCAACGCCTGTATGGCGTCCGCGGTATGGCTGTCGAGATTGCCGGTGGGTTCATCCATCAGGACGCAGGCCGGGTTGATCACCAGGGCGCGGGCGATGGCCACGCGCTGGCGCTCGCCTCCGGACAGCTCCGACGGCTTGTGACTGACACGCTCTGCCAGCCCCACCCGCTCAAGCATATCCGCCGCCCGGCGCCGGGCCTCTGCGGGAGTGCACTTGCCGATCAACAACGGCATGGCGACATTTTCCAGCGCCGTAAACTCGGGCAGCAGGTGATGAAACTGGTACACAAAGCCGAGCGCGCGGTTGCGCAGGCGTCCGCGCTGATCGGCACTCAACCGGGACAGGGTTTCGCCGGCCACGGTCACTTCCCCCGCACTGGGGGTATCCAGCCCGCCGAGAATATTCAACAGGGTCGACTTGCCCGAGCCCGAGGCACCCACAATGGCAATCCGCTCACCGGGGGCCACCGCCAACTCGATACCGTGTAACACGGTCAGTTCCTGGGGGCCCTGGCGGTAGGTTTTGTGAACGCCGCGGCAGCTCAATACCGGATTACTCATAACGCAATGCCTCTGCAGGTTCAATTTGGGAAGCCCGGTAGGCCGGGTACAACGTCGCCAGAACACTGACCACCAGCGCTACGCCACAGATGGTCAGGACGTCCTGCCACAGCAATACTGAGGGCAAGTGACTGATGTAATAGACATCCGGGTTAAAGATGTACCAGTCAAACAGTGCCTCGATGGTCGCCACCAACGGGCCAATATACAGCGCGAGCAAACAACCCAGCACGGCCCCAATGAGCGTGCCGAGAAAGCCCACAGCGCTGCCCTGCACCACGAAAATGGCCATGACCTGCCGACCGGTAAGCCCAAGCGTGCGCAGTACCGCGATGTCGCTGCGCTTATCGGCGACCATCAACACCAGGCTGGAAACGATATTGAAAGCCGCCACCGCAATAATGATACTGAGCAGCACAGAGATAACGATTTTTTCCATTTTTACCGCCTGGAACAGGCTGCCCTGCGTCTGGGTCCAGTCGCGGAGGGTGTAGCTGTCGTCGAGCTGCTGGCCCACCTCCGCGAGAATTTGTGCAGCCCGATAGATATCAGAGACGCGCACGTGCAAACCCTGCACACCCTGGCTGCGAAACAGACGCCGGGCATCGTCAAGATGAATCATGGCCAGACCCTGATCGACCTGGGCGCCTACCTCGAACACCCCGACCAGCGTAAAACGACGCATGCGTGGGTAAACCCCGGCTGGTGTGATATTGATATCAGGCAAGGTGAGAGTCACTCTGTCGCCCAAGGCCAACCCCAGTTGTCGGGCCATCAGACTGCCCATCACAATACCGAACTCGCCCGGTTCAAGATGATGGCTTGAACCGATCAGCATATGATCCTCAATCACCGAGACCCGGCCTTCGGCCTCCGGCAGAATACCCTGCAACTGAATACCCTCGACACCGCGGGCATAACTGACCAGTGCAAAACCGCCGATATAGGGTGCGGCCGCTTCAACCTGGGGGTGAGCTTCGACCTGATGCGCTAGTGACTCCCAGTCCTCAAGGGCCGGTTCGCGGTCAATAAAGCCGTGGGGTACAACGCTTAGAATCCGCTCCTTCATTTCCCGGTCAAAGCCGTTCATCACCGAAAGTACCGTGATCAACGCCAAAACCCCGAGCGCCATCCCCAAAAAGGAAAAGCCACTCACAAAGGAGATATACTGATTGCGGCGTTTTGCGCGGGTGTAGCGCAAGCCGATATAAAGCGGAATATTGATTGGCATGGAGCGCATTTAACCCTAATGCCGAAGCGGCCACAAGCCCCCGCGAGAACCCTTGTCGGAGCGTGGCCCGCGCCCGGCCAGATGTGCTATCTTAGTGACAAATAACCTGGAGATCGCCCTTGAACAGAGACAGGCGCACTTACTTTCGTATTGATGAACACGTCGCTCTGAGCTTCGAGCCCGTCAGTGCCCAGACGGCGGCCGAGCGCTCGGCGGATGAATTTTTCCCTGGCTCGGCGGTACTGCGTCTGCACGCCGAACTCAAGCGTGTTGACGCCGAAGCGGCACAGCTGATTCTGCCGGTCAAAGAACAGAGCCGCGCACTGGGAGACTATCTGCACCTGCTCGATCGCAAAATCGAGCTGCTGACCCAGCATTTGATGGCGGATCAGCAAAAAGTTCCGCTTAAGCCCCGCCCGGTTAACCTGAGTGATAACGGTATCGCGTTCGGCAATCCCGAACCGTTGGAAAGCGGTCAACACCTCGCCCTGCATATTACCTTTTTGCCCAGCCATGCCGGTGTCGTGCTCTTTGCCGAAGTCGTGCGCTGTGAACCAGATCCCATTAACGGCTGGCAAATTGCGGCAGAATTCCAACATATCACCAGTCAACAACAGCAGCTTATCAGCCAGCAGATTATGCGTGCGCAACTGGCCGAGAAACGCCGCCAACACGATGAGGACGGGCTCCACTGAGGCCTGAACAACGGAGAATGCTTATGAAATACCGACACCTGCCTGTGATGTTTGCTCTGGCGGTCGCCAGTGCCTGGGTCTGTGCCGACACAGTCATTTTGCCGGTGGGCGCACAAGGTGAGGCGCTGCAGGATCTGGAGCGTCCACAACACGGGATGACCATGGTGCAAGTGGAAGCGCGTTTTGGCGAACCGGAACAGAGACATGGGCCCGTGGGTGAGCCGCCCATTTCGAGCTGGGATTACCCGCAGTACGTGGTCTATTTTGAAGGTGATCGGGTATTGCGCTCGGTACTCAAACACAACCGCCGCGACCGATGAGTCCGGTGGCGACGGTTGGGCTGTTGAGCGTTAACGCCGGTTGATACGGCCCATACCATCGAGCGCCGCCAGGCGGTATGCCTCGGCCATGGTCGGGTAGTTGAACGTGGTATCGAGGAAAAACCGGATCGTATTGTTCTCGCCCGGCTGCGCCATGATCGCCTGTCCAATATGGACGATCTCCGCCGCTTCAGCACCAAAGCAATGAACCCCAAGAATTTCCAGGGTGTCGACGTGGAACAGTAGCTTAAGCATGCCCACTTCCTCGCCGCTGATCTGACCACGCGCGGTATTTTTGAACAACGCCCGCCCCACCTCGTACGGCACTTTGGCGGCCGTCAGCTCACGCTCGGTCTGGCCAATGGAGCTGATCTCCGGGAGCGTATAGATGCCCGTGGGTACGCCCGTGACCGGTTGACCCTCACCGCCAGTGATGACGTCGGCAACCGCCCTGCCCTGATCAAAGGACGCGCTGGCCAGACTCGGCCAACCCACCACGTCGCCGACCGCAAAGATGTTGTCAACCTCGGTCCGATAGCGACTGTCGACCTTCAGATTCCCCCGGTAGTCCGCCTTCAAGCCCAGGGCCTCCAGATTAAGCTTGTCCGTGTTACCGCTGCGGCCGTTGCACCAGAGAATGGCATCAGCACGTAGACGCTTGCCGGACTGCATATGCACGGTGACGCTGTGGTCGTTGGCCTCAATGGTCTCGTACTCTTCACTGTGACGCACGGTCACGCCGCTGTCGCGCAGGTGATAGCTGAGCGCGTCGGAAATCTCATCATCAAGAAACGACAGCAACCGATCGCGGTTATTGATCAGGTCCACGTGAATACCAAGGCCGGAAAAAATCGACGCGTACTCGGAACCAATAACCCCGGCACCGTAAATAATCAGGTGACGCGGAGTGTGCTTCATGTCCAGAATGGAATCACTGTCGTAGATACGCGGGTGATTAAAGTCAACATCCTCCGGGTGGTAAGGACGCGAACCGGTAGCGATGACGATATAGCGTGCGCTGATGGTTTCCTGCGCGCCCTCCGGCATGTCCACCACCAGGGTGTTGGCATCGACAAAAGATGCACGCCCAATGTGCAGGTTCACCCGGTTGCGGATGTAGAACTCGGTGTGAAGCTCGACCTGTTTGGGGATGACTTGAGCAGCGGCGTTCAGCACACGCGGATAGGACAGCCAGCGGGTATCACCCAGATCTCGAAAAAGATTGCCGTTATTGAAGCGGATAATCTGCTTGACCGCATGGCGCAATGATTTGGACGGGATGGTGCCCTTGTGGGCGCAGTTGCCGCCCACCCAGGCGCGGTCTTCCACCACCGCCACTTTCAGCCCGGTCTTGGCCGTGGCCATGGCCGCGCTTTCACCGGCGGGCCCGGCACCAATTACAACAACATCATAGGTATGGTCAGTCACCTTTTTACTGCTCCTTACACAACTGTGCCACAAACCGGGTGGCACGACCGGGTCGGCAGTTACTGTTGTTTTTGACCGGCGTCGTAGGCCAGTGCTTTATGGTCTTTCTCTACCACGCCCTGTTCCTGCAGCTCTTCGCATTTGCTTTCATCATTGCCGCAGAAATCACAGACATAGTCTTTTTCCTTCAAGGCAGCGCCTACGCCACCACAGGAACCTTTGATCGGTGTGCGCCCAAACAAGACACCCACCGACATGGCTGTCACAATCAACAGCATCACAAACAGGGTTACCACAAACATCGCCATACTCGTACCTCACTCTTCCAGGTAGGCGGAAAACGCGCTACTAAAACGATCCGTATAGTCATCACCATCTCTGATGATCATATAAATCGCCAATTGTTCCAATTCGGCCAGTGCCATGCCCGCATCCGGGCCCGCGACCATAATCGCCGTTGACCAGGCGTCGGCCTCAGCCGCCGTGGGTGCAATCACACTGACCGAGGCCAGTCTGTGGTCGATGGGGTACCCTGTTAACGGATCGATGGTGTGGGAGTACCGCCGCCCATCGCGCTCAAAGTAATTGCGATAATCTCCCGATGTGGCCAAGCCCACGTCGCTCAAATTCACGATCGCGCGCACCTGCTGCTGCAACTGTGAGGGCTGCTCAATGGCAATGCGCCAGGCATCGCCGCGAGCACTGACCCCCGATGCCGCGATATCACCACCAATCTCCACCAGATAGTTGTCGAACCCCTGAGATGCGAGGAACTCGCCCATCCAGTCAGCGCCGTAGCCCTTGGCAACACCGCTAAGGTCCATGGTAACGGCCCGGTTCTTGCGCAGACGGTGATGTTCGCCATCGAGCTCAAGATAGCGGAAGCCCAGTTGATCCAGGCGCTCTTCTATCGCCTCGGCTGGCGGCGGTTCGGCCACCGATGGATCCGGACCAAAACCCCACAGGTTGACCAGGGGCATGACCGTAATGTCGAAGCGGCCTTCGCTGCGCTCGCTGACCTTTTCACTCACCGCCAGCACTCTGGCCATAGGCTCGGAGAGATCCAGCCACTCGCCTACAGGTGCCGCATTGAGCATCATCAGCTCGGAGTCGTCGATATAGGTCGACATATGCTCATTGATCAACACAAACTTGGCGTCGATGGCTTCGAGCAGTTCATGCTCGTCAAGCGTGAGCTCTTCGCCCTCTTCAGCAACTACGGTAATCGAATAGTAGGTACCCATGGTGCTACCACTGAAGCGGCGCATATCGCGCAGCTCATCGCCTCCGCGATCGCAGCCCGCCAACACCAGCGCCAGCCCCAAAAACAAAAACGAGACCAGCAATGCCGGTCTCGCTTTCGCGACGCGTGAACAAACAGATCGGTTGATCAATTTAGCCACCGAAGTCGTCCAACATGATGTTTTCGTCTTCGACGCCGAGGTCTTTAAGCATCTTGATGACCGCTGCGTTCATCATGGGCGGTCCGCACATGTAGAACTCACAGTCTTCCGGCGCGGGATGATCCTTCAGGTAGTTGTCATAGAGAACATTGTGGATAAAGCCTGTTGGGCCCTCCCAGTTGTCCTCAGGCTGCGGATCGGACATGGCCACATGCCACTCGAAGTTATCATTCTCCTCCGCCAGCTGGTCGTACTCGTCCTGGTAAAAGAGCTCGCGCAGCGAGCGGGCACCATACCAGAAAGAAATTTTGCGTTTGGACTTGAGGCGACGCAGCTGGTCAAAGATGTGCGAGCGCATGGGTGCCATACCAGCACCACCGCCCACGAACACCATTTCCGCATCCGTATCCTTGGCGAAGAACTCACCAAAGGGACCAAACACCTCAATAGTGTCACCCGGCTTCATGTTGAAAACATAGGATGACATGATGCCCGGCGGAATATCTTTCGAACCAGGAGGCGGGGTTGCAATACGGATGTTGAACTTGACCACACCTTTCTCTTCCGGGTAGTTGGCCATTGAGTAGGCGCGAATGGTGGGCTCGGTCACCTTGGACTCCAGCTCGAACAGACCAAATTTTTCCCAGTCGCCCCGAAACTCTTCATCGATATCAAAGTCCTTGAATTTCACGTGATGAGGCGGGCATTCCAGCTGGACATAGCCACCGGCACGGAAATCGACGTTCTCACCTTCCGGCAGTTTCAACGTCAACTCTTTGATGAAGGTGGCCACGTTCGGGTTGGATACCGTCTCGCAGGTCCACTGCTTGACCCCGAACACGTCTTCCGGAACCTCAATCACCATGTCTTCTTTGACCGGTGCTTGGCACGATAGACGCCAGCCCTGACGGATCTCACGGTTGGTGAAGTGGCTCTCCTCAGTCGGCAAAATTGCACCGCCGCCCGACGTCACCACGCACTTGCACTGGGCACAGGTCCCACCGCCGCCGCAGGCTGAAGGCAAAAACAGGCCTGCCGACGACAGGCTTTGCAGCAGCTTGCCACCGGCGGGCACGGTGAGGGTTTTCTCACCGTTAATATCGATAGTGACGTCACCGGAGCTCACCAGCTTCGAGCGGGCGCTGAGGATAATCGCAACCAGCGCCAGTACGATGACGGTGAACATGACAACGCCAAGAATAATTTCTATGTTCATGTAGCTCACTCCCGCTGATTACAGATCAATGCCGCCGAACGACATAAAGCCCAGGGACATCAGGCCCACGATAATGAAGGTGATACCCAAGCCGCGCAGACCTTC
Organism: Marinimicrobium alkaliphilum; assembly: GCF_003259155.1. GTDB lineage: Bacteria > Pseudomonadota > Gammaproteobacteria > Pseudomonadales > Cellvibrionaceae > Marinimicrobium_A > Marinimicrobium_A alkaliphilum. Next base: position 270,920 of record NZ_QGMQ01000004.1, read on the forward strand.
GGGCACATCACTGTACTTCATTTTTTCGCGAATACCGGCCAGAGCGGTGATCGCCAGCGCCCAACCGACGCCAGAACCGGCACCAAACACCACACTCTCGGCGAAGTTGTAATCGCGCTCGACCATAAAGAGCGAGCTGCCGAGGATGGCACAGTTCACGGTGATCAACGGCAAGAACACACCCAGTGCGTTGTAGAGCACAGGCACATACTTATCCAGAACCATTTCCAGAATCTGAACCAGTGCGGCAATAACACCGATGTAGGTGATCAACCCAAGGAAGCTCAAGTCGACGTCAGGCAGCCCCGCCCAGGACAGGGCACCATCAGCAAGGACGTAGGTCACCAGCAAATTGTTTACCGGCACCGTGATCACTTGCACCACAACAACCGCCACACCCAGACCGAAGGCGGCGCTGATCTTCTTGGACACGGCCAGAAAGGTACACATCCCCAGGAAGAATGCCAGCGCCATGTTCTCGACGAACACGGTGCGGATAAATAAGCTCAAATAATACTCCACGATTAAGCCTCCTGAGCCGCTTTGGTGTTGGGCTGCATTTCGAAATCAGCCTCTTCCACTTGAGATTTATCCCACACGCGAATCCCCCAGATCATCAGGCCGATGATGAAGAAAGCGCTCGGCGGGAGCAGCAGCAAACCGTTAGGCACATACCAGCCACCTTCGCTGGCAACCGGCAGTATGTTGTAGCCCAACAGGGAGCCGGAGCCGAGCAGTTCACGCACAACCGCAACACCGATCAGGATGATGCTGTAACCAAGGCCATTACCGATACCGTCAAGCAAGCTCGGCAGCGGCGGGTTTTTCATGGCGAAGGCTTCACAGCGACCCATGACAATACAGTTGGTAATAATCAGGCCAACAAATACTGACAGCTGACGGCTGATGTCGTAGGCGACCGCTTTCAATACCTGGTCAACCAGAATAACCAGGGAGGCGATAATGGTCATTTGCACGATAATGCGGATGTTGCCCGGAATGTGGTTGCGCACAATCGACACAAAGAAGCAGGACAAGGCTGCCACCACCGTCAAGGCAATACACATCACCAAGGTCACACTCAGCTGACTGGTGACCGCCAGGGCCGAACAAATACCCAGAATCTGCAGCGTAATAGGGTTATTGCGCAGCAGTGGAGTAATCAGAAGCTCTTTGGTTTTCATGGATTAAGCCTCCCCGTCTTGCAAGTTCATGAGGAAAGGCCTGAAGCCTTTGTCGCCCATCCAGAACTGCATCATATTGTGAACACCACGAGCAGTCAGCGTTGCACCGGACAAGCCGTCAACCTGGTACTGCGCCTGCGGCGAGCCTGAATCGACACTGCCTTTCAATACGGTGAAAGCCACACTGCCGTCCTCGTCGTAAATCTTTTTACCTTCCCAGTTTGCCTGCCAGCGGGGATTATCGATCTCGCCGCCAAGACCGGGGGTTTCGCCGTGCTCGTAGAAACCGATACCCATAATGGTGTTGGCATCAGCTTCCAGCGCGATAAAGCCCCACATGGTTGACCAGAGGCCATAACCACGTACCGGGAGAATAATTTTTTCCAGGTTGCCGTCACTATCCTCGACCAGATAAACCAGGGAGTAATCTTCACGGCGATTGATGCCAGCGATATCCTCACGGTTGTTCAAGTTGGTAGACAAGCTCGGGTCCCGGGATGCCGCGCGGTTCTGGAAGCCATCGGGCACTTCGTCATCAGCATAACTACCCGTTTCCAGCCTTATCACCCGGGTCACAATACGCTCGGCAAAAACCGTCTCGATATCGCGACCGTCGAGCATATTCGCTGCGGCAAGAATGTTGCGCTTAAAGTCCAACTCCTGGTTTGCAATCTGCATGGGGCGCAGCAGCACAGCGGCTGAAGACACCACCACTGAACAGGCAAAACACAGCAGCAGGGTGACGATGATCGTCTTCTTGATAGTATCGTTGTTAGCCACGTGCCAGCCTCCGCTTGATATTCGCTTGTACTACAGAATGGTCGATGAGCGGTGCGAACAGGTTGGCAAACAGAATTGCCAGCATCATCCCTTCAGGGAAGGCCGGGTTGATCACCCGAATGATGATGACCATAAAACCAATCAGGGCACCAAACCACAGCTTGCCGGTGTCGGTCATCGCCGCCGAAACGGGGTCAGTGGCCATAAAGATCATGCCGAAAGCAAAACCGCCAATCACCAGATGCCAATACCAAGGCATGGCGAACATTTGATTGGTCTCGGAGCCGATCACATTGAACAGGGTCGCAGTCGCCACCATGCCCAGGAATACACCCAGGACGATCCGCCAGGAGGCAATACCCATGATCAAAAGCACCGCACCACCAATGAGGATTGCGAGAGTGGATGTCTCGCCGATTGACCCGTGAATGGTGCCAAAGAAAGCATCGAACCAGCTGATCTGATTCTGCAGAGCGCTCATGCCTTCCTGGTAACCAATAGACAGTGCGGTCGCACCGGAATAGCCATCAACGGCTGTCCAGACGCCATCGCCGGACAGTGACGCCGGGTAAGCAAAGAACAGGAACGCACGCCCGGTCAGTGCCGGGTTGAGGAAGTTTTTGCCAGTGCCACCAAACACCTCTTTACCGATCACGACACCGAAGCTGATACCCAAGGCCGCCTGCCACAAGGGCAGATCGGGCGGACAGATCAGGGCAAAAAGCACGGAAGTCACAAAAAAGCCTTCGTTGACTTCGTGGCCACGGATGGTCGCGAACAGGACTTCCCAGAAGCCACCCACCACAAATACGACGAAGTAGATCGGCAGGAAGTAGGCTGCACCGTGGATGAAGTTGTCCCACAGGCTACTGGCGTCGTAACCGCCACCGAGCAGACTGATCAACGTACCGCGCAAACCTTCTACCTGCGCCATACCCATGTCGGCCATGATGGTATTGGCCTGCAGGCCAACGTTGTACATCCCGAAGAACATGGCAGGGAAGGTGCACAACCAGACGGTGATCATGATGCGCTTGAGGTCGATACCGTCACGTACGTGAGCCGTGGTTTTGGTCACGCTCGGTGGACGGTAAAAAATAGTGTCTACCGCTTCGTACAACGGATACCACTTTTGGAGCTTGCCGCCTTTGTGGAAGCTCGGCTCGATGTTGTCGAGGAAGTTGCGTAGAGCCCTCATTACCTTAACCCTCCTTCTCAATACGGGTCAGATTGTCTCGCAGAATCGGGCCGTACTCATATTTGCCCGGGCAAACAAAAGTACACAGTGCCAGATCCTCTTCATCCAGCTCCAAACAACCGAGTTTCTGCGCCGTTTCTGTGTCCTCAACAATGAGGGACCGCAACAGCTGCGTGGGCAAAATGTCGAGCGGCATAACTTTCTCGTAGGCGCCGATGGGCACCATGGCACGCTCACTGCCGTTGGTCGTGGTGGTGAAATTGAACTTTTTCCCTTTGAACAGCTTGGAGATGTAAATACCCATCACCGAGAAACTGTTCACGCCGGCGCGCAGGTAGTGGACCATCGGGCGATCGTTACCTTCTTTAAGCACCGACACCTGATTGTGGTAGCGTCCCAGGTACGCCAGTGGGCCGCGCGCACTGCGACCACCAAAGACGGAGCCTGAGATGATACGATTTTCATCGGCGCTGAGTTCACCCGCGGTCAGCTCTTCCAGGCTCGCGCCGACGCGCGTACGCACCAGGCGAGGCTTCTGCACCTGCGGGCCAGCCAGGGCGACCACGCGATCGGTGTGAATCTGCCCTGTGGTAAACAGCTTGCCGTAGGCGATGACGTCCTGATACCCGATAGTCCAGACAGTTTTCTTGGCGCTAACAGGGTCAAGATAGTGAATGTGCGTACCGACATTACCCGCCGGGTGCACACCACCGAATTCTTCCACTTGCACGCGCTCGACGTTGCCCAGCGGAATATCCGCACCGGGCGCCTTGCCGATAAAGACCTTACCTTCGGTCAGACGTGTCAGTACGGCCAGACCCTGCTCAAAAGCGGCACGCTGCTCGCTGATGATCACGGCCGGATCGGCGGCCAGGGGGTTGGTATCAGTGACCGTAATGAATATGGAGTTCGGACGAGCGTCAAGCGCAGGCACCTTGCTGTAAGGCCGGGTGCGCAAGGCGGTCCAGAGGCCCGACTCGTTGAGCAGATCACGGGTCTGCTCGAACGACAGCGAGTTGATATCAGCACCGGTGTAGGCGCCAAACGTCTCGGCCTCATCCCCTTCGATGTCGATGACCACCGATTGCAACACGCGGCGCTCGCCCCGGTTGATCGCGGCAACAGTACCGGCTGCGGGAGCCGTGTAGCGGATGCCTTCGGTCTTTTTATCGGTAAATAGCAACTGACCGAGCTTCACCTTATCTCCGACCTGCACTTCCATGGTGGGCTTCATACCGTGGTAATCAAAGCCAATCACAGCGACGGAACGGATCTGGGGACCATCTGTAATGGTCTGCTCGGGTGCACCGGATATAGGTAAATCCAATCCCCGACGGATCTTCATCATACGTCTTTGCCTAATCACTCGTTGGATTAAAGGTAGCACTGCTGAACCTGCGCAGCGCCTCGTTGTCACCAGAGGTGGCGGACACAAGGCCACCTGTCACCACGCCCGTCGTTCGGGCCGGCTCCCACTTAGTGTTCTTGGAAGAATTGGCGGAAGAGCATCTCACAGCCCTCTGGTTGCAGGCCGCCGGACCCGTTCTGACCGGACGACAGCCCACCTGGCGGGCAAAGAAACCACTTCAGCAGGCGCCTTGGCGCTCAATTCCTCAGAAGTCCCGTAAATGCCCAACAGGAAAAACGCCGCAATTATACGGATCGAAGCCGCCGTTGGCCAGTGCAAACGGGGCTTTTTCGCCGATTCTCGCAGTTGAGGGAAGTCGGGGGTGGAGAGGCCTTTCCGGGAGCCCCCCCACCCCAACGAAGGTTTTTCCTGTGAAGGTGGCACAGAGCGTCACCGGGTATCCCTTTGCGGGAGCGTCTGCCGCCCGGACGGCGGCAGCCGAGCTCCCAAGGATGGGTTTGCGGCGCCTCCCGCAAAGGGATACCCGGTGACGCGCGCCCCAACCGAGAGCAGAAAACCCGAGCCAAAAGTCAGGTACAATAGCGGCCTTTTTTACCGTTTAGCCGAAATAGGTACCCATGAATTCCTACGCGCCCTTTACGCCCCCCGGCGCCCCGGCCGCCGGCATGCGCCAGCGCTGGGGCCAGCTGCACGGAGCCGCCCAGGCCCTGGCCATCGCCGCCGCCGCACGCACCAACTCCGGCCTGACCCTGGCCCTGACCAGCGACACCAGTGGCGCGCAACGATTGGAGAGCGAGCTCGGGTTCTTCGCGCCAGATCTGCCGGTCCTGCATCTGGCCGACTGGGAAACACTCCCCTATGACAGCATTTCGCCCCACCAGGACATCATTTCGGAGCGCCTGAAAACCCTCTACCAGCTCCCGTCACTCACCCGCGGCCTGCTCGTAGCGCCGGTATCCACGCTGCTCCAGCGCCTGATGCCCTACGACTACCTGACCGGCAACAGCCTGATGCTGGCCACGGGGGAACGGCTGGACCTGGCGCGTATGCGCAGCAACCTCGAGAAAGCCGGTTATCACTGTGTCGATACGGTATACGAACACGGCGAGTTCGCGGTTCGGGGCGCCTTGATCGATATTTTCCCTATGGGCAGCGACCTGCCCTACCGCATCGACCTGTTCGACGACGAAATCGATACCCTGCGCACCTTCGATCCGGAAACCCAGCGCACCATTGAGCAGGTGGACCAGATTCAGCTGTTGCCAGCCCACGAGTTTCCTTTGGACAAGGCCGGCATCAGCCGCTTTCGCGAACAATGGCACCAACAGTTCGACGTGGACCACCGGGCCTGTCCGGTGTATCAGGACGTCTGTGCCGGGATCTCGCCACCGGGCGTGGAGTACTACCTGCCGCTGTTTTTCGCGCAGTGCTCAACCTTGTTCGACTATCTGCCCAGCGATACCCAGATCTACACGCTGGGCGACGTGCCTGCGGCGGCCGAGCACTTTTGGCACGAGCTGAACAGCCGCTATGAAAGTCGCCGGGTCGACCCAACCCGCCCCATTCTGCGGCCCGATCAAATCTACCTGCCGGTGGAAACCCTCAATCAGCAGCTCAAACGCTACGGTCGCACCCAGATCACCCACGCGCCGGTCGAACACCGCCCCGAAGGCGGCGATTTTGACTTTGCCACGCTGACACCCCCGAGTCTGCCAGTGCGCGCCCAGGCCGAGCACCCGCTCACCGCACTGGAAAGCTTTCTGATGAGCCACGACGGCCGGGTCCTGTTCTGCGCCGACTCCGCCGGGCGCCGCGAGACGTTGCTGGAGCTGCTCGGGCGCATTCGGATCAACCCGCAAGAAGTAGCCGATTGGCCCGCGTTTGAGCGCGGCCAGACGCCCATCGCCATTACCATCGCCCCGCTCGAGCAAGGACTGCTTGCTCGCGACCCGGCACTGGCGGTCATCTCTGAATCCCAGCTCTTCGGCGAACGGGTTCAGCAGCAGCGCCGGCGCCGGACTGCCCAGGACACCAGCGAGCAAGTGGTCAAAAATTTGACCGAGCTGAAGCTGGGTGCACCGGTGGTGCATATCGACCACGGCGTGGGCCGCTACCGGGGCCTGGAAACCCTGAGTGTGGGCGATCAAACCGAAGAGTTCCTGACGCTGGAATACGCCGACGAGGCCAAGCTCTATGTCCCGGTCACCAACCTGCACCTGATCAGCCGCTACAGCGGCGCCGATGAAGAATTCGCACCCATGCACCGGTTGGGCAGCGAGCAGTGGCAGAAGGCCAAACGCAAAGCCGCAGAACAGGTGCGCGACACCGCCGCCGAACTGCTGGATATCTACGCCCGACGCGCGGCGCGTAAAGGCTTCGCCTTTGAAGACCCTAAACTCGCCTATGAGAGTTTCTCCGCCAGCTTTCCCTTTGAGGAAACGCCAGACCAACAACAGGCGATTGAAGCCGTGGTCAAAGACATGCTCTCTGCCCAGCCCATGGACCGCCTGGTGTGTGGCGACGTCGGTTTCGGCAAAACCGAGGTCGCCATGCGCGCCGCCTTTATCGCCGCCCACAGCGGCAAACAGGTCGCCGTGCTGGCACCCACCACCCTGCTCGCCCAACAACACCATGAATCCTTTAAAGACCGTTTTGCGGATTGGCCCATTACCATCGACGTGCTCTCGCGCTTCCGGACCGGCAAGGAAGTCACCAAAGTTCAGGAACGCCTCGCGGACGGCAAAGTCGATATCATCATCGGCACCCACAAGTTGCTCCAGAGCGATATCGATTACAAGAATCTGGGATTGGTCATTATCGATGAGGAGCACCGCTTTGGCGTACGCCAGAAAGAGCGCCTGAAAGCCCTGCGCGCCGAGGTGGATATTCTGACATTGACGGCGACACCGATTCCCCGGACGCTGAACATGTCCATGTCCGGCATTCGCGACCTGTCGATTATCGCAACCCCGCCGGCGCGCCGGTTGTCGGTAAAAACCTTTGTGCGCCAACACGACGCCGCCACTCTGAAAGAGGCCATTCTGCGGGAAATTCTGCGAGGCGGCCAAGTGTACTATTTGCACAACGAGGTCAAATCGATCGAACGCATCGCACGCGAATTGCAGGCGTTGGTCCCCGAAGCGCGGGTCGGCATCGGGCACGGGCAGATGCGTGAGCGCGAACTGGAACAGGTGATGAGCGATTTCTATCACAAGCGCTTTAACCTGCTGGTGTGTACCACCATCATCGAAACGGGTATCGATATTCCGAGCGCCAACACCATTATCATCCATCGGGCCGATAAATTCGGGTTGGCCCAACTCCACCAGCTGCGCGGGCGCGTGGGCCGCTCTCACCACCAGGCCTACGCCTACCTGCTCACGCCGGAGCCGCGCGCCATGACCGGCGACGCCGTCAAGCGCCTGGAAGCCATTGCCAGTGCCGAGGATTTGGGTGCCGGTTTTACACTGGCCACTTACGATATGGAAATTCGCGGCACCGGCGAACTCCTCGGCGACGAGCAGAGCGGACAGATCCAGACGGTGGGATTTTCCCTCTATATGGATATGCTCGACCGAGCCATCAAGGCCATCCGGGCCGGCAAGGAACCCAACATTGAGCAACCGCTGGACAGCGGCATAGAGGTCAACCTGCGCATCCCGGCACTGATTCCCGATGATTACCTGCCCGATGTCCACAGCCGCCTGGTGATGTACAAACGCCTGGCCAACGCTGCTAATGATGAAGCGCTCAAAGAGCTGCAAGTCGAAATGATTGACCGCTTTGGACTGCTGCCGGAACCGGTAAAAAACCTCTTTCGTGTGACTCAACTCAAACTTTTGGCGCAAAATCTCGGTATCGCCAAGCTTGAGGCGGGCCCGGGCGGCGGGCGGATTGAATTTTCTGCCGAAACACAGGTCGATCCTTTCACAATTGTGCAATTGGTGCAGGCTGAGCCCCAAGGCTATCGCCTGGAAGGCGCCAACCAGTTAAGATTCACTCAGGCGATGGACGCCAACGACCAGCGTATTGACGCTGTGACTCGCCTGTTGGCGCGACTGACTCCCAAGGAAAATCATTGATGCAAGCTTTACTTCGCAAGCCCCGTCTCCCGTTGATTGGTCTTCTGGCCGGACTGACGCTACTGGCTGTGACAGCCCCGTCCGTTCAGGCGGAGGAAGAGCGCTGGTTTCAGGTTGAGGTGATCGCTTTCTCGCGCCCGGCTGCCACCGGCAGCGAGGAACACTGGCCCAAGGATATCCGCCTGCAGTATCCGGCGCGCTGGCAGCAACTGCTCGATCCGCAACAAACTATTCGGGAAACGCCGGTCCGCGACGGCCCTATGGCCGACCCGCTGGTGCCCACGATGATGCGTGAGCCCGACCTGCGACGCGACCCTTTCTATACCCTGCCCTCCGGTGAGCGCGAACTGGGCCGCTTCGCCAACGCTTTTCAGCGCAGTCCGGATTACCAGCTGTTGTTTCACGAAGCCTGGCGCCAGCCGGTAGAAGACGAGAGTCGCGCGCGCGCCATTCTGATCAGTGCCGGGGAGCAATTTGGAGAGCATCACGAACTCGAGGGCAGCATCCGTCTGCATGTCAGCCGTTTTTTGCATTTGCAGACCCGGCTTTGGTTGACACAGTTTGAAGTCAACTATGGTCAGGATCCGGCCGGCTGGCCGGCATTACCCCTGAGCCCCGCACTCGCACCCAGCGACTCGATCGACGCAGCGCAGGCACCGCTTGAAAGCGACCCCTGGGAGGTGGATTTCAGCAGCGCTTACCTGGGTGACTTCAGTCACAGCCTGGGCGATGCCTACCTGCCCCGGCGCATCGCCACACTCAACCAGAGTCGCCGCATGCGCAGCGGCGAGTTGCACTATATTGATCATCCTTTTATGGGCCTGGTAGTAAAAATCACACCTTACAGCTTGCCCGACTGATCCCCCCCACTCGTCCGATCAAAATCTGTGAAGCAAAAAAAACCGGCCGAAGCCGGTTTTTTTTATTAGCCGAGAGGTACCACATCATCGGCCTGCAGGCCTTTGTCTCCTTTCTGCAAAGCATACTCTACACTCTGCCCTTCCGACAGCGAGCGATAACCTTCGCCGCGAATATTTCGGTAGTGCACAAATACATCCTCACTGCCTTGTTCGCGCGTAATAAAGCCGTAGCCCCGAGCATTGTTAAACCACTTAACGGTGCCCGATTCTCGATCTGACATAATGTAACCCCATTATTGTTCTTCCCAAAAAAGATCCCTCGCTCGACTCGGGCACGCGCTGCCCTCCAGACTAGACGCCTACCCAAGGGTTCCGAGAAACTCTTTTTAAGCCATTAAATTGTCATTGTCCACCCTGAAACCGTAACTGGGTCAAAAAACTGACAAAAAAAAGTGTCAGAATTTTGGTTCATTTATAAAACAATCGTAATTGACAAAAACACCCCAAAAAATCGCAAAAATTCCCTACTGTTAGACGATTATTTTATGAGCACTGATGGCAATAGATGCAAACACGATCAAAACCGAAAGGCGTCTCTGCGCTCGCCGAAAAGCATCGGCAAAACAACAGGTTACTGACAGTGTTTAAAAAGGCGTCCCGCGATGACCTGGCGCCGCCCGAATCACGCTAACCGCAGCGAACATGGTAAGGTAAATCCACCGTGAACTGCGTTTTCGAGGAGGGCACTATGGGCTTCAGATACCCGGAAATCGGCGCTTGGTACCGCGACAACGAACAGCAACAACTGTTTGAGGTCGTGGCCATCGACGATGACTTGGGCGCTATTGAGGTGCAATACCTCGACGGTGCCATCGATGAGTTCGATGTGGAAAGCTGGCCTCAGCTGACGCTCAGCCCAGCGGCACCGCCGGAAGACTCCGACGCGGGCTACGAGCTCAGCCAGGAAGACCGCTGGAGTGACGACGCTCCCTACCTGCCCGTTAGCGACAATCCATTGACGACCATCGAACCGGATCTGTTCGGCGGCTTTGACGATTTCTAAGCACGCTGCCGGGGGCTTGCAAACGCCGACATACTGTATATAATCACAATAGCTGTATAAAAACACAGACCAGGAGTCGGCCCATGCAGAACCTTACACCGCGCCAGGAACAGGTGCTTCAGCTGATCAAGAGCTACGCCGAAGAGACCGGCTATCCGCCCACGCGCGCGGAGATCGCGCGCATGCTCGGCTACAAATCCGCCAATGCGGCTGAAGAACACATCAAGGCCCTGGCCCGCAAAGGCGCCATCGAAGTCATTCCCGGTGCCTCGCGGGGCATTCGTATCCCGGAGACCGAGAACAATGGTTTGCCTGTTGTGGGCCGCGTCGCCGCCGGTCACCCGATACTCGCCCAGGAACACATCGACGACTACTGCGATATCCCTCACAGCTTTTTTTCACCCTCGGCCGACTATCTGTTGCGGGTACAGGGGATGAGTATGCGCGACGTGGGAATTCTGGATGGCGATCTGCTGGCCGTGCACAGCACCAATCAGGCTCGCAATGGCCAGATCGTGGTGGCCCGCATTGGCGATGAAGTGACAGTAAAACGCTTTAAGCGTCACGGTAATCGCTCACAAGTCGAACTCTGGCCGGAGAACCCCGACTTTGATGTTATCGAAGTGGATCTGCGCGATCAGGAATTTACTATTGAAGGTTTAAGCGTGGGGGTCATCCGCCGTGAATAACACTATCCGACTTCAGGCGCCGCCAGCAACGCGGCCGTCAGGCTTGACCCAGCTGGTGCTGGGCAGCGACCAGCAAACCAATTTGGCACTGCTCCTGCCCATGATTGCACACCTGAGCTGGCAAGATGATTCGCGCTGGCTTACCTGGATCGCTCCCAAGGGCATTGACCGTGGATTACTCGAACGCTTTGGCGTGAACAGTCGATGCGTGCGTCTGATTCACCCGCGTCGCAGCGATGCCTGCCGCTGGATTGCCTGGGAAGCCCTTGCCAGTGGCACCAGCCACACAGTGGTAGTGGCGCCGGAACAGTTGAGCGAACGGGATTTACAAGCCCTGGAAGGGGCTGCGCAGACGGGCGAAGCACAGGCCATTGTGCTCCAGACCCGGCCGGATCATTGGCGCTAAAATCTACGCAGAGGTCAGTGTACGGTGGGTTTGTCTTCGTGCAGGTCGGCCAGGCTGGTATCCCAAGGGTCGTCTACAGCGCCATCGGCCAGCTCACCAGCTGCTTCCATTCCCGCCTCAATCATCGCCTTGGCGACATCGAACTTGCCTTCGCGCATAAATGACAGGGAATCGGCTGAAAACCGGATACTCACCAGAGGCTCGCCCTCATCGTTCGCCCGCTGCAGCACGATATCGCCGTTGGGCAGCTCGATAATCTCGTACAGGGTTGATGACATGGTGACTCCATAATAAACCGGCAATAAGGCCGTCAAAGTCCCATTCTACCATTTTTGTATTCGAGATTAAATGCGAGCCAGGGCCGAACTAGTATTCGGCGCTGGTCTCTCGGTGACGCTCGACCATCGCCTGAAAGGCTTCCAACCACCGCTTGAGCTGCTCTGCATTCACAGCCGGGGCTGGTTCTTCGATATGCGCGACCTGAATCAGCCCCGGCGCAATATCTTCTCCCTGCACAGGCTCGGTCGCTGACACCTCGGCCGGTAACCGCCAGCAGTCGTCATAAGCGATACGCATCCGGCTTACCCAACTGTTAGGCTCGGAGCGCATCAGGGAGAGTTCGCTCGCCTCATTGGGCATCTTGCCAATCGCGCTGAGGGCGGCCTGCAGGTCGTTCTCTGTCGCAATCGGCTCGGGGTCGCGCACACCGTAGTTCTCAGCCAGCTCGCGCAGATAGTGCCGATAGCCACACATGGCGTGGAACAGAACGGCACCCTCCAACGCCTGACAACGCAAGCGCTCGCTGGCGTTAACAGGCTCGGATTGAGCCTCAAGCATTTTGAGCACAGCTCGGGCGAAGGCCAACTTCTGGTTGACCGCCTGTAGATACTTGACCGCCATGATTAATCCTTCTTGGTGGTGCCCTGCTCCACCCACTTGCCGTTGCGGTAAAACGCTTTCCAGCCCGTCGCCTTGCCCTCGACTTCGGACTGCACGTACTGCTCCTTGTTCTTGCGGCTGAAACGAATTACTGTCGGCCGTCCTTCGTCGTCCTTGGTCGGAGCCTTAAACAGGTAGGTGTACTTGGGATCAATCGCGTCTTTGTGTGGCAGCAGCTCAGCGACCAACGGTGCGCGCGTTTCACGTTTTTTCGGGAACTGGCTCGCCGCCAGGAACAGCCCAGAGGCTCCATCGCGCAACACATAGTGGTCATCGACCTTGTCACAGGTCAATTCCGGCATGGCTACCGGGTCCATTTTGGGTGGCGCTGGCTCACCGCTTTTCAGCAACTTGCGGGTATTCTTACACTCGCTGTTGGTGCAATCAAAATACTTGCCGAAACGGCCAGTTTTCAGCTGCATTTCACTACCGCACTTGTCGCACTCGAGGGTCGGCCCTTCATAACCTTTGATTTTGAACTGACCGCGCTCAACTTCGTAACCAGGACAGTCTGGGTTATTGCCACAGATATGCACTTTCCGCGACTCATCCAACAGATAACTGTCCATTGCGGCATTGCACAGTTTACAGCGGCGCTTGGTCCGCAACTGCTTGGATTCGGCTTCGTCATCGGCGTCGGCATCGACCGCTTCGTCGCCCGACACCAGATTCATGGTGTTTTTACAGCGTTCCTTGGGCGGTAGCGCATAGCCGGAACACCCCAAAAATACCCCAGTGCTGCCCGTGCGGATCTGCATATGACGCCCGCACTTGTCACACTCAATATCGGTATCAACCGGAGTATTGGCGCGCATGCCGCTGTCTTGCCCCTGGGCCTGTTCGAGCTTACGACGAAACCCGGCGTAAAACTCATCGAGCAGTGTGCGCCAGTTTTTATCGCCTTCAGCCACATCATCAAGGGACTCTTCCATGGTGGCGGTAAAGCTGTAGTCCATTAAGTCATCAAAACTCTCAACCAGACGCCCGGTAACAATATCGCCCATCTTTTCGGCGTAGAAGCGCCGATTCTCCAGGCGCACGTAGCCACGATCCTGAATGGTCGAAATAATCGAGGCGTAGGTGGACGGACGCCCAATACCGCGATTTTCCAATTCTTTTACCAGACTCGCTTCGCTGAAGCGTGCCGGCGGTTTGGTGAAGTGCTGTGCCGGATCAATGGCCAATAGATCCAGCGTCTGGCCTACTTTGATATCAGGCAGCACCACGTCATCGTCTTTTTTACTTTGCGGCGGCAAGACCTTCATAAAGCCGTCGAAGCGGATGACGCGCCCGCGTGCGCGCAACTCGAAATCGCCCGCCTCAACCACAACCGAGGTGCTGGTAAATTCTGCCGGGCTCATCTGGCACGCCACAAACTGCTGCCATATCAGCGTATACAGCCGCTCGGCATCGCGCTCCATACCTTTGAGCTGGGTTGGCAGAACGTCAACGCTGGAAGGCCGAATCGCTTCGTGCGCTTCCTGTGCGCCCGCTTTGCTGGAATAGCTGTTCGGGTTTTTGGGCAGGTATTTATCGCCAAAGGTGCTCTGAATATAGTCCCGACAACCGGCCACGGCATCCTGGCTCAGGTTGGTGGAGTCGGTACGCATATAGGTGATGTAACCCGCCTCGTACAAGCGCTGGGCCATCATCATGGTTTTCTTCACTCCGAATCCCAGCCGGGTACTCGCCGCCTGCTGCAGTGTCGAGGTAATAAAAGGTGCTGGCGCTTTGGAGCTGGTGGGCTTGTCTTCGCGATTGCTGATCCGGTAGCTGGCCTGCTCAAGCGCACGCACAGCCGCCATGGCCTGACTCTCGTTGACCGGCTTGAAGGCCTCACCACTCTGCTTTTTGACCTCAAAACGAATCTTGTCTTTGGTCTCCGCTTGCAGGTCGGCACCGACTGTCCAGTACTCTTCGGGGATAAAGGCGCGAATCTCGCGCTCTCGCTCGACCACCAGCCGTACCGCGACCGACTGCACCCGTCCGGCCGACAGACCACGCGCGACTTTCTCCCACAGCAGGGGAGAGACCATATAGCCAACAACCCGGTCCAGAAAACGGCGAGCCTGCTGAGCATTGACGCGATCCTGATCAATACGGCCCGGGCTTTTGAAGGCGTTTTGAATGGCCGTTTTGGTGATCTCGTTAAACACCACCCGACGGTAGCGCTCGTCGTCTCCACCAATGGCTTCGCGCAGGTGCCAGGCAATGGCCTCCCCCTCGCGGTCCAAATCCGTCGCCAGGAAAATCTGGTCGGCCTTTTCCGCGAGTTTGCGCAACTCGTCGACAACCTTTTCCTTGCCCGGCAATATTTCGTAATGGGCATCCCAACCATTATCCGGATCGATACCCATCCGGTTGATCAGCTGGTTGCGGCTTTTCTCGGCCTTGTACTTGGCTTTCTCGTCCGGTGACATCTTCCGGGTTTTAGCGGCCTGGCGCGCACGCTCTTTCGGGTCGGTGGTTTTGGCACCACCGCTGGTGGGCAAATCGCGAATATGGCCAATACTGGACTTGACGATAAAGTCATTGCCCAGGTATTTGTTGATGGTCTTGGCCTTTGCTGGCGACTCCACAATAACTAAGGATTTTCCCATAGTGTAATCTGCTGATCCCGGTGATTTCGCGCTGACCTGCTCGTCGGTCAGCTCTCGTAAAAGGTGCCTGTCTGCGGCATTAAAGCGTACCTGCGACCTTCTCTGCGGGTACACGTTTATTCATGTATAAGGCCTGAATCCCTTTCGGTCAAGGGCTCCGTATGCGGCGTTCGCGAGCCGCAAGGTTGCAGTCTGGGCGTTGGCCCTGTCAAGCGGGACGTGCTACCGGCGCGTCATCATAGAACATAAGCGCCTGTTTTTGCAGTAAAAAAGGCAATTCCGGTAAAGTTTGGACAGCGCAGGCCGATTTATTGTATAAATCGGGTGATACCCCGGCCTAGCGGCGCCCTGGCGCCTAACCTGACAATAAGCAGCGCCTATGCTTCTACTCGCCATTCTTTTCGTCACCATCATTGGTGCCCTGGCGCTGGTTAACTACGTGGATCAGCGCCACGCCCGGGTCCGCGCTATACGTGCACGGCTGACCCGTTTGCGCTATGAGGTCGAGGATCTCGAAGAAACCCTTGAGTGCCTGGAAAACATCCTGCCTGAGCGTCAGGTCGCCTGGCACGTCAACCAGGAAATTCTGCGTCTGCTGAATACGATGCTGAACCAGGAACCCGGCAACACCTCACCGATCCAAACCAGTATCGAGAAGGCGGAGGAGCGCGCGCAGCGTTTGGCGGACGGACGCCGCAAGCCCCGCGTGGGTTACGCTCGCAACAGTGACGCCAAGATCGCCCAAGCCCAACACTACCTGAACAAGGCGGCCACGGTAATACGCCGGCGCCAATCCCGCGACGAACTGGATCTCGAGCAACAGGAAACCTTCTTGCGTGAATTGACTTGGGCAAGCCTGATGGTGAGTGTTGCCTCTTTTGTCAATCAGGGCAACAAGGCGGTTCGCCGCAATGACTCCATGTCTGCACACGCTTTCTTTAAAAAGGCCCAGGGAATGCTGATAGGCTCACCCCACCCCAACCCGGAACGAATGCGGCTGATTCGCGAGCTGGGAGAATTGATGTCAGGTCGCCGAACCACGATCAGTGAGGATTTGTTGCCCCAGGACGACCCGCAACCGTCGAGCTCGGCTACCGGTGTCGAGGCTGAGCCCGAGGACCCGGCTCTGGCCGAGTCCCCGTAACAGTAGTCGCCAGCGCCTGAACCAGGGCTTGAACCTGCTCCAGCACCGGCTCGCCCCCGCGCTCATCCCAATACACACACCAACCCCGAGTGCCGGCACTGACGGCGCGGACACCGGCGGGTAAGTGCGGTAGGCAGCGGGCCAGCACCTCGGCCTCGGCCGTGGTCGCCCGCCCCTCTTTATGCCAACACCAGCACCCGAGAAAATGGCTCTCATGTTCGTAGGCGGCGCGGGTAAGCTGCCAGTAAGTCGCCGGTTGTATGCGGCCGGCGCGCTGACAATAGGCCGCGATTGGCCTGGGTGCCTCGGTGTCAGTGGGCAGGCGAGGCAAGGTCACCAGGGACACATTCAACCCCCGCTCGGCGGCCTGCAGACGCATCAACTCCTGGCGCCGCTGGCCTTTATTCGGTTTGACTGACAAAATCGGTCCTACCAACGCTGCCAAAACCAGTCCAAACAGGACTATAATCCAAACATCCATCGACTGACTCCAATGGTTACGACCGTTGCATTTGCACACTTTACAGGGAGCACACTATGACCTATAAACACCTGATTGTAGGCCTTGATCTGTCCGAGGAATCGCCCCAGGTACTAGAGCGCGCAACCGCACTGGCTACCGCCTGCAATGCCAAACTGAGCCTGGCCCACGTGATCGAGCCACTGACGTTTGCCTACGGCGGCGACATGCCCGTGGACCTCTCTGAAGTTCAAGAGCAGCTGCAACTGAAAGCCGAACAGGAATTGCAGCGCCTGAGCCACAAAATTGACTACCGCATCGAGGCTGAACACGTGCTCGTAGGGCAGCCAGCCACGGAACTGCACCATCTGGCAGGCCAGATCGGTGCCGACTTGATTGTCGTTGGCAGTCACGGACGCAAGGGGTTTGCCCTGTTGCTCGGCTCAACGTCCAACTCCGTTCTGCACGGTGCGGGCTGTGATGTTCTGGCCGTGCGAGTGAACGAACCGGACACCCGCGAAACCTGAGTCTACGACTTCATTTTCAACCGTCCTGCTGCATATCTTCCAATTCCGCCCAGCGCTCAAAGCATTGCTCGAGCGCTGCTTCAACTTCTGCCAGGGTACTCATGTGGCGCTCCACATCGGCTGCGGCACGCTGATAAAAGTCCGGGGCGCCTGCTTCGCTCTGGAGCGCTTCCAGACGCTGCTCAAGCGCTTCGATTTGCGCCGGTAACTGATCGAATTCGCGCTGCAGCTTGTAACTGAGTTTCTTGCCTTTCGGTTTTACCGGGGCCGCTTTCGCCTGATTCTGAGCGCCTGCTGGCGCCGTCGGTTCCGGCTCGCTATCATCGGTCCAGCGCCCGCCTTGGCGAATCCAGTCCTCGTAACCCCCAACGTATTCACGCACTTGCCCCCGGCCCTCGAAGGCGATCGTGCTGGTAACGATGTTGTCGAGAAAGGCACGATCGTGACTCACCAACAGCACAGTACCGTCGTATTCGGTCAGAATATCTTCAAGCAGCTCCAACGTTTCCACATCCAGGTCGTTGGTGGGCTCATCCATCACCAGCAAGTTAGCGGGCTTGCTGAAGAGTTTTGCCAACAGCACCCGGTTGCGCTCCCCCCCGGACAGTACACGCAACGGCGTGCGTGCACGCTCACCGGTAAACAGGAAGTCGCTCAGGTAAGAGATGACATGTCGGGACTTGCCATTGAGCTCAATAAACTCTCGCCCTTCGGCAATATTGTCGACCGCGTTTTTATCGAGATCGAGTTGGTCGCGCAGTTGATCAAAATAGGCCACCGACAGGTTGGTCCCCCGACGCACGTGCCCGGTTTGAGGCTCCAGTTCGCCCAAAATCAGTTTTAGCAGTGTACTCTTGCCCGCCCCGTTGGCACCCACCAGGCCGATACGGTCACCGCGCACAACCACACCACTAAAACCGCTCACAACCGGCTTTGTGCCCCAGCGATAGCTCACGTCTTCAAGCTCTGCAACCAGCTTACCCGACAGCTCGCCACTGGCCACGGCAAAGTTTGCATTGCCCTGCTGCTCTCGACGTTCGGCGCGGGTATTGCGCATGGCTTTGAGCGCGCGCACCCGGCCTTCATTGCGGGTGCGCCTGGCCTTAATGCCCTGGCGAATCCAGACCTCTTCTTGCGCCAGTTTCTTATCAAAGAGCGCATTGTGGCGAGCCTCTTCCTCCAGAGCCCGCTCGCGGTAGTCCAGGTAGCTGCGGTAGTCTCCGCGCCAGGTGCGCAGATGGCCTCGGTCAAGCTCGGCAATGTGGGTCGCCAGAGATTGCAGTAATGCCCGGTCGTGGGTAATGAAAATCAACGCCCCATTAAAGTTCAGCAGCTGCTTTTCCAGCCATTCGATCGCGGCAATGTCCAGATGGTTGGTCGGCTCATCCAGCAGCAACACGTCGGGCTCCACCACCAGCGCCCGAGCCAGTGCCACGCGCCGGCGCCAACCGCCGGAAAGAGAGCCCATAAGCGCATCGGCCGGCAACTGCAGGCGCGACAGGACGCTCTCTACCCGCTGTTGCAACTGCCACCCATCCACAGCCTCAATGCGTTGTTGCAAGCGCGCCATCTCCGTCATATCGCTGTCCTCGGCATTGGCAATCAGATGGTGGTAGGCGGCAATCAGCTCGCCTACACCCTCCAGACCGCCGGCAACGACATCGTAGACACTGCGCTCGTCCGCATCAGGCAAATCCTGCTCCAGGCGCGCGATGCGGACCCCGGGATCGACCGTTCGGCTGCCCTGGTCCAGTTCAACGTCGCCGGCCAGTACCTTGAGCAAGGTGGACTTACCTGCACCGTTGCGCCCGATCAGGCATAAACGTTGGCCTTTTTCGACGTTGAGCTCGACCCCGTCCAGGAGTACTTGCAAGCCGTAGCTCAGATGTGCTTTTTCCAGTTTAATCAGTGACATAGGGTACTTTAGTAACAAATTGGTTAATGTGTGTAAAAAGCTGGCGTGGCTTTCGGTGGCCTGATATGCTCTATACAGATGTCGGTTGTGCGTGCGCGCCGGCATCATACCCTGTTTGCAAGGTGTCTCCCAGTCACCCGCGAGAGCTGTCGCTGTCCTAAAAGGCTTTAAATAAAAGCGAGGAGTGTTATGCGCGCCCTGTCCGCGTTGCTGTTTTCAACCCTGCTGGCCACCGCCCTGGCGGCAGTGCCTCACAAGAGTTACGCACAACCCCCTGCGACCCAGCCTACTGACGCAGAGGCCGAGCTTCGCGCGCAACAACGGAACCACTACAACGAAGCCCGAATCGCCCTCGAGCGTCGGCAGCTGCAACGCTACCGGGAGCACCTCGACCAACTGGGCGATTACCCCTTGCGCCCCTACCTCGAATACACCGAGCTGACGCGCCGCTTGGGGCGACTGCCCAAAAACGATATCAGTGCTTTTCTCGAAGCCTACCCCAACAGTCTGCTCGCCGAACGCCTGCATCAACAGTGGTTGCGCACGCTGGGAGAAAAACAGCAATGGGCGGATTATCTGTATTTCTGGAATGACAGCATCAGCAATACCGATCTGAACTGCTACCACCTGGAAGCCCGCCACCGCGAAGGCGACGGCCAGGCCCTGGCGCAAGCCGCACCTCTCTGGCTCGTGGGCCACTCCCAACCCGATGCCTGTGATGGCCTGTTCAGCCTGTGGCTTGAGAGCGATCAGTTCACTCCTGAGTTGGCCTGGGAGCGCCACCGCCTGGCGCTGGAAGCACGCAACGGCAGCCTCGCCGGTTATATCAACCGCCTGATGCCTGAGTCCTGGCAGGCGCAAGCGGCACTGCTGCGCGACGTCGATCGCCAGCCTGAGCTGCTGCGCCAACAAGTGCGTTTTGCCGCACAAACGCCGCAGATGCAGGACATCATCCTGCACGGTCTGCACCGCTTGGCCGTGCGCGACGCCAAGACAGCCCTGACCCTCTGGCGCCGCTATGATGCGCAGCAATTGTTCGATGATCAGCGCCGACTTGCCCTCCAGCAGGAAATCGCCGCCCGATTGCTGCGCCAGGGCGAACAGGACGCGGTCGAGTCTCTGCTCGCCGAAGTGCCACAACTGAACAGCGAGACACTGATCGAGCGCCTGCTTCGCGATCAGCTCCGTCAACAGGACTGGAGCGCGGTCACGCGCCTGATTGCCCAGTTGCCGGAAGAGGCGCAAGCGTCACACCGCTGGCGCTACTGGCAGGCGCGCGCCCATGAGAACCTCGATCACAGCCTGACCGAGGGCGCCGCCTCAGCGCGCTCGATTTACGCCGAGCTGGCCAATACCCGCAGCTTTTACGGCTTTATGGCCGCCGATATCCTGGGGATCGAGTATCGTTTGATCGACCGTCCGGTACAGGCCCACCCGGGGGTGGTACGCAGCCTCGAGCTACACCCGGCGATCCGGCGCGCGCGCGAACTGTACATCGTCGGCGAGATCACCGATGCCAATCGCGAGTGGTTTCACGCCCTGGGACAAATGAATACCCAAGCCATTCTGGCCGCCGGCCGCCTGGCGGAACAGTGGGGCTGGCACCGCAAGAGTATTCACGCCATGATCCAGGCCCGCAGCTGGGACGATTTACAACTGCGCTTCCCGCTCGCCTATCAGGAACAGGTCACTCAGGCCGCCGCCGATACGGCAATCAACCCGTACTTCCTGTACGCCATTGCCCGGCAGGAGAGCGCCTTTATGCCTGATGCCCGGTCCCCGGCTGGCGCTCTGGGCCTCATGCAGCTGATGCCCTCAACCGCGCGCTATACCGCACGCCGGGCGGGCATTCCCTATCACAATCAGCACGACCTGCTCAGTCCGGATCGCAATATCCAGCTCGGCAGCCGCTACCTGAACCAGTTGCTGGAAGAGTTCGATGGCAACCGTATCCTGGCCGCCGCGGCCTATAACGCCGGCCCCACCCGTGTGCGCCGCTGGCTGCGTGAGAGCAGCCAACCCCTGCCCTACGACGTATGGATAGAAACCATTCCCTTTCAGGAAACCCGCGGTTATGTTCAAAACGTGCTAACATTTTCAGTAATTTATGGCTATCGCATGGGCGAAAGCCTGCCACTGGTGACACTCAAGGAAGCCAGCAACCCGCTTTAAGGTCAACGCCGCGTAAGGGCGAGCAGGAATTTCAGGCTTACAGGATGCTATGAACGAACAATTGCCGCTGCTGGCGCGCCAACCGATTTTTAACCGTTCCATGGAAGTTGTGGCCTACGAATTGCTGTGGCGCGCCACCGGCACTCAGCGCCAAGCCGATGCCCAGCGCGACGGCGATATGGCCAGCTCGCAGGTTATTCTGAATGCCTTCACCGAGCTCTCGTTCAACGATCTGATCGGCACGCGCAAGGCCTACGTCAACTTTACCCGTTCGCTATTGCTTGCACCGCCACTGATCAACAAGGATCGCCTGGTCATTGAAGTTCTGGAAAACCAGGTCGTCGATCAAGCCATGCTTGATGCCCTCGCACAGCTTCGCAGGCAAGGCTATACCATTGCGCTGGATGACTTCGTCCTCTCGCCGGAAACCCAGCCGCTGCTCGAATTGGCCGACGTCGTCAAACTCGACGTTCTGGCTCTGAGCCGACCTCAGCTTGAAGAGCATATTGAGCGTTTGCGCCCCTACCCGCTCAAGCTGCTTGCGGAGAAAGTTGAGGACCACGAGCAATTGGCGTACTGCCTGGACGCGGGGTTTGATCTTTTCCAGGGCTTCTTCCTGGCTAAGCCCAAAATCATCAAGGGCCGACGACTCACCGAAAGTAAGCAGGCAGTGATCGAGCTGCTCACCACCCTGCACAACCCGGAAGTTGACATTGGCGAGGCTGAACGCTGTATTGCCCGCGATCCCATCCTGAGCTACAAGCTTTTGCGTCTGGTCAATTCCGCCGCCTTTGCCCTGCCCCGCAAGATCGAATCGCTGCGCCAGGCCATTACCCTGTTGGGGCTGGACATCATCAAGAACTGGGTCAATCTGCTCGCCATGTCCAAGCTCGGGAACAAGCCCAATGAGCTGTATATCGCCGCACTGACCCGCGCGCGCATGTGTGAGGTGATCGCCACCACCAGCAGCGGCAGACCGCGCCAAGACAACTTTTTTACCGTGGGCCTGCTGTCAACGCTGGATGCGTTTATGGACATGCCGCTCGAGGAGTTGGTGGCCAGTCTGTCACTGAGCGAAGGACTGAGTCAGGCGCTGCTCGCACACGAGGGTGAAGAGGGTGAGGTGTTATCGCTGGTGCTGCGCTATGAGCAGGCCAACTGGGATGATATTGATTGGGCATTTTTGCGCAAACGCCGGATAACGCCAGAGCTTTTGACCCAGGTTTACCTGGAATCATTGCACTGGGTCGGCGATGTGATGTCGGACTTTTCGGCCCGCACCTGATTTACGCCTGGGCGTCGAGCCACTCGGCCAATTGCAACGCATCGAAGGGCCACCCCAATTCGATACCAGAGGGGGCCGCGACGACAGGAATACGCACACCGTAGGTCTCAATCAGCTGATCGCTGTCCTCGCCCTCGGCAATATCCACTTCCCGCAACTGCCAGCCACGGGCATCAAGCGCGGGCCAAAGAAGCACCTTGGCGGACTCGCACAAGTGACAGGCTTGAGTGGTGTAGAGGGTATAGGTCTGAGACATGGTGGTGAATACCGGTAACGCGGGGTCTAAACCCTAGCGCCACCGGAGCTCAGAATCAAGCCTCGTCGTCTTGCGCGAGGAAGTCCTGGAGGAATTTCAGGCGCAGATCCTCAATACCCTCAATCACCCGTTCGTACGTATTGTCGATATCTGCCTGAATCTCGGGGTTGAGCATACTGAGCGCTTCAAGCTTGGCAGCAGCCTCGGCAAAACCTTGTTCGAACCCCTTGAGGCCCGCCTCCAGGCGTGCTTCAAGCTGCTCTGGAGTGGCGCCATCGGCAG
Organism: Marinimicrobium alkaliphilum; assembly: GCF_003259155.1. GTDB lineage: Bacteria > Pseudomonadota > Gammaproteobacteria > Pseudomonadales > Cellvibrionaceae > Marinimicrobium_A > Marinimicrobium_A alkaliphilum. The sequence continues at coordinate 294,131 of NZ_QGMQ01000004.1, forward strand.
CATCCATTTGCAGGCGTCGCTCGATAAAGCCCAGAATATTGTTGGCCACCTTTTCGGCCGTCAGCGGCTCAAACTGTTTGAAAGCCGCCATCGCCTCGTCGTTCATGCCGCGTCCGGCAATACGCTCATAGGCCTTGGCCAGGGTCTGATCGACCACGCTCAGCGCCTCCTGACGCTGAACACTCATACTCTGTGAGCCGCGATCAAAGCTGACCTCGGTGGTATTTACCTGTGTAACACTGCGGCTTTGCACCACGCCGGCTGGGCCACCTTGCGGGCGGGCGTTGTCAGGTAAGTTTGGCTGCGTGGGCAGGCTGGGAAGCTTCATCGCGATACCCCCTGCGCTCAATGGCGCGTGAGAACGAATTTACGCCTTTTCAGGCACTTGTTCCGTTTATCGGCCGCTTTTGCTCAAACTTTAGCCATGCAGCACGAAAAAAACCAGCATCGCTGCCACTAGCGCGCTTACCCCCAGCGCTGCCCCCCACCAATGTCGACTGCCCGAACGCGCCGCACTCGTCGCGGCCACGCTGGACGGCGCACGCACCGATTCAGGCTCGGCTTGAGGTGCCCGGGGTGCGCGCTGTGCCGTCCGGTTGCGCGTCGTGCGGGCACCGCTACCCGTCATATCCCGGCCCCTGGGCCGTACCGTGGTTTTATCCAGCTCTTCAGAGGGGCCCAAAACACCGAAGGACAGGGTATCAAAACGCAACTCGTCGCCGCGCCGAACCCGGGCCTCAGTGACCCGCTTACCGTTGACAAACGTGCCATTGGAGGAATCCAGGTCCTTGACATAAAGCAGACCTTTGATCAGCCGCAACTCGGCGTGACGGCGCGACAAGTGAGCGGCCCCAAGGGTAATATCACACTCCCGGGCACGCCCCACCAATGTGGTCGCGGCAAGTGGGAACACCCGGTGCGCCAACGCCGTGTGGTTGGCTTTGAGCGACCAACTGCTGACGGCGCCAACACGGCCGCGGGTGTGTTCCTGTTTCGGATCGATGACTTGTAACTCACGATCGAGCAAGGTGATGGTATCGCCGAGCACGAGCGCGTGCTCGCCAATCACGGCTTTACCGTTAACGGCAACCGCAACGTCAGGCTCCCGGTTGACCAATGTCAGCCGATCACCGCTGACGCGAACTTCCAGTTGTTGCTCGGCAACCCGCCGATCATCGATGATTAAATCATTGCTCGCCAGACGGCCGATCGTAACCCCCGGCTCGACGAGCCAAACCGCACTGTGTTTATTATCTTTTGAGCGGATTTTCAGCATGATGAACTTCCCTTGGCGTTCGTTGCAAAGCGCGATAATGCAATATTTTCGGCGTCCAGTTCAACTCTATCTTCCAAACTGTGACGCACATCACGCACCAACCTCAGGGCAAGCGCAAATTCAAAATACCCCCCCCCAGTTCACCACCATTTTCGAGTAAAAGCGCACCCCGCGCGCCCTTCGATTTATGGGCTTCCACGACTCGCTGGGCAAACAACAAACCCAAATGGGTATTGCCGCTACTGAAGGACACTCCGGCATTCTCCTGCGCTGGGGCGTCAAGCATGGCCTGCGGGTAACCGGTGCCATCATCGGCAATGCTGATCAACAGCCCGTGCTCATCCACTCGAGCCGAAACCTTCAGCGTTTCACGCGTGTAGCGCGCCGCATTCACCAGAACATTATTGATGACACCGCCAATCAGTTCAGCATCAAAATACCAAGCCAGGTCATCATCACAATCGAGCTCGACATTGATCCCGCGCGTTTGGAACAACATATCGTTGCGGGCGATCTGGTCTTCAATAACGTCCCGTACATACTGCTCATCGACGTCGACCAGCATACGCCGCTCCTGCATACGGTAAAGTGCCAACAGTTGTACCAGCTCGCTGTTGATACGGGATGTTTCATACTGCAGCACCGCAAACTGACGCGCCTGCGCCTCATCTTGCGGCGGCGACTGCTCGATCACCTCACCAAGCGTGTGCAGTAACATGCCGAGCGAGTTTTTCATATCGTGGACGCTGGAGGCCAGGACAAAGCTGAAATCCAGCTCTTCATCTTCACCGGTGCGGACGCCCGCCTGTTTGTCACTTTGACTCATAGTCGCTCCTGTCACGCCTTGTTGGTTTGCTGATGTTGCTGTTGATAGCGCCGGAACCGCTCGTGCAGCTGCCGGTAGCGCTGGAATTGCTCATGGGCAGGCGACACCGCCGCCTCGACTTCCGCAAGTGCCGTCTGTACTCGCTCGTAATCGCGCTCATCGTGGGACTGATTCTCGAGCTTACCCAGCAGCGTCTGAATAAGGTTCAGACGCAAACCCTGATGATTGGGAAAGGTTCGCAAGGCACTTTCAAAACACTCCCGCGCCGCCGTGTAGTTTTTTGCCTCGTAGTAACCGATACCCCGGCGGTTAATCGAGGCCACCAACTGACGATTCTTGGCGCTAACCGGCTCTTCCAGAAGACGATCGATTTTCTCCAGCTCGGATTCATTCTCACGGTGAAATTCCAGCAAATGCTTGAGCATACGGCTCGCTTCTTTTTCGTCACCCAGCATCCGACAGGCGCCGGTGTATTCCAGCGCGACATCGGTATTTCCGTATAACAGGGTGTCGTCTTCTGTGAAGCTTTCCTTCATCGCCCCGAGCAACTGTTTGGCACGCTGCTTATCGCCCTGAACCACTGCCAATTGTGATTCGATCAAATGCGCCTGCATGTGACGCTCCGGAGACTTGCCAAAGCGCTGCTCGAGGGCGTTGATAGCCTTGCTGGCTTCGCGTGCGAAGGGTTTTGCGAGGTTCTTGTCGGTGCGCCCCAGACCGGCGACTGCCCGCCCAAACTGCAGATGGAATTCAACATTGTCATAGCAGGAAAACTCGCCCTGGCGCACCGCCCGGCGCAGGGCTGTAGCCGCCACCTCGAGGTCGTTGTTGTGCATCGCCACAGAGCCCAGCAGTTGCTGGCGCTGAATGGCCAGTGGAGACACACTCACCGCCTGCTCCAGGGTACGCTGCAAACCCTCCCAGTCCTCCTGCTCCCGAAAAATCTCGGACAGCAGGTCATAGGCCCGCATGGCCAGGGGATTGGTTTGAATCACTTCGTCCAGCCATTGCTGCGCGCCCACCAAATCACCCTGCGCCTTCTTCACGGCTGCCATCCCCACCTGCGCCCAATCGAGTACACGATTGTCCAGAACCTGACGATAGACCGCCTCGGCCTCCTCGGTCTGCCCCTGGGACAGGAAGAGCTCTGCCAGCATTTTCTGGCAGCGTGCAGCGTGGCGCCCTCCTCCGCGAATCTCCTTCTGGCATAGCGCGATGGCAACATCGGTCTGACCGCCCTCAGTCGCCCGCTTGATGCCACCAATCAGTGGCTGCTCCGCCAGTAGTCGCCGCAGGCGCTGATACAGCGCCATGGGCGTCACCGGTTTGGCCATATAGGCGTCGGGCTCAAAGTCGTATGCCGCCATAACAATACTCTTGCTCGACTCCGCCGACACCATGATGAATAACGAGCCACTGCCGAGCAGCTTGCGGTAGCGCAGCTCTTCAAGCACCTGCTGACCATTCTTGCCTTTGCCCAGGTTATAGTCACACAGCACCAGATCATAGGTTTTATGACGGCAGAACTTGAGCGCCTCGTTGCCGTTAATGGCGACATCCACCTTGTCGATCCCGAAATCCTGGAGCATTTTGGTCATGGTCAGGCGAAAACTGTCGAAATCATCGACAATCAGAGCATTGAGCTTGCTGTAGTCATGCAAAGCGGACATGGCGTTTCCTCGCGTTGAGCCGCGACTCCCGGGGTCATCATCACTAGCAGAGTAGCTTACTGTACCTCAGGCCGCAGAGGAACTCACTCCACACTCCGTCGCCGGGACACAAATAAATGGCTACCCGACTGCTGCTTGGCACTGGCTTTGGCCTCAGCCAAAAGCAGTGACAGCTGATGATGGGTGCGGCATGCATCGAGATCCGGATGAACACAGCCAATGGCGAGAGTGAGTGGACCATAGCGCTTGCGCCGCCCCGCTCTATCCTTGCTCCAGTATGCCTGCTGATCCGGGGACAACACCTTGTTGAGCAGATTCGGGAAATCGGCGAGTATCGCCTCGCAACGGGTATACCAATCCGCTGACTGAAAGATCAAGATAAAGTCATCGCCCCCCACGTGGCCAAGAAAATCGCATTCATGATCCAGATGACGGGACAGGGACTGGCTTAAGCGGATGATGATATCGTCGCCATAGCTGTAGCCGAAGGCATCATTGAAGGGCTTGAAGTGATTGATATCGCAATAGGCTGCAGTGAACGGTCGACGCTCGCTTAACAGGTGATCCACCCACTCGTAGAGCGGGACATTGCCCGGCAGCTGAGTCAGGGGGTTGCTATGGCGCGCCGCCGTCAACTTTTCCTCGGTGATCGCGCGCAGCAGGCTTTGCACGCGCGCAACGCCAAAGTATTGACCCCGCTCGCACACCAGGATATCGGTATTGAGGTTCTGCCCCGGCTCTTCCGTTAGCCGTTGACCGACGGATTTCAATTCGCTTTCGGCTTCCAGAATCAAGGCGCGCTTGCTCACAAATCCGGCAATCGGCTTGGTCGCGTGCAGATCGCGGGCGTACTGACGCGAATACATCTCCAGCAGTTCACCCCGATTGACCATGCCCACCGGGCGTGTGCCATCCACCACGGGCAGAGATGCCAGTCCCGGGTCATCGAGAAAGCGCTGCACCACTTGGCCGGTAGCCTCCTTGGGCGCAAGCGGCTGCAAGTGGCGAGTGATATCACGCAGACAGCGGGAAAAAACATCTTGTCGCCGGGGAGTCAGCACCGGTAGCGCAGCGAGGTGCTCGGGAAGAGTCTTCGGAGGGGTGGCTTGCGGTCGCCCAAGGTAAAAACCCTGAAAATAATCCACACCCATGGTGATCAGCGTTTGCAGCTCGGCCTTGGTTTCAATACCCTCGGCAATCACTTTGTTGCCGGTACGGTGGGCAATGGCGAGCATCGCCCGGACGAACTCCCGCTTGACCGGATCCAGGTCAATGTTGGAGATGAAATGTCGGTCAATTTTGACATAGTCCGGGTAGAGCTCACTCCACACCCTGAGCCCGGAGTAACCAGCCCCCAGGTCATCGAGCGCGACGGCAAACCCCTGGCTGCGAAAATGCGCGGTGGCTCGGGTCAGCAGCACCGAATCATCCAGCGGTTGACGCTCAGTGAGCTCAAAGACAATACGCTCCGCCGACAGCCCAACCCGCTGGAGTATCTCCCGGGTGACACCATCCCGGTACTCGGTATCGGTAAAGCTGAGCGGCGACATATTCAGAAACAGCTTGCCCGGCAACCCCAGCGCCGCGAACTGCTCACAGGACACGGCACGGCAGGCAAACTCCAGAGCCGCAAGCTGATGCCCCGAGCGGGCCGCCGCGAACAGCTGATCAGGTGTGTGCAAAGGGCTATCAGCCGGTCCGCGAATCAGCGCCTCGTAGCCCAAAATACGTTGGGCTTCCCAATCAATGATCGGTTGAAACAGTGGAGTCAGTTGACGACCATCAATCAACTGTTGAAGTGCGTAAGAATCCGGGTGCAATGCCACTAACGGTTGCTCAGGTAAGGAGGAATTTGAGTGGCGCCTATCATGTGGCACTTATGTGACACTATTGTGAAATAATTTGGCGCGAGCGGCATCGAGCGCTACAATGGGCGCGCCAGCCACCCCTGCACGGAGCCCTGCTGCCCACCATGTCCGATCGACCCGATACCCTTTACGCCGACCCCCTCGCGCAGGTTGGCCGATTCGCGTTTGACAAGACGGTGGTGGCGGTCTTTCCGGATATGATCAAACGCTCGGTGCCCGGCTACGCCACCATCATCCAGCTTATTGGCGACCTGGCTGAGCGCTACGCGCAATCCGGCAGCCGTTGTTATGATCTGGGCTGTTCCCTGGGTGCCGCGACCCTCGCCATGCGCCACCGGATCCACAGTGCTGACTGCCAGATTGTCGCGGTAGACAACTCTGCGGCCATGATCGAGCGCTGCAAACAGGTGCTGGACGCCGACTCCGGACCCGTGCCGGTCGAGCTGCGCTGCGACGACATCTGCAGCACCGAGATTGCCGATGCCTCAGTGATCGTGCTCAACTTTACACTCCAGTTCGTTGCCCTGGCGAAACGCGACGCGCTGCTGAAACGTCTGTACGACGCCTTGCGCCCCGGCGGCATCCTGATCCTGTCCGAGAAAGTGGCCTTCGACGATGAGCCCCACCAACAGCTGATGACCGAGCTGCATCACAACTTCAAACGCGCCAATGGTTACAGCGATCTGGAGATTGCCCAGAAGCGCTCGGCACTGGAGCAGGTGCTGGTGCCCGAGACCCTCAATCGCCATCGCGAACGCTTGCGTGCAGCGGGCTTTTCCAGTGTCGATGTCTGGTTTCAATGTTTCAATTTTGCCTCGATGATAGCCATCAAATAATGGACGACTTTCAGGACCTGATTAACGCGCTTGCCGACACCCCCCTTGCCGACTGGGCCGATCAATTGCCCGCGCAAATCAGCGCCGGGCTCGATCCCAGGCGCTACGGCGACCTGCCCCGCTGGCAAGCTGCACTCGATGCCCTCCCGACGCCCGAGCCCTCAGACATCGATCTCAAACACGGGGTGCGCATTGGCGCTGACGACCAGGGCCGCGCGTTCGACTGCGACCCGGACACCCAGGCCCAGGTGCGCGCCTCACTTGAACAGCTCATTCCCTGGCGCAAAGGCCCCTACCGTATCCATGGCATTCATCTGGACACGGAATGGCGTTCAGACTGGAAATGGGAACGCGTCGCGCCTCACCTGGCCCCGCTCGACAACCGCCTGGTACTCGACGTCGGTTGCGGCAATGGCTACCACTGCTGGCGGATGCTGGGCGCCGGCGCACGCCGGGTGATCGGCATCGACCCCTCGCCCCGCTTTGTGGTCCAGTTTCAGGCCATCAAGCGCCTGGCCGGCGGACACTTCCCGGTAGACGTTCTGCCTCTGGGAATCGAACATCTACCCCCCAGACTCGCCGCCTTCGACACGGTTTTCTCCATGGGGGTGCTCTATCACCGCCGCTCGCCCATGGACCATTTACGCGAGCTGAAAGAAGCCGTGCGCCCGGGTGGCCAGGTCGTTCTGGAAACACTGGTGATCGAAGGCCCGCTCGGTCAGACCCTGGTGCCGGAAGGACGCTATGGCAAAATGAACAATGTCTGGTTTTTACCCAGCTGCGAGACGTTACTGTCATGGCTGCGCAAAGCGGGTTTTCGCGACCCACGTGTGGTCGACGTCTGCACGACCACTACCGAGGAACAACGCGCCACGCATTGGATGCGCTTTCAGTCGCTCGCCGACTTTCTCGACCCCACCAATCCCGCACGGACGGTCGAGGGCCACCCGGCGCCGATCCGCGCCGTGTTTATCGCCGAGGTATAAGCCATGGAAAACCCTGATACCCTTCCCCGCATCGTCATCGTCGGCGGCGGCGCTGGCGGCCTGGAGTTGGCCACCCGCCTGGGCGACAAGCTCGGACGCAAGGGCAAGGCGCAAGTGGTGCTGATCGACCGCAATACCACCCACGTCTGGAAGCCACTCTTGCACGAAATTGCGGTAGGCACTATGGATGAAGGCGTCGATGCGGTCAGCTACCGGGGCCACGCCTACGCCCACCACTTTCATTTTCGGGTGGGTAGCCTCACGGACATCGATCGGGAGCAGCGCCAAGTGGTGCTGGCACCCCTGAGCGATGATGAGGGCAAGGAGGTGCTCCCCAGCACCCGTATCGATTACGACTACCTGGTGCTCGCCCTGGGCTCCATTTCGAATGACTTTGGCACCCCCGGCGTACGCGACCACTGCACCTACCTGGACAGCCTGGGACAAGCCCACAAATTTCGCAATCGCCTGCTCAATCGCCTGTTACAGATTCAGCGGCTCCCGGACGCCAACAAGGATGTCCATGTGGCGATTGTCGGCGCGGGTGCCACCGGCGTCGAACTGTCCGCCGAGTTGCATCTGGCAGTGACCGAGTTCCATCACTACGGTTTCGACGCAGTCTCCAGCGAGCACCTGCGCCTCACCCTGATCGAGGCCGGTGAACGCATACTCCCGGCGCTGCCCGAGCGTATTTCAAGCGCCGCACACCGGGAACTGCAGAAAATCGGGGTCAATATCCGCCTCAACACCCGCATTACCGCCGCCCATCATCAGCAACTGGAAACCGGCGACGGAGAGACGCTGAATGCGGATTTGATGGTGTGGGCGGCCGGCGTGAAAGTCCCGGATTTTATGGCCAACATCGCCGGCCTTGAAACCAACCGGATCAACCAGCTCAAGGTCAACGAGTACCTGCAATGCACCCGGGATGAGCGCATCTTCGCCCTCGGCGACTGTGCGGAGTTTGTGCAAGCGGACGGCTCGCGGGTTCCTCCCCGGGCGCAATCGGCGCATCAGATGGCCAACTGCTGCTATAGCAACCTGCGCGCAAGCCTGGACGGCAAAAAGCTCACACCTTTCCGTTACAAGGATCACGGCTCGCTGGTGTCGCTCGCCCGCTATTCAACTGTGGGCAACTTGATGGGCAACCTGTCCCGCGGCAGTCTGTTTATTGAGGGGCATATGGCGCGATTTGCATACGTTTCCCTGTACCGGATGCATCAGATCGCCCTTCATGGATTGGCGCGCACGGGCCTGATTGTCTTGACCGGACGCATCAATCGCTGGCTGAAACCGCGCCTCAAACTGCATTGAGGGATCAATCGTCGAGGGTCTGCAGAGGCGTACTCAAACCAAACTCCCGGTGGATCTGGGCGCACCACCGGTTGAGTCGCTCAGCCGTGAGGTCTTCTTGCTGGTCTTCATCGATTGCCAGCCCTACAAAAGCCTCCCCCCCCGGGACCTCCGCTTTGGAGGCATCGTACTCGTAGCCCTCGGTTGGCCAGTGGCCCACAATCTCCGCGCCGGCCGGCACAATCACATCGTGCAACATGCCCATGGCATCGAGAAAGTAATCCCCATAGCCGAACTGATCCCCCAGCCCAAAAAGCGCCACCTGCTTGCCGGTAAAATCAACCTCGGCAATATCTTCCCAGAACTCTTCCCAATCCGACTGAATTTGACCGAAATCCCAGGTCGGAATCCCCAGAATAATCCGATCGTAGTCCGTAAACGTCAGCTGGGTGACATCCGCAATATCGTGAACCGCCACCGCTTCTGCCCCGAGCCGCGCCTGGATGCGATAGGCCACGGCCTCGGTATTGCCCTCGTCACTGCCAAAGAAGAGTCCAATTTTGCTCACGCTAACCCCTTGCCCACAATGGAAAAGCGGAATTTTCCCAGTTACCCGGTACCGGCGCAAGCCCTGTCGGAGAATGCCTGTGCCTGCAGGCAATTCCTGCTAAAATGCCTCAAAACCGGGACAATCACGGACAAGCGGTTCGCTGTTAAGAAGGGTAAAACAACGGCAAAAGCCCATGACAGGGCACCGCCCCTGTAGCACACTTATTCCACGCCCGAAAGACGACGGACAATCTGCGACCTATGACCAAGCTGCTGCTGATCGATGACGACCGCGAGCTCTGCCAATTGCTCAACGAATACCTGGATGCCGAGGGCTTTACGGTAGACATGGCTCACGACGGAGAGCAAGCGCTTGCCCGCCTCGACAGCCAGAGTTTTGACGCCATTATTCTCGATGTCATGCTGCCCATCCTCAACGGCTTTGACGTGCTCAAACGGCTTCGGCAGAGCTGCCAGACCCCGGTGCTGATGCTGACCGCCAAAGGCGATACCATCGACCGCGTGGTGGGCCTGGAAATTGGTGCCGACGACTATTTGGCCAAACCCTGTGACCCCCGGGAGCTGGTGGCGCGGGTGCGCGCCGTGCTGCGCCGCAGCAGCCCTGCCAAGACTTCCGGTAGCGCCAACCCCGAGCGCCTGAGCGCCCGGGATATCGTACTCCACCCGGCCAGTCGCAGCGCTCTGTGGCGGGACAAAGAACTCCCGCTGACCGGAACCGAGTTCAGTGTCCTGGAATTACTGGTACGCGCCGCAGGCCAGGTCGTCAGCAAAGACCATCTGACCGAAGAGGCGCTCAACCGCAAGCTGACCCCCTACGATCGCAGTATTGATGTCCACGTCAGCAACATCCGCAAAAAGCTGACCCAGGCCGGTGCCGACAAGGAGCTGATTATCAACGTCCGCGGGGCCGGCTATATGCTGACGTTGAGTGACGAACAGGCCCCATGATCTCCCGCCTTTACCTGAAGATCTTTTTTACCTTCTGGCTGATCACTGCCCTCATTATCGTGACCACCAATGTGGTCGCCCATTGGTTCGACCTGACGCCGGACTCCAGCATCTCCAACCAGCGCCAGGACGGCAACTACGAGCCCGCCCGACGACTGCTTTACCAGATGGTCGGCTCTGCCATCAACCGCAACACCGAACAGGTGATTCAGGATCTGCGCGCCATGCCTTCCTGGTCCACCCAGTACTTTTATGTGATAGACGCCGATGGTAGGGACCTGCTCGGACGCCCGCTGCCTGCCGGTGTCGACGAACTCCTGCCGCGATTGACGCCGTCTCACCCCTATGACCGAATTCGCGAGCCCGATCGGCGTATCTTTGGCCGCCAGGTCACCCTCAATGACGGTAATGTGGTGAATGTGGTGACCGTATCGGGACGGCGCGGCGAGTCGGAATCCGACGTTATCTGGCAGCTGTTTATCAACAATATCTGGCCACTGCTGCTCATTTCAATTTTGATCAGCGGCAGTCTGTGCCTGGTACTCGCACGGTATTTTTCCAGCGGTATCCTCACCTTGCAAAGAGCCACCCGCCAGATTGCCGATGGTGATCTGAGTGTACGCGTCAGCCCCCACTTCGCCCGACGCCGGGACGAGATCGCCGCCCTCGGCCGGGACTTTGATCATATGACCGCCCGTCTGGAAAAAGCCATGCTCGAGCAGAAACGGCTGATCAAAGATGTGTCACACGAACTGCGTTCGCCGTTGGCGCGCCTGCAGGTTGCCTTGGGGCTGGCTCAGCAGCGCAGCCGCAACGGCGGCAACGTCAATAAAGAGCTCGACCGTATCAAGCTGGCGGCGGACTACCTCAACGATGTCATATCCGACATTCTCGCGCTCCCAGTGAGCGACAATGGCGGCTGGAAGCTTGACGATACCCTCGACCTGCGTTCGCTGCTCGAAACCCTGGTGGACAATTATCTCCCCGAGGCCGACAAGAAACGGGTGCGGCTCGATCTGCACACTGACCTGGATGAGGCGCTGGTGCCCACCCACGGCAACATGCTCGTTGGGGTATTCGAGAATATCCTGCGCAACGCCCTGCACTACACGGCACCGGTCTCGGATATCCTCCTGGACCTGACCTACAACAGTAAGCGCCAACAGTATTGTGTGCGCATCTGCGATGCGGGCCCGGGCGTACCGGAGGAGGAGCTGGACGATATCTTCAAGCCCTTTTACCGAACCGACCAGGCCCGCGATCGAGAGAGCGGCGGCTACGGTTTGGGGCTGGCTATCGCCCAACGCACGGTGGCCCTGCACCAGGGTACCATCATGGCCAGCAACCGCCCCGAAGGCGGCTTGTGTATCCAAGTCTGCCTACCCACGCCGGACGGAATATCGGCACTGCCAGGCCTGTAGCACAGGGCGGCAATAACAGCGCCAAAAAACCGGCAGGATCTTGCCCCCCGCAGGATTCGAGACGCTGAGGTGCCGCCAGAAGAGCGCTCAACCCATTGTTTTTATTAAAAAATATTGCTCGAAAAAAGAATCGGCACAGCCCTTGCTTTAGTCCAGTTCAACACCGGCCGACCAGCCCGGATCAGATGACTGACAGCCAAGGTAGCCTACCCTATGCATTCCCCCGAGGAGTTTGCCCCCGCCCTGAACTGCACTACCAGTGCCGAGGCCGCCTACCATCAGAACCGCCTGTACCGGGCGTTGGCCACCAGCCTTGAACCCGAACGGCTCATTGCTCTGTTTTTCAAGCACCTGCAACCGATGATTCAGGTAGACGGTGTCAGCTTCTGCGCCACCGATAGCGTCTTAGTGGACACCCGGGTCGGCGAAGCCGCTCGCCACCACTGTGAGTACCGGCTCAGCCTTGATGGCTCGGGACGGCCACCGGAACATCTGGGGCTGCTGAAATTCTATCGCAAGCGCCGCTTTAGCGAGGCTGAAACCCAAACCCTGGAGGGGCTACTGAGCACACTGGTCTTCCCCCTGCGCAACGCCCTCACCCACCAGAAAACCCTGATCATGGCGCTGGTCGACCCCCTCACGCAAGTGGGTAACCGCCACGCTCTGGATGCGGCCCTCACACGGGAAATCTGCCTGGCGGAACGCCAGGGTCAGCCCCTGGCACTCCTGGTACTCGATATTGACCACTTCAAGACGATCAACGACACCCACGGGCACAGCTTGGGTGACCGCGCGCTGGCCTTGATCGCTGACAAGCTCAAAGAACTGTGTCGCGCTTGCGACCAGGTTTTCCGCTACGGCGGGGAGGAGTTTGTGGTGATACTGAGCAATACCGGCAGTGAGGGTGCAGGCGTGATCGCCGAGCGACTGCGCAGCGCCATCGAAACAGAAGCGTTGCAGATTGAAGCGCAAGCGCTGAACATGACTGTGAGCATCGGCATCAGCGCTTACAATGGCCGCTGCGGCGAACGCCCGGCACGCCTGTTCGAACGCGCCGACGACGCGCTCTATCAGGCCAAGGCCCAGGGCCGAAACCGCATCGTCACCGAGCCCGCACGCTCCGACCGGCGCCAAGTGGGCTGAGCACAATCAGTTTTTCGGGCTTGGCGGGCGCCGCTTGGACGCGGCCGGCACCGGCGGACGCTTGCCTTTGGGCGCCGAACGCAACTTGCGCTCATGGCGTTCCATTTCGCGCTTCTGCTCCGGCGTCATAGGGGTGATAGCGACACTCTGCTCAATCCCTGCCGTCAGACACAAATCACCGATTTCTTTATCGTTGAGCTCGATCCACTGGCCCACGCGCACGTGGGACGGGATAAAAATATTGCCGTAGCGTACCCGCTTCAGACGACTGACTTTGACACCCTGGGATTCCCACAAGCGACGCACCTCGCGATTGCGCCCCTCCATGACCACACAATAGAACCAGCGATTGCGGCCTTCACCAGCGCCATCGACGATATCCGTAAAACGGGCAACGCCATCATCCAGAAGGACGCCCTCGACCAAGCGCTGCTTCATCTCATCATCGACCTGCCCCTGGATGCGCACCAGGTATTCGCGATCGATGACCGAGGAAGGGTGCATCAATTTATTAGCCAGCTCACCGTCATTGGTGAACAGCAATAGACCGCTGGTATTGAAATCCAGGCGACCCACCGAAATCCAGCGCTCACCGCGTAGCTTGGGCAGGCTTTCAAACACCGTGCGCCGCCCTTCGGGATCAGAGCGTGAGCAGATTTCGCCTTCAGGCTTGTTGTACAGGATAACGCGCCGTTGCGCAGCTTCGGCTTTGGTCATCACGCGCCGGTCGTCAACAAACAGCTTGTCATCCGGGGTAACGCGATCGCCCAAACGTGCGAGCCGGTCGTTGACTTTGACACGACCTTGCTCAATAGCACGCTCCATCTCCCGGCGCGAACCGAGGCCGGCTCGGGCCAAAACCTTTTGTAACTTTTCATCGGTTCCGGTTTCCGGTACCGACGGTTTCGGAGCGTGCTCCGGTTGTTTGCGGGGTGCTTTACCACCCTTGTTCGGGCGTGGCTGTTTGGGTCTGGGCATAATGAATAGTGTCGCTGCAACGCTCACGCGTTGTGTTGGTCCTCGTCGTGCGCGGCGTCCTCATGGTCCGTCGCGCGGGGCTCGTCAATGTCGGTTTCCGACGCCGGCTCTGGCGCGTCTTGTGCGTCCACTGCCTCGTCTTCCTGTTCTTCCACTACCAGGTATTCTTGCGCTTCTTCGTCCGTGTCAGTTGGCTCTTGCACGGCTTCTGTCTGGTCCGACCCGGAAGCCACTTTCGCCTCAATTCCCAGATCCAGTTCGGCATTGAGCTCATCCAGATCGCGAATGTCACCCAGACTCGGCAACTCGTCCAGACTCTTCAGGTTAAAGTAGTCGAGAAATTGTCGGGTGGTGGCGTACAAGGAGGGCCGACCCGGCACATCGCGCTGCCCCACCACCTTCACCCAGTCGCGCTCCATCAGGGTTTTCATGATGTGGCTGCTGACCGCAACGCCGCGAATTTCTTCAATATCGCCGCGAGTAATCGGCTGGCGGTAGGCGATCAGTGCCAGCGTCTCCAGCAGTGCGCGCGAATACCGTTGGGGCTTCTCTTCCCACAGACGGTTGATCCACGGTGCCAGCGCAGGCCGAACCTGCAAGCGAAAACCCGAACCCACTTCCTTGAGCTCGAAGCCCCGCTCGACGTTGGCCGCTTCAATGCGCCCCAAAGCCGCCCGAATGTCTTCATTGCTCGGTGCCACTTCTTCATCAAACAGGGTACGCAAACGGGCGATGGTCATCGGCTGACCAATCGCCAGGAGTGCGCCTTCGATGATTTGAGCGAGCCGCTGCTCGTCGACCGGTTCAGCCGGATTCAGTCGTGAGCGTTCCGCTTTTTCATAATCATCATTGCCCTCGACAAAGCTGTCATCCGCCTCCAGGTGCGCGTCCATGTCGGACATCGACTCAGGGGTCTCATTCTCGATCGCTGATGGCACTGGCTCACTGGCCTCAGTCTCGGGCTGTTCACTGTGCGCCTCGTTCACTCGGCTTTCGTCGTTCATTCAGTCACTCTATTATCGCTGCTGTCTATCAATGCGTTGCGCCCTATTGAACACGCGCCTTTACGTGGATAGAGCCAAAGTCTTCGGTTTGGACAATTTCCACCAGAGATTCCTTGATGAGCTCCATTACCGCCAAGAAGGTAACAATAACCCCCAGGCGACCTTCCTGAACCGTGAACAGACTCACAAAGGGTACAAACTGCTTGTGAGCCAGTTTATCCAACACCTGCGCCATGCGCTCACGGGTAGAAAGCTTCTCCCGGGAAATATGGTGGCTCTCGAACATATCCGCCCGGCGTAATACTTCGGACAGAGCCAGCAGAATTTCCTTCAGCTCGACCTCCGGGTCAGGCCGGGTCAATGTGCGATCGGGAGCCTGGGCACTGGCGCTAAAGACATCGCGGCCAATACGCGGCAATTCGTCAATGTCCTCTGCAGCTTGTTTGAAACGCTCGTACTCCTGCAGGCGACGAATCAACGCGGCGCGCGGATCCTCTTCCTCGTCGTCTTCCTGCGAGCTGCGCGGCAACAACATACGGGACTTGATCTCCGCCAACATGGCTGCCATCACCAGGTACTCGGCGGCGAGCTCAAACTGATGCGCCTCCATCAGCTCCACATAGGCCATGTACTGACCCGTGATCTGAGCGACGTTGATATCCAGAATATCCAGGTTTTGGCGCCGAATCAGGTACAGCAACAGATCCAGCGGCCCCTCAAAGGCCTCCAGAAAGACTTCCAACGCATCCGGCGGAATATACAGATCTTTGGGCAGCTGCGTGTAGGCCTTGCCGTAAACCATGGCAAAGGGCATTTCCGCCTGGCTGGGGTGCTCTGGCTGGGGGTGCTCTGGCAGGTCGTGCGAATCCAGAGCGTCAACCGTCCCCGCCGCTGGCTCTTGCTCAGCTGGTGTCTGCTGCTCGACTGTGTCCTGGGTTTCGCTACTCAACTGACGGCCTGCCTGTCACGTGATCATCTGGATCCGGGGCCGAACCCCGACAAAGCGCGCATTATAGCCTTTATAACCCGGGGGTGACAGCCACATAAATGGCGGATTCAACCGGGCAGAATACCCGAGGCATCGCCCTTGCCCTGGCGGATCAGCTCCGGGACCTCACCGGTCAGATCGATCACCGTGGTCGGCTCGAGATCGCAGTAACCGCCGTCAATCACCAGCTCCACCTGGTGCTCCAGCAGATCCCGGATATCGTAGGGGTCGCTCAGGGGCAACTCATCGTCAGGCAGGATCAGGGAACTGCTCATGATGGGCTCACCCAGCTCTTCCATCAGTGCCAGGGCCACGGCATTGTCCGGTACCCGCAGGCCGATGGTCTTGCGCTTCGGATGCATCAGGCGCCGGGGCACTTCACTGGTGGCTTCGAGGATGAAGGTAAAGGGCCCTGGGGTGTACTGTTTGAGCAAGCGGAAATCCTGATTGTTGACTCGGGCATAGGTCGCCAGCTCCGACAGGTCTCGGCACATCAGGGTGAAGTTATGGTGCTTGTCCAGGCGCCGCATCAGGCGAATCCGGTCGAGCGCCATCTTGTCGCCAATATGGCACCCCAGGGCATAAGCGGAATCGGTCGGGTAGGCGATAATGCCGCCCTGGCGCACAATATCGGCTGCCTGCTTGATCAGGCGGGCCTGCGGATTATCGGGGTGAATCTGAAAAAACTGGGCCACCGTGGTACTCCTGAGAAATCTGGATCGTGGATCTGTGTAAAAACGCGAAGCCTAGCAGCCCAGCGCCGGCAATTGCCAGACAGGGCGGCAATTCTCCGGCAAGGGATCGAACTGACCCAGTGCCTGCCAAGGCTGGTTGGGCTGATGAAAATCACTGCCACAGGAGCTGGCAAGGCCATTGGCTGCGGCAATACGGGCCAGATCCTGGGTCAGGGACAGCACCTGGCGACCACTGATCACCTCCAGGGCATCGCCGCCCGCCTCGCTGAAGGCGCCGATCATCGCACACATCTTGGTTCGCGTCAGGCCATATTTGGCCGGGTGGGCCAATACCGCGACGCCGCCCGCCTGATGCAACCACGCGATAATATCCTCCATCGGCGGCCACTGGTGGCGAACATCACCGACTTTGCCCTTCCCCAAATAACGTTTGAACGCCGCCGACATCGACTTGACGTGACCCTGGGCCACCAGATAACGGGCAAAGTGCGGACGTCCGGGCTGGGCGCCATCGGCCTCGGCCAGCGCCCCGGCGAGACTACCGGGAATTCCTGCTCGGGTGAGCCGTTCGCCAATCTGCTCGGCGCGCTCCGCGCGCGCCGCCTGTTGGACGGCGATCGCCTCCTGCAGCACCGGGTGGTCCAAATCGAACCCCAACCCGACAATATGGACGTCGCGCCCCTGCCAACTACCGGAAAACTCAATACCATTGACCAGTGTCATTCCCAATTTTTGCGCACAACGTCTCGCCTCGGGAACACCGGCTACCGTATCATGGTCTGTAAGGGCGATTATTCGGACCCCGGCCGCATTAGCGCTCGACATCAGCGCCTCAGGGCTTAAAATACCGTCCGAACAATAACTGTGACAGTGCAGATCAACGTGCAATGGGCTCCCCTCTGGTTGTACGCTGCCGTTATAGGCAGCCGTGACGAGCGGCCATTATGACATTTAACGATGAGAGATACCCGCGATCATGACTGAAAAGAGCGCCACCAGCGAACCGCAAGCGAACGCTGACACCACCACTCAGCGTCCCAGACAGGAGAGTTTGTGGGCCAATTTGCTGCTCAACATTGTCATTCCGACACTGATTCTGATGAAACTCAGTGGCGATGACTGGCTCGGCCCACGCCTGGCCCTGATCATCGCCCTCGCCTTTCCGATTTGCTACGGTGTGCGCGATTATCTGGTAAGGCGCAAATTCAACTTTTTCTCGGCGCTGGGGTTCGTCAGTATTCTGCTCACGGGCGGCATCGGCCTGCTCCAGCTCGACCCCCAGTACCTCGCCATCAAGGAAGCCGCCATTCCGGGTCTGATCGGACTGGTGACACTGATCTCGGTAAAAACCCGCTACCCGCTTATCAAGGTTCTGGTATACAACGACAAGGTCCTCAAAGTCAGCAAGGTCGATCACGCCTTGCGCGAACACAACAACGAGGCCGCCTTCGAGAATACCTTGCGCGTTGCGTCCTACCTGGTCGCCGGCTCCTTTTTTCTCTCCTCGTTTCTCAATTACGTACTCGCGCGGCTGATTGTTACCAGCCCGGCGGGCACCACGGCATTTAACGAAGAGCTGGGCAAAATGACGGCACTGAGTTTCCCGGTGATCGCGCTACCGGCCATGATTGTGATGCTCGCTGCGCTATTCTACCTGTTCAAGCGCATTCGGGAGCTTACGCACCTGACACTTGAAGACCTCATCAACGACGGAAAATAAGGAAGCGCCCGTGTTATACGCCATCATGTCTGAAGATATCACCGACAGCCTGCCCTTGCGCAAGCAGGCCCGCCCTGCGCACCTCGAGCGTCTGCAGGCCTTGAAAGATGCCGGGCGCTTGTTGATCGCCGGCCCCCACCCGGCACTGGATACCGAGGAACCCGGCGAAGCCGGCTTCAGTGGTAGCCTGGTGGTGGCCGAATTCGGATCCTTTGAAGAAGCTCAGACCTGGGCCGATGCCGATCCTTATATGGCGGCCGGCGTCTACCGACAGGTCGTCGTCAAACCGTTTAAAAAAGTACTCCCCTGAACCCTTTTATTTACACTTACCGGCGAATGGATAATACCGTGAAAAAACTCGCACTTGTCACTTTGCTTTTGGGGCTCAGCGCCCCGCTTCTGATCCCGGCCGCTCAGGCTGAATCACGCTATGTCTCCGATACCCTGCATGTGCCGTTGCGCTCAGGCATGGGTAACCAGTATCGGATTGTTCACAGTGGCATGCCAAGCGGCACCGAGCTGGAGCTGCTTGAAGAACGTGAAGACAGCAGCGGCGAGGCCTGGAGCCGAGTGCGCACGTCCAACGACGTAGAGGGTTGGGTGCGCAGCCAGTTTTTGCTCGCAACCCCCACCGCCGCCATGCGCCTGAGCACCGCGGAGGGACGAGTCAACCAGCTCAACACCCAGCGCGCACAATTGCAGGGCCAGATCAGTGAGTTGCGCGAACAGAACAGCGAGCTGAGCGAACAGCTGGAAAATCTGCAGGCTGAACACGAAGCATTACAGGCGGACAACGAGCACATCCGCAACGCTTCGGCCTCGGCGCTGGATCTTCAGGAGCAGCACCGGGAACTGAGCGAGGCCTATCAGATGCTGCAAACCCGCGCCGACGTTCTGCAGGCGGACAACCAGCGCCTGAGCCAGGATCGACGCTATCAGGAGTGGCTTTTCGGTGGCGGCTTGCTGATCGCAGGGATTTTACTGGCGCTGATACTGCAGGCGTTGGGCAAGCGCAAACGCGGCTCTGAGTGGGGTTAGATACAATGATAAGGAAATTGCTTATATCCCTTGGCGCGCTGCTGGCTGCCCTCACCGTGAGCGCGGCGAGTGCGGCCGAGCCCGCCCCCCTGGTGCGCCTGAGCACCGACCTGGGCGACCTGGTCGTGGAGCTCGACCCGGAGGCCGCGCCCAAAACCGTCGAAAACTTCCTCGCCTACGTCGATAGCGGTTTCTATGCGGGCACCATTTTCCATCGCGTGATCCCCGGCTTTGTGGCTCAGGGGGGCGGTATGACCTTTGATTTTACCCGCAAGGAAACCCGCGAACCGGTGGTCAACGAGTCCCACAACGGGTTGCAGAATCGGTATATGACCGTCGCCATGGCGCGTACCGCCGATCCTGACAGCGCGACGGCGCAGTTTTATATTAACCTGCGCCACAACCCCAGCCTCGATCCTCAAGGGGAAGCACCCGGCTATACCGTCTTCGGTCGTGTGATTGAAGGCGGCGCCGTCGTTCAGGCCATCGCACGCGAACCGCGCGGCCGCTACCGCGAATACCCGGACGCACCCAATGAACCTATCCGCATTTTGCGTGCCGAACGTATTGAGGTTAGTCGCGAATCCGAGGACACCGAATGAGCAACCCCAAGCTCAGCGTCAATCTTAACAAGATTGCCCTGATCCGCAATTCCCGCCCTGGCAACTACCCCAATGTGGTCAACCATGGACGCCAGGCGCTCGCCGCAGGGGCCGATGGGCTGACAGTGCACCCGCGCCCCGATCAGCGCCATATTCGCCCGAGCGATGTGCGCGAGCTGGCGGCACTGGTCGCCAACTATCCTGGCATTGAGTTTAATGTTGAGGGCAACCCGTTTGCCGACCCTGAGGGTGACTACCCGGGTTTTATGGCATTGGTGCGCGAAACTCGCCCGCACCAATGCACTCTGGTGCCCGACAGCGATGACCAGCTCACCTCGGATCATGGTTTTGACCTGCATCAGGCCAGCGCATCGCTGGCACCCATCGTCGCTGAGTTGCAGACGCTCGGTATTCGTGTGAGCCTGTTTATGGATCCGGACATTGAGCAGTTGGATTTGGCGAAGGCTCTGGGGGTCGAACGTATAGAACTCTACACCGGCCCCTACGCTGCGGCCTACCCCAGCCGCAACGACGCATATGACGCGCTGTTTGAGCGCTACTTCCAAGCCGCAGTGCACGCCCGGAAGATCGGTCTGGAGCTCAATGCCGGCCACGATCTGAATCTGGATAATCTCGACAACTTCTGCCGCCTACCCGGCCTGCTGGAGGTTTCGATTGGTCACGCCCTGACCGTTGACGCTCTGACGATGGGCCTGGACAATGCCGTCAATGCTTACAAGCGCATCTGTGCCTGCCCGCGCCGTGAGCGGGACGCCTGATTAGGGCGCAGGCCAATCCAAACTGGGCTATGCTTAGAACGACGGAATAGCCTTACGTCTAATTTTTAACACCAATGCAGCAGAGGATTACACTATGCATTCGATTTTGGTGAGAGACTATATGCAGCGGGATACCAATGCCATCTCAGTCAGCGCCAATATCGCCGAAGTGGTCAGCCGTCTTGTCAAAGGCAAGATTCCCGGCGCGCCCGTGATCGACGATAAAAAAACGGTGGTGGGTTTCGTGTCCGAACAAGACTGCATCAAGGAAATGCTCAATAATGCCATGTTTTGTGACGAACCACCGTCGGTGACCAAGGTCATGCAGACCGATGTCCTGACCGTCACGCCCAATACCAGTATCGTAGAAATTGCCCAGACCATGCTCAAGCACAAACCCAAAATCTACCCGGTGGTTGACGACGGGAAGTTGGTGGGCATCATCAACCGCAGCCTGATTCTCAAGGCGCTGGTCGAGAACGACGAAGACTGCTACTTGCGCACTTAGCCCACAACCGGGGAGCCCCTGCTCCCCGCCCTACCCGGTTTATGCATTAATGAGTCACCATCCTGAAGGCGATAGCCAGGCCTATCGTGAGAAAAAGCGTTTTTACGATTCCCTGCTCACCGTCTACGGTCGCAAGCCGGTATTGGAGGCACTGAGCGACCCCAATACCCGCTGCCACCGCCTGCACCTCGCGGACAGCAACAAGTCAGCCGGTATCCTCGAGGACATCATCCGAGCGGCCAAAGCCAAGGGGGCGGAAATTTGCTACCACGGGCGTGCCGAGCTCTCGCGCATTTCCAAAAATGTGCGTCAGGATCAGGGGGTCGCCGCCGACTTGGTTCTTCCGGGTTATCAACACTTCGAGGAGTTTCTGGCCCGGCCGCCGGCACGCTACACCCTGCTTGCGCTCGATGGCATCAGCAATCCGCAGAACCTTGGCATGATCATTCGCTCAGCCTGCGCGGGCAATATCGACGGCATACTCGTGCCCCGCAAGGGCAGTGCCCAGATCGACCCACTGGTCATCAAAGCCAGTGCCGGCACCCTGTTCCGTGCCCCGATACTGCGCTGCGAACAACTCGCTCCTGCGCTCGCACAAGCCCGTGAGCAAGGCGCCGATGCCTGTGCCCTCTCCTCCCACGCCAAGTACACCCTGAAGGATTACCAGCCCTCAGAGGCCTGTATTTATGTGCTGGGGAATGAAACTGAAGGCGTGTCCAAGGACGTATTGGCGCAGTGCAATCAGCGGGTGCGTATCCCAATGAACAACGGCGTTGAATCGCTCAACGTGGCAGTTACAGCGGCGCTGATCGCATTTCGGTGACCCTGAAAGCCCGACTCAAACGGATCAGGTCGGTCAGCGCCCGGCGGTTGCCCCCGTAATTAACGCGTTCATAGAGTTCGGCAATCTGAATAAGCTGACGCGCAGCATCGGGAGCGCGCTCGGCCCAGACGCCAGCCAGTCGGTGACTGTAAGTGCGCGGCCCCTCTCCCGGGCGCGGCGGATAGCCAGCTTTGCTCAGGCGCCGTTGAAGCTGTAACCAATAGCGGTCCGCCGGTTGTGCATAGCGCGGCCGACGCTGCCACCAGGCCCGGAGGACAATCAGGCCGGTAACCAGAATCAGAGTGACCGTCAGGCTTACCGCGACCCGCCAGGGGTCCGTGCCCCTGAGCCAGCGCAGCAGAAAACTCTCCCGCGCCTCAGCGTCGTAACCCAGCACCCGCCGGTGCCATTGGTAGTTGATCAGATCCCAGCGCAAACGCAGATTCACCGCCCAGGCAACGCCGTCGAGTGGACCGGTGATGCGGGCACTTTCTGTGGCATCCAGGGAGGACAACAACCCCATTTCAATACGTTCTGGCGCAACCGCGGCGGTGGGATCGACTCGCACCCAGCCCCGCTCAGGCAGCCAGATTTCGGCCCAGGCGTGCGCCTCCTGCTGGCGCACACGCAGGTAATTCTCAAGCGGATTCAACTCACCGCCCTGATAACCCAGCACCACCCGGGCGGGCACGCCGGCGGCGCGCATAAAGAACACAAAGGCACTGGCAAAGTGTTCACAAAAGCCGGCCTGACTCTGCCACAAGAACTCATCGACACTGTCGTCTCCAAGGGGCGGCGGTTCGAGGGTGTAGCGAAACTCATCGGCAATCCAGCGATTGAAACGCTCCACCAGCTGCCACCCATCATCGCCCTCCTCCCGCCACTGCTGCGCCAATGCCCGAGTGCGAGGGTTGCCCTGAGCAGGCAGCTGAAGCTCCTGCTGACGCAGCCACTGAGGCAGGGGTTCAGGGTCATAGCGGTAGTCCAGGGCCGAGGTGACCCGATAGCGCAAGCGCTGGGTGACGGGCTGGCGTCGCTGCAGGCGAAACTCCCGGCCGATGCCAATGTCATCGCTCCACTGGGTAGGCGCTGACAAGACATAGAGCCAGTGGCGCCGGTTGGGCTCGAGCATGATCTCGTAGCTGACTTCCCGTCCGAGGCCTTCGAGCTGTGCGCGCCAGTCGGCATCACCCTCCCAATCCACCAGGGAGTGCAACTGCTGGCGGCTGCTCTGGGTCCAGCGGCGGCCATCGAATTCGGAGAACACCAGCGCCCGCCAGTAAAGGTCGCGGGTTGGGGGCGGCTCGCCTTCAAAGGTTACCCGAAAGGCGAGCTCGCGCGACTGACTCAATTGGGTGATATCACCGGGCGCCATTTCGTCGCTGAGACCGGTGCGTGCCACCGACTCGTTGGTGGGCACACTCCAGAGCGACCCCACCCGGGGCAGCAGCAAAAACAGCACGACCATCACCGGCAGCGCCTGAAGCATCAGCGAGCCACCCAACATCAGGCTGCGCCTGGGGCGATAACCACTCAGGGACTGATGCAAGGCGACCAGACTGGTGGTCACCAGCGCAATGGATATCAGGCCATAGGCACTGGCCAACAAATCGGTTTTGAAGAGAAACTGGCTGGCACTGGCGAGGTAGCCCAAAAAGCAGAGCACCACGAAGTCACGTCGATTTTTGACTTCCAACAGCTTCAGCACAAAGCCCACAAGTAACAGGCTGACCATGGTCTCGGTGCCAAAACTCCAGCCTGCGCCCAACATCAGCCCCCCGGCACAGATCACCACCAGAACCGCGCGCACCCAAAACCCGGCAAAGGCCCAGGCGCCGCGGTAGACCTGCCAGCGCCACAGTGCCGCCAGCAGCCAGACGCCCCAAAGCCAGACCGGCATATGCAGACTGTGCGGCGCCAACACCACCGCTTGGGCAATCAGCGCCCAGGTCAGGGCCTGACGGGGTATCTGCACCTGTTCACGCACTGTTCTGGTCCTCAGGCAAACCCCAAAGCGCCAGTGTCCGCAGACACGCATCCCGGTGCTCCGGTCCGCGCCCCAGAGGCTGCTGGCGTCCGGGCAAACGCAGCCCGTACTCATCCGGGCCCTGGGCCAGGGTCAACACCCAGTAGCATAGTTGGGCCAAGCGGCGCTCAGGATCGCGCTCGGGCACCGCATCCCAGTCGAGCCAGATCTGTCGGCTCTGGTACCCGGCAAAATCCTTCAGGTGCAGGCCCGCGCCGCGAGCAAAGTGCTTCCATGCCACCCGGGTAAGCGCGGCACCGGCCTGATAGCGCACAAAGCCCTGGAATTCTTCACGGTTTTCCGCACTCAGGGTTTCGCCCTCATGGCGCGCATCTAGCGCTGCTACCGGCGGCTCGACGGATGGCTCCGGTGCCGGATAGATCAACGCCCGGGTATCGAGCTGAACCCAGGACCAGGCTTCGAGTAAACCCAGCGGGAAGCGACTGCTGACCCGCAGCCGCCCGGGCCGCAACCAGCCCCGGCGCCGACTGCGTACGGAAAGGCTCAAGTGCCGCTCCGAACAATCGATCAGATCAGCTTCCACCACCAGGGCCGGGTCCCAGCTCAGATGAATATTGTCATGCCGGCTGCCACCCGCACTTTGCAGCAGCACTTCAAACTCCGCGTGTTCACCCGCAAAAGCCGCATGAGATTGCGTCACTGTGAGAGTGAGTCCAGAGAGGTTGCGAAAACCGTGAAGGGTCGAGACGAGCAGTAACGCCAGCAGTAAAAACGCACTGGCGAGCACGAGATTGTTTTCGTAGTTGGTACCCATCAACCAGAGCAGTATCACCAACAGCAAAAAACCGCCGCCAGTGGCCGTGGGCAGAATGTAAATGGTTTTGTGCCTGAGAGTAACCCGCTCAGCCAGCGGCGCCCGACGGTCGGCCCAGTCCATAATCCGGTCGCGCAGTCGGGCTCTCAGGTGGCGCACGGGCTCACCACATCCACGGCATTGAGCAGTTGGGTCACCAGGGCGTGTTCGCCGCTGTCGCCCCAATTGGCCGAGGGTGTAATCCGATGCGTGACCACGGCGGGCACCAGCGCCTGAATATCTTCCGGAATCACAAAGCTGCGGCCGTGAATATAAGCCCAGGTCTTTGCTGCACGCAACAACGCGAGCGCACCCCGGGGGGAGAGTCCGATGCTGAAGTCGCTGTCGTGACGGGTGTAATGAATCAGCCGTTGAAGGTAATCGATCAGGCTATCCGACGTTTTGATCCTGGCGATGGCCGCTTTGATCTCCGGCAGTTGCTCGGGCTTGAGCAGTGGCCGAATCGCGCTGACCTGGGCGCGCGGGTCGCCGCCGGTAAACAGGCGTTTTTCGGAGGCCGGATCGGGATAGCCCAAGCTGATACGCATCAGAAAGCGGTCGAGTTGCGACTCGGGCAGCGGGAAGGTGCCCATTTGGGACTGAGGGTTTTGCGTGGCAACAACAAAGAAGGGATCGGGCAGTGGCCGGGTTTCCCCCTCAATACTCACCTGCCCCTCTTCCATCGCTTCCAGCAGCGCGCTCTGGGTTTTGGGCGTCGTGCGATTGACTTCATCGGCGAGCAGTAATTGGGTAAAGACAGGCCCCGGGTGAAAACGGAAGCGGCTGGTGTCGGTGTCAAACACCGACACGCCGAGAATATCCGCGGGCAGCATATCACTGGTGAACTGAACCCGCTGATAACTCAATCCCAGCACCTGGGCCAGCGCGTGCGCGAGGGTGGTCTTGCCCATACCGGGCAGGTCCTCAATCAGCAGGTGGCCATCGGAGAGCAGGCAGGTCAGCGCCAACTTGATCTTTTCTTCCTTGCCGTAGAGAACATCGCCGATTTCGGCCACTACCGCCTGAATATTATCGCGCATGAATCGCCGCCTTCTGATGGATTCCCGGGGGTAAATTACAAGCTCGACAGCCCTCGCGTCAGGTCTCGTTGCAAATCGCTGAGCGCCTCAAGACCGACAGCCACCCGAATCAGATTGTCACCGATACCCACCTCGGCACGCTGCTCCGGTGTCAGGCGACCGTGGGTCGTGGTGGCCGGATGGACAATCGTGGTTTTGGCGTCACCGAGATTGGCCGTCAGCGACATCAACCGGGTCGCGTCTATCACCTTCCAGGCTTCGGCCTGCCCACCCTTCACGGAGAACGACAGAACGCCGCCGAAGCCCCGTTGCTGTTTACGCGCGAGCGCGTGCCCCGGATGCTCGGGTAGCCCCGCGTAGTAGACACGCTCAACGCCAGGCTGTACCTGCAACCATTGCGCCAGCGCCAGGGCATTGCTGGAATGGGCATCCATGCGCAGGCGCAAGGTTTCCAGCCCCTTGAGAAAGACCCAGGCATTGAAGGCGCTCAAGGTCGGCCCGGCGCTGCGAATAAAGCCCAAGACCTCGTCGACCAGCGCCTGACGCCCCGCAACCAAGCCGCCCAGGCAGCGACCCTGGCCATCGATATACTTGGTGGCGGAATGAATCACCAGGTCTGCGCCAAAGCGCAGTGGTAATTGGAGCGCCGGTGTACAAAAGCAGTTGTCGACCACAAACAACGCCTCGCGCTGATGGCAAAGATGGGCCATACGCTCAAGGTCAACCACCTCACACAGCGGGTTGGAGGGCGTTTCGACAAACAGCATCCGGGTTTTGGGCGTAAATGCAGCCGCCACCGCCGCCTCATCAAGCGGATCGACAAAGGTGACATCGACGCCAAATTTGGTCATGTACTTGCTCAACAACACCGTCGTGGTGCCGAACACACTGCGCGAACAGATCAGGTGATCGCCCTGTGCCAGGAGCGCCATGCAGGTACTGAGGATGGCCGCCATGCCCGAGGCGGTCGCCACCGCCGACTCGGCGCCTTCGAGCGCCGCCATGCGCTGCTCAAAGGCGCGTACAGTGGGGTTGGTATAGCGTGAGTAGACGTTGCCCGGCTGCTCGCCAGAGAAGCGATCGGCGGCCTCGCGGGCACTACCGAACACATAGCTGGACGTTAGAAACAGGGCCTCGCTGTGCTCGCCCTCGGCCGAGCGCACCTGCCCGGCGCGCACCGCCAGGGTATCCAGTTCTGCGCTTGCCAATGGATCGTCCGGATGGTCCATGATCTTCCTGCCTCAGTGACTTTCGGCCGCATCGTTGTGCAGCCCTATCAGCGTCGCTTCAGGACGCTCGGTTTTGCGCCCGACTTTGGCCTTGGCCACGTCGTTACGCGCGGCCTCCAGTCGGTCGAGATAAATTTGATCGACATCGCCGGTTACATACTTGCCATCAAAAACGGCACAATCGAAATGCGCGATAGTCTCATTGCCCTCTGCCGAGGCCGCCACCAGGTCTTTCAGGTCTTGATAGATCAGCCAGTCGGCACCTATCTCCTGACAAATTTCCTCTTCTGTGCGCCCGTGGGCAATCAACTCTTTCGCTGACGGCATGTCGATACCGTAGACATTCGGATACTTGACCGCCGGCGCCGCTGAAGCAAAATAAACTTTTCGGGCGCCAGCGTCCCGCGCCATCTGAATGATCTGTTGGCAGGTGGTACCGCGCACAATAGAGTCGTCCACCAGCAACACATTCTTACCGCGAAACTCAAGCTCAATGGTATTGAGTTTCTGGCGTACAGATTTTCGGCGCTCTTGCTGCCCGGGCATAATAAACGTACGCCCGATATAGCGGTTTTTCACCAGTCCCTCGCGGAACTTGACATCCAGACCGTTGGCCAGGGCCTGACCTGCCACCCGGCTACTGTCCGGAATGGGAATCACCACGTCGATATCGTGATGAGGCCGCTCGCGCAAAATTTTCTCGGCCAGATTTTCACCCTGACGCAAGCGCGCCTTGTAAACGGACACACCGTCCATAATGGAATCCGGGCGAGCAAAATAGACATGCTCAAAAATACAGGGGCTCAGCTCGGCGTGATCGGCACACCGGCGCTTGTGCAACTGGCCGTCACTGGTGACAAAGATCGCTTCGCCGGGGGCGACATCGGCAATCAATTCGAAACCGAGCACATCGAGGGCGACGCTCTCGGACGCCACCATATACTCGACGCCTTTGTCGGTGTCGCGCTTGCCGTACACCAACGGCCGAATGCCGTGGGGGTCCCGAAATGCTACCAATCCGTAACGGGCTACCAGTGCAACCACGGCGTAACCGCCCACGGCGCGGCGATGAACGCCGGCTACGGCGGCAAAAATATCGTCCTCGGACGGAGTCAACTGACCGCGCAATTGCAGCTCATGGGCAAAGACGTTGAGCAGGACTTCCGAGTCCGAGTCGGTGTTGAGGTGCCGCAAGTCAGTCTTAAACAGA
This sequence comes from Marinimicrobium alkaliphilum, assembly GCF_003259155.1. Lineage (GTDB taxonomy): Bacteria > Pseudomonadota > Gammaproteobacteria > Pseudomonadales > Cellvibrionaceae > Marinimicrobium_A > Marinimicrobium_A alkaliphilum. The sequence continues at coordinate 322,422 of NZ_QGMQ01000004.1, forward strand.
TCCTCCGCCAATTGCTCGGCGTTGGTGAGGTTACCGTTATGGGCCAAACCGATACCGTAAGGCGAGTTCACGTAAAAAGGCTGAGCCAGCGCAGGACCGGAACTGCCCGCCGTGGGGTAGCGCACATGGCCGATACCCATGTTGCCCACCAGCCGTTGCATGTGCCGAGTGCGAAACACATCCTTGACCAGCCCAGTGCCTTTCTGCTGCGCCAGTGTGCCGTCCTGACAGGTCATAATTCCCGCCGCATCCTGGCCGCGGTGCTGCAAAATCGTCAACGCATCATAAACCTGCAAGTTGACGTCGCTTTTACCGACGATACCAACCACACCGCACATAAGCACTCACCTTTAATACTGCTACTTGATTTACTGTGGCCGCTCGAGCTTACTCGAACAGCGAGACAAAAAACTGGCCAATATCATACGCCAGGTTGCGCGCCCAATCCTCGAACGCCAAAAAGTGTGGAATCAACGTCGATTCCTGCCACCAACCGTCCTCGTTGACCGGAATCAGCGCGGGCAACAGAATCAGCAGTGCCATCACGACCACCAGACCCCTGGCGGCGCCAAAGACTACACCGAAGAGCCGGTCAGTGCCCGACAGGCCGGTCATGCGCACCAGTTCACCGATCAGGTAATTGACCATGGCCCCCACTACCAGCGTCGCGGCAAACAGCGTCGCGAAGGCCACCATTTCACGCACAGAGGGAGTTTCGATCAGATCGACCAACAGAAGAGACAGGCGCTCGCCAAACAGCATCGCGACAATAAAGGCGACTGCCCAGGTCACCAGAGACAGCGCTTCACGCACAAAACCCCGTTTCAGGCTGATAAGGCTGGATAACAGCAGAATCCCGAGTATTGCCCAGTCCGCCCAATTCATTGGCAGCGCATCTCCCGCGTTTGTTGAGCGCGCATTTTAGCAGAGCGCTTGCCGGCGGGCATAGTCCGGATCGGCATCAATATCCCCATTTACGGTTGAAAGCGCACTACCAGCGATTCCACGGAAAGCAGCTGATCGATCGCCGTTTTGGTCTCGAGCGCCTCAGCACGACTGAGCTTGGGACCAATAAACACGCGGCTAACCTCACCACTGGCGGTATTTGCCGAGCGGACATAGGCGCGGAAACCTTCGCTTTGCAAGCGATCACGCAGGTCCGTTGCCGCTTGGGCACGGGAAAAACTCGCCACCTGAACCACCCAGGCAGTCGGTTCGCCCTGTTCATCAAGGCCAGTGGGACTTGCCTCTGTGTCAGGCTCCGGCTCGGACTCTGGCTCGGATTCCACCGCCTGAGTCCGAGCCTCCGCGAGGGAATCAACCACCGGCTGGTTTTCATCGGCCGAGAGAAACATGGTTTCCGGCTCCGGCGCTGGCTCCGATGGCGTTGACGGCTGCGCACGAGCAAACTCGCGCGCCTCGATGGCGGGCGGCTCGGGAATACGGGTATCAGTATCGACCCGGTAGGGCTGGTTCTCTTTGACAAAACTGGGCAGAAAAATCACCGCCAGGGCAATCAGCACAAAGGCGCCCACAAGGCGCTGCTTAAGCTTCTGAGTCACGCCTGCTCTCCCTCTCCAAGTGCTTCACCCCAGGCCAGGGCGTCAGCAACGGTAAAGAATGAGCCCAATACCAACACTCTATCACCCGGTGCGCTCGCTGCCAAAGCCCGAGCGAGATTATCGGCTACCGACCCCCCGAGGGTCCGCTCGGCGGCACCGGTCAGGGCCGACGCCAGACGTTCAGGCGCGGCGGCACGCGGGTTGCCGGACAACTCGGCGAGATACCAACAGTCAATGAGGCCTGTCAACGGCTCGAGCGTGCCCGGGATATCCTTGTCCGCCATCATTGCGACAACGGCCCGAGTACTTCCGTTCACCGGGTCGCCCGCCAGTTTGCCCGCCAAATAAGCCGTTGCCGCAGGGTTATGAGCCACATCCAGGACAAGGTCAACACGCTCCGCCAACCGCCAGTCCGGTCGGTAGTAGCGCCCTGGCAAGCGCAAAGTGCCCAGCGTTTCGCGCCAGCACTCAATGTCGGGCGCCACACCGAGAAGGACCACGGCCTGAATGGCCGCTGCAATGCTGGCCAAGGGCAACGGAGAGCCACGAAAGGGCCCCAGCACCTGAATGGCTGCACCCGTGGAGGTGTCCGGATACCCACGCCAGTACCAGCTTCCATCAGGCTCCTGCTCGGGGACAGCCACCGGCAGCCATTGCGCCCGCGACTGCGACACCGCAGCGCGCAGCCCTTCGGGCGGATCGGGGTCAACACACACCAACGGACGCCCGGCTCGGGCAATACCGGCCTTTTCGCGCCCTATGGCGTCACGGTCAGCCCCCAACCAGTCCTGGTGATCGAGCGCGATACTGGTCACCACGGCGACGTCAGCATCAATGATGTTCACCGCATCCAGACGCCCGCCCAGCCCCACTTCAAGTACCAGGGCGTCGACGTCGTGCTCACGAAACAGCCACAATGCCGCCAGCGTGCCAAACTCAAAATAGGTCAGACTCAACTCGGCGCGCGCTTCATCCACCGCTGCAAAGGCGCGGCAGATAGCCTCGTCGTCAACGGGCTCGCCGTTGATCCGAATACGTTCGCGATAGTGAAGCAGATGGGGGGAGGTATAGCTGCCGACGGACCAGCCCGCCGCCAGCAGCAAGGCCGTGCTCGCGCTGACACACGAGCCCTTGCCATTGGTGCCAGCGACACTGATGACCCTGGCCCGAGTCGTTGCCAAGGCTAGACGCCTGGCCACCTCGCCGACCCGTTCCAGGCCGAGATCAATCTCCCGGGGGTGGGCCTGCTCGAGCCAGGTCAGCCAGTCAGCTAGCCGGGTATAGCGCATGCGGGCCGATCAGTTGACAAATTTATGGGTAAACTTTGCCAGCAAGCCGGCGACTTTATCGCGCATGTCACGGCGGTGAATGATCATGTCGATCGCACCGTGCTCAAGCAAGAATTCACTGCGCTGGAAGCCTTTGGGCAGCTTCTGACGAATGGTCTGCTCAATAATATTGGGGCCCGCAAAACCGGCACGTGCGCCCGGCTCAGCCGCATTGATATCACCCAGCAGCGCCAGACTGGCAGATACGCCGCCGTAAACCGGGTCAGTCATTACCGAAATGTAAGGTGTGCCCTGCTGCTTGAGGCGCTCAATCACGGCACTGGTTTTAGCCATCTGCATCAGGGAAATCAGTGCTTCTTGCATACGCGCACCGCCGGTAGCGGAAAAGCACACCAGGGGGATATTTTCTTTGAGGGCCACTTGGGCTGCGCGGGTGAAGCGCTCGCCCACCACATAACCCATCGAACCGCCATGGAACGCAAACTCAAAAGCCACAGCCACCACAGGCATACCCTTGAGCTCGCCCTTCATGGCCACCAGCGCATCCTTCTCACCGGTATTTTTCTGGGCGGTACTCAGGCGCTCTTTGTATTTCTTCACATCCTTGAACTTGAGCCGGTCGATTGGCTCAACGTCGGTCGCCAGCTCCTCTCGATTCGCTTCGTCGAGAAACATATTCAAACGCGCCCGCGCACCAATGCGCATGTGATGTTCACACTTGGGACAAACATCCAGGTTGCGCTCAAGCTCCGGGCGATAAAGTACCGCACTGCACTTGACGCATTTTTTCCACAACCCTTCCGGGACTTTGCTGCCACCGCCACGTTTGGCATCAGAACGGACCACATTGGGGACAATCTTTTCCAACCAGCTCATTGATCTATTTCTCTCTGCTTCGGATGGTCGAGGGGGCACCGCGAGTGCCCCAACAAAAAACTCAGTTACTCGTATTATAGGCTATCCAGCCCGGCCCTGATTGACCCGGCAATTTCACCTACGGCAGCGGCTATATCATCGGTCGAAGCCGACCCCATAGAGCCCATTTTATCAACCAGGACGCTACCAATCACAACCCCGTCCGCCAGACGTGCAACCGCCTGCGCCGAGGCCGCGTCCTTGATACCAAAACCGACGCACATCGGCAGCCCGGTCAGCTCGCCAAACTCTTCAAGCTTGGCCTTGACCGCATCGACGTCCAGATGCCCGGCTCCGGTCACACCTTTGAGTGACACATAGTAAAGGAAGCCGCTGGCCAGAGCTGAAATACGGCGGGCGCGCTCGACACTGGTGGTCGGGGCCAGCAGGAAAATATTGTCCAGATTGACCTTGTCCAGAGCAGCCTTGAACTGCACCACTTCTTCCGGCGGCAAATCCACGGTAAGGAGACCGTCTACCCCGGCCTCGGCTGCAGCATCGGCGACCTGTTGATAGCCCATACGTTCAAGCGGGTTGGCGTAACCCATCAATACCACCGGGGTCTCGCTGTTTTGCTGACGAAAGGCTTTGACCAGCTCAAAGGTGCCGCGCAAGCTGATATTGTGGCTCAGCGCCCGCTCATGCCCACGCTGAATCACAGGGCCCTCGGCCATCGGATCGGAAAACGGAACCCCCACCTCGATAATATCCACACCCTGAGCAACCAGGGCATGCATTGCTGGCAGGGTCGCCTCCGGGTAGGGATCGCCATTAACAATGTACGCAACCAGGGCCTTACGCCCCTGCTGTTTGGCTTCCGCCATACAACGGCTAATTCGACTCATTGAGCTCACTTCCTTCATTATGAGATGTTGACGCCGTCAACGGTGATACCGTCGAGTGCGGCTACCGTCAGAATGTCCTTGTCACCACGGCCGGAAAGATTGACCACAATGTGCTGATCCGGGCGCATGGTCGCCGCCAGTTTTTCAGCGTAGGCCAAGGCGTGGCTGGTTTCCAGCGCCGGCATGATGCCCTCGGTGCGGGTCAGCTTACGAAACGCGGTCAGCGCCTCATCATCGTTGATGGCGACGTAATTGACTCGACCGATATCCTTCAACCAGGCATGCTCGGGCCCGACACCCGGATAGTCCAGACCGGCTGATACCGAATGGGTCTCGATAATCTGACCGTTTTCGTCTTCCATCAGATAAGTGCGATTGCCGTGCAACACGCCCGGCACACCGTCGTTGAGTGGCGCGGCATGGCGCCCGGTGGCAACACCTTCACCGCCGGCCTCCACACCGTACATTTCAACGCCATCATCGCCCAAAAAGGGGTGAAACAGCCCAATCGCATTGGAACCACCACCGACACAGGCCACCAGCGCATCCGGCAAGCGGCCAGTCTGCTCCAGACTCTGAGCCCGGGCTTCACGTCCGATCACCGATTGAAAATCACGTACCAACTGCGGATAGGGGTGTGGCCCAGCGACGGTACCAATGATGTAAAAAGTGTCATCGACGTTGGTCGACCAGTCGCGCATGGCCTCGTTAAGGGCATCTTTCAGGGTCTTGGAGCCTGAGGTCACCGGCACCACTTCGGCCCCCAGCAACTTCATGCGATAGACGTTGAGCGCCTGGCGCTTGACGTCTTCAGCGCCCATGTAAACCACGCATTCCAGTCCCAGGCGCGCGGCCACAGTCGCACTGGCAACCCCGTGCTGACCGGCTCCGGTCTCAGCAATCACCCGGCGTTTGCCGGTGAATTTTGCCAGCAAAGCCTGGCCGATGGTGTTGTTGACCTTGTGCGCACCGGTGTGGTTAAGGTCTTCGCGCTTGAGATAAATCTGCGCACCGCCGACCTCCCGACTCCAACGTTCGGCGTGGTACAGCGGCGAGGGCCGACCGACATAGTAGGCCAGGTCCTTGTCAAACTGGGCCTGAAAATCCGGATCATCCTTGAGCTTCGTGTAAATCGCTTCCAGCTCTTCCAGGGCGTGAATCAGCGTTTCTGACACGAACCGGCCACCAAACTCTCCGAAATAGCCTTCGGCATTGGGAAACTGGCTGTAATCAACTGCGGAGTACTGCTTGGACTTAGTCACGTATTCTTCACCTGCATCAGTTAATTTGCTTTGCTTGCGCAATAAAGGCGTAGACCTTGTCGGGATCCTTGCGACCAGGCGCGGACTCAACACCACCACTGACGTCCACGGCGCGTGCATGGGTCTGCGCAACCGCTTGGGCAACGTTCCCCGGTGTCAGGCCGCCCGCCAGGACCAGGGGCCGCTCGGCTTCGCGAGGGAAACGCTGCCAGTCGAAGCTCTCTCCGGTGCCGCCGGGCACGCCCGGGCGGTAAGCATCGAGAAGAATGCCGCTGGCACCAGCATAGCGCGCCACCTCTGCGCCGACATCGAGCCCGGGGCGCATGCGCAGCGCTTTCAGATAGGGTCGCTGCCAGCGGGCACAGGCCTCCGGGGTTTCATCACCGTGGAACTGCAACAAATTCAATGGCACCCGTGCCAGAACCTGCTCGATAAAGTCGGCCTCGGCATTGACGAACAACCCGACGGTAGTCACCAGCGGCCCCACCGCAAGCGCAATCGAGCGCGCCTGTTCGAGATCCACACGCCGCGGACTGGACGCATAAAACACCAGACCGATGGCGTCAGCGCCAGCATTCACGGCGGTTCGCGCATCGGCAACAGAGGTGATGCCGCAGATTTTTACCCGCACCGGATTCAAAGCCTTGCTCCCACAAATAAAGCGCGGATACTACCAGAAATTCGGCAAAATTGCTGCTATTCCAGCAGCCCACCCACGGGATCTGACAAAAACAAGGGCCCCGGCACAAGCCCCGGCAAGGCCCAGTGGCGCGCGTAGTCAACCGCGACCAAATAGAGCCCGAAGGGTCGGGCGGTGATGCCACCCGACGTGCGATCGCGCGCGGCCAACACCTCGGCAGCCCAGGACTCGGGCGCATGCCCTGCCCCGACGCTCATCAACACCCCGACAATATTGCGCACCATATGGTGCAAAAAGGCATTGGCCTTTATTTCTAGTACGATCAGTTCGCCTCGACGGACGATATGCAGGTGCTCGATGCGTCGAACCGGGCTTTTCGCCTGGCATTGGCTGGCCCGAAAGGAGGTAAAGTCGTGCTCACCCACGAGCGCCTCAGCGGCGCGGCGCATTTTATCAACGGCGAGTGTGTGACGGCTCCAGGTGACCTGGTCGTGCAACAGGGCGCAGTAACTGGGGCGGTCAGAGATCAGATAGCGATAGGTACGCGAACGGGCGCTGAACCGGGCATGAAACCCGGGCGGCACCTCTTGCGCCCAGCGCACGCTGATACCGTGCGGCAGGTGCGCACGGGTGCCCTGAATCCAGGCTTTCATGGGACGTTGCGCCAGAGTATCAAAATGGACAATCTGCCCGGTGGCATGCACGGCGGCATCGGTGCGGCCGGCGCACACCAGGGTAATGGGCTCGGCGGCAACCGCTGAGAGCGCCTGTTCAAGGCTCTGCTGAACCGTAACAACGCCCGAGCGCTGGGTTTGGAAACCGTGAAAAGCGCCGCCATTATACTCTACGGCGAGCGCCACCCGGCGCATCCCCTCAGGCCAGGGCGTGTCGGGAAAGATTTCGCCGTTGCGTCGGTACTCGGATCGAATCATTGTTTTTAACTGCTAGTAACTTTAACGTTTGGAAGAGACTCGCTTTACAGGGACTCAGAAACAACAAAGCCCTGCACCACAGGCGCAAGGCTTTGCCGGACACTCGAGTCGAGTTAGCTATCGACGCGCGCGATCAGCGCCTCCGCCTCTTTACGTTGTTCCTCGCTACCCTCTTCGATCACCTCGTTGAGGATGTCCCGGGCACCGTCGCTATCCCCCATATCGATATAGGCGCGAGCCAGATCGAGTTTGGTTGACGCTTCGTCTGTGTCGGCCAAGAAATCCAGCTCGGCATCCATTTCATCGTCCGACAGGTCCTCTTCCGGCGGGCGAGCCACGGGCTCTGCTTCTTCGGACACTTGCTCGGGTGCCTGTTCGGACTCAGCCTCTGCGGGCGTTTCCTGCTCGGGCCCGGCTTCCGGCTGGGCGTCGAGTTCCAGGTCCGCATCCAGTTCCGACATCTCGTCATCCAGCGCGGACAAATCGACATCGCCCATATCCATATCGAGGTCGAACTCGTCTTCCTGCCCCGCTTCCTGGGCAGGCGCCTGAGCCGTCTTCTCAGTGGAGCTCGTATCAACGTCGTCCAGGCTGACATCGAAGGCATCCTCATCGACATCTGCCTGGGCGGTTGCGTCTGAGGGCGTGCCGGAGGTATCCGTACTGTCGAAGTCAAAAGTGAAATCGTCGTCACTGACATCACCCGGGGACTCGAACTCAAGATCGGCGGCCTCGTCATCACCCTCCAAGCTCAAAGCAGAGTCATCTTTGGACTCGGGTTTGCCAGCATCACCACCGAGAGCTTCGTCGTCCAGAGAGAGATCACTGTCGAGGTCGAAGCTGAATTCATCATCGGACGCACTAGCCGGTGCAACCGCCGTAGAGGCACTCGCGTCTTCGGACTCAACAGCACCACTGTCAAAATCATCAGACAGATCAAAGTCCAGACTCTCGATCTCTCCTGCATCTTCCGTGGCAGCGTCGGTCTCGGACTCGTCAAATGACAGGTCGTAGGCCTGCTCGGGACCATCAAGCGCGTCAGGATCATCAATCAGCGGTTTCTCTGCTTCAAAACCCGGCTCTTCATCCAGGCCAAACGCCGGCTCGTCATCGTCAAAATCACCCAAGTCAAAAACCAGGTCATCGTCACCGTCACTCGACGCAGGGGTGTCTGTGGCGCCGGCAGCAGCAACCAGGCCCGGCAACTGGGCTCTGAGCGCATTGGCATCCGCAATTCGCGCCTGATCGCCCGTCGCGGTGAGCTGCGAATAATAAGTCTCGAAGGCTTCCGTGTTCTCGTCAGCGGCGTAGACCTCCAGCAGTTTTGAAAGGATGGCAGCGGACCCGGGCTCTCGAGACAGCCCTTTGAGCAACAACTCTTCCGCCTGATCCAGCTTGCCGTAGGCAATATAGATCTCGGCCTCACTGACAACGTCGCCAGTCTCGGCATCAATGTCACTGTCGTCCTGATTCGTCTCCTGTCCCGCGCCGTCATAGGTCTCGTCTAAGGACTCTCCGTCACCGGCCTGCTCATCAAAACTGAATAGATCTTCGTCGTTGTCGTCTTCCGCGCGATAGTCATCCCCGATCAGATCTTCATCGACGACCTCGTCGTCACGATCATCGGCTCCAGCCTTGCGACGGTGCACGATATACCAAGCGGCTACCAACAGCGCCAGTAACAACCCCACAAGCGGGAGCAGGAAATCTTGCAATCGATCGAATAGCGAGGGCCGCGCTGGCGCACCAACCACACGAGAAGGGTCACGAGCAGGGGCTTCGGCGGCGGCTGCAGCAGCTTCAGCTTCGGCCTGGGCACGAGCCGCTTCCGCTTCTTCCTCCGCGGCCTGCTCAGCGCGCTCCTGAGCGCGCGCTTCAGCATCTGCTATATCCGCTGGCGCTGCCTGCTCGGCTTCAACGTCCTCTGAGACAACCGCGTCTTCAACGCTGGCACGCTCTTCGGCGGCCAACTGCAGGGCCCGCAGCTGCTCATTGCTGGCCTGGATCAGGCGCTCCATGGTGTCGATCTGCTCTTCAAGCTCACGCACCCGAGAGGTCAGTTCAGTGTTTTCCCGGCGAGACTTATCAAGCTCTTCCTGGGTGGCGGACAACTCACCGGCGAGCTGTTCGCTGCGGGCGTCCGCACCGTCTGCTCGACCTGTCTGTGCACCCTCGGCACTACCCGGGGTAGCCAGACGCAGTTGACCTGACGGCTCCGACGCCTCGCGCTGCGGCGCGGCGCGGCGCTGACCGGCATCCAGCTGGGCTCCGGTGGTACGCTCGGACCAGGCACGATTCTGCGCAGCCACTTGGGAAACGGCCTGTTGATTATTGAGCGAGCGAATCTCATCAGCATCGGGCACACGCAGGACCTGACCGCGGCGCAGCAGGTTGATGTTACCGTCGATAAAAGCCTCGGGGTTGGCGCGCTGCAAGGCAAGCATGGTTTGCTGGACCGAGACGCTGCGATCGGGCCGAACCCGCAAAGCAATTTCCCAGAGGGTATCGTTGGCCTGAATGGGCCCGTAAACATCGCCGCGCGCTCGCGCCGGGGTCGCCTCTCGCTGGGGCTGCTCGCGACGCGGTTCGGTCCGCGGTTGTGTCGCGGGGGCCTGGCGCGGCTGTGTCGGTGCCTGACGTGCGGCCTCTACCGGCTGTGCGGGCTGATCGTCATCAAAGGTAGGCAGATCAAACAGAAGGGTGTATTCACGCAACAGGCGGCCGCTGGGCCAGCGGGCTTCTACCAGAAAATTCAAAAAGGGTTCGCGCACCCGGCGCTGACTGCTCAAGCGGACAACGGGACCACCTGGAGCATCCAGGTCGACGGTGAACTCTACCTCACGGTGAAACGCCTCGACCGGAATTCCGGCGCGCCGAAAGTCATCCCCCGGCGCCATGCGCACGACGATGTCGCTGGCGTGACGTTCACGCACATTGAGGAGCCTGATCTCAGCCTCAAGCGGCTGGTTCAGGGCTGACTCCAGGGTAATTTCCCCCAAACCCATAGCGCTGACCTGTTGCGCGACAGCAACGAAGGCAAACACACTCAGCGTAATCAGCTTGCGAAGCAGATGCATAGATTGATCCTTTATTATCTCCCTGGCGCCCTGTGCCTGATAATACTACCGCCATTTCCGGCGGCTCCCAAGGGCACGATAGAAGCGTTTTAAGGGATGCACTTAGCCCCCAAGAGCTCGAATGCATCTTCACTAATGTTCGTAAGTATTCATTATAAATAGGCTTTTATCAATACTTATAACCCATACAAGTCAATGCACCTGGCATCTTTTTTCTCATTTCTTGGACTGTGCCACAAAAAAAATGCAAAAACCCCCGATCGAGACACTCGGTCGGGGGTTTTAAAAAGCGGAAAATGTGATTTTCCGCGCCTAAATCAGGCTTCTTTCAGAATACGCAAGACGCGGCGCAGAGGCTCCGCAGCGCCCCACAGCAACTGATCACCCACTGTGAACGCGGACAGGTACTGAGGCCCCATGTTCATTTTACGCAAACGACCCACCGGCACTTCAAGCGTGCCAGTCACCGCTGTCGGCGTCAGACCGCGCAGAGACGCATCACGCTCGTTCGGAATCACTTTTGCCCACTGATTGGCCTCGGCGATGATCGACTCGATTTCATCCAGAGGCGCGTCCTTGGTCAGCTTGATGGTCAGCGCCTGGCTGTGGCAACGCATGGCACCCACGCGCACACACAGACCGTCGATCGGGATCGGGTTATCGCTGCGACCCAGAATCTTGTTGGTCTCGACATGCCCCTTCCATTCTTCTTTACTCTGCTTGTTGTCCAGCTGCTTGTCGATAAACGGCAACAGACTGCCCGCCAGCGGGTGGTCAAACTGGTCGGTCGGAAAACCGCTGCTACGCATGGTTTCGGCAACTTTACGGTCAATATCAAGAATCGCCGACGAGGGATTGTCCAGCTCGGGCTTGACCGCATCGCGCAGTGCGCCCATCTGGCTCAACAATTCGCGCATATTCTGGGCACCGGCACCACTGGCGGCCTGGTACGTCATCGAAGTGACCCACTCCACCAGGCCCTCGCGGAACAGCCCGCCCAGGCCCATCAGCATCAGGCTTACAGTGCAATTACCGCCAACGTAGTTTTTAACGCCGCTACTGATACTTTCTTCAATCACATCCAGGTTCACCGGATCCAACACCAGCGCCGCATCATCGGCCATACGCAGGGTCGAGGCGGCGTCAATCCAGTAGCCTTTCCAGCCCCCTTCGCGCAGCTTGCCAAACACCTCATTGGTGTAGTCGCCACCCTGACAGGTCACAATTGCATCGAGCGCCTTGAGCGCGTCGAGATCAAAGGCATCTTTCAGCGGCGGAACGCCACTCTTCACTGCTGGCGCTTGACCGCCGGCATTCGAGGTAGAGAAAAACACCGGATCGATATCGGCAAAGTCGTTCTCCGCCTGCATCCGCTCCATCAGCACCGAGCCGACCATACCGCGCCAACCTACAAAACCTACTTTCATACCTTCTCTCCTCTACTCAAGTTGAAACTCTTTTACTTCCAAACCTCGGATTTCGAGGGTTGAGGGCGGGCATCCCTTTCCGGGACACGCCGTAAACCCATCCCTGGGGGCTCGACTGCCGCCGTCCAGGCGGCAGACGGTCCCGGAAAGGGATACCCGCCCTCAACCATCAGCTTCGGCGGTTAACCGTCTGGCGCGATGTAGGTTGCTGTCAGCCCGTCGCAACCGGTCGAAACGCGCCAGTCGGTCACTAGCCCAAAGCCGCCAGCACCGCATCCCCCATCTCGGAGGTCGACACCCGCCGGGTACCCTCTGTATGGATATCCGCCGTGCGATACCCCTGATCCAGCACCTTGCCGACCGCCGCCTCAATCGCCTCCGCCGCCTCCGGCATGCCCAGAGAGTAGCGCAACATCATGGCGCCCGACAGGATCGTCGCCAGCGGGTTGGCAATACCCTGCCCGGCAATATCCGGGGCCGAGCCGTGGCAGGGCTCATACATCCCCCGCCCGTCTTTATCCAGAGACGCCGAGGGCAACATACCGATGGAGCCCGTCAACATCGCTGCCGCGTCAGACAGAATATCACCAAACATGTTGCCGGTGACAATCACATCAAACTGCTTGGGCGCGCGCACCAGTTGCATGGCGGCGTTGTCGACGTACATATGGCTGAGCTCGACATCCGGATACTCCGGCGCCAAACGATCCATGACTTCGCGCCAGAGCATGGTCGCCTCCAGGACGTTGGCCTTGTCCACCGAGCAGAGCTTGCCATTGCGTTTGCGCGCCATCTCGAAGGCACTGCGGCCAATGCGCTCGATCTCGCTTTCACTGTACTTATAGGTGTTGTACCCCTCGCGTTCGCCATTGTCCAGCGTGCGAATACCCCGGGGTTCACCGAAATAAATGCCGCCTGCCAGCTCGCGCACAATCAGAATATCCAGACCGGACACCACTTCCGGCTTCAGGGAGGAAGCCTCCACCAGCTGGGGGTAGAGTAACGCCGGACGCAAGTTGGCATAGAGCACCAACTCCGAGCGCATTTTCAGCAAGCCCTTTTCCGGACGGATGGCGCGATCGAGCTTGTCCCATTTGGGGCCGCCCACGGCGCCAAGCAGAATAGCGTCTGCATTGCGCGCGCGCGCCAGGGTCTCGTCGGCGAGAGGTACGCCGTGCTTGTCAATGGCGCAGCCGCCCATGAGATCTTCTTCGAAGGTCAACCCCAGGTTGTGAGTGTCATTGACTCTGGTCAGTACTTTTTGGGCCTCGGCGACAATTTCAGGTCCGATGCCGTCGCCGGGGAGTACCAGGATGTGTTTGGTCACGGTGTTTTTCCTATTTTCAAAAATGTTTTGTTAGGGTTTGGTGCTTCAGGTGTCGGATTACGCTGCGCTAATCCGACCTACTGGATACCTCGTGCCATTGTCCGTGTAGGTCGGATTAGCCGAAGGCGTAACCCGACAACCCGCACCATCTGTCATCAACCGCGCACGGCGTCAAACAACCAGGGGGCCTTTTTGCGCCGACGCGTCTCGTACGCCTTGATGGCGTCCGCGTGCTCCAGAGTCAAACCGATATCGTCCAGACCATTAAGCAGACAGTGCTTGCGGAACTCGTCAATATCAAACGCGAACACATCGCCACCGGGCGTGGTCACGGTCTGCGCTTCAAGATCAATGGCCAACGCATAGCCTTCGTGGGCATACATTTCCTGAAACAGCTGTTCGACAACCTCTTCCGACAAGGTAATCGGCAGGATCCCGTTCTTAAAACAGTTGTTATAGAAAATCTCCGCAAAACTCGGCGCAATCACACTGCGAAAACCGAAGTCTTCCAGGGCCCAGGGGGCATGCTCACGGCTAGAACCGCAACCAAAGTTTTTGCGTGTCAACAAAACGCTGGCACCCTTGTAGCGCGCAAAATTAAGCGGAAATTCCGGGTTCAACGGTCGCCCGGTGCACTCCTGATCGGGCTGCCCCTCATCCAGATAGCGCAGCTCATCAAACAGGTTTTTACCGAAGCCGGTCCGCTTGATGGACTTCAAAAACTGTTTCGGAATAATCATGTCGGTATCGACGTTGGCCCGATCCATGGGCGCCGCGATACCGGTGTGTTGGGTAAATGCTTTCATGGTTTAATTCTCCTCATGCCGCTGTAGCGGTCAATTCCCGCACATCGACAAAATGACCGGCGATAGCCGCGGCCGCCGCCATCGCGGGGCTCACCAGGTGGGTGCGCCCGCCGTAGCCCTGACGCCCTTCAAAGTTGCGGTTCGAGGTGGACGCACAGTGCTCCCCTGCCCCCAACTTGTCCGCATTCATGGCCAGGCACATGGAGCAGCCCGGCTCGCGCCATTCGAAACCGGCCTCCAGCAAAATCAGGTGCAAACCTTCTTTTTCCGCTTGCGCTTTCACCTGACCGGAACCCGGCACCACCATGGCCTGTTTGATACTGCTGGCCACCTTGCGCCCCTTGGCCACCGCAGCCGCTGCACGAATATCCTCAATGCGCGAATTGGTGCAGGAACCGATAAACACCCGATCCAGGTTGATCGCGGTCATCGGCTGTCCGGCCTTGAGCCCCATATAGTCGAGCGCGCGCTTCATACCCTCGCGTTTGACCGGGTCACTCTCCTGGTCCGGATCAGGCACGCTCGCATGAACCGGAACCACCATCTCCGGCGAGGTCCCCCAACTGACCTGGGGCAGAATATCGTCGGCGTGCAACTCGATCACCTTGTCAAAGTCCGCACCTTCGTCGCTGACCAGATCCCGCCAGGCTTCAACGGCCTTATCCCAGTCTTCGCCTTTAGGCGCATACGGACGGCCTTTGACGTAGTCGATCGTGGTCTGATCCACCGCCACCATACCCGCGCGCGCACCGGCTTCGATCGCCATATTGCAGACAGTCATGCGCCCTTCCATGCTCATATCCCGAAAGACCTGACCGCCAAACTCGATGGCGTAGCCGGTGCCGCCGGCCGTACCGATTTTGCCGATAATCGCCAAAATCACATCCTTGGAGGTCACGCCCTCGCCGAGGACACCCTCCACCTTGACGAGCATGTTTTTCATTTTCTTGGCCACCAGACACTGGGTCGCCATCACATGCTCGACTTCACTGGTGCCAATGCCGTGCGCAAGTGCACCCAAGGCGCCGTTGGTGGCGGTATGCGAGTCACCGCAGACGATCGTCATACCGGGCAGCGACGCGCCGCTCTCGGGACCGATCACATGCACAATGCCCTGGCGGTGATCGTTGATTTTGTATTCAACGATGCCAAACTCATCGCAGTTGTCGTCGAGGGTCTGCACCTGAATCAGAGACACCGGGTCCTGAATGCCCTGCACCCCACTGGCCCGCTCAAGCGCCGATGTCGGCACATTGTGGTCGGGCGTCGCCAGAATAGAATCCACCCGCCAGGGCTTACGTCCGGCCAGACGCAGACCTTCAAACGCCTGGGGCGAGGTCACTTCGTGGATGATGTGGCGATCGATATAGATCAACGCCGAGCCATCGTCGCGCTGCTGCACGAGATGCGCATCCCACAATTTGTCATAAAGCGTACGAGCAGACATTTTCTGTTCCTCATTGTCGTTAGACACGCCGTTGGAAGAGGCGAGCCCGTTGATACCCATGGGTATGAGCGGCCGCAAAGACCGGGCAGGACACGCCGTAAACCCATCCTTGGGGGCTCGACGCGCGAGTCCCGCGCGCGACGGTCCTGCCCACCCTTTCCGGCCGCTCCTGCCAACGTTGGGTGCCTCACTGTCGGATTACGGCTTCGCCTAATCCGACCTACGGGAAACTCTGTGCGAAGACAGTGTCGGGTAGCGGGGTTGGGGACTGTAGGAGGCATGGATGCCGACTTCAAGCGTACAAGGACCGTATTCACAGCGTGTCCCCAACCCCGCTACCTGACACGGTCGCCACAAGCTATGACGCTATTGTAAGCGGGAGCACCCAATAACTCAAATTCATATTTTTCATCTATTGCATTCCAAAAAGGAATACGGAATACTCAACCCCATGGATACTCAACAGCTTCAAGCCTTCATCGCCGTCGCTGAAAACCACTCGTTTTCCGGCGCTGCCGAGCAACTGCACCTCACCCAACCGGCGGTGAGCAAACGCATTGCCAGCCTGGAACAGCAGCTGGGCACCCCAGTGTTCGACCGCTTCGGGCGCACCACGGCACTGACCCAGGCGGGCCTCGCACTGCTCCCCAAAGCGCGCCAGATCCTTCAGGACATGACCGATGCGCAACAGATCATCGCTGACCTCCAGGGGGACATCAAAGGCACCTTGAGTCTCGCCACTAGCCACCATATCGGCCTGCATCGATTGCCTCCGGTACTGCGCCAGTTCACGCGAGACTACCCTGACGTCCGCCTCGACTTGCACTTTCTGGACTCCGAGCAAGCGTACGACGAGGTACTTCAGGGTCACTTTGAACTGGCGGTCATCACCCTGTCGCCGCAACTGGATACCCGGGTTGATACCCAGGTGGTGTGGCAGGACCGACTCCGGTTTGTGGCGGCACCAGAGCACCCGCTGGCATCAAAATCATCGTTAACCCTGAGTGACCTGAGCCAGTGGCCCGCTCTCTTGCCCGACCAGGACACTTACACCACCCGCCTGATCCGCCAGGAGTTTGATCTGCAGCAGCTGAGCCTGGATGTGGGCATGGTGAGCAATCATCTGGACACACTGAAAATGATGATCTCGCTGGAATTGGGCTGGGGTGTACTCCCCGACACCATGATCGACGCGCAGGTCAGAGTTTTGCCGGTCTCCAAACCCATCGTCACTCGGCAGTTGGGCTGTATCCGTCATCGCCAACGCAGCCCCAGCAACGCTGCGCGTGCCTTTACCCGCCTGCTGGCGTAGCAAAGTGTTGTCTGAGTCACTTAATCACACGCTGGTTTCTGCTAAGATACGGGCATAAAGGCTTATCCACCCACGTTAAAAGAAGAGTGAGCACAACATGACGATGAAAAAACTGGCTCTCGCCACCAGCCTCCTTGCGACCGCCCCTTTGGCCTCGGCCGATTTCCTGGCGCTGTACGGCGGCGCGGGCATCTGGCAAACCGAATTCAGCGGTGACCTGGGCACCTCCGATACCAGCATCGAAGGCCTCGGCTACGACGACACCAACAACGGCTATTTTTACGTTGGCGTGGAACACTTTCTGCCGTTGATCCCCAACGCCCGCATTCAACGCACCAACATTAACGACACCAGCACGGCCGTCTTGACCAGCAATTTCACCCTGAACAACGAGACTTTTCAAGCCGGTACCGAGGTCGCAACCGAGCTTGATCTGAGCCATACCGACGTTGTGATTTACTACGAATTGCTGGACAACATCGTCGAACTGGATTTGGGTGTTGCACTGCGTAAGTTTGGTGGTTACGCCAGCGCCGCTTCCGTTGATGTCAATCAGGACGAGCGTGTAGACATCGACGCCTGGATTCCTCTGGCCTACGCCGGCGCGCAAGTGAACCTGCCCATGAGCGGCTTCTACGCCGGTTTAGACCTGTATATGATTAGCGCGGGCGACAACAAAATCAGTGACTACGCCGCGAAGGTAGGTTACACCTTTGATTTTGTTGCCGTAGACTTTGGATTGGAACTGGGCTATCGCGACTTGACAGTAGAGTACGACGAAGATACCCAGGCTGACGCCAGCTTCAAAGGCGCCTACTTGGGCGCGACCATCCGCTTCTAAGCCTGCCTGACCGTCGGGGCGCGTCGCGCCCCGATTTATTCCTCTATATCCAGCGAAAAGCTGTCCGCATCCAGGTGTGCGGGAAAAGCACTGCGGTAAGTGTCCAGTTCCCCGAGTACCAGATTGACCGAAAAAGCCCCGGCTTCAGCCTTCGCCTCCAGCAACGTTCGACCATCAGCCCCATAGACTGCGGAATCACCGCTGTACTCCTGCCCCTGCGTATCGGCACCGATACGGTTGACGCCGACCACGACACTCAGGTTTTCAATCGCACGTGCCTGCAGCAGGCGCTGCCAATGCAGGCGCCGCGCCGCTGGCCAATTGGCAACGTAAAGGGCCAGGTCATAGTCATCCCGGTTACGACTCCAGACGGGAAAACGCAGGTCGTAGCAAATCAAAGGCAGTATGCGCCAACCGCGCCACTCAACCACCAGGCGCTCGCGCCCCATAGCATAACGCTCATGCTCCCCGGCCATGCGAAACAGGTGACGCTTGTCGTACTCCTGATAGTCCCCGTCCGGCCGCATCCAGACCAGTCGATTGACATAGGCGTTACCCACTTGCACCACCAGACTCCCGGTAATCACGGTATCCAGCCGCGCGGCCCACTCGGCCATCCAGCGATAGGCCTTACCATTCGGCCGTTCCGCGTGGGCCCGCGCGCCCGGACAGAAACCGGTAGTAAACACTTCCGGAAGCACCACCAGGTCAGCGTCCCCACAGCCAGCCAGGTGCCGGTCCCAGCGCGCCAGATTTGCGGCCGGGTCCTCAGGAATAAGGCTGTCCTGAAGCAGCGTCAAACGTAAGTTATCGGTCATGAATCGCTCCTCACGGGATTGCGCAACCCCCACCAGGCCAAAAGGAACCCGGCTAAAGCTGCGCCGGCCGCAATGACAAAAGTGAGGGTCGCACCCACATCCCAAAGCATACCGCTGATCAACGCCCCAGCGGAACCACCGGCACCAAAACTCATGGCGCTGTAGAGCGCCTGGCCCTGGCCGTGGTGACGCCCGCCAAACTGACGCCGAACCCACTCTACCCCGGCGGCGTGGGCCACCGCAAAACTGAAGGCATGCAAGAGTTGAGCGAGTATCAGCAAGCTCAGGCTATGGGCCCAGAAGCCGATCATCAGCCAGCGGGCTGCTGTCAATACAAGGCTGGCAAGCAGCAGCTGGCGTACACTGAAGCGCATCAACAGGCGATGCATCACCATGAAAATGCCCACTTCCGCCAGTACACCCAGGCCCCACAGAAGGCCCGTCGCGGTGCGCGTATAGCCGTACTGCTCCACCAAATACAGACTGTAGAAGGTGTAGTAAGGCCCGTGACTGAGCTGGAGCAGAAAGATCAGGCCGTAAAAGCAGAGCACCGGGCGGGACAGCAACTGGCGAGCAAAACTCCCGGCCGCCTCTGCGTGCCCGCTCTCCCGCACGGTGTGGGCACGCT
This sequence comes from Marinimicrobium alkaliphilum, assembly GCF_003259155.1. Lineage (GTDB taxonomy): Bacteria > Pseudomonadota > Gammaproteobacteria > Pseudomonadales > Cellvibrionaceae > Marinimicrobium_A > Marinimicrobium_A alkaliphilum. Next base: position 341,550 of record NZ_QGMQ01000004.1, read on the forward strand.
CTCCCACGGTGAGGCTTGAACCCCATATCAGCAAGAGAAACGTTAACAGGAAGATTGGCAGGGTATCGATTGGCAACCAGTCAAACACCCATCCGAGTCCGACCACCGCAACAATGAATCCCACTGAGCCCCAGAGTCGTATACGGCTATAGCGCTCGTAATCACGCCCGAGATGACCGAGGGTCAGCACCTCGAATTGGGCCTGAATGGCATTCCAGAAAAAGGTATAGCAGGTCACCACCAAGGCAACCCAGAGAAAATCCTGGCGGATGAACAGCCCCGCAAAGAACACGCAGGACAGAAATGCCCCGAGCCGGATATAGCGCAGACGCTCGCCGGTGCGATCCGCCACCCAGCCCCAGAAATTGGGGCCGACAATTTTGGTGCCCATGATCAGGGCGCCAATCATGCCGATTTCTTGCGACGAATAACCGAGGGATTTCAGATAGAGACCCCAATAGGGAATCAGGGCCCCGAGTACCGCGAAGTAGAAAAAATAAAAGCCGGACAGGCGCCAGTACGGCAGTGCCATGCTAGAGACTCCCGGTGCAACCCATTACCGCGCCTGAGCGGGGATCTGCGGCACCTTATGCTGCACCTCGGCATTCTGGGCGCGGTGGCGCAGTAGATGATCCATCAGTACCAGGGCCATCATCGCCTCGGCGATCGGCGTCGCGCGAATACCCACACAGGGGTCGTGACGACCGGTAGTGATGACCTCAACCGGGTCCCCGTTGACGTCGATGCTGCGCCCCGGCACCCGCAGGCTGGACGTGGGCTTGAGTGCAATATGCGCCACGATATCCTGGCCCGAGGAGATCCCGCCGAGAATGCCGCCGGCGTGATTGGAGAGAAAACCTTCCGGCGTGAGCTCATCCCGATGCTCGGTACCCTTCTGCGCCACCGAATCGAAGCCCGCGCCAATTTCTACACCTTTGACCGCATTGATACTCATCAGGCCGTGCGCCAATTCCGCATCCAGGCGATCAAAAATCGGTTCACCCAGGCCCGGCATCACACCGGTCGCCACGACGCTGATGCGCGCCCCGACCGAGTTACCCTCTTTGGTGAGCGCCTGCATGTAGGTCTCCATTTCCGGCACCTTGCTCGCATCCGGGCAGAAAAACGGGTTCTGATCAATCTGATCCCAGTCCACCGATTCGATTTTGACCGGCCCCAATTGGGACAGGTAGCCACGCACCTCGATACCGAAATGGGCTTTCAAATACTTCTTGGCAATGGCGCCGGCGGCCACCCGCATGGCAGTTTCGCGTGCCGAAGAGCGACCGCCACCCCGGTAATCGCGAATGCCGTACTTGTGCATGTAGGTGTAGTCGGCGTGGGCGGGGCGAAACTGATCCTTGATTTTGGAGTAGTCCTTGGAGCGCTGGTCGGTGTTCTCAATCATCAGACCGATGGGAGTGCCGGTGGTTTTCCCCTCGAAGACGCCCGAGAGAATCCTTACCTGATCCGCTTCACGCCGCTGAGTGGTGTAGCGCGACTGACCCGGTTTGCGCCGGTCCAGGTCGTGCTGCAGGTCCGCTTCGCTCAGCGCCAGCCCCGGAGGACAACCGTCGACAATACACCCAAGGGCAGGCCCGTGACTTTCGCCAAAGGAGGTGACTGTAAACAGCTTGCCAAAAGTATTACCGGACATGGTAGTTGCCTTATCAATTCAGGTTCAGTCAGCCCGACGCGGGGCCACAAAGCGCCGGATTATACGCCAGAGTACAGACGGATTCGAGCCACACACGGTGCAATCGCCTGTCGGTCAGAGCGCATCCAGATCTTGGGCTCGCAGCGCGAAAACGCCATGACCGCCGCGTTCAAATTCAATCCAGGTAAAGGGCAGCTCGGGGAAGGCCTGCTCCAGAGCCGGCCAGCTATTACCCACCTCAACCACCAACAGCCCCTGATCGGTCAGGTACTGCCGCGCTTCGCGCAACAACCGACGGGTAAAATCCAGACCATCGTCGCCCGACCCCAGGCCAACGGAGGGTTCAGCCTGATATTCCGCCGGCATCTCCGCCAGGTCCCGGGCGTCCACGTAGGGCGGATTACTGACGATCAGGTCATAGCGCTGATTGCCGAGCCCGGCAAAAAGATCCGAGTGCAACGCCCGAACGCGCTCGGCCACCTGGTGACGAGCGATATTCTGCTCGGCCACCGCCAACGCCTCTTCCGAGATATCGCTCAGATCCACCTGCGCGTCAGGGAAGGCGTAGGCACAGGCGATGCCGATACAGCCGCTGCCGGTACACATATCCAGAATCTGCGCAGGCTCCTCCGTCAACCAGGGCTCAAAGCCTTTCTCGATCAGCTCGGCCATCGGTGAGCGCGGCACCAGCACACGCTCATCGACGTGGAATTTCAGGCCCGCAAACCAGGCTTCGCCGGTCAGGTAGGCCCCGGGCAGGCGCTCGTCGACGCGCCGCTCCAGCAGTGCCAGCACCGCCATGCGCTCGTCTTCGGTCAGTCGCGCATCGAGAATCTGGGCATTGTTGAATTCGCTCAAATGCAGCGCGTGCAGCACCAACTGCACCGCCTCATCCCACGCATTATCAGTGCCGTGGCCAAAGTAGAGGCCAGCGGCGTTGAACTGACTGGCGCCCCAGCGAACATAATCTCGAACGGTGACCAGGTCACGACACAATTGGGCAGAGACTTCCAGAGTCATACAGAATCCTTGCGTGGGATTGGGTAAAATAGCGTATTACGCCTTCACAATGTCGCTATTGTACTGGGTTTAGGGGCGCTTGCGAGCGCAAATGATCCCACGAGCTTCAGCGCGCGTATTGGCTGCGTGAGCTCGAAAAAAAGACTTTACCCGCGCGGCGCCATCCCTTAGGGTTAGCGCCCCTGTTTTACACCCGAGATAAACAGTAGAGCCCTCAGGGGTTAAGGACACGACAATGAAAGAACATTTTGCCCGGATAATTGAGGGCATTGGCGAAGACCTGAACCGCCCGGGCCTGGTGGACACCCCGGAGCGCGCCGCCAAAGCCTTCGCCTTTCTCAACCGCGGTTACAGTGAAACCGTCGAGCAAGTGGTTAACGGCGCCCTCTTCCCCTCGGATTCGAGCGAGATGATCATGGTCAAGGACATCGAACTCTACTCTCTGTGCGAGCATCACTTGCTGCCCTTTATCGGTAAGGCGCACGTGGCCTATATTCCCACCGGCAGCGTACTGGGGCTGTCAAAAGTGGCCCGGATCGTCGATATGTTCGCGCGCCGTCTGCAGATCCAGGAGCAGTTGACCGTACAGATCGCCGAATCCATTCAGGAGATTACCAACGCTTCGGGTGTGGGTGTGATTATCGAAGCCCAGCATATGTGCATGATGATGCGCGGCGTCGAGAAGCAGAACTCGGTCATGAAAACCTCGGCCATGCTCGGCTCCTTCCGCAACAACCCGTCAACCCGCATGGAGTTCCTGTCCCTGCTACGTTAGACCGTTATTGGGGCGCCAACACCGCTTCAATGCGCGCACTGCTCCCGCTACGCCCTGCGGGAGCAAGACTACCCACCCCCTCTACGCCCAGACGAGATTCCTCAATACCCTGACGCACCAGTCGCGTTTTCAAGGCCTGAGCATAAACCCGTGAGCGTTGACGTTGGCGTTCCAGCTCGCCACTGCCGTAATCATGGCCAACCAGCAGTAACTTCACTGACTCGCGCGCACGCAGCAATTGCACCACTGCCGCGACCGATTCATCACTGATAACGACCTCGAGTTCATCCCCATAGCCGCTCACTGCCATACCGGCGACCACAAAATACCCTTGACTGTTGAGTAAGCGATAGAGCGTCTCCGGCGGAAACACCGTTTCCGCACCGGCATCGGGTTTGATGATATCAACCTGAACATAGGCCCGACGGTTGCCCCGTAGGACACTGTAGAGCGAAACATAGAAGCGTTCCTGATCCGGCGTGACGACTTCATAGGCACCGTAACGCTGATGTTGGTCCAGGCCATAGAGCTGCAGGACGCCAAAGTGGTTATTGGCCCAGCTATTGCTCGGGCCGCACTCGCGACTCTCGCAGGCGTAAAGTTCGCGCACAGTATGCCCCTGCAACTGCTCCAGGTAGAACCGAAAGCCCTCTTCAGCCGAATGGCTACTGGGGAGCTCCAGCGTCAGACGGCGCAGGTTCCCGGCAAGACGCTGGGATTGCATCGGCAAGGTATCGCGTCCGGCGCTGCGATAGCGACCAAGAGCGAGCAGATAACTGTCCTCATGCTCAACCTGCTCGACCATGACCCGGGCACCGGGAAAGACGTCCAACTCAAGGGCAGGCCCGGCACTCACTGGCACAACGAGCACGAGGCCCAAAAGCCCCAGACCCCACTGCGCGAAACAACGGAAACTCACGATACTCTACCAGGCAGTGGCTGCTGCATAAACTGATGAATGTGCGCGGCAACTTCCGCCGCCTGCGCTTCCAGGTGTAAATGATGTCCACCGGGCAACACGGTCATATCGAGGGCCGGAAACAACGCCAGCGCCTCGCGAAAGCGCGGAAAGAGCTTGGGAACGCCCTCCTCGCCAAGCACCAACTGAATCGGAGCGCCAATACGGCCGACAAAGGCCCGCAGGTGATCCACCGTCAACTTTACTGCCGAGGGCGCCAGCAGGCGCGGGTCCGAACTCCACTGATAGCCCTCGCTGAGTGCTATTACCCCGCGTTCGGTAAGCGCCTTGGCCGCCGCCCAACTGAGCGGGAACATCCCCTGCGCGCGTGCGCGGATAGCCCGCTCGAGATCCGGGTAAACCGTCATTGGCTTGGCCAACTGCGCACGCGTACCCAGAATCGAACGCGCCAATTGCTCCGGTGCATCGTCAATGCTCGCAGGCTCTGGCCACAAGCCCTCAATCAGCATCAAGCGTTCGACACGCTCGGGAAAGGTCCCGGCACAAAGCACATTGATAATGGCACCACGCGAGTGCCCGAGCAGGTTGAAGCGCTCCCAGCCCAGCTGATCCGCAACACCGAAAACCTCGGCCACATCCTCCCAGATATTGTAAGGTGCGCTGCCGGGACGATGATCACTCTGACCGTGCCCCGCCAGATCAAGAGCGATAAGGTGACAACCCTCAAGCCGGGGCGCCAGGGCGTCAAAGCTCGCACAATTGTCCAGCCAGCCGTGGGTGGCGAGCACCGGCAAGCCGCCGGGCTCCCCCCATTCCCGTGCAGCGATACGCAAGCCGTCAATGTCGAAACACCGCTCGCGCATCAGGCCACCTCAATCATGGGCATGGCGCAGCCAGGTAAGCACACCCAAACCCTCGGCAACCAGTTCAGTATCGACGCGGGCCAGGCTGGCGGTACCCATCGTGTGATACCCGGCTTCCGTGCCACACAGGCGGTCGAGCAAGCGACCGACCAGAGGCTGGTGACTGACAAGCAGTACCGCCTCAGCTTCACAGACCTGCAGCTGCGCGAACAGCTTTTCCGGATCCGCCTCAGGGACCAACAACTCCGTTTCCAGCGTATCGCTGAGATCGAGGATCTCTGCCGCGATAGCGGCGCTCTGACAAGCTCTGCGATAAGGGCTGGCCCACAACTGGGTCAACCCTTCGAGCTCCGCTCGCACACCTTCTATCATGCGGGCCACCTCGCGCTCGCCTCGCGTGGTCAAAGGTCGCTCGGCATCGCTGGCGGCGCGAGCCTCAGCCTGCCCGTGGCGTAAAATATAAAGTTTCATGATCGGTCCTGAGGGTCTTCACTCGGCTGCGCGTCCAGGTCAACCGGCTCACCGGCTGGCCAATCGGCAAAGGGAAAGGGTTTTTGCTCGGTATTAAAACTCAAAAAGCGCAAAATCTGGTAGACGTAGCTGGACAATGAAGCCCCGGCACGGCGCAAGTTTTCATTGTCGTCACCGGTAAACAACAGAAACACAAACTGTAGCACTACGACCACAAACAACGCCAGCTTCAGGAGCTGCAGAATGCCCCAGAAGAGCAGCATGAAAGGCAGGCGTAGCCAAGTGCTGACCGACAATAAATGGATTTTCAGTTGTTCTGTTTTCATGCAGTCTGTCCCGTGTATTCCACATCAGTGTTTTGCTCGCCCAACATCAGGTGCCGCGCGACGTCGGCGATACTCCGGCCCTCAAAGATAATGGCGTGCAAGCCGCTCACCAAGGGCATATAGACCCCGAGCTCATCGGCCTTACGCTTGACCTGCTGGAGCGTATTGACGCCTTCAGCCACCTGGCCGATGCCCGAAACGACCGACTGCAGAGGCTTACCTTTACCTAACTCGTAACCCACACGATAGTTTCGACTGAGGTCCGAGGTACAGGTCAAAATCAGGTCGCCGACCCCGGCCAATCCCAGAAATGTCATGGGATTTGCGCCCATCTCCGACGCAAATCGCCCCATCTCCGCCAAACTGCGGGTGAGCAGCATGGCCTGGGTATTATGTCCGGCTCCCAGCGCGGCCGCCATACCACAGGCAATAGCATAGATGTTTTTGAGCGCGCCGCCCAATTCGACCCCGTAGCGATCGGTATTGGCGTAGACCCGGAAAGTTTCCGAGCGCAGCGTCTCCTGCACGCAGCGCACCACCGCCTCATACTCACTGGCCACGACCGTACCGGTCTGCTGATGCTGGACGATCTCCCGGGCGAAATTGGGGCCGCTGACGACCCCGATGGGGTGATCGGGCAGCTCCTGCTCCAGGATCTGACTCATCAGCGTGAAGCCATCGGGCTCAATACCCTTGGCGGTGCTGACCACCATCGCGCTGGCACTCAAATAGGGCTTAATCTGGCGCGTGACGGCCCGAAAAGAATGACTGGGAATCGAAACAAACACCAACTCGCTGCCACCCACGGCGCGCTCGAGGTCGCCGGTAATCTCCAGACCGTCGGCCAGGGGATAACCGGGCAAATAGCGGGTATTCTCCCGTGCCTGGTGACAACTGTCAGCCAGTGCCGAATCCCGCATCCACAAAAATGTGGGATGACCGTTGGTCGCCGAAATATTGGCAATGGCGGTACCAAAGCTGCCGCCGCCGAGAACACAAACCTTCACTGTATCGCGCATTCTTCCCCCCGGATTGCGATCTTTTGGGATTGCGGAATGTTTTTCCACATTTTCTGTGGATAACTTAGTGGATAGTTTTTGGGAAACTGCTCCAACCCCGCATTATCCCTACCCCCTCTACAAATTGGCCAAAATTTGACCTCAGGGAAAATGTTTTTGTTTTTCAATAAGTTACATCTGTCAAGAAGCTTTTAAAGCGTTTTTGCCCAAGGCTTGCGCAGCCTCGATGCGGCGTGCTCCCAAGATGTGCATAAGAAGGTTAGCAACTCTTAACCACGCACGGGCCGTAATAACCAATGTTTCATAAATCAAGCATTTTCTTTAAACTTTAGTTACATATAAACGGGCACGTTAACCCACAAAAATGCCATATAAAGGTTACCGATTTAAGAACCCTGACCCTCACCGTGTGCATCCCGCGCAATCGCGGCGTAGCCGCCGTCAACATAAAGCAGCGGATCCACGCTCAGGCTGCTCATACGCACCGAGGTAATTTTGCCAATGACGATATGGTGAGTACCGTAACTGCTCACTTGGTCAGACTCACAGAAAAACACGGCCTGCGCATCCGCCAGGTACGGGAGGTTCTGCTCATTATCTTGCCAATCGCCCTCGGCAAAGCGGTCTTCACCGGCAAAGCCCGCACACAGATTCGACACCCCTTGCTGGTCGTGGGCGAGAATGCTCACCACAAACGGACTCCCCAAGGTTGAGAGATGCCCCTCAAGCGCGACCTGCTTATTAACGCACACCAGTAGCGATGCAGGACTGTCAGACACCGAAGTCACCGAGGACACGGTCATGGCAAAGGGGATACCCTGCTCGTCGCGGGTGGACAATACACAGACCCCCGACGCCAATCGGCGCATCCCCATCTTCATCGCCATCCCCAAATCCACTGCCTGACTGAGATCGTCTGCTTGCATACTGCCTCCGCGTTTACATTAAGCGCTCTATTCTGACGAGCCCGGGCACCGGACACAAGCCTTGGTGATTGGGGACGCCTCGCTAAGCTGTTGAACCCCGGCATTTTTTACGAAAATACGCTTTTGGCCGTTGACGTCACAGGTGGGCATGGGTATTATGCGCACCTCGCAAAACGCGGTAGTCGCGGCACAGCGGAGTGTAGCGCAGCCTGGTAGCGCGTCTGCTTTGGGAGCAGAATGTCGGGGGTTCGAATCCCTCCACTCCGACCAGCGTTTTCTGGCCGCAGGACGTCGAGCTCCAGCAAGCGCCCGTAGCTCAGCTGGATAGAGCATCCGCCTTCTAAGCGGATGGTCGCAGGTTCAAGTCCTGCCGGGCGCGCCATATTGGCGCACAGCTGGTCAGGCTCACCGGAGCTTTTGCGAAGCATACGCCCTTGCGTATCATTATGGTGGCTGTAGCTCAGTTGGTAGAGTCCTGGATTGTGATTCCAGTTGTCGCGGGTTCGAGCCCCGTCAGCCACCCCACTTCTTTCCCCTGATACGCAGACATTACAGCCCATTACCCAGTGCCCACTAAGGTAACCCTGCCCATGTCAGAGTCAACTGCCCTGCTACTCGATGGCAAAGCCCTTGCCAAAAAAACCGAACAGGAACTGTCTGAACGCGTAGCCGCGATCAAGGCCTCCAGCGGCGGACAAGCGCCGATCCTGGCGACTATTCTGGTCGGTGAAGATCCGGCATCGGCGACTTACGTCAAAATGAAAGGCAATGCCTGTGAGCGTATCGGCATGGAATCCATTCGGGTACACCTCCCGAACGAAACCACGACCGAAGAATTACTGACCAAAATCGACGAACTCAATCTGGACCCGAACGTGCACGGCATTCTGCTGCAGCACCCGGTACCCGAGCAGATCGATGAACGCCTGTGCTTCGACGCCATCAGCCTCGAAAAAGACGTAGACGGCGTCACCTGCCTGGGCTTTGGCCGCATGAGCATGGGCGAACCCGCCTACGGCTGCGCCACACCGAAAGGCATCATGCGCCTGCTCGAAGCCTACGACATTGAGCTGGGCGGAAAACACGCCGTGGTTGTGGGCCGCAGCCCCATTTTGGGCAAGCCCATGGCCATGATGCTGCTCAACGCCAACGCTACGGTGACCATCTGTCACTCCCGCACCCGCAACCTGGCCGATCACATCCGCCAGGCCGACATCATTGTCGGCGCCGTGGGTAAACCGGAATTCATCAAAGCCGACTGGATCAAAGACGGTGCAGTGGTGGTTGATGCCGGCTACCACCCTGGCGGTGTCGGCGATATTGAACTGGCGCCACTCACCGATCGCGTCGCGGCCTATACCCCAGTCCCCGGTGGCGTCGGCCCCATGACCATCAACACCCTGATTTACCAGACCGTAGATTCCGGCGAGCGCAGTATTCAGGCCGAAGGCTGATGCGTCTCGACAAGTTCATTGCTCACACCAGCGGGTTATCCCGCACCCTGACCCAGCGCGCCCTCTGGCGCGGTGAGGTCACAGTCAACGGCGAGGTGGTCAAAAAGGCCGCCCGCGCGATTCAGCTCAGCGACACTATTTGCCTCGATGGCCAGGTCATGCAGTGGCCGGTGGATCGCTACCTGATGCTGCACAAGCCTGCCGGCTATCTGTGCGCCCGCACCGATGGCCAACACCCGACGGTACTCGACCTGATTGATCTGCCGCGCGCCAGCGCGCTGCAGATTGTCGGGCGTCTGGACCTGGATACCACCGGACTACTGTTACTCACCGACGACGGCCAATGGAATCACCGACTCACCAGCCCCCGTCACGCCTGTCCGAAAACCTACCGGGTATCAACCCGCGATGCCATTGCTACAGACACAGCAACGCGCTTCGCCGAAGGTATCGAACTGCGCGGAGAACGACACCCGACCCGCCCCGCCCAACTCGAACAATTGAGCGAACGCGAGTGTCTGCTGACCATTGATGAGGGCAAGTACCATCAGGTCAAGCGGATGTTTGCCGCGCTTGGCAATCACGTCATCGCCCTGCATCGCGAGCGCATCGGCGCCCTGGCACTTGACCCGGATTTGACACCGGGCAGCTTTCGCGCCCTGACGCAGGATGAGATCGAGCGCCTGGGATGAGCGACGCCCCACTGCACTGGCTCGACCAGCAGATTCGACGCACTCAAGGCCGCACCCTTCTGTGCGCCGACGACGCTACCGCCGCCCTGCTGGCCAACGCCCCCAACTGGCCTCACAAACCACGTCTGATCAGCAACCGCTGGGATATCGCCGAACTTGCCCGGGCACACGAGCTGGATACCGATTTCAATGACTTTGATCTCGATGCCATCGAAGATCACAGTCTCGATGCGATGTTTTACCGGGTCTCCAAAGAAAAGCCTGTGGTCCACCATCTGATCAATCAGGCGGCCCGGGTCCTGAAGCCTGGCGGCCGCCTGTTGTTGTGCGGCTTAAAAAATGAAGGTACCAAGACCTACATCGACAAAGCCGGGCAGCGTCTGGGTAACCCGGGCCGCGCGGAGAAGATCGGCGAGGTCTACGCCGCTGTGCTGGTGGCGAGTCCGAACGCCAATGCGAACCAGGCACTGGACACCGACGATTACCCTCGCCTGCGCCCGATTGCCGAGCACGGCAACCTGACCTTCTGGAGCAAGCCGGGACTGTTTGGCTGGAAGAAGATCGACCAGGGCAGCGCCCTGCTGATTGAACAGTTGAACAGCCTGCGTCCGAGCCTGCCGGAACCCCTGAGCCTGCTCGACCTGGGTTGTGGCTACGGTTACCTGAGCCTGATGAGCGCGCACCTGCCAGCGCACCGGCGGGTACTTACAGACAACAATGCGGCGGCGCTACTGGCGGCCCGGCACAATATGCACTCTGCCGGCATTGAGGCTGACGTGATCCCGGCCAATGCCGGGGATGCCCTGAACGAACGCTTTGACCTCATCCTGTGCAATCCGCCTTTCCACCAAGGCTTCGCCGTTGAAGGCGAATTGACCGAACGCTTTCTCACCGCCGCTGCGCGACTCCTGGCGCCCGGCGGCACCTCGCTCTGGGTGGTCAACGCCTTCATTCCTCTGGAGCGCAAGGCCGAACGCCATTTCAGTCAGGTGCGCGAACTGGCCCGCACGCCGAGCTTTAAGGTACTCGCCCTCAGCCAGATTCAGTTGGCCGGGTAGCCACTAGAAAATGTCGCGCAACCCATAACGCAAACGGCAACGACTGCGCCCTTGATCCAGCGCCGGCCAACCCCGCAAACGACGCAGGAAGTCTTCGACATCGACGGGGGCGCGAAAGAACGCACCCACCTGATTCTCATAGCCCGGCACCGTCAACGCCCAGCCAGCGGTGAACTCTGCGCGCAACCCATGCAACGGCGCTGCAGCGCGCAAGGTTCGCGGCCGGTCGCAGTTGATCACCAGGGTGCCTTCGGGCTTCAATAGCCTTATCAGGCGCCCGCACCAGTGTTCATCCGGCGCAACCACCCGCTCAGCCTCACCGTCCACATGCCCGAAGAGATCGTCGATAATCAGATCAAAAAGCGGGCCTTGATAGTAGTCGACCCAGGTCAGGGCATCAGCCTGGTGCAAAGCAATGTTCGGGCCTTTGAGTCCGAAAAAACGCCGGGCCACAGACAGGTGTACGGGGTTGAGCTCAATGCCGACCATCAGGGTGGGACGCACAAAGTGCTGCAGCTGACGGAGGACTGCGCCGCCGCCGACGCCGAGCACCAGAACCCGGCGACAATGTTCGGGCGGCCGCGCCAAGGCCGGCAACATCAGGGTATCCCAGATGCCGCCGGTCACCGGTTGCCTGGAGTTGTACTGGCTGTGGAATACACCGTTGGTGTAGAGACGCAGATTCTGACCGGCACGACGCACCTCGTAGCGATCGCCGCCCTCCTGGGCCATCCACACCAAGGCCATCAGAGCTGGCCGTAGTACCGATTGAGCGCCGCCATTGCGGCATTCAGGCGCTGCAATTTCTCTTTGCTGCCTCCGCGATCCGGGTGGTGCACCATGGCCAGCTTGCGGTAGCGTTGCTTGATGTCACGCAAGGTCACCGGCTCGACCAGTTCAAGCTCGGCCAATGCTTCCTCGCGCTCGGACAAACTGATGGTACCGGACCGAAAACGCCGCCAGAAATCCTCCAGCAGCGACGCCACCGTCTGCTCAGTGGCTTCGTCATAGTGGGTCCAGTCCAGATAGAAAAGTCGCAGTGGGTCGCTGACACGCACGCCATCGTCAGGAACACCCGCCTTGGCCAGGCGCACTGGGCCAGCGGAAATCGACAATGTGGAGATTTGCAGCCAGACGCCCTGCTCAATCAACTCGTCTTGCAGCTGGTAGAGGGCATTAAAGAGGCGGAAATGCAGACGAAAGAGTGCCAGGCCCGTGTCTGGCCGGTCCTTCGGAAGCGCTCCCTGGGCCCGCAACTCACTGATCAGTTCGTATTCCGTCACCCCGGGCAGGTAGCGGTCGAAATAACTTCGCAGCGGCGGTAGCAGCGCATTATAACGCTGGCGTGGTTGAGACATGGCGCCTATTATAGCAGCAACTTTTAACGCAATGTGGCTGGGAGCTAATCATTGGGCATAAAAAAAGCCACCCGGGGTGGGGTGGCTTTTATGTTTGGCTCCGCCTGCTGGGCTCGAACCAGCGACCCAATGATTAACAGTCATTTGCTCTACCAACTGAGCTAAGGCGGAGTAGCTAACCTCGTCCGTTGAAGTTGGTGCGCATATTATAGGCCACTTTAGTCTCGGTCAACCCTTTTTCTCAAAAAAAGCGGGTTCTTGCTTACAGCTGTTCAAACGGGCAGCAATTTGCGGGATTCTTGTGCAAAATCCGGCACTTAGGGTGTGTCACCAGCGCTCTGCCAGAGCTCCTTGGCGAGTTTCAAAGCGCGCGTATCCGACCAGATAACGCCGTGGCCCCGCCCCTCAAACAGTTCCAGGCGACTGCCCGGCCAAGCCAGATGAAGCTGCTCGGCCCACGCCTGCGGGGTGATCGGATCCCGCTCGCCGGCCAGAATCAATCCGGGTACGGTCGGCACGGGCACGGTCAACGCATGCTCGCGAGAGGGGCCAGACCAGGGGCAACCCCAGTACTCAGCCAGCGGGGCCAAGTAGGGCAACAAATCCGGGTAGTCGGCAGCGGCGCTCAGATAGCGGCCCCGATCGATACCGGGGTTATCCTGGCAATCGACAGCGTAGTAGACCAGGCTGAACCAGTCCTCGGAAAACGCCAGATTCACCAGTGCTGTCATCAGCTCGCGCACAGGCTCGCGCTCGCCCGCGTGTACCGCAGCGACGGCGGCAGGCACTCGGGGCCAGGCACTGTCTTCATAGAGCGCATTGAATACCCCAGCCAGAAAACGGTCGTCATTGACCGCGACCGACTGGCTGCCAGTGCGGCCCCAACGCTCGACACGTATCTGCCAGGGCGTGTGCCGCAGGCTCCCGAGAGCCTGAAAAAAATCGTTCCGATAATCGCCTTCACCGCGATAACAGTCTGTCTCGTCGCACCAGGAGAAGTGCTGCTCCAGAGCATTGGCGAGGGTTTCCGGCCACTGCTCCGCGCCACCCCGGCCATCGGGAAAGGGCGAGTCGAGCACCAGCGACAAGACCCGATCATTCTCGGCAGCCGCCACCATGGCCACGCGCGTGCCGTAGGACACACCCAGTAAATGAAAACCCTGATAGCTCTCCAGCAACGTCATCAAGGCCGCCAGGTCCTGGGCGCTTTGGGGCGTTCCGTAGTCCGCCGGATCAAAGTCCCCACGTTCTCCCAGCCGCTGGAAGCAGTCATCGAGCACCAGCGCACCTTCGGCCAACTCTGTCTCAAGACTGACCGGCCGCGCCAGAATCTCCTGACTGAAACGCTCATAGGCGTCACACCATAGTGCCGGCTCGCCCTCCCCTACACCCCGAGGGTCAATCAGTATCAGATCGCGTCCCGCTTCCACATACGTCAACCAGTCAAACCACTCATCAATGCCATCGCGATGCAAGCCGGCAGCAGCCCCTGGCCCACCCTGCAAATAGATCAGAGCATCGTCACTGGCTCGCCCAGCCCGCGCGCGCAGGATCACCACAGGCAGGCGGAATGTACGCTCGTGTCCGGGCGCGACCAGGTCGGCGCACACCACCGAATCAGGAGAAATCGCTGAAGAGAGAGAGAAGTGGCAGGGACGCAGATCCAATGCATAATCAACTGATGTCGACTCGATTGCATCTGCCCGACCAGGGTCTGGCTTAAGAAGAGACCAGGTTCCACCCAATGCCAGGGCGCCAGCAATAAACAATACGACGACTAAAGCGGATCGGCGCTTCACGACGCCTGTAAAACCTGTTCCAGGCGATTCCGATAATCCGCCAACGTCATGGGTCGTGCGAGGAAAAAGCCCTGGAGGTAATCCACACCGAGTGCACTCAAGGTACTCGCTTGACGCGCCGTTTCTACGCCTTCTGCCACCACGTTCAGCTGCAATGCCTTGGCCATGGCGACGCTGGCCTGAACCAACCCGTAATCCTGGCGCGACTCTTCCATGCCCTGGACGAACATGCGGTCTATTTTGAGGTAGGTAAAAGGGTGTTGACGCAGATAGCTGAGCGAGGAGTAACCCTGCCCAAAATCATCAAGGGCAATGGTGATGCCCTTGGCCACCAGTGAGTTCAAGGTGTCTGTGGCCTCGGCAATATTGCTTAGAAACACCCCTTCGGTGATTTCCAGAATCAGCTGCTCCGGGGCCAACCCGCTTGCCTCCAACACCTGCCGCACATCTTCCAGCAAGTGCCCATTGGCAAACTGCTTGGGCGATACATTCACCGAGACTTTCAGGGGATAACCCAGCGCCTGACTCAATGCGACCGTATCGGTACAGGCCCGTGCCAAAACCCATGAGCCCAACGTCCGAATATGGCCGGTATGTTCAGCGATGGGGATAAAATCTGCGGGCGAGATGAACTCGCCGTCCTCTTGCCAGCGCGCTAGCGCCTCGGCGCCGACAATGCGCTGCTCGCCATCGTAGAGAGGTTGATAGTAGACCTCAAGGCGCTCCTCACTGAGCGCGCGTCGCAGCTTGGCCTCAAGGTCAAAGCGGTAGCGCATACCCTCGCTCATATCTGGACGATAGAACTTGTAGCACTGTTTGAAACGCTTGCTCTCATGCAAGGCCAGGCTGGCACTGCGAATCAATACGTCGGGAATTTTTCCGTCCTCAGGGAAGCGCGCAATACCTATGCTGGCGGGTACCTGGAGCTGCATGTCTTCAATCACCAGAGGCTGGGAAAACGCCTCCAGCAGCATCTGCGCCACAGACGTCGCCGCGGGCTCGCTGTCACAGCCAGGCAACAACACCATGAACTCATCACTGCCCTGGCGAATCAGGCTGTGCTCGACAGCCAAGGCCGCCGCGATGCGCTGCCCCACTTTGACAATCACTTGATCACCGACCGCATTACCCAGTGTGTCGTTGATCTGTTTGAAACTGTCTAGGTCTAAGTACAGCAAGTAGAAGGGCCGCCCACTCTGGGCATGTTCGAGGGTCAGACGACTGAGTTCCCGCTGCCCCAGGCGCCGGTTCGCCAGCCCGGTCAGGTCGTCGGTATAGGCTTTGCGACGCAGCTCCTCAAGGTGCTGGCGCTTGGTTGCCAGCTCCCGCCTGATCACACTCTGCAGACGCCGTGCCATCAAATAGACAATCATCGCCGTGACGCTCACAAAGGCCCAGCCCTTGAAGGTCTGTGCTTTATGCAGGATCGCGGGGTCATCCCAGAGCCAGTGTACAACACTGTCTGAGGTCAGAATCCAGACCAATGACAACGAAAGATAGATAAGCGCGAGGCGGAGTGGCGTCATGAATACCTTATAATGGGTAGTTGTGCGTATCCTGAACCAAGGATAGCAAGCTCTCGACGCCCGCGCCAGCGCGCAGCGAAGCCGCTTTTGATACACTGGCGGGATGACTCCGTGGCGAACTTTGCGCCCAATGCGGACTCTATAACGACGCTCTGAGCTCGATTATTGGCGATTTTGAGGTTTTTAATGCGTATATGGTCACTGGCGCTGGGCGCCCTTCTGATTTTTGTCATCCAATCGGCCAATGCCGAAAGCGTGGTCATCCAGGATTTTGCCTGGATGGACGAGAACCACCTGACCCAACAAATCGAGAAAATCGACGACCTGGGGCGACAGCACTACGGCGTTCGGGTCCGCGGCGACAAAAGCGACCTGGAGCTGCTTCAGCGCCTGATCGACGATGATCACATTCCCCCTTCGGATGTGTTGACGCTGCAGGCATTGGGCGCAGTGCTCGGCAACGTGTTAAAGACCGAAGTTCCCCAACTCCAATGGAAGGTCTACGCCGACAACCTCGGGCGCAGTCGTGCCCTGTGCCTGAATGACTCCAAGAACTGCCTGTTCCCGGTTACCATGCTGTCTCGGCGCATTGAGCAAGGTCTGCAACCCAATGTCAGTGCCATTTACGATCGGGCGCTGGCCGACGTCAAACCGCTGTTGCCGCGCCTGCCTTACACGGCAGACTGACCCGGCGGGCGGTTGACCGCACACGCCGAGCCGTTATAATAACCACCTCCTCTCGGGGGAGTAATCTGCCGCACTGGCCCGCCAGTCGGCGCTGCTGTCAACACACTTGCGCCACAGCGCATGGCAACAGCGTCCCGCCCTTCAGGGCAGGGATTGATGAGACCTGAGACAAACACGCTTTCCGGCGGGGCGGCGTGCTTGTCTCTTGTGTCACAGTCCCGCCCGGTTAGACAAACTCATGGAAGCTTTTTTCGGCTCTACGCTCGCTGTCGCCATTGCGGAGATCGGTGATAAAACCCAATTATTGGCGCTTCTGCTTGTCGCCCGCTACCACCGGCCCTGGACTATTGCCGCCGGCATTCTGGTGGCGACACTGGTTAATCATGCGGTCTCGGCGCTTTTAGGGGTCTGGCTCGCAGACGTCATCCCGTCGCAATGGATGTCCTGGCTGATCGCTGCCAGTTTTGTCGCGGTCGCCATCTGGGTGCTGATACCGGACAAAGCTGATGACAATATCAGTCGCTGGGATAAATACGGTCCCTTCGTCGCTACCTGCGTGCTCTTTTTTATCGCTGAAATTGGCGACAAAACCCAGGTTGCCACCGTCATTCTGGCCGCCAAGTACGATGCCTTGATCGCCGTCATTCTCGGCACCACACTGGGCATGCTGCTGGCCAACTTGCCCGTGCTCTTCACAGGCCGCTGGCTACTCTGCCGTATTCCCCTCAACGTGGTGCACTGGTGTGCGTTTGTATTGTTTATCGGGTTTGCGGTAATTACTGTACTGCGCTGACTTGCGGCGCCTGCTACAAAGCTGCCTTGATCTTGGCCGCCGCAGCGGCCAGTACCTCGGGCTCGGCATTGCCAGCGTGCTCGAAGCTGAGATCACCCATGGTATCGAGCGGCACCAGGTGAATGTGCGTGTGCGGCACCTCCAGTCCGGCAATCATCATGCCCACACGCCGGGCCGGATAGGCTTTCTTCAGGGCTTTCGCGAGCGTACGCGACACCTTCATCAGGTGCATGGCCATCGGTTCGGGCAGGTCGTCCCAATGGTCGATCTCCTCCCGCGGCACCACCAGCACATGCCCTTCGCGGATCGGCTGGATGGTCATAAAGGCTACCGCCAGGTCATCTTCGTAGACGAAGTGTCCGGGCAGGTCGCCGGCAATAATCATACTGAAAACACTGGCCATGGTTGGCTCCTCCATCACGGTAAATAGGCAGTCTACCCCAGGTACCGGCCGACGTCTAAAGGCAGTGGCGAAACACGGAAGGCGCAACAGAACCGGTTATATTTTCAACAACCACTGGCTTTTTTTGGCGCCAACCCCTATACTCCGCGCTTCTTCAGTAAGCCTCAAGAGTGAAACAGACGAGTGCGGGGCGATGCTGAAACATTCATACAGCATCCGGGGCTCTCGCTGATCTGTTTCAGGCGCGCACAGACACGCCTGTTTTCGGCCCCACGCCGTGAGTTACTCCAAGGTTTACGCATTTATGTCTTCCGATACTCCCTTATTTTCCGAGCTGGGCCTCTCCGCGCCTGTCCTCAAAGCCATTCAATCCGTGGGTTATGAAACGCCGTCGCCGATTCAGGCCGCCGCGATTCCCGTACTCCTTGAAGGTCGCGACATCGTCGGCATGGCCCAGACCGGCACCGGCAAAACCGCTGCTTTCGCCCTGCCCTTGCTGTCACACCTGGACGTCAAACAGAAAAGCCCGCAGATTCTGGTACTGGCACCCACCCGCGAGCTCGCCATTCAGGTTGCCGAAGCCTTCCATCGCTACGCCAGCGATATTCCCGGCTTCCACGTACTGCCGATCTACGGCGGCCAGGACATGCGCGGACAACTGCGCGGACTCAGTCGCGGCGCGCACGTTGTTGTGGGCACCCCGGGCCGGATTATGGACCACCTGCGTCGCGGCAGCCTGGACCTGTCCCACCTGAAAAGCCTGGTGCTGGATGAAGCCGACGAAATGCTGCGCATGGGCTTTATTGACGATGTTGAATGGATTCTGGAGCACACGCCCAAAGAGCGTCAGACGGCTCTGTTCTCGGCTACCATGCCCAAGCAGATTCGTCACGTCGCCAGCAGCTACCTGAACAACCCGCAAGAAATCAAAATCGCCAGTACCACGACGACCGGTGACAATATCGAGCAGGTGTACTGGATGGTCAGCGGCACCAACAAGCTCGACGCCCTGACGCGCATTCTCGAAGTCGAAGAATTCGACGGCATGATTATTTTTGTGCGCACCAAAAACGCCACCGTCGAATTGGCCGAGCGTCTCGAAGCGCGCGGTTACTCAGCCGCCGCACTCAACGGCGACATGAACCAGCAGGTGCGCGAACGCACCATTGATCGCCTGAAAGACGGCAAACTCGATATCGTGATCGCCACCGACGTGGCCGCGCGCGGTATCGACGTGGAACGCGTCAGCCATGTGGTCAACTACGACATCCCTTACGATGCCGAGGCCTATGTTCACCGCATCGGCCGCACCGGCCGTGCCGGCCGCAGCGGCAAGGCAATTCTGTTTGTCGCCCCGCGCGAAAAGCGCTTGCTGTACGTGATCGAAAAAACCACCCGCCAGCCCATCAAGCACATGGAGCTGCCCAGCGGTGCCACGGTGACCGCCGCGCGTATCGACCAATTCAAACAGCAGATCACGGAAGTGTTTGAGCAGAAAGTTGATCTGACCTTTTTCAACGACCTGCTGGCAGCCTACAGTCACGACAATGACCTGGCACCGGAAGACATCGCTTCGGCACTGGCTTACCTGGTACAGAAAGAACGTCCCTTGCAGGTCAAGTTTGCAGACGTCAAACAGGACAAGCCCAAGCGCGACATGACCCGCAAAGAGCGTACCCGCGACCGCGATGGTCGCCGTGAAGGCCCGTCAGCCCCGCGCCGTGAGCGCGAGATGGGCGAGAATATGCAGCGCTACCGCATCGAAGTCGGCCGCAAGCACGAAGTACGTCCCGGCGATATCGTCGGTGCGATTGCCAATGAGGCGGGGATTGATAGCCAACACATCGGTCACATCAAGTTGTTTGATGATTTCACCACGGTCGATTTGCCGTCTGGCATGTCCAACGAGCAGTTTCAGCAGTTGAAGCGGGTTCGGGTGCGTAACCAACCGATGAATATTTCACTGGATAGCGGTCCGGCGTCAGGCCCAGGTAAACCAGCCGGCAAGAAGCCCGCCGGTTTCAAGCCCAAGCACAAGAAACCGGGCGGCTTCAAACGCGATAAAAGCTGATCGCCTTTTCCACCCGTTCTAACAAAAAAAGCCTCCATTCTGGAGGCTTTTTTTGTGGCTGACTTCGTGAGGGTACTACCGGTATTTGGGTGGGTATCCCCCTCTGAAAAGTCTCCCCCCTTCAATCCACCGGGAGTAAACTAACGAAGCCGCCAGCGACAATATCAAACCGTCATGATAACCCGCACAGAATCCAACTGCAGCGTGGCACTCTCCAGAAAACCGCGCGACTGCTCGCGCCGATCTTCCCAATAGCGAATCTCATCCGGATGAATATTCGGATTCACAGCCGCCAGCGCCTTCAAACGCTCCGCCTCATCAGTCAACTCCCCGTGCATCTGCGCCACGGCAGCTGCTACCAGCGTCTCCTGCTGCGGACGAACCTTCTGCTCCGCCTGATTGACCATCTCCGTCAAGGCCGGACGTGCATGACGCACCAGCTCTTGCGCTTGCGGGCGCGAGACCTTTTGCAGCAACTGGCTCAGCTTGCCAATTTCCAGGACTGCGGCCAGGTCCTTGCCTTTATCGTCCAGCAGAACCCGCACCAGAGAATCGCCCAGGTACTTGGGCAACTGCAATTGTGTCGGCGCGGTGCACTTCAGGACAAACACCGCTTCCACCATCAGCGTACCGGGTTTTAGCGGTGGCAGCTTGAGCGTACACACCGCAGTGTTCCCAAACTCGCCGCTGATGATCAGCTCTTGGGCGCCGCGGATCAGTGGATGCTCCCAGGTCAGAAACTGCATATCGTCGCGCGCCAAAGCTTCGCTGCGTGACGTAGTGACCGTCATACCGTCATCGAGCAGACCCGGCACATGGGAAACGCGCATATGGTTGCCGGGGTGCAGAACCTGACTGTGCTCACCGTGATCCTCGACCTCAACACCAAAGGCGTCACAGACCCGATCCAGATAGTCATCGACACCCGTTTCGGAATCGATGCGTGTCAGCTCGGCTATCAGCGATTGCGCCAACGCCGGCTGACAGGAGTTCATCTCCAGCAAGCGATCGCGACCGGTTTGCAGTGTTTCGGTCAGGTCCTTCGCATAGGTCCGGGTGGTTTTGATCAGCGCCGCCACTTCCGACTCATCGCCGTCGCTCAATACCCGGGTAAAATCCTCCCCCACATGCAGCTTCACCGCCTGGCCAATGGCACAGGTTTTCTCAAAGGCGTTGATGCCCTGGTGATACCAGTTGAGCAGGTTTTCCTGCACCGAGTCCTCGTAGTAAGGCACATGCAAACGAATATCGCCTTTCTGACCAATGCGGTCCAGGCGACCGATGCGTTGCTCCAGTAGATCCGGGTTGAGAGGCAAGTCGAACAGCACCAGGTCCTGGGCGAATTGGAAGTTGCGACCCTCGCTACCAATTTCCGAACAGATCAGCACCTGAGCGCCGTCTTCATGATCGGCAAAATAGGCGGCAGCCCGATCCCGCTCCAGTAAGCTCATGCCCTCGTGAAAGACCGAGGTCGGCAACCCTTTGCGCAAACGCAGGTGCAGCTCCAGCGCCAAAGCGGTATCGGCACTGGCGCAGATCACCAGGGTTTTCTGACGCCGATTGGCCTTCAGCAACTCGGTCAACCACTCGACCCGCGGATCGGAAAGCAGCCAATCGTCGCCCGTATGCGTTTCCCAAAAAGTCTCCGGGCGCAACTGCGCTTCGAGCGACTGCTCCTCCAGAGCCATAAGGGCTTCATCATCAAGGACCAGCGGATGTGGCATCAGCTGTCGCTCGGGGAAACCCGCCACCGAGTTGCGGGTATTGCGAAACAGGACCCGACCGGTGCCGTGCTGATCGAGCAAGTAGGCAACGGCTTTGTCGATGGCCGCCGCCAGCGATTCAGATTGGGCCAGAGTTTGCAGGTGCTCGCAGGTCGACGCCGGCAGATAGTCAGTCAGCAGCTGCCAGTGCTCCGGCGCAAACTTTCCCGAGCTGTCGCTGCGTGCCGCGAGCAGGCTATCCAATTCCCGATTGAGGGCAAAATAGCTGGACTCTTCCGCAATAAATGTTTGTAAATCGTGATAACGGTCCGGGTCGAGCAGACGCAAGCGCGCAAAATGACTCTCAAGCCCCAACTGCTCGGGCGTCGCCGTCAACAGCAGACAGGAGGGGATCGCCTGGGCCAGGGCTTCAACACACTGATAGGCGGGGCTGGGCGCCTCAGGCGACCATTGCAGGTGATGAGCCTCATCCACCAATAACATATCCCAGCCCGCGTCGAGCGCCTGCTGCTGGCGATTGGGATTGGCGACCAGAAAATCGAGTGCACAGATGACCAGTTGCGCGCTTTCGAACGGATTGTCATCCGCCTCGTCAATAACGATTTCTTCATTATCGGGGAGCAGCGAGGGGTCGATATCATCCAGGCTCCAGAGACTTTGGCAGCGCTCTTCGTCGAGCAGGGTGAAGCTCAGGTTGAAGCGCCGGAGCATTTCCACCAGCCACTGGTGCTGCAAACTCTGAGGCACAACGACCAGCGCCCGCTGAACCTGGCCGGACTGCAACTGCTGATGCAGAATCAGGCCCGCCTCGATGGTTTTACCCAGCCCCACCTCATCCGCCAACAACACCCGAGGCGCATGGCGGCGCGATACCTGGCGGGCGATGGTCATCTGGTGAGGCAGCAGGTCGACGCGTGGCCCGGCCAGACCAAACGCCGGTGACTGCCGGTGTTTAAAGTAACTGTTCAGGCTCTGATAGCGGAGAGTAAAATCTTTGTGTTTATCGATCTGCCCCGCGAACAGGCGTTCCCGTGGGGTCGTGAATTGCACAAAGCTATCAAGCTCAAATTCGGGAATCAGCAGCGCATCGCCGCTGTCGGTGTTGCCTTGGTAAGCGAGGCATCCATTCTGCTCCAGCACCTCGTAAATGGTGATTGTGGCGCCGTCCTGATTGCTGACCCGCTCACCCACCTGGTAGCGCACACGGCTCACCGGCGCGCCTTTGGTCGCGTAGGTCCGGCGCTCGCCGCTGGCAGGGAAACTCAATGTCAGCTGGCGCTCGGACATTTCCAGGACAATACCTAAACCTAACTCGGCTTCAGCCTCGCTTACCCAGCGCTGACCGATCATAAATGGGGTCTTGCTCACACTCGCCTCTTCACTGCTTGTCTGTGCCCGCATGATACTGGGATGAGGGCCATTTCTCCAGACCAAATGGCCTCGGGTCACGATTCGATCCGGGGCCCGGTATCCGCTTGGTGGGGTCGTTGTGCTATGATTCCCGGTTTTCAATGACAAAGAGATGCGTATGACAGTCCGTCAAAACTCACTCGACCTGCTCCTGGCAGAGCACCGATTTTTACGCCTGACCCACAGCTCAGACGTTTTGTCCGATGCGAGCGGGGCCGGTATTCCCCTGCTGCAGGTCGTAACAGACCACTGCGTCGCGCTAATTGCGTTGCAAGGGGCGCAACTGCTGTCTTTTCAGGCACTGAATCAAGCACCGCTGCTTTGGTTGAGTCCCGCCTGCGATTTTACACCCGGAAAACCACTGCGCGGCGGAATCCCGGTATGCCTACCCTGGTTTGGCCCTCACCCAACGGATGATGGCCAGCCCAAACATGGCTTTGCGCGCACCCGAGACTGGGCACTGGAGACGGCGGCCATGAGCGATGACGGCAGCGTGACTCTGGTATTTGCGCTCGACAGCCCCGGGCATCCGGGTTTTGAGCATCCGTTTCGCGCGCGCCTGACGATGGTGCTCAATCAACGTATCAAGCTCGACCTGACGATCCACAACATCGGCGAAAAGCCTTTTGAGACCACCTGGGCGCTACACAGCTACCATCCGGTACAAGACCTGAAGGCAGCGCGGGTACTGGGACTGAAAGGGCGCGATTATCTGGATAATCTGGCGCAGCTGGCACGCAAGACACTGACCGAAGATTTGGCGTTTAACGGCGAAGTCGACCGGGCCTTTCCCGGTGTAGACGAGCCATTGATGGTCGAGACGGGGGAGCACAGAATCCATATTGAGCACGCGAACTGCCCAAGTGTGATCACCTGGAACCCGGGCCCCGAAAACGCCGCCGGAATGGCCGATGTGGGTGCCGGTAACGAGCAGGGATTTGTGTGTGTCGAGCGCGGCGCGGTGCATGATGACGCCTGGACGCTGGCACCGGGCGAGACGCGACAGGCTCAATTGGAGATTTGGGGGGAGAGCTAAGGAGAGGCTCCGAAACGTTACGGGGCCCAAGAAATTCTCGGGCCCCGCAGCCGGCTTACGCTGGCAACAATGCCTTCACTGCATCACGCTCTTCCTGCAACTCCTGCTCGGTCGCCGTCATCTTGCCACGCGAGAAGTCGTTGACGTCAACGCCCTGCACAATCTCCCAGTCGCCGTTCTTGCAAACGCAGGGGAAAGAGTAAATCAGACCTTTCTCAATGCCATAGCTGCCATCGCTGTAGACACCCATGCTGGTCCAGTCACCTTCAGCAGTACCCAGCGCCCAGTCGTGCATGTGATCGATAGCGGCCGACGCAGCAGAGGCAGCCGAAGAGGCGCCACGCGCTTCGATAATGGCTGCGCCACGCTTCTGCACGGTGGGGATAAAGTCGTTCTCGTACCAGGACTGCTCAACCAGATCGATGGCGTTTTTGCCGGCGACTTTGGCCTGGTGAATGTCCGGGTATTGGGTCGAGGAGTGATTGCCCCAAATGGTCAGATGGGTAATATCATTGATGGACTGCCCGGTCTTCTGCGCCAGCTGGGTCAGAGCACGGTTGTGATCCAGGCGGGTCATGGCGGTAAACTGACGGGGATCGATATCCGGTGCGTTGCGCTGGGCAATCAGGGCGTTGGTGTTGGCCGGGTTGCCCACGACCAGCACTTTAATAGCGCGTGAGGCGACGTCGTTGATCGCTTTACCCTGAACAGAGAAGATTTTGGCGTTGGCTTCGAGCAGGTCTTTACGCTCCATCCCGGGGCCACGCGGGCGAGCACCCACCAGCAGCGCGTAATCGCTGTCTTTGAAAGCCACGTTCGGGTCATCGGTGCACACCATGCCGGCCAGCAGCGGGAAGGCGCAATCGTCCAGCTCCATAGCCACGCCTTGCAGCGCTTTCAGCGCCGGGGTGATTTCCAGCAATTGCAGAATCACGGGCTGGTCTTTACCCAGCATTTCGCCAGCAGCGATACGGAACAGCAGGGAGTAGCTGATTTGGCCAGCGGCGCCAGTGACGGTAACTCTTACGGGTGCTTTCACAGTGGTTCTCCATTTGGGTTGAAAATGCGATCAGCGCCGGGCGAACCGGGTTGTCCGGGGCACTGCCAAGGTATATGTTGTCCCGGCCTTCTGCGGAGCCGGTGTATGGTGGGCCGGTATTATAGAGGATTATGGCGAGTGAAAACCAGCCGCGCAGCGCCGCCCTGACAGGTATAGGCGCCTCGGGAAGCGCTATCGGTACCGCTCACTCAACGCCTGGTAGACATCGTCTTTGAAGCTGGCAGTGGCCGCATCCAGGCTCTGCACCACTTCCACCAAATGCTCGTTGTCCTCACGACCATCGTGCCACTGCTTGCGGTAGCTGCCATCCTTGTAGCCGTGATCCTGACGGAAGAAATTGAGCACGTTTTTGCCCACGTAGCCCCGATAGAGCTGCTCAGGCGTCATCCCTACCCCCGCCATCAAACGGCCGAACAGGCCGATATGAAACTGTTTGTCATTCAGAGTGGCTGCGGTAAACGCTTCCAGATCCAACCGAAAATCTGCGCTGTCGGTGTGCACCACCAGGCGCTCGGCCAACTGGCGTGCCAATACTTCATCAGAGGCACCACTTTGAAGCAGTATGCTCAGGCCAAAATGCCAGATATCGATCAACTCCAGCGCGACCTGTTCAGTGTCCGGGGTCTGATGCTTCCACCACTTCCAGCCGTAGTGATCCATCAACTCCGCGCACTCCACCCAAATGGCCCGGTACCACTCAAAACCCTGGTTGCGCCAGTCGGTATTGACCTTGGTATTCATACTGTTCTGCAGATTCAGCATCGTGTGCATCTGCTGGATGCGGGTGTCCTGATTGCTCATAGGAGTCCTTAATTGCCCCCGTCAGTGGGGTAAATGGTCTTTGGCTCGGGGGAAGAGCCGATAGAAGTTCTCAGTGGTCCGCTCGGCAAGCTCCTCGAACGCGATGCCCCGCAGCTCAGCGACGTATTCGGCCACTTCGCGCACCATACGCGGCTCATTGGGTTTGCCCCGGTAAGGCACCGGCGCCAAATAGGGGGAGTCAGTCTCGACCAGCAGCCGGTCGATAGGTACCTTCTGCGCCACTTCCTGTACCTGCTTGGCATTTTTGAAGGTCACGATACCGGACATGGATACATAAAAGTTCATATCCAGTGCCCGACTGGCCATGGCCCAATCCTCGGTAAAGCAGTGCAGCACACCGGCGTGGGTTTCGCTGGCGTGCTCGCGAATCAGGCGCAGGGTGTCCTCCTGAGCGTCGCGAGTGTGCACCACCACTGGCAAACCCGCCTGTTTACCCGCCTCCAGATGCAGCGCAAAACTCTCTTGTTGAAGCTCGGCACTCTCGGTTTCATAGTGGTAATCCAGCCCGGTCTCACCAAAGGCGACAACCTTGTCCTTATTCGCCCAAGTGAGCAACTGCTCCAGACTGGCGGTGCCGGATTTGACATCACAGGGGTGCACGCCCACCGAACAGACCACTTCCGGATGCGTCTGAGCAATCGCCATGACGGTGGGAATGTTCTCCAGGCTGATACCGATACACAGTAGCTGCTGAATGTCCCGGGCCCGGGCGGCCGCTATGGCCGCGCCCAAGTCGCCGTCGTACGGTTCGAGTTTGAGACGATCCAGATGGCAGTGGGAGTCAACTAGCATGGGGCTCCTTCGAAGTCGGTGTTGCTGGCAAAAATGAATACAGGGGCCGTATTGTGCCATTTTTTGGTCGTTGCGGGGGAGTTGTCGCGTACATCGACCAAGGAGGGAAGAACGTTACATAGTGTGTGTCGGGCGCTCGGACTCGAGGGTGCCGGCAAGGTAATTCTCGATTTTGCTGACGGCGGTATTGTCCTGGTCGCTGAACTGAACGCCGATACCGGCAGCGCGGTTGCCCTGGGCCCCTTTAGGCGTTATCCAAACCACACGCCCCGCCACGGGAATTTTTTCGGGTTCATCCATCAGGCTCAAAAGCATGAACACCTCGTCCCCCAACTTGTAGGACTTGCCGGTAGGAATAAACAGGCCGCCGTTCTTTACAAACGGCATATAGGCCGCGTAGAGCACGGCTTTATCTTTGATGGTCAGAGAGAGCAGCCCGTTGCGGGCACCGCCTAGCGCTTGCATCGTTTATCCCGGTGTTGGTTCGGTGTTATCGCCTGTCCCTGTGCAGATAGCCGTGAAAGCTGTTGTCCCACAGCCCGTTACCAGACAAAGTTACTGCATTGCTTTAAGCCTGTCCAGCCGCGTTGCGTGCACTGGCGCGCAAAATCGCGGTCCAGTCCATCATTGCCTCCTCCAGAACCAGCGGTTTGTTCGGGTTGGCGCCATTGCGCAGTTGCTTGCGCACCCCGAGCAGCTTTTCCTGATACCGCTGCAAGAGGCTTGGCGCCGCCAACTGCAAACGTTCGGCGACAGCGGGCTCCAATTGCGCCAGCACGGGCACTTTGAGACCCAACTGCCAACGACACAGGTCGTGCAGCCAGCCCAGCCACCAGCGCAGAAAGAGGTCCAGGTCATCGCCTTGCAGCTTGGCCGCTGCTTCTACCGCCGATACCTGTCCCAGGGAAAGCTGGGCAATCAGCGTCTGCCACTCCGCCCGTCGCTCCAGGGTGTCCCCCGCCAACAGCGCCAACGCCGCCAGGGGTGCGCCCCGGGCGCTCGCCAACAAGGTCTGGGCGCTCAATTCGGACCCCGCCACCAGAGGCTCCAGCCAAGGCAATACCTGCGCCGCGGGGGGCACCGGAATCAGCTGCAACTGACAGCGGCTGCGAATGGTGGGCAATACCGCGCCGGGGCTGTCACTTACCAGCACCAGCACGGTTTCCGGCGCGGGCTCTTCCAGGGCTTTGAGCAGGGCATTGGCCGCGTTGACATTCATCGCCTCGGCGGGATAGAGCAGAACCACACGACGCCCGCCCTGCTGTGCCGTTTTACCCAACTGATCGATCACCTGGCGCACCTGATCCACCTTGATGGCCCGACTGCCCTCCTCCGGGGTCATCAGCAAGCGATCCGGGTGAGTGCCCGCCCGATTCAGTTCACAGGTGCGGCAGCGCCCGCAGGCGCTGCCGCTGCTGGGTTGCTGGCATAGCAAACGTTGAGTCAAAGCCTCCGCCAGGTGGCGTTTCCCGATCCCCGGCGGTCCTGCCAACAGCAGGGCATGGGGCAGCTTGCCCGCCTCAATCTGGGCATCCAGCTGGCGCCACAGGGACTGTTGCCACGGGTAAGGATAGGCGGGAAAATCACTCATCGGGCGTTTGAACTCCAACGTTTGCGCTGCCGGGCCGGGCTTCGGCCCGGGGTACTTTGGCCGCAAGCTTACCAAGGGCGTCTCTTTTTTGCGATAATCGCCCGCCTTTGACCTTCAGGACAACCCATGACCCACCCCCCGCTGGCTATCGTTTATGCTGACTCCCAGTTGCTGGTGGTCGACAAACCCTCCGGGTTGCTCACCGTCCCGGGCAAGGGTCCGGACAAGCAGGATTGCCTGATCAACAGGGTTCTGGCCGATTACCCCAACGCCCGTATCGTCCACCGGCTCGACCAGCCCACCTCCGGACTGGTGCTGATTGCCCTGAGCTATCCCGCCCAGAGGGCTCTGTCCATGCAGTTTCAGGCCCGCACGGTCGATAAAACCTACCTTGCCGTGGTCGACGGTCTTGTGGCGGAAGACCAGGGCAGCGTCGAGTTGCCACTGATCTGCGACTGGCCCAATCGCCCTCGGCAAAAGGTGGATCACGAGCACGGCAAGGCCGCCCTGACCCACTACCGCGTTCTGGAGCGCGATCATGAGGCCCTTTGCACACGGGTGGCCCTGAGCCCAGTCACCGGCCGCTCCCATCAGTTGCGGGTGCATATGCTCGCCCTGGGACACCCGATCCTCGGGGATCAGCTCTATGGCGATGCCCGTCAACAGGCGGCCGGCGAACGGCTCTTGCTTCAGGCACGAACCATCGGCTTTGCACATCCCGCAACCGGCGATCGGTTGGATTTGGCTCTGAGTCCGGCTTTTTAGCCAACGGTGCGTCAAGTTTTTGCAGAAAAGGCCGATTTCACCCATATAGGTTATTGCAAGACTCTGTGCAAAGCCCGACACTGTGGCATAATAATCCACATATAGGTACCACCGTTGACACGCAATCACCACGAGCCCAATCAGGATACCCCATGAAAAAGACGCTTATTGCCCTCTCTCTGACCGCTATGGCCTTTCCGGCCGCCGCCAGCGATTACTTCAACGGCCGTAACACTGCTGTCTCCGGTGCCGCTGTGGTCACCGGTAACTACCGCGACTCACTGCTGCTGAACCCGAGCATGGGCGCCAACTATGGGCCCAACGACGATTTCGCCATGGCGGGTAACTTCGGGGTCATGGCCACCGACCGGGATGACCTGATCGACGCTTTGGAAGAGCTGGAGGACTATATCGACTTCCTCGATAACCGTCCCAATGACGACTTGACCGAGCCCCAGGGCGAAGAACTCAAAAGCCGTTTGCGCGCAGTGGACAACAAAACTGTATTTGTCGGTATGGGCGCCAACGGCCTGATCGCGATCCCCAACCGTTTCGCCTCCGCTGCCCTGGTGGCACGCACCCGCGCCAATATCAGTGCAACGCCGGATATTGATGAAACCGACTTCGACGTTATCGACGCCGCTGTTGAGCAAGACACCAGCTTCCGCACCGATGACCTCTTCTCGGAAGTCAACGCCCGCGGCACCATCATTACCGAGGTGGGGATCAATCTGGCGCGCGCCTTTATGGAAACCGAAGACAGCCGCCTGTTGGTGGGCGTGATGCCCAAGCGCATGTACGTTGAATCCATCGTCTACACCGCCCAAGTTGCGGACTTCGACTCCGACGATCTGGATGCAAACGACTACACCCGTTCAGACAGCATGATGAACCTGGATGTAGGGGTAACCTATCAGATGGGCGACCTGAGTTACGGTTTTGTGATGCGCGATATGGTCAGCAAAAGCTTTAGTACTCGTAGCATTCACGGCGAGCGGGTTGAGATCAAAACCCAATCCACGGCGGCCGTCGGTTACGATCGCGGCTGGTTTAGCGCCGAAGTCGCCATGGATCTGAACGCGGTGCCCAACTTTGCCCTGCAGGGCGACACCCAGATGCTGCGCGCCGGCTTTACCTTTGATGCCTGGCGCTGGGCTCAACTGCGTGCAGGGTTCCAGCGGGATTTGAGCGACACCCTGGAAGATACCTACTCGATCGGTTTGGGCCTGTCGCCGTTTAATGTGATCAACCTGGACATTGCCGGATTGGTGGGTGACAACAACACTTACGGTGGTTCTGTGCAGTTGGGACTTCGCTTCTAGGCAAGTGCCTCGGGGGTCGGATGGCGGCTGCGCCTAATCCGACACCTGAGGCAACTGGCTTGATGGCGTCATGCCCCAGCCAACAACTGACCAACGGCCTGTTCCCAGCCAGCCAGGTGCGCCTTGCGCACCTTCGCATCCATTTGCGGTTTGAACACCCGATCCACCTCTCGCCACGCGGCGGCAACCTCGATTGACTCGATCAGCCCAGCCTGCAGTGCCACCAGGAAACTCACCCCTTGGGCCGTGGTTTCAAAATGCACAGGCCGCTCGACCTCAACCTCCAACATGTCGGCGAGAAACTGACACAACCAGTTGTTGACCGCCATCCCCCCATCGACCCGCAAGCGGGTAAACGCAATGCCATCACCTGCATAGGCTTCCTGCAGGTCCCGCGTCTGATAGCAAACAGATTCCAGTGCCGCGCGCACCAACTGCGCCTTGCCGCTGGCCCGGGTCAGTCCGAACACCGCCCCGCGCACATCCGGGTTCCAGTGAGGTGCACCCAGGCCGGTAAACGCCGGCACCAAGTACACGCCACCGGTGTCCGACACCGACTTCGCCAGCGCTTCCGTTTGCTCAGCGCTGTCAATAATCTGCACATCGTCGCGCAGCCATTGCACCACTGAACCGGCATTAAAAATCGAACCTTCAATGGCATAGTGGACTACGCCCTTCAACCGGTAGGCTACCGTGGTCAGCAACCGGTGACGGCTCGCCACCGCCTCAGTGCCGGTATTCGCCATGACAAAGCAGCCAGTGCCGTACGTGCTTTTGCAGTCCCCCGGCGCAAAACACCCTTGCCCGATCGTGGCCGCCTGCTGGTCCCCTGCGACCCCGAGAATAGGCAGCTCGGTGTCGAGTATTGACACCGCTGTAGTGCCAAAATCCGCCGCACAGTCAAACACGTCGGGCAACAGCGCGGCCGGTACATTAAAGAGATCGAGCAGCGCTTCGTCCCACGCCTGCGTGTGAATATTGAACAGATTGGTACGCGAGGCGTTGGTGGCATCGGTGACATGGCGCTCGCCACCGGTCAGACGCCAGATCAGAAAGCTGTCGATCGTGCCAAAGGCCAATTCGCCGGCTTCAGCCCGAGCCCGAGCGCCGTCTACATTGTCCAGCAACCAGGCAACTTTCGTCGCTGAGAAATAAGGATCGAGCAGCAGCCCGGTCTTGGCGCGAACCGTCTCCTCTTCCCCCCGCGCAGCCAACTCGTGACAGGCGCCGGCCGTGCGCCTGTCCTGCCACACGATCGCGTTGTGAATGGCCTTGCCGGTTTTACGCTCCCACACCAGGGTGGTTTCCCGCTGGTTGGTGATACCGATACCCATCACCGGGCGATTGAGCGTGTCAGCCTCTGCCAGAACCTCCCGGACGACTTTCACCACCGAGTCCCAGATTTCTTCCGGATCCTGCTCAACCCAGCCGGACTGGGGCTGATAGAGCGGGAAACTCTGCTGGGCCGCAGCAACCACCCGACCGCGGGTATCAAAGAGAATCGCCCGGCTGCTGGTGGTGCCTTGGTCGATGGACAGAATCAGGGGTTCATCAGTCATGGGGTGACTCCGTGTTCTCGTAATGCGCCACAGGTGTCGGATTACGGCTGCGCCTAATCCGACCTACGCCAACAATGGCACACCGTTTCATGTAGGTCGCATTAGCTCGAAGGGCGTAATCCGACACCTGTGGCAGCGGCGCCCGATTTCAGGTCAACAAGACGGTCAATTGGGCGTCAATCGCCGCCTGGACGTCCGCCAGAGGCAGTCCGGCATCCACCAAAGCATAGCGCTCTGGCGCCGCCTGCGCACGCGCACGATAGGCGGCCCGTACGCGCTCAAAAAAGGCAATTTCCTCGCTCTCGAACCGATCCAGTGCGCCCCGGCGGCTGGCCCGGGCCAGCCCTTGTGCCGGCTCGATATCCAGGACCAGCGTCAGATCCGGACGACGCTCCCCCTGCACCAGGGTCTCAAGCTGGGCAATGACACCGGTATCCAAACCCCGGCCACCGCCCTGATAAGCATAAGTGGCATCGGTAAAGCGGTCGCACAACACCCATGCACCCCGCGCCAGGGCGGGTTCAATGACCTGGGCCAGGTGCTGGGCACGGGCGGCAAAAATCAGCAATAACTCGGCGGTGGGCACCACCGTCTCCTCTCTGGGGGCCAACAGCAGTTCGCGCACCTCTTCTGCCAGGGGCGTGCCACCGGGCTCACGGGTGACCACCACGTCCAGCCCCCGGGCTTCCAGCCACTGGCGCACAAACGCCAGGTTGGTGCTCTTGCCCACCCCCTCGGTGCCCTCCAGGACGAGGAACCGCCCTTGCCCGCCTGTTGCCCGCATAATCTCTCCATTTCGTGAAAAATCAGTGGCTTATTTGTAACACAGTGTTGCCGCCTCAGGCGAGAAAATCTATCATGGCGCTTTTTCCGAGGATACACCCATGATTACTCTGCACACCAACTACGGCGACATCGTACTTGAACTGGATTTTGACAAGGCGCCCAAAACCGCTGCCAACTTTAAACAGTACGCCGAAGACGGTTTCTACACCGGTACCATTTTTCATCGCGTTATTGACGGATTTATGGTTCAAGGCGGCGGCATGACTGAAGATATGGAACAAAAAGCCACGCGTGAGCCGATCCAGAACGAAGCCGACAACGGCCTCAAGAACGACACCGGCACCGTCGCCATGGCACGCACCAATGACCCCCACAGCGCCACCGCACAATTTTTCATCAATGTAAAAGACAACAATTTCCTCAACCATACAGGCAAGAACATGCAGGGCTGGGGTTACTGCGTTTTCGGTAAAGTGACCGAAGGCATGGATGTGGTCGACAAAATTCGCAAAGTGAAGACCAGCACTCAGGGCTATCACAGCGATGTGCCGGTTCAGCCGGTGACCATCGAGAAAGTCACCGTTGCCTGACATGCACTGAGCTACCCGGGAGCCGTTATGCCGACTCTGTTCATTTCCGATATGCATCTGCACGAAAGCCGCCCGGCCGTGACCGAGGCGTTCTATGATTTTCTGCAGACGCGAGCCTCGGACGCCCATGCACTCTACATTTTGGGTGATTTCTTCGACGCCTGGATCGGTGACGACGACGACAGTGCTTTGGCGACAGACGTCGCCAAAGCCTTGGCAAAGGTCTCTGCAGCTGGCACTGAAATATTTCTGATGCACGGCAACCGGGATTTTCTGATTGGCCATGACTACGCCAAGCGCTGTGGTGCCAGCTTGATCCCCGGCGGCACCGTGATCGACCTCTACGGCACTCACACGCTACTGATGCACGGAGACGAGTTGTGCACCCAGGATCGCGAGTACATGGCTTTCCGTCAGCAGGTCCGCTCGCCGGAGTGGCAGCAACAGATTCTGTCTCAACCGCTCACAGTGCGCCGTGCTATGGCTCAGCAGTTGCGAGAGCAAAGTGCGAGCATGAACAGCCTGAAGGCCGAAGACATCATGGACGTGACACCTGAAGACGTCGTGCGGGTGATGCGTGATGCGCTGGTGACCCGGATGATTCACGGTCACACCCACCGCCCGGCCCGCCACCCGCTAGGAATCGACGGACGCAGCGCCGAGCGTATTGTGCTCGGTGACTGGCATGATAAGGGCTGGTGTGTCTATGCCGACGAGGGTCGACTGGAATTGCAGGATTGGCGGATTTGAGGGCTTGAGAATTAGAGAGCTAGAAAAGTGACCTGAGTTTTGTCGGATTACGCCCTTCGGGCTAATCCGACCTACGGGAAAGCTCGATCCTACTGGAGAGCAGGGACGCCCGAGTGGAAGCGGAACTCGGTGTCCTGGGACTCGATCAGGGTGCGTTCAAAAGCCAGAAACTCCTGTACTCGGGCATCAATCGATTCCCCTTCCGCTGCTCGCTCCGCCAGCGTCAGATAATCCTCGTAATGCCGCGCCTCCGATTTGAGCAACGACAGATAAAATTTCTGTAGCTCCTCATCCAGATACGGTGCCAGTCTGGCAAAGCGTTCGCACGAGCGGGCCTCGATTATCGCGCCTACAATCAACGTGTCGATATAGCGCGCCGGCTCATGGGTGCGGACTTTTTTACGTAGCTTCGCCGCGTAGTGACCAGGGGTAATCTGGTCATAGGGTATCCCGCGGGCCTGCATAATGCTCATCACCTGCTCGTAATGACGCAACTCCTCCCGCGCCAGGCGTGACATCTTGTGCATCATGTCGTAGTCATCAACATACCGGTACATCAGAGTCAGTGCCGTGGAGGCCGCTTTTTTTTCGCAGTTGGCATGATCGAGCAACATTAACGGCTCATTCGCCAACGCACTCTGCACCCAGGCGTCCGGGGTTTCACAGTGCAAAAAGGCTTGAATATGGCTGATATCCTGCATTCTAAATCACTCAGTGGTCGACGATTGCTCACCCGCCGGCCTTGGCAACCCGGGCAACACATAGCGCTCATAGTGAGCGCACGAAAGGGTGTAGAAGTCCTGATCAATGGCATCACGAATGGCCGGCAGTGCCATGCCCTGCCCCCCTGACGCCCGTTCTAATCCATAGTGCCGAAGATCCTGGATCTGATTGGCGCCGGCCTTGAGCAGATCAAATACCCACGTGTAGGGACTTTGCTCCTCACGAAAACGGACCTGCTGGTGGGAGATCTGCTCGTACAGCAGTCGCTCGTCGCTCACTGCCAGGTAATAACTCACCACCTGCACCAGGAAGCTCTCCAAGCGCTGAGCAATCAACCGCTTCTCGGATTGGTCGTAAACGTTCCAGTCAATGACCTCATGGGCAAATCGCTTGCAACCCCGGCAGACACTGTCGCCAATACCGGTGGAGCAGACGCCCACGCAAGGGGTTTTTACGGGTGCAAACAGGGACATGACATCTCGCTCTCGAATTCCGAGGCATTATACCCTAGTGAGCTCGACCCGCGGCAAGCGGATCGAAAGTCTGACGCCGACGCCAGCGCGTCTAATAGGGGTAACCCGCAATATCGAGCTCGATAGCCCAGAGCGCGCCCGCGCCGGTGATGTAGAGGGTCTTGCGGTCCGCGCCACCAAATGCGGCATTGGTGATATTGGCATCGATGGCGATGGTCGCGATCGAGTCGCCGTCAGGGGTAAATACCTGGATACGCTGTCTCGTGTGCTCGGTGGCGTAGATATTCCCCAGACAATCAATGGCAATCCCATCGGGCGTGGACAGCGACGCGATATCCTCACCCTCCCCCGGCACGCCATCCACCAACGGGTAGCGGCGCAGCACCCCATCTTCCATGTCACCGGAGACATAAAGCACGTTCTGATCTGGCGACAACGCAATACCATTGGGGTTGTACATGCTCTCGTCCACCACGGTCACACCGTCCTCGGCCACCCGGTAGACCCGGGTCTTGGGCTGCTCGCCCGGTCCGGCACTGCGCTGAAAATCCGGGTCGGTAAAGAAAATGACGCCCTCGTCGGTCACCACCAGATCATTGGGGGAATTGAACGGTTCACCTTCAAACTCATTCACAATCAACTCACGGTCGCCGGTATGCGGGTTATAACGAGAAATGGCTTTGAGGTCGTGGGTGGCCGACAGCAGATAGCCGTCTCGGTCAATGGCAGCACCGTTGGAGCCGCTGTTATCAATTGCGGTCGTCAGCTCACCGGTTTCCGGGTCAAAGCGTTGAATACGGGAGGGAAAATGAGATTCAAAGGTGAAGTCGCTGAAATAGAGCGCACCGTCGATCCACGCAGGTCCCTCGTAGAGTCCAGCCTGATCCCGACCGGGCGCCGTATTGGGCAGTCGTTCGGCCACCAACTCGCCGCTCGGCGGCCTACCGGGCTCCTCGGGGCAAGCCCAGGTCGGGGGTGTGGGAACACCGGTGGGAACCGCGTCCGGCTCCGGCGTCTCAGCAACAGGCGGTTCCTCCGCCACTCGGGCCCCATCCCCGCACGCGGTAAGGGCCAATGCGGCGGCCAAAGCAATGAGTGAATAGCGGGTTGTCGTCAACATAGAAGGCGCTCCTTGGCAATTATTGTCGAATGTCGTTAGCGCAAACATCATAGCCTGAAAACCGGTCAATGTAAGCCCCCGCCACCAAAACACGCTTTCGTTCTGCAAAGGCCCGCTTGGGACTGGGGGCCGCTTTGTGTATAATTCGCGCGCCCTATAACGCTGCGCCCCAGGCGCCGCCATCCATGTCGGTCATGGATAGCCTCTCGCGGCAGAGATCCTGCCAAGGGAGTAACCCATCAATCAGAGGAAATCAACCGTGCTTGAAGCCTATCGTAAACACGTCGAAGAGCGCGCGGCAGAAGGCGTGCCGCCCAAACCCCTGAGCGCCGAACAAGTCGCCGGCCTGGTCGAGCTGCTGAAGAATCCGCCCGCAGGCGAAGACGCCATCCTGGTCGACCTGATCACCCACCGCGTGCCCGCTGGCGTGGACGAAGCCGCCTATGTCAAAGCCGCGTTCCTGAGCGCGATCGTCAAAGGCGAAGCTGAAAGCCCCTTGATCACCAAAGAAAATGCCGTAAAGCTGCTGGGCAATATGCACGGCGGTTACAACATCGAATCCCTCGTCAATCTGCTCGACGACGCCACGCTGGCGCCTCTGGCGGCTGAGGAACTGAAGCACACCCTGCTGATGTTTGATGCGTTTCACGATGTTGAGGAAAAAGCCAAAAACGGCAATGCACACGCCCAAGGTGTCATGCAATCCTGGGCCGATGCCGAGTGGTTTACCCAACGCAACGCCGTTCCCGAAAGCATCAAACTCACCGTCTTTAAGGTTACCGGCGAAACCAACACCGACGACCTGTCCCCGGCTCAGGATGCCTGGTCCCGCCCGGACATTCCGCTGCACGCCCTGGCCATGTACAAGAACGAGCGTGACGGACTGACTCCCGACGAGCCCGGCACCATTGGCCCGATCAAGCAGATCGACGAGCTCAAAAAGAAAGGCTATCCCCTCGCCATGGTGGGTGACGTGGTCGGCACCGGTTCTTCACGCAAGTCCGCTACCAACTCGGTGCTCTGGTACATCGGTGACGATATCCCCGGCGTTCCCAACAAGCGCACCGGCGGTGTCTGTATTGGCAGCAAGGTTGCCCCGATTTTTTACAACACCATGGAAGATGCGGGCGCGCTGGTATTTGAAGCCCCGGTCGACGACCTGAACATGGGCGACGTGATCGAAGTTCGCCCCTACGAGGGCAAAATCCTTAACGGCGAAACCGGCGAGCTGATCTGCGAGTTCGGCCTCAAGTCTGACGTACTCCTGGACGAAGTACAGGCCGGCGGCCGGATTCCCCTGATCATCGGTCGCGGACTCACCGGCAAAGCGCGCGAGTCCCTCGGCCTGGCGCCCTCTACCCTGTTCCGCAGACCCGAGCAGCCCAAAGACACCGGCAAAGGCTACACCCTGGCCCAGAAAATGGTGGGCAAGGCCTGCGGTATCGAAGGCGTGCGCCCGGGCACCTACTGCGAACCCTACATGACCACCGTCGGTTCCCAGGACACCACCGGCCCCATGACCCGCGACGAACTGAAAGACCTGGCCTGCCTTGGCTTCTCCGCCGACCTGACCATGCAGTCTTTCTGCCACACGGCGGCCTACCCCAAGCCGGTAGACATCGACACCCAACACACCCTGCCCGACTTCATCATGACCCGCGGCGGTGTATCTCTGCGCCCGGCCGACGGCATCATCCACAGCTGGCTGAACCGCATGCTGCTGCCCGATACCGTGGGCACCGGCGGCGACTCCCACACCCGCTTCCCGCTCGGCATTTCCTTCCCGGCCGGTTCCGGCCTGGTGGCCTTTGCTGCCGCCACCGGCGTGATGCCGCTGGATATGCCCGAGTCGGTGCTGGTGCGCTTCAAAGGCGAAATGCAGCCGGGTATCACCCTGCGCGACCTGGTCAATGCCATCCCCTACTACGCCATTCAGAAGGGCTTGCTGACCGTTGAGAAGAAGGGCAAGAAAAACATCTTCTCCGGTCGCATTCTGGAAGTGGAAGGCCTGCCGGATCTGAAAGTCGAGCAAGCCTTTGAGATTTCCGATGCCTCGGCCGAGCGCTCTGCCGCCGGCTGTACCATCAAGCTGGGCAAAGAGCCCATCATTGAGTACCTGAAATCCAACATCACCATGTTGCGCTGGATGATCGAACAGGGTTACGGCGATGTCCGTACCTTGGAGCGTCGTGCACGCAAGATGGAAGAGTGGCTGGAGAATCCGGAACTGATGGAAGCCGATGCGGATGCCGAATACGCCGAGGTCATCGAGATCGATCTGGCGGAAGTGACCGAGCCCCTGCTGGCGTGCCCGAACGACCCGGACGACGTCAAGAAGCTGTCCGACGTTCAGAACACCAAGATCGACGAGGTCTTTATCGGTTCGTGCATGACCAATATCGGCCACTTCCGTGCTGCGGGCAAACTGCTCGACGCCAGCAAGGAAGAACTGGCCACCCGCCTGTGGATTGCGCCGCCCACCAAGATGGACGAGCACCAACTGATGGAAGAAGGTTACTTCAACATCTTTGGTCGCAAGGGCGCGCGCACGGAGATGCCGGGCTGCTCCCTGTGTATGGGTAACCAGGCACGCGTGGCTCCGAACTCTACCGTGGTGTCTACCTCCACACGTAACTTCCCGAACCGTCTGGGACAAGGTGCCAACGTGTACCTGTCATCCGCCGAGCTGGCGGCAGTGGCCGCCATCACTGGCAAGCTGCCCACGCCTGCGGAGTACCTGGAGTACACCCAGGGCCTGAACAGCATGGCGAGCGATATCTATCGCTACCTCAACTTTAACGAGATTGAGGAATACCAGAAGTCAGCTGACGAAGGTAAGCGCATCGCTGCGGTTCAGATCGAAAGCGTTGCCGTATAACGCCCGACGGCTCCCGTAGTACCGAAAAGCCCGCCGCTCACCCGGCGGGCTTTTTTATTATTCACTAGGGCTTCTTGCGTCTCCAGCAGCGGGCCGCTAGCATGGCCCAAAGCGCGGGGAGCCATCCCCGTTGACCTGACAAGACTGACCGGGCAGAACCACGATGATCATCCAAAACGATTACGTTGACCTGAACACCGCTACCGGCACCATGCGCACCTACGTATACCGACCGGTAGCCGACGGCCGTTACCCGGCCATTATTTTTTATTCCGAAATTTTCCAGCAGACAGCGCCCATCGCCCGCTCCGCCGCGATCATGGCCGGGCACGGATTTGTGGTGTTGGTGCCGGAGGTGGCGCACGAACTCAACCCGATTGGCACGGTGCTGGGCTATGACGATGCAGGTAAGGACAAAGGCAATGCTGACAAATTCGCCAAGCCTCTTAAGGACCACGACAGCGATACCGTGGCAATGGTCGACTTTCTTGAGCAACAGCCCTATTACGCCGGCAGTGTCGGCAGCATGGGGGTGTGTCTGGGCGGACACCTGGCCTTTCGCGCCGCGCTCAACCCTGCTCTCAAGGCGGCCTGCTGCCTCTACGCGACCGACCTGCATTCCAATACCCTGCCCGCCCCCGACGCCGACCAGACGCTGGCGCGCGCCGACGAAATCCGAGGCGAATTGCTGATGATTTGGGGCCGCCAGGATCCTCACGTGCCGGATGCGCCACGAGCGCAGATCAACGAGGCCTTGCGCAAGGCCGGGTGTCAGTTCAGTTGGGTGGAAGTCAACGGTCAGCATGCGTTTATGCGTGACGAGGGCGAACGGTACGACCCGGAATTGGCGTTGCAGTGTTACCAGATGGCAGTGAATTTATTTCGGCGTTGTTTGCGTTGAGGCATTAAATCGATTGGGCTTGGGTAGTTCCAGTCGGTATCGGTGCCTCAGGTGTCGGATTACACCTTTAGGGCTAATCCGACCTACTGGAAACAAAGTGCCATTGTTCGAGTAGGTCGGATTAGGCGAAGCCGTAATCCGACACCTGAGGCGCCCTTACCGGCTGGAGGCAATCAGTCTTCAATCAACTGCAACACCGGACGCCAACCAAACCCCCAACCGGTAAAATCCGCTGGCGTTGCGTGAAAACGCGAGGGCACCAGAAAGCCGCGATTGATGCCATGCTCATCACCGTAAATGCTGACATTTTCTCGACACCAGGTGGCCGCGCCTCGATCGGTGTGCAGATTCAGTGCAGCGGGTTCAAAAGGCTCATCGAGCCAACCGTAACGACTGGGAAAGCGTGCGAAATCCCCGTCGGGCTCCACGACACCGCCAATCAGGCGATTCCACTCACTGTCGTGATCCAGTGTCGACTTGCCACACTGTATGAGGCGGACCCAATAGCGATTGCCGTCGGTATCCGTCACGGTGACATCCTGATCGTAGCGGCGCATGCCCACTCTGACCTTGCGGTTTTCACCGGCCACCAGCCCGGCCTTTGCCAATGCATTCCAGCTCAGGGAGTGACGGACCGACTGGGCTGCGACGAGTAGCGTCTGCCCCCGATAATGGAATTTGAGCCAGTCCGGCGCGCCGGTCTCATGCTCCTCACCCTTGTGAAAACCCACAAGATCAGCGATCTTGGTCCCCGAGCCAAACAGTTCATCGTTGCCAACCGTGCCGTAGTAGCGCACCTGGCCATCCGGTGAGCGCTGAGCAACAGCATGATCCAGCGTCTCGTCCGGCACGGCCTCAGGCTCGACCACCTCCAGCACGGGACGCCAATAGACGCGACTACCGCGAAAACCGGGTCGGGCAGCATGGAAGCGGGAGACAAAATAGTAGCCGCGCATGACCCGGCGATTTTGACTGTACCGATCCTGACACCAGTTCAGCGACCCCTGATAACCGACCTTCAGATCATCATTGTCATAAGGCCGACGAATCCAGCCGTAGCGCTCGCCGCGAAAATCCATATCGCCTTGATGAACACCGCCGATCAGGAGATTCCACTCGGACAATTCATCCATGGTGTGTTGTCCACAATGCAGCAGGCGCACCCGATACTCGGTACCATCGAGATCAGTCACCCGTGCGTCACCATCGGCGGCACCGACGCGCGCAATATCCCACCAAGCCACGGTATGCATGACCGGCTGCTTAGCCACCAGAACGCGGCTACGTTCGCCATCAATCTGATAATCAAACGCGAGCCAATCCGGGCTGGCTCGGTGGATCTCGCCACGGACCTTGCCCCGTGCGTCCACCGGCTGGATCAGGTCGGGAAAGGTTTTTTCACCAAAGAGGGCGCTGCTCGAGCGCTCACCGTAGAAGCGCACGACCACCTGACGGTTGTCGTAGTCGGTGGCAAGAGTTTCAACCGGGTCGCGCTCACAGCCCCACACCAACGCGAGTGCTGCAAGCCAACCAAAACGCAGTAGATAGGCCATTGTTATTATTCCTAAGACAAGTTGAGTGTTTTCATTTTACGCCAGAGCGTCGCCCGGGAGATACCCATGGCTTTGGCCACGGCGAGCTTGCGCCCTCTGTGATGTTGCAACAGGGCCAGAATCTGCTCGCGCTCACTGGCCTCCAGGTCGGTCACCGCTTCGTCCGCCGGGCCCTCGCCGCGCAGCTCCGGCGGCAGATCCTCACACCGAATCACGGTGCCCGTGCCGATGGCGTGACTGTAGGTCATGACATTGTTCAGCTCACGGATATTGCCGGGCCAAGGGTAGCTGAGCAGCGCCTCGTAGGCCTCGCGGGACACCTTCTCCACTTGACGCTCGCTGTCGGCATTGAGCTCGCGAATAAAGTGCCAGAGCAACATTTCGACATCCCCTGCCCGCGCCCTGAGCGGCGGCAGGTAGAGCGGCACAACGCGCACCCGGTACATCAGATCTTCCCGAAAGCGCCCTTCCTGTACCA
Organism: Marinimicrobium alkaliphilum; assembly: GCF_003259155.1. Classification (GTDB taxonomy): domain Bacteria; phylum Pseudomonadota; class Gammaproteobacteria; order Pseudomonadales; family Cellvibrionaceae; genus Marinimicrobium_A; species Marinimicrobium_A alkaliphilum. The sequence goes on from NZ_QGMQ01000004.1 coordinate 383,700, forward strand.
GTCGCCGCAAGGGTTTGTGCGTTGCGGACACCAGACGGATATCGGTGTGAAGGGTGTCGCTCGACCCCAGGGGGGTGAAGCAACGATCCTGCAGCACGCGCAACAGGCCCGCCTGGATATCCAGCGGCATCTCGGCAATTTCATCCAGAAAGAGCGTGCCCCCATCGGTCAACTGCAGCAACCCCACCCGGTCATGGGTGGCGCCGGTAAAGGCGCCGCGCTTGTGGCCAAAAAGCTCTGAGGCCATAAGCTCCCGGGACAGGCCCGCGCAGTTGATCGCACTGAAGCGGCTGCCTTGGCGGCGCGACGCCCGATGTACCATGCGCGCGACCAACTCCTTACCGGAACCGGTCTCACCGCGCACCAGTATCGACGCCTGCGTGCGCGCGACCCGTTCAACCTGGCTGACAAAATCGCGCATGGTGTCGGCTTGGGTGAGCAGACCACCGTAGTTGTCCGGGCGAAGCCCCGGGTCTGTGTAATACTGAGTCATGGCCGTGCTCATGCGGGAGTGCGTGATTCAAAGGTTAACGCGCTGAAACATCTGTTGCAACATTATGCCGCACTCAGTCCGGCTGCAGGCGATTTTATCAATATAATCAACACCTTAATACTGGCACGAAGCTTGATAGAACAGAGTTGACCTAGGCATCCATCGAAAACCTGGAGAGATTCAAGAACCGCCCATGACCCCTCGAAACCTTACCCGCGTGAGCCGATGGCTGCCAGCACTGACCTGGCTTGCCGGCTACCAGCGCCGTTTTTTGCGCGGTGATCTGGTGGCCGGCGTGACCGTCGCCATGATGCTGATTCCCCAGGCCATGTCTTACGCCATGCTGGCGGGACTGCCCCCCACCGTCGGCCTTTACGCATCGGTGGTGCCTCTGCTGATCTACGCGCTCTTCGGCAGCTCACGTCACCTGGCGGTCGGGCCGGTGGCGATGGTCGCCCTGCTCGTGGCCAGTGGCATTGGGCCACTCGCCGAGGCGGGCACCGGGGAATATATTGCGCTCGCGGTGCTGCTCGCCCTGTTGGTGGGCGCCGTTCAACTCGGTATGGGTCTGCTGCGCCTGGGCTTCCTCACCAACTTCATGTCCCATCCGGTGATCGCGGGTTTTACCAGTGCAGCCGCGCTGATTATTGGCTTCAGCCAGCTCCAGCACCTGACCGGCTTGAGCCTGCCCCGCTCGGAGAATATTGTCCTGATCGCCTGGCACACCCTCCGGGAGGCCGGCGCCATCGCCCCAGCCACGCTGGCGTTGGGCGCTGGCAGTATTGCCGCCATGCTGATTCTGCGGCGAATCAATCCGGTGCTGCCCGGCGCCATGATCACGGTGGTGGTCAGTACCCTGCTGGTGTGGTTGTTCGAGCTGGACCGCCGTGCCGGCGTTGCCGTGGTGGGCGAGGTTCCGGCGGGTCTTCCGGGGTTCAGTCTGCCCTCACTGGAATTGGGCCAGATCAGCTCGCTTGTTCCCATTGCTGTCACCATTGCCTTTATCGGCTTTATCGAGAGCATTGCCGTTGCCAAAAAAATTGCCGCGCAGAAGCGCTATGAGATCGACCCCAATAAAGAGTTGGTGGGGCTCGGGCTGGCCAATATCGGGGGGGCTTTCTTTAAGGCCATGCCGGTCACCGGCGGCTTCAGCCGCACCGCAGTCAATGCCAGTGCCGGGGCCAACACCGGGCTGGCGTCGATCATCACCGCGCTGCTGGTGGGGCTCGCGCTGCTGGTACTGACGCCGCTGTTTTACACCATACCCAATGCAACCCTGGCGGCCATCATTATCGTCGCGGTGGCCGGGCTGATTGATGTCCACGAGGCCAGGCACTTGTGGCAGGTCAAACGCGAAGATTTTGTCATGATGACGGTGACTTTTTTTGCGACTCTGTTACTGGGCGTCAAGACCGGTATTTTCCTGGCACTGGGTGCTTCCATGGTGTGGTTCGTGGTGAAGACCACACGCCCACACTACGCCGTGCTCGGGCGTCTGCCGGATACCGAGATCTATCGCAACATCAAGCGTCACCCGGAGGCGGTGACCGAACCGGGCGTTCTTGCGCTGCGCTTTGACGGGCAGTTTTACTACGGCAATGTGAGTTTTCTGAAGCTCAAGATCCGGGAGGCGGAGGCGGCAATGACGTCACCGTTGCGGATTCTCGTGCTCGACGCCAGTGCCATCAACCAGTTGGATTCCTCGGCGGACACGGCGCTGCACGAGCTGACTGACGATTTCCGCCGCCGGGGCATCGACCTCTACTTTGCCAACGTCAAAGGGCCGGTGATGGATGTCATGGGGCGCAGTGGTTTTGTCAATCACCTGGGGGAGGATCACTTTTTCCTCACCACCCACAGCGCCCTGGTTCAGGCCCGAAGAAGCGTGAAACAAGTGTTGCAACATACTGATACATTACGCAGCAATTATTTATAATTTCCTTTATTTATCAAAAGGTTACACATTGGCACGCGATTTGATCAATCACTTTATCAGCCGCCAATTTTGCCTTGGCGAGGTAACCCAGGAGGGACAATGACCATGACTCCAAGCATCAGAACATTTTACGACGACGCGACCCATACCCTGACCTACGTGGTTTACGACCCGGAGACGCTGGATGCCGTGGTGGTCGACCCGGTACTCGACTATGATCCGATTGGCAGCAAGGTGTCGGACGAATCCTTTCAGAAGGTGGTGGACTTTGTGCGCGCTGAGCGCCTGACGCTGCACTACGTACTGGAGACACACGCGCACGCCGATCATTTGAGCGCGAGTCAACTGTTCAGGGATGAGTTCCCGGGTCTCAAGGTTGCCATCAGTGAGCGCATCACCCAGGTGCAGAAAGTCTTTAAGGGCATTTACAACCTGCCCGACACTTTCGTCACTGGCGGGGAGCAGTTCGATCGGTTGATCAAGGACTTTGAAGTGTTTCATGTGGGCAGTCTGACGGTGAAAGCCCTGCCGACCCCGGGGCACACGCCCGCATGCCTGAGCTATCTGATGGGCGACGCGGTGTTCACCGGTGATGCGCTTTTTATGCCCGACCACGGTACCGGACGCTGCGATTTCCCGGCCGGTGATGCCCGCGCCATGTACAAGGGGGTCACCGAAAACCTTTACACCCTGCCCGACTCGGTCAAGACTTACACCGGGCACGATTATCAGCCCGGCGGCCGCGAGCTGCGCTGGGAGAGCAGTATCGGCGAGCAAAAAGCGCTCAACGTGCAGCTCAATGCCGCGACCACGGAAGACGCGTTTGTACGTTTTCGCGAGCAGCGCGATGCGACCCTGGCGGCGCCCACACTGATTTACCAGAGCATTCTGGTCAATATCGAGGCCGGGCATTTACCGAGACAGGAGAGCAATGGCAAACGCTACCTGAAGATTCCGCTCAATATTCGCACTGACCGGATCGCTCACTAACCAACACGAGGAGAACAGCCTGTGGAAATCATCAACTTCACTCCGGTGAGCGCCTTTATCGGCGGCGGCCTGATCGGCCTTGCCGCCGCCCTGCTCATGCTACTCAATGGCCGTGTGGCCGGTATCTCGGGCATTGTCGGCGGCGCCCTGGTGCCCGCCAAAAATGACAGCGGCTGGCGGCTGATGTTTATCGTCGGGCTGGTGGTCGGTGGGCTGATTTACCAACTGCTCGGCATCGGTCCCGGTGTCGGCCATATTCAGGCGGTCGCAGGCACCCCCGTGCTGATTGTTGCGGGCCTGCTGGTCGGTATCGGCACCACCATCGGCAGCGGCTGCACGTCCGGCCACGGCATCTGTGGCCTGGCACGGATGAGTCCGCGCTCGCTGGTGGCGGTGCTGAGCTTTATGGGCGCCGCTTTCGTCACCGTTTATATCACCCGCCATCTGATTGGTTAAGGAGCCTGATACATGAGTAATCAAAAACAAATGGCAACAGCACTTCTGGCCGGCATTGTGTTCGGTTTCGGGCTGTCGGTGGCGCAGATGATTGATCCGGCCAAGGTGGTCAATTTTCTCGATGTGTTTGGCACCTGGGATCCGTCACTGGCTTTCGTCATGGGTGGCGGCCTGCTGGTCAATGCCATTGCCACGCCCTGGATTTTCAAGCGCGGAAAACCGATTGTCGCCGACCTGTTTCACTTGCCTACCAAAAAGACGATCGATAAACGCATTGTTTTTGGCGGCGTGCTCTTTGGTATCGGTTGGGGTCTGGCGGGTTATTGCCCCGGACCAATGCTGACATCGTTGAGTTTTTTCAATGCCGACATTCTGACGATTGTTTTTGCGTATCTGGTGGGCACCTGGGTGACCAAGCAGGTATTGGCCCGCATGTGATTTTCCCCCGGGCGAGTCCGGTGCCTCACGTGTCGGATTACGCCCTTCGGGCTAATCCGACCTACTGGATGCAGTGCACCGTTGTTCGAGTAGGTCGGATTAGGCACAGCCGTAATCCGACGATGAGGCACCTAACCCAAAACGACCCCACAGCGCACCAACGCTCGAATAGGTCGGCTTAGCGCAGCCGCGCTCCGACACCTGAGGCATCTCCCCTCAAGATACCGGGCATCTCTCACCCCTCCCAACACGTACTGATAAACGTTACACTGAAACGATGATGCCTCCGCAACCAAAGGCACCCCATGACGCGTCTATCAATCCGCTTACTACTCGTGCTCCTCGCCCTCTGCCTCGGCGCCTGCAGCCCCCAAAGCGCCGAGGATGTGCACCGCGATTATCTTGCCCGCCTGGCCCGGGTGCTAGATGCCGAACGCCCGCGCGTCGAGCGTGACAATCCGCCCCGACTGCCGCGCTCCGCCGAGTTGCGTCAGGTCATAGAGTCTCCCTCCGTCAACCTGCTCGACTGGTGGGCCTTTCGCGAATGCGGCCTGACGCCGCTGTTGAGCGAGCGCAATACCAGCCTGGCCCGGGTCATGCCACCGGCGCACCACATGGATATGGATGCTCGGATCATCCAGCAACTGCGCCACTGCAACGACACCGTCGACGACGAAGAGCTTCTGGCCCTGAGCGAGTCCCTGTTCGAGCTCAAGATGGCCCAATGGCCGGCCCGCTACTGGAATGCGACCGCCGCCGGACCGGAGCTGCGCCTGTTCTGGTCTCCGTCCACCAACCCGCTGCGTCCTGGCGACGAAGCCTCATACAGCCCCGCGATCGCGGCGATTGAGCGCCTCACACAGCTTCACGATCAAGTGTTATCTCCCGAAGACTGGCCCGGCATTCGAACTCTGGAGCCTCACTATCAGGCCCTCGAGCGCGGCCGCCTGGGCGGGCAATTGGTGCAGAGCCTTCAGGTCAATGTCGATTATTTACAGGCCGCCAATCGTATGATGGCAGAAGCGGTCGAGCGCCGGGCGCTGTGTCCCGTCAGCCCGCAGGCGGACCTGACCGCAGCCCGCAACGTCATGACCTTATACTTCATAGGCAGCGTTCAACCGATGATGGCGGCGGTCAATCAGCGAGCCAACCTGTTGCTGCCCGCCTACGCCCGTCTGATCGCGGTACAGGACCCGACGCTGCAACCCCTGATTGCGGGCCACAGGGATGCGGTGCAGGGGCTCCACGAGACCGCCCTGCAAGCCACTCGCCAGCATGTGGACTACTGGCAGCAGCTCTTCGCCCAATGCGGGCGCGAAGCCGTCGAGCGCTAAGCAACCGTCGGATTACCGCCAGCGCTGTGGCACAATGGCGCCTTTTCAGAAGCCACGGAGGCTGCCATGACCGAACAAGCCCGCTCCATTCTGATCACCGGCGCGTCGACGGGCATCGGCTATTACTGTGCCAAAGCACTCCACAAGGCGGGCTATCAGGTGATTGCCTCCTGCCGCGCGATGGCGGACGTCTCCCGTCTTCAGTCCGAGGGGCTGACCTGTATTCAACTGGACGTCGCTGACCCGCAAAGCGTTGAGGCCGCCGTGGATAAAACCCTGGCACTCACCGATGGCAAGCTTTACGCCCTGTTCAACAACGGCGCTTACGGCCAGCCCGGCGCTGTCGAAGACCTCAGTCGGGATGTCTTGCGCGAGCAATTCGAGACCAACTTTTTTGGCTGGGCGGACCTCACCAACCGCCTGCTTCCCAGCATGATCGCCCAGGGCGAAGGGCGCATCATTCACAACAGCTCGGTGCTGGGCTTTGCCGCCATGTCCTTTCGGGGCGCTTACAATGCCAGCAAGTTTGCGCTCGAGGGCCTGACCGATACCCAGCGCCTGGAGCTGCGCGGCACGGGGGTCCAGGTGAGCCTGATTGAGCCCGGCCCGATCCTGAGCGATTTTCGCAAAAATGCCCTGGCAGCGCTCAAACGCAATATTGATGTCGGGTCCAGCCGCCATCGGGCGGGGTATGAAAAGGCTCTGGAGCGGCTGAACAAAACCGGGAAGGCCATGCCGGGCACCCTGGGGCCGGAGGCGGTGTACAAGAAGCTCAAACACGCCCTGAAGGCCAAGCGCCCCAAACCCCGCTATTACGTGACCTGGCCGACCTATTTGATGGGCGCCCTCAAGCGGGTACTCAGCACCCGGTTGATGGACAAGGTGCTGGCGCGAGTCAGCAACTGACCGTATCCCTAGCGCGGGCTGAGGTGCCTCAGGTGTCGGATTACGGCTGCGCCTAATCCGACCTACGCGAACAATGGCACCCTCCCCCAGTAGGTCGGATCAGCCCGCAGGGCGTAATCCGACAGAGATGCGCCACACCCCGAACAGTGGCACGATGTCTCCAGTAGGTCGGATTAGCCCAAAGGGCGTAATCCGACAAAAACACCACCCAACCCCGAACCAAGACACCACCGCCCCAGTAGGTCGGATTAGCCCGCAGGGCGTAATCCGACAGTGATGCACCACACCCCGAACACTGGCACGATGTCTCCAGTAGGTCGGATTAGCCCAAAGGGCGTAATCCGACACCTGAGGCACCCAACCCTCCCCGATCCTCCCCTTGAAATCCTCTACGCCGCCCCCACTAACTACCCATCCAACACCCTCCCTACCTGTCACAAAGGAGCCAAACATGACTGTAGAGGCACATAAAGAAACGCGGGGCTTCCAGACCGAAGCCAAGCAACTGCTGCACCTGATGATCCACTCCCTGTACTCCAATCGGGAGATCTTCCTGCGTGAGCTGGTATCCAATGCCTCGGATGCCGCCGATAAACTGCGCTTTAAAGCCGTGTCGGACGACAGCCTGTATGAGGGCGACAGTGACCTCAAGATCCGCATCGGTTTTGACAAGGACGCCAAGACCATTACCGTTACCGATAACGGCATTGGCATGAACCGGGAGGAAGTGATCGAAAACCTCGGCACCATCGCCAAATCCGGCACCGCCGCCTTCCTCGAACAGCTGAGCGGCGACCAGAAGAAAGACTCGCAACTGATCGGTCAGTTCGGTGTCGGCTTCTACTCGGCCTTTATCGTCGCCGACAAGGTAGTCGTGACCACCCGCAAGGCCGGCACACCCGCCAACGAAGCCGTGCGCTGGGAGTGCAGTGGCGAAGCCGATTTCACCATTGAGAACACTGAGCAGGCCGAGCGCGGCACATCGATTGAACTGCACCTGAAGGATGACGCGCTGGAATTCGCCGATCATTGGCGCCTGCGCTCCATCATCAAGAAGTATTCCGACCATATCTCACTGCCCATCGTCATGCAGAAACCAGCCTCTACCGATGACAGCGATGAGAAGACCCCGGAAGACGAAACCATCAACACCGCCACCGCACTCTGGACCCGCTCGCGCAGCGAGATCACGGATGAGGAGTACAAGGAGTTCTACAAGCACATCAGTCACGACTTTGAAGACCCGGTCAGCTGGAGTCACAACCGCGTGGAAGGCAAGCTCGACTACACCAGCCTGCTCTACCTTCCGGCGCGTGCGCCCTTTGATCTGTACAACCGCGACGCCGCGCGCGGCTTGAAGCTGTACGTTCAGCGCACCTTCATCATGGATGATGCGGAGCAGTTTTTGCCGCTGTACCTGCGTTTTATCAAGGGCGTGGTGGACTCCAATGACTTGTCACTGAACGTGTCACGGGAGATTTTGCAAAAAGACCCGAACATCGACAACATGCGCACCGCATTGACCAAACGCGCGCTGGATATGCTGAACAAATTGGCAAAGAATGAGCCTGAGCAATATGCGAGCTTTTGGAAGGAATTCGGCCAGGTGCTGAAAGAGGGCCCAGCAGAAGATCACGCCAACAAGGACAAGATTGCCAAGCTGCTGCGCTTCAGCACCACGCACACCGACAAGCCGGAACAGGATCAATCGCTGGACGACTACATCAGCCGTATGCAGGATGGCCAGGACAAGATCTATTACATCGCGGCGGAAAATTTCAACACCGCCAAGAACAGCCCGCACCTGGAAGTGTTCCGCAAAAAAGGCATTGAAGTCCTGTTGCTGTGCGACCGTGTCGATGAGTGGCTGATGAGCCACCTCATGGACTACGACGGCAAGCAATTGCAAGACGTAGGTAAAGGTGAGCTGGATCTGGGCAAGCTGGATTCCGAAGACGAGAAAAAAGAGCAGGAAAAAGTGGCCGAGGAACTGAAGCCCCTGCTGGAGCGGGTGAAGGCGGCCCTGAGCGATAAAGTTGAGGATGTACGCCTGACCCACCGCCTGACTGAGTCGCCCGCGTGTGTGGTGGTGCCGGAGCACGAGATGGGTGCACAGATGCGCCGTATTCTGGAAGCGGCCGGGCAGAAGTTGCCGGAGAGCAAGGCGATTTTTGAGTTGAACCCGGAACACCCGCTGGTGCAGAAGCTTAACGGCGAAACCAGCGATGAACGCTTCAACGATCTTGCCAGCGTGTTGTTTGATCAGGCAAACTTGGCTGAGGGCGCGCACTTGGAAGACCCGGCGGCTTATGTGCAGCGGTTGAACAAATTGTTGCTGGAATTGAGCCATTAATCCATTTTTGAGTTGGGTGCCAGAGTGTCGGATTACGGCCCTTTGGGCCTAATCCGACCTACTCGAAAAATGGCGCTGTGGGGTTTTGTCGGATTACGCCCTTCGGGTTAATCCGGCCTACTCGAACAAATGGCACAGGGTCTCCAGTAGGTCGGATTAGGCGCAGCCGTAATCCGACAACAAGGCACCCAACCAAGAGCAACGGGCACGAGGTCTCCAGTAGGTCGGATTAGCGCAGCGTAATCCGACACCTGTGGCACCCATCCCCAATAAAAGGAATCCCCATGGATTACAAAACCATCGAACTCCCCGCCGACAAAAGCATCGCGCTGGTCGCCCATGACAACAAAAAGAAAGACATGGTCGCCTGGTGCAAAAAGCACCAGAGCACGCTCAACAAACACACCCTCTACGCCACCGGCACCACCGGCAGCATTATCGAGAAAGAGGCGGGCCTGACCATCAACAAACTGATCAGCGGTCCGCTCGGTGGAGACCAGCAGGTCGGTTCACTGATTGTCGAAGGCAAAGTCGATTTTCTGATCTTCCTCTGGGACCCGTTCGAGCCCCTGCCCCACGATCCCGACGTCAAAGCCCTGCTGCGCATCGCAGCGGTGTGGAATATCCCGGTGGCCTGCAACCAGATTTCTGCCGACATCATGATTGCCTCGCCCCTGTTCAACGAAACGACTCCGCGCTCGGTACCCGACTACGACCGCTACCTCAAGGCCCGCACCCAGTAACCGGGTGACGCGCCCTCAGGGCGCATCCAGGATGGTGGTCAGGCGCGCCTCCGCACTGCCGCTCATGGCGTAGTCGATCATCACATCCAGGCGGTTGACCGAGGGCCGTGCCACAGGCTCGCTCACGGTCAATCCTTCGGTGCCGCTTTCCAGACGAATCCGGCTCTGATTACCCACCGAGTGGGCGCCTCCGGTGTACCAGTTGAAATCGTTTCCGGGCGCTGTACCAACACCGTGATCGTCGTTGCGGTAGAACACGCTAAGTGTGCCCTGCAAGGGAACATCGCTGCTCAACAGCCAGTCCTTGTTGATCGGATTTTCCGGATCACCCGCGACCGCGGCCAGGCGGATATAGGCACCGGCCGGCACTGACTCGGCGGCGGTGAAACGCCCTACCGTGAAGCCGAACTGATCCACAAAGGTCAGGGTTTCGCCCTCGCCCAAAGTCTCGTTCAATGTCAGCTCCCGCTCATGACGACCCACGCTCTGACTACCGGAAATATAGATACGCAAATGCTCCCGGCGTAAGTCACGATACTCGCGCACCTGCTCGACATGCTCCTCATAGGCGACGCCCAGATCAAAATGATTTTCGTGGTTGCGCGCAAACTCGTTGTCATACAGCCCGCGTGGGCGTCCATAGGGCTCGGTCTGCTCAAGCACCCGCTCAAGCTCTGCATCGAACGCAGAGAGCCATGTATCGCTGTCGACCTGCTCAAGCAGCCAGTCATTCAACTGACTTCGCAACGCATCGGTCTGCATAAAATAGCTGAACAGGCGATTGACGTGCTGCCCCTGCTGGACAAAACGTTGATGACGATATTCGTAAGGAAACATCAATTGTCCAAAGGCACCCAAACCATCGCTGTCATTTCGGGTGTGGGAGCCCATGCTGAGGTTCTTATCCCAAGGGATAAAGAACCACTTGGCTTCCGGGTCTTCATGATCTTTGAACCACCAGTAGTCATTACCCCAAAACGTGTCGATATCGCCAATCAGAATATGCACACCCAGAAATTTCATCATGGCTTCAACGTCGACACGCTCGGCCAGCTCTTCAGCAAAGCGATCACCTGGTTCGCTCTGATCGACCCACAAAATCAGGTCTAGCACCTCGTCCCAATCGGCACGCCGATCATTAAACCTGGCTTCGACGCACGCCAACGCTTGCTCTCGCGTCATTGCTGACCAATTATTGTCTGCAAAAGCGGTGAACTTATTCGCCCCTACTCCACAGTCATTTCCACCATCACGAAACTGATCACGAAACTCATCGCGCACCAGAGTGGCATCACGATTCAAACCACGCTTGCGTGAGAAGCGCCGATCGATACGCTCCACATGCATGTAGAAACCTTCAAAAACATCATTGATAAACAGTTCGAAAAAGAAGGTGTCCGGTGCTGGCAGCTCGTACTGACGGAACAGCCACATGGCCATGTGCTCGCGTACAAAGCTGGGGTCGCGCCACATGGCTCTGGCGTTGATGCGATCGGCGCCATCAAGAAAGTCCTGGTCGCCGTCGTCAAAGCGTATGTTGTAGCCCTTCTTGGGCTCACTGCGAGTGGAGTTGCCCCGAAAGCGCATTTCGACGGGGTAGGTTTCGGGGTCATCCTCCAGCCGAACCTTTGCTGGCAGACGGTCATCTGATTCCACTGGACGGCGGTATAGCTCATTTAGATCGGCAGGATGCAACTCAAGATTGACAGTTAACACTGTGCCCGCGGGTGGTGTAACGACGGGTGTCTGGTTACCAGAATCCGGCTCGGGGGCAGAAGTTGAGGAGCCGCAGCCTCCCACTAAAAGCAACAAAAAGGCGGCTGCAAAAGATGATGCTAGCGTTGATTTGAGGTGCATAAATTATTCGCTTTCCTTGCCAAAAGGCGGGGATATTAGCAAACCAAACTAGCCGAAGCAAACACACTTAAATTCTAATGATTTTCCCTATCAGTCTTCGAAACCCCAGGTACAACCGAAAGAACTCCCGAGTCACTTTGTAAGCAAGAGGCGTGCGGGCTTTCTGGGGCGGATGGATGGTGGTTTCAAACGGCTGCTCCAGCCCTACCACGCCGGGCTTGATACCCAACATGGGAACACCGTGACGCCAGGACAAATCCATATAGTCATCGACAGGCAATACCCAGGGGTGGGCGTGATAGAGAAAGCGCTGCGCCGCTTCGGGGGTCAAGAGATAAGCCACAGCGCCAAAAGGCGTTTTCCGGTATTCGTGAATGGCGTAACCGGCCACCGTCTTGCGAAGGCGGCTGGGTTTGTCAGCCTGATATAAACGCACGTAATCCACCTGCTCGGCCACCGCGCGCGCCTGCGTCAGAAACACCGCAAACGCTGGCCCGATGACGGCGTCGTCCTCCAACACGATGATCGGGTGCCCGAGCGCGACGCAGCGCTGCCACAGCAGGGTGTGACTGGCCCACACGCCCAATTCACCGGCGGAAAACGGGCGTCCTTTACAGCGCAGGCGCCGGGCCCGGTCCACACGCTCAAACAATGGATGTGCCGCGCGGCCATCCACGGCCTCAAACATCTCGAGCGCCACACCCAACGCAGCCGCCTGCTCTTGCATAAAAGCACGCCGCTCGGTCGAACGGGGCAGATTGATGACATATAGCGGAAGCTGACTATCGGTCATGACTGGCAGCACGCCGACGTTGAGGGTTCAGATGCACAAAGCAGAACGTCAAAACGGTAAACAGTGCGAACAGCGTCAGGCGATTGTGCAGCGGCACATCGGTCAGGCCGGAGACGATAAAACTCGCGATAAACACCAGTGCCATACGCGCCACCAACTGGTCACGATGACGCAAAAAAAACACCGCTAAAAATCCGTAGAACAACAACAGACAGACCAACCCCGGGTATCCCGCCACCGCCAGCGATTGAAAAATGTCCGAATGAAAGTGGGCGACCTCGAGACTGCTGCGCACATAAGGCCGAACCCGGCCCTGATCGACCCACTCCAGCGCCTTGGCTCGGGCATTTTCCTCACCCAACCCGAACGGGTGTTCGCGCGCGACCAGAGTTGCCGCGCGATAGAGCTCCAAGCGAATGGCGGTCGAGGATGCGCGCTCCGGATTGCGTTGATACTGTTGGTATTCCTGGGCCGCCACCTGAAAACGGTGGGTAATGACTTTGCCGGACAGAATCTCCGCCACCAACAGGCAGAGCACCAATGCCATCAGCGCCAAAATCGATACCTTGCGACCACAATAGCGCGCCGCGAACCAGGCCAGATAAAGCACCCCCGGCAGGGTGGCCAACAGTGCACCGCGCGCTTCGGTCAGAATAATCACGCCAATCCACAACAGCAGGCCGAGCACGCCCACCGCCAGTTGCCACCATCGACGCGCGGCCGTAACCGCGACACAGGCCAGACAAAAAAGTCCGGCGGCAACTTCCGCATAGGGGATTGGATTGAAGTGCATGGAGGGCCGGTCGCCGCCCTGCAGCAGTTGCGCCCCGAAGGTTGTCGCCGCACCGACCACCAGCGCATAGAGCACGGGCTGGGCCGAGGGGCTGTAGCGCAGTGCCGCTGCACCCACGGCCAGAAACAACCAGCCGTAACTGACCCGCTCCATGACACTGGCATCGCTGGCGCTGACAAGAACGCTGAAGTAATGGGGCAGGCTCAAGATCAGCAGCGCCCAGGCCCAGGCGGTCATGGCCGGATTCCAGGTGGCGCGTCGACGCGCCAACACCACGAAGCTTGCGAGTACGAGCAGGATGGGCACCAACCGATAACCCAGGCTGGTGCTCAATGCAAAGACCGGAAAAGCCGCAAACATCAGGGCGTAGTAGCCGCTAAAAAAACCCTCTTCCCGGGTTTCCCCGGCACGACGTTCAATACCGAGCGCCGAGGCCAGCTGTGTCCACCCTGCCATCGACGTCTAGCTCCGCCCGTAGGTATCTTCAAAGCGCACGATATCGTCCTCGCCCAGGTAGGAGCCGCTCTGCACTTCAATCAACACCAGGTTGATCAGGCCGGGATTCGCCAAGCGGTGCTTGTGGCCCATGGGGATAAAAGTCGATTCGTTTTCCCGCAGCAGGATTTCCTGCTCGCCGTTGACCACTTTGGCGGTGCCACTCACCACGATCCAGTGTTCGCTGCGGTGATGGTGCATCTGCAGTGACAGCGAGGCACCCGGCTTGACTTCAATGCGTTTGATCTTGAAGCCCAGCCCTTCTTCAATCACGGTAAAGGTGCCCCACGGACGATGCACAGTGCGGTGGAATTGCTGCAAGCCGTTGCCGGCTTTCTTGAGCTTGCTGACCACTTCCTTGACGTTCTGGGCGTGGTCTTTGCGCGCCACCAGGAGCGCGTCTTCGGTGTCCACCACGATCAGGTCTTCGACTCCCAGAAGCGCGCTCAGGCGGTAGGGACTGTAAACGTAATTGTTGCGCGCGGACTCCACCAGCACCTCGCCTTCCAGGCGGTTGCCGGCATCGTCGGGCTCGGTCAATTCTTCCATGGAATTCCAGGAGCCCATATCGCTCCAGCCGATCCGGCAGGGAATGACCGCCACTTTTTGCGAGAGCTCCATGAGCGCGTAGTCGATGGAAATGTCCGGCACCTGGGAAAAGTTGTCGATATCCAGGTTGATACAGCGCTGACGCGGCCCTTCGGTCTGGCCAGAGGCTTCCAGCGTGCGGGCGACCGCGTCCAGGACCTGCGGGCAGTGCTCGCGCATTTCCTTCAGCAGGCTGCTGACTTTGAAGCAGAACATCCCCGAATTCCAATAGTAGTTCCCCGCGTCCAGGTACACCTGGGCCTGGGCTTCGGCCGGCTTCTCCACAAAGCGGGCAACGCGACAGCCCCCGCCCTGCCCCAGGGCCTGACCGGCGTCGGCTTCGATATAGCCGAAGCCGGTTTCCGGGTAGTGGGGATGGATACCGAAAGTCACCAGCCAGTCGTCGGCGGCCAGCAGACGGGCCTCGGCCACGGCGCTCTGAAAAGCGGCGCTGTCGCGGATCAGGTGGTCGGCAGCCAGGATCAGTACCTGAGCATCATCGCCATGGGTCTGCTGCACTTGCAGGGCCGCCGCGGCCACGGCGGCCGCCGTGTTGCGTCCGAAAGGCTCGAGAATGTAGCTGAGTGTCGTCTCGCCCGCACCCACTTCCCGGTACTCGTCATCGGTGCGGAAATAGAGGTCGCGATTGGTGACCGTCAGGATTTCGCCCACATCGGGCAGGTTGCGTGCCCGCTCGAAGGTCTGGCGGATCAGATTGGCGCCGCCGGGCAGCTCCATAAACGGCTTGGGGTTGGCCGAGCGAGAGACCGGCCACAGGCGACTGCCTGCGCCGCCGGACATGATGACGGGGATTAACGACATAAGCGGGGTCCTTGGCTTTAAACTGCAATTAGGCGCCGATTGTAACCCAAATAATGGCTTATTTGGGGTTGGGTGCCTCATTGTCGGATTACGCCCTGCGGGCTAATCCGACCTACTCAAACAATGGCACCCCGCATCCAGTAGGTCGGATTAGGCGCAGCCGTAATCCGACAAAAGCGCCACACAGCCACAAAGAAGCACCCGAGGTCTACCGCGGCGTCACCAAACCGGCACCTGACCGGTAAAACACCACCAACAACGGCACATAGGCCGCCAACACCCCGACCACCCCCTCAACCGGCCCCGCCACCACCGCCAGCGCCCAGGGCAGCAACCAACACACATTGATCGCGCCGTACAGCAGGGTCACCCGCCGGTGTCCGTAACGCTGGGCCAGGTGCTGGTACGCATGACTGCGGTGCGCCTCGTAAAAGCGCTGCCCGTGCAGGACACGACGCACCAGGGTGAGCGTGGCATCGACAATAAAGCTCCCCAGCAGGATCAGCCAGGCCCAGAACAGCACCGGATCCACCTGGGCGGCCAACACCGACAGCAGGCCCAGCTGCAAACCCACAAAACCGCTGCCGGCATCGCCCATAAAAATCTTGGCGGGCGGATAATTGAGGACCAGAAACCCCAATACCCCGGCCCCGAGTGCCAACATCGGCAACCCATTGCCCGGGCCTGCAGGCACCCACCAGAACAGCAGGACACCGGCGAGACAGACTGTCAGCGCCTCGACCCCGGCTATGCCGTCGATACCGTCCATAAAGTTATAGAGGTTGAGCAGCCACACCAGATACACCAGCACCAGCGCCTGCAGCAGCCAGCCCCAATCCAATGACCAGCCCCACAGCATCAGCGGTGGCAGGCCGCCGAGCCAATAGAGGCCCCAGGCCGCCCCGGCAAAGTGCGCCAGCAGACGCCAGCGCGCCGCTATGTGGCCGTGGTCGTCAAGCCAGCCGATCAGCGCCACAATCGCGCCACCGCCGACCATCGCCATCACCACGGGCAACGCCAGCCAGTCCAGCAACCCCAGGACCACCAGCGCCATCGATACCGTCACCACGATGGCCACGCCGCCACCGCGCGGTGTGGGCACGGAATGACTGCTGCGGGCATTGGGGATATCCAGCAATTGTCTGTGCACGGCATAGGCGCGCAGGCCCCAGGTCAGCAACGCACTGGCCAGGAGCACACTCCCCATAAACAGCAACAACCACAGCATCATGGACTTTTCTCCTTGAACGTCTGATCGGTGGGCAGCGGCGCCCAGCCGAGGCGTGTGCGGGCCTTGCGGCAGTCCACCTGCAGGGAGCCCAGCAACCGCTGCGCCAGTCCGGTGCGCCCGAGCAGGGTCAACATCAGCCGCAAAACCGGACCGGGCACGGGCACCAGACGCGCACGGCGGCCGGTGGCACGGGCCATTTTTCGCAAGAGCTGTGGGGTCGACAGGTCGTCATTATCGCTGGCGAGAAAGAGCTGATGGGCGGCGTCGGGGTGGTCCGCGCAACACACCAGCAAAGTGACCATGTTCTCCAGCGCCAACAGGCTGCGGCGATTGTTGATCGCCCCAAACGGCAATGGCAGGCCGCGCTCAAGCCAACGCTGCAGGCGCGCCAGATTGCCCTTGACCCCGGGGCCGTACATGAGCGGCGGGCGGACAATCACGATCTCCATACCGGTTTCCTCGCCCAGCGCCCAAAGGCCCTGCTCGGCGTCGTATTTGGACTGGGCATAGTCGTCCTGCGGCGCCGGCGCACTGGATTCGGTAAACACCTGGCCCGGCGCGGTGGCCTCGCCATTGACCTTTATCGTGCTCACAAAAACAAAGCGCCGGCAGCCACGCGCTGCTGCGGCGCGCGCCAGGGCCAAGGTCAGTGTGACATTGGTGCGCTGATACTCGGTGCGCGGATCCGTCGCCGTCTCTGCCAGAACATGGGCCCGACCGGCCAGGTGAATAAGTACAGGCGGCAGTTTTTCTGGCAGCAAACCTGTGTCGCCCGCAAGCAAGCCTTCCAGTGCCGGCCGCTCAATAATCTGAAATTTCCGCGGGCACTGACTGAGGTGCGCGTGCAGTGCCCGACCGACAAACCCTGACGCACCGGTGAACGCAAGCTCGCACTTTTCCCCCTGCACTGACACTGACCACCCCTTAGGCTAGAATGGCCGCTCGATTGCCAGCGACCAGGATTACGATGAGCCCGGATTACACCACAAGCCCTGCCCCCGCGCCAGCCCGACTGTTTATCTCGGTGGTGTCGCACCACAACGCCGAAGAGATTATCAACGCCCTGCAGCCACACCGCTTCGTAGGGCCACATTCCCAGGTGATTCTGCTCGACAATCGTCCGGAAAAATCCCTTGCGCACTATGCCGCTGATCATCAATTGCACTACTTGAGGAATGAGCAGCCTCAAGGTTTTGGCGCCAATCACAACCGGGTATTCCGGCATTGCTGCGACCATCTCGGGCTGGTCCCCGAGCGGGATGTCTTTTTAGTAGTGAACCCGGATGTGGTGTGCGGTGCGAGAGCGCCAGAGCAACTTGCCCAGGAGATGCTTGCCCACGAGGCCGCCATCGGTGCGCCCAACCTGTTCAAAGACGAGGCCATGACCCTGCATGAGCAGTCGGTGCGCCGTTTTCCCTATCTGTGGGACCTGCTGCCATCATTCCTGATGCGCCGCAACCGCACGGGTATTGATCGCGCGCGGGTGACGGAGCCAGTGGCGGTGGACTGGGCGTCCGGCGCCTGCCTGGCGATCAGGGGGGATGTGTTCAGGCAGCTTGACGGGTTTGATGAGCGCTACTTTCTGTATTACGAAGATGTGGATTTGTGCTGGCGGGCGCGGCGGGATCTGCAGGTACCCGTGTGGTATTTTCCGAGTGTGAAGTTGGTGCATACCGGCAAGCGGGCCAGCCACGGGTTATTCAATCGCCATTTGTGGTGGCACCTGAGCAGCGCCCTGCGATTCGCGCGCGTGCGGCATTTGGGTGGGCGGTGATTTGACGTTTTTACAAAACGCGGTGCCACAGGTGTCGGATTACGCTGCGCTAATCCGACCTACTGGATACACCGTGCCATCGCTCACCTAGGTCGGATTAGCCGAAGTTGTAATCCGACAAAACAGCACCCAACCCAGTACAACGTGCCAATGCACAAGTAGGTCGGATTAGCCGAAGGCGTAATCCGACAAAACAGCACCCAACCCAGTACAACGTGCCAATGCACAAGTAGGTCGGATTAGCCGAAGGCGTAATCCGACAATAACGCGACGGAAATAAACCCGAGCCCCCGCATCACGATCGCGCCAACGCATCCAACATCTCCGCCAACTGATGCCGCCAATGACGGTTTTCCAACTCGAAGGTCGCCAGGGTATCGCTCTTATCAAGCACACTGAATGCCGGGCGAACGGCCGGTGTCGGATAGGCCGTCGAGGCGATGGCCTGTATCGGAATGCGCTTGTCGAGCAACCCCAACTCCAGCGCCAGGTCCTGAATCGCCACGGCGAAATCATACCAGGAGGCCACACCACCATCGGTCCAATGGTAGCAACCACCGGGCACCTTACGTAGCACCCCGGCCCACAGCATCTGTGCCAGGCCGCGCGCCCAGGTCGGGGAGCCCACCTGGTCGACCACGACACCGAGCGTCGGCTTCTCGGCCATCAGGCGGAGCATGCTTTTGACAAAATTACTGCCTTGCACGGAATACAGCCAGGCGGTACGGACAATCAGCGCTTCGGGCAGAATCCGCGCCACGGCGCGCTCGCCCGCGAGCTTGGAAGCACCGTACACCCCTTGGGGATTGGGCCAGGCATTCGGCAAATAAGGGCTGCTGTTCTGGCCGTCAAAGACAAAATCCGTGGACACCTGAATCATTCGGGCACCCACCAGTTTGCAGGCCCGCGCCAGATTTTCAGCCCCCTGACCGTTGACTGCATAGGCGCCTTCGACGTCGCTTTCCGCGTCGTCCACGGCGGTATAGGCCGCCGCATTGATCAGCCAGTCCGGGTGCTCGGACGCCAGTAACTGCTGGCAACCTTCGGCATCGGTAATATCCAGCAGGCTGCGCTCCGCGCGCACCAGCTCGATGCTGGCCGGCAGGGTCTGCGCCAACTCCCAGGCGAGCTGACCACCACCGGTAACCACGACCTTCATAGGGGCTCCTCACGTATTGACCGCAAAAGCGCGAGTATAGCAGGCAGGAGGAGTTTGCACCGTGGCTGGCCGGGTATCAAGCGGTGGCGGGGAAACGGGTGACGCTGGGTCGGGATGGGTGCCTCAGGTGTCGGATTACGCCCTACGGGCTAATCCGACCTACTGGAAACAACCCACCATCATCCAGTAGGCCGCACCATCGTTCGAGCAGGTCGGATTGGGCACAGCCGTAATCCGACAAAGTCGCACCCATCCCGGGCCAACGCGCCATCGTGCGAGTAGGTCGGATTAGCCGCAGCCGTAATCCGACAAAAGCAGCACCCATCCCGGACCAACGCGCCATTGCTCAGGTAGGTCGGATTAGCCGAAGGCGTAATCCGACAAAGCCGCACCTAAACTTAAGGTTCCAACAACCGGTGTACTGCATTGGCCAGGAACAGATAACTGGCACCCACGGTAATCACATACTCGTTTTGGCCCCAAAAGAACGGCCAATTGTCCTTGTTCTCCGGAAAGTCCGGCGACAGCACCAGTATCCCCGGAACAATACCACCGGGTACGAATGAGAAATCCGCGCGATTCATGCCGTAGGCAATGGTTTGCGAGTCAGCCCCGACACCGGAAACAAAGGAATAGTTGGACGCCGGGTGTTTACCCAATACAAAATCGAAACTGCGGAACACCAGATCCGCCTCGACAATGTCGGGGAATGCCTGATGCAGCCAGTAGTTGGCGATCCCAAAACTGATCACCGTACCAGCACCCGCCCAACCGCCGCGGGTAATGGGTACACCGAAGGGGTTTTCCTCATCGAACTCGCGAATGTCTTCCCGGTACTGACGGGCCAGGCGCTCCAGTTCATTCCGGTAGGCCTCATCCATATGTGGCAAGGCGCGGACCAGCATAAAGGCATTGAAGCGGAAACGCTCCTCCACTTCGGGCAACAGTTCGTGGATGGCGCGCGCAAACCGCGGCTCGCCGGTGGTGACCAACAATTCGACCGCGAGCTTGAGTTTTTCCTCCTCAATACGACCGCCGGTGGTATTGCCAAACCGATAGGTATTGGGTTCCCGGTTGGCCTCGTAGTCCCACACCCCAAGCGCGGTTTCCAATGCCTCGTCCGCCAGTTCATCGTCGTAACCGCGCAGCGCCCTGCTGGCCGCGGTCAACGCCGCCGACGAGCCATAGTTGAGGGCCGTGGTGTTGGTGGTGAAGGCCCAACGATCATCGAAGCGACCACTGCGATCACCTTCGGAAACCGGTGCCGGCTCCATTGGCGTCGGATCGTCTGTTGAGGGTAAATACATGTCCCCCGGATGGCGTTCATCCGCCAGAGGGTCGAGCGACGCGTCGTAGATTTTATTGTCGGTCTTGGTAATACCGTCGCCCAGGTGCGGATACTGGTAGAGCCGCCCCGCCACAATACCCGGGATCGCGTGGCCGATGGCCCGGTACTGGGCGATCAATGCCAGGGTGCCGTGCTCAATCTGCTGGATGATATCCGACTGACCGTCAGGGCGATGGATCTCGGTGTAGAGCCGATCCTGCATCACGGTGGTGTTGTCGCGGTCGATATTGAACTGCTCCCAGGCATGCACCAGGTGCTGGACGGTAAAGTACTGGGACTGGGTGCGAATATCGTAGTCGCCCGCATCGTACCAGCCACCGTAATTCAGGCCCGGGATGTGCTCGAAGACGTCGAAGTCGGTGTCGGTACTGTCGCCGTGGGCGTAGAGGTCAAAGTGCTCGTAATCCGGCGGCGCCTGCAGGGCATCATCAAGGTGAGAAGCACCGTGCCAGACCCGGTAGGCTTCGCGCACTTTCATGTGGTCCATCTGCACGGGGAAGAAGACGTCCAGGGTCAGGTGCCAGGTGTCCTCATGCACCCGGGGATCGATACGGAACGCCTTGGTGGTCTGGTCACCGTATTCCAACTGATACAGACCGGGCTCACGCACCTCGGAGAAGTCGTATTGATAATAGCGATAACGCAGGTAATCGCCCCAGGATTCGGGCGCGGCCTGGTGAGCAACGGAGCGACTGCCATCGCTGTGTACGCGCATCAGACGTACTGAAGATTCGACCCGATCGTTGCGATCCAGCTCGATCACGGCCTGTTTGGGCTGCGCCGGGTGGTAACCCACCTGGGAATAGCTCACCACAGGCTCGCGGGTCCAGTCGGGCGCCGCATTGGCAGTCAGTTCCCAGGCAATCACCTCGCCGGAGGCACCTTCGGGAATCACGCTGCGCACCACATACCAGCCATTCTGCGCTTTGTTGCGACCGTCGAAAAGCATCAGGGTGTTGTCACCGGTCAGTTCACGAATGGTGACTTTGCGCATTGAGTCTTCTGGTGCCAACACCAGTTGGCCGCCCCGTGCGAAGGCCACGGGTTCAGTCAGACCGTCATCGGTAACCGCCATGGGGCCGGCCGGATGACGCGGAAACTGACCGGAGTGCTCGTCCATCAGATAGGATTTACCCCAGTATGCGGCTGGCAAAAACTCCATATTGAAGCCCGCTTTTCCCGCCAACGCCGATGGTAGAGGCTCGTCCAGGTGCACACTCAGATGGACGCTACCGTCATGAGCGGTGGCCCGTACCTGATAGGTGAAATTGTGCTCGGGATAGCTGAGCGTGGCCGTGATGGTGCCCGCCTCCGCGTCCACCTGACGCTCGACCAGCTCGCCCATGCCATCCCACTGCTCAGGTGTGTTCAGCAAGCGTACGTCGCCATTGGTGGCCGTGCGCTCACCGTGGTGGATCAGCTCAATGCCGCTGGTTTTGGCATCAAAGAACATGCCCCCAGGGGCGTTACTGAACGCCAGGACGTTCACGCCCGGACGCTCGAAGTATTCGAGCTCGGAGAGTTTCAGGGCCGAGTCGCGTGTGTCCTGGGTGGCACAGGCGCTGATGCCGCCCGCTACGGCCAGGGAGCCGATTAACGGCCAGAATAGAGATTTCAGACGTGTTCTCATTATCACTCCTTATTTTCATTGTGACTATTATCAGTGGCAACCATAGCCTATGGCTTATGGGATTGCGAGGGGGGGAGCGTTAAGGAGCGTAAATGGCGATAGGATCAGGTGGCTGGAGGCGGTGTGCTGATTTGGGTTGGGTACCTCAGGTGTCGGATTACGCCCTTTGGGCTAATCCGACCTACTGGAAAGTGGGGTGCGTTGGGTTGGGTGGGGGTGCCTCGGTGTCGGATTACGCTGCGCTAATCCGACAGTTGAGGCACCGCACCTGGTGCGGAGGGTTTATGCGTTGTAGGTGGTCGATGCGGTATCCCCGCCGCGACCGGTCCAATTGGTGTGGAAAAACTCACCGCGATCGTGGTCGA
The DNA here is from genome assembly GCF_003259155.1 of Marinimicrobium alkaliphilum. Lineage (GTDB taxonomy): Bacteria > Pseudomonadota > Gammaproteobacteria > Pseudomonadales > Cellvibrionaceae > Marinimicrobium_A > Marinimicrobium_A alkaliphilum. The sequence continues at coordinate 406,204 of NZ_QGMQ01000004.1, forward strand.
TCCGCTCATAGGTGTGCGCGCCAAAGTAATCGCGCTGCGCCTGGAGCAGGTTGGCGGGCAAGCGCGCGGTGCGGAAGCCGTCAAAATAGCTGAGCGCCGAGGTGATCGCCGGGGCCGGAATACCCTGGGTCAACGCGGTCGCAGCGACGCGACGCCAGCCCGCCTGGGCGTCTTCCACAGTTTTGCGGAAGTAATCGTCCAGCAACAGGTTTTCCAGCTCCGGGTTTTTATCAAAAGCGTCTTTGATGTTCCCCAGGAAGGATGAGCGGATGATACAACCACCGCGCCACATCAGCGCGATACCGCCGTAGTTCAGGTGCCAGCCAAACTCTTTCGCGGCTTCGCGCATCAGCAGGTAGCCCTGAGCGTAAGAGATGATTTTCGACGCGTAGAGTGCGTCTTTCAAATCCTTGATCAATTGCTTCTTGTCGCCGTCAAAGGTGGTCTCGGGGCCTTTGACCACTTGCGACGCTTTGACACGCTCGTCTTTGCGCGAAGAAATACAGCGCGAGAACACGGCTTCGGAAATCAGCGTCAGGGGAATACCCAGGTCGAGCGCAACAATACCGGTCCACTTGCCGGTGCCTTTCTGCCCGGCGGTGTCCAGAATCTTGTCGACCAGCGGCTCACCGTCGTCGTCTTTGTACGCCAGGATATCGCGGGTGATTTCAATCAGGTAGGAATCGAGGTCGCCCTCATTCCATTCGGCGAACACCTCGTGCATTTCGTCAGCGCTCATGCCGAGCACATCCTTCATGATCTGATAGGCTTCACAGATCAACTGCATGTCGCCGTATTCGATGCCGTTGTGGATCATTTTCACGAAGTGGCCTGCGCCGCCCTCGCCTACCCAGTCACAGCAGGGGCTGCCGTCGTCCACTTTGGCGGAGATGTCCTGCAGGATGTCTTTGACGTGGGGCCAGGCTTCCGGAGCGCCGCCGGGCATAATGGATGGACCGGTCAGAGCACCTTCTTCACCACCGGATACGCCGGTGCCGATAAACAGCAGGCCCTTTTCTTTCAGGTAGTCGGTACGCCGATTGGTATCCGGGTAGTGGGTATTGCCACCGTCGATAATGATGTCGCCCGGCTCCAGATGCGGAATCAGCTGTTCAATAAAATCATCGACCGCTTGACCGGCTTTTACCATCAGTTTGATTTTGCGGGGCTTCTCCAGGGAAGCCACCAGCTCTTCAATTGAGGCGGCGCCGCGGATTTTCTTGCCTTTGGCCCGACCGTCGAGAAAGCTTTCCACTTTTTCGACAGAGCGGTTGTAGGCAGTGACCGTATAGCCTTTGCTCTCCATATTCAGGATGAGGTTTTCGCCCATAACGGCGAGGCCAACCAAACCAATATCAGACAATTCTTTCATAGCATACCGTTTTTTAGTCAGTGTGTTGGGGTGTTTCTCTCTCAAGGGCGGCAATTGTAACCGATGGCGGCAAAATTTTCTCGCCATACGCTGTCATGCCGCTAAGCTATTGATTTTTAAGGAACCACTGGGTCAGCGCGCGCGACGACAGCGCTCTGAGCAGTAAATAACCCGCGCCCAGTCCCGGCGCCACTTTTTACGCCACGCAAAGGTCAGACCGCACTTCGGGCAGGTTTTTTGGGGCAAATCCGCTCGCTTGCGCATTTTCATCGCCTGTCACTCTCCCATGACCGTTATTTCACGTATTGCACACCCGAGCGTCAGAGCCTAGTCTGAGAGGATAACCGTTGTCTGGAGCCCCCCAATGTCTCGCCCCACCCCTGCGCCTGATAGTGAAAACGAAACAGAAACCGTCAAGATCGTTGGGGGCGGCCCCAAGAAGGTGTTGTATACGCTCAAAACCCTCACCCGGATCGGACTTTTAAACAGTACCAAGGCACTCAAGTCACACAACACCTGTAAGGCCTGTGGCCTGGGTATGGGCGGCCAGCGGGGCGGAATGACCAACGAGCTGGACGAGTTCCCCTCAGTGTGCAACAAAAGCATTCAGGCCCAGTCCACAGATATTCAGCCACCCATCCCCGAGGCGCTGTTCGAACACACTCTGGATGACTTTCGGGCACTCTCTGCACACGAACTGGAACACCTGGGGCGCCTCGATACCCCACTGTATAAGCCCGCTGACGCCAACCACTACCGCCCTATCACCTGGGATGAGGCGCTCGCGCTGGCCGCCGAGCGCTTCGTCAAGACTGCGCCTGACCGCAGCTTCTTTTACGCCTCCGGACGTTCTTCTAATGAAGCCGGATTTGTACTTCAACTGCTCGCTCGACTGTACGGCACCAATAACGTCAACAACTGCTCCTACTACTGCCACCAAGCCACCGGCGTCGGTCTGGGCAACGCGTTGGGAACCGGTACCGCCACGGTGAGCCTCGAAGATGTGGGCGGTGCAGATCTGATCTGGGTCATTGGCGCCAACCCGGCGTCTAACCACCCACGCTTCGTCCATCAACTCAAAAACTGTCGCGAGCGTGGCGGCCAGGTACTGGTGGTCAACCCCGCCAAAGAGCCGGGACTGGTGCGTTTCTCGGTCCCCAAAAGCGCCAAATCCATGCTCAGCGGCGGCAGTTGGATCGCGTCTAGGTATGTTCAACCTAAAATCGGGAGCGACCTGGCGCTGCTCCAGGGCGTTGCCAAGGCACTTATCGAGGCCAATGCCATCGACCAGGCATTCATCGACCAATACACCGACGGTTTTGCCGACTATTGCGCCAGTATCGCCACCACAGACTGGCCCCTGATTACCGAACTCACCGGCCTTGAGAAAGCCGAGATCGAAGCGCTGGCCAGCGATTACGCCCGTGCCGAAAAAGCGATTTTTGCGTGGGGTATGGGCATTACTCACCACCGGCACGGCGTCGACAATGTTGAGGCCATCGCCAATCTGGCGCTGTTGCGGGGCATGCTCGGCAAACCCTCCGCCGGGCTTCTGCCCCTGCGTGGCCACAGCAATGTTCAGGGCATCGGCACCATTGGGGTCAAACCGGTGTTGAGTGACGATGTCCTGAGTGCGCTGGAAACGCATTTGGGCGTCGAGCTCCCGCACGCAGTCGGGATGGATACCCTCGCCTGCCTAGAGGCCGCCGACGGGGGTCAAATAGGTGCCGCGCTGATGATGGGCGGCAACCTCTACGCCGCCACTCCGCATGCCGAATTTGCGCGCCGCGCCCTGGACCGCATTGGCTTCAAGCTCTATTTGACTACCACCCTGAATCGGGGCCATGTGACCGGCATGGAGCACTCGGAGGCGCTGATATTGCCGGTGACTGCGCGCGATGAAGAGCCACAAAGTACCACCCAGGAGTCGATGTTCAACTATGTGCGCCTGAGCGACGGCGGCATTCAGCGCCTGCGCCAGGCACGCTCGGAGGTGGGGATTCTCGCAGATTTCGGGTCACGCCTGCTCAAACGGTACGCACCTGCACTGGACTTTGGCGCCTTCAAACAGCATAGGCGCGTGCGCGAGGCCATTGCCGCTACAGTCCCGGGCATGGCGCAGCTGCGCGAGATCGATCAGAGTAAAGAGGAGTTCACCATCACCGGGCGACTGCTACGCGAACCGCAATTCAATACCCCCACCGGCAAAGCACGCTTTCACAGCCACCCGTTAAAAGCGCGCGCCGAATCGGCATACCCTTTTATCCTCGCCAGTATTCGCAGCGAAGGCCAGTTCAATTCCATTATTTACGAGGAAGCCGATAGCTACCGCGGCGCCGAACACCGCTGGTGCATTTTTATCGGTGCTGAAGATCGGCGACACCTCAAACTACGCAAAGGCGATACGGTGACACTGCGCTCCCCTTACGGCGTTATGAAAAACCTGACTGTCGTACCCTTTGATTTGCCGCAGGGCAGTCTGATGGCTTACTACCCGGAGGCCAATGTCCTCATTGGCACCGAACGCGATCCCCGCAGCCAAACACCGGCGTTCAAATCTGTGTCGGTCGCCATCGACCAAATGCCTCCGACCTGAAAGCGTGACTGACGTCATACTTTTGGCAATTGAAGACGACGAAGGTTTGAGCCATGGCCCGGGTTGCGGCAGAATTGCACAAGCGACAACCGCTGGGGTGCGGAAGCCCCTGAATGGACGAGTTTTACGGACAAACGTTGAAAGGATCAATGGTCGAGCTATCCAACAAAACCCCCTTTGCTGCCCACTACCTGCTGCTTCCCGACACGCGGGGCGTAGATACCCTCTTTGTCAACGTTGCGGCCCGCTTCCACATCGGTGCGCAATGGGTCCTGTGTGAAACACCAGCCGAACTGCTGACTGAAGATTGCTACTGGGGCGAACCGGGCCAGTCCAGTCTGCGTCAGCCGCTCGATACCCACACCGGCAAGCTCGCGACCGACATTGCCATTGCCGGTAACGCCTGGGCACCCGGCGCCAAACCCGTAGGCCGGATTGATGTGTCCGCGCGCGTCGGCAACCGGCAGAAAACCGTTAGCGTCTTTGGCGACCGGGTGTGGGACAACCGGCGTATCAGCGCCCCCGAACCTTTTACCACCAAGCCTCTGCGCTATGAAGGTGCCTATGGTGGCCCCGGCTACCCCGCCAATCCCGTTGGCACAGGCTATTTTGACGACGATACCGACGAAGCGGTCAACGGCAGCCCGCTGCCCGCCATTGAGTGCGCGCGCGATCTGATTCAGAACCCCAAAGACCGTCCGGCGCCGGCGGGCTTTGGTTTTATCGCGCCCCACTGGTACCCCCGAGCCGACTTTGCCGGCACCTACGATCAACAGTGGCAAGAAACCCGTGCCCCTTACGTCCCCCTGGATTTCAATCGGCGCTTTCTCAATGCAGCGCACCCGGATTGGATCTACGACGGCTTTTTACAAGGAGGTGAGCCTGTTGAGCTGATCAATGCTCACCCCGAAGGCCCGTTACGCTTCGAGCTTCCCACAGTAAAACTGGCGGCTAGGGCCCAGTTTCAGCGTGAAGTCGTGCGAGAACTGGCGTTCAATCTCGAAACGGCAGTCATCGATACCGATGACCTGACGCTTCACCTGTGCTGGAAAGCCAGTACCCCCTGCAGCAATGCTTTCTCGCGTCTGCGTAATCTGACCGTAACACTGCGCCGGTGACGCCATGACCCTTGCCCTCAAAGCCCGGCAGTTCAGCCATGTAATAGAGCAGCACCTCGAAAGCGCGGCGTTTCTGTGGTTACTGCGAGCCCAGGCGGTCAATCAGAGCCACCACACACCGGATACTCTGGCGCGCCTTGAAAGCCGCATCGACAAACACCTAAAAGGTCTCTATCTGGCACCCGCCATTGCCTGGGAGTGCACACTGGAAGCCGCCCGCGACTTTCAAGAGCCCGGCGAGTTGTTTGTCCTGACCTCGCTGGCGCTGCACGCGGACTGCCCCCAGAAAATCGCTCTCGCATTGGCCATGAGTGCCGAAAGTGATGAAGGCCGAAAAGCCGCTGTCTCCGCCCTCGGCTGGCAAGACAGCGCCCGGGTTTACCCCCACCTGAGGGCGTGGGTCACCAGCACCGATCCCTATCTCCGTTATTTGGCGCTGTCGACCAGCAGTATCCGACGCCTGGATCCCAAAACCTATCTCAACCAGGCACTGCAAGACAGTGCAGACCTCACGTTGCTGGCCCGCGCGCTGCGCTTGGCCGGCGAGCTCGGTCGATGCGATGTACGAGCGCTACTGGCACATTGTTTTGATCACGATGATCAGACAGTGGCCTTTTGGGCGCACTGGTCAGCGGCTCTTCTGGGGGAAGCGCATCACTGGGAGGGGTTTTCCCGCTTTGTCACAGAGCCTGGACCATTTCAGGAGCGCGCAATTGCGCTGGCCTTCCGTGCACTGCCCATTGATCGCGCGTGGGCCTTGATCAATGAGTTGATCAATAGCCATCAGGATCAGCAAGCTATTATTGCCCTCGGCGCATTGGGGGATCCACGCGCGGCGGGCTGGTTGCTCACGCGTATGGACGAGCCCCAGCTCAATGCCATTGCGGGTGAAAGTTTTACCTTGATTACCGGCTTGCGCGCCAATACCGAAACCTCTCCCGCCCAAGATGACGATAAGGATACCGACCTCGCGCCGATTGAAGGATACGACGAGCTCCCGCCCGCAGATGGCGAGCGCCTGGCAGCCCTGTGGCACAGCGAACGCCCTGCTCTGGTCGCAGGTCAGCGCCATATTCTGGGCCAGCCGCGCGAACCGACACGACTTGATCACCTGCTGAATCACGGCCATCAGAAACAACGGCTTGGGGCTGCTTTAGACCTTGCTCTCATAGGTGCAACACCCCTGCTTGTAAATGCCAAGGCACGTCAGGCGGTAGCGTTATGAGCAGATTGTACCTTTGTGCCAACCGCATACTGACCCCTTTGGGGGCCGACCCCGCGATGGTACAGGCTGCCATGGATGCCGGCCTGAGCGCCTATCAACGATGCCCCCTACTGGGTCGAGATGAACCCGAGATACCGTTCGCGCCAATTCCCGACGATGCCCTGGATGCCACTCTGCCACCGACACTGCCTGGACTGAGCCCTCCCCAGAAACGCCTGCTGACCATTGCCGCGAGCACCCTGGGCGGGTGGGCTGCCGAGCTCCCAGAACAACCCCTGCCGCTATACCTTGCGGGGCCAGAACCCTACTACCAACCGCCATTGATCACCCGACAGTTTATCGACCACCTCACCGAGACCACGGGGCTCAATATTGACCAACGTCACAGTCGTTACTTCGGCAGTGGCCGCTGCGCAGCGATTGAAGCTATTCAAGCGGCCGGACGAGCCCTGGAAGCCAGCGGTTCGCCCTATATCCTTTTAGGCGGTATCGACACCTTTTATGACCCCCGCACCCTGGGCCTTCTGCAACGCGACTTCCGGCTAGCCGGTGAAGGCAGCTTTGATGGCTTTGTACCCGGCGAGGCGGCTGGCTTTCTTTTGCTCTGCAGCGCCGATGCCCCTCATGCCCAGGGCGGTGCAATGCTCGCTGAATTGGGCACACCCAGCCTGGCCTTTGAAAGCGGACATGTGGGCAGCGAGCAACCCTACACGGCCGAAGTCTTGGCCGATGTCTGCCGCCAAAGTGCCTCAGCGCTCGGTGAGCTTGTCGACACCGTGTACAGCCCGGAAAACGGCGAGCTTCACTACCACCGGGAGCTAAGCGTGGCGTGGATTCGTTTACAGAACCGGCTCGCATCCAATGCCAGCCTTCACCGCCCGGCCGAACATCTCGGCGATACCGGCGCTGCCTACGGTGTCGTGGCGATTGCACTCGCCAACCAACGCTTGCAGTCCCAGGAAAGTCAGCACGTCCTCATCGGCGCCTCATCGGACGGCGGCCCCCGGGGTGCGCTCACCCTCAGTGCCATCAACCGGTCATAACACCTCAAGGAGAGACTATGTCCAGCAGCGTTTTTGCCAACAACCGCAATTGCAGCCACAAAGGCAGTGGTGACAAATCCCTTTGCACCGCCCCGGATGTGTGTAAGACCCCTATCGGCACCGGCACGCCGCCCATCCCCTACTTTGTCTCCAGCCATGCCAGCAACCTCGGAAAAACTGCCGGAAGCGTGAAAGTCGACGGCAACCCGGTGGCCATCGCCAGCTCCGAGCACAGTCAATGCATGGGCGATCAGGCGGGCACCGCAAAAGGCTTGATCTCAAGCACCACCGGTGACAAAACCGCCTTTATGAGCTACTCCTTTGACGTCAAAGCAGAGGGGGAAGGGATTGCGCGGCATATGGACCTCACCAGCATGAATAACCGCAACACGGTGGGCATGAATCTGGGCACAATGACGCCGCCGGTGATGAGTGACCTGAGCACCGATGAGGTGGAGGACATCTACACCCTGCGCTTCAAGCTCGTGGACAAATTCGGACAACCGATAAAAGGAGTCAACTACAAAGCAGTTCCTGCCGGCGATACAGATAAACTGCAGGTACCGGATGGCAGCACCAACGCCCAAGGCCAAACCATGATCACGTCTACCCAACAGGACGAGGAAATCGACCTGCATTTCACCTGGGCCAAAGTGACGGTTAAGAAGTCTTAAGCTGCGGGCACAAAAAAGGGGGAAGCCTTTGGCTTCCCCCTTTTATTCCCAACGGTACTAACCGTTCAACTTACCAACCGGTAGCTTCTTGCAGAGCGTTACCGATCTCGGCCAAGCTGCGGACGGTTTTTACACCGGCGTCTTGCAGCGCCGCAAACTTATCATCAGCCGTACCTTTACCGCCGGAGATGATTGCGCCTGCGTGCCCCATACGCTTGCCAGCAGGTGCAGTCACGCCAGCAATGTAGGAGACAACCGGCTTGGTGACGTTTGCCTTGATGTAGGCCGCCGCCTCTTCTTCGGCCGTACCGCCAATCTCACCGATCATGACGATAGCTTCGGTAGCGGGATCTTTCTCGAACAGCGCCAGGATATCGATAAAGCTCGAACCCGGAATCGGGTCGCCGCCGATACCGACACAAGTAGACTGGCCGTAACCGAAGTCGGTGGTTTGCTTGACCGCTTCATAAGTCAGAGTGCCCGAGCGGGAAACGATACCCACTTTGCCCGGCTTGTGGATGTGGCCCGGCATAATGCCGATTTTGCACTCACCCGGTGTGATCACACCCGGGCAGTTCGGGCCGATCAGACGCACGCCCAGCTCGTCGCATTTCACTTTGGCGTCGAGCATATCGAGGGTGGGAATACCTTCAGTGATACAAACGATCAGTTTGATGCCACCGTTAGCCGCTTCCAGGATAGAATCCTTACAGAAAGGAGCCGGCACGTAAATCACCGACGCCTCTGCACCGGTAGCTTCAACAGCTTCGGCTACCGTATTGAACACCGGCAGACCCAAATGCGTTTGACCGCCTTTACCCGGGGTAACGCCACCGACCATTTTAGTACCGTAAGCAATCGCTTGCTCAGAGTGAAATGTACCCTGTGCGCCAGTAAAACCCTGGCAGATCACTTTAGTGTCTTTGTTAATCAATACGCTCATTTATTTGCCCTCCGCTGCTTTAACCACTTGCTGAGCAGCGTCAGTCAAGCTGGTGGCGGCAATGATGTTCAGACCACTGTCCGCCAGAACTTTGGCACCCAGCTCGGCGTTGTTGCCTTCCAGGCGCACGACCACCGGCACTTTTACGCCGACCTCTTCAACCGCACCGATCACACCTTCGGCGATCAGGTCACAGCGTACAATACCGCCGAAGATATTGATCAGTACCGCCTTGACGTTGTCGTCAGAGAGAATGATTTTAAACGCTTCAACCACACGCTCCTTGGTCGCGCCACCGCCTACGTCGAGGAAGTTGGCCGGCTCACCACCGTGCAGCTTCACAATATCCATGGTGCCCATGGCCAGGCCGGCGCCGTTCACCATGCAACCGATGTTGCCGTCGAGGGCTACGTAGTTGAGCTCCCACTTGGCCGCACGTGCTTCGCGGGCATCTTCTTGCGTGGCGTCGTGCATTTCTTTCAGGTCGGGGTGACGGAAAAGCGCGTTGCCGTCGACCGCCACCTTGGCATCCAGGCAGTGCAGATCGCCAGCCGGGGTGATTACCAGCGGGTTAATCTCGATCAGTGCAATGTCCTTGTCCTTGAACAGCTTGGCCAGGCCCAGGAAGATCTGTACGAACTGCTTGACCTGCTTACCTTCCAGACCCAGTTTGAACGCCAGCTCGCGACCTTGGTAGGGCTGAGCACCCACCAACGGATCAATGATGGCCTTGATGATTTTCTCGGGAGTCTCTTCAGCAACTTTCTCGATCTCAACGCCACCCTCGGTGGAAGCCATGAAAACGATGCGGCGAGTGGCACGATCAACGACAGCGCCCAAGTACAACTCCTGGTCGATATCGGTGCAGGGCTCGACCAGAATACGGCTGACCGGCTGACCCTTTTCGTCTGTCTGGTAGGTCACCAGATTGTTGCCCAACCACTTGCGCGCAAATTCTTCGATTTCAGACTTGGTTTTGACCAGCTTTACACCGCCGGCCTTACCGCGACCGCCCGCGTGCACCTGGGCTTTGACCACATACGCATCACCACCGATTGTGTCGGCAGCCGCAACGGCCTCGGCAACGGTTTCGGCGGCTACGCCCTGAGAAACCGGCAGACCATATTGGGCGAAGAGCTGTTTGCCCTGATATTCATGCAAATTCATGACTGTGTTCCATTTAACGGGTGTTAACGGAGTTCTTCTCTCTCAAACTCATTAACAGTGAGTTAGCGATGGCAGGTCGCCGAAGCGCCCTGCCCCCAATGAATAGCCCGGCACTCGCCGGGCCGTTCGCGTTTCATTATTATTTGCGCTTCTTCTTGTTGGCAACGTGGATGGCATGACCATGCACCGCCAACGCAGCTTCATGAACCGCTTCGGACAGAGTCGGGTGACCAAACACCATCATACCCAGATCCTCAGCACTGGAGCCAAACTCCATGGCAATGGCGACCTGCTGTACCAGGTCGGCCGCGCTCGGGCCCACAATGTGGCAGCCCAAGATGCGATCGGTATCGGCGTGGGCAATGATCTTGACCAGGCCGGCGGTTTCGTTAGCGGCCATCGCACGACCACTGGCAGCAAACGGGAAGGTGCCGATATTGTACGGTTCACCGTCCTTCTTGACCTGCTCTTCAGTACGACCGACAGACGCGATTTCCGGGTGCGTGTAAATCACGTTCGGCACCACATCATAATTCATCTGGGTCTTCTGACCGGCGATACGCTCGGCGACCATCACGCCTTCTTCAGACCCTTTGTGGGCCAGCATCGGGCCGCGCACGACGTCACCGACAGCCCAAACGCCCGGCGCGTCCGTGGCACAGACTTCATTGACGTGGATAAAGCCACGCTCATCCAGGTTGACGCCACTGTCACCAGAGAGCAGGCCTTCGGTATAGGGGCGACGCCCCACACAGACAATCAGCTTGTCGAAGGTTTCTTTCTGATCCTTGCCGTCTTTGTCCGTGTAGGTCACGGTCACTTTCTTGCCTTTCACTTCTGAGCCTGTCACGCGACAGCTCATGCGAATATCCAGGCCTTGCTTGCTCAAAATCTTGAAAGATTCTTTCGCAATCTGCTGATCCATGACTGCCAGAAAGTCATCCATCGCTTCGAGCACAACCACATCTGAACCCAAACGAGACCAGACAGAGCCGAGCTCCAGGCCAATAACACCGGCGCCGATAACACCCAGACGCTTGGGCACCTCGGTAAATTCCAGCGCGCCTGTGGAGTTGACGATGACCTTTTCGTCAACCGGGGCAACCGGAATATCGATCGGGCTGGAGCCAGACGCCAGAATCACGTTGTCGGCTTCCAGGGTTTGGGTTTTGCCATCGTGATCAGTGTACTCGACTTTTTTACCGGACAGCAGCTTGCCAGTACCGAACAGGCTGGTAACACCATTGGCTTTAAACAACGCGCCGATACCACCGGTCAACTGTTTGACGATATTGGCTTTGCGCTCGATCATCGAGGGCACGTCAATACCTACATCCTTGGTGGTGATACCGTGAACTTTCAGTTCTTCTTTGGCTTCGTGGTATTTATAGGAGCTGTCGAGCAGCGCCTTGGACGGGATACAACCCACGTTCAGACAAGTGCCACCATTGACACCTTTGCCTTCTTCATTGCGCCACTTCTCAATACAAACCGTTTTCAGACCCAGCTGCGCAGCGCGGATAGCGGCCACGTAGCCAGCGGGGCCAGCACCAATTACAATCACATCGTACTTGTCAGACATAACCTTGTTCCTAAATTTGGACTCTTTGCACCCCTGCAAATGCAACGGCGCATTAAACATTGAGGGCGACTCGCGCCCTCATCCGCACACGGCTTGACGAGCCGCTGTTATATTTCCAGCAGCAAGCGTGCCGGGTCTTCAAGCAGATCTTTGATCGTTACCAGGAACTGCACGGCTTCTTTCCCGTCGAGCAACCGGTGATCGTAGGACAGCGCCAGATACATCATCGGCAGAATCTCAACCTTGCCGTTGACCGCCATCGGGCGCTCCTGGATTTTGTGCATACCCAGAATGGCTGATTGGGGCAGGTTCAAAATCGGTGTAGACAACAACGAACCAAACACACCACCGTTGGTGATCGTAAAGGTGCCGCCGGTCATCTCTTCAATGCTCAACTTGCCGTCACGAGCGCGCAATCCGAAATCGCGAATGGTGCTTTCAATGTTGGCAATACCCATATTCTCGGCATTGCGCAGCACCGGTACGACCAGACCTTTTTCGGTGGATACCGCAACACCCACATCTTGGAAGCCGTGATACACGACATCATTGCCATCAATGGAGGCATTCACCGCAGGGAAACGACGCAACGCTTCAACCGCCGCTTTCACAAAGAAGCCCATAAAGCCCAGACGGGTACCGTTGTGTGTTTTCTCAAACTGGTCCTTGTACTTGGCGCGCAAGTCCATGATCGGCTTCATGTTGACTTCGTTAAACGTTGTCAGCATGGCGGTGCTGCTGCTCGCCTCAAGCAGGCGCTCAGCAATACGTTTGCGCAGGCGGGTCATCGGCACACGTTTTTCGTGACGCTCGCCTTCGGCTTCCGGTGGCGGTTCAACTGCCGCGACCGGTGCTGCAGTACCACCCTTGGGCGCATCTTTAAGGAAGCTGGCAACATCCTCCTTGGTCACGCGGCCATCTTTGCCGGTACCCGGAATCTTATTGGGATCCAGATCGTTCTCGTCAGCCATTTTGCGTGCCGCCGGGCTCAGAATTTTATCGCCATCGTCGGTGACATCTTCTTTCTCTTTGGCTTGCGCCTTGCCTTCGCTCTTCTCTTCTTTGGGAGCCTCTTTATCATCACCCTTGCTGTCGCCGCCCGCAGCGCCTTCAACAAATATGGCAATCACTTCATTGCTCTCAACAGTATCGCCTTCATCTTTCATGATTTTTTCGATGCTGCCGTCGGCGGGGGCAACAACTTCGAGCACCACCTTGTCAGTTTCAATGTCGACAATCAGCTCGTCACGGCTCACGGCCTCGCCAGGCTTTTTGTGCCAGGTGGCGATAGTGCCGTCCTGGACTGACTCGGGAAATTGTGGGGCTTTGATATCTATGCTCATTACGGTTCCTTGGCTCTCGCTATCGGTGTCGAATTCTTACACTGAGCGTTAAACGCTCAGTGCCTCGTCGATGAAACGCTTCTGTTCTTCAAGGTGGACAGACATATAGCCTGACGCGGGTGCGGCGGACGGTGCCCGGCCCACATACTCCAAGTTGATCTTGGGATGGGTTTCACCGATGACCCGACGCATATGGTGCTGACTGCTATACCAGGCGCCCTGGTTCTGCGGCTCTTCCTGGCACCAGACAATATCCTTAAGTTTCTTAAAGGGCTGAAGCACGGTCTTGAGCTCCGCCTCCGGGAAGGGGTATAACTGCTCCAGGCGTACCAGTGCGACATCGTCCTGACCGCGCTCCATCCGCTCCTCCAGCAAATGATAATAAACCTTGCCACTGCACAAAACGACACGCTTGGCCTTGGCAGGGTCGATGTTGTCATCGCCCAGAACATTGTGGAAGTGGCCATTGGCCAGATCTTCCAGACTTGAGGTCGCCAACTTGTGACGCAGAATCCACTTGGGACTCATGACAACCAGTGGGCGACGCATCGGACGAATGGCCTGGCGGCGCAGCATATGGAATACCTGCCCGGGCGTGGTCGGGATACACACCTGAATATTGTGCTCGGCACACAACTGCATGAAACGCTCAAGGCGCGCCGAAGAATGCTCAGGCCCCTGCCCTTCATAGCCGTGGGGCAGCAACATGGTCAGACTGCACAACCGCCCCCACTTGTGCTCACCACTGGTGATGAACTGGTCGATAACCACCTGTGCACCATTGGCGAAATCCCCGAACTGCGCTTCCCAGACAATCAGCGCATCGGGCGTAGTCGTCGAATAACCGTACTCAAAGGCCAGCACGGCCTCTTCCGACAAATACGAGTCATAGAGATCAAAAACGGGCTGGTCGTCGCTCAGATGCTGCAGCGGCGTATAGCTGGTGCCGTCTTTCTGGTTGTGCAAGACCGCGTGGCGGTGGGAGAAAGTGCCTCGCCCGATATCTTGGCCAGTCATGCGCACGCCGTAGCCCTGATCGAGCAAGGTGGCGTAGGCAAGCGTTTCCGCCATGCCCCAATTGATGGGCAGGGAACCGGCCGCCATTTTTTTGCGATCTTCGTAGATCTTGCCAACCTGCTTCTGCACCTGAACGCCATCGGGGATGTCGCACATTTTGTTGGCCAGCTCTTGCAGGCGCTTGAGCGGAAAGCCGGTATTGCCTTCAGCAGTCCAATCATGACCCAGGTAAGGTGACCAATCCACAAACAGGCTGCTGTCCGGCTCACTGACGAGGCCTTTGGCCACGTGCTCCCCGCGATCCAGCGTCGCCCGATATTCTCTGGCCATCTCGTCAACCTTGTCCTTGTCGACCACACCTTCGGCAATCAGTCTATCGGCGTAAAGTGTCCGGGTCGTCTTTTGCTTGCGGATGACCTTATACATCAATGGCTGAGTCGCAGACGGCTCATCCGTCTCATTGTGGCCGCGGCGGCGATAGCACACCAAATCAATAACCACGTCCTTCCCAAATTCATAGCGATAATCGGTCGCCAGCTGCGCCACAAACAGTACTGCGTCCGGGTCATCACCGTTGACGTGAAAAATCGGGCACTCGATCATCTTGGCGACATCGGTACAATATTCGGTGGAGCGCGCATCATCGCGGCGGCTGGTGGTAAAACCCACCTGGTTGTTGATCACCAGATGCAGCGTACCGCCGGTGCCGTAGGCCCGGGTCTGAGACATCTGAAAGGTTTCCATAACCACGCCCTGACCCGCGAAGGCGGCATCGCCGTGAACCACGATGGGCACAACCTTATCGCCTTTCTTGTCGTCACGGCGGTCCTGGCGTGCACGCACGGACCCCTCGACCACCGGAGAAACGATCTCCAGGTGCGACGGGTTAAAAGCCATGGCCATATGCAGCTCGCCGCCCGGGGTCATGACATTGGATGAAAAACCCTGGTGGTATTTTACGTCCCCGGAGGTGTCAACCAGGCGCTTGCCCTCAAACTCTTCAAACAGGTCCGACGGGCGCTTACCAAACACATTGACGAGGGTGTTGAGGCGGCCGCGGTGGGCCATCCCTAGAACGATCTCCTTGGCACCTTTACTGCCCGCACGATTGACCAGCGCGTCCACCAGCGGGATAAAGCTCTCACCGCCTTCCAGACCGAAGCGCTTGGTACCGGGGTATTTGCTGTCGAGGTGCTTTTCCAGACCTTCAGCCGCCGTCAGACGCTCGAGTACAGCGAAGCGTTGCTCCGGGCTGTGATCCGGGGCGGAACGCACGCTTTCCAGACGCTGTTGAAGCCACTGCTTCTCGGACAGGTTGGTGATGTGCATGATCTCGGGGCCGATATGGCCACAATAGGTCTGCTCCAGGGCATCGATGATTTCGCTGAGCTTGGCTTCGTCCTTGCCAATAAAGAGCGGACCGGTCTGGAATACCGTGTCCAGGTCAGCACTGGTCAGGCCGTGGAAGCCCAGCTCCAGATCCGGCACCTGGGAACGTTCCATGATACCCAGCGGATCAAGCTTGGCTTTTTGGTGGCCTCGAAAACGGTAAGAGCTGATCAGCTGTACAACCTTGACTTGCTTACGCTCATGCTCAACGCTGCCAGCCGAGGCGCCATCCACCACGGCTCGCGGCCGGCGCTTGCCGAGTTGCTCAAAGTGTGAGCGGACGACCGAGTGAGGGGTATCCTGAGTCACGACGCCATCGACCCGGGGCAACTGCTCAAAATAGTTACGCCATTGCTCGGGCACGGCATTCGGATCGTGAAGATATGTGTCGTAGAGCTCTTCGACGTAGGCCGCGTTGCCGCCGGAGATGTGCGACGTGCGCCAGTATTGCTCCATGATGCTGTCTTGCATTACACCCACCTTGTCATTGAGGCCCGCCGGGGATGTCCCGCCACTCCTCCTATTTTAGCTACTAAAACACGCTCTGCTTGTGGCAGGCGTGCCGCTTTTGTTCTGGTGTGACCGCCGCTCCGGCAGCGGATACACAAATGCGCCACAGCACCGGCGGGCTCGGCCGGCGGGGGTGTGGCGCACTGTTACTCAGGTTTCGCTCATGTCGCCGCGGATCAAGTCCCGCTGCGCAGTAACATGTTGCGAATGTGTCCGATGGCCCGCGTGGGGTTAAGCCCCTTGGGACAAACAGAGACACAGTTTTGGATACCGTGGCAGCGGAACACGCTGAACGGGTCATCCAGGCTGCTCAGGCGCTGCTCAGTGGCGGTATCGCGGCTGTCAGCCAGGAAGCGATAAGCCTGCAGCAGTCCCGCCGGACCGATGAACTTGTCCGGATTCCACCAGAAAGACGGACAGCTGCTGGAGCAGCAAGCGCACAGAATGCACTCGTACAGTCCGTCCAGTTTGGCCCGCTCTTCCGGCGACTGCAAGCGCTCAATGGCCGGCGCCGGCGTATCGTTTTGCAGAAAGGGCTCAATTTTCTTGTACTGATCGTAGAACTGGGTCATGTCGACCACCAGGTCCCGGATCACCGGCAGGCCGGTCAGCGGGCGAACCACCAGCTTGTTGTTCTTCACCGCCTCTGACAAGGGGGTGATACAGGCCAGGCCGTTCTTACCGTTGATATTCATGCCATCGGAGCCACACACGCCCTCGCGACAGGAGCGGCGATAGGACAATGTCTGGTCTTGCGCCTTAAGCTTCTCCAGCACATCCAGCACCATCAGGTCCTTGCCCTGGGTATCCAGCTCATAGGACTGCATGGACGGCGCTTTGTCCGTCTCGGGGTTGTAACGATAGATTTCTACCTTCAACATCTTTGATCAACTCCCCTGCATTAATAGGTGCGGATTTGCGGTTTAAAGGTCTCCATGGTGCGGGGCTTGAAGTTCACCTCGCGCTTGCCCACACGCTTACCGTCCGGGAAGTACATGGAATGGCACAACCAATTCTCGTCGTCGCGCTCCTGGAAATCGTCGCGCGCGTGAGCACCGCGAGATTCCTTACGCTCCTCAGCCGCAACCGCTGTGGCCTCGGCCACTTCCAGCAGATTCTGCAACTCCAGCGCTTCGATACGCGTGGTATTGAAGGCGTTGCTCTTGTCGGTGATGCTGACGTTTTCGATACGCTCGCGCAGCGCAGCCAGCTTTTTGATGCCTTCCTGCATGAACTCACCCTTGCGGAATACGCCGAAGTAGTTCTGCATGATGGTTTGCAACTCGGCACGCAGCTCCGCAGGGCCTTCACCGCCTTCAGAGGCGTTGATCTTGTTCAGACGCGCCATGGCCGCCTCAATATCAGCGTCGGTGGCTTCACGGTGCTCTACGCCTTCACGCAGCGCTTTTTCGATGAACTGGCCGGCAGAGCGACCAAACACCACCAGATCCAGCAACGAGTTACCGCCCAGACGGTTGGCGCCGTGGACCGATACGCACGCGGCCTCACCGCAGGCATAAAAACCTTCGATGACCTTGTCGTTGCCACTCTCATCCAGAGTCAGGGCCTGACCGCTGACATTGGTCGGGATACCACCCATCATGTAATGGCAGGTGGGCACCACCGGGATCGGCTCTTTGACCGGGTCCACGTGGGCAAAGGTGCGCGACAGCTCACAGATACCGGGCAGGCGGCTTTCCAGCACTTCCTCACCCAGATGATCGAGCTTCAGCAGTACGTGATCCTTGTTCGGGCCACAACCGCGGCCTTCCAGGATCTCCAGCACCATTGAGCGGGCCACGACGTCACGGCCAGCCAGGTCTTTGGCGTTGGGTGCGTAACGCTCCATAAAGCGCTCGCCTTCGGCGTTAATCAGGTAACCGCCCTCGCCGCGGCAACCCTCGGTCACCAAGGTCCCCGCACCGTAAATGCCGGTGGGATGGAACTGCCACATTTCCATATCCTGCATGGGGAAGCCTGCGCGCAGCGCCATACCAATGCCATCGCCGGTATTGATGTGGGCGTTGGTGGTAGAGGCATAGATACGCCCCGCGCCGCCGGTTGCGAATACGGTGGCCTTGGACTTCACA
The DNA here is from genome assembly GCF_003259155.1 of Marinimicrobium alkaliphilum. Taxonomy (GTDB): domain Bacteria; phylum Pseudomonadota; class Gammaproteobacteria; order Pseudomonadales; family Cellvibrionaceae; genus Marinimicrobium_A; species Marinimicrobium_A alkaliphilum. Next base: position 424,273 of record NZ_QGMQ01000004.1, read on the forward strand.
TAGACCACTTCACCGTCTTCAATATTGATTGCGACCACGCCGACCACGGCGCCGTCCTGGTTCTTCACCAGATCGACCGCGAACCACTCGTTCAGGAACACGGTGTTGTTCTTGATGTTGTTCTGGTACAAGGTATGCAGGAGCGCGTGCCCGGTACGGTCAGCTGCCGCACAGGTGCGCGCCGCCTGGCCACCCTTACCGAAATCTTTGGACTGCCCACCGAACGGACGCTGGTAAATACGGCCGTTTTCGGTGCGCGAGAACGGCAAGCCCATGTGCTCAAGCTCAAACACCGCTTCCGGGCCCACGGAGCACATATACTCGATGGCTTCCTGATCACCGATATAGTCCGAACCTTTGACGGTGTCGTACATGTGCCAGCGCCAATCGTCATTCGGATCTGAACTGGCAATGGCGCAGGTAATGCCGCCTTGCGCGGAGACCGTATGCGAGCGGGTCGGAAAAACCTTGGTGATTACCGCTGTTTTGTAGCCGGACTGGGACAGCTGCAGAGCGGCACGCATGCCCGCGCCGCCGCCGCCAATTACAATACCGTCAAACGAAATAGTGCGAATATTTGCCATCAGATTAGATTCCCCAGATGATTTCAATGCCCCACACGGCGTAAGTCACCGCGACTACGGCCAGGATAACCTGGGCGATCAGGCGCAATACGACGGCTTTGCTGCCCATCATGCGCTCCGTGAGGTAGTCGGTCAGTACGGCCCAGAGTCCGATCCAGGCGTGTGCAATCACTGATACGAGCGTAATCAGGGTGAAGATGCGCACCCACAGCTGACTGAACAGTGTCTGCCACTGGGCGTATTCCATCCCGGGGTTCAACAACAGATAAAAAACGATAAACAAAGTGTATGCTGCCATGGCGACCGCGCTCACACGCTGGACCAGCCAATCGTAAAGGCCACTACGGCCAAAACTGGTTACTGCCGTTACCATACCCAGACTCCTGCCAGAATAATCAGTACTACAGCCACGGCCAATGCCACCCAGGCACCGATGCGACCACCTTTAAGGGACTCGCCTAAGCCACAATCCATCAGCAGATGGCGCACCCCCATAACAGCGTGATACGCCAGGGTAGCGAGCACGGCCCAGACCACAAACTTGATCAACGGGGCACTGAGTGACTCTTGCAGAGCAATAAAACTCTCCTCACTGCGCAGGCTCGCCGCGAGCAACCACAGCAAAACAGCAGTGCCGGCAAACAAAAATACGCCAGAGAGACGATGGAGAATAGAAACGATAGCGGTAATGGGAAGCTTGATGGTGGAGATATCGAGGTTAACAGGTCGATTGCTTTTCACGGTCGTTAATCACCTTTTGGCCCGATGTGGGCAGGTTGACGGAATGCGCGTTCAACGCGTCGGTTTCCAGCGCGCGATACACCTCTTTCAGCCAGTGCACCACTCCCTGCAAAGTCGCGCCGTATTATAAGGACTCAGGGTATGAAACACAAATGCAAAAGGGCCGAAAATAGCGCTTCAGCGGCATTTTTGGGCACCAAATGAGGGCATGATGATATACGTTTAGCATACCATTTGAGATCTACCCCCAAAAACCGCTATAAGTCATACAAATAAAGGTGATGAAATTCACACCCAGAGCTACCCGAGCGTTCGTATCTCCTCTATAATGCCGCCTCCCAACGGTACCATCCCGGCGGTTTGACAACTGCCTGAGGGGCCCTATAGTGACCCTCATTTGACACGCACATCGTGTATACCCGGTCTGGCCCCGCTGCCATACCCGCACGCAAGATCCCACAGCAACTACAGGAGTCCGTAATGACTGACAAAAGAGCACGTTTAACGGTCGACGGGCTGGAAGCACCTATTGATTTGGCAATTCATTCCAGCTCTGTCGGCCCCGACGTGATTGACGTCTCCGGCCTGACCAAGAAAGGCTACTTCACTTACGATCCCGGTTTCATGTCAACCGCCCCCTGCGAGTCCAAAATCACTTACATCGACGGCGGCAAGGGCGTTCTGCTGCATCGCGGCTACCCCATCGACCAACTCGCCGAACACTCGGACTATATGGAAGTGTGTTATCTGCTGTTAAACGGCGAGCTGCCGACCGACGCGCAGAAGAAGGCTTTCAGCGATGCCGTCATGGCAAACGCCAAAGTCGACCCGAGCGTCGCCAACCTGATCAAAAGCTTTGCCCGCGATGCTCACCCGATGGCCATCATGGGCAGTGCGATCAATGCCCTGGCAGCGGTCTACAACAACGATATTGATATCAGCAAAGAAGAAGACCGGCTGCAGACCGCCTACCGTCTGATTGGCCAGGTGCCGACACTGGCCGCGATGGCCTACAAGCACAGCAAAGGCGAAGCATTTATTGAGCCCGACGCCAGCCTGAGCTATGCCGAGAACTTCCTGCATATGACGTTTGGCAAGGCGGGCGAGAAACCCAACGTCAAACCGGTGCTGGCCAAAGCCGTTGATCGCCTGTTTATTCTGCACGCCGATCACGAACAGAACGCATCCACCTCGACCGTGCGTCTGTCCGGTTCTTCGGGCACCAACCCGTTTGCGGCTATTGCGGCCGGCGTAGCCACCCTCTGGGGCCCTGCCCACGGCGGTGCCAACGAAGCGGTACTGAACATGCTCGACGAAGTCGGCAGCGTTGAGAACATCGATAAGTATGTCGCCAAAGCCAAAGACAAGGCTGACCCCTTCCGCCTGATGGGCTTCGGTCACCGTGTTTACAAAAACTTTGACCCGCGCGCAAAGGTGATGAAAGTCGCCTGTGACGAAGTACTGGTTGAGCTGGGCAAAGAAGACGAGCCGCTGCTGGATATTGCCAAACGCCTGGAAAAAATCGCACTGGAAGACGATTACTTTATCCAGAAAAAACTCTATCCTAACGTGGACTTCTACTCCGGCATTATCATGAAAGCAATGGAGATTCCCACCGAAATGTTTACTGTGATGTTTACCCTCGGCCGCGCTGTTGGCTGGTATTCACACTGGAACGAAATGGTGAGTGCGCCCTACAAAATTGGTCGTCCGCGCCAACTGTACACCGGCTACACCCAGCGGGATTATCCGCAGAAGTGATTGATCGGCTGGACATAAAAAAGGGCTGCATTTGCAGCCCTTTTTTATTGGGAGATATGTTTTGAAGGTTTGGTGCCTCAGGTGTCGGATTACGGCTCCGCCTAATCCGACCTACTGGAAGCAGCGTGCCATCGCATGAGTAGGTCGGATTAGCCCGCAGGGCGTAATCCGACAGAGCCGCACCCAACCCGGACCAACGCACCATCGCCCGAGTAGGTCGGATTAGCCCGCAGGGCGTAATCCGACAGAGCCGCACCCAATCCGGACCGAGGCACATCCCCAATTGTCTACAACTAAAAACTCGCTTCGGCCTGCAACCACAACTTCCGGGTGTCGGAGCCAAAATCGTCGGCCTGATAATCGGCATATTTGAGTAACAGCCCCACCGGCCCTACCCGCTTCGCCGCGCTAAAGGCAAACTCTTGCCCATAACTCACACTGCCTTCATCAGACGAGAAATCGTGAACCATCACCATCACATTCACGCCGGCGATAGCCGTGCCGGCCGTGAAGTATATGTTCTCGATCCCTGCCGCCGGAGTCTCCAGAAAACGATCCGTCCACCCCTGAAAGGCGTGCGCCGTCGCCAGCGGGGTCGCGAAAGCGGCTGCGCCACCATCCGAGCCAAGCAGCTCGTACCCCAGCTTGACGGTAAACTGTCCGAGCTTTACCGCGCCTTCCGCCAACAGATAATCCGCTGAATAGCTCATCGGGTTGTCGCCGGCATCGCTTTGGGTGGCGTACTCCAGGGTGTAGCTCAACTGCGGATTGATCACACCCTGCCAACGCACGCCCAGCGTGTCGCTGGAGAGCCCCGGTGCACTTTCATTGTCCAGCAGATACGCATAACCGGTAAGCGCACCAAACGACAGGCCATCGTATTTCACGTTGAGCAAGTGACTGTCGTGGCGATGATCACCAATGGGGTTCAATTCACCAAAGATGCGATTGACGTTATCCAGGTAGGCGTAAAAGATAGTGGTGTCCTGCACGCTCTTGTCCGTGATCGAAAAGGCATCGTAAGTCTGTTCGTTCTGACGCCAACCAACACCGCCGACAAAACGCTGGTTGTCCAGCAGGATACGCTGGCGACCCAGGCGCGCTTGGGTATCGCCCCATTGGTAGCGAATAAAGGCCTGATTGACTTCGGTACCCTCCGGGTCAGCGATAATGACCGCGCCGCTATTCATGGGGTCATTCCCCGCCGTGCGGTAGTCAACGCTATCCAGTTCGCGCACATCGTCAAACTCAAGCGCCAATCCCCAGCCCTGAAAGTCCCCCGAGCTGTAGGTCAACCGGGTGCGCAGGGTCAATGCACTGGCGTCCTCGAGCCCATCCCAGCTGACGTCCTCGTAGCGCAGACGAAAATTGAGCCCGGTGGTGCCTTCGCCCAGAGCCTGAACCAGGGTGGTGTCCGCTTGGGCGGTCGTCGTGCACAGGATTGAGGCAGCCGCGAGCGGAATTAGGGGCATGAGTTTATTCATGGTGTTCATCTCCGTGATGAGTGTCCGGTTAGGCGTGCAACAGGGCGTGAGCAAAGCCTGTGCCAGCTTCTGAAAACCCTTATAAAATCTTTTAAAAACAAGGTATTAGAACTGAAAACCAACACCAGCGAGGTAACCGCTTGCACGGCCGCATGCGCCAGCAAGGGGCCTTGCCCGCCCCTTGTGCGCCAGTTTGTGACAACAAGGTTACCGAAACACGCACCGAGGAATATCGATACAGATCAAAAAACCGACTAAAACCGCCCCGGTTTGGGGCATCACTTGCACACCGAGCGACCAAGCTGGGCAAGAAATCACCCGGCAGAGCACTTTTTCCTATTAAATCAGCCTGTTTGCTTGACAGCCCCGGGGGAATTGATAAAATGCGCCCCGCTTCTGCAGAGAAGCAAAGACATGGGGCCATAGCTCAGCTGGGAGAGCGCAACACTGGCAGTGTTGAGGTCAGCGGTTCGATCCCGCTTGGCTCCACCAAACAA
>NZ_QGMQ01000005.1 GCF_003259155.1 Marinimicrobium alkaliphilum
GTCCAAGTTACCCGCGTCATCCCAGTCGAGGCGTTGATCCTGGATCAGCCCCAGGCCCGGCAGGCTTGCCCGAATACGGTTGACCCGGCCATTGCTTGGCGTGTGGGTGCTGTATTGGCTCACGCCGTTGCCGTACAAAGCGTGGGTGACATTGCCTCGAACATCCATGGCCTGCGCCCGGTAGTAGGTGGTACGGGGGGTGCCATTAACGTGCACCGCATCCGTGAGCCGGTGCAGATGGCCGTTCTGATAGTAATGCTGAACACCATTGTCGTTGAAGTTCGCACCGCTGCGGGCGGCGTCGAAAACCTGGAAGACCCGCCCGTATTGGTCGTAGGTGATGCGTTCGTGATGGGTTTGGAATTGACCAGTATTACGACAAAAGCTCCCACACCACCAACGCGGTAGCCAGAGCCCGGCGCGCGCAATGGATTGGCCCGCTCTATCTCGCAGGGCAGGCGTGGCGGCCTAGCGGCTCAGTTGAGCCGCTCGCGGATGATCACCGGGTCGCGGGTGTTGACGTAGAGGAAGGTGAAGGGACGATAAAGGCTCTCTTCGTTGTCATCACAGCTGACAGCGTCGACGAACTGATAGATCAGCTCAACCGTCACCACATCGTCGCTGGTCTGTTCAGCGGTCCAACCCGACTGCAGCGCCACATGGTCGTTACACTCATCGATCAAACCGCCGTCGACAACGACTATCTGGCCGGTCTCGAAGTTGGGGTCGCCAACGGCACTGTTGTCATCGATGAAGTAAGTGTCATACCACTCCCAGTACTCTTCAAGGTCGCGTACGACGTAGACACGTCGGGCTTCGCCATCGAGGGTATCGAAGGGATAGGCACCGTCAAACCAGAATTCCATCGCCACGGGATCGGGGTCTTCTTCCTCCGGCTCAGCCGGATTGAAAGGCTCATCCCGGGACGCGCCACAGGCACTCATAAGCGCTGCCGCCAAGGCCAATAACAGGGCCTTAGACCACCAAGTCTTGATCATTGTTAAAGTCTCGTATCAGTATCCGAGGCGTTCGCGTACTTCCAGACAGGCCCGTTCCATGGCCGCCAGATCAGGAATGATCGCCGCCTCCCCCGCCCAACTCACCTGTAGCCGTTCATAGGGGTGACAGTGCACGTCACGCTCGTGAATTTCATCTTCGTGCACCCGCGCCAGCGAGGGAATACCCTGGGTGACAATGGCCAGGAACGGCAGGTCAGGGCTGACACCGGTGCTGTTAAGAACGGCAATCCGTCCGCGGGGGTTGGACTCCGGCAGACTCTCGCCGTTCAGTCGTTCGAAGGATAACAGAGGTAACCGTTGTTCGCGCCAAAGTAATTCGCCCAGATACCACTCCGGGGCGCCCGGCACGGGGTCGGCGGCGGCCGGGGGCACGATCTCGGCAACGGTCACGTTAGGCAGCAACAACGGCTGATGCACCATAGGCACAAGCAGGCTGGGCACTTCACCGGCGCGCTCCTGGGTCTGCTGGACGGGCTGCTGAGTGGTGGTCATGATTTAGCTACCTTGGTGTTGGGTTCTTTCATTGTGCATCTGCCGTGTCGTCAGGCTCTCGGCAAATGCCTGGCCGAGCGCGATCGGCGGCGCGCAGCGATGCACCTGGGTTGCCGCCAGCACCGAATCGGGCATGGACGGAATAATACAACTCTCCGGAGCCTGCACCCACACCTGACCGCCACGTCGATGCAACAGACGGCTGGCACTGGCCCCGTCATCGCCCATGCCGCTGAACACCAGAAGTCCGGCATGACTGCCCCAGGTGTGGGCCAGGTTGTTGCCCAGCTGGTCGATGGAGGGCGCGTAGGTGCCCGCCCAGGTACCGCCCGTAAATGACAGGGTACCGTTTTCCTGCAACTCCACTTGCCGGTCGGCATCCAGCAGAATCAGACTGTCCGGCTCCACCACCATCCCTTCGGCGGCGGTGCATACCCGATAAGCGCCAGCGCTGGCGAGCATCTTCGCCAACACCCGGTTTTGCCCAACGTCGATGTGCTGGGCGTAGATGAAAGCGACATCGAGCCCGATGGGTACCTGCGCCATAAAGTCTCGCACGGCACTCGGGCCGCCGGTCGAGGCACCCAGCAACCAGATGTAACGCGCCGGACGCACCCGCTGCAATTCCAGCGCGCCATCGAGCCGGCGCAGCTTTTCCGTCAAACGCCGCAGCCAGGCCTGGTGCTCGGGCGACCCAGGTGTGCTGCAATCGTCACTGAAAAACACCGGCACCCCGGCGTCGAGCAACCAATCATCAAAATCACCGGCTGTCGACAAATTGAGGCTGGCGTCTACCACCCAGGCGTCAACCTGGGCCGACGGACGCTGCAACAGACCACAGCCGGTCACCGCCACTTTATGGCCAGCGCCGGTGACACAGGCGCGCAGGGCCGGCAGCTTGTCGGCGCTGTCAGTGAGAATACCAATGCGCAACCCCGGAGTGACCACCCTAGCCCGCCGTCTGTTCCAGCTGCAACAGCTCGTTGATGTTGCGCAGCAGGATGTCCTCCTGATAGGGCTTACCCATGTAACGGTTGACCCCCAACGCCAACGCCCGCTCCCGGTGTTTTTCCCCGGTGCGAGAGGTGATCATGATGATCGGTAAGTGCTTGAGGCGCGAGCTGCTACGCACATTCTGAGCCACTTCAAAACCGTCCATACGCGGCATTTCAATATCCAGCAACATCAGATCCGGTACCCGCTCCTGCAACTGCAGCAGCGCTTCCGCTCCGTCTTTCGCGGTGAGCACCTGGAAGCCTTCACGCTCCAGGAAGCGCCCGGTCACCTTGCGCACAGTCACCGAGTCATCCACCACCATGATGGTGCGCTCGCCGGTCTCGTCGCCGCGACGGCTGCCAATCTCCGGATCCAGCAGTGTCGCCTTGAGTCCCAGCGCGAGCTGCTCGCGGATCAGGGCATGCAAGTCGAGAATGACCACCACGCTGCCGTCACCAGTCACGGTAGCACCGGAGAGTCCGCGCACCGCGCCAAACTGCGGCCCCAGGGTTTTTACCACAATCTCGCGGCTACCCTGCAGGCGATCGACCTGTAGCGCCACGGTGTGCTCGGCGCTGCGGACAAGTACTACCGGGAGCGGCAGTCCCTGACCGTCCAGCTTGGGGCGCGACTCGCTGTCGAGCAGGCCGCCCAGGTAACGCACCAGATAATTTTCACCGGCGTACTCAAAGCGCGCGTCTTCGTCCTGATAGTAGTGCTCCAACTCAAACGGGCTGATGCGCACAATACCTTCGATGGTGTTGAGCGGAATGGCGTAGTTGTCTTCGCCAATCTGTACCATCAGAGCCCGGTTGACCGACACGGTAAACGGCAGGCGGACGATAAACTCGGTGCCCTGGCCTTCTTCCGATTGAATGAACATGGCGCCGCCGAGCTGTTTGATCTCGGAGTGAACCACGTCCATGCCGACACCGCGGCCGGAAATCTGAGTGACCTTGTCTGCCGTGGAGAAGCCCGCATTCAGAATAAACTGCAGGATCTCGTCGTCATTCAAGTCCGCGTCCGGTTTCATCAGACCGCGTTCAATCGCGATCTGTCGCACCCGTTCGCGATTGATGCCCTTGCCGTCGTCGGCCAGGCGCAGAATCACGTCACCACCCTCGCGGTTGAGCGTCAGGCGAATGCGTCCGGTGTCAGGCTTACCCGCCGAGCGGCGCGCTTCAACCGGTTCAATGCCGTGGTCGACAGCGTTGCGCAGCATATGCTCCAACGGTGCCACCATTCGCTCGAGGACCGAACGATCCAGTTCGCCCTCAACGTTATCCAATTCGATGTTGACGTCTTTGCCCAGCTCACTCGCAGCCTGACGTACGATCCGGCGCAAGCGCGGTACCAGGCGTGAGAAAGGCACCATGCGCGAGCGCATCAGACCTTCCTGCAGTTCCGAGTTGATGCGCGATTGTTGCAGCAACAGGGTTTCCGTGTCGCGGTTTTTGTCGGCGATGGTGGACTTCAAGTCCATCAAATCCGACGCTGACTCCATGAGCGAGCGCGACAGCTGCTGCAGCTGGGTGTAACGGTCCATTTCGAGCGGATCGAAATCTTCATCCTGCCCCAACTGTTCCTGGCGGAACAACACCTGGGCTTCGGTTTCAATATCCAGCCGGCGCAACTGTTCCTGCAAACGCTCAATGGTCGCATCCATTTCACCCAGTGCCAGGCCAAGGTCGCTGACCTGCTCTTCCATACGGCCGCGACTGATGGCCGTTTCCCCGGCGAGGTTGACCAGCTCTTCGAGCAGGTCCGAAGGTACTTTGATCACTTCCTGTGGGGCGCTGCGACGCGCGGCCAACTGGCCGCTCTGATCGCCCTGGGGCTTGGCCTTTTTGTCCTTGCCGAAGGGCACGACATTGCCACTGGCGGGAGCTGCTGGCTCGGTCTTGCCGGGAGCGGTCTGTTCAGCGGGCAACGGTTCGTCAGACGTTTCCGACGTCTGACTAAACGCTACATCGGCATCCGCGCTTACCTCTGGGTTGGCAGTGGCATCGCTGACAGGCGCATCCGCGACACTCGCGGCCGGCTCGGGCATGGGCTCGGGTTCACGCCCATCCAGACGCGCGCGCACGCGCTCGACACCGGCATGCAACTGATCCTGATAGCTGTGCAACTGTTTGAACAACTCGCCATTGATCTGCTCGGGTTTGATCCCGATCAGCAGCGTTTCGTAGTCGTGGGACAGGTCACCCACATCGGTAATGCCCGCGAGACGAGCGCCCCCTTTCAGGGTGTGGAGCGCACGCTTGAGCTCTTCGACCGGCTCGGTATTTTCCCAATCGTCGTCCCAGTCCTGCACCGACTGCTCAATATCTTCGAGCAGTTCGTTAGCCTCTTCGAGGAAAATCTCGACGATTTCTTCATCCAGCTCGTCGTCGCCGTCGAGCACACTGGAAACATACTCTTCCACATCTTCCCGGCCGGTATGGTGGTGCACAGGCTCTGGTACCGACGCTGGCTCCTCGGTCGCCATCTCGGTCGGGGTTTCTGACTCAGGAGTCGCCACCGGCGCTTGCGCCCGGGCAATCAGTTCATCCAGGCCTGTCCGAATCGCCTCAGGCGGCTCTTGCAGGTTTTGACCGACGGCAACCGCATCCACCAGGTCGAGCATTGCGTTGTGGGCATCGGTCAAAAGCGCACACAAGGCGTCATCACAGGGCAAGGTACCGCTGTTGACGCCCCGGTATACCGCTTGCAACTGCTCGCCAAGGTCGATCATCGGTGGCAGGTTGGCGTGGCGCGCGCCGTTGGTCAGCGTCACCAGCTCAGTCTGCAAGGGCTCTAACTGGGCCAGGTCATCGGGCGTCTTTTGCCACTGGGCAATAATCTGATCCGCATCCAGGAGCAGGTCCATCTCCTCGGCCATAAAGATGGCGAGCAACTCCGGATCGATGGCGGCTTCACCTTTTTTGTTCGCTTCTTCCTGACGCACCAGCGGGCCGATGGCCAGCTCGCGCAGTTCCGCTACGCGGGCCAGAAACTGTTGCAGGCGCGGAATATAGACCTCTTCGCCGGCCTTGATGTCATCCAATGCCGAGCGGGTATAGCTGACCGCGTCACGCAGTAACTGGAGCATGTCATCGTTGATGGCCACCTGATAGGTACGCAGCTCTTTGGCAAACCTTTCCAGTGGGGTTACCAGCTCGGCGATGGGCCCGATATCTGCCATATGGGCGCTGCCCTTGAGCGTGTGAAGGGCACGCTGGGTGGCGTCGCTCGGCGGCGTGTAGAGTGGTGCCTGCTGGGCCATTTCCGCAATATAGTCTTCCACCACGGCGAGGTGGGCCAGTGCTTCGCCACCAAAAATATCCCAAAGCTGGGCGTCACTATCGTCCTCGGGCTCAACAATCGAAACACTGGGCTCTTCAACCGCTTGCTCGGGTTCTCGCTCAGGTTCTGGCACGTTGTCTTCAGGGAGCGTGAGCAATTCGTCAGGCAAGTCGCCTTTGGCAAGCCGGTTGGCATAGGCCTCAAGAGTACTGACCTGCTCAGGCGCCGGGTTGGGCTGTTTGTGTTCGAAGGCGCTGATCAACTCGGGCAACAAGCCCCGGACCTGCTCGATCAGATTGACCTGGGCCTGGTGCGACGGCACGGTGCCATCGAGGATACGGTTGAGCATGTTCTCAACAGACCACGCCAGCTCGCCGATGACATTGGCACCCACCATCCGGCCGCTGCCTTTGAGGGTATGGAACGCCCGGCGGAATTCGTTCAGGGCATCTGTGTTGTCAAAGTCCGCCGCCCAACGCGGAAAGTGTTCATTGATCGCCTCGGTGACTTCGCCCGCTTCTTCGATAAAGATTTCGAGGATTTCTTCATCGATTTCGTCGTCATCGTCTTCGTCCTGCTCGGCACTGACGACCGGGCCGGGGGGTTCAACGGCTTCCTCGGGAACGGTCAACTCGACGTCTTCGACCTCACCCCCGGACGTCAAAGACTCCAAGGACAATTCCGCTTCACCGTCGGTCTCGAATTCAGCCTCGGCCTCATCATCCAGCGTCAACTCGGTTTCGGCTGCCGCTCGCTCGGGGTCTTCACTTTCCTCGTCGTCGCCGGGTAGCGACAGTTCGATTTCCTCGGCGCTTTCGTCGAGGTCTTCGCCCGCCAACTCGGCGTCAGCATCGATTGCATACTCGGCGGCGGGTTCACTTTCACGCTCTTCCTCTGGTGCCGCTGCCTGACTTTCTGGACCTTTGGGCGCAACCGCATACCCCAGACTGGCCAGACTTTCCTCTGCCATGGTCAGGAGCAGTTCGCGCTCTTCATCGGGCGTATCCGTGCTGCGCTCAAGGTAGTATTCGACCCCGGTCATGGCATCCGCCAGCGTGTCCAACTCGGACCACTCGGGGGTATGCTGAGCCTCAATCAAACGCTCATCAATGTAGCGGGCACACGCGCCGAGGATGCGCGCCGGGCGGGGCATGGGAACCATTTCCAAACCGCCTCGAATTTCCCGCAGGGTGGCGGGCACAGCACTCAAGTGCTCGCGGTTCCACTGCGACGCGATATACTCAACGATCGCGTCTTTGGCCTGCTCGAGGCCGTTGCGCGACTCGCGCACGACCGATTCCTGCGCGAGGTTAAGGTTGAGATCGGCCTCGCTGCGCTTGTCCCCGGACTCGCGACCATGTTGATTCACCAGTTGGTCGAGACCATCCTCAATTTCCAACAAACGATGCGCCACCGTCATCAACGCTTCGCCATCGAGACTGTCCGCGCTGGTGAAACGCTGAAGTTCATCCGCCTGCGCGCCCACTTTGGTCCGCAAGTCGGCCATGCCCAGTACCGCCATGGTATCGGCCACGCGCTTCATGACTGGCAGCGCGTCACTGGCAAGCGTCTCACGCTCACCGGTCATAAGGACATGGTCGAGCACATCCTTCACGGTACTCAACTCGTCCTTCAGGGCGTCCGCGACCGACTGCATGGCCGCCGTATCGGGCGAAGACAGGAAGTCACCCTGATCATCTCCAGCTTCGCGCCCCTCGGGCAGCGCGTGCTCAAGGTTGTACAGCTGATAGATTTTTTGCAGATGCGAGTCGCTGGCAAAACCCGGGCTGTGTTTCCCGGAGCGGGCAACGTAATAAAGCAGGTTGTGCAGCAATTCATCCGACGTGGGCTTGTCGAGGGCAGGCAATCCTTCGGCGAGCAGGGTTTTAATTTCGCCGTCCAGTTGTCGCAATACATTTTTAATGGACACGGTCGAATCAACCGCGTCCATTTCCAGCGCTTCGGCCAGGGCCAGACAGATGCCCCAAATGGGTTGGCGCACGCTGCCCTGAGTAATGGTTTGCATGCGTTGGAAAACTTTGACCAGGTAGCCAAGGCTTTCGTCTTTATTGACGTCGCGGATATATCCGGCAGCGGCATACTGATACATCTGGCGCAGTTTCTGCACCATGGCCCGGAACTGGATATCATCCTTGGCGGCGGGAATGCGCTCTCCCGACACTTGACGCGCCGGAGCCATATTGGGCACAAACAGATGAGTCTCGCTGATCAGACTTTCGCCGCGCACAGCGCGCAGGTCGTTAAGCAGGGGCAGTACCGTAAGGGGGTTGTCCTGCTGGGTGCGCTGGACCCGATCGAGGTACGGAGGGAACTGCAAGATCGCCCGCATCAACACTTCTTGTGCTTCGCCGGTATTGCGGATTTTACCGTCGGCCATGCGTTGGGCGAGCTTTTCCATCTCCTCGGCCATCATGGCGGCGCCGTGCAATTCGATCATCTGCAAACTGCCGCGCACCTGGTGCATGTACGTCAGGCAGAACCGCAGTTGCGCGCTGTCCTGCGGATTCTCAACGTACGCCTCCAGGGCTTGGCGCGCCTGGGTCAGAGTCTCACTAATTTCGGCAACAACCCAGTCCAGGGCGGCAAAGTTGCGGTTATCTGCCATCGGAAGCCTTCCTCATTGTTCTTGTTGGTCGTGGCGAAGGTAGGCCTGAACCTGGCCCGCTTTCACCCGGCGCACCTTCGGGTGCTCCCAGCCCGGTGCTTCCCCCAAACCCACCACCAGCAGACCGCCTGGCTTGAGCCGCTCGACGCAGGCATTGAGGATGTCGCGGCGCAGCCAGCGACGAAAATAAATCAACAAATTCTGACAAAAAATAACGTCCTGTTTGACCGGCGGCATCGTTTGAATCGCCATGAGATTTCCGTGAGTGAAACAGATGCGTTCACGCAGACTCACATCGACCTGATAAACCCCCGGTTCCACTTCATGCACGTAACGTTCGCGCTCCGCATCACTCAGCGATTCTATCTTGCGCGCGCTGTAACACCCCCGCCTTCCCGTGCTGAGTGCGCTCATGCTGATATCAGTCGCCGTGATCCCGTAGTAGCGTTCAGCCTGCGCCTGCTCAAAGCAGGTATCGGCCATCATCGCCAGAGAGTATGGCTCTTCACCCGTCGCACAGCCCATACTCCACAAATCAAGATTATCGGCCACTGTGCCCTGGGCCAGCCGACGCGCCAAGTACTGGCGCACCAGCTCAAAAGAGGGGCGGTGGCGGAAAAAACTGGTTTCCTTCACCGCCAGGCGGTCGACCAGGACAGTCCACTCCAGACGCCCCTGCACACCGTCAGTGACTGCGCGGAAGTACTGGTTGTAATCCGTACAACCCAACTCACGCATTCGGATCGATACCTGGGACTGCAGCATCGCCCGGTGTTGATCGGCGAGCTGAATGCCCGTGCGCTCCTCCAGCAGTTTGCTCCATTGCACAAACTGACTGTCGGTCAGCGACGCTATACTCTGCAGTGACCACCCCATGAACAGCTAACTCCCACTAGACAACGGCACTGCGCGATTTTTCGTCGCGGTCGTCCTCATCGTCTTCTTCCGGGAAGTAGCCTTCGTCCTCCGGCAACAGCTCATCTTCAAGGTCGATCACGTCGCTTTCGCTGTCATCGACCCAGTTGGCTTCGCCGTCGTTGTCATAATCAACCATGTCGGTCAGTGCCAGCTCGATATCTTCCGCACCCTCTTCGTCTTGCATATGACCTTCCGGCAGTTTGAAGCCGGCGACCGATTCACGCAGGTCGAGCGCCATTTCTGCCAGGCGTCCAATAGACTGGGCCGTGGCACTGGTGCCCGCCGAGGTCTGGGTGGTGATTTCCTGAATCACGTTCATCGTGTTGGAGATGTGACCGGCCGAGGAGGCCTGCTGACGAGCAGCGTTGGAGATGTTCTGAATCAGTTCCGCCAGGTTGCCGGATACGTTCTCAATTTCTTCCAGAGCCACACCCGCATCCTGTGCCAGGCGGGCACCGCGAACAACCTCTGAGGTGGTGCTCTCCATGGAGATTACCGCCTCGTTGGTGTCGTTCTGAATCGTGCGTACCAGCGCTTCAATCTGCTTGGTCGCCGCGGCGGAACGTTCTGCAAGGCGCTGTACCTCATCCGCTACAACCGCAAAGCCGCGGCCGGCGTCACCGGCCATAGAGGCCTGAATCGCCGCGTTCAATGCGAGGATGTTGGTTTGGTCAGCAATGTCGTTAATCAGGCTAACGATGTCACCAATTTCCTGTGAGGACTCACCCAGACGTTTAATCCGCTTGGAGGTGTCCTGAATCTGCTCGCGAATGGTATCCATGCCGTGGATGGTGTTCTGTACCACCTTGGCACCCTTGCCCGCGATAGATACCGCACGTTCCGCTACCGCCGCGGACTCCGAGGCGTTAGCCGATACCTGGTCAATGGTCACCGCCATCTCGTTGACGGCCGCCGAAGCGCCGGCGATTTCCTGGGCCTGATGCTCGGAAGCCTCGGCCAGGTGCAGAGCGGTCTGCTGGGTTTCCTGCGCCGCCGTGGATACGTTCACGGCGGTTTCGTTAATCCGTGCCACCAGAACCCGCAATTGGTCGATGGTGAAGTTGATCGAGTCAGCGATGGCCCCGGTGAAGTCCTCGGTAACCGTAGCGGTGGCGGTCAGGTCACCGTCGGCGAGGTCAGCCAGTTCGTCCAGCAGGCGCAGAATCGCCTCCTGGTTGCGCTCGTTGGTTTCCGCGGTGGTCACCAGACGACGGCGCGTACCGCGGTAAATGCTGATACCGATCAGACCCAGTGCAATCACCACACCGACGGCCAGACCGAGAATGACGTTGTTGTTGATCGGGCGCACGTTGTCCAGAGTGCCGATACGGTCACTGATACTACCCAAGGCTTGCAAGAGCGCCGGGGTATCCTCAAGCAACGCGTTACTGGCAATCAGCGAGTCGAGCAGCGCCGGGGAGCCCTGGAAGATGTCGCGCACCGAGTTGTTTACGAAGGCAAAGGTCTCGGCGATATCCGCCAGACTCTCGCGCGCCTCGGCATCAGCCACACGGGTAATCTGCATGGTGACATCGCCGTTGAGCATGGCGTTGAGCACGCGCCCGTAAATATTGGCATCGAGGTTGAACTGGTCCGCAGCCGCCGCCGCACCTTCATCACCGCGCAGCATTCGGTCAACGTTGCGCCCGATACGCTCGGCCCGCCAGCTTTGCATCTGCGCTTGAGACACCTGGTCCGCCGGGGCGTCCGCCTCAAGCAGGATTTCAACCACATTGTTGTGCTGGGCCTGCAAGCCCGGCAGTGCTTCGTTCAGTGTGCGACCCACTTCGTTCAGAAAGACAATGGTCTCGCGGTTGGTCAGGATCGTCTGGGCGTTGTTGCGCACGCGCCGCCAGACGCCGTCGTAGGCGCCAAATTCCTGGCTTAGCTGGCTCCGGGTGAAAGGATCACTGCCGCGCAGACCATCCCAGGTGCTGGACATGCCAGCCACCACCGAATTCAACTCATCGAACGCCGCTTCGTCACCGGCGGTGGCGTCGCGAGACAGTGCAGTCAGGCGGTAAGCCTGAGCGCGCAGGTCGGCGGCTTGCTGAAGGTGGCGCTGATCGTCCTCGGCGCCCTGCTGAATCACCAGATAGGTGAACGGCATGGCGATGAGGAACCCGAGCAGCAGCACAACCCCCAGCGCAATCGCCGGGTTGGCTTTCACTGAGCCGAATAGGCTTCTGGATTCAGTTTTCATGTTGACACTCCTGACCGACTTTGCGTCTTATTGTTCTCAGCCAGCCGGGCCAATCCCGACGGGCTGTATCGCAACGACACACCTGCCCAGGCACTGGTTCAGTACCGGGCAGCGTTGAGAAAACGGGGATCCCGAGCCAGTTGGCCGGGTTTGAACAACAACCACTCAGTGCCGTTAATGCGGTAGCTGCCACCGACAAAGGCACTGAGATGGGAGGCGACCGGACCGGACTCCTCCCGGAATTCATCGACGGGGAAATGCTGCAACCCGTGAACCTGGTCCACCAGCAACCCGCTATAAAGCTTTTCGGTTTCGAGCACCAGGATCCGCCGCTGTTTACGGCTGCTGGTGAGTCGGTCGCCATAGAAAGCGGCCATATCAAAAATCGGCAGTAGCCGACCGCGGACGTTGGCGACGCCACAGACCCAGGACTGCACACCCGGCAGATGGGTATAATGGGGCACCTCAAGCATTTCCGTAATTTCGCCCATGGGTGCCACGAAACGGTAACCCATGAGCGAAAAGCCGATACCCGACCACATGGCCTGAATATCCGCCTGTGCTGGCAAACCACGTGCGACCGCGCGGCTGGCATCTGCCAGCGACTTCAGTGCCTGAAAAGCGGACTCTTGTGCGGCCATATCACATCCCTACCTCGGTGAGCGCGCGAACAACGCTGGTGCAGAGTCGCACCAACCTGGGTCGCCTACGCCATCACCTCATCGATGGTGGCATTCAGGGTTTCTGCCGTAATCGGCTTGGCCAGGTAAGCTTTGGCGCCCTGACGCATCCCCCAAACCCGGTCGGTCTGCTGGTCTTTGGTGGTGACAATGATCACCGGAATGTGACTGGTCTTGGCATCTTTGGTCAACTGGCGCGTGGCCTGAAAACCATTCAACCCCGGCATGACAATATCCATGAGAATGACTTCGGGCAGTTCGCTCTTGGCGATTTCGACGCCCTGCTCTCCGGTTTCTGCCACCAGCACGGAATGCCCGGCTTTTTCGAGCATGCTGGTCAATTTGTAAGTTTCGGTCGGAGAGTCGTCGACAATTAGTACTCTGGCCATAAATACCCCAATTAATAACCCAAAGTTGTTGATGTGATACGTCTTATTCTAGGCGCGGGCAACCTGGCCCGTGCGCTGCGTAACAGCTTCTGCGCGCCCGCAGTGTTCCCAGTGCCTGATACCCAAGCACAATACTTGCCAAAATCAGGAGGCCTTCGCGGTCTGCACGTGAGTCTCAATAGCGCCGAGCAATTCGCTTTTGCTGAACGGCTTGGTCAGATACTGATCGGAGCCGACAATCCGGCCTTTGGCCTTGTCGAACAAACCGTCTTTACTGGAGAGCATAATCACGGGCGTGGACTTGAATTCGCTGTTGTTTTTGATAAGCGCGCAGGTCTGGTAGCCATCAAGGCGCGGCATCATAATGTCGACAAAGATGATATCCGGACGGTTGTCCGCGATCTTCGCCAGCGCAT
Source organism: Marinimicrobium alkaliphilum (assembly GCF_003259155.1). Classification (GTDB taxonomy): domain Bacteria; phylum Pseudomonadota; class Gammaproteobacteria; order Pseudomonadales; family Cellvibrionaceae; genus Marinimicrobium_A; species Marinimicrobium_A alkaliphilum. Next base: position 13,025 of record NZ_QGMQ01000005.1, read on the forward strand.
CGAAGCCATCGGTGGCGGTAATGACCGTACAACCCACTTTCTTCAGCAAGGTTTCCGCCGTACGGCGGATGGTCTTACTGTCATCAATGACCATCACCTTTAAACTGTCCAAACTGAGATCCATAATTTCCGACCTTTAACTGTAATTGTTATGACATCAGCCATTTATTTGTGAACTGGTTCACATCTTATATGATAACTGGCTCACATAACTCGTGACGCGAGGCATTCGCTGGTAACTGCTTCAACTTGTAACACAGTTTTTGGGCTTAATCTATACGCTTTTCACGGTCACCGAGCGTGTGTGGAAGGTCCTCATTCGCGGTATTATTGTCCAGGCCGGGTGCTTGCGCCGCGAGCCCCGAAGCCTTAACTTTACGCCCCAATGGCGCGCCAAGCAACCTCTGATTAGAGTTTGCACAACTTACCGATCCAGGGTCGGATCAGCAGTGGAATTGTTTATTATGCCGATAACCCTCGGGGTTGTAATGGACCCCATCGACCAGATCACATTTTACAAGGACTCGACCCTGGCGCTGTTACTTGCCGCTCAGGAAAAGGGCTGGCAGCTGGCCTATATGGAGCCTCAGGATCTGTATTTGGCCCAGGGACAGGCCCGGGCGCGAACCCGGGCCCTGAGTGTGGCCGACAACAGCACGTCCTGGTACGAGCTGGGTGCAGAGCACGATCGCGATCTGGGCGAGCTGGACGTCATCCTGATGCGTAAAGATCCACCTTTCGATAGTGGCTACATCTACTGCACCTACATTCTCGAAGCGGCCCAGACTCAGGGTGCACTGGTGGTTAACGACCCCCGCAGCCTGCGCGACTGCAACGAGAAAGTCTTTGCGACCCGCTTTCCCCAGTGCTGTCCACCTGTGCTGGTAAGCCAGTCACCGGCGCAATTGCGGGCCTTTCATCAGGAGCATCGGGACGTCATTTTCAAACCCCTCGACGGTATGGGCGGCAGCAGCATCTTCCGCTGTCGGGCCGACGACCCCAACGTGGGCGTCATCCTGGAGACCCTGACCGAACACGGCCAGTCATTCATCATGGCCCAGCGCTTTATTCCGGAAATCAGCGCCGGCGACAAACGCATCCTGGTGGTCGACGGCAAGGCCGTGCCCTACAGCCTGGCGCGCATCCCCGCCGAGGGCGAAACCCGGGGCAATCTGGCCGCCGGTGGCCGGGGCGTGGCCCAGCCCCTGACCGAGCGGGACCGCTGGATTGTAGCCCAGGTGGCGCCCGCGTTGATTGAGCGCGGCCTGCTGTTTGTCGGGCTGGATGTCATCGGCGACTACCTTACCGAAATCAACGTCACCAGCCCCACCTGCGTACGCGAGATCGACAAAGCCCACGACACCGCCATTGGCAGCCGTTTGATGGGCGCGATTGAGAGCCGCCTGAACGCACGTCACACCGGGGTCTAGAGGACGTTATGGTAAAAAACCCGTCCTTTGACACGCCCCTGGCGGCGACCCGGGTCGATACAGGCGATCGCCTCAGCTTTACCGTGTTTTTGGCGTTAGCCGTGCATGCGCTGGTCATTTTTGGGGTGGGCTTCAACCTGCCTGAATCCCAGAGCGCGCCGCCGACGCTGGAAATCACTCTGGCCAGCCATCGCAGCGAACGGGCACCGGACGAAGCCGACTTTCTGGCGCAACACAACCAGGAGGCCAGCGGCACTGAAGTCGACCCCCGTCAGCTGACCACCGACCATCATGCGGAATTTGCCGATACCCGAATCAATGAAGTGAACCCCACCCCGCAGGTCCAGGCGGTACGCCCCCAGGAGCAGCAGGAGCAAGAGCTGCTCAGCACCCGCGGGGAGAGCACCCGGGTACTCCCGACGCCAGACCCGGAGCCCGAACGCGCACAAGAAGCCCAAGAGGGCGAGCTGCAGGATCGGCCCATGCTCAGCGCCGAAATTGCCAGCCTGCAGGCCAAACTCGATCAGCAACGCCAGGAAATGGCCCGACGCCCGCGCATTCATCGGCTGACGTCGGTGGCCACGCGCGAGTCAGCCGACGCCCGCTACCTGCATCAGTGGAGCAGCAAGATTGAGGATGTGGGCAACCGCAACTATCCCCAGGAGGCATTGGTGCGCCGACTCACTGGCGATCTGCGCCTGATGGTGGCCGTCAATGCCGACGGCAGTATTCACAGCGTGGAGATCTCCCAGTCTTCGGGCGAGCGCCTGCTCGACGATGCCGCCCTGCGGATTGTGCGTATGGCAGCCCCCTTTGAACCCTTTCCTCCGGAGCTGCGTAATCAGTATGACAGGCTCGAGATTATCCGGACCTGGCGGTTCGAAATTACCGGGCTTTCCACCGGTCGCTAGCGACCCACGAGCCCGGGTTTATTTCGGTGGCGCGCTTGTTTTTATCCCCGGAGGCCCCATACTGAGACTATGAGCATTCATTATCGCGACACCCGTAACGCCTCGAGCGAACTCACTGAAGGCAGCCTGCGCAATCACTTCCTGATTGCCATGCCCGGCCTGAAGGACACCGCGTTTGCCCATACCATCACCTACATCTGTGAACACGGCAGCGACGGTGCCATGGGGGTTGTGGTGAATAACGCCCTGCCTATCGACGTCGGCGAAATCCTCGAACAGATGGAACTGTCCGATCAGGCCAACATCGCTCACCACCCGGTACTCGCGGGCGGCCCGGTGCAAACCGAGCGCGGTTTTGTGTTGCACACCGGTGAGCACGAGTTCCAGTCGACCCTGGCGGTTTCACCCCGGGTCAAGGTGACCTCTTCCAAAGATGTGATCGAGGCACTGGCCGGTGGTGTCGGGCCCGACAACTTCCTGATTGCCCTGGGCTATGCCGGCTGGGAACCCGGACAGTTGGAGCAGGAAATCGCCAACAACGCCTGGCTGACCCTGCCCGCCGATCCGGATATTCTGTTCAAGACGCCCATGGAACAGCGCTGGGCACTGGCGTCGCGCCAACTGGGCGTCGACCTCAACCTCATTTCCAGCACCGCCGGTCACGCCTGACGGTACGCTGCGTTGATTATGCTCGCCTTCGATTACGGCCTGAAAAACATCGGCGTCGCCAGCGGCCAGACGGTCACTGGTGGTGCCAACGCACTCCCCGCCCTTAAAGCCCGCGACGGCATTCCCAATTGGGACCAGATCAAAGCCCTGCTCGACGAGTGGCGCCCGGAAAAGGTATTGGTCGGCTTGCCGCTCAATATGGACGGTAGCGACAGCGAGATGTGCGCCCGCGCACGCAAGTTTGCCAACCGCATACACGGGCGCTTTGGTGTGCCGGTGGAGTTGGTGGATGAGCGGCTGTCGAGCTTCGAGGCCAAAGGCGAAGTCCTCGCCGCCGGAGGATCGGCCGACTTTGGCCGCAACCCCGTAGACTCCATCGCCGCCCGGCTAATTCTGGAGAGCTGGCTGGCATCTCGGCCCTAAACTCACGACAGAGCCAGAACGAGAGCGTCGAGTCCGGGCACCCCCTCCCGGGACACGCCGTGAACCCATCCCTGGGGGCTCGACTGCCGCCATCCAGGCGGCAGACGGTCCCGGGAGGGGGTGCCCGGACTCGACTCGTGCCACCTGCGAAGATCGCATTAGGACCTCAGCCGGCGTCGGGGTGGCGGATACCTTTCCGGGACTGTGCGCAGCAGGGATGCTGCGCTCAAGCCCCCAGGGACGGGTTCACGGCGGGTCCCGGAAAGGTATCCGCCACCCCGGCACTACCAACGTGGCTGTCGCTAGTAGCGATCCGCATCCGGGCCGTCCTGGAGGGACAGTTCGTCGGCGGCGCTGGAGAGGTAGTCGGCGTCGGACTCGGAGCCGAGCTTGATCATCAGACGCAGGTCGTTGGGTGAATCGGCGTAGGACAGCGCATCCTCGTAGGTAATCTCGCCGCTGCTGTAAAGCTCGTACAGCGCCTGATCGAAAGTCTGCATCCCCAGCTCGGTCGACTTCTTCATCAACTCCTTGAGCTCGTTCACCTCACCTTTGCGAATCAGATCCGCGGCCAGAGGGGTATTGAGCAGCACCTCCATACAGGCGCGACGGCCCTTGCCATCCGGGGTCGGAATCAGCTGTTGGGCGACGATGCCGCGCAGGTTGAGCGACAGGTCCATCCATAGCTGCCGGTGCCGGTCGGCAGGGAAGAAGTGAATGATCCGGTCGAGCGCCTGGTTGGCGTTGTTGGCGTGCAGGGTACACAAACACAGGTGCCCGGTTTCGGCAAAGGCGATAGCGTGTTCCATGGTCTCACGGGTACGCACCTCACCGATCAGGATCACATCCGGGGCCTGACGCAGGGTATTTTTCAAGGCTATATCAAAGGAATCCGTATCGATGCCCACTTCGCGCTGGGTGATGATGCAGCCTTCGTGCTGGTGGATAAACTCGATCGGATCTTCAATGGAAATGATATGGCCTTTGGAATTCCGGTTGCGATGCCCGATCATCGCCGCGAGCGAGGTGGACTTACCGGTACCGGTAGCGCCGACAAACATCACCAGGCCGCGCTTGGTCATGGCCAGCTCTTTGATAATGTCCGGCAGGCCCAGGTCGTCGATCCGGGGGATCTGGGTTTCGATACGGCGCAGCACCATGCCCGCCAGATTGCGCTGGTAAAAAGCGCTGGCCCGAAAACGACCGACGCCGCGGGCGCTGATCGCAAAGTTGAGTTCTTTTTCCTCGAGAAACTCTGTACGCTGCTTCTCGTTCATCACCCCCAGAACAATCTCGCGCACCTTTTCCGGTGCCAGCGATGTCGTAGTGACCGGAACAATTTTCCCGTTCAGTTTCATCGACGGCGGCACGCCGGCGGTAATAAAAAGATCCGAAGCGCCCTTCTCTACCATCAGGGACAATAACCGATCAAAGTCCATCGCTGTAAACCCTTGTTGTCAATTGTTGGCCAGACCCGTCACCGGCGGCGTTAAAAATTGTCCGGCATTTTGGCTTTGGCTTTGGCCACGTCCCGGGTAATGATACGTTTCGCGAGCAGGTCGGCCAGGCATTGGTCCATGGTCTGCATCCCCACCGAAGCGCCGGTCTGGATCGCCGAGTACATCTGCGCCACCTTGTCTTCGCGAATCAGGTTGCGAATGGCCGGGGTGCCGCGCATGATTTCGTGCGCCGCCACCCGGCCGCCGCCGCTCTTTTTCAACAGCGTCTGGGAGATGACCGCTTCGAGGGATTCCGAAAGCATGGAGCGCACCATCTGCTTCTCCTCCGCCGGGAACACGTCCACCACCCGGTCGATGGTTTTGGCGGCCGAGGTGGTGTGCAGAGTACCAAACACCAGGTGACCGGTTTCCGCCGCGGTCAGCGCCAGGCGAATGGTTTCCAGGTCACGCATTTCACCCACGAGGATAATGTCCGGGTCTTCCCGCAGAGCCGAGCGCAGAGCTTCAGCAAAGCCGTGGGTATCGCGGTGCACCTCGCGCTGGTTCACCAGGCACTTTTTGGATTCGTGCACAAATTCGATGGGGTCCTCGATGGTGAGGACGTGCTCGTATTTGTTGTCATTGATATAATCCATCATCGCCGCCAGGGTGGTGGATTTACCCGAGCCGGTAGGCCCGGTCACCAGCACCAGACCGCGGGCCACCGCACAGATATCCCGAAACACCTGGCCCATGCCCAACTCTTCCATGGTCAGTACTTTCGAGGGAATGGTCCGGAACACCGCACCGGCACCCCGGTTCTGGTTGAAGGCGTTGACCCGGAAGCGGGCCACACCCGGCACCTCAAAGGAGAAGTCCGTTTCCAGAAACTCTTCGTAGTCCTTGCGCTGCTTGTCATTCATGATCTCGTAGATCAGACTGTGCACCTGCTTGTGATCCATGGGCGGCAAATTGATCCGGCGCACGTCCCCGTCCACGCGAATCATGGGGGGCAGGCCCGCCGACAGGTGCAAGTCCGACGCGCCCTGTTTGGCGCTGAAGGCGAGAAGTTCGGTAATATCCACGGCCAAGTTACCTTATTGTTACGTCAATTGAATGTTATTACCGTCGCCCAGACTTGCGGGCAACGTTGGAAATCAGGCGTTATGCACACCATAAACGACAAGCTCGATAAAGTCACCGCCCGGATGAGCGCCGCTGCTCAGGCCGCGGGCCGCCCCCCCGAGAGTGTGCAGCTGATCGCGGTCAGCAAAACCCACCCGGCCGAAGCCATCGAGACCGCCTACCACTGGGGCCAACGCCACTTTGGCGAAAATTACCTGCAGGAGGCGCTGGACAAACGCGCCGCCCTCAGCCACCTCGACAACCTTCAGTGGCATTTTATCGGTCCGATCCAGTCCAACAAAAGCCGCCAGATTGCGGAAAACTTTGACTGGGTTCACACTATCGACCGGGAAAAGATCGCCCGGCGTCTCAGCGACCAGCGCCCCGACGCCCTGCCACCGCTGCAGGTCTGTCTCCAGGTCAACATAGATGACGAGCACAGCAAATCCGGTGTTGCCCTCGATGAGCTGCCTGCGCTCGCCCAAAGCGTCTGGAGTCTCCCCCGATTGCAATTGCGTGGACTGATGGCCATCCCCGCCCCCAGCGCCGACCCCGAGCGCCAGCGCGCCGCCTTTGCGCGCTTGCGCGAAGCCCTTGATCTGCTTAATGCGGGGGCGCCCGCAGCGCTCGACACCCTGTCCATGGGGATGTCCGGTGACCTGGAGGCCGCCATCGCCGAGGGCGCCACGCTGGTGCGTGTCGGCACCGACATATTCGGGCCTCGTATGCCCAAATCAACACCCTGACAAGGAACCGCTATGACACACCCCAAGCTCGCCTTTATTGGCGCCGGCAATATGGCCCGGAGCATCATCGGCGGTCTGGTGGCCGAGGGCTACCCCGCCGACGCCATCAGTGCCAGTGATCTCCACCAAGACACCCTGGACGCCATGGTTCGGGATTTTGGCATTGGCGTCGGCGCCAGCGATACGCTGGCCGCGAACGCCGATGTGATCGTACTCGCGGTCAAACCCCAGGGCCTGAAAGCGGTCGCCCAAAGCCTGCAGCCCAGCCTCACCCACCGGCCCCTGATCATTTCCATCGCCGCCGGAATTACCGCTGAGAGCCTGGCCCAGTGGCTCGGTCAGGAGCAGGCCATTGTCCGCTGCATGCCCAACACGCCGTCGCTGGTCAAGGCGGGCGCGAGCGGCCTGTTTGCCAATACCCACACCAGCAATACGCAGAAAGCTGTCGCCGAGCAGGTGATGAGCGCCGTGGGTTTGGTAGAATGGTTCGACGATGAACGGCAACTGGATGCGGTCACCGCCGTGTCGGGCTCGGGTCCGGCCTACTACTTCCTGGTCATGGAAGCGATGATTGACGCCGCCGAGTCCCTGGGATTGCCCAGAGACAGTGCGACGCGCCTGACCCTGCAGACGGCACTGGGTGCCGCCGAGCTGGCCAGGGCAAGCGATGTCGACGTCGCCGAGCTGCGCCGCCGGGTGATGTCACCGGGCGGTACCACTGAACGTGCCATCCAGTCGTTTGAACAGGATCAGCTGCGCGCAACCTTTGCCCGCGCCATGACCCTCTGTGCCGAACGCTCCGCCGAACTGGCCAAAGAACTGGGTAATTAACTCTGGAGACAGTGAATGTCGGACCTGAAAGAAATATTTGTGTATATCATCACCACCCTTGGCTCTCTGTACCTGTTGTTGGTGCTGCTGCGGTTTTTATTCCAGGCGGTGCGCGCGGATTTTTATAACCCCATTTCCCAATTTATCGCCAAAGCCACGAATCCGCCGCTGATGCCTTTGCGCCGTGCGATCCCGGGCGTCTACGGATTCGACCTGGCCGCCTTGGTGCTGGCGCTGCTGATCCAGTGGCTCATCATCCAGTTGGTGCTCATGGTCAATGGCTTTGGCTTTGCTTACGCCTTGCACGCCATTCTCTGGTCGGCGGTGGGCATCCTGTCATTAATTTTGAGCATATACTTCTGGGGTTTGCTGATCACCATTATCGCCAGTTGGGTCGCTCCCTTCAGCAACAACCCGGCTCTGCTGCTGGTGCGCCAGGTGATCGAGCCCGCTATGCGTCCAATCCGGAAGGTCATCCCGGCTTTGGGCGGTATCGACATCACCCCCATTTTCGCCTTTATGATCCTGCACATACTCAACACTCACCTGGTGGCGGCGCTGGCCCGCAGCGTCGGCATGCCCCGCGGCCTGGTGCTCGGGATGTGACACTGTTCTCATTTTTGGCGTATAAAATAGGCTTTAATGTCATGTTAGGACGCTTGCCCGTCACCACCGGCAGCGTCTAAGGCCGCCCGAGCAGGCAGTGACGCCGGGCCCATAACCGATCCAGCCCTCCGGGAACGAGACCATGGATATCAAGGCCCTTCAGCATCAGCTGAGTCGCCACAACCGCTGGAAAACCCGGCTCGACGAGCAGCTGTGCGCCTATGGCCGCTGGCTGCGTGAGCACGGCTTGGCCAACGACAACGCGCTCAGCCCCTTGCGCCAGGCGCGCAAGTTGCTGGAAGGGGAACATTTCACCATCGCCTGCGTCGGCGAATTCTCCCGGGGCAAAACCGAGCTGCTCAACGCCCTCCTGTTCAGCGATAGCGGCCGGCGTATCCTGCCTTCCCAGCCCGGGCGCACGACCATGTGCCCCACGGAGATCTGCGCCGACCCGGAAGTACCCAACGGCCTGCGTTTGTTGCCCATCGAAACCCGGCGCACCCGCGCCAGCCTGGAGAGTTTCCGGCGCATTCCACAAAAGTGGATTACCCTGCGCTTCGACCCCGACAACCCTCAGCAACTGCAGCAGGCCATGAGTCAGGTATCGGCCCAAAAATGGGTCAGTGTCCAGGATGCCGAAGCGCTGGGTTTCAGCCTGGAGCAACTGGGCGCCACCAACCACGAAGGTCGCGTTCAGGTACCCACCTGGCGCCACGCCCTGATCAGCCTCGATCATCCGCTGCTGCGACAGGGGCTGCGCATTGTCGACACCCCCGGACTCAACGCCTTGGGCAACGAACCCGAGCTGACCCTGAAAACGCTGCCTGAAGCTCAGGCCATCCTGTTTCTGCTCGCCGCCGACAGCGGCGTCAGCGCCAGCGACATGGCTATCTGGCGCGATCACATTCAGAGCCTACGTGAGAACCGGTGCACGGCCGTGATCGCACTGCTGAACAAGATCGATACCCTCTGGGATGACCTGCAACCCGAGTCCGAGGTCAAAGCCGCCATTGAACGCATACGGACCCAAACCGCGCAGCAACTGGGCCTGCCCGAAGATCAGGTGCTGACCGTCTCCGCCAAGCAGGCACTGATCGCGCGAGTACAGGGGCGTACTGACCTGCTGCGCCGCAGCCACTTCCCGCAGCTCGAGGCACAACTGTCCGAGTGCATTGCCCGGCGGCAGACGCAACTGGCCAGTCATCCGTTGCTCAAAACCATTAGCGACACAATGCACACCACACAGGAACAGCTGCAGGTGCGCCTCAACAGTTGTGCGGCGGAGCTTCAATTTTTGCGCAACGACGGTGGCGACCTGAATATCGAACGACTGCGGGAGCTACGTGAGAGCATTCGCCAGCAACATCACCGCTACCACAAACAGGCCCTGTCACTGCGCACCAGCCAGCGCCTGCTGGACAATCAGCGTCAGACACTGCTCGACCCGATCGGCAATGCCCGTCTCGAACAGCAGATCACCCGGGTTCAGCAAAAACTTGTGGGCAGTTGGACCACCGTCGGTTTGAGCCGCGCCATGGCGCACTTCTTCGAAGGCATCGATAACGATCTTCAGCACCTGGAGCGGGAAGTCGAACGCGCCAACCGGGTGCTTCAAGCCATATATCTGCGCAGCGACCAACCCAAAGCCAAGCAGTTTTTCCTCCAACAAAAACTGGATATCAACCGGCCTCGCCAGCAATTAAGACGTCTGCAAGGGCGTGCCGAACAGTTCCGCTCCTCACTCAACACCCTGCTCACCGCGAAGCAAACACTGATCAACCGCTTTATCGCCACCCTGGTGCAGGAAGTCCGCCATCAATATCTTCTGCTCAACGAACAGGTCGGCCAGTGGCTCAGCGACGCCCTGATGCCCCTGGTACAAGGCAACCAATACCAAAAACAGCTGCTCGAGCACCACATGCTGCGCCTGACTCGCCTGCAGGGTGCGCAGGACAACCAACGCGAACAACTGTCCGCTCTTCAGGAGAACCTGCACACCCTGGAAGCGGCGCTCACCGAGCTGGAACCGCTGTGCAAGCACTTCAACGAGCCTATGGCCGAACCCCTCACACAGAGCGCCAAAGTGCTGTCCCTGGCCGACGCGCGCGAAGCCCACGGCAGCTGATTGCGTTCCGGGCTTGCAGCGGCCGGAGCGCAACCTTAGACTTGCAGCCTAAACTCTGGGCTCAAAGCCCCAGCACCGGCCGGGCGGACCCCGGACGCAGTCGACGCAGGACACTCAGCCACCATGCCAACTTCCTTCCCTGCTGATTCAGTGGGACTGGTAACACCCCAGGTCATGCACTTTGACGAGCCCCTGATGCTGGCTTGCGGGCGCGCGCTTGAGCGTTACGAGCTGGTGTACGAGACCTACGGCCAACTCAACGCGAGTCGCTCCAACGCCATCCTGATCTGTCATGCCCTGTCCGGCCATCACCACGCTGCCGGTTACCACAGTGAAGAGGACCGCAAGCCCGGCTGGTGGGACCACTATATTGGTCCGGGCAAGCCCATCGACACCGACCGCTTCTTCGTGGTCTCGGTCAACAATCTGGGCGGCTGTCACGGCTCCACCGGCCCCACCAGCACCAACCCCGATACCGGCAAGCCCTGGGGCCCGGACTTTCCCAAATTGCGGGTGCGCGACTGGGTCCACAGCCAGGCGCGCCTGGCGGACAAGCTGGGTATCGACCAATGGGCCGCGGTGATTGGCGGCAGTCTGGGCGGCATGCAGGCCATGCGCTGGGCACTCGAGTACCCGGACCGACTGCGCCACTGCGTGGTGATTGCGGCCGCCATGAAGTTAAGTGCCCAGAACATTGCCTTCAATGAAACCGCGCGCCAGGCGATCATCTCTGACCCGGGCTTTCACGACGGCCGCTACCTGGAGCATCAGGATGTGCCCAAACACGGCCTGGCGGTCGCACGCATGATCGGCCATATCACCTACCTGTCCGATCACGTCATGGGACAGAAATTTGGCCGTGAACTGCGCAGCGGTACCTTCGAGCGCGGCACCGACCAGCCGGTGGAATTTCAGGTAGAGAGCTACCTGCGCTACCAGGGCGATAATTTCGCCCAGAGCTTTGATGCCAACACCTACCTGTTGATCACCAAAGCGCTGGACTATTTTGACCTGGCGCGCGAGTACGATGACGACCCGGTGGCCGCCTTTGCACACGCTCAATGCAAGTTTCTGGTGGTCTCCTTCAGCACCGACTGGCGCTTTGCGCCTGCGCGTTCGCGGGAAATTGTCGACGCCCTGATCGGCGCTGACAAACCGGTAACCTACGCCGAAATCGACTCCCACTTCGGGCACGATGCGTTTCTGCTGCCCAGTGCCCGCTATCAGCAATTGTTCGGTCGCTACATGCGCCGGATCGACACGGAGTAACCCATGCGCCTCGATCTGGACCAGATTCAACAGTGGATTCCCCAAGGCAGCCGGGTACTCGACCTCGGTTGTGGCGACGGCACCCTGCTCAAATTTCTGATCGACCACAAACAGGTTACCGGCTACGGCCTGGAAATCGACCCCGAACAGATCAACGCCTGCGTCGACAAAAGCCTGAACGTCATCGAGCAGAACCTGGACTCGGGTCTGGGTAACTTCGCTGATAAAAGTTTTGACATGGTGCTGATGACTCAAGCGTTGCAAACCTTGCACTTTCCGCACCGGGTGCTGGAAGAGATGTTGCGCGTGGGCAAAGAATGCATCGTCACTTTCCCCAACTTCGGCCACTGGAAAGCGCGTCTGCATCTGACCTTCAAAGGTCGCATGCCGGTGTCCGACCTGCTCCCCTACGAGTGGTACGACACCCCCAACATTCACTTCTGTACCTTCCGGGACTTTGATTTGTTGTGTAAGGCCATGGGCATCGACGTGGTTCACCGGCAGGTGGTCTACGAGCGCTCAATCAAACCTCTGGCGGCGTTGTCTCCCAACCTGTTTGGGGAAACGGCGATTTACCATTTAAGGAAAGGCGCGGAGAGCTGATCGCCCTGCACCGGCCGGACTCCTGCTTTGTCACATGAGTGTCATATGAATCCCGTAGGGTCTCCATTGTTACCCTTTGATGTACAAGCGGTGGAGATTCACGATGACCAGCTTTCTCAGTGCCCACGGACTGGCCAAGCAATTTGGCGATAGCCGGGTACTGGACGGCGTCGACTTTCAGCTGAACAAAGGTGAGTGCTTGGTACTGCTGGGCCCTTCCGGTTGCGGCAAAACCACACTTCTCAATATTGTTGCCGGCCTGATTCAGGCCGACGGTGGCGAGCTTCTGTGCGACGGCCAGACGCTGGAAGCGCCGGAGCGCGGTGTCAGCATGCCCATGGGAGAGCGGCGGTTCGCCATGGTGTTTCAGGATTTCAGCCTCTGGCCGCACATGACGGTGGCCCAGAATGTCGCCTTCGGCCTGAAGCTCAAAAGCCATTCCCGCACCGAAGTCGAGCGCCTCACCCGCCGTGCCCTGGAGCGCGTTCAGATGTCTCATCTGGCCGAGCGCAAACCCTCCGAGCTTTCGGGCGGCCAGCAACAACGGGTGTCCATTGCCCGCGCCATTGCGGTCGATCCCCGGGTGCTGCTGCTCGACGAACCCCTCTCCGCACTGGATGCGCGCCTGCGCGAAGAGCTCAAAGCCGAGCTTTCTGGTCTGCTCAAGGACACCGGTCTCACATCGATTTATGTGACCCACGACCAATCAGAAGCGTTTTCCCTCGGTGACCAGATTGCCCTGATGAACGAGGGCAGAATTGAGCAGTTGGGGGCCCCCGAAGACATGTACCGCCGCCCGCTGACCCGCTTCGCGGCCACCTTTATCGGCAGCGCCAACGTGATTCCCTATCAGCGCCGGAGCGGCGATTTTCTGCTTGGCGAGCACCTCACCCTGAGCAATCGGGACGGTGCCCTCAACCACTTCCCCGACACCGGGCACTTGGTCATCCGCCGCGAAGCGGTAAAAGTCGTGGCCGCTCAAACCGCGCCTTGCCAAACGGATTTGAATCTGGAGGGCATCTGTACCCAGCGCCACTTTCTGGGCGAGCGTCAGGAGGTCACCGCCGAGATTCATCCCGGGCTGACGCTGCGGGGTTTTGCCGATCAGACCTTTGCGCCGGGAACACCAGTTTCGCTGCGCATCAACACGGATGCACTGCACGCGGTTGGACGATGAAGACAACCGCCTGGCTCTCGCTCTGGTTGGTGTTGCTCGCCCTGCCCGGCTGCAGCCGTCAGGACGAAAACGCACTGGTGATTTACTCCGCCGGCCCGCGGCCATTGATCGAACAGATCGCCGCCGATTTTAGTGCGGCCCACGACATTCCCGTGCGGCTCTTTGTGGCCACCACCGGCCAGCTGATGGCCAAGCTCGAAGCCGAACGCTTCCGGCCCCAGGCCGACGTGGTGATCTTTGCCAGCGATGTCGCCGCCGAAGCCCTTCGCCACGGCAAGCGACTGGCGCCCCTGGCCGACCTGCCCTTACCCGAAACCCACACCGACTGGCACGACCCCAACGGCTACTACCTCGCCACCAGTGCCGCTTTGGTTGGCGTCGCGCTGGCGAGCTCCCACGACGCTGTGCAACCCGACTGGCCGCTCCTGTTCAGCGGCGACTTTCCCGGTCGCATTGCTATGCCTTCACCCTCCCGCTCCGGCACCGCCGGTGACTTTGTCGTCAACCGTGTGCTCACTTATGGCGACGACGCCTGGACGGAATTCACCCGGGCGCGTTCAGCCGGGATGGAGTTTCCCGCCGCCAACAGCCAGGCGCTGACCTCCTTGATGATCGGCAATTATCAGGCCGTGCTCGGCGCGGTCGACTATCTGGTGTTCCGGCAGATGGACCAGGGCGCGTCCATCACTTTTCACTATCCGGCCAGCGGTGTGCCTTTGATTACCCGCCCGGTGGGCATACTGGCCAGCAGCCCGCGCCAGGACAGCGCCAGACTTTTTATCGAATTCCTTTTTACCACCGAGGTCCAGCAACAGGTTGCCCGGCAACACCTGATGCCCGCCCGTACCGATATCGCCCAGAGCGAGACCCGTCAAAGCATCGCGCCCCCCGAGAAGATAACAAGCAGAGACGTCGCCCTGGCCCTGAACGAGCAGGGGAGGATTCTGCGACGCTTCCAGTATGGCATTGAGCGAGCACAGGTTACCCCCGCCAGCGACAGGAACAGCGCGCCATGAATTTGCCCCGCCGCATCATGCCCATGCCGGTGTTCCTGTGCCTGCTTTTTCTGGGCATCACCGCGGGCTACCCGTTGCTACTGCTCTTCCTCCAAAGCCTGTTTCCGGAGCTTCTGGGCGGCAGCTTCGAGGGTTTTCTGTCGGCCTATCGGGCGATTGGGGATACCCCGGAGCTGGGCACGCTCTTGTGGAACTCATTGAGTTGGGCCGGTTCCGTCACCGTGGTCAGTTGGGTGTTTGGCATTCCCTGCGGTTACCTGCTGGCGCGTACCCAGTTGCGGGGAAAGGCCTGGGCGCGGCTGACCCTGCTGATGCCCATCATGACGCCGCCCTACATCGCGGCGCTCAGTTACATTCTGGTGATGCAGGACGGTGGTTTTTCTGACAGCCTGCTGGGCCCCATGCCGCACGGATTGCGCGCCCTGTTTTTCTCTTTTTGGGGCGTTACGCTGGTCATGGCCCTGTCGTCGTTCGGCTATGTCGCCCTCGCGGTAGAAGCGGCCCTGAGCGGGCTGCCCCGCCGCCTGGAGGACGCCGCCGTACAGCTTGGTGCCAGCCGCACCCGGATCGCCCTGCGCATCATGTTCCCGCTGCTCTTACCGGCCATCATCAATTCGGGTTTGCTGGTCTTTCTCGAGTCGCTGTCCAACTTCGGCGTCCCGGCGGTACTGGGAACGCGTGCCAATTTGCCCCTATTGCCCGCGGAAATTTTTTATCTGGTCACCAGCTGGCCGGTGGATCTGGCTCTTGCCACCTCATTGTCGAGCCTGCTGTGCCTGTTTGCCCTGGTGGCCCTGTACGGCGGCCGCTGGATCGCCGCCCTATTTGCCGCCGGCGGCAGTCGCCCGGGGCATCAGACCCTGCAGCCACTCAATCGCCGCCGCCAGTGGTTGGCCTGGAGCTGGTTCGGCGGACTGTTTTTCCTCAGCACCCTGTTGCCCTACGCCGCCATGCTGCTGACCAGTATCGCGGACCGCTGGCAGGACGGTCTGCCGAGCCTGACGCTGGACCACTACAGCACCCTGATGACGCCGGGCAGTCGGGGGCTATCGGCCCTGCTGACCAGCCTCTGGTTGAGCATGGCCGCGGCCACCATCTGCGTTGCCGCCGGCGCCTATATCGCCTACGTCAGTGCCCGCACCGAGGGCCGACCCCAGCAGTTTATGGATGGCTTGGCGATGTTGCCTCGGGTGATACCCAAAATTGTCATGGCCGTGGCGTTGATTCTGGCCTGGAACGCGCCCTGGATTCCCATCGATGTGTACAACACCGTGTGGATGTTGCTGTTGGCCTATGTGGCAATCTACATCACCGATGCACTCAACTATGCCAACGCGCAATTATCCGGCATTGGCGCCAACCTGGAGCGGGCCGCCGCCATGATGGGTGCATCGCGCTTTACTGTGTTTACCCGCATTGTGTTGCCGCAGCTGAAACCGGCGCTGATCGCTGCCTGGTTGACCACGTTTATTGTCTGCATGCGCGAGCTTGTCGCATCCATCCTGCTGCTTCCCCCTGGCGTCGACACCTCCGCGACCTTCATTTTCAACCAGTTTGAACAGGGGGATATCGGCCTGGCCATGGCCATGGCGACCATCACCATACTGCTGAGCATGGCCGTTATGGCGTATGTGCAATGGCACCGCCGATAACAGTTTCTGCAACATCAACGTCACGGCCGCTTCACATTAGTGTCATCTCTGCGGGCGAGAATAGCCGTGCTTTAGCGCTTTCTTCTAACGCGAGTTTCATTGACGAATCCCTACCACCGAAAATGTCACATCACTGACCTAGCGGTAATATGTACGGGCGCGACGGAGATCGCACTTGCCACGACTTTGATGGGTACCCGTTTTGAAATTACACCTGATCCGCGTAGGATTGATGGCACTGATCGCAGGCGCGTCAGTGCCGATGATTGCCTCAGCCGAAACCTCAGACCTTATCGATACACTGCTTGATAAGAATATTCTCACCCAGGCAGAGGCTGACGCACTGCGTCAAGGCGGCCAGACCGATAGGTCACAAGGCCAAAGCAGTGACATCAAGTATGAGCCCACAGAACCGGTTCAGGATGACAACCCGACCATATCCGTGCGTCGCTTTACCGTCGACAGCGAAGATGGCCAGCATCGCTTCCGTATTCGCGGTCGCGTGCAGCTCGACGGCTCCCACGGCTCCTTTGATGACGATATCGCCTTTGTTGCCCGACAGAACTTTGAGCCGCCGACCTACGGCACCATCATCCGGCGCGCACGCATCGGCGCACTGGGTTATATGTACGAGAACTTTGAGTGGCAGGTGGAGATCGACTACCGCGATGAAGAAGTCCGCTTCGCCAATGCCTACGTCGCTTACCTGATGCCCAAAGGTCGATTGGCAGTGGGCCATTTCAAAGAGCCGTTCTCTATGGAGAGCAGCACCAGCTCTCGACGACTCACCTTTATGGAGCGCGCCGCACCTATCGATGCCCTGAGACCGAGCCGGGAAATTGGCATTATGTACGAAACCCTGCGACCTGACTGGTACGGCGCCCTGGGTGTGTTTGGCGGGCAAGGAACTGCCCGGGACCGCTCGGTCGAAGAGGGCTATGCGCTCTCGGGGCGGCTGTCTGCTGCGCCAATCAATTCCGGCACTCACTATCTGCACCTCGGCGGCAGCGCCAGCTACCGACAAAATGCGTTCGATAAAGATAACGACGCTTGGGTGCCCTTGCGTTTACGTACTCGTGAAGGCAGCCGCGCCATCGACTTGCGCCTTGTGGGCCGAGACGATCTGGAGGGCGTCGAAGAGTTTACCCGTCTCGGCCTCGAGTTTGCTTACGGAAATGGTCCCTTCTCTGTTCAGGCCGAGTACACCCAGGTCGATATCGAACTGGATGAAGTCGCCAAGCTGATCGCTCTGGGCAACAATGCGACTCCCTCCAACGCCTTGACGCAGGATGGCTTCTACGTTCAGACCAGTTTCTTCCTGACCGGTGAGCACAGAAATTACCGGCCGACCAGCGGCGACTTCGGCAGGGTAACACCGTCAAAGAACCTCGACCCCGCCAACGGTTCGTGGGGCGCCTTCGAAGTTGCCGCCCGCTATGCGACCGTCGACTCCGGGGAGCACACCCGCATCGGCCGCGGCCAAAGCATGGACCACGTCACCCTGGGTCTGAACTGGTATATGAATCCGGACGTGATCTTCAAACTGAACGTCATGCAATTCGACGCAGAACGAGACAGCGTTGACACCACCGGCCGTGTCATCAGCGCACGCCTTCAATTCGAATTTTGAGGAATCCAGCATGAAAAACTTTGGCAAAACGACAATCCTTGCCCTCGGCGTAGCGCCACTGACCGCCCTGGCATTGGAAAACGGTAATTTCGAGAACGTGAATGCCCGCGCCGATGGCGATCTCAACTATACCTCCGTGGAGGGCGTGGGCTTTTTCCCGTCCTGGACGATACTGAGTGACGATGGCGGTTTTATCAGAACCGAAGAAGGCTTCGGTGCAAACGGACACAGCGCCTTCGCATTCAACATTCTGGACACCGGCTACGGTGCCAACAAGATCGAGCAATGTATCCCTATTGATCCAAGCCAATCACTGCTGCTCAGCTATTCCATTCTGACAACTGTGGCTTCCGACGATGTCCGCACCCGTCTGAACCCGAATTTCTACCCTGATATGGCGGCGTGCGAAACCAACCTGCAAGTGGACGACAACAGTAACCGTTTGTCGTTCGACGGCTCCAATGATGATTTCAATCAACAGCTGGGACAGGCCGGCATTGATGCCAACGAGTGGTTCGAAATCTCCCCGGTCGTGTTCAGTGCTGACGATCTGCCTGACGAGGCTCGCGTTCTGCGTATCTCTCTGCGTGCCCGAGATCGGAGCGAGGAAAATGCCCAGGTCTTCTTTGACGATGTTCGGGTCACCCAGGGCGAAAGCAACGTCAACCTGGTTCGCAACGGCGATTTCTCTCATACCGATCTGACCGATGGTGATTTTATCACCGGTGATTCGGGGTGGTATCTGGATCGGGAAGAAGGGTTGCGCGCCGCTGCCGGTGCCTTCAGTTTTGCCCAGGCGGGCAGCAACCTGTTCTACTTTGAAAGCCTGACCGGCAACTTCGGCACCAGCCGCCTTGATCAATGTGTCGAGCTGAACGGCGAAGACAATATCCGGCCGTCCCTGCGCGCCATGAGTCTGACCCCTGACGAAGAACTCAACATTCGTGTGGATGTCTCCTTCTTTACCGACGCCCTTTGTACCGAAGATGCCGATAGCGCTCTGTCACTGCGTGAAGACTTTGCCATTGATGGGGAAAGCGGTGAATGGCTGACGCTGGTTAGCGAAGAGTTCCGTGAGGCCGCTGCGGTGGTAGACGCCACCTCGGCGCGCATCAGCATTCGTGCTCGGGACCGCAGCGTAGGCGAAGACGACGTCAGCCCGGCCTTTGCCCGCACCCTGTATGTGGACGACGTCACTCTGGCATCAACTGTACCTGCCCCGACCTTCAACCCGCCCTCGCAGGAATTTACGGCTGATGAGTTGGTTGTGACGCTGGACGGCCCCGAAGGTAGCACGCTGTATGTCACGACTGACGGCAGCGACCCGACCCAGAGCAGCATGGCGCTCTTACCCGGTGAAACGGTGTCGGTCACCGAAACCACGACCATCAGCGTTATCGCGGTCATGGACGGCGAGTCCTCGGGAATCCGCAGCGCGACCTATACTCGCTCGAGCGCTGAGGATGCGCCCTTTGTTCCGCCAAGTGAGCCGCTGGACCGTTCCGCAGGTGGCATCGGCTCGTTCTTTGCGATCTTCGGGCTCATCTTCTTGATCCGTGAACGCCTGGCCAAACGTCGCGCACACTGATAGTACCTATACGACACCCTACACGCTCTCCTCTCTTTGCCCGCAAGCTCACGCTTGCGGGCTTTTTTTGTCCAAGAAACACGCCCCCTCGCCTGTGTTAGCATAGAACCATGCTGACTCCGTCAAAAAAATCCCTGCGCAATATCCGCACCTCTCTGTTGGTATTTGTGCTCCTGCCGTTTCTGGCGATCATCATCGCCAGTGGCTGGTACGGCCTGCACCAACTGGAGAAAACTGCCCAGACCAATATGGAGCAGGACATTCAGTTGATTGCCCGGGCCATTCGCCCGGCCCTCAGTCACGCCCTGCAATACGGCCACACCGCCACGCTGCGCCGCACCATCACTTCCGCTTTCGATATGGATCAGGTGTACGGGGTCTACGTATACAACCGCGAGGGTCAGCGCATTTCCGCCATCGGCATTCGCGACGCTCAGGTGCCCGGCCAGGAAGCGGCGGATCTGGCCTCGGTCGGGGACGAGCAAGGCGCCTTTGAGCAGATCGGTGACGAGGAGGTATTCTCCTATTTCATGCCGTTGGTGGACAGCGGCGGCCGGATCATCGGCCTGCTGCAGGTGACGCGGCGGGGACAGGACTTTGCACACGAGCTGGATCAATTCCGCTGGCGCGCCCTGGGGCTGCTGATCGCCTCGTCGCTATTGGTGATCGCTGTGATCTGGTTTGGCTACCAGCGCGCGGTGGGGCGTCACCTGCAAACCCTGGGGCAGGCCATGGAACAGGTCGGGCAAGGCGATATGGCGCACCGGATTCCCCCCCGGGGACCGGACGAAATTCGCTTTCTGACCCAGGGTATCAATCGGATGCTCGACAGTATTGTCGCCTCCGAGGAACAGTTGAGCGCTCAGCGTGAACGCGAACTGGCCCTCAAGACCCGCTTGCACCACAGCGAGAAGCTTGCCGCGATCGGTCGCTTCGCCGCCGGGGTAGCACACGAGCTGGGGACACCCTTGAGTGTCGCCGATGGCAAGGCTCAGCGCGCCCTGCGCAAAGCCGATCCGGAAACCGCCGAATCCTTCGAGCAGATTCGCCAACAGCTGCGGCGCGTGGAGCGCATCATCCGACAGCTTATGGACTTCGCCCGTCCGGTGGTGCCAGAGAAGCGCGAAGTGCGCATGACCGACCTGGTGCAGTCCGCCCAGCAACAGGTCAGCGAAGAGGCCGAACGCCAACAGGCGCGTCTGGTGCTGCCCGCCCAACCTTATGAAATCGTCCTGCGCGCCGATCGGCTGCGCCTGGAGCAAGCGCTGATCAACCTGCTGCGCAACGGCCTGCAAGCGGCCAGTGGCGGCGAGGTCCATCTGAATTGGCATACGGTCGACGACACGCAGCTGTGTCTGCGCGTGGAAGACAATGGCCCGGGCATCGCCGACGAGGACATCGGTCATCTACTGGAGCCCTTCTACACCACCAAACCTGTGGGTCAGGGCACCGGCCTGGGCCTGGCGGTGGTTAACGCCGTGGTTAACGAGCACGGCGGACGTATCGAGATCGGTCACAGCGATCTGGGCGGCGCCCGCTTTGATATTTATTTGCCGATGAACGGCGCCACCACCCAAGAAGGAGACGCGTAACCATGGCAAC
This sequence comes from Marinimicrobium alkaliphilum, assembly GCF_003259155.1. Taxonomy (GTDB): domain Bacteria; phylum Pseudomonadota; class Gammaproteobacteria; order Pseudomonadales; family Cellvibrionaceae; genus Marinimicrobium_A; species Marinimicrobium_A alkaliphilum. Next base: position 33,867 of record NZ_QGMQ01000005.1, read on the forward strand.
CCCTGACGAGCACGTGCCCGTGGATATTCTGGTGGTCGAGGACGACCCGGACCTGCGCGAGCTGCTCCTGGAGGAGCTTCAGGACGCCGGTTATCGCTGTGCCGGCGCCGGTGACCTGCGCAGCGCCAACCAGTTTTTGCAGGAGCAGATGCCGCGCCTGGTGGTCAGTGATTTACGCCTGCCCGACGGCAGCGGCCTGGATTTGCTCGCAGGGCTACGCCAGCTCCCCCTGACCCCGGCCTTCATTGTGATCACCGCCTTCGGCACCATCGATCAGGCGGTGGACGCGCTCAAGCGCGGTGCCGACGATTTTCTGACCAAGCCCCTGGATCTGGAGCACTTGCGCCTTGCGGTTGAACGCAATCTGCAACAGCAACAACTGCAGCAAGAGCTGGCCACCTACCGGCGACTGCTCGACAGCGATGGCTTTCACGGTATGATCGGTGCCAGCCCCCCCATGCGCCAACTGTTCACGCAAATTCGCCAGGTCGCGGGCACCGACAGCCCGGTGCTGGTCACCGGTGAAAGCGGCACCGGCAAGGAGTTGGTGGCGCGCGCCATTCACCGGGAGAGCGAGCGCCGGGACCGGCCTTTCGTCGCCATCAATTGCGGCGGCCTGCCCGCCAATCTGCTCGAAAGCGAGCTCTTCGGCCACGCCGCCGGGGCCTTCACCGGTGCCACCAAGGCCCGACGCGGCCTGTTTGCGGAAGCCGATGGCGGCACGCTGATGCTCGACGAAATGGGCGAAATGCCGCTGGAAATGCAGTCCGCGCTGCTGCGTATCCTGCAGGATGGACGGGTGCGGCCCGTGGGCAGCAATCAGGAACAGATACTGGACGTGCGTATCATCGCCGCCACCAACCGCGATCTGCCCGATGAGGTCGCCGAGGGCAACTTCCGCGAAGACCTCTACTACCGCCTGGAGACCTTTACCCTGGAGGTGCCACCCCTGCGTCAGCGGGGTGAAGACCTGGAGCGCCTGATTGCCCACCAGATTGGCCAACTCAACCAGCGCCGCCAACAGCCCATCGACGGGCTCAGTAGCGAAGCCCTGGCCCAGCTCAAAGGTTACCGCTTTCCCGGCAACGTGCGCGAGCTGGCGAATATCATCGAGCGCGCGGGGACCTTCTGTAGCGGCAATCGGGTCGGGCTGGACGACCTGCCCCAGCGGGTGCGTGAAGCACCGGTGGAAACGCCGGTCACCGCCAGCGACCACTGGCAGCCGCCGCAAGTAGACAGCGGCCGCATCCTCCCGCTTGAGCGCATCGAGAAGGATTACATCCAGTATGTGCTCGAACAGGTCGAAGGCAACAAACGCCGCGCAGCGGAAGTGCTCGGTATCGGCCGGCGCACGCTGTACCGCTGGTTGGATTCTGAACAGTAATCCGCCCTCTGTGCCATAACGGCTGTGCCAGTTTGGCACATGGGCGATAACGCACGGGATTTCAGCGTCACCCGGCACTGCAACTTTTAAGAAATAATTATGTATATCAAATACTTAAGGAGTTTTTTAAAAGCTGGCACGGGATATGTAACAGTTAAAGTACGCAAGCCATTTTTTACCTGACTCAAAACGAGGAGCGTACTATGAAAAGCATCAAGAACCCGCTAGTGAGCCTGTTCGCCGCCATCGGTCTGACTTTTGGCGCCGCCGCCTGGGCCCAAGGTCCGGCACCGGAAGGTAGCAACTACGAGCCGCCGGCGCCTGCTGGCCCCGGCGCTCAACAGGAAGTGAACGTCAGCGATGAAGAAGTTGATGCCTTTGTTGCCGCCTACATCGCCGTACAGACCATCAACCAGGAATACACCGAGAAGCTGCAGGCCGCCGAGAGCCCTGAAGACGCCACCGAGCTGCAACAGCAAGCCCAAGGTGAAATGCAGCAAGCGGTCACCGACAGTGGTATCTCTATCGAGGAGTACCAGCAGATCGCTAACCTCGCCAACCAGGACGAAGGTCTTCGCGATCGCATCACCGAAGCACTGGCTGCCCAGATCGAAGGGTAACCCTTAGCCAGACAGTCAGCTTCAACGACTTGGCCCCGGGGCATTGCCCTGGGGCTTTTTCGTTTCCGGACCGCATCCAGCAACCCAATGACGGCGTAAAATTGGGTACAATGCCTTCCCTCACACACAGTGCAAACTGCGGAGCGACCATGATTCGATGGCTCGGTTTAATGCTGCTCGCCTTGGCCAGCAGCGTTCACGCCCAAACAGACCAGACCCGCTATATCGAGAACAGCCAGCGCTTCGGCGACTATCAGGTGCACTACACGGTTTTTAACAGCACCTTTATCCCCCTTGAAGCGGCGCAGGCCTACGGCTTTACCCGTGCCCGGGATCGGGCGCTGGTGAATATCAGCGTCACCCAACGGACGGACGACGGCGAGAGCCTCGGACTGCCCGCGCAGATCAGTGGCACCGCCACCAATCTCGCCCAGCAACAATTCCGCTTGCGCTTCGAGGAGATCGACGAAGGCACGGCGACCTACTACCTGGCCCCCCTACGCCACACCGATCAGGAAGTGATGCACTTCGATATCGAGATTACCCCCGAGGGCGAAAGCGACGCCATTCAATTCCGCTTTACCCGTACCTTGCACCGGGGCCACTGAGCCCCGGTATTGAAGCCCGCGCCCACAGGAGACCACCCGTGCAACAACTGATTATGGCCAGCGGTAACCCCGGCAAGCTAAAGGAGTTTCGCGACCTGCTTGTGGACTGCGGCTTCGATGTGCGCGCTCAATCCGACTTCAATGTCACCAGTGCCGAAGAGACCGGCCTGACCTTTGTCGAAAACGCCATTCTCAAAGCCCGCCACGCCGCGGCACAAACTGGCCTGCCCGCCCTCGCTGACGACTCCGGCCTGGAAGTGGACGCCCTCAACGGGCGCCCCGGTATCTATTCGGCCCGCTACGCCGGCCCCGACGCTCAGGATACCGACAACAACGCCCTGCTACTGGACGAGCTTAACGGTGTGCCCGAGGCAGAGCGCAGCGCGCGCTACCACTGCGTGCTTGCCTTTATGCGCCACGCCGACGACCCAACCCCGATTCTGTGCCACGGCACTTGGGAAGGCCGAATTCTGACCGAGCCGCAAGGCGACGGCGGCTTTGGCTACGACCCGCTGTTTTATGTGCCGGAGCTGGGCAGCAGCGCCGCCAGCCTGGACAAGAACCACAAGAATCGCATCAGCCACCGGGGCAAGGCCATGGCCGAGCTGCTGGCGCGCCTGCAAGCGCGCCCATGACCCTGACGCTCCCCCCGCTGTCGCTTTACGTGCACATTCCCTGGTGTGTACGTAAATGCCCCTACTGCGACTTCAATTCCCACGAGGCGGAGAGCGAACTCCCGGAGGACGCCTACGTCGATGCCCTGCTGCGCGACCTGGCTCTCGACCAGTCCCTTGCCCAGGGGCGCAAGCTCACCAGTATTTTCTTCGGCGGCGGCACCCCCAGCCTGTTTTCGGCCCCGGCCATCGGGCGAATTCTGGACGGTGCCGAGCGCCTGATCGGCTTCGAGCCGGCCATCGAAATCACCCTTGAAGCCAATCCCGGCACCTTCGAACAGGCCCGCTTTACCGACTACCGCCGGGCCGGCGTCAATCGCCTGTCCATCGGCATCCAGAGCTTCAATTCGACCCAACTGGCACACCTGGGGCGCATTCACAGCGGCGCCGAGGCTCTGAAGGCCGTGGACATGGCGCGCCAGGCCGGGTTCGACAATATCAATCTGGACCTGATGCATGGGCTGCCCGAACAGCGTATCAGCGACGCCTGCGCCGACCTGCGCCAGGCCCTCGATCTGGCCCCCGAGCACCTGTCCTGGTATCAGCTGACCATCGAGCAGAATACCGCCTTTTACCGGCAGCCACCGGTGTTACCCGAAGAGGATACCCTGGCGGAAATTCAGGACGCCGGTCAGGCCCTGCTCAGTTATGCCGGCTACCGCCAGTACGAAGTATCGGCCTATGCCCGTCATGGCCGTCAGGCGCGCCACAACCTCAATTACTGGACCTTTGGCGACTACCTGGGCATCGGCGCGGGCGCCCACGGTAAAGTCACCCGCCCGCACCACTATGACATTCTGCGCCTCTGGAAAACCCGCTTGCCACGCCATTATTTGGGGGCTGAACAGAGAGTAAGCGCCAACTTACCCGGCCACAACAACCCCTTCGCTGCGGGTGGCCAAACCCTTTCCGAGAAAGATCGGGTACTGGAATTTCTGCTCAATGCCCTGCGCCTGAATGAGGGCGCACCCGTGCACGATTTCACGGCGCGCACCGGGCTGGCAGTAGCGGACCTGGAACCCCAGTGGGCCCGGCTCCGCGCTCAGGGCCTGGTACTGCCCCCGCTCGAGCAGCTGCGCACCACGCCTCTCGGGCACCGCTTTCTCAATACCGTGCTTGAGGCGTTCAGCGACTGACCCCCGTGCACGCCTCGGCACGCGAGCTGCTACACTAGCGTCAGGATCAATTGGGCGGCGTGGGGCCGCTGGGGAAACAGCATGTCGGCCATTCGCCATTATTTTCGCGATAATCCCATCGCCACCCGCCTACTCGGGCTGATTTTGCTGGTCAGCTCACTGATCACCCTGATCGCCATCATCTTGCAACTCTACGCCAGCTTTCGCGACGACGTGAATGCCCTGGAGCAGCGCATCGACCAGGTGCGCGTCAGTGCCCTGGCGAGCATGACCAAAAGCCTCTGGGGCTTCGATCAGGATCAGCTACAGATTCAGGTAGAGAGTCTGCTCGAGGTCGAGGATGTGGTACAGGTCAAAGTCTATTGGCGTGACTGGAATGATGAGGTCCGCACCCTGAGAGCCGGGATCGAAGACCCTCAAGAGACGCGCACAGGCCCTTTTGTGGTCCGGGAATTTCCGCTCATACACGCGGATCCAGGCAGTGATACCCAGACGCTGGGTACACTGGTCATCACCAGCAGTCTGGCCAATATCTATAGCCGCCTGTGGCAGCGGGCCCTGTTTATCGCCGGGGTCCAGGGCGCCAAAACACTGATCATCGCCGGGCTGATCCTGTGGCTGGTGTACGTCCTGCTGACCCGACATATGAACACCATCGCGCAGTATGCCCGCCAGCTCAATCTGGATAACCTGACCCGACCGCTGAAGCTGCGCCGCACCAGCAATGTCCGTCACCCCGACGAGCTGGACAATGTCGTCAACGCCATCAACCAGATGCGCGAAAGCCTGCTTGAAGATATCGAGCAACGTCGACAGATCGAGCGCGCACTCCTGCACGAAAAAGAGGAAAAACTGGAAACCCGACGTCAGAAAGTGATTGCCGAGGATGCCAGCCGCGCCAAAACCCAATTTCTGGCGACCATGAGCCACGAGATCCGAACGCCCATGAACGGTGTCATCGGTATGCTCGAAATGCTGCGTGACACGCCCCTCAACGAAAGCCAGAAACACTATATCGACGTGATTCACCGCAGCGGTGAAAGCCTGCTCGACATCATCAACGACATTCTCGATTACTCCAAGATCGAAGCGGGCAAACTGCAACTGGAAATGACCACCTTCGATCTCAACAACCTGGTGGAAGATTGCCTGCAATTGTTTGGCGCCACCGCCAGCAAAAAACATATCGAATTGATGGGCGGGGTCGATCCCGGCATTCCCTTCAAACTGGTCGGCGACTCGACCCGGCTACGCCAGATTCTTCTCAATCTGCTGGGCAATGCCTTCAAATTTACCAAACAGGGGCATATCAGTCTCTCGGTGACGCTGCTCGAAGACGGCGAACAACCCCTGCTGCGGTTCATGGTCAGCGACAGCGGCATCGGCATCAATCCCGAAGACAAAGACCTGCTGTTCGACTCCTTCAGCCAGGCCGATATTGCCACCAGTCGGCAATACGGGGGAACCGGTCTGGGGTTGGCCATTTGCAAGAGCCTGGTCGAGTTGATGGATGGACGTATCGGCGCTGAAGGCGCCAAGGGTGAAGGCGCGACATTTTGGTTCAGCGCCCGCTTTCAGCTCTCGGACCGAACCGCGACCACGCCGATTGCCGCCAGTCATTTGCACGACCGCAAGTTGCTGGTTGTCGGCAGCGACGCATTTATTCGTTTCATCCGCCCGCACTGCCAGCATTGGGGGCTTGAGCTCACCGGTGTGTCATCCGTTGAAGCGCTGACGCAATACCTGACTGAGCGCACCAACAGCAACGCGCGCTGCCATTTCATCGGTATCGACGACCAACTCCCTGATGGCAATGCCCTGCAAGTCGTCCAGCAACTGCGCGCTTTGCCCGCGCTCAGCACAACCCCGCTGTTTTTGTATAACCTGTCCGACGCTCTGAACCTGCCCGACAACCGCAAGTCCCTGGGGCCGCACACCCTGGTGCATCAACCCCTCACCTCCGGCACGCTGTTCCAGCATCTGGAAACACTGCTTGGCTATATCACCGAGCAACCGCAGGAAACGGGCTCAAGCGAATCCGACGAGGGCCGTTTCAGTCATTTGCGGGTATTGGTCGCCGAAGACAACAGCGTCAACCGCATGGTCATCAAAGGCCTACTGAGCAAACTGGCGATTACCCCGGATCTGGCCGAGAATGGCCTTGAAGCGGTCAGCGCCGTGCGCCAGGCTCACAAGCCATACGATCTGATTCTGATGGATTGCGATATGCCTCAGATGGACGGCTTTACCGCCACCCGTCATATCCGCGACTATGAGCGGCGCCAGTTGCACCCGCCGGCAAGCATTATTGCGCTTACCGCCCATGCCATGCAGGAACACCGGGAGCAGGTTTTCAGCGCCGGCATGAATTATTATCTGGCCAAGCCGGTTACCCTTAAAAACCTCAGCCAGACCCTTGAGCGGGCGGGATTGGCCAAGAGCAAGAATGGCCTGTAGCGCAAGCGCGGGCGCGCTTATAGCCAAAGCATATAGTGACTATTGGTTTTTGCCACTTGCCTGCGCCCGTCCCAGTCCTTATGATGCTGGGTCAAAATTGATACATTCCCGGTGTGGCCCAAGCCACCCAAGCGACCGGATTTTGGAGATCACCCTTTATGAGTAGCGACGCTATCGTCCATGTAACAGACGCCAGTTTTGAGCAGGAAGTTCTGCAGTCCGATGTACCGGTGTTGGTTGATTTCTGGGCCGCCTGGTGTGGCCCGTGCAAAATGATCGCCCCAGTACTGGACGAGCTGGCCGGCGAGTACCAAGGCAAGATCAAAATTGCCAAGGTCGATGTCGATGCCAACAAGGAGACCCCCGGAAAGTTCAACATCCGCGGTATCCCGACCCTGATCATCTTCAAGGACGGCAACATCGAGGCCACCAAGGTCGGCGCCCTGTCCCGTCCGCAGTTGGTCGACTTTATTGATGGGGTCCTCTAAACGGAGCCCACACCGTGCAAAGGGAGAGGTGTCCGCATCCCCCCTTTGCACTGGTGGAGATTTGCCGTTATACTCCGCCTATCTGATGTTTGTCCCGCCCCGATTCAGCGCATACTCCCAGTAGCAGATCGTCAGGCAAACACCACTCCCTGAGTGCTCCACCCTGATTCGCTCACGCCCCGGCTACCCGTTGCCAGGCCCTGTGAGTAGACTTTCGCTCAGTGGCAGGACAAACCCAATAATCACAGGACGAATTTTGCGGCTCTCCGGCCGGACTCTTCAATACCGAACTATTTCAGACGGTAATCAGCGGCTCACCCCGGTTTTATATTCACTGGCTGAGCAAAACCCTGCACTCTTTCTCAACACACAACAAAGCCCTACCTATGAACCTAACTGACCTGAAAGCAAAACCCATCGAAGAACTAATCGACATCGCCCGTGAAATGGGCCTTGAAAATGTCGCCCGCTCCCGCAAGCAGGACATCATCTTCAATATTCTCAAACGCCACGCCAAAGGCGGTGAGGATATTTACGGCGACGGCGTCCTCGAAATTCTGATGGATGGCTTTGGTTTTCTGCGCTCTGCCGACAGTTCATACCTGGCAGGCCCCGACGACATCTACGTCTCGCCCAGCCAGATCCGCCGCTTTAACCTGCGAACGGGCGATACCATCGCCGGCAAGATTCGCCCACCCAAAGAAGGCGAACGCTATTTTGCCCTGCTCAAAGTCAACGAGATCAACTTTGACAAGCCCGAAAGCTCCAAGCACAAAATCCTGTTTGAAAACCTGACACCCCTGTTCCCCGACGAACGGTTGCGACTCGAAATCGGCAACGGTTCTACCGAAGATTTGACCCCGCGCATTATCGACCTGGTATCGCCCATCGGTAAGGGCCAGCGCGGCTTGATCGTAGCCCCGCCCAAAGCCGGTAAAACCCTGATGATGCAGGGCATCGCCCAAGCCATCACCCGCAACAATCCCGAGTGCCACCTGATCGTACTGCTGATCGACGAGCGTCCGGAAGAAGTGACCGAGATGCAACGTTCGGTGCGCGGCGAAGTCGTGGCTTCTACCTTTGACGAACCGCCGGCGCGCCATGTGCAAGTGGCGGAAATGGTGATCGAGCGGGCCAAGCGTCTGGTGGAACACAAGAAAGATGTGATTATTCTGCTCGACTCGATCACTCGCCTGGCACGCGCTTACAACACCGTGATCCCCTCGTCCGGTAAAGTACTTACCGGTGGTGTCGACGCCCATGCGCTCGAACGTCCCAAGCGCTTTTTCGGTGCCGCGCGTAACATTGAAGAAGGCGGCAGCCTGACCATCATCGCGACCGCGCTGGTGGATACCGGCTCGAAAATGGACGAAGTGATTTACGAAGAGTTTAAGGGCACCGGTAATCTGGAACTGCACCTGGACCGTAAAATTGCCGAGAAACGCATCTACCCGGCAATCAACGTGCGCCGTTCCGGCACCCGCCGCGAAGAGCTGTTGATGACCGAGGAAGAGTTGCAACGCGCCTGGATTCTGCGCCGCCTGCTCAACGATATGGAAGACGTATCGGCGACCGAGTTTCTGGTCGACAAACTCAAGGACTTCAAGTCCAACGATGAATTCTTCCTGTCGATGAAACGCAAGTAGGCCAATAAAAAGCACTCCTCTGGGGTGCTTTCAAACCGATACCCTCACTATGAAATACCGCGATCTACGAGACTTTATCGACCTCCTCGAAAAGCGGGGCGAGCTGGTACGCATCACCCAGGAAATCGATCCCAACCTGGAAATGACCGAGATCTGCGACCGCACCCTGCGCGCCGGTGGCCCGGCACTCTTGTTCGAAAACCCCAAAGGTTACGACATCCCCGTGCTCGGCAACCTCTTTGGCACGCCCGAACGGGTCGCCCTGGGGATGGGGCAGGAGTCGGTCTCGGCACTGCGCGACGTGGGCAAATTGCTGGCCTTCCTGAAAGAGCCCGAGCCCCCCAAGGGCTTCAAGGACGCCTGGGAAAAGCTGCCCATGTTCAAGCAGGTGCTCAATATGGGTCCCAAGGAAGTGCGCAAGGCGCCCTGTCAGGATGTGGTACTTGAGGGTGACGACGTCAACCTGGATCGCATCCCCATCCAGAGCTGCTGGCCGGGGGACGCCGGCCCCTTGGTCACCTGGCCCCTGGTGGTGACCCGTGGCCCGGAAAAGGAACGCCAGAACCTGGGCATCTACCGGATGCAGAAAATTGGCAAGAACCGGCTGATCATGCGCTGGCTCGCGCACCGCGGCGGCGCCCTGGATTTTCGTGAGTGGCAACAGGCCCACCCGGGCGAGCCCTTCCCCGTGGCGGTCGCCCTGGGCGCGGACCCGGCCACCATCCTCGGGGCGGTCACCCCCGTGCCCGACACCCTCTCCGAATACGGTTTTGCCGGCCTGCTCCGGGGCGACAAAACCGAAGTGACCCGCTGCAAAGGTAACGATTTGCAGGTGCCCGCCTCCGCCGAATTTGTCCTCGAAGGGCACATTTACCCGGGCGATATGGCCGATGAGGGGCCCTTTGGCGATCACACCGGTTACTACAACGAAGTGGACAGCTTCCCGGTATTCACGGTCGAGCGTATCACCCACCGCAAGGATCCGATTTACCACAGCACCTACACCGGGCGCCCGCCGGATGAACCCGCTGTGTTGGGCGTGGCCCTGAACGAGGTGTTCGTGCCCATCCTGCAGAAACAGTTCCCGGAGATCGTGGACTTTTACCTGCCCCCCGAAGGCTGCTCCTACCGGATGGCGGTGGTGACCATGAAAAAGCAGTACCCGGGCCACGCCAAGCGGGTGATGCTCGGGGTCTGGTCGTTCCTGCGCCAGTTTATGTACACCAAATTCGTGATTGTCACCGACGACGATATCAACGCCCGGGACTGGAAAGACGTGATCTGGGCCATGACCACGCGCATGGACCCGGCGCGCGACACGGTGATGATCGAGAACACCCCCATCGACTACCTGGACTTCGCCTCCCCGGTTTCCGGCCTCGGCTCCAAAATCGGCTTCGACGCCACCAACAAGTGGCCTGGCGAGACAACCCGCGAGTGGGGCGAGCCGATTGTGATGGACGTCACAATAAAGAATAGAATCGATGAGATCTGGGACAGCCTTGGCATCGAATAATACGTAGTAGCCGCCGAATAACCCGTCGGGGTTATACTGGTGTTATGTCGGCGCGCTGCCTCGGTACCCGACTCTCGCTCACGGAGCCGCTCATGTTTTCTGGGTCTGTCGTACAGCGGACGCTACTCGGCGCCGCCCTGGTCACGCTGGTCGCCTGCGGCGATATGCGCCGCAGTACCGTGACCGGCGTTGTCCAAGGCGATGGCGGGCGCGTCGAGCCCGAAGTTCAGACCCTGGGCTACAACCAGCGGGCGCAGCTCACGCTGATCCCCGATACCGGCTATGCGCTGGATGCCGCCAGTGGCTGTGACGGCAGCCTTTCCGGAAACACCTACACCACCGGCTACATCACCGAGGACTGCACGGTCCGGGTCAGCTTCGAGCCGCTGATCTACACCCTGAGCGCTTTTGCCGGGACCGGCGGCGGCATCACCCCAGAGGGTGCAGAGGTCGCCCACGGCGACACCCAACTCTTTACCCTGAACCCGGACACCGGCTATCGGCTCGGCAGTGTCACCGGTTGCGGCGGCACGCTCACAGAGCAGGGTCAGTACGTCGTCGTCGCCACCGAAGGCGACTGCAGCATCACTGCCGGATTCGACCCCGTCACAGTCAGCGGCACCTTGAGCCCGTCGCCAGGGGTTGCCATCGACCGCACCTTGAACGATCGCCGCGCGCCCCTTGAAGACAATAGCCAGTGCCTTGAGGCCCAGGACGTTTTCGGCGAACGCACCCTGCTCGGTTTTGTCAGCGCCACGGCCACCGGTGGCGAACCCGCGCTGGAGCACTTTGCCGCCTCACCCAACCCCAGCGATTTTTACCGTATCAACCTCGATGCCGGTCAGCCCCTGCAACTGGAGGTGACCGACTTCAACAATCTCCAAAACCCCATCTGGGACTCGTCACCCGGCCGTCTGCAATTGCGCCTGCACAGTAGCGACTGCAGCACCGAGATCAGCTTTACTGACACCGACGAACCGTTACAACAGCTGGTCACCGAAGCGGGCGGCGACTACGTGCTTGAGGTACGGGCCACCGAGGGCACCTCCAAGTACCTGGTGCATATCCAACCGGCCTGGGAGATGAGCGCCGAAGCCCTCGCGACCCTGTCCTCCCAACTACCGGATGTGATCCCCGGTGAAGTCATCGTCGAGCTGGAGCCCGGCAACGCGCCCCGGCCGTCCGGACGGCAAGTGGCCGCGCCTCACCAACGCCTGAGCGATAACTTACAGCGCGCCCATGGTCTGCAGCTGCACTGGCTCAAGCCCGCCCAGGACCGGCCGGGCCTGGCGCGCCTGGCGGCCGATCCGGCACACGTTTCTCCCCTGCACCAGCCGCGTGGACTGGCGCAGCTGGCACGCAACAATCCCGAAGCCTACGCCCGTATCGAAACCCTGCGTGCCATCGACGCCCTGCGCCGCCAGCCTGAAGTGCGCCACGCCGAGCCCAACTACCGGGTGCAGCTGCAGCGGCTGGAGCCCAATGACCCGGCGTTTGATCAGCAATGGCACTACCAGAATATCCAGCTACCCGAAGCCTGGGCGCTCACCCGGGGCAGCCCGGAGGTGATCGTCGCGGTCATCGACTCCGGTGTCGTTCTCGATCACAACGATTTGCGCGATCAGTGGGTGGACGGCTGGGATTTTGTCGATGGCAACAACGATCCGAGCGACCCGGACGCCAGCGCCAACTGGCACGGCACCCATGTGGCGGGCACCATCGGCGCGGCCACCGACAATGGCGTCGGCGTGGCGGGGGTCGGCTGGGGCACACGTTTGATGCCCCTGCGGGTGATCGGCGGCGAGTCCGGCAGTAGTTACGAAGTGATCCAGGGCGTGCGCTACGCTGCGGGTCTGAGCAACGATAGCGGCACCCTGCCCCAACACACGGCTGACATTCTCAACCTCAGCCTGGGCGGACCCGGCTACTCGGCCCTGCAACAGAACCTGTTCAACCAGGTGCGCGAGCGCGGCATACTGGTGGTCGCCGCCGCCGGCAATAACAACGCCAACACCCCCATCTACCCGGCCGCCTACGATGGCGTGCTGTCAGTATCGGCGACGACCCGCAACGACGAAAAAGCCAGCTATTCCAACTTTGGCAGCAGCATAAGCCTGGCGGCGCCCGGCGGCAGTGGCGGGAACAACGGGGTGCTGAGCACCTTCGGCCAGGCCGACACCTGCACCGCCAACTGTTACGCCTACCTGCAGGGCACCTCGATGGCTGCCCCTCACGTCAGCGGGGTCCTGGCCCTGATGAAAGCCGCCTACCCGGCGCTGACCCCGGAGGACGTAGACCAACTGCTGATCGAGGAGCGCCTGACCACAGATATCGGCGAACCCGGACGGGATGATTTTTTTGGTTACGGCCTGCTCAATGCCGAATCGGCGGTGGCCGCTGCTCAGGCGCTGGCGACGGGTGAGCCCTTACCCGCACGACTGTTCCTGGACCCCAGCAACCTGGCGCTCGACGCGAATGAAACCCGCACGGTGTCACTGCGCCGCCAGGGCGACGGCAGCGTACCCGAGGTCGTCGGCGCGAATCCGGATCAACCCTGGATTATCGTGGATGAGGAGTCCACCGAAGCCGATGATGAGACGATGGTTGCCCGCTACCGGATCGGGATTGATACCGAAGCGCTGGCGGTTGACGGTTTGTATCGCGGTCGCGTCCGGTTTGCATTATCCGGCGGCAGTCAGAGTGAACTGGTGCTGCAGGTCACCACCCAAAAAGGTGAAGCCCTGGATTCGGCGCCGGTGTACGTCCTGCTGCTTGATACAGCGTCTGGCGACGTCGTACGGGAAACCCTGGCCGAATGGAATGGCGACGGCCGACTGAAATACACGCTCGGCCCGGTACCTCCGGGCCAGTATCAGGTTATCGCCGGTTCGGATGTAGACGCCAACCTGCTGATTTGTGAACCGGGGGAGACCTGCGGTGCCTGGCCCAATTTCGCCGATCGGGAACTGATCAGCGTCGGCAGCGACGATCGCAACGATATCAGTTTTGCGCTTGATGTCGTCAGTAACCTTTGGCCTTTTGGCGAGACGCCCACGCTCGATTTGCGCCCATCAACCGAACCCGCGCCCAGGGGTTTGGATCGTCCACAACCCGGCCAGACCATGGACTGACGGATGGTCACGCCGGTTATCCGCATTGCCGTCATTCTAAGCGCATGGCTGGGCCTGACTCTGGCGCTGCCGGCCAGTGCCGACGGAGCGGCCCTGAAGACGCTGCAAGCCGAGGTCGAAGCCCTCTTCCATGAGCGAGAGCTACAGGCACTCGGCATCGCGTTGATCGAGGACGGCGAGCTGGTCTGGCTCGACGCGCTAGGGGTCGCCGACCCGACGCTGGGGGTCGCCGCCACGCCCGACACGCTGTTCCGAACCGCGTCCATCTCCAAAATGTTTATCGCTCTGGCGGCACTCGGGCTTGAGCAAGCAGGCGCGCTCAACCTGGATGTGCCCGTGCGCGAACTCGCACCCGAGGTCCACTTCGACAATCCCTGGGAGGCCGAGCATCCGGTGCGCCTGAGCCACTTGCTCGAGCACACCTCGGGTTGGAACGATGCCTATCTTGCGGAGTACGCACGCCGTCCGCCAGAACCCCTGGCGCTGGGCGACGCCCTGGCGCGTTACGCGCCCCAGCGCCGTTCCCGTTGGGTGCCCGGTAGCCGCTCGGCCTACAGCAACAGTGGCTCGGCCGTTGCGGCCTATATGGTGGAGCGCGCCGCGGGCATGCCCTACGAGGAGTACATTACCCAGGCCTGGCTCAGGCCCCTGGGTATGGACACAGCCACCTTCTTTGAGCCCGAGCCCGGCAGTGCGGCACTCGCCCACAGCCCGCAAGGTGTAGAACCCTACTGGTCTCTGCTCTATCGCCCGGTGGGCGCGCTCAACGCCTCCCCCCGGGAGCTGTCGGCACTGGTAAAGCTGCTGCTCGGGCGCGGCCAGTATCAGGGCCAGACCCTGCTGAGCGAAGCGGCAATCACGCGGATGGAAACGCCGGCGACCAGCCTGGCCTGGCTTGCGGGGGTACAGAGCGGCTACGGATTGTCCAATTACCTCAGCAGCCACAACGACGCCGGCATTGCTTTTTACGGTCACAGCGGCAGCCTGGTAGGAGCTTACTCAAGGCTGCTCTACAGCCCTGAACTCAACAGTGGGTACGTGTTTGCGTTGACTGGCGGGGACTCCGCCCGTAACGCCCTGGACCACGCCTTGCGCGATTATTTATTGCGCCACCGCACAAGCACCGCCATCGCTGCCAGGCCGCTGCCGGATCACTACCGCGCCCTCGACGGTCTCTATGAGCCGATAAACCCGCGCCACCAGCAACGGGGCACCTATCTGCCACTGGCGCTGCGCAGCCAGCGTGTCACGACGAGCGACCGCTTCCTCCATTCCCAGCCGCTGTTGGGCAACGGTGACCGCCGCCAGCGCTTTTACTTCGATGGAAACCACCCCGCGCTCATCGATCCGGGCACCGGCCTCGGGGCCGTGGCCCCGGTTGTTGACCCATTGGCGGGTCAGGTATTGCACCTCAACGATGGGGTTTATCAACGGGTAGCCGGGTGGCGTATTTGGGGGGAGTTGGGGCTCTGGATCACGGTACTGGCCGGTAGCGCCCTGGCGGCGCTGTGGGTGATCGCGGAGTTACCGGTGGCGCGCTTTCGCCGACAAGCCATCGGTGCCAGGCACATGTGGCTGGTGCCCGCCGCCGTGCCGGGCCTGTTCCTGGGCGCGGCTTTACTGTGCCTGACAAGCCTGCCCACCACCGATTTCGTGTTACTCGCAAGCCGCGCGCCAGCGACCCTCAGTGTCTTCGGTTTCAGCCTCGGCTACGGGCTGGCCGGGCTGGCGGCACCGCTGGCGCTGATCTGGCTTGCCCGCCAACCAGGTACGACCCGAATAGGCGTACGCCAAGGCCTGGCCTGGAGTTTGAGTCTGCTGCACCTGGTGATGGTCGTTTATCTCGCCAGCCGGGGCCTGATCGGGATTCGGGTCTGGACCTGGTAGGCGCGAGCCGGCCTAGTAGGCAGGCTCGGGCTCAGGCTCGGCTCCCTCAACGTCGGGCGCGTCACTTTGGGGCTCATCCGGACTATGGCGCCCGCACTCCCAGCCCCAGGCGACCTGCTGTGCCACAAAGTTTTGTGCCTGTTCCTCACAGTAGCCGGCCTGATTCCGCGCTTGCCAGAGGGTCTCCACCTCACCACCGCGCTCGTAGGTCACATCGCACGGCAGCGCCTGCCCTGGCTCAGAGTAGACGACGCTGACAATGCGCTCATCGTCGCCCAGGCTACAGTGGTAGACAATGGCATCGCTGGCCTGGGCAGCACCGGCCAGAAGCAGTAATAGCGTGCAAGTAAGCGTGCGGGTTTTCATCGTTTTTGACTCCCGGGTGATGATCAGTAAACTCAAGCCTCCCTGTTA
This sequence comes from Marinimicrobium alkaliphilum, assembly GCF_003259155.1. Lineage (GTDB taxonomy): Bacteria > Pseudomonadota > Gammaproteobacteria > Pseudomonadales > Cellvibrionaceae > Marinimicrobium_A > Marinimicrobium_A alkaliphilum. The sequence goes on from NZ_QGMQ01000005.1 coordinate 49,828, forward strand.
TAGCCGATTTTGCCACCAATTGCGCGCAACGATGCCCGAATTGAGACCCAACGCAGGTCATCCATTGCGGCCGGACTCCCGCCAAGTAGTACAAACAGGCTATGGACAAGCCCCAACGGCGCGGCTAAAGTAATTCCCGAGCATGTGCTCAACTCAAAAAGACAAAGAAGGATTTTTTTATGATCAAGCGTATCGCAATCACCGCTGCACTCATCTCTGCTCCCATGCTGGCGTCCGCGGACCCCGGCTGTGGTTTGGGCGCACAGGTCTGGGACGGCCAAGACGGCCCCATCGCACACATCCTGGCGGCCACCACTAACGGTACCTCCGCCAACCAGACCTTCGGCATGACCTCAGGGACTCTCGGCTGCGACACCTCCGAGACCATCAGTGCTGCCGCTCTGTTTATGAACGATAATATTGACCAAGTGGCCGAAAACATGGCCAGCGGTGAAGGCGAAGCGCTCGACGCTCTGGCCAGTCTGCTGGGCATTGAAGCCACCGACCGTGCCGCGTTCCAGAGCCTGGCCCAGTCCGAGTTCGGCAGCATTTTCGCCGCTGAAGACGTGACTGCCGGCGCCGCTATGGGCAACCTGGTTGTCGCCATGTCGACCGATACCCGCTTGGCCAAGTACGTTTCCTGAGCCCGCGGTTCCCGACCGGATGCCCCCACCGGGGCGTCCGGGTTTTCCCCTCCCCCTGCGATTGACTACCATGCCCGCTGTCCTATTTTTTGGGCTGTGGCTGCTGGCACTTAACGCCACCGCTGCCCCACTCCCCTCTGAGGCTCGCCTTCAGGCCCTGGCCGAAGACCGCCAATGGCTGACCCTGACGCACTACCGCCCGAAATCCGTGGGCCGAGGCTGGCACGGCAGCGCCAACGACAGCGCCTTTTACTTGGCCGAACAGGACAACCCCACACCACTGCAAGAGTTGCGCGCCACGCTGGCGGCACTGCAAAGCCCCGGCCCGGTGGACGATCAGCATCCGCGCTGTCGCTTTCCCGCACGCACGGCCTGGTTACAGACCCAGCTGCCCGACCTCGCGGTCGCCCAAGGCGACTGCCCCGAATACCAGGCTTGGCGCGAACGCACCCCGGATGAGCGTCTGGTGCTGATTTTCCCGGCCGCCTATCTGAACAGCCCCTCGTCCATGTTTGGCCATACGTTTTTACGCCTGGACCCGGCCGACGCCGACGTCAGCAGCACCCTGCTGTCGCACGCGCTCGATTTTGCGGCCATCGTCGATAGCCAGGACAACGATATCCTGTTCGCCTGGCGCGGCATGACCGGCGGCTACCCCGGGCACTTTTCAATCATGCCCTACCACCGCAAGGTGCGCGAATACAGCGCCCTGGAGAACCGGGACATCTGGGAATACCCCATGGTGTACACGCCGGAAGAGATCGACTTCCTGCTCAAGCATGTGTGGGAAGTGCGCCAAATCCGCTTCGACTATTACTTCACCAGCGAAAACTGCTCCTACCAGTTGCTGGCCCTGCTCGACGTGCTGCGCCCGGACGAGCCTCTGGCTTGGCAGTTTGGGTTGACCACCATTCCGGTGGACACGGTGCGCGCGGCGCAACGCGCCGGGCTGATTGAAGATGCGCACTACCGCCCGTCGCGCACCTCGGAATTCCGCCAAACCCTGGAGCAACTGCCCGAGGCGCACCGGTCTCTGGTCGCGCGACTGGTGCGCGACCAGGACTTTGAAACCGCCATGGCCGAGACCGCACGCCTGCCCGAGTCTGAGCGAGCCATGACCTATCTGGGCGCCCACCGCCTGGCGCGTCTGGTCGCCCAACAGCAGGGCAACCCGGACGAGCTGCGCCGCCGCTCCCACCAACTGCTGCTGGCTCGCAGCCAGCTCCAGGCCAGTACCCGGTTCGACCCTGAGCCACCGACCCGGGCCGAGCACGGCCACCGCTCCCGGCGCCTGCAACTGGCCGCCGGGCACTTTGACGACGAAGGCTACCTGGGGCTGAGCTGGCGCCCCTCGTTTCATCATTTGAGCGACCCCATGCCCGGTTATGGGCGCGGGGCGCAGATCAACTTTCTCGATACCGAATTGCGTTACTGGGAGGACGAAGGGTTACGCCTGGAGCGCCTGGACATAATCGATGTGCGTTCACTCTCGCCCCGGGATCGCTACCTCAAGTCCTGGTCATGGCAGGTACGCACCGGACTCGAACGGGTCTACGACGGCCCGGACGAGCGTCGCCTGCAGCCGCACCTGCAAGCGGGCTTTGGCCACAGTTACGCCCTGGGTGATCGGCTGATGGCCTTTGTTCTGCCCGTCGCCAGCCTGGAGCACCAACGCGGGAACGAGCGCCCCTGGCAACTCGCCCCGGGTGTGCAATCCGGCCTGGCCTGGCACTCGCCGCAACTGACGCTGGTGCTGGAAGCAGAACACCTGTGGTTTCCGGACGTGGGGCAGGAGCGCCAGCAGGCCTCCTTGACCAGCGCCTGGTCGCCCCAGCCAGATCACAGTCTGAGCGTGGAGCTCCGGGGCCAACGGGGCTTCGGTCGTCACTGGGTCAGCGGCGGTCAGCTCGCGTGGCGCTACTTTTATTGATGCCCAACGCTTTTGTCATCGCGGGGCGCTGACCATACGCCAGGCTGCGCCACAACCACTCCGCCGGGCCGAAATGATAGCGGCGCAGCCACCAGTGACTCAGCCACACCTGACCAGCAAAAAACACCAGCACGCACACCGGGTGCACGGCCCGGGGGATCTGTCCCCACAGGCCCAGGCCATAGCCGTAAAAGACACTGGTCCAGAACAGCGACTGGAGTAAGTAATGCGTCAGCGCCATGCGCCCAACCGGTGCCAACCAGGTCAACTGCCCGGCCTTGCGGGTCACCAACGCCAAATAGCCCAGCGCCAGCACCGGCGAACCAATGGTAAAAAGTACGGCACCGAACAGGGACCGGACTCCGAACAGATCGTCTCCCGCACTCTGGAACAGCCAAAGGCTCACCAGCATCAACGCCAGGCCGAGCAGCAACCCCGGACCGGCCCAGGCCCGCAGAAAACCCGTCGCCGCCTCCGGGCGTTCAAGCCGCCCGGAGGTCCAGAGCCAGCGCCCCAACATAAAGTACCCCAGGACCGGCAGCAGCCAAAAGACGGATTCTGAGCCCACCAGGAACCAGTAACTGGCCACACGTTCGCGCACCGCCTCCGCAAAGGTGCCATCACTGAAGACCGCATTTGCCCGCTCGATTACGCCGTGCAGCTCAGCGTTATTTTCGGTCATATCCTGATGGAGTTCCTGGGCAAAGTCCGGGCTCGCCGCCACCCCCAATAGCAGAATCAGAATCAACAGTGGACCCACGGACAGGAAGGCCACGCCCCATTTCCACTGGCGCTGCACCGGTGTGCGCCGGAAAAGCCAAAGCATCAGCGCCCCGGTCACCGCGTAGAGCAACAGAATATCCCCGGGCCAAAGCAACAGAATATGCGCCCCGCCAAACAGTGCCAGTACCGCCATGCGACGCAGGTACAGGCCGGCACCCGAGGCGCCGTGGTCATGGGCACGTCCGAGCAGAAGGGCAAAACCGGCGCCGAACAACAGGGAAAACAGCGGGTAAAATTTGCCTTCGGCAAACGTCATGATGGCCAATTCCGCCAGTTGGTCAGCGCCGCTCAAATCCCAATCCGGCCCGAGCCACATGGCCTGAAGCGGCCGCCCAAACCACTGGAAATTGACCAGCAAAATGCCGAGCAGCGCAAAACCGCGCAGCACATCGAGATGCAGCATACGCCGAGAGGGGGACGTCGGTTGAAACGGGGGGGTGGGGTTCATAGGTGCCTCCTGCTGATGATGATAACTCCTGCCGACAAGGCTAACAGGCAATGTCCGGGTTTGCTAATGCAACGATACTGCGCCTTGACAAGAAGCCCCCAGCAACAGTTAATGGAGCCGGAGCTCCAAATAACCCTCAATCTGGAAACTCGCATGCTCGGGAGACAATAAATCCATGCGCCCTGGAAACCTCCTGCTCATCTGGATACTGACGGCGACACTGATCGGCTGCGCCCAGACACCGACAACGGATACAGCGGCACAGCCGGAACCACCGCCGGAGCCTGTGGCCATCACCGACGCGCACAGGGCCTATGTGCGCGAGCAAGCTGACCTTGGCCTGGTGCTGTTCGAAAAAGACGAAATGGCGGCGATAGCCACACAAATCCTGTTCGAGGAGCGCGTGCTGCCTTTCGACGAGCGGGTGGACGGCTGGGTAGTGGAAACCCGGGGCGAGTACGACTTCCCGATCGTCTATTTCCTGGGCCCCGGCCCCGACGGTATACGCAGCTATCACGCCGTGGGTTTCCCCTATGGCGAACCGCGCTACACGCCCTCGAACCAATCCACCGAGCGCCTCACCGGCATGTACTCAGCGCGCACCCAAGCGCTCAACAGCCTCACCTATTACTGCGCCGAACGTTACAACACCGTCGTGCTTGAAGACGAAGGCCATTGGTTGGTGTACACAATGCCCGCGACCCTGGAAGACAACGTTATGTTGGTGGGCGGCTTCCATCGTGTGGTCATTGACAAGGCCGACGACTACCTGGTGGCCGCCGAGCCCCTGACCCGCAGTTGCCTGGAGTTACCACTGGATAACAACCACGAGGTACTCTATGTGACCCACATTGTTGATGACACCCCCACGGCCCTGCACAGCTTCCTGAGCCTGAGCTACGATGTGACCCTTTACGTCGGTACGCGCACAGGCGTTTGGCGCGCCCAGGACGGTCAGCTCACGCCGGTAAAAATCGACGCAGATTCCGCACACTAAAATTGCGTCGAGCACCAATACTGGCTACTCTGAATACCATATAAAGACGATACAGATTGAGACACCTGTTTTTTTACGAGGAGAGGCTATGCCCGCAGTTACACTCAAGGCTCCCCGGCTGTTCCGGGAGGCCTGCTACGTTGGCGGTCAATGGATTACCGCTGACAATGGCGCCACCATCGACGTCGACAACCCGGCCACCGGCGACATTATCGGCCGCGTGCCGTCGTTGTCCCAGGCTGACATTCAACAGGCCATCGACAGCGCCCAAGCCGGCTTCAATGAATGGCGGCAAATGACCGCCCAGGAGCGCGCCGACCTGATGCTGCGCTGGCTGGATTTGATGCAGGAACACAAAGAGGACATCGCCACCCTGATGACCCTCGAACAGGGTAAGCCGCTGGCGGAATCCCGGGGCGAGGTCGATTACGCCGGCGCCTTTATCCGCTGGTTTGCCGAAGAAGCCCGGCGCAATTACGGTGAGACCATTCCCGCCGCCAAGCGCGGCCAGCATATTGTGGTCACCCGTAATCCGGTGGGCGTCACCGTCGCGATTACCCCGTGGAATTTTCCCGCCGCCATGATCACCCGTAAGGCGGGCGCGGCCCTGGCCGCGGGTTGCTCAATGATTATCAAGCCCGCCGAGGCCACCCCCTTTACCGCCCTGGCGCTGGCTCAGCTCGCCGAAGAGGCAGGCATTCCGGCCGGCGTTCTCAATGTGGTCACTGGCGATGCCCCCATGATTGGCGAAACCCTCACCGCCAGCCCGGTGGTGCGCAAGCTCAGTTTTACCGGCTCCACCGCCGTGGGTCGCAAACTGATGGCCCAGTGCGCGCAGAATATCCAGAAGGTCTCGCTCGAGCTGGGGGGCAATGCGCCCTTTATCGTGTTCGACGACGCCGACGTGGACAAAGCCGTGGAAGGCGCCATCGCCTCCAAGTTTCGCAACACCGGCCAGACCTGCGTCTGTGCCAACCGTTTTCTGGTGCAACGCGGCATTCACGACGCCTTCGTCGAGGCCCTGAGCAAGGCCATGAGCGAGCTGGTTGTCGGTGACGGCTTTGACGAAAAGGCCAACCAATCCTGCCTGATCAATAAGGCGGCGGTAGAAAAAGTGCAGACCCACTACAAGGATGCATTGGACAAAGGCGCACGCCATGTCTGGGGCGAAAGCCCGAACGACGCCAAAGGCAATTACGTCCAGCCGGTGCTGATCACCGACGTCAGCCACGACAGTACCGTATGCAAAGAAGAAACCTTTGGCCCGCTCGCCGCAGTCATTCCGTTTGACACGGAAGAAGAAGCCATCGCCCTGGCGAACGATACCCCCTACGGGCTGGCGTCCTACTTTTACGCCCGGGACATTCACCGCATCTGGCGTGTGGCCGATGCGCTCGAAACCGGCATCGTCAGCATCAACGAAGGCGCCTTTTCCAACCCGGCCGCGCCCTTCGGTGGCGTCAAGGCATCGGGACTGGGGCGCGAAGGGTCACGCCACGGTATGGAGGAGTACACAGAACTCAAGTATCTGTGCATGGGGGGGGAATAACCCATGGCCGAAGCCCGCAAGCGCATCGCCCTGATGCCCGGCGACGGCATCGGCACCGAGGTCATGAGCGCCACGCAAGCGGTGCTCGACGCCCTGCGCGAGCAGGATAACCTGCCCCTGGACTGGGACTGGCTCGACTGGCCCAGCACGGCCTGGCACCGGGACCACGGGCAGATGATGCCCGAGGATGCTATGACCCGGGTACAGGCCTATGATGCCCTGTTATTGGGCGCGCTGGGTGATCCCGGCCCGCTCAATGACCCCAAACGTTACACCCTGCCCGACAGCATCTCCCTCGCGCCACTGCTGGAATTTCGTAAAGGCCTGCAGCTGTGGGCCTGCGAACGCCCCGCGCGCCTCCTCCCCGGCGCACCCTGTTACTTGGCCGACGCGCGCGCCAAGGATGTCGATATGCTCGTCATCCGTGAAAACAGCGAGGGCGAGTACGTCAATCAGGGCGGCCGCCTGCACCGGGGCACATCCCTGGAAGTGGCCACCCAACTGGAAGTCTTCACCCGTACCGCCACCGAACGCCTGATTCGCCACGCTTTTGTGCGCGCCGAAGAACGCTTACGTGCTCGTGCTGACGAAAAGCGCACCCGCGACTACACCTGCACCCAACGCGATCAGGCCAAAGCCCAGGTGTGCGTGATCACCAAACGCAATGCCCAGCCGGCTTGGGGTGAACTCTACAGCGAAGTCTTTGCCGAAGTTGCCAAGGACTTTCCGAACATCGGCCAGCGCCACGAACTGGTGGACGCCGCCTGCATGAAGTTTGTGCAAAGCCCCTGGGATTTTGATGTGGTGGTGGCGAGCAACTTACACGGCGACATTCTGACCGACCTGGCCGCCGTGCTCTCGGGTGGTCTGGGCCTGGCGCCCTCATGCAACATCAATCCGGACAGTCAGGCGCTGCCGGCGCTCTTTGAGCCCACCCACGGCAGCGCACCGGATATCGCCGGCAAAGGCCTGGCCAATCCCAGCGCCATGTTGCTCACCAGCGCCATGATGCTGCAATGGCTGGGATTCACGGCGTCGGCCGAGCGCTTGCGTCAAGCGGTCGCCCGGCAACTGACCGAGTCAAAGGAACACAACCCGGGCACTCAGGCTATTGCGGAAGGGGTTATGCGCGCGCTCTAGACCTCTCCCGACAGTCACACTGTTAGAGGAATACGACCATGAGCCACCTCTCACCACTGTTGAAACAATCCAGCGGCGTGTGCGCCGACCACGGCGCAGGCTGCTGGCTGTACAACACCGACGGCCAGGCCTACCTGGATTTTACCTCCGGCATTGGCGTCACCAGTACCGGCCACTGTCACCCCAAGGTGGTAGAGGCCGCGCGCGAGCAGATCGGCAAAATCATTCACGCCCAATACACCACCGTCACTCACCCGAACATGCTCGCGCTCACCGACCGCCTGGCAGAAATCATGCCCGGGTCGATCGACTCGGTGGCGTTCAGCAACTCCGGCTCCGAGGCGGTGGAGACGTCCCTGCGCCTGGCGCGCCATGCCACCGGGCGGGCCAACATCATCGTCTTTAACGGCGGCTTTCACGGCCGCACCATGGCCGCCGCCTCCCTGACCACCTCCGGCACCAAAGTGCGTACCGGCTTTCACCCGATGATGGCCGGGGTGGTGGTGGCGCCCTTCCCCCACGCCTACCGCTACGGCTGGGAAGAGCAGGACACCACCGAATTTTGCCTGCGCGAGCTGGACCATATCTTTAAAACCCAAAGCGCGCCGAGCGACACCGCCGCCATCATGATTGAGCCAGTGCAGGGAGAGTACGGCTACTACCCCGCCAACCGCACCTTTATGCAAGGCCTGAAAGCGCGTTGCGAAGAACATGGCATCCTGTTGATCTGCGATGAGATTCAAGCCGGTTACGGGCGCACCGGTGCCTTCTGGAGTCACAGCCACTTCGAGGTGCAGCCGGACATTGTGATCACCGCCAAGGGGCTCGCGAGCGGCTTTCCGCTATCGGCCATCGCCGCCTCGAAGGCGCTCATGGAGCGCGGCCAGCCCGGGTCCCAGGGTGGCACTTACGGCGCCAACGCGGTCGCCTGCGCCGCCGCGCTGGCCACCCTCAAGGTGATCGAACAGGAGGACCTGGTGAGCAACGCCGCCCGCCAGGGTGACTACCTGCTCAAGGCACTCACCAAGCTGCAGAAGCGCCACCACTTTATCGACGCTATTCGCGGTAAGGGGCTGATGTTGGGTATGGAAATTGCTGATGATTATCTGAGCCCACGCCCGGACCTCGCCGCGAGTCTGGTGCAGGCCGCCGAAGCGCACGGACTTTTACTGCTGCGCTGCGGTATCGACGGCCAGATTGTGCGTTGGCTGCCGCCGCTGGTAGTCACCGAGGAAGAAATCGACGAGGCCGTGACGCGCTTTACCCGCGCGCTGGCCGATGTGACCGAATAACCCTAAGGAGCTCTGATGACTGAGATTGTTGTACTGGTAGCCCAGGACGAATCCGACCTGCCCGGACTCGACGGCCTCCCCGACGCGGCCAAGGTCACCACCGTGCGCGAAGAAAATGACTTGCGTGCGGCACTCCCCGATGCCGAGGTGTTGGTGGTTACGGATTTTCGCACCGGTTTACTCGAACGCTGCTGGCCCAAAGAGCATTCCCTGCGCTGGGTGCACGCTACCAGCGCCGGCGTGGATGCCCTGATGTTTCCGGATCTGATCGAGAGTGGCGTCACCCTCACCAACGCCAAGGGTGTGTTCGACCGGGGCATCGCCGAGTATGTGCTCGGTGCGACGCTGATGTTTGCCAAGGACACCCTGGGCAATCTGCACTACCAACGCCAGCACCAATGGTGCCACCGGGATACCGAGCTTATCGATGAGCGTCAGGTCTTGGTGGTGGGCGCGGGGTCCATTGGTGGCGAAGTGTCGCAACTGCTGCGGGCCACCGGCATGAAGGTCACGGGCGTGGCGCGCTCGGCGCGCGACGATGAGCGCTTTGACCAGGTGATCGCCAACGACGACTTGTTCGATGCGCTCGCGAACGCGGATTTTGTGGTGATTACCGCACCCCTGACGGAGGCCACCGAGGGCCTGTTCGATGAGCGTGCCTTTGCCGCCATGAAAAAATCCGCACGCCTGATCAATGTCGGACGCGGCCCGATTGTGAATACCGATGATCTGGTCACGGCACTGCGCAAGGGCGACATTGCCGGCGCGGCGCTGGATGTGTTTGAGAAGGAGCCTTTGCCCGCACGTCACCCGCTGTGGGATATGCCCAATGTAATGATTTCGGCGCATATGGCGGGGGACTTCATCGGTTGGCGCCGGGCGCTCGGGGAGCAGTTTGTCGCCAACTTTGAACGCTATCTCAAGGACGATGAGTTATTTAATCAAGTACCGCTAAACAGCTAAGGAAGTGAGTATGACCCGAGAAATTCTGCGTATGACGGCCGTTGAGTTGCGCAAGCGGTATGAAGATCGAAGTTTGTCGCCGGTGGACGTGACGCAGGCTATGCTGGACCAGATTGAGCGGGTTGATCAGCACACTAACGGGTTTTGTCTCGTGGATCAGGAAACGTCGCTGCGCTACGCGCGCGAGTCGGAGCAACGCTATCAACGTTCAGAGCCGCACGGATTGCTCGATGGGGTGCCGGTGGCAGTAAAGGATGTCTTTTTGACTCCCATGTGGCCAACTCGGCGCGGCTCCAAAACGGTGGACCCGGAGTCGACGCTGAACAAGTCGGCACCCAGTGTGAGCGCGCTTGCGCGCAATGGCTATGTGCCTATCGGTAAAACCACGACCCCGGAGTTGGGTTGGAAAGGCGTGACGGACAACCCCATCGACGGGCCCACCAATAACCCCTGGAATCCGGAAAAAACCGCGGGTGGCTCCAGTGGCGGCAGCGGCGTCGCCGTCGCCCTGGGCATGGCGCCCCTGGCACTCGGAACCGATGCCGGCGGCTCAGTCCGCATTCCCGCAGCCTTCTGCGGCATTGTCGGACTGAAGCCATCGTTTGGGGAGGTGCCCCATTGGCCGGCAAGCCCTTTTGGCAACCTTGCCCACGCTGGCCCCATGTCCTGGACAGTGGAGGACTGTGCGCTGATGATGAACGTGTTGACCAAAGCGGATCACCGGGACGTCAATGCGATTCCGCGCCGCAATATCGACTACGTCAAGGCGCTTGAGGGCGGCGTCAAAGGTTTGAAGATTGCCTACAGCCCCAACCTCGGCTATATCGATGTGGATCCGGAAGTGGAGGCCGCTGTCGAGCGGGCGGTGGATGTGTTTGCCGACCTGGGCGCCGAGGTGGTGCGGGTTGATCCCGGCTTCAGCGATCCGATCGCGGCCTTTGGCCATCTGTTTTACGGCGGCGCCGCCAACGCTATTCGTCACCTGGGCAAGAAAAAACGCGAGCTGATGGATCCGAGCCTGATCGCCGTCGCTCAGAAGGCTGAAAAGCTGTCGATGCTCGAATACATGAGCGCCGTCAATGAAGCCAATGCCCTGAAAGAACGTATGGCCAATTTTTACAGAAAGTACGACCTGCTGTTAACGCCCACCCTTCCCATCACCGCGTTTAAAACCGGACGCGAGGTGCCCGAAGACTGGCCGCATACCCGCTGGCCCACCTGGACGCCGTTTACCTACCCGTTCAACATGACCGGGCAACCGGCACTGTCGGTGCCCTGCGGGTTCGACAGTGAGGGCCTGCCTATCGGCTTACACCTCGTGGGTGCGCGCTACAACGATGCCCTGGTGATGCGTGCCGGTCACGCCTATCAACAGGCCGAACCACTCACCGACCGCCGTCCGGCGCTGTTTGACTGAGGAACTTGCGATGCCCCTGAGCAATATGGATTTCGAGCTGTACGAATCCGAGGACCCGATCTGGAATCCGGCGTTGATGGCGATTCCCATCCCCGGTATTCGCAAGATGGTGAACCTGGCTGCGCATATGGACGATGTGATTCATCTGTCGATCGGCCAACCGGATCTGCCCGCCCCCCAGAATGTCGTGAACGCTACGGTGGAAGCCCTGCAAGCCGGACAGACCGGCTACACCATGGACGCCGGTCTGCCGGAATTGCTCGAATCCCTGGCGATCTATTACACCGAGCGCTACGGGCGGGAGCTGAGCCCGGAAAACATCATGATCACCACCGGTGCTACAGAAGCACTTTATCTGGCGATCACCGCCGTAGCCGCACCGGGGCGGCACTTTATTATCCCCGACCCCGCTTTCATGTTGTACGCACCGCTGATTCGGATGAACGGCGGCGAAGTCACCGAGATCGCCACCCACGCCGAAAATGGTCACCAGCTGGATCCCCAGGAAGTGATCGATGCGATCGAACCACACACCTACGGGATCATTCTCAACTCGCCGAGCAATCCCACCGGGACTATCTATCCGGCCGAGACTCTGGAGGCCATTGTCGAGGAAGCGGCCTACCGGGGCATTCAGGTGATCAGTGACGAAGTGTACGACCACTTGATTTATGACGGCAAAAAATACCCGTCGGTGTTATCCGCCTGCAGTGACCTGGACCACGTGATGGTGGTCAGCAGTTTTTCCAAAACCTACAGCATGGCGGGTATGCGCATCGGCTGGATGATCGGCAGCCAGGGGGCGATTAAAAAATTGCGCCGCTACCATATGTTCACCACCACCGTGGCCAATACTCCGTGCCAGTGGGCCGGCGTTGCAGCGCTCCACGGCGGCAGTCATTTTATCGAGCATATGAGTGCCGAGTACACCCGTCGGCGCGACCGCCTGGTGGAACTGGTTGAAAAGACCCCACACCTCACCGGCTATAAACCCGAAGGTGCCTTCTACCTGTTCCCGTCACTACCCGAGGGCGTCAACGGTACCAACGTTGCTCTGCGACTACTGAAAGAAACCGGCGTATGTACCATTCCGGGCGAAACCTTTGGTCACAGTTGTACCAACGCGATCAGGCTCAGTTACTCCACCTCGCTCGACAAAATCGAAGAGGCCTTTGAGCGTATAATTCCGTGGTTTGAAAAGCAGGACTTTGAATGATGCCCCGACGTCGGTCGGGGCATTCACGAAAAGCGGACGGTTACAGCTCGCCGTCTGCCGCCATCTGGACATAGGTGGGATCGAAACGCAGCTTGATATTGTTGGCATTGCCAAGCACTGAGTCGTCCGGGAATTGAATACCCACCACATCCGGGCTGGGCGCCGAATCGCCGAGCAAGCCGTGCTCAAAAGAAAACTGGCGCACCAGATCCATAGTGGTACTCAGTTGGTCGCTGGTGGAAAATTCCAGCAGCGTGTCAGCGGTGTAGAACAGCTCGGTCTGAGTCAGCTGGAACTGATAGTTCTCGAGACTGGTGCCTGCGGCTTCCGCCATAAACGTCAACGCCTCAATCGCGCGCTCATCACCACCCCGCATGATGGCCAGGGTTTCCAGCCAGGCGCCTACCAGCGCCTTGCCCAATTCCGGATGCGCTTCCAGGACCTCGGTTTTTACCGCCATCATGTCAATGATTTCACCCGGTATCTGGGAAGAGTCAAACACTTCCAGTGCATTCGGGTACTGATCTTTCACGATACTCAACTGCGGATTCCAGATCGCCGCGGCGGTAACGCCGGGGGTCATGAAGGCACTCACGGCATCCGCATCGGAGGTGTTCACCACGCGCACATCGCGCTCGGACATACCGTGACGATCGAGCCCCCGCGCCAACAGGTAGTGGGACACCGACAACTCTACCAAGTGAACCTCACGCCCGCGAATGTCTTCAAAGCGCTCGGCGCTCTTCAACAGAATACCGTCGTTACCGTTGGAGTAATCACCCAGAATCAACCCGGTGGTGTCTACTCCGCTCGCCGCCGGAATGGTGAGCGCGTCCATATTGGTCATGCCGCAGGCGTCGATATCCCCGGCGGTAAACTGGTTGATGGACTCGATATAATCATTGAACTGAATGACTTCGATCTTGATGCCATACTTGTCGGCCCACTTGTCGACAATGCCGAACTCATCGGCATAGGCCCAGGGCATCCAGCCCGCGTAGATGGTCCAGGCCATCTTGAAGCTGGGACGGTCGTCGGCAAGCGCCGCGCCACTGGTAAGCATCAGCGCTGACAGCGCCAGAACAAGGCTACGAAAAAACAACGTGACAGATTTCATGATTAACCCCTTTCGGTGAAGGAAATGTTACTGCACGACGCGGGTGTAACGCGTCAGTGTTTGAGTTTCTTGTTGATACCAGCGCTCAGACTCCGGCGAGGTCGGCGTCGACTGGTTGAAATCACACAGTGGCTCCACGGTGTCGACATCGAACACTCGCTCGCATAGAACGCCGTCGACGGACAAGCGCTGTACCAGTTGGCCCGTTTCCGCCCGCCACGCAAAGCCATCGAGCGGCAACAGGGATTCGCCCGCCCGCCCAGGACGGGTGCTCAGAAAAATCTCATAGCCCTCATTCAGATCCCCGCGCGCCACGGAGGTTTCGGCACCGAACAGGGCCGACAGCTGCTCGGCATTGCCCACATACTGGTCGGCGAGTTCCCGCAGATAATTCGGTGAGGGCGCGGCGATCGGGTTGGCGCGCCCCAGCACCAGGGCGGCGTAGTCGCCGCACAAAATCAGACCGCCACCGCGATGACGCACATGTCCGGTTTCACACTCGCGCTCATGGATCAAACGCAAACCCACGAGGGGCCCCGGCGCCGACACCTGCAAGCGCCAGTCTTCAACGTAGGCACCGCTGGGCGAGAACTCGATCATGCAATTGCCAATGCGGCGCAACTGCGCCGGTTCCTGCCAGCGGTTGTGCAACTGGTGCGAGGTATCGTTTTGCCAACTCAACAACTCATCGCGCCACTCGCAAGGGGCTTCCCAGCCTTCGTAATCGGCCAGTACCTGCAACTCCTCCCGGGAGTACGCCGCCCAGGGTTTCGCGGGCAATTGCTCGCACACCTTGGGTAGGCGCAGATCGATGGTGAAGTTACGACTCTGAAACCAGCACACATGGGTATCCGTGTCGGTCTGGCCGTTGTAGAAACTGATCGCGTAACGTTTGTAGTAGCCCAACATCCAGTCGGGTACGCCAGTGGCCGCGGCGTGCGGATAGTGTGTCAACAGTTGCCGAATGTGCATACTCAACGCGCCTCCGGCCCAAAGGATGACAACCCGAGGGCCTTCTCCGGCAGTGTGATATCACCCCTGGCTAAACGCTCTTTCAAGTAGCGGAAGGTTTGCGCAGTCTGCGCGTACAGGTGATCGCCACACACCACGGGCTGATAACGGCTATCGCCATCATCAGAAAATTCACTGAGCGGTTCGATCACAGTGTCGTAATCACAGGCACAGAAAAACGGAAACGAGTAGCGCTCCTCAGCCACTTTGCGGACCCGGTGAGAGGTGGCGAGGAAGCGGCCGTTACTGAGCACTTCCAACATGTCACCGATATTGATAACGAAGGCCCCCTCCACCAGTGGAACATCAATCCAATCGCCGGCACCGTTAAGCACTTCAAGTCCCGGCGCGGTGGGCAACAACACCGTGAAGCATTCGTAATCAGTGTGGGCACCGATGCCGGGACGATCGTCCTGGGCGTCCGGGTTGTGGGGGTAATGAATCAGGCGCAACTGGCTCGGTGGGTTTTTTGCGCACTCGACCAGACGGTTTTCGTCCAGGCCAAGGGCCAACGCAAAGCCCCTGAACAGATCCTGACTGAGTGCAAACACCTGATCGTAATAGGCCTTGATATCCCGCTTGAAGCCGGGAGAATCAGGCCACTGGGTTGGTCCCAGCATGGGGCGGCGACCCACGTCCGGACGGTAATCAAAATTCACATCGTAGGTTTCTTTGTGATCCACCACCGCATAGGCGCTGTCACTGCCAAACTGCTCTTCACCCTCGGGCACATAGCCGCTGTGATTGACCGACTGGCCAATGTAGTGGCGCATCTTTTCAGTCAGGGGTTGGTCGAAGTAGGCGCGGGTGGTGTCAAGCAAGGACGCGATCACCGCAGCATCGACGCCGTGACCGGTCACGTAGAGAAAGCCGACTTCGCGCGCGGCGCGGCCGAGTTGTTCCGCCACCGCCTGTCGGGCAGCGGGGTCGTCAGCGCGCAGATCCCGAATATCAACCAGAGGCAGCTCGGTAAATGCCCGATGGCCGCTGGCGTTGTCTGCCGGGGATTGAAGGGGTTGTACTTGTGCCACGATAACCTCCCAATAAATGCAAAGCGTTATCTGGCCGTCCAGAGAAGTTAGCGCGGCGTGCGCCCCGGGCCGTCCCGGTAGTGTATGAATGATTCTGCAAAGTCCGAACCAGACTTTAAAACTGACCAGCTTTCAGCAGCTTAGCAATACCCGTGCTATGCTCGTTGAGAATAAGTCCACAACGCATGCCCCGCCTCGGCGCGACCGTGCGTGGTAATGGGGCACAGATCCAGTGCCCCCGTTCACGATTCATAAGAGAGAGTGTTATGCCCATCCCCGTGTTCGAAGCCTCCAGTACCCTCGAAGCACAAATGATCATCAACCTACTGGATCAACATGACATTGCCGCCGAAATGGACGGCGAATACCTTCAGGGCGGTGTTGGCGAGCTGCAGGCCATGGGGATCGTGCGCGTGCTGGTCAACGAGCGGGACTATGGCGCCGCCCAACGGGTGGTGGAAGACTGGAACGCCCAGCAACCGGAGAGCGAGCCCGGTGCCAACACCGCCCTGCGCTCGTCGTCATGGAATGTCGGGTCACTGATCCTCGGAATGCTTTTGGGGTCGGCCCTGATGCTGATTTTCTGCCACGCCACCTGACAGAGCAAACTGTAAAGCTTCCCGACAGGTCATTGGCAGCTGCCATTATTAAAACTATACTTTTGTCGTCAAATGACACGAGCCCTCGCGCCGCCTCGCTCAGTCATTCGCCGTTTTTAGCTGTTCGGCCGTACAGTCCCAGGCGGGCACCACGTTACCGGAAGGATTAGCCATGCATTCAGGAAAGAAGCTCCCCCTGACCCTCGCACTCCTGTGCTCCATCGGCGTGTTCACCACTGCGTGCAGCAGCGGCGGCTCCGGCAGTGACCCGACCCCTCCTCCGGCCGGAAGCAATGGCAACAGTGAGCCTGGCGATAACGACGAGCCGGGCGATAACGAGCCTGGAGACGATGAGCCGGGGGACGAAGAGCCGGGCGATGATGAACCCGGTGACGACGAGCCCGGTGATGACGAGCCCGGTGACGACGAGCCAGGCAATGATGCGCCGGGTGGTGACGAGCCGGGCGATGATGTGCCGGGTGACGATGAACCCGGTGACGACGAACCCGGGGACGATGAACCCGGTGATGACGAGCCCGGTGATGACGAGCCCGGTGACGACGAGCCAGGGGACGACGAAGAGCCGGGCACCAAGGACCCGGGCGGCATTCCCGACCGGGGCGGCGATCCCGGCCTGCCGCTGTCAAACTGGACCTGGGTCTACCCACAGCCGGTAGGCTACAACCTGAATGCGGTGATGGCGGATGCCAACCGCTTTATCGCTATTGGCAGCCGCGGCTCCCTGCTGAGCTCTCCCGATGGCGAATTGTGGGACGTACAGCACCTGGGCGGCGCCGCCTTGCGGGCCATCAGCTATAACGGCGCGCGCTATGTGGTCGTGGGCGGCGACGCCAGCACGACCTCGGGCGGCATCATCTACTACAGCGATGACGGCGAGACCTGGGAACGCGCAGCCCGCGACCTTCAGACCGGCTCACTCAATGCCGTCACCTGGACCGGGCTCGATTTTATCGCGGCGGGTCTGGAACCCGATACGCACCTGCGCAGCAGCGATGGTGAGACCTGGGACAAAATCACCAGCGGCCCCAGTATCCCGGCCGAAACGCTCGCGGCCTACGGCGGCACGCTAGTGGCCGGCGGCCCAGGAGCCCTGTACCGCAGTCTGGATGGTGGCGACACCTGGAGCGCGGTATTGACCCTCGAAGAGACCTCCGGCAGCTTCTATGCGCTCCAGGCGGACAACGACCAATTTGTCGCGGTCGGCTCCGCCAGTGTGGGCGGATTCAGTACCAGCCCCGATGGCGGCGACTGGAGCACCGAAGAGAACGACACCGCCTATACCACCAACAGCGCCGACGGTCGCTTTACCGCTGTGATCCGCACCGGCGACGACTACTGGCTGACCGACCGCGATGGCCGCGTGCACCGACGAGAAGGCGAACTACCCAACTGGTCTCTCCAGTCAAGCAAGCTCGCCTCTGACCTTAACGGCATCGCACATCTCAATGGCACCTTCCTCACCGTTGGCACCGCCGGGGCACTTTGGCGCAGCGACAACGGCAGCGACTGGGACGACCAGAAAACGGAAAGCATGGATGCCGGCAACGATCTGCGCGCCCTGGCGGCAAACAATGGCGGCCGCCTGGTTGCCGTAGGCGACGAACGGCTCTTCTACTCGGACGATGGCGATAGCTGGAGCGCGGGTACGATCGACAGCGCAGGGTTTTTCAACACCGCCGCCTGGACCGGCTCCTACTACGTCGCAGCAGGCGTTTTTGCAATCGCCTTCAGCACTGACGGCATCGAGTGGACGCGCAGCACCGGTGATATCGCCTACACATTTTCAGCTGTCGCAGGCGGCGGCAATCACTGGCTGGCACTGAAAAGTAACCCCAACAGCCAGGACCCACTGGTCAGCTGTACCCCCGCCAGCTGCGCTACCCTGGATGCCGGGCTCGATAACCTGCGCCAACTGATTCACGACGGCGAACGCTACTGGGTGCTCAATGGCGACGGCTTTGTGCATAACAGCGATGACGGCAACCAGTGGCAACCCGCGGGTCAACCACTGACCGGGAATGCCCGTCTGCTTGCCGCCACCGATGAGATCGTCATCGTGGCCGCCAATACCGACACCCAAAACAACACCCGTTACACCACGGACGGCGGTGTCACCTGGCAGCACGCGAGCTTCCCAAGCAATGTTCAGATCACTGGCGCCAGCCTGACCAGCGACGGCGAAGGCTTCTTCCTCTACGACAACAGCCGCAGCACTCTGTGGCGCAGCAGCGACGGTGCCAGCTGGAGTGCCGAGCGCATGCCCCACTACATCAACAGCCTGGCGCGGGTGGGAGCGCAGGTCTTCATCATCAACCTGAACGGCCACGTCCTGCGCCAGTAGCGGTCGTCAAACTGGTATACTGCCGCGC
This sequence comes from Marinimicrobium alkaliphilum, assembly GCF_003259155.1. Taxonomy (GTDB): domain Bacteria; phylum Pseudomonadota; class Gammaproteobacteria; order Pseudomonadales; family Cellvibrionaceae; genus Marinimicrobium_A; species Marinimicrobium_A alkaliphilum. Next base: position 68,355 of record NZ_QGMQ01000005.1, read on the forward strand.
TCAGCACCGGAACCCACCCTGGCCAGAGGCGTGCAGTGAAGCGTTATGAAGTGATTGTGATTGGCGGCGGCGCCGCCGGCCTGATGTGCGCCGCCACCGCCGGGCAGCGCGGCCGCTCGGTGGCCGTGCTCGACCACGCCAACAAAGTGGGCAAAAAAATCCTCATGTCCGGGGGTGGGCGCTGCAATTTTACCAACTACGACGTTGAGCCAGAAAACTTCCTGTCCGCCAACCCGCACTTCTGCAAATCCGCCCTGAGCCGCTATACCCCCTGGGACTTTATCGCCCTGGTCAGCCGCTACAACCTGGCCTGGCACGAGAAAACCCTGGGGCAACTCTTCTGCGACAACAAAGCCAAAGACATTCTCAACATCCTCTTGGCTGAATGCGAAGCGGGTCAGGTCGACATACGGACCCACTGCAGCATCGAGTCCGTTGCCAAGGCCGACGATGGCGACGGCTTTGTGCTGGCCACCACCCAAGGAGACATCGCCTGCCAGTCCCTGGTGATCGCCACCGGCGGCCTGTCCATCCCCACGATGGGCGCCACCGGCTTTGGCTACGACCTGGCCAAACAATTCGGCCTGCGAATCACCCCCCGCCACGCGGCCCTGGTGCCCTTTACCCTCAAAGGTGAACCGCTTGAGCTGGCCCAGTCCCTGGCGGGCGTCGCCCTGCCCGTGCGCGCCACCTGCAACGGCCAGGCCTTCAGTGAAGCCCTGCTGTTTACCCACAAGGGCCTGAGCGGCCCCGCCACCCTGCAAATCTCCAACTACTGGCAACCCGGCGACACCCTGAAGATCGACTTTATGCCCGGCACCGACCTGGGCCAGCAGGTACGCCACTGGCAACAGCAGGGCCAGAAAAGCGAACTGCGCACCCTGCTCAGCCAGACCCTGCCCAAACGTTTCGTCAGCGCCTGGCTGGAACGCATCAACCTCGACAACAAAGCCCTCGCCCAACTGAGCAATGCCGACATCGACGCCCTGGCCCAAGCCTTCAACCGCTGGCCCTGCACGCCCGCAGGCACCGAGGGCTACCGCACCGCCGAAGTCACCAAAGGCGGCGTCAACACCGATGACGTTTCCTCCAAAACCTTCGAAGCCAAACACACCCCCGGCCTCTACCTGATCGGCGAAGTGCTCGACGTCACCGGCTGGCTCGGCGGCTACAACTTCCAGTGGGCCTGGGCAAGCGGCTGGTGTGCAGGGCAGTACGTGTAAAAACCGCAAGGTAAGCACTTACACACCGGCTCGGCGGGACCTTTCCGTATAACTCCCACAACCGGAAATTCGCCGTTTTGGCCCAGTGCTCTTAGTTCCCGGAGTCTTTATGCTCCCTTTTGTGTTCGGGCTGCCTGAGCAATTCATACACTTTATTGCTTTGTCCGTCGGCTTCACTTTAGTTTTATCATGTGGCGCTGCATTGTGGCTGATTAGACCGTGCCCCAAGAATGCGCCGCACCGGACAAGCCGGTGAAAGCGGCTTTATGCGAAGGAGAGAATGAGCTTCCTTGAAGATTCGTGGGAAGAACACCTCTCTGTTCCAGTACTTCGCTTCTGAAAAATAAACCTGTCCCTTTAATGATTTTATCCCTAGGGAGCCGGTACTGCTTCAGGCTGATAGCGAATTCCCCTTCCGCTCATACCTAGTTGGCCGTACCCGTTGTTTCCCCAACAATAAGCCGCGCCTGCCATGGTAATTCCACAGCTGTGCCCAGAACCTACCGATATCTCTGCCCACTCAAGTCCACCCGCGACCGGCACGGGTACGCTTTCAACCGTAAAGAAGGCTTCTTCGTTGCCGTCGCCGACAGCGCCGGAGTGTTCACCCCAACAGTAGCCGTTGCCCTCCACGGTCACGCCGCAAGCGTGTTTGTTGGCTATTGCAAACGACCGCCACTGGTGCCCTCCGGCAACTAGAGCGGGCTCAATCTGAACGCTTTCAGTGCTGCCAGTGCCGGTTTCACCTCGAGAAGTCCGTCCCACACAGTACCCCTCGCCCTCCGTGGTAATGGCACATGTGTTGCCTGGGCCTACTATTATGCTTGCCCATTGACGTCCAGCACCAACGGCAATCGGCTCGTATTCCGCAGTGCTTTTCCCATTAAAAAGTTCGTAACCGGCGCCGCGTCCCCAGCAGTAAATTTTCTCACTATTACTGAGACCACAGGCGGAAGCTCCGATGCGTTGGGCGACACTGGTGCTGATCCAGGCATAGCCCCCGGAAACCAGCTTCGGGGTGAGCTGTCGAGCGTCGCTGCTTACAATTGACCCCCCTTCGCCCCAGCAGTAGGCGTCGCCATCCATAGAAACACCGCACGTATTGAGATAGCCAGCGGAAACCTCCGACCATTTGATACCACCAGCAACAGGCACAGGCGTTGCCGATGAAGACTCACCGCCGTTGCCCAGCTGGCCAGTGCTTCCCGCGCCCCAGCAGTAGGCGTCCCCGGAGGTGGTAACGCCACATGTCATCTGGCGTCCCGCCGAAACACTCGCCCACTCATGCTCGCCAGAAACCAGTTGCGGCGACGTCACATGCCAACCACTGTCATCGCCATTGCCGAGAGCACCAGCGGTACTACTTCCCCAGCAGTACGCCTTGCCGTCCGGCGTTACCCCGCATGTATGGTAATAACCTGCGCTAATCGACTTTAGCGTCATCCCCTCTTTTTCAACGGATACCTGCGCAGAAGCCGAGATGTTACCGAGTGTAGCGGTTACTACCGTCTGCCCGGCCCCCTCAGCCGTTACCAGTCCTGTCTCATCGACAGTAGCGACCCACACATCCTCACTCGCCCAAGTCACCGACTGATCTGTACGAAGGTCGCCGTCCGCATCGTGCAAAACAGCTGTCAGTGACTGAGTGTCGTCCACCTTCAGGTCAACCCGGTCGACGTTGAGTTCAATCGACGTGATGGGTGCTGGGGCGGGCTCTTCCTCCGGGGGCGTTACAGGGTCTTCATCTTCTGTCGGTAATATAGGCTCCTCATCGATTGGTGAGTCAATTACGTCGCCGTTATGTGACGGGCCTGTTTGCTCACCGTTTCCACCGCCACAAGCGGCAATCGCGAGAGAAAGAATCACAATAATTAGGACGGCGATCATCCGGCTGGTCAGTATCCAACGGTACATATGAACCTCTTGTGATTTTATGCCTGCTTTAGGCAGTCAAATTTGTGACTTTTTGTCCTTTTGCGAACGGGAGCTACTTGCGAGCGCGCCATCGTTGCCCATCTTCCGTTCGCTATTTCCGAAAGCTCTCTTCGACAAACCAGCAGCGAAGAAGCAGCAACTCGGCCGGCGCCGGGGCCACCCAGGAGCTTCCGGAGCGGTAACGCATTCAAAGTTTATATCAGCGATTATTGAGGAAACATCACCCAAAAGAGTGATTTAGCCTTGACTGTGAGTCGTAGCCGACGATTGCGATCGTAACAATGATTGAGGAGAGGAAGTATAAGAGCCCTTTTTCCTGATTCTGTCCAGATCACATTGCACCGATTGTTCTCCGCACTCTTGGCAGGTCTCGATATCGATACTGAAAACCCGCTTGAGGCGTCGCGCCCAGGTCATGGCGAAGAGGCGAAAATCAATATCGATACTAGCTGAAATCTCAGCTCAGGCCTCTGAAGCGGACTGGCAGACTCCTGGCTCCCAAAGTGTCAAAAACCAGACGCAGGTATCGTCAACCCCAAACTCTAAGTGCAAGACCGCCGGAAGTACATTAGTGACGACTGCAAATCATGCGGGATCCGTTGCATTTCGGAAATTGTCGAAGCTCGAGCCGGTAGCCAGCATTCACCAAGCCAAAGCAGAAGACATATTTTTTCGCTGCGCTAGAAACTGAATTCACATCACCTTCACGGACACCATGACGTCGAACAGATTTCCGGTTCACTTGAAATGTTTTTGGCACTGCGGGAGAATGAGCCGGGCTGCCTATTCCACAGTAATCAGGACTCCGAGCACCGATCGAGCATCTATTAAAGAACGCTCAAGGAAGCCGTTAGAGTAATCAGCGTGAGTCAAGCAGAGACGCCAATCTACAATGCGCTTGCAGAATCTTTCTTCGGGACGTTGATAAGCGAGTTTTTGCACCAAATGAAGTTTTGGCTCTCCGGTGAGCGGAGTGTTAGCTACATAGAGCCTTTAAAGTTAAGTAATTATCAACATTTAGGAGTGAGCTAGTGAGGAAGTGTTTGAGTATGGCGATTACTATTTGCGCCAGCATGTATTTTGTAAACTCAGCATCTGCTGATAGCACGGTTGTTGCTGATCAGGCGAAAGGCAACGGCGTAGTTGCTTGCCGCGGTGCCTTAGAGGATGTCGCCAATTTTATAATTGGCGATAGGAGCCACGCATCACACTCGACCTGGAACAGTAACAACCCAGATGGACGCATGTTCACGAGCATGACCTCCAAGCACTACTCTGACGGGGATGGTCATGTCACCATTGTTGCGGCACCGATGAGCGGTGGAAAGTGTGATACAACGTACGTCGAGACGTTCGCCCTGGAGCGCACGTGTATGTCGGCAAGAGAGAGCATATATGGAGACTGGAAATTTACTGGAGAACTGAACGATACAATCGTTCTGGAGAACGAGTCCGGTGCCGCGAATCTATACCTTACGTCCCAAGGTTCTGGAAACATCTGCTTGGTTTCTCGCAGGGAAACCGTGTTTGATTGAGCTAGCAGTAGCTTGGACCCGACCGGCTTCACCGGCATTCCGCCGAAGCTGGCGGGTGGTGTCTCTGGCACCCAATACGTCCGGCTTCTGGGGTTTATTCTCCTATACTATACTGCTGGAAAAGCCAGACTGAAAATTTAGATTCTTGCCATAGGCGATCATCACGAACCATGGCAAGTGACCCTGTCCCTACCCTCATTTTTGGATCGATACAGAGCGCGGTCACAGCGGTCCAGCAACTGTTCCAGATGATCGCCTACGCGGTACTCTGTGACCCCCAGGCTCACGGTTAAGCTCACCCGCTCACGACCAAAATGGAATTCGTGCGCTTTGACGGCCACGCGGATGTTTTCAGCGATGGCCACAGCGCGCTTGGCGTCGCAGTTTTCCAGTAACAGCAGGTATTCTTCACCGCCCCAGCGACACAGGGTATCGGTGTCGCGCACGTGGCGCCCGGCGATCTCGGCGAAAGTCCGGATCACGGTATCACCGTATTGATGACCGAAGGTGTCATTGATGGGCTTAAAGTGGTCGATATCCATGCTCACCAGGCTGAGGGGCTGGTTCTTCCGCTCGGCTACTTTTACCGCGTCAGCAAAGACAAGGTCAAACACCTGGCGGCTGGTCGCGCCGGTGAGTTTGTCCCGGGTGGCCATGTGCTCAAGGCGGCGCTGATACCCGCGCAAGGTGAAGTGGGCGATGACCAATACGAGTACACTGATCGCCAGCGACAGTAAAAGGTTGACCCACAGGGCAGATTCGATGCGTGCGGATACCGGGTCGTTGACTTGCTCCACGATCAGAAACCAATCAAATTCCGGCACCAGGCGGCTGTTCAGATAGATGGTGTCGCCACCCTCGGCATTGTAGGTCACAGAGGCACTGGGGCTGGTCAGAATGCGAGTAAATAGCCGGTCCAGGCCCTCTTTGTTGCGCAGGTGCAAGTCTTCGCTGAAACCACTGCTGCGCAGGGTAATATCGCCCTGGCGATCCACAAAGTAAATCTCTCGGCCATAGCGACGCTGATAACTTTCGATGGTCTTGGCCACTGACTCCATGGCGAGGCCCACGCCGGTAATGCCCACCAACTGGCCGTTATGATCCAGCACCCGGTAGTTGACAAAAATACTCATTCTGCTGCGATCGGCGGTATCTCTGTCGATATTGATCTCGTAGTCGGCCCGGAGCTCTCGCGCCCGAAAATACCAGGCGTCGGCCGGGTCGTCAGGGTCCACTTCTTTCAGGATACCGCTGGGGTGGTAATAGCGGTGAGTCTCGTCTGACACAAAAAACGCCGTGATGGTGCCGTACTTCTGCTGAATTTGGGTCAGGTAGTCCGACATCCGCTGGGGATCCTGCTCGCCATCTCGCATCCAATCCACCACGAAGGTATCGTTGGCCATCACCGAAGAGATCAGCAGTGGCTCAAGCAGGTCCCGCTGAATTTCAGAGTAGATATTGTCGCTGGTGAGCGGCAACATCTCTTCCTCGAGACGCTGCACGGCTGAGTTTTTGGCGACGTAGTAGCTGATCAGGCTCGTAGCGAGGAATCCGGTCAACAGCAGCGCGCTGAGGCCGACAACAAACAGGCGTTTACGATTGAACATGGGAGGGCTGGGCGGTTCCGGCGCTGAAAATCGTCATATTAGAGTAGATTACCCGGTGTTACTAGCCTGAGCCTGACACAAAAGTCATCTTTCTGGTTAAGTTTTCGTCACCCGACGCAACGAAGCGGCTCGCTTGAGCCGCTTCTCGGTTACTCCCGTAACCAGTACGCGTCGAAGGTGACGACGTTGTCGCCGCTACCAAGTTATCAGGGCTGTTCGATCATCACGAAGTTGTCGACGCGCTTACCGTCCATATGGGTAAACTCCCCGCCCGCGTACACCTTATCGTTCGCTATAGAAAGGGCGTAAACAGATCCTTGTCCAAGGATGGTCTCGGATTCGGCATTCCAATCCACCAACGAGCCCGACGTATCGATAGCCCCCAGATAGTAGCGCACCTCCCCATCCAAGCGACTGAAGGTCCCACCCGCATAGACGATGCCCTCCGCCACGGCGAGAGCGAAGACCCTTCCCCCGGGACGAGGATTCCACTCTTTTAGTGCGCCATCGGTGCCAAAAGCGGCCAGATTCCCGTGCAGGAAGCCATTGATACGGTCAAAACTGCCACCCGCATACACGGTGTCGTCCGCCACGGCCAGGCTAAAGACGCTAGCATTGACCCTTGAACTCCAGTCCATTAACCCGCCATCAGTAGCCACGGCGGCCAGACGGTTGCGCGTCACCCCACCAATGTCGACGAAGTCGCCGCCCACATAAACGGCACCGTCCGCCACCGCAAGGGCGTTGACGGTACCACTGGCCGCGGGGTCCCAAGCGCCCAGGGAGCCGTCGATGCCGATAGCGGCCAGACGATTGCGTGTCACGTCACCAATGCGGGTGAACTCTCCACCCGCGTACACGGTATCATCGGCGACGGCGAGCGTTTTGACGGTACCGTTGGCACCGGGATTCCAGGATGTCAGCACGCCGTCGACGCCAATCGCGGCCAGGCGACTGCGCGCCTCACCACCAAGGTCGGTGAACTGTCCCCCGGCATACACGGTGTCTTCGACCACTGCGAGGGTATTGACCACGCTGCTGGCACCGGGGTCCCAGGCCGTCAGTGCCCCATCGGGACCGATAGCCGCCAGATGCCGCCGCGCCTGCCCGCCCACGCTCCCGAAGTGCCCCGCCGCGTAAACCTTACCGTTCGCGGCCGCGAGGGCGGTAACAAGTTTGTCTGTATCGGGACTCCAGGCAGTCAGGGTACCTTCGGCGTCGAAGGCTGCGAGATGATGGCGGGCCTCCCCGGCGATAGTGTCGAATATTCCGCCGACATACACCCTATCGTCCGTCACCGCGAGCGCGTTGACCCTATGATCCGGACCGGGATTCCAGGCTGCCAGCACTCCATCAGTGCCGATAGCCGCCAGATAATGCCTTGCCTCCTCTCCAATATGAAAGAACGCCCCGCCGACGTAGACGACGTCGTCATCTACGACGAGTGTGTGGACCGCGTGGTCGGGCATGGGATTCCAGCCCGTCAATGTGCCGTCGGCACCAATGGCCGCCAGGTTATTGCGCACCTCTCCGTCAGTCGCCCAGGAGGTTCCACCCGTGGGATCGATATGCCTAAAAGCCCCACCAACGTAAACGATGCCATCCGCAACGACGAGCGTATTGACCGAGCCGTTTACGCTGGGATTCCAGTCCGTCAGCTCCCCATCAGCATCTATGGCCGCCAGGCGGTAGCGCTCCTCGTCGCTGACTTGAGTGAAGTCTCCACCTATGTACACCGTACCTTCGGCCACGGTCATGGCGGAGATAGAGCCCCGCATCACATAAGGAACCCACAGGGTCAGCGTACCGTCTGAGCGGATAGCGGCCAGCCGAGGGCGGATTGCCCCGTTGATGCTCATGAACCTCCCGCCCACATAGACGGTATCACCGTCCACGGCAAGGGTACTGACCTGATCGGAGGCCTCAGGACTCCAATCGCCCAATGAGCCGTCCGCGCGGATATGCGCCAGGTTGCGACGCGGTTCGCCACCGACCGCGGTAAACCAGCCGCCAATGTAAAAGCCTCCTTCGCCGTCGGGCGCGACAGCGGAAACACTACCCTCCACAAACGGAAAGGCTCCGGCTTGCCCGGTACGCGCACTCAGCGCCACGCCCCTACCACTACGCACACCGAAACGGGTGAACTCCCCGCCCAGGTAGGCCGTGCCCCCGGCATCATGCGCAATGGCCATGACTGGCCGATTGGGAAGCATGAGATCCGGCCGCGCACCTGCCTCGTTGGAGAGGGCATTGGCACCACTGCCTACAGATTCAAGATAGAACCAGTAGCTTTGACCGTTGGTCAGGCCGCTGACCGTATGGGGCGAGGTGACATCGGACACCATGGTCCCGTCGGGACAGCTCGTGTAATTTGCGACATCACAACCCGGCGCCGTGGTATAGAACAGGTTGTAGCTCGAGGCGCTGGCATCATTCCAGTTGAGCGTGACCCCGCCATGCGCGGCCGTTGCGTCGAGCACCGCCGCCGTGGCATCAATGCCGGGGCCACTGCTTCCGCCATTACCGCCATTACCGCCGTCATTGCCACCACAGGCACCCAAAAACGCGAGTGATGCGCCAACGACCCACAAAATCCTTTTACCGATAGTCATACGTACTCCCATTTCGTCTATTTTTATTAAGCTTAATGAAGATTGAGTCAGAACAGCATTATCATCAAAATCCTTACAAGTGCCATCAAAATTTACATGGCCACAGTTCAAGCCGAGACAGTGTAAGCGCTTACATACTGGAGCCTTCAGGAATCCCGGAGTAGACCTGAAAAATGTGAAATTTCTGTAATGCTCACCCACGTTTCTCATTCAAAAACGCTATAAGACACCTATGACGAGAATGACGGGGCATGATAGATCGGTCGAGGGGGCTTAATCCGCTTTGCAGAAGGAGGGCGACATGAACCTTGAGATACTGAAGTACAACGAGAAACAGGAAGCAGATCACAAAGACGTTTGTGACATACTGGCTAAAGAAATTGATAGCAACCTGCCAGGCGCTGAAAGTAAGATATGGCACTCACACCCCGTTTGGTTCCTCGATGGAAACCCCACTGTCGGATACAGTAAGCAGAAACCTGGTATCCGTCTGATGTTCTGGAGCGGCGCGGATTTTGAGGAGCCCGGCTTGAACGTTCTGGGGAAGAAGTTCAAGGATGCCTCGGTATTTTTTAATAATTGTTCAGACATAAACAGAAGTGACCTTCGGCAATGGCTGAGAAAGGCGCAGGATATTCAGTGGGATTATAAGAATTTAGTCAAGCGCAAAGGACGACTGGAGCGATTGAGATAGCGCATCGCAACTTGTCGTACTTTATGAGTTCGCCTAATCGGAGGTGTCGGTAATTTTCCGCCGCATATCGCGGCAGAATATTGTAGACTTCCAACTGCTTTAGCGACCAAGACGTTTTGGTTTATAGTGACGACCGGTTGCGAAAACGCTGAACACAGCCCGCCCAGGTCATTCGAGCCGAAGAAGCGTCATGGATAGGATTTATTATTTTTATGTGATGGCGATAGAAAATGACAAGAGATAAAAGAATAATCATTGGTATCATTTTTGGTTTTTTTTGTTTTTCAGTTTTTAGCTGGATTCCTGGTCCGGAAGTTAAAGATATAGTAAGAACCACTCTTCTGATAGTTTTGAGCACATTTCTCTATCTGGGGCACTCGTGGTCGCGCTGGGTTATTGGTTCGCTATCAGTCCTGGCGGCAACATTGGGAATATTTTCTCTTCTTTCAACACCTGGCAATATAGCGCAAGCAATCATCCTGGGAATCATGTCGTGCTTTTATTTCTATGCAGCTTTCTATTTGCTAAATCCACGTTTACTAACATCACATTTTAAAGAATGAAATCGAACAATCAGTCGTTACGATAAGCCTGCGAAAGCACGTGCCGACACTCCCTATGTTTCAGCAAATGAATGCGTTTAGTGCTGTTTATCATTGTTGCTTTTTACGAAGCATATAAAACAAAAGGAAAAACCATGAGAAAAAGAGCGTTAGGTTTGATCATTGCGGTATGTTCAGCGCCGGCTACTGCCGACGGCCAACTTTCAGCCGAACTTCTACTGGGTACTGCCGATCAAAAGTCGACGACTACGTTTATGGGAGAATCAGAGTCAACGTCAGGTGACGATCTCTCACTAGGCATTCGGGGCTCGTACCGAGTTAACCAAAACCTAGCCTTGGAAATCGCTTATCACAATTATGGCGAAACGGATGATACCTATATTGACAGCTTTGGAGACACCATTAACAACAAGGTCAGCTCTACAGCATTTAATCTTGGGGTAAAAGGGATGCTTCCGCTGGATAGTGGCATCACTCTGCATGGCCGCATCGGCGTCGGGATCTGGGATGTGGAATTCTGGGGAACCGACTCAGCGTTTCCTGGCGAAGTGTTTACAGCAGATGATAGCGGCAACGATATTTACTATGGCATAGGTTTGCAGTATGACGTTAGCCCTCAGGTGAGTATTGGCGCTGAATATACCATGACGGAGATGGGAGTCTCGGCGGAAGGCATAGCGGTTGACCATGAGGTCAAGAATCTTGCGCTTTCTCTAGGCTTCAGGTTCTAGAATATCAACAGCAAAAACCGGGGCGTTTGCGCCCCGGCGGGTGCAGGCTTTGGCCCTTGATTACTGGATTTGGTTTGTATAACTGCCTCAATCTGTTATAGTCACATTGACTACTGTAATTTTATTGCCCACTCCCTGATTGAGAAGGGCCGGCTGACTTACACCGATGGAGGATAACCGTTTGAGCAATTACTCCCCAATAAAGACTATGGCCGTGCTGGCCATCTTCAGCCTCGCAGGCTGCACAGAGGGCCCGCAGACCCCGGAAGCGACTGGATATGAGGCGCAGGCAGCAGCACCCGGCGCTCTGGACAAGTTTGAAGCCTACACCCAAAGGTTCCCGGAGACGACGGTCATCACCCAAAGCCACGCCACCGGCCATGTGGGCGATTTTTTCTTTACGCACTGGAAAGACGGCGGTTCAGCATCGCTGACGCTGAGCCCAGAGGGTGAATTCAGCGTCAGCTGGGAGGGCGGTGGCTACAATTATGTCGGCGGCCCTGGCTGGCATTACGGTGATGAGGACCGGATGATCGGCTATCGCTTCGATGAAGACAGTGGCGCCAGCTACATTACCCTGTACGGCTGGGGATACGATGAGACCATGCCTACCTCCGATCCGGCTCACTTGGTGGAATATTACGTCCTACAGCGATGGACTTACGATCCCAGTCAGAATGCTGAATACGGAACCACCTTTGTCAGCAATGGCATCGAGTATTCCACCTACCGCTCAGTACGGGATGACAAGCCGTCAATTAACGGGCCATCCACCTTTTACCAATACTGGAGCAAACCCGCTGAGCAGCGGCCACTGGGGGAAGATCACGAGATCATCTTCGCGGATCACGTGAAGGCGTGGGCCGAAACCGGCTGGATTATTCCGGACATGAACAACCTCAATGCCAGCGATGACCCCACCTATCTGGTCATGGCGGTTGAAGTCTTTAACCCCGCCGACGACGGTACCGCATCGGGCCGTGTCTGGGATGCGGCGGCGCAGTAAATTTCAAATGGGTAAGGGCGAGCCATCCCGAGGAACGGGATGGCGCTCTAATTCTCCAGGTAATACTCACCATAGCGTGGGCTGTAAGGCCCTGGCGGAAGCCCAATCCCCTGCCCATTAAATACCTCATTGTGCGCTTGCCGGGTCAACGGCAGGTAGTTGGGTGATGCCCGCTCAATCGCGGCACTCACCGCGGCGGCAATGAGATTCGCCAGCGGATGGCCAGCATTGTTGTTATTTTGGGGCGTGTACTGCAGTTTTTTGCGTGCGGACCAGAGCTCGGCGCCATCGGCATTGACGATGCGGTACTCAAAATCCACTTCGGTGGTCGTGGACACCAACACATAGCGCGATGTCCACTCCCTGATGGTGACATAGAGTATGGCGTCAGCCCTGAACAGCTGAGCCAACTGCTCGGATGGCTGGTTGTGAATTTCCGCCGGTTCGTAATAGCCCTCGTACTCCAGAAGGGTTTTCACCGTGTTGACGGGATAGACGTAGTAGCCAAGTTCCGCCAAACGGAATGGCAGGGTCGCCAGTACGGACGTTGAGGCATGAACGTCCGTCGAATCATTGACCACGGGAACGATCAGGATTGAGCGCGGTTTTGCCGCGTGGAAGTTATCCAACCGATTTTCATCGACGGGGTTTACCGCACAACCCGACAACCAGAGCAGGGCCATAACACTGAGCGTGGCCATTCCTTTGCGGATCATAGTGAGCTCTCCAGGTTCTCGATAAGGGCACTGAGCATCGGGCGACTTTCCGGCCAGGCTTCATACTCCAACCGGTAGAACTTCAGGGCGCTTTCAATATCTCCCCGCTCCAGCATAAAGGTGCCCGCCTCGGCGTAAAGCCCAGGGGCCAACTTTGGCTCGATGACGCTCCCCGAATCAATGAACGCAATGTATTTTGTCAGTGCGTCTTCCCGAAGTCCGGGTTCATGGTAATGAATGAAGAGCGTCTCTTCGTACGGGCCCCAACTGTACAAGGTTTGCGTAGCTGAACAGGCCGCCAACAGCGCCGCGATCGCGACGAGAAGCAGCTTATTCATGGGGACCTACTGTAATGACCCGATTGACGCCTGCGCCCAGGTAGATTCTCTGTTGGTACACGACCGAGCCGTTCGAAACCAACTCAATGACATGGGTTCCGTCGACCAGCTTGAGCAGGTTCTCGCCTTCAAGGTACTGCCCCACCTCACCGTAGGAGACACCATCCACTCTCAATTCATAGCGCTCGGCGGCGCGGTCATGAACATTGAAGGTGAGGCCCGGGCGATCATCAACGGTTTGTGTGGTACGCGTAGGCGATTGCACGCAGCCTGCGAGCAGTAAGAAACTGATTACCAGAATGAAAACTCTCATTGGCCCATCTCCCTCACCTGCAACTCGTCAAGGTTCTTATCCGCGATCGAGCCCGACACAAGACGTCCGTAGGCACCCTGATCCAGTGGATCATCACCAAACAAGCCGACGATCTCCAGCTCGGCGACTTTGTTACCGGGCAAGGTGATAGTCGAGCCTGTGGTCGGCGACCGGACAGATCGCCCTTTGGTCTGGACTTCAAACACCATCCCCGGCCGAACGCCCTGACTGGCTCCGCCGCTGATGAAGATCTGATCTTCTTCCTGAGCCAGGACATCCGCGGTCCAGGGTCGATCGAGGAACAACCCGGTCATCTTGTCGACTGCCGCGACCACAGCCGCGGCGATGGCTTGATCGTTCAAGCTGCCGTCATAGCCCGCAACAGAACCAAAGCCCATGGTGCGTCCGGTTTCCGTTGCAGAGGAGCCCGCCCCGGTGACGGAGGCAAAGACGCGTCCGGTGTTGACGTCGACCAGACGCAAGTCGACGGTTGCTGTGGCTTCCTGACGTTTGGTGGAAGACCAAAAACCGGTCTCACCCGTGGTGGCACGGCCAAATTGGGTCAAGGATCCGATGACCAGGGTATCGACACCGGTCAAATTCATCTCCTGACCCGACAGCTCCGCCTCGCGGGTCAACAGAGCGAGATCGGGGCGTTCGAAAATCAGGTAATTGCCGCTGTTGGTGAGCGACTGCAAAAACATGTCCGTGACTTTGTTACCCAACTCATCGGTAGTACCGGTGCGCAGCAAACTGCGGCCATAGTGGGTTTCATTGGAGATTCGACCCACGGCGATTTTCCTTTTCAGCGCCAGGGAGATCTGCTCCTGCTCGGCATCCCTCGCGGCCTGTTGGGCGACACGCTGCTCTTCAGGGGACATGCCGCTTTCGACTTCGGCCATCTGTGGGGTTTGCGTGGCACAACCGACAATACTGGCAGTCGCCAGCAAGACCGGCAACACGCGTATGAGTAATTTCATTGGGAACTCCTTTTTGTGATTATTGCCAGCTGCCCTGCCCCAGGGCACACGCTGTCTGGGCCAAGCCTACGCTGCGGCTCTGAGTATAGAGGACTTTACGCGGCCGGCATAGAGACCTTATTTACACAGAAATCCGAAGATTTATGATCGTATAAGTCGCCAATTCCGTTGTGAATCAATAGGTCTAGATGGCACGTTATGCGGCGCACAACACGCAGGAACCCTAATAAAGCTTTCAGCGCACTAGGATGTACCATAAAATATAATAAAGACAATAGGTTACACTACCATAGAAAGACGTACCGAAATAAAGTCATTGGTGTCTGGAGGCAGAGGTGTTTTCTTTAAAGCGCAAAGGTGATTATCAGTTACAGCTGACCCGTACCGTAAAGACACCTGGACAGCACAACGTTGAGTTGTATTTGTTTATTCCACCCGATACGGAATTCTCCGCTAAGACCCTGCCTGAGGATCAGTTTTTCTTTGGCTCCGTTTCTCACCGTTTTGGTTTGATGGGGCTGCAGTCCAACGATCGGGCGAGCAAGAGCGACGAATCCTACGCACTCTTGTCCCCGTATTTCGAGCTCACTAACGGCTCATGGCTGTTCCGCTACAAGGCGTCCATGGGTCGGTTGCGGCAGCAGATGCAGAGCGCCGACAACCCCACCGAGTCGATTACGCGCGCCCTGCGGCTGAGCCAGGCATTCGCACAACGCTTGCGCGACACGGTACCCCAACAGGGAAGACAGAAGCGCTATTTTCGCCAGATGGATATCTATTTCTCCTGGTTTGCAGAGCAGTTCTTTCTGGAATGCATGACCTTGGAGTCTTACGTCACGCTCGACGACGAGATCAAACAGAGCCTGACAGACTTTCTTCAGCAGGAAAAGTCCCACCGCAAGGCTCACGACTATGTCCGGGATTTTCAGGGGACACCGACGGCACTCTGGAACCGAATGAGCCTCTATAACCGGTTGCTGGAGTACCCGGCGTCCCTGCGGTCAAAAATCACCGAATTGGGGGCTCACACGCGCAACCTGGTCAAGGCCGGAAGCACCTTGGTGATCATGCTGCTGCTCACCTATGTCCTGTTCAATGCCCGCCACGGCAGTCAGACCCTATCCATCACCTTGTTGTTCGGCATCGCGCTGATGTATGCGGTGCGTGATATGGTGCGAGAAGACATGATCAATGTCATTACGCGTCGGCTGCGCAAGGGAAAGCCCCAATGGCGTGTTCGCTTGCAGATACCCTATATCTGGAAACAAGTGGCTCAGCAGTTGATCTGGGTGGATTATCGCAATCTCTCAGGCTTGTCGCGCCGCGTCGCTGATAACGCGATGCAATCTGCCAAGAGCGACGATGCTCAAGTAATCTGCTACCGTTCGCTCCTCAACCCTGACAAAGCGGCGCTGGAGCACGACGAAATCAGGGAGACAATAACCCTGGACTTTGAAGCGATATGCGAGATGATCAAGGTCAGTCGAGATCGAATGTTTGCTTACTCGAATGATGAGGGCACGGATGATGTAATTCAGACCCATTCGATCGAGCGACAACAGGACTACAACCTACTCCTGGTGACCCGCGAACCCGAAGAAGAGGACGCCAGCGCACAACTCTGGCGATTGCGGCTGGAGCGAAACGGCATTGCTCACTACAAGAGTAAAGACGCCAGCTGGTCCCGACCGGAGAGTGTAAAAAAGCACCGATGGCGAAAATTTCTTCGCCCAAAAAAATGGCGTTAGTAGACGACTCCCCTTCCTGCGTTTGGCGCTTTTCACGATAACCGGTGTGTGTTTATTGCGCACCCTCAACCCAAACACGCACTGATCGGTTGTTCCCCATGAAACAACGGGTAAACCTTACCGAGGGTGCCAGGAGAGTCCAGGCAATGCTCTATGGCCAGAGCGACGTCGGCCCGGGAGATCCACTGGTCATCGGCATTGTCCGGCCACTGGCTGCGTACCCGCCCGGTGGCGTCGTCATCGGTCAGTCGTCCGGGACGCAGAATGGTGTAAGGAACACCGCTGGCCAACAGGTGGTCATCGGCAAGTTTTTTACACACGGTGTAGTGCTTGATCTTTGTCGGACCGGCCTCCGGGTCTTCGGCGCCGCGCGAGCTGACCATCACAAACTGTTTGATCCCCTTGGCTTTGGCGATATCCACCGCTTTGATCGCGCCCCACAGGTCTACCAGGATGGTTTTATCCGGACCGGTTTTGGCACCGGAACCAGCGGTGAAGACGACTTTGTCGCAACCCTCGAACGCGTGGGCAAAGTCTGCTTCAAGGTCGGCGATAACCGGATCCGCGCCCAGTGATCGGACAGCTTCGGCCTGTTGTTTGTTGCGCACCATCGCCTTCGGTTTTTGGTGGTGGTCGGCCAGTTCCTTTACCAGTAGCTGGCCGATCTGCCCGTGGGCACCAATGATCAGGGTGGTCATAGTTTGCTCCTGAGTTGGGTGTGTTTGGTTTGCACTATAGACCCGGGACGCTGGCTCGTCACGTCTGGGAGCACTTTGTCGGATTACGGCTTCGCCTAATCCGACCTACTCAAACATTGGGAGTCTCGCCGGGGACTGGGAGGTGCTTTGTCGGATTACGGCTGCGCCTAATCCGACCTACGTGAGCATTGGCGCTCGGGGCTGTCAATTGACTCTGACCCCATTGAATTAAAGCGGAACGCTGAGTGAAAGCAGGCCGAGGTTGATACCCATATTGGGCGAAGAAATGCGGCCGTTGGAGTAGTGTACATACATAAGACTGAAACGCGCACTTGAATCGGGACTGAACTGCCAACTGAAACGGAGAATGTCCTCGAACTGAAAGTGGGTGGAGAGCAGTCGATGGCCGATACGGGTGTCGCTGACAAAGGCAGCGCCAATGCCGCCTTCGATGTAGAGCGGGCGCTGTTCGCCCGCGATATGCCACTGGAGTACCGGGCTGATACCGTACACCCAGAGGGCATCGCGCTCGTCGTCCACAGGTCTGATGCGCGGCCGGCTGACGGAGTACTCCGCGTACAGGCGTGGAGAGCCCAACCAATTGGGCAGCGTCACCGCGTCATAGGCGCTGCTGCGGTAGGCCAAGCGGACGCCATCGACATCCTCTTTCCAGATTCCCACCCCCAAGTGCAATTCATCGGCTTGGACGGCAAAACTTGTGAGTCCGAGTGCGAGGGGTGCCAACCACCGCACGACGGCCATCAGAAGCGGTACCCAACAGCCAGGTGCGCATAGTGCACGCGGGCAAAGGTGTACAGACTGTCATTGTCCGCTCCCCCATCGAGAATCCGGTAACCGCCGGCGAGGGACCAGTGGCGATCGAGTTGATAGTGGGCCTGCAAGGCAGCGTCAATAGCCCGGCCTTGCGGGGCGCCCGCCCCCTCCACATCCAGTACCAATGACCAGCCGTCGCCCAAGTCGTAGGCACCGTAGAGGTGCAACAGAGGCACTACGCCCACGTCGTCATCCAGCGCGTTCAGGTCACCCTGTGTCAGTTCAACTTTGGCGTCACGCACCAGGAGCGCGCCGCCCACGCCCCAGTCCCAGCGTTCGCTCTGATGAAACAGCCACCGGTAGGTCAGTCGGTAGGTATTGAAGCGGTAGCTGCCCCGGGTCGGGGTATCAGCGGCAAAGGTGCTATCGACAAAGTCCACGGATTCTGCAAACTCCCCAGTGCCGCTGGACTGCAAGGGCGCGAGGTTAAGACGCAGGGAATGGCGATCGTTAAAAGCGTAGTGCACATACAATCGCGCGTAAGGGTCCGGCCCCTCGCCGGTCAAATTGAGCATGTCGTAGCGGGTGCCGCCGTCGTTGGGAATACGCACGTCGTTGCGGGTGAAAGACGCGGCGCCACCCTCCACGGTCACGCTGAGCGGTCGGTGCTGATCCGCCGAGGCAAATGGAACACAGACGACACTGGCAAACGCCAGCAAATAGGGACGAAACGGGGTCATGGGCACTCCTTGTTGACTGTCGGTTCAGTATAGCGAAGCGAACAGTAACCTGGATGCCCGGGTAACAAACTTTTACTTAATTCTGCTGGCTCAACCAGACCGCCAGCGCGCCTTTATCCCCGACCCCCAATTTGCGGTAAGCCCGACTCAGATGGCAGCGAATCGTGGTGGGCGAAACCCCCAGGTCTTTGGCCACTTCTTTGTGGCTTTGGCCTCGGGCATAAGCCCACGCGACCTCAAGTTCACGCTCGCTCAGTGGCATGGCGACTCGCTCCCGAGCGCGCACCAACAGACGGGAACCGGCCGCCTCTGCCTGCAGCTCCAGGGAGGGCGCCTGAAAACAGCCATTACTCCAGAGCGCGGCGGTGACCCGAGCAGGTAGGCGCTGACAGTAGGGGCGCCCCCAGGTCTGCTGCGCAAGCGTTTTGAAATCACCTGATGCGGCGTGGACCACGCCTCGCCGATCTACCAGCGCGGCACTGGCGGCAGCGCGCTCGAGATTGAAACGGTCGTTGTGGTGAGCGGCAAGAAGCAGGTGTTTAGTGATCAGGTTTTTAAAGCGAATCTCGGCCTCGGTAAATGCCCCCTCCGGCCTATCTCTGACCAAGGTGACAAACACATGCAGCCCCGTGGCGGGGTCGGCTTGCATGGTGGACATCATTTGCTGAGCCCGGTATAGGCGCCAGTGCTCATTGTAGGCACGGGAGCTCTCGATATCGGGTACGTCGTTCAGTGTCCAGGTCCGACCCGCATTGCCAAGCACCAGGTCGGCGAACGGATCCTCCTGCTTGACCGGCTCCCAGGTGGCGAAGAGGTTACTGGTCTGATCGAGTACCGTGACCGTGTGCAGGTCACGGTCGTCGCGATCGCCGGCACCCCAAATGGCGAAGTCGAAATCGATATAACGGCGCACTTGCTTGAGCGTCCAGTGCTGAAAATCCTCGGCGGACAGGCGGGCGCTGGCGTCGTGAATGGCGAGCAGAAACTCGCTGATGTTTTCACTGATATCCGTTTCCATGGCGGCTAACACTTTTTAACAAAAACACTTTTAGTATAGTCGAGCGCCACGAGCCTGCCCGGAATAATGATACAGGCGCCAAACCCGGTTGTTTGGCGCCGTCTTCAGCAAAAACCTTACCTTACGGTGACCAGGCCGGTGTGCGCCCTTCAGTGATCAGAATCGGTTCCGGATCGTCGGCATCCAGGTCGAGTCGGTACAGACTATCGTCCTGCTCAAACACCAGCCAGCGTCCGTCCGGTGACCAGCTGGGCGAGCGCCCCGCGCCCAGGGTCTGCTCATCGCCGGTGGCCAGAGCGCGGTGCACCAGCTCGCCGTCTCTCACATACACAATGGCGTTGGCGTCGGGGGCGTACACTGACTCAATAGCGTTGTTCAAACCCGTGCCCTTGCGATCCCGGTTGGCGCCGCTCCGGCTCATGGTATAGAGTCTCGGAGGACCATCTTCGAGGCCATCAACGACATTTTCACGCACCGATAGCATCAGGGTTTCACCGTCGGGCGACCAGGTCGGCCAACGTTCGTGATCCGATGCAGCCACACCGCCACTGATCTGGTTGCCGTCACCGCCGCTGGGCGTGGTGACGTAAATCAGGAAGGGCGTGTGCGCCACATTAGTGACTTTGCGTACATAGGCAATCTCATCCTGAACCGACCATGTGGGCGACTCGGCCATGACATTAGGGTTGTTGGTGAGTCGATGAACCTGGCCAGATCCCAGTTCGATACGCCACAAATCCGCAATGCCGTAAACGCCATCCACATAGGCGAGCTGGTCACCATCCGGCGACCAGGTCGGCGAGGCGTCAAAGTAGGTTACGTTTTTGACGGTCTCGAGGTTACTGCCGTTTGGGTCAACCAGGCGCAGAGCGCCGTCGTGATAGAAGGCGATACGGCCCTCGGGCCCGAGGGAGGGATTGCGATTGCCCTCGAAACTGTTGGCCCCCAGGTTGCGCAACGGCCCTTCGATCACCGGCTGCGCGTTGTCGATAAAGCTGTTGCCCCGGTACTGGCCACCGCTGGCTTCAATCATGGCCACGGGGGTATCGCCATCGTTGCCTTCAAGCCGGGAGTTGAACAGGTAGATATTGGCTTCCACGGCACGCATGATGGTACCGCTCTCGGTGGTATTGTTTTCAAATTCGCTGTCATAGATGCGGATATGGCCACCGTCAATGGTTTCCCCACCGAAAACATCGGGTACGATCCCGGAACTCATCAGGGTCGCGGCGCCGTCGAGGGAGTGGTTGTCGCGAAATATCGAGTGACCGACCCGAATTTCGCCTGCCGGTCGGTGAGGGCCACCCACCCGGGCCGCGCGGCTGAACAGGGCGCCACCGTATTCACCCCTGGCGGTATTGTTTTCAAACAGCGTATCGTAAACCTGGAGCCCACCCTGCCCCCAGACACTGATCGCCGAGCCGCCGCTTTTGGCCGTGTTGTGCCCGTGCCCGGGTGCGCTCTGTTCATTGTCGAGAAACGCCGAGTGGCAGACGCTGGCGGACTCAGCGGAGTGAAGCGCGCCGCCGTAGTTCTGGGCGTTGCCATGCTCAAAGTGTGAGTGAGCCACCAGTAAAGGGCCTTCTGCAAAGATGGCGCCCCCGCGTCCGGTCGCCACCGAGCCAACCCCAGAGCGGTTATTGGTCCGGTTGTTGAAGAAAACACTGTCGTAAACGATCAGTGGCTCCAGGCTGCGGCTGCGCACAGCGCCGCCATAAAAGGAGTCTGGAAAGCTGCGCCGGGGCGAGTTCAAGGAATACCCGTCCCGAAACTCCAACCCAGCCAGGGTGAGCTGCGCCTCACGTGTCAGAAAAATCAGTATCCGTCCACGGTCGCCGCCGCTGAGAGTCGGGCGAGTATCGTCATCGGTCCAGCCAATCAGCACCAGATCGTCGTCGCCTTCGTAGACCAGCTCCTCGTCAGGGGAGTCCACGATAACGGTGATATCGGCGGTAATGCCAATGACCAGTCGACCGTCCTCGGCTTTGTCGTCCGGGTCCGTCAAGGCATCGACCAACTGGGCGCGCGTGGCCGCCAGGTAATGGGGTGTTTCACTGTCGACACTCAGCTCGGTACAGTCGCTGTCCGGGACAAACACCGGATCGAGTACGGTGGTATCGATGATGACCCCGATCGGCTCAATCAGGTTTTCATCGTTAAACCAGTGCACAAAGTTCTCAACCCAATTGGCGACACCCGTGCCCCCGGCGAGCGTCGCGCGCACGGCTTCAATATCAAAGGCCGTACCCTCGGGTACTTCAGCCACAAAGGGATCGCCATGCCAGCCGAGGCGGTTGCCCAGTTCGGTACGGGCGTCCACTTCGTCGAGCTGCGCATTGTCGACCAACTCGGCGACGACGGTACTGAACGGTGTCACGTGGCAGCCTTCCGGGTTGGAGCAATGGGCGCGCAGCTCGCCCTCGTAAGGAGTGCCATTCAACAGACCGCCCTGCGCTTCAACCCAGAATGGGCCCGCGTGCTCCAGGGTCACCTGGTAGTGGCCCTCACCGTCGGTTTCGGCTTCCGCCAAGAGATCACCTGCGGAGGATTTGATCAGCACCGCCGCATTGGCGAGTGGGCCATTCACCACCTGCCCGCTCAGGGTTACCGGGTCAGTAGGTGGCGCGGGATCAGTGGGCGAACCCGGATCGCCGGGATCCGTTGGCTCGTCCGGGTCACTCGGCTCGTCCGGTTCGCTGGGGTCATCCGGGTCGCTGGGGTCATCGTCGGAGGGTTGATCCGTCGGCGGCGTATGGGTATCGCCACTGGGCGTATCGTCGCTGGAACCAGAGCAGCCGAACAGGAATAAGCTGCACAGGAACAGCCAGAGAAAAGAAGTCTGAGTAGAAGTCATTTTGCAAGCCCTCGCACTAGGCCGATCCAAGATTCGGCGCGTTTAACCACCCATGGTAGGCGTGTGGAGCGAGGGTCACTATCGTACAAATGTAGGACAAGCCCGCCAGAGCGGCGGGCTTTTGAAGAGAAACGCGATTAACAGCTCTCGGCGTTATGACGGACGAAGTGGTCTTTGTAGTTGTCCGATTCCGGATTCATGCAACCCTCGAGGTTGAGTATCCGCACCGCGCGAATATCGGTGGGATGACTTTCCGCCTGTAGCGAAATATAGCCACCGCCCATCAAGCTGCCGTCCTCGGTAAGCATGGGGTGGGTATACTCCATGACTTTCTCACCGTTGACGAAGTGCTGAATACGCTCACTGCCATGGACGATGATTTTGGCCGTCGCCCACTGATCACCGTGCAGGGTGGGACCACCGGATTCAATGCAATGCTCCGGGCGAAATACACCATCCATAATCACGCTGGAACCGGGCGTACACAGGTTGCCGGTGGAGCGTTCGTTGTCCCCGTCGCCCCCGAGGATCTGGTATTCGATACTGTCCGGAAACGCCTGATCCCGGGTCATGGTCTCTGGGGCCTGAGCGTGAAACAGGATGCCGTTGTTGCGATAGGCCCAATCATGGCCCTCGGCCACCTGCTCCCCTACAAAGCGGTATTCCACTTCGAGCTTGTAATAAGAGAAAGGCTCTTTATAGAAAATATGCCCAAAGTGATTGTCGAAGGTTTCATACTCGTCGTAGCGGACTTTCAGTATGCCGTCCTCCACACGAAAGGTATTGCGTGCGTTGACGCCCACGTCGTAACCCGTGAACTTTACGGTCCAAGCGTCGATATCCTTGCCGTTGAACAGATCCACCCAGTCACTGTGGTGATCAGCGGAGGCATTCAGGGCCGCGGCGGCGAATGCGCCGATGGCGGCAAAGCCCAATTGTTTGCGGTAGTTCATCGTGTGACTCCTGTTATTAGTTATCGATCATTGGGGTGTGCCCATCAGTGCATTCCCGAGTCCCAGTTTTCTTCGCTCAGGCTCGAGAGGTACTCCACCAGATTGCGCAGATCTTCACGGGATAGCACCCGATCCATGGCCGGCATACCCGACGGCGAATAGCTCGCCTCGGCGATGTCGGCGCGCGCCACCGTGCGGCTCTCGCCCTGCACTAGCACGGTGACGGTAGAGCCCGTTTCGGCTTCAAAAAATCCTTCCACGCGTTCACCGTCGGTCGTAGTCAGCGCGATGTTGCCGTACCCCGCGGCTATGCGCGCGTGAGGGTCGACCATGGCTTCAAGCAACTGCTCGCGGCTCAGGCGGTCGGCGACGTAGGTCAGCTCCGGGCCCACGTGACTGCCCCGCTCTCCGACCACATGACAGCGCACGCACTGAGCCGCAGGGTTGAAGCGATAGGTGTAACGCCCCGCTCCCCAATTGCCGCCGTAAAGAGACTCACGAAACAGGTCGAGCTTATCGTTCTCGTCCTTGCTCGCTTGATAACGAACCAACAGCTCGTTGACATTGTCATCGTCCACTGCCTCGGCCGCCAACACCAGATCCAGCTGTACGTCGGGAATGATTTCGCCCGCGATCAACAATCTCAAGCGCTCGCGCAACAAGGCGTGGGCCGGCTCGGCATCGATCGTGGCCAGGGATGCCAGCGCGGTCTGCTGTTCAGCCACGCTGGCATTCTCGATCACCAGCGCGTGCATCGCGACCACATCCTCTACCGGCACGTCCAGGTTGGGCACCATGGCCAAGGCCCGGGAGCGCACGGCCTGGCTTTGATCGTTGAGCGCGCGAAACACCGCGTCGCGCATGTCCCCGTGACCGAGACTGACCAGGGCATCCAGAGCCGCCACACGCACGGCCTCCGCCGGGTCGTGGTCGAGCAACTGGTCAATCGCGGGCAGAGCGCCCTCAAATCCCAGTCCACTCAGGGCGTTGACCACGGCGGTGCGCACCGGGTGATCGGGGTCCTGCAGCAGGGTTTGGTAGTGAGCCCCCAGACTGTCCTGAGCATCGGCAAGGTCATTGCTGACCGCGCCCCGCTGCCAGCCGCTGACCCGGTCGTAAATAGATGTTTCGGGCCAGGTCGCCAGCGCGTTGAGCGCCTCACCGCGCAGCGCCGCATCAATGCGGGCGTTGCGGGCGGTGCGCACCAGCCGCTCGGCATCCTCGCGGGTGCCGCTGTAAACGGCGGCGTTGATGGCCCTGCGTAGCAGCGCCTCGTTAGTGAAACGGTCCTGATCCAGCATGGCCGCCAGCGCCGGCACGGCGGCTTCGATCAACAGATCGTCGTTAATGCCCCGGGCGGCGTTGGTCACGACAAACTCGTCGTCATCGTCCAGGAAACGGGCAATGGCGGGGTCACCCAGGCGCCTGAGCGCCACCACCGCCGCAATGCGCAGGGCGCGCGAGTCGTGCTCGGCCAGCGCTGCGATGCGCTCTACGGCACCGATGCGCTCGAGTGCAATGGCGCCACCGTGACGCAAATAGACGTCTTCATCATCATTGTGTTCAAGCATCGCCAGCACCGCCTCCAGGCCGGCTTCATCACCGATCCGGCCCAGAGCCTCAACGGCAAAAAAGCGCACTCGGGCGTTGTCGTCGAGCGCACGCTCGCTCAGGGCGGGCAGCGCCGGGGCATAGCGCACGTCGCCCAACAGGCGGGCGGCCTGGGCGCGGATTTCAGGGTCTTCGTCGGTCAGAAAAGCCTCAAAAACAGCGGCCTGCGACTGGTCCGCCCGCGCCAGTTGCCCGAGACCCCAAAGGCCGTGGATGCGCGCCAACTGGTCGGCGTGGGTCTGGGCGACCTGCAGCAGGGTATCGCCCGCACGGCGCTCCACCAGTTCAAACTGGGCCTTGCTGCGCACGCGCATGTCCGGGTGGGCTAATAGCTCGGCCAGCTCACCGACAGTGTTGGGATCAAAGTCTGCGGCCAATAGTTGCTGGGTTTCCCGGCGCAGGGCATCGGCATCCAGCTCGATGTCGAGCTTCCAGACCCGACCGCGCTGGTTGCGGTGCCAGCCGTCGATCCAATCGGCGAAGTAGAGCGCCCCGTCTGGACCAAAGTCCATACCGGTCACCTGAATACCGCGCATGACATTGCGGTCCGAGGCCAGCGCGAAGGACGCCCCTCTGGGCTCCAGAGTAAAGGCGTTAATGCCCGAGCGGGTCGGCGTGCCGACAAACTCGGCGACGAAAAAGTGGTTGCGCCATTCCTCCCCCAGCGCCGTGCCCGGGTTGAAGGTCATGCCTGCCGGGCCGCTGTGGTAGGCGGCTATCGGCGGCAACAAATGCGCCGCTTGACCATCGAAGGCGGTCTTGTAGTAGCCCTCTTCCATCAATACCTTGTAGGTGTTGTTTTTGGGATCGGTGTATTTGCCGAACTGCCAGTTGATGCGCCAGCCGGTATCGGAACCATCCACCAGGTACACCACGCGCTCGTGCTCTTCTTCATGATCGCCGTCATTGTCGACACTGATCAGGTTGCCGTACTGATCGAAGGTGAATTCGTGCGTGTTGCGCAGACCAGCCGCAAAGATTTCGAAGTTGCTGCCGTCAGGCTCGCTCCGGGCAATCACCCCTTCATTGGGGTAGTAGTGATTATTCCCCTGATCGTCGACGATATTGGCGCCGATGTCGCCGATCCCGTAATAGATGCGGCCATCAGGGCCCAAGGTGGTGCCGGACATGCCGTGGCCACTGAAGCCGATATGGACACCGAAGCCGTGACTCAGGGATTCCTTGGTATCGGCCTTGCCATCGCCGGTGGTGTCCTTGACCCGCCAGTGATCCGGGGCCACGGACAGATGCAGCTCATCGCGCTGGTTATGGTAGAAAATGCCGCCGAGAACATCGGTGATTTCATTGTCGAAAGCCCGGATAAACACGCTGGACCGGTCCGCCAGACCATCACCATGGGTGTCTTCTATCAGCAGAACTTCTTCCTGCACCACGGCAAGATCACGCCAGTCACGCACGCCGTCCTCATTGCGATCGGGCAGCCAGGGGTTGTCATCACTGCGCTCCGGCGCCAACGCCGCACGCAGGAAGTCGCGCCGATCTTCGACGGACTCAAAGCCCTGGGAAGCATCCATCCATTCGGAACGCCCACGGATATCGAACTCGGAATTGTTGCTGCGGTGGGTAATGGCCGCCCACAGCCGCCCCTGGTAATCGATATTGATGGCGACCGGGTCTTTCAACAGCTGTTCAGAGGCCCACAGGGAAATTTCCAGACCCTCGGCCGGAGCCAGGTTGGCTTGTTGGCGAATACGGTCGGCGGTGCGCCGGGCCTCTTCGGCGCTCAGTGTTTTGACCTCGGCGTCAAAATCGAGCTCGGTGCGCGGCTGAGCGTCTGGCGTCTCGGACGCCTCTCGAGGCTTGTCGCTGCAGGCCGTCAAGAGCAGAGCGGCCAACAAGGGTAAAAGTGGTGACAACATCGAGGACCGCCACTGGCGTCCCAAATCATGGCGTGCAGGCATGGTGGATAATTCCGGTTATCGCTTATTGGAAGTCGCGCGCGTCGCGCGCCGCTCGCATTATCGGACGATTGTGCCACAACCCCGAGGCAAAATAGTCCTTTAGACTATCAACAAATGTAAATTAAACTTATTTATCTGATAATTCAATCAGGCCAAGTTTGAGGGACTTTTCATCGCAATTCAAGAGGGCGTGCGTTGTTATCGGTCAGCCAGCGGGATTGGACTCGGGTGCTGGCTACTGGCAATGACGTGAGCCATCAAGCCAAAAGCGGCGAGGTGAGCACCCACACCCCAGATAGGCATCGCCAGCTCCGGGAAGCCGTGGTTGACCCCCAGCGCAGCAGCAGCCAACAATGCCAGCGCCGTTGCCGCCCCGGTTTCACGCAGGAACACGGCCGCCCACAGCAGAGCGGGCAAGGCGCCGTAGAAAAGCGCCTGCACCGGGCTGCCAGCGCTCAACTGATACGCGACAATCAGGCCACTGGGTACCATCAGCGCCAGCAGTACCCAAAAGGCATCCCGCCGCCGGCTATGGAAACGCGGGGCTCCGTGAACCAGCCAGTGATTAATCAGCGGCACCACCACCAAAATGCCCAGTACCACACTCAACCACCAGTTGTGCACAATCACCGGCACGTCGGGCGCCTCGATGACGCCGCGCAACCACAGCCAGCCGGTAGCCACCAGGGCGCCACACAGGGGGACCAGCAACAGACAGATCAGGGCAAAACAGGCGGTACCGCGCAAATCAAACACCAGTGGTCGGCGCATCGCCGCGCCCTGCAGCAGACGCGCCGCAACGGCCATTTCGGTGACCGCCACCAGTGCCATCACGGCCTGATTGAGCAGGCCGACACTGCCCATGGCCACGGCAACCATGATGTGTACCGGCAGCAGCACCGGCAGTAACCAGTAACCCCAGATCAACACCGCCGCCAGGCCTACGCCGCTCGCCAGCCAGATGGTGCTGACACTGAGCGAAACGTTGGCGAGCGCCAGGCTGACGGCCACCGAAAGGCCGTAGAGCAGCCCCGCCATCACCGCAATCGCGGTGTAAGAGGCGCGCCGGGTCCATTCTGGCCACTGCAGAGCGTCCATAGCGTGTAAGGACGTGTACGGGACACGCCCTTTGGGGATGGCTGTATTCATGATGCTTTTAAAGGTACCCTGTTCCACA
Source organism: Marinimicrobium alkaliphilum (assembly GCF_003259155.1). Classification (GTDB taxonomy): domain Bacteria; phylum Pseudomonadota; class Gammaproteobacteria; order Pseudomonadales; family Cellvibrionaceae; genus Marinimicrobium_A; species Marinimicrobium_A alkaliphilum. The sequence continues at coordinate 96,103 of NZ_QGMQ01000005.1, forward strand.
AACAAGAGCAATCTCGTGCCAATTGGCCTCAGGGAGAATAACAAATGCGTCGTCTTCGATTGACCCTTGCCGCACTTGCGCTGGTTGCCGGCCCCAGTTTTGCCGAAGCGCCCAACATCATCGTGATGATCGGCGACGGTATGGGTCCGGCCCACCTGACCGCCTACCGCCACTATCAGCATCAGGGACCCGCCTACGAGGCACCGCCCACCATTCTGGATCGCCTGGTGGTAGGCATGTCGAGCACACAACCCCACGACGATACGGTGGTCACCGATTCGGGCGCCAGTGCCACAGCACTGGCCACCGGTCACAAGACCTGCAACCAGGCTATCGCCGTGGACTGCGACGGTGAACCCTTACGAACCCTGTTCCACGCCGCCAAGGCCCGGGGCATGCTGACCGGCGTCGTGGCAACCTCGCAGGTGTACCACGCCACGCCAGCCTCGTTCTTTGCCCACCACCGCTCACGCCATGCCTACGGTGCAATCGCCGACCACCTGATGGACAACACCATGAGCGATGCCCTGCCCGTCGATGTGATTTTCGGCGGCGGCAAGCGCAACATGGTCCGCGAGGATCGCAATCTGGTGGAAGCGCTGCAAGCCGAGGGATACACCTATGCCGACAACCTGGTAGCGCTGGAGGCCTTGTCCCGGGCCCCGGCCCTGGCCTTGCTGGCTGACTCCGGCCTGCCCCACGCCCTGGACAACCCGGAAGCACGCGTACTGGCACGTATGACCGAAAGGGCCCTGGCGCTCGTCGACGGTCATGAACAGGGCTTTGTGATGATGATCGAAGGCAGTCAGATCGACTGGTGCAGCCACGCCAACGACATCGCCTGCACCCTGGCGGAAATGCACGACTTTGCCGAGGCGGCGCGGGTGGCCAAGGCCTTCATCCGCAACAACCCCAATACGCTGCTGGTGATTACCGGCGACCATGAAACCGGCGGTCTGTCAGTGGGCGCCAACAACGAGTACCAATGGCTGCCGGACGTGATCCGGAACGTGAAGCATTCGGCAGGCGTACTCAGCCGGCTGCTGCGCGAGAGCGAGACCTGGGAGCAGACCTGGCTGGACAATACCGGCCTGACCCTGGAAGACGAGGAGAAGGCCGCCCTGTATCGCGCCCGCGCCGCGGGCCAGGACCCCCTGGCCGATGCCATCAAGGACCTGATCAACCGCCGCTCCCACACCGGCTGGACCAGCGGCGGGCACACCGCCGTGGATGTGCCCATTCTGGCCTACGGCGCACACCGGGAGCGCTTCGCGGGCTTTGTGGATAATGCCGAGATCGGTCGGCGCCTGATCGAATTGCTGGAGAACTAATCGGCGCGCAGCGCCGGAATCACATGGCTGGCTAGCAGGCCATGGATCTGGCGCAGATAGCGCGAACCCGGTGACGGCGGCTCGGGATCGGCGGTGAATACGGCGGTCACCCCCAGATCCGGCAACACATACAACACCTGGCCGCCAAAGCCACGGCCGTAGTAGGCCCGCTCTCCTGCCAACTCCAGCGCAAACCACCCATAACCATAGGGGTCGCCGGTAAAGGCCGAACGGCCCCTGCCCTGCCAGGATTCTGCCACCCAGTCGGCGGACAACACCTGACGCTCGCCGTGACGGCCTTGCCGGCGGACCATTTCCCCAAAAACCAGCAATGCCCGGGGCGAGAGCCGCATGTCGTTGCCGCCAAAGTAGATGCCTTGCGGGTCTTGGGGCCAGGCGGGGATCGCGATATTCAGTGGCTCGCCCAGCCACTCCCGCGCCAGCGCCAGGGTGCTTTTGCCGCTGGCCTCGGTCAGGACCGCCGACAACAGGTGGGTGCTGCCGGAGGAATAGAGCATGCGTCCGCCCGGCTCATCCACAAAGGGCCGGGTCAAAATGTGCTCCACCCAGTTGTCACTGACCACCCAGCGCCCGTAGTTGCGGCCGGAGGTACGCTCCAATCCGGCCTGGAGCGACAACAGGTGTCCGACGGTGATCTGTTCGACGCCCTCGGTGGCATTGTCCGGCACCCGGTCACCCAACAGGTCCACCACGGGTTGATCGACACTGTCGATCAGCCCCCGATCAATGGCCGCCCCCACCAGGGCCGCCAACACCGTTTTAGACAACGATTTGATATTGACGGGATCGCTTAACCCCGGCCCCCTGAATACGCGCTCGAACACCGGCTCCCCCTGATGGGCGATAATCACCGAGCGCAGGCGCGTCAGCTGTTCGGCATCAGCCGAGAAGGCGTCTTGCCAGGGGGTTTCTTCGGCCTGAGCCGGAAACGGCAGTACACACAGAAACAACACCAGATAACGTCGAATAACAAAGGGCGTCATCAAAACACTCCAACAGGCTGGGGGGCCGATAGGCGTAGATAGGCAGCGCTCTTAAGGATCTTCCGCGTCGATCTGCCGCTCGGGTCCAATTTGGACATCCAAAAATGCCAGCGTACTCCGCAAAACACCCATACGCCTGGATCTACTCGACAGTTGATGTTCCGATTCACCCACCCCGTCTACGCTGACCTTCACCTCGTGCTCTGACCATTGCGTTCTCAGCGCTTCGGTGGCCTTTGCCGCTTCGTCAAACGTTTTGTAGTAAAGCAACAGCACATCGGCGTCTACCGCGCCTCCCAAGGTGACCGGAGACTGTTGAAGCAAATGCTCGTCGCCCGCGTCGGCAGCACCGGTCAGAGCCATCAACCGTTGTACCCGGGCGCTGTCCTCCCCATACAAGTCCGCCTGACGTTCAAGGTAAGCCTGCAGGTCCCCAAACCCGTTGACCGAGACCACACATTGATAGACGCCGGACGTAAAGGCGGCTCCCGCCAAGGCGAGGTACCCGCCCAGGTCCAGCCCCATAATGCAGACCCGCTCGCGATCAATCATGCCCGCCTCAGACAAATACGCAACGCCCTGCGCCAGATCGGTTTGAACTTTTTGCCCCCACTGGCCCTTTCCCGCGTCGTAGAGCGCCGCGCCGAAACCGGCGGTCCCGCGATACTGGGGCTGCAACACCATATAGCCCCGTGCCGCCAGCGTTTGCCGGTAGGGATCGTAGGCCAAAGCATTGTGGCGATCGAGCGACCCATGCGGCAACACAACCAACGGCAAGCTCTCCGGGTTAGCGGCGTGAGCTCTCGGGACCGTCAGCAGCGCGGGAATCATGAGTCCTTCCTCTCCCGGGTATTCGATGGCAACCACCGGGTGGATGTCGTCGCCCCCCAATGCCGGGCGCGCCTGGGCCAGACGCTGTAGGGGCTCGCCCGGTTCAGACAGGTAAAAGTCGCCCGCCGTTTCCGGGCCGGACACCTCAACCAACACCTGGTCACCGCTGTCAGACCATCCTCTGACATTCACATGGTGGCCATCGAAGGCCTCAACAATTGCGGCAACCCGGCGATTGATGTCGGCCTCAAAAATCGCGTAAGACGGCGCAAACCCCGCGTAGATAAGCCCCTGAACAACCCGATTGATATCCGTAATTGTCCGGCTGATACTCCGATCCGGCTGGGCATGGTTTAGTGCCGACCACTCTCCATTAGCCAGCGACAGGGCCATGGGTTGGCGTTGCCCGCTTTCAGCATCGACCACCAACGCGAGGAGCTGTTCGTGGCCGGGCATGACGCCCTGAGTGCCCCGAAAAGACCCCAAGTCCTCACTCTCGTATACCGTTCGCCAACGGTCGCCTTCGGGCACTGAAATGCGGTGTGATGAACGCCGGTAACCCACATCCTCACGAGCCAGCACCTGTGCCTCGGAATCGAGGAAATACTGACGAGTCACTAAGCGCCCCTGAGCCGCGATCCGCGATCCACGACTCCCGCGATCCTCGCCGATATCAAACGCCAGTAGCGCCATCTGGTTTCTACGCCAGTTGTTGATCTGACCAATCCTGGCTTCTAGAAACACCTGCTCGCCATCGGAAGAGACCCCCGCAATACTGTTTTGCATCGTCGGCAAGGGCAATATTCGATTCGATCCGGAGGTGCGCTCCCCCGACACCAAAAGCTGCTCAACCTCACCCGAGGCAACCGACAACGAGTAGACGCTGCTGAAGGGTAGCTCGCCTCGAAATCGGCGCAGCCGTTTATATTCATAGGCAGAAAATAACAGTTGGTCATCTCCCGTAAAACGCAGGCGCGACACCTCAATCGCACTGACATCGGCGCCGGACACCACCGCCTGGCGGGTCAGTGAGTACACCAGTATCAGGTCCTGATCTTCATCCACCCGCCGAAATGCGATCAGCTCGCCGCTGGGGGAGATTTGCATCAGAGAGGTCGCTGGGGTGTCGGCGTATTGGCGCACCAAAGCGTCAAGATCGTCTGCGCTGGCGGCGAGGGGAAGTACTAACAAGACAGCCAGCAACACGCAGGCCGCGCCCTGGATCGTGGAGAAAGCCATAAACAGGTCCCTTTTCGGGCTCGATCGCTGACAACACTCGAGCATCCAGCTCGCGAGCCCTGGCGTTATTAAAATGGGCAGGCACCGCAAGGGCGCCAACAGGGGATCGGTTTAATTGTATGACATATCGAGGGCCGATGCCAGGAACCGCGACTGGCCCTATTGATTCGGGTCAGTCGAGGTCCACTTTGCCGCGCGCGGACTTGATGGAGCCACGCTTTTTCTTGCCTTCCAGGCGGCGGCGCTTGGCGCCCAGGGTCGGGCGGGTGGGGATACGTTTTTTGGGTGTGATGCCGGCGCTGCGTACCAGCGCGATGAACTGCTCCAGGGCGCGCTCACGGTTGGTGAGCTGGCTGCGGGTTTCCTGGCATTTGATGACGATTTTGCCACCGGGGGTGATCCGGTGGTCGCTGCGTTTGAGCAACCGCTGTTTATAGGCCTCCGGCAGACTGGAGGCCCGAATATCAAAAATCAGCTGCGCCGCCGTGGAGACTTTGTTGACATTCTGCCCCCCGGCGCCGCCGGAACGAATAAACTGCCATTCCAACTCCTGTTCAGGAATACTGGCACGTGCTGAAATATGAATCATAATAGGAGCAAGCCTCTACCTGGCCGCCGGGCGAACATCGACCCGCGGTAAGGACCATTTAAACACTCAGCCACCGGCGACGTAAACGCTCGGTCCGGAATCTTCAGGAATCACATGCCAGGAAACCTCTTTAACCGCTTGCGCTATCTGCTGGAACGTTTTTTCACCCGGGGGCCTCATTATCAGTTGCTGTTGATGGTCGCATTCATCGGCTTGATCTCGGCCACTGGCGGTCTTCTGTTGCGCGTTTTCGACGCCGAACAGACGTTGCTGGACAGTATCTGGTGGGCGTTTCTGCGCCTGACCGACCCCGGCTACCTGGGTGACGATGAGGGTTTTGGCCCACGCGTGATCTCCACCTTCCTCACCGTCAGTGGCTATGTGCTGTTTATGGGCTCACTGATCGCGATCATGACCCAGTGGCTGTTCTCCCAGATGCGCCTGCTCGAGCGCGGTCTCACCCCCGTCAGTCTCAAACATCATATCGTCATATTGGGTTGGACCAACCGGACCCAGACCATTGCCCGTGAGCTGTGGCTCGCGGAAGGCCGGGTCAAACGCCTGCTGCGCCGACTGGGGGCACGCGAACAACTCAACCTGGTGATTCTTGCCGAAGAACTCGACAGCACTCACCACGAGCTGCTGCGCACAGACACCGGTTTACGCCAACACCGTCGGCACACCATTTTACGATCCGGATCGGCCCTCAACCATGACCACCTGCACCGTGCCGCCTGTCTGGACGCGGCCGCCGTGATTGTTCCGGGCCACAGCTTTTCCCAAACCAATCACGTTTCATCCGACATTGAAACCATCAAAACACTGCTGTCGCTCGACGCCGAAGCCAAACGCCTGGGCAAACGTCATCCGTTTGTGGTGGCCGAATTGCAGGAACCCCAACACGTTGCCATCGCGCAACGCGCTTATCAGGGGCCCGTTGAAGTGGTACCCGGCGATGCTTTTATCAGTCGGCTGATGGTGCAGACCCTTCGCCATCCCGGGCTGTCGGGCGTGTATGCGGAGCTGCTCAGTCACGACATCGGCCAGAGTTTCTACATCTTTCGGGATGTCGCGTTTGACGGTATGACCGCCGAACAACTGCGCGCTGAACTGCAAGAGGGCATTTTTTGTGGCGTGGTGCGCGGTCGCGGCAATGATCCGCAAGCCATACTCAACCCCGAACCCGGCTTTCGCATGGAGAACGATGATGCACTGGTCATGCTCGCCGCCAGCTACGATCAAGCCGCCCAGCGCAGCCCGACCGGCAAACCGGCGGCACCCACCGCGCCGGGGCGCAGGATCAGCCCCGGCGCTTCGCAACACAAACGCTTGCTGGTATTGGGCTGGAGCCGCAAGATACCCACGCTGCTCGCCGAGCTGTCCACCTACGCGGTCGATCGCTATGAGGTGACTGTCGTTTCGACACGGTCGATTGCCGAGCGCGTCCAATACCTCGAGGATTCGTCCTGTAGCTGGCCGGGCGTAACCTGCGAACACCTGCAAGCGGATGTTACCAACGCGCACCAGTTGGAACAGATTGATCTCGCCCCCTTCGACAGCATCATGCTGATGAGCAGCGAACGACTGGGCTCGGGTGAAGAGGCCGATGCGCGTTCAATGGTCGCTTATCTGTTGCTTGAGCAGCGCCTGCGCAATGACCCGGCGCAGAAACAGTTGCTGATCGAACTTTCCGATCCGAACAACGAGCGGCTTATGGGACAACGCCTGGGTGAAGTGATCATCGGCCCTTTGCTGCTGAGCCACATACTGGCGCAGGTGGCGCTGCGCCGGGAATTGCGCCCGGTGGTCGATGAGCTGTTTACGGCCGGCGGTCCGGAATTGACTTATCGTCGCCTGGACGAGTATGGGCTCTCGCCAGGCACGTTCAACTTTGAGCAATTGCAGTTGGCCGCTGCCGCCTGTGGCGAAACGGCGCTCGGCATTCTGGCGCAAGAGAAAACCCACCTCAACCCCGCTCGCGCGACGAGACTGACGCTCAGCGAGACCGACGCGATCATCAGCATCGTCACGCTCAACGAATAGCGGCAGCGCGCCCCCGGTTTAGCCCAACACCCCGGGGTTCCGCTGCCAGATGGCCCAGGTGAGCGCGCAGGCAAAACTCACCCAGGCCAGGTAGGGCAACAACAAGAGTCCGGCAACCGGCTTGATCCGCGCAAACGCGCTCGTCGTTGCAACCAGCAACAACCACAACAGCAGGATTTCAATAAAGGCGCCGAAACCCCATTGCCAGACGAAGAACAGCCAGGTCCAGAGGGCATTGAAGCCCAGCTGAAGCACAAACAGGCCCAGCGCCAGGGGCGCACCGGAAAAGCCTTTTTCGCGCCACACCATCCAGGCGGCAAACGCCATCATGATATAGAGCAGGGTCCAAACCGGCCCGAACAGCCAGGGCGGTGGTGCCCAACCGGGGCGGTTCAGGTCGAGGTAGAAACTGCCGGCGTCCACCGAGGCACCACCGCCCACGGCCGCGGCAAAAAAAACCAGTGCCAGCCAGCCGAAGAACCCCGCCCAGGCGCGCGCGACCGGACTCATCGCGGCATCCGCCGAGGCACCTGTACCGGGCGCTCCAGCCAACGCTCAAAGCGGCGTTCAATCCGGTCCAGGTTCTCTGACCACCAATGGGCATCGAGCTCTATGGCGCTGCGCATATTGGCTTCGGCGGTGGGCAACTGGGCGCGCATACTCTCGTTGACGAGGGGCAGAGATGAGCGCCGAGAGGGCCCGTAGGGAATCAGGTTGGCCTGGCGGGCGAGGCTTTCCGTGGAGGTCGCATGGTGCAGGAAGTCCAGCGCCCGCTCGGTATTGCGGCCATTTTTGGGCAACGCCCAGACATCGAAAAACCAGACCTGGTGATCCCACAAGATTTCCAGTGGCTCACCCCGCTCGACGGCATCGGGCACGCGCCCGGAGTAGACAGCGGACATACTCACCTCACCGGTTTCGAGCAGGCGGATGGCGTCTTCGCCGGTGCGCCACCACTCGACGTAAGGCTTGAGCCGGGTCAGGACCGCAAAGGCGCGATCGAGTCCCTCGTCAGTGTCCAACACCTCATAGACCCGCTCCCGGGGGACCCCGTCGGCGACCAGAGCCCACTCCAGGTTGCCCTGGGGTGAGCGACGCAGGCCGCGCCGGCCGGGAAATTTTGACACGTCAAAAAAATCCTTTATCGATTCGGGCGTGCGCTCGAGCATCTCGGTGTTGTAGGTCACCACCGTCGAACCCACCACGTTGCCCACACCACAGCGCATCAAACCGGCGCTGAGAAAGTCTTCGGTCGCCGGTGTGCCATCGGGGGCGGGCGGCAACTGCTCGGCATCAATCTCTTCGAGCAGTCCTTCGTTGCAGGCGCGAATGGCATCGAACAACTCCAGATCAACCACGTCCCACTGGACATTCCAGGCACGCACCTGGCGGCGGATCTCATCAATACCGCCGCTGTACTGAATGACGTTGACACGAACCCCGGTTTGATCCTCATAGGGGCGGATAAACCCGAGAATCTGACTGCGCACATAAGCGCCATCCCAGGACACTACATTGAGCTGCTCCTGCGCCCAGGCGCCGCCGGCAGCCGTACAGGCCAACGCCGTCAGCAACAGTTTTTTCATCAGGTTCTGCATAGTGTCACCAATAAAAACCGATATTGACATTCAAACGGCTGTGCCAGCGATCTTCGCCGCCGCCAGCCAGGGAGCCATTGCCAAAATAGGCCATGTTGTTGGCATAGATATGATCCACATAGGTAAAGATTGCCCCACTGCCTATGGCACAACCCGTGGTATTGATACGCGAGTCAAGCGCACCCTCGGTGCTTTTGGTCATGTGCGAATAGTCGTTGTAACAGGTAATTTGATCGATTCGCTCCCAAGGTGAATCAAAATTGTACGCGACGTTGGCGACAATCACATCCGCCTGGCTGTCGATGGCGTAGGCGCCGGCAAAAGCACCCAGGGTAATAGTGTCCTCGGACACGCCCTCGGGGTTGCGGGGCGTATAGTCATAGGTCAGGCCCTGTAGCTGAAAACTCCAGCGTCCACAGCGCGTATCGACATGAGCCGCCGCCGCCCAGTGATCGCCGCTGCGATCGGTGGCGCTGTTGTACAGTTGCGCCACCTGGGCGGACCCGCCCAGCTCGGTCTCACAGCCGCTGCCCCGCCCAAAGTTGTAGGCCACCCGCGCATTGAACTGATTGACCTGCTCGTTGTACTGGTCATCATCGGGCACAACCGCAGGGTCAAACGAGTAGCGGTTGAGGTTGCCCGGATCGTTCAGCTCTTCGTTTTTGTAAAATGCCAGATGCAGGGACCAGGGGCCGTCCTCGCGCTGGTACTTGATGCCCATATCGTAATCGTCGGCAAAGCCCAGATAGTAAGGCACACCAAACCAGGCATTGTGCGCGGCATAGGGCAGGAGCCCAAAAGGCACCTGGTTGACACCAAACTGCACCAGACTACCGTCCTCAAATTCATACCCCAACCAGCCGTGTTTAAGGGTGTGCATGTAGGAGTAGAACCGGTATTCGGCGGAGATGATGATACCGTCAACCTCACCATCCACATTGAGTCGAAACACGTCAAAGCCGCTCTCGCCGTATTTCGACTCGGACGCGTTGACAAAATCCCGGTGGATGAAGTTATACCGCAATGCACCACCGATACGGACGTCCGGCTCATGAGCGGCAACGGCCTGATCCGCGACCCGCTCACTGCCCGCCACGGCGGCCTGTAACATGTCGTCGGTCTGGGCCTCCAACTCGATCACCCGTTCGCGCAACTGCTCCAGCTCGGTGGACTGCGCAACCTCTTGAGCCGACAACCCCGGCACCACGGCAAGTGCCGCCAACGCCAGCGCTACCCGATTGCCGTTATGCTTCATGCTGCCCCCTACTGTTTCGCGTCTGCGTCCGGATTATTCTCCAGCACATCCTCAGTCGGATCGTCCTGCAACATTTCGTCGTGCTCCTCCATGTTCCAGGGCAGGCTGCCGGGCGATACACTCAGGAAGTTCAGATACTTCTCAAACGAATCGAGAATGTCGCTGATGATATCCTGCTCTTCAAAACCATAGATGTCGTAGGACTGGCCACCCAGGCGCAAGAACACTTCGGCTTTGTAGTAGAGCCGATCGCTGTCGGACTTGTGATCGATTTCCGGAAACGCAAACTCCGGCAGTTTGCGCTCGACCAAACGGATTTCGTATACGAAGTCGATCTGATCGTTGCGTTTGACCTCGAGGTAGACCCTCGAATGCCCCTCATCGACCATGACACTGGCGTCCCAATTCTGACGCTCCAGCTCTTCCTGCACCCGCTGCATCGCGGAGTGCACCGTCGTCGCCATAAAGTTTTCTATTTCTTCCCGTTCAGGGAAGCGCATCAACCCCGCCAGGCGTCGACGCCAGACGCTGGCACCCCCGGTGATCGACGAGCGACTGGATTGCAGATCCTGTCTCAGACTGCGGTCATGATGACCCTCGATCACCAACGCCCGCCACAGCCCCAGTGCAGCAATCATCATGATGATAGAGAACGGCAGGGCGCTGGCGATGGTCATGGTCTGGAGCGCGCTCAGGCCCCCGGCCAGAAGCAGTACCGAAGCCACCAGCCCTTCCGCTGAAGCCCAGAACACCCGCTGCCAGGCCGGGGTATTCATGGAGCCACCCGAGGCCAGAGAGTCAATCACCAATGAGCCCGAATCCGACGAGGTGACGAAAAAGGTAATGATCAGAATCACGGTGATAAACGACACAATGGCCGAGAGTGGCAACACTTCGTACAAGCGGAATAGCGCAATCGCATGATCGGCTTGGACCTCACCGATCAAGGCGGTGTAACCCTCGTTCATGATGAGGTGCAGGGCGGTATCCCCAAAAATGGAGAACCACAGGAAAGTGAACAGAGAGGGTACCAACATGACCCCAACCACAAACTCCCGAATGGTGCGCCCGCGGCTGATTTTTGCAATAAACAAGCCGACAAAGGGCGCCCAGGCAATGGTCCAACCAAAGATGAACAGGGTCCAGTTACCAATCCAGTCGGAGCGTGAATAGGCTTGCAGATCAAAGGTGCGCTCAACGATATTGTTCAGGTAACTGCCGGTGTTCTGCAGAAAGCTTTCGAGGATATGAATGGTCGGGCCGACAATGAATACAAAGCTCATCAGCAACACAGCGAGCACCATGTTGACGATCGACAGGCGCTTGACCCCCTTGTCCAGGCCGGCCACCACCGAGATGATTGCCAGCCCGGTAATCGCGGCGATGGAAATGATCTGAACGGTGACGTTCACCGGTATGCTCGGCCACAGGTAGTGCATGCCCGCATTGATTTGTGCCACCGATAGCCCGAGGGTCGTCGCGATACCAAACATGGTCCCCAAAATCGCAAAGACATCCACCGTATGGCCAATAGGACCATAGATACGATCGCCAATCAGCGGATAGAGTGCCGAGCGGATCGACAAGGGCAAACCGTGACGAAAGGCGAAATAGGCCAACACCAGGCCGACCAGACCGTAAATGGCCCAGATGTGGAAACCCCAGTGGAAGAAGGCAATCTGCATCGCCTGCTTGGCGGAATCGACCGTCTGCGCCGCGCCATCGGGCGGCGCCGCATAGTGCAGCACCGGCTCGGCGACACCGAAAAACAGCAGCGCAATACCGTAACCCGCCGAGAACAGCATCGCGAACCAGGTGGGAAAGCTGTACTGGGCGTCGGCGTGATCCGGGCCGAGCTTGATATGGCCCCACTTGGTAAGCGCCACTGACACGATAAACACCAGAAAGAAGGCAACCGCGAGCATATAGAACCAGCCGAAGGTCTGGGTGATATACGCCAGGACCCGGGCGAAGGCCTGACCGGCCAGCTCCGGGTTACTGATGGTGCCCACCACCAACAGGAAGATGACGATGACCGCCGGTAAAAAGACCGGCAACAGAATCGTGGACTGCCAACGACTTTTGGCTTGAGTCATGAGGTAAATCCTTATTGTTACTGCGAAAAGCGGTAAGTGGGAACCGCTACTGAGGTCTTATAAACCTAGGCGCAAAGCGCCGATATCGCAACCCGGGAGAGGCACATTCGCGCATTCGCCAGACCTGCAGCGGTATCCCGGTCAGTCGGGTGTTGAGGGCGACCCGGGGAGGCAGTATCGCTGCCCACCGGGTCATTGGAGGTGCGGGGGCTTAGAACAAAAGCCGGAAAAGGAGAGCAACAACCAGGACGGCCAACGCGGCCGTGATCGCTCGGGAGTGATACCAACGCAGCGCGTTTTGGGCCGCACGGCCCTGATTTTTGAGTTTGCGGCGCACTTTGGCCACCCGCAGCCCCGCGGGTATAACGGTGTTCGGCCGCATAATGCACAGCATGCCGTACACCATCAGCCCGATACCGATAAAAAAGCCCAGGTACCCGCCACCAAAACCGACAATTACACCACTGACAATCAACAGCAGGCCCGTTACGTTCGCTTCCGTTTTATCCATTACTATCTGCCTTATTACTTATAAAATCGGAGAAAAGGTATAAAGATCGGGCCTATTATAGGGCTTGCGATGCGTTCGTAAACAGGCCTGATCACAGCCCCACGTAAATCAGTAGCGCGCCAAGCACGATCCAGAGAACGCCGATGGCTTTTTTCGCCAGAAGCGGCCAGCCCAGCACCTGATCCATCAATCTGGCGAAACGCTCCTGCCCCATCAGGGCCACACCGGTGCCTGCCACGATGGCGAGAACCCCCAAAAGTTGAAACAGGCCCGGAATGCGCGACTCGGAAGCGGCCAGCAGCAATACCAACCCCAGAAACACCCGGGAACCAACAGCGGCATAAAACAAGGCCGCCGTATCGGAGTACTCATCGATAAACGCGAAAGTGGGTCCAGGCTTGATCAGCAGCGCGATCCCCAGCAGAAGAATGATAACGCCCAGAATAATGACCAGTGTACTCATAACGCAGCTCCATCCATCGATTAACCCGTGTCGCTATAACCATAGCAGGTGCACACCCGACCCGTACCCTCAGATACTGCGCCTAGCCGGCGGTGTTACCGAAATGTATTCGTCACCGGTAGGCGTGTAATTCTCCAGGCGATAATGCCCCTGCGCGACATCCCGTGACACCAGCCAGGCCAGACCGGGCCGCCGGATGCTGACCGCATAGTCAGTCCGCTCGCCTCCGGACTCGGTATAGCCCCTGAGCTCCGTGGGCCGATCAAAATAAACCAGTATCAAACTCGAGGCATCGGGTCCCGAGAGGCCTGTCGGCCCCAGAAAGTCACCTGAGCGAGGCGCATAGGCCATGGTTGCAACGCGCACGAGCCTTGTGTTGGCTGGTGTGACCACCAGGTTTTCAGTGTAGGGTGAACGCAGAAGAGGCGTTGCGTAATCGGCGATCCGGCGGGTAAAAAAGTCGCCATCGATGGTAATGCGCCGATTGAGCTTGATCACATTCCGGTATTGAGGCTCCGTGGTGACGGCCCCGTAGATTGCGCCGGGAATCAAGGGTAACTCGACCCAGGCTGCGTTTGGCAGATCCGGGCGCAGAACATAGTTGCCGTCGTCGTCAACCAAACGTAGGCTCAGGGTAATATCCTCTGAGAGCGGCGCCGGGGTGGTGGCGCAGGCTGTCAGCACCGACAGCATAAAGCCCAGAACAAGGCGATTCATACAAGATCCTTTTTTGTTATGGCGACTCTGGGAGGCAGCGTTCCCGCCGCCACCTTTCGCTATATTAGCGACGCTCGTAAGTCCCGAGCAAGCGGTTCATACCCAGGATATGAGGCTCTGCCTGTGCCAGAAAGTCCCACAACGTCAGGCCCGCGTCAAAGGTTTTGTCCGAATCCAGGGCCAGCACCCAGAAATAGTAGTGGTGCACCCCGTGGCCTTCGGGGGGCATGGGACCGCTGTAAGCCTGAGTCCCGGTATCGTTTGTGCCCGCCGTGTGCTTGTCGCTGCCTTCGGCTAACTCACTGACCGACGCGGGGATATTGTAGAGCACCCAGTGCACATAACCGTAGGTGCCATTGGCCGACACCAGCGGGGCGTCCGGGTCGTGGCAGACGATCGCGAAAGCTTTGGTGCCGTCGGGCGGGTTGCGCCAGCTCAGCGCAGGCGAGATATCGTCTGCCTCCTGGGTGTGGCGCTTGGGAATGGCACCGCCATTGTCAAAAGCGGCGCTGGTCAGGGTCATGGTCGAGGGCGCAAAGGGCATGGCAAGCTCCTGGTTGGTCAGTGATCGCTATTGCCCAGTTTAGAACAGCCTGAACCCTTTGCCAGAGCCCTAACCCCCGCCCAGGTACTCAATGCACTCCAGCAGCCGGTCATAACAGGGCAAGGCGGTTTGTTGTCGATCATAAGCCGTTCTATGATAAGAACAATGCCCTGACCACAATATCCAGACTCAGGAGCGGCAGCAATGACGAACGACACGATCAATCAACACCGGCGCCATTTTCTGAAGACGGCCTCCGCCACCGGGTTGAGCCTGAGCCTGGCATCTCATTGTCCCCTCCTGAGCGCCGCCGCTTCTAACACGCGCTCGCCCAACGACACCGTGCGCGTTGCAATTTTGGGCGTCAACGGTTTTGGCGCCCGTCTGGCGCGGGTATTTGCCGCGGCTCCCCATGCCCAGGTGGGCTGGATCTGCGATGTCGACCAGGACGTCCTCGGCGGTGTCGTCGACCAGGTTCAGGAGATCCAGGGACGGTCGCCACAAACCGAAACCGATTTCCGACGACTGCTGGAAGAACCCTCTCTTGATGCACTGGTCATCGCCACCCCCAACCACTGGCACGTCCCCGCATCGCTTATGGGTCTGCAGGCTGGCAAACATATATATGTTGAAAAACCCGCCAGCCACAGCGCTTACGAAGCCATACTGCTGGCCCAGGCTCAGAAAAAGTACCGCCGACTGGTGCAAATGGGCAACCAGCAGCGCTCTCATCCGCCCACTATTGAAGCCATCGGGCGTCTACGCGAGGGGCTGATCGGCCGGGTCTATCAAGCCCGTGCCTGGTACGCCAATACCCGGGGCACCATCGGTCAGGGCACGCGTGCGCCCGTCCCCGCCAATCTGGACTACGCCCTCTGGCAGGGGCCGGCGCCTCACATGCCGTATCAAGACAATATTATCCATTACAACTGGCACTGGTTTCGCCAATGGGGCAACGGTGAAATCGGCAATAACGGTGTGCACGAAATCGATGTTGCCCGCTGGGCGCTGGGCGTGGACTTTCCAAGCAGAGTCACCTCCACGGGAGGCCGCTATCACTTCGATGATGACTGGGAATTTACCGATACCCAGGATGCCGGTTTTACCTTTGGCGACGAAAAATCGTTGGTGTGGCAGGGTCGCAGCTGCAACGGCTTTCCGCTGGGCGACCGGACTCGGGGGGTCAGTGTGCACGGCACCGATGGCACTCTGTTAATGGATCGGGCTGGCTACGAGGTCTATGATCTGGACAACCGACGCGTAGAAAGTAATATCCCGGCGACTCCAGAGGCGCCACTGAACGACAACACGGGGCGCCACGTTCGCAACTTTATCGCCGCCATCCGCACCGGTGAGGCGCTCAACTCCCCTATCGCTGATACCCACAAGAGCGCCCTGCTGGCGCATCTGGGCAATATAGCTCAGCAAACCAGCGGTGCCCTCGATACTGATCCCGGAAGCGGGGAGATCCGCGCGAATGAGCGCGCCGCTGCGCTATGGAAGCGGGCCTACGCTGAAGGCTGGGAGCCCCGGATTTGAGATTGGCGATACAGACGCCGTGGCTAGGCATGCGGCGCCGTCTCCGCGAAGGGTGTGTAAGTCCTTATAGTGCTCAGAAATTGGTGCAGTTGAGGGTAGGCGGCCAAATCCACCAGTTCTCGAAAGCACATCCAGTCTAGGACGCAGCCCACCCGCAGGTGCAGATCGTTGTAGGGCGACTGCTCAGGCCAGGAAAGCGCTTCGAGGGTCTGAAGGCAGGTATCGATACGGGCGCGCTGGCGCTTCAGGTAGCGGATGTCGTCCCACGCCAGGCCATCTTTCCTGAGATTGAACAGCACCACCCAGGCGTCCATCAGGGTATCAGCCATCAAATAGCGGTCAAAATCCTCGATCATCGGCAAAAACGATTGTCCAGCCCGTTCGCGCAGATGGCGCACAATAGCTGTGGAGTCTGTCAATGTCAGCTCGCCATCGATCAGAAACGGCAACTTCTGGGTGGGCGAGCGGGCTTCGCTGACACTGCCATCTGCCAGCACGAACTCGCACTTCAGGCCCGTTTCCAGCAATACCGTGCGGCAGTGACGCACGAAAGGAGAGGTATAACTTCCGTAGAGTTGCATGACGAGCTCCTGGCGTCGATCCGAAAACGGCATTGTACCCCAGCCGGGCGCCGCTAGCAGACCAGGCGCTTGACCCACAGCGGCACGCCAATACTGGCGGGCTCCCGCAGGATTTCCGCCCCGCCAATATGGGTCGGGGCACTGGGGTCGATCACGGTTACCGGCACGCCAGGCGTCACCAGATCCACCAACCCCGCGGCGGGGTAGACCTGCAAGGAGGTGCCCACGACGAGCACCCGATCCGCTGTGGGCATCAGGGCAGCGGCCTCGTCAATCAGGGGCACAAGCTCACCAAACCAGACCACATGGGGCCGCAACTGGGTACCATCATCGCCCAGGTCACCCAGCGCAATGGCCTCGTAGCCGATGGGGTAGAGTCGCTCGGGATCGGCCACGCTGCGGGCTTTGGTCAGTTCTCCATGCAGGTGCAGCACCCGACTGGAGCCGGCCCGCTCGTGCAGGTCATCGATATTCTGGGTGATGATCGTGACCCGAAAGTGGCGTTCAAGATCGGCCAGGGCCCGATGCCCCGCATTGGGCTCGGCCCTGTGCAGCTGCTCGCGCCGGGCGTTGTAGAAGTTCAGCACCCGTTCGGGGTTGCGGGCGAAGGCCTGGGGCGTGGCAACATCATCAATTGAGTGGCGCTCCCACAGGCCATCCGCATCGCGAAAGGTTGCCAGACCACTTTCGGCGCTGATACCGGCCCCGGACAGAACGATAAGATGGTCAAGCATTCAGACTCCTCCTGTTTTACTCTGAGTATAGATCGGCTGGCAGCGCTCAGAAAATTCACATCCCCGCCCTTCCCCCTCAACACACGTTTGACGCATGATTCAACGCCAGGAAATACGACGGGCACATGGCATTGAGATGACGATTCGATGACAAAAATCGGCTGAAACTGTATCCCCGGCCCTTTTCAGAGGGCTATAATGCGCGGCCTCGACGCATAAAACACGCTGTTGCCGTCTCTTTGCAGCCAGAGCCGGCAACAAACCCGAGTTTCCAAAGGCCTGTGTTATGAATTATTCGTTATTCGACTTCCTCCAGCTGATCGGCTCACTCGGTATCTTCATCTTCGGGATGAAGATTTTCAGTGAGGGCTTACAGAAAATCGCCGGTCACCGGCTCAAGAGTATTCTCAGCGGGATGACCCGCAACCGGGCCACCGGCGTACTCACCGGCTTTGGCACCACCGCCATCACCCAGTCGTCGACCACCACCACGGTGATGACGGTAAGCTTCGTCAATGCGGGCCTACTGACCTTTGTGCAGTCCACCGGGGTCATTATGGGGGCCAATATCGGCACCACCATTACCGCTTGGATGGTGTCGCTGTTTGGCTTCAAATTCCAGATCACCCCCATCGCCGTCGCCGTCATCGGCCTGTTCTTCGCCTTCCTGTTCTCCAGCAATAACCGCCTGCGCAATATCGCGGAGGCCATGGTGGGCTTCGGTATCCTGTTTATCGGCCTGGACTTCATCAAGGGCGCAGTGCCGGATATCAACAACAACCCGGAAATGTTTGCGGTGCTGGATGGCTTTACCGAGTACGGCTACCTTTCCCTGATCCTGTTTGTGTTTGTGGGCACGCTGCTGACCCTGCTGACCCAGTCGTCCTCGGCCGCCACCGCCATTACCCTGGTAATGCTGTTTGAGGGCTGGGTGTCCTTCCCCATCGCCGCGGCCATGATTCTCGGGGAAAATATCGGTACCACGGTGACCGCCAATATCGCGGCCCTGGTGGGGAATGTGCACGCCAAACGGGCGGCGAGGTTCCACTTCTTCTTCAATATCATCGGCGTCATCTGGATGATGTTGATTATGTACCCAATGCTCCACCTGATGGATCTGGCGCTGCAACTGGCCACAGATACCAATGTCTCGGTGATGGCCGGCGAGGTCGAGTCGCGCTCGAATGCAACCCTGGCGCTGTCGCTGTTCCACACCACCTTCAATGTGCTGAACGTGGTCTTGCTGTTCGCGTTTGTGCCCCACCTGGTGCGCTTTGTGGAGTACATTCAGCCCGATCGCGGGGGTGAGGACGAGGAATTCCACCTGCGCTATATCAGCGCCGGGGTGATGACCTCGCCGGGACTGGCCTTGGCCCAGGCCCAGAAAGAAGTGCAACAGTTCGCCGGAGTGACGCTGAAGATGCATCAAGCCGTCAGCGAGCTGCTGTTTGACCCGGACATCAAGTTCGAGAAACAGCTCAAACGCATCCACAAATACGAGGAAGCCACCGATCAGTTGGAGATTGAAATCTCGGACTTCCTGGTACGGGTGAGTGAGCGGACCAACCTGGAGCACTCCACCACGGAACGCATCCGCTTTATGCAGACCATGATCAACGATATGGAGCGGATCGCGGATATCTATTACCAGGTCTCCAAGCTCGCCGAGCGCATGAAAGAATCCAAGTCCAGTTGGCCTGATGACGCCAAGAGCGATCTGGCGGAGATGATGGCCGCCCTGCAAAAGGCCATCGAGTTTATGCATGCCAGCGTCTCACGAGCGCCGGGGCAGGTGGATATGGCCAAGGCGGTGGAGCTGGAAGACAGCGTCGACAAGCTGCGCGACAAGTTCCGCGATACCCACTACACGCGTTTGGAACGGGGCGACTACTCACCGCGGGCGGGGGTGATCTTTATCGATGTGCTCAACCGTCTGGAGCGTATCGGCGATCACGTACTCAACGTCAATGAGTCCGCTTCGGGACACCGGCTCAAAGCGATGCGCATTGTGGGGAGCAAGCGCCCTACCTGACTTGGGCTGGTCGCCGGGGTGGGGATACCCTTCCGGGACACGCCGTGAACCCATCCATGGGGGCTCGACTGCCGCCGTCCAGGCGGCAGACGGTCCCGGAAGGGTATCCCCACCCCGGCTTCCGCGTCAGCCAGATAGCCAACGATTGCTGGGCCAGAATCAGGAGTTGTCGAAGGGTAAGATTTTGACGACTTGCTCTTGGGCCTGTTTTTCCTCTTCCGGGGTGTTCACCCGGGTCTCCAGCTCGCGCGTCTGGGGCTTGAAGTACATTTCGTCCTTGTAACCACAGCTGACGCACTCGCGATAGTCTTTGCCGTCCTCGGCATAAACCACCACAGTATCCATCTCGCTGCACCGGGGGCAGATGGCGCCGGCCACAAACCGGCGCTTTTCGCTGTACATGGTCATGCGCTGCGCTCCTCGGCGATGCCGCTGTGGCGCAGCAGCGGCTCGATGCTGGGCGCGCGCCCGCGGAAGTTTTTGAACAGCTCCGCCGGCGGGCGGCTGCCGCCCTGCTCGAGGATTTCCCGCAGAAAGCTTTCGCCGGTTGTCGGGTTGAATATCCCCTCCTCTTCAAAGCGCGAAAAGGCATCGGCGGACAGCACTTCGGCCCACTTGTAACTGTAGTACCCGGCCGCGTAGCCGCCGGCAAAGATGTGACTGAAGCTGTTCTGGAACTTGTTGAATGCCGGCGGTTTCATCACCGCCACCTGCGCGCGCACCTGATCAAGCACCGCTTGAGGGTCTAGCGGCTGGGCCGGGTCGTAGTCGGCGTGCAGGCGGAAGTCGAACAGGGAGAACTCCAACTGCCTCAGCATCTGCATACCGGACTGGAAGTTGCGCGCCGCGAGCATCTTGTCGAGCACGGCCTGAGGCAGGGGCTCACCGGTTTCAAAGTGGCCGGAGATCAGCGGAATAGCCTCGGGCTCCCAGCACCAGTTTTCCAGAAACTGACTCGGCAGCTCCACGGCGTCCCAGGCTACCCCGTTGATGCCACTCACCGCGCCAACGTCGATGCGGGTGAGCATATGGTGCAGGCCGTGACCAAACTCGTGAAACAGGGTGGTGACTTCGTCGTGGGTCAGTAGCGACGGCTTGTCGCCCACCGGCGGGGTGAAGTTGCAGGTCAGAAAGGCCACCGGCAGTTGGACTTCGCCGGCGGCGGTTTTGCGCCGTACACGGCAGTCTGCCATCCAGGCACCGCCACGCTTGTTGGCCCGGGCAAACAGATCGAGATAGAAACTCGCGATCTGTTCACCGCCTTTGTAAATCTGATAAAAGCGCACGTCCGGGTGCCAGCTGTCAAAGCTGACCACGGGCAGAATCTCGATGCCGTACAGGCGGCCAACCACCTCGAACATCCCCTGGATAACCCGCTCTGCGGGGAAATACGGGCGCAAATCCTCCTGGGAGACCGCATACTTGGCCACGCGCAGTTGTTCGCTGTAGTAGGCCGCATCCCAAGCCTGGAAATCTTTACACCCCTGCTCGGCAGCGTAGGCTTTGAGCTCCGCCAGGTCGCGCTCGCCATAAGCGCGGGATTTTTGCGCCAGATCCTCGAGGAACTGAATGACCTGCTCGGGCGATTCCGCCATTTTGGTAGCCAGACTGCGCTCGGCATAGCTGTCGAAGCCCAGCAGCTGCGCCAACTCGTGACGCAGGGCCAGAGTCTCGGAGATGATTGCGGTGTTATCCCATTCAGCGGCGCTGCTACCGTCGGCTTTTTTGCCCTCGGCGCTGGCCCGGGTCACAAAGGCCGTGTACATCTCCTGGCGCAGCGTCCGATCGTCGGCATAGGTCATCACGGCGATGTAGGAAGGAATGTCGAGGGTCACAACATAGCCTTCGAGTTGCCGCTGGGCCGCGGCCTGCTTGGCCTGCTCAAGGGCCGATTCCGGCAGCCCCGCCAGTAGCGCGACATCGTCCAGGTGCTTGTACCAGGCCTGGGTGGCATCGAGAACATTGTTGGCAAACCGGGTCGAAAGTTCAGACAGGCGCTTTTTGATCTCGCCGTAGCGCTGTTTGGCTTCGCCTTCCAGCGCCACGCCGCCCAGACGGAAGTCACGCAGGGCGTTGTCGACCGTCTGTTTCTGGGCCTGATCCAGCGTGTGGTAGGCCTCGCTCTCGGCCAGCGCCCGAAAGGCCTCGTATACCGCCCGATCCTGACTCACCTCAGTGCCGTACTCGGTCAGAAGACCCACGCAGGTGGTGTAGGCCTCACGCAATGCCTCGGAATTCAACACGCCGTTGAGATGACTGACCGGCGCCCAGGCTTGCTCCAGACGATCGCCCTGCTCCTCCAACGGCAGTACCAGGGTATCCCAGGTGGGTTCGCTCAGCTCTGCCAGCCGCTGGCGGCGGTGCTCGCGGTCCTCCTCAATCAATTGACGGATGGCCGGTTCGATATGGGCAGGCTCAATAGCGCTAAAAGGCGGCAACGTTTTTTGCTCGAGCAGTGGATTGGACATACAGCGTCTCCAGTCGTGATTCTGTCTCCGCGGGTCTACAGCGGTCGCGGTTTTGGCGTATGATACACCCTATGGAATGAGGTACGTATGACGCAACCAAAAGATGACAACCCGGCCATCCGCCCCTTTCAGGGCTGTACCCCTGCGCTCGGCGCGCGTGTCTATGTGGACATCGCCGCCGTGGTTATCGGCGATGTCACCCTGGGCGACGATGCCTCGGTGTGGCCCGGCGCGGTGATTCGCGGGGATATGCACAGTATAGTTGTGGGCGCGCGCACCAGCATTCAAGACGGCTCCGTATTGCATATTACCCATGCCAGCGACTTCAACCCCGGCGGTTTCCCCCTGACTATTGGCGATGATGTGACCGTGGGTCACTCGGTGAACCTGCACGGCTGCACCATCGGCAACCGGGTGTTGGTGGGCATTGGCTCGACCTTGCTCGACGGGGTCGTGGTGGAGGACGAAGTGGTCATTGGCGCCGGCACCCTGGTACCCCCCGGCAAACGCCTGGAAAGCGGGTACCTCTATGTCGGCTCGCCCTGCAAGCAGGCTCGACCGCTGAAGGACAGCGAACGCGCCTTTTTCCGCTATTCAGCGAATAATTACGTCACGCTCAAGAACCGCTATCTGCAAGAGCTGAAACCCTGACACCGAACAAGGCTTAATCATGCTGGCCCAAGATAAGAATAATGACTGCGACAAGGCCGCGACACGGACGCTGCAAGCCCTGATATTTTCCCTGCTACTGGGGTTTGGCCTCCCGGCAACGGCCGAATCCGAGGTCGAACCGCTGATCGTGGTCCAGGATCACGCTTGGGCGCCCTTCGCCTTTGCTGACGGTGACGGCGAGCCCCAAGGCCTGTTGATCGACCTGTGGCGGGCGCTGGGCGAGCAACTGGGACGTCCGGTGGTGTTCGAACTCTACGATTGGCCGCAAACCCTGGAGCGCACCCGGAACGCCGACAATCGCATTCACGGGGGATTGTTTATCTCCGATGAGCGGCGCGAATTCCTCGATTTTTCCGCGTCCCTGATGCCCCTGCGGACCATGCTGTTCGTCAACAACCGGGAGCACCTGGGCGATATCCAGAGCCCTACCGACCTGGGGGGCACCACTGTCGGTATTACCCGCGGCGGCTTCGAAGTCACTTACATGCGCAGCCAATTCCCTCAGACGCGCCTGCAAACCTTTGAGAACAACGAGGCGCTGGTGCGCGCGGCGGTGCGCGGTCAGGTCAGTGCCTTCGTCGCCGACTACCCGGTCGGCGCCTATTACCTGAGCCGGCACACGACGCCCGAACACTACCGGGCCACATCCCTGCTCTACCAGCGCCCACTCGCGGCGGCAGTGGCCAAGGGCAATGACCCCCTGCTCGCAGAGATCAACCAGGCTTTGACGGCGTTGCCCCCAGAGCGGCTGGAGTCCATCAGCCAACGCTGGATCCAGCGCGATACCCGGGAAGTACTGCCCGCCTGGCTGCTCCCGGCACTGGCCACCAGCCTGTTGGCACTGGTGGTCACCGGCTTGCTGATCCACGGCCGCCTGCTGCGCCAGCGGCTCGAGGAACAGGCCGCACGCCTTCGGGAACAGGAGCAGCACCTGCATCTGTTCAGCCAGAGCATGAGCGACTTTGCCTGGCGCATGGACAGCGACGGCCTGCTCAGCTACGTCAGCCCCTCAGTGCACCGCGTGCTGGGCTTCCACCCCGAGGAAATGGTCGGTCAGGTAATGACCGTCGCGTTGGACACGGAATCGTCGGAAAAGGCCGTCGCCCTGCAACAGAGTACCATTGCCGCCGCTCGCCGGGGGGAGCTGGGTACACGGGCCGACCTGCTCGAACAATTTACCCAGATCCACAAAAATGGCCGCAAAGTGCACACCGAGGTAGCCATTCAGGTCTTTTTCGACGCTGTCGGAAATATGACCGGCGCCCAGGGTGTGTCGCGGGACGTTTCCGCCCGTCACGAGACCGAACAAGCCTTACGTAAGCTGGTCACCAGCGACCCGATCACCCAACTGCCTACCCGTCAGCAGGCCAGTCAGCGCCTGAATCAGGTGATTGCTGACTGCGCCTATCACCAGGAATATGCTGCACTGCTGTTCCTGGACCTGGACAACTTCAAGTTTATTAACGATCAGCAGGGTCACGACATGGGCGACCTGCTGTTGCGCCAGATCGCCGAGCGGCTCGACAGCCACGTCAGCCTGGACACCCTTGCACGCTTTGGCGGCGATGAGTTTGTGATTATCAGCCGACCGCTCGGGTCTCAAAGCAGCGAAGCCTGGATTCAGGCCGAGCAGCTGGCACAAGCCGTGACCGAGCAATTCAAAGCGCCTTTTTCGCTCCACGGTCGTGCAATCACCGCCACTGCCAGCGTCGGTGTCACTCTGTTCAACAGTCGCCAGGACACCCCTCAGGGTCTGTTCCGGAAGGCCGACCTGGCCATGTGCCGGGCCAAAACTCTGGGACTTAACCAGATCGCATTCAGCGACCCTGTGTGAGCCTGGACGGGCGCAGAGCAACTATTTTTTACAATTATCGTCTCAGATAACAGCTATGCTGTTAACAACACGACCGCCTCTCACTCATGCTCATAAGGAGTCCAACCATGCGCCGGTTTGCCCCATTGACTCTGACCCTTTTGGTTTTGCTGGCCCTGTCGGCCTGCAGCACCACGCCCAGCTACGATAAAGCCGACGCCAGCCTGCAGGCGACCAATGAGACCGGTAATTTTGGTGCGGTACTGCTGCGCCATGGCGAGCCGCTGCCCACCTTTACCCGTGTATACGTCGAGGAGGTTCCGGTGGAGCTCAGCCGCCAGTGGTTGAGCAGCCATCGCAGCAACTACAGCCGTTCGGATGTGGAGCGCATCGAGCGGGATTACGGCGAGCGCTTGCGCACCGCTTTGCGCAACGGACTGACTGACCAAACCGAGGTTGAAGTGGTGGACAGCGCAGACGAAGCCGATGTGGTGTTACGGCCGCACCTACGCAAGCTGAATATCTATGCGCCCGATCTCATGCAGCCGGCAACACGCTACTATTACTCCGACCAAATGGGTAATGCCACACTGGACCTGTATCTGGTGCACCCGCGCAACGGCAACGTGCTGGCCCAGTTTGTCGACCACCGGGAGGTGCGCGCAGGCATCATCTTTCGGGGCGAGCGCGCCACCCGAGGCACCAATTTGCGCTACTTTGGGCGCACCATGGACCGCTGGGCGTTCGATTTTGTCGATTATCTGATGCTCACCGGTACGATTGAACACACGGACTGAGTCCGCACGCCACCGCCGGGTAGCGTCCTCTACTCGGCGGGCGTCACCCGTAACAACCGGCCATTGGCGCTATCGGTCAGCAAGTAGAGTGCGCCATCCGGGCCGGTGGCCACGTCCCGAATCCGTTCATTGAGATGTTCAAACAGCATCTCCTCTTCCCGCGCTTCGTCAGCCGTGACGCTGACCCGATAGACACGCTTGTGGGCCAGCGCCCCCAATAGAAACTGCCCCTGCCACTCGGGAAACAGCTCGCCCTCGTAGCGGGTCATACCGGAGGGTGCAATCGAAGGCGTCCACTCCAGCAGTGGCGGCTGTACACCCTGGCGCTCGGTGAAAGGGGTGATCACCGCCCCGGTGTAGTCGAGCCCGTGACTGACCAGCGGCCAACCGTAATTCAGACCCGGACGAATGACATTGATCTCATCGCCGCCTTTGGGCCCGTGCTCGTGACTGACCAACAGCGCCTGCTCGGGATCATAAACCAGTCCCTGTGGATTGCGATGGCCGTAGCTGTAGGTTTCCGGCGCGATCCCCGGGCGTCCGACAAAGGGGTTGTTGCCCGGCACGGTGCCATCGTTGTTGATGCGCAGAATACTGCCGATGTGGCTTGCCGGGTTCTGAGCCTGCTCTCGGTAGTCAAAGCCATCGCCGTAGGTCACCACCAGCGTATCATCCGGTAGCCATACCATACGCCCACCGTAATGGGCGTCACCGGTCTTGGCCGGCTGGGTGCGCAGTATCTCCCGAACGCTCTCCAAGCCCTCCTCCCCCAAGCGCGCCTGCAGGATGCACAGATGATTGGCCCGGCGGTTGCCACAAGCGTAGCTCAGATACAGCCGTCGACTCCGCTCGAAATCCCGGGCCAGCAAAATGGCTTTCAGTCCAGCCTGTCCGGAGATAAACAGGTCATCGGGAAGCCCTGCCACGGGCTCCGGCGCCAGCGCGCCGTCGGCATCCAGCAGACGCAGACGCCCGACGCGTTCGGTAATGAGGGCCCGTCCGTCAGGCAGGAAAGCCACCGACCAAGGATGATTCAGCCCCTCGGCGAGGGTCTGGATATCAAACCGGTCATCGGCGTGAAGCGGCTCGGGCGCCGCAAACAGGGCACCGGCAAAGAGTAGCGCAAGAATCGGTGCAGCTGAGGTTTCTCGAGGGCGAAACCAGCCAGAGTCCAGAATACGGGCAAACACCCAGCCCGCCAGCGCTGCGCTGGCGACCAGGGCCAGGGTGCCACCAACGCTGCGGGTAGCGGCGATCAGAGTGGGCATGGGGGCCAAGGCGTCGACCAGCTTGAACGTCAGCCACAAGCCGCAGGCCGCCGCCAGCGCGCACAGCGGCGCGAAGCTTCGCGATGGCAGCCAGCGGGAAATCAAGGCGGCGAGCGCCAGGGAAACGAGAAGGCTGGCACCTAGAATGGCCGCGTACAAAGGCGCAAAGTTGACCAAATCGCGGGCACTGACCTCCAGGCGCAGACCCAGGCCAATATCAGCACCCATTGCGCCCAAGCCGATCAGATTGAACTGGGTTTGAATGAGGCTTCCGAGGACCGCACCGAGCGCGAGGGCCATCAAGAAAGCCACGGGCAAATGAACCCATGGGCGGGACAAGGGCATATCAACCTCCGGCGCTAAAGACTCGTGTTGATAACCATAGCCCCGTTTGGCGAAAAAGCGAGGCTTAGGCACCATCCTTGTCCAGCTGTTTGCGGTACTCCGACGGCGATACCCCCACCAGGCGTTTAAAGAAACGGTGAAACGCCGACTTGCTGTTAAAGCCTGCGTCCATCAGGACATCGAGAATAGTCTTGTCCTTGTAGTCGGGGCTGGTCAACAGGCGCTTGGCCTCTTCAACCCGATAGGTGTTCACAAACTCGAAGAAATTGGTTCCAAAGTGCTTATTGATGACCGAGGACACTTCTTTGGGAGGTAGATTCAAGCGCTCGGAAAATTGCTCAATATTGATATTGTGTTTCAGGTAGAGCTTCTCGTCCTCCATCGCTGCGCGCACCCGATCCACCGCTTCATTGGTCGGGCGCGCGCCCTCGCTTTCAATCAACGGCTCGGGTTGGGTAACCAGCAGTTTATGGGCATATACGAGGCTGTATGTGAACAGCGCATTGATCAGAATAAATGTCAGATAATTGTCGACAATCCCGAGTGAATCCGCCGTTTCCGGCGAGGAGTATTTGGCGACGATGTGAACCACTCCTGACCAGGCCCAGTTGGCGAAGAAACCCAGGGTCAGAATATTGAGCCAGTTGGGCTCGGACGTTGAAAAGTGCGAGTACTCGTCTTTGAGTTGGGCCCGGTAGCGCTGCACCAGAACCACAGCGCCAAAGGCATACACCAGGGGCACAATCTTGGCGGCATCCCAAATAAAAGTCACAAGATAGTCGGGCGTATCCGAGGTCTCGGGCGACATCATGCGCAAGTCTGAACCGTTGACACCGAACACCAGAATCACCAGCGCCGCAATGACGGCTGGCAACAGGTGCACCAGAAGGCGTCGGTGCAGGCGGAAATGCTGCTGGGTGATGGCTGCCACCGACAGCATCAGGATCGGCCCTTTCAGCATCAATGCCACCAGCAGCAGGGGCGGCGTGGCATAGTTGTCGATCACGGCGGGAACGGCCACATTCAGATACTCGTTCCAGAGCACCAGAGTCGCGGAACTGCCGACCGCAATGGTAAACAGAAAGGCCGCCAGCAACGCGCTGTAGCGACGATTCTGAGTGGGCAGCACGGCCTGGAACAGCGCCAGTAGAATGCACTCGGCAACGGTGGTGAGCAGAATGACATCGTGAATATTGAAGATGTGTTCTTTCATACTAGCACCGCCGCGATTCAGGGCTCACTGTTTCATTGTTCGGCTGTTCAGCACCGGTGTACCGACAGGGGCTGGGTTCGCCATCCGTTCTGACGCGCGCCGCTTCGCACAGCCGTATTCCCCAGCTGTGCAGTTTCTCAAATACCAACAGACACAAACCCAGCGCAGCCAATGCCAGAGCGATCCCCCCGAGCCCAAGCGCCTGCTGTTCCGCGAAACAGGTCCATATGAACTGGCCGACACACAAAAACGATACGATCAACAGAATCGGCTTGCGCCCAATTCGCTCGACGATAAAGACGCCCAGCGGCGCCACCAGGAGCACCACCGGCGCAGCCGCCAGCCAGTTTTCATAGACGCCGGGCTGCCAACTGTTGGTGAGCGTTTTGATCACCACGCCGTAGAGAGAAGTGAAAGCCATAATCACCACGGACGTGGGGATGGCGATTTTGAGGTCCGCTCGGCACAGCAGCACCAGGGCAGCGTAGAGCATCATATCGATACCGACGCCGGTCACACTCACCGCAAACACACTGGCGATCAGGCCGAGAGTAAAGCCGACACGCTGGTCCCAGCGTTCGTCAAATTCGATCATGCCCTGGAGGCTGGAAATTTCGTTGATACGGTAGAGGTGAAGGACACCAAAGCTGCCCCAGATCACCGCGAAAGTAATCTTGATAAGCAGATCCGGCACCAGGGGCGAGAGAAAAATCAGACCGATGGGCGCACCGATCAGCGCGCCGAGCATCGCACCCTTAAGCATCGCCCAAGCCAGCGGTTGGCGGCGGGCAAAAATAAAAATTGACGCACTCACCATGCCGATAGACTGCACGGCAAAACTGAAGTCCCGGCCCAAGGTGGCGGGCTGGTCAAAAAACAGCACCAAAACCGGAAAACCAACAGTGCCCCCACCCATAGGGGTAGATCCGGCGGCATAACCCCCGATGGCCATAGCCAGCGCCATGGGCCAGTTGGCCACGGTCGCCGCCCAGGCACCCTCGGCCTGCAGTAACAGCAACCAAACTGCATAAAAAACGGCTACCCACAGGAACCAGACCCACAGGTGTTTGCGCGGCGGAGCTTTTATCGTCATGGCGGGGATACTACCTGAGTTATTCTCATCGCTATAGGGGTGTTACTTAATCACTTCCCGCCGGCAACGTCAACTCGGGCCTGGAAAGGGCCCCTTCCGGATCGAGGGCCGGATGCCCTGAACGGAAAAGGCACAGACGTTGAGTCTGTGCCACCTAGACTGCCTGTGTATCTTTCGATACCTTTCGAGCAGAGCCGCCGCCCGAAGGCGGCGGACTTGTACCTATCAATCGTTACCGACGACCCAGCGAACATTGGCCAGACGGAACACCACACCGTTTTGATGGTTGATGCGGGGGAAAATACTGATGGGCACATCGACCCGTTGCAGCTGCAGACCTGAAAGCGCCGATATGGGGATCGAAATGGTTTCCCATTCACCCACGGGCGGCGCGTCCACGGGAATTTCCACCGAACCGCAAGGGTAAATGCAATCGGCTTTCACCAGGAAGCCCTCGGTGTTATTTCCCAGATCAACAACCTTGAGGTCAAACTGTAGGCTACCGCCCTGATAGCTGCTCAGGTTCTGAGCGGTTTCGGACTGCAAATAAATGGTGCCGAAGCCACTACCAAAGCTGAATTGAAGGACATCACCCAGCTCGCTGTCGCTGACGATACCCCAGTCGATAACCTGGCCGGCTTCTTCATAGCGCCCTACCCCGGGGTTATCCCAGGGCGCTACCAAGGCGCCATCGACGAAAATATCCATGCCTTCTATACCTTCCGGCACGGTGCCATCCAATTGTGGATCGACGGCACAGGGATCGAGGCAATCGATCGAGACATTGTTGATCTGAATGTGTGCCGTGCCACCAACCGCTTCGACTACAAAGGGTGCGACAATATCATTGTAGATGACCGCACCTGACTGATCGCCGGTATCTGTGCCGACCATTTCCGAGAAACGCACCGCTACCGTGACCCACTCATCGTTTCCCGGAATGTCGATACTGTGATAGCTGACGTTGGGCCAGCCACTATCGACTTTTACCAGCAGCTCGGTCTCGTCTTCAATATCGACGACCCGCAGATCAAATTTGATTTGACCGCCCGCTTCCACACCGTTAAAGCTGAGGCCATCCTCCAGGTACTCGCGTTCACTGAGATCCTCGGTGAGCAGGAAGGCGTTGGACGGACCGTTGTACTGAATATCCCAGACAGTGCCGTGATCGGTCTCCAGCGCCGGATCCATCACCAGGTTACCGGGTGATTCTTCCCAGGCGCTGGGCACCAGATCGATGTCGAAATTCATATCGTAGGCACGTACTCTGACGCTGGCATCGCCATCGTCATAGAGCGAGTAGCTGCGCAGGGTGCCGCCGTCGCCAGACACCATTACGCCGTCGTCGACATTGGTGGCACAGCCGCGACCGGTACCATCTTCAGCAGGACACTGATAAACACGTACATAGTCCACCGCCATCATCTGCGGGAAGGTGGTCTCGGCGTCCGGATTGCCGGGCCAGTTACCACCCACAGCCACATTCAGAATCAAGTGAAAGACTTCATCAAAAGGCGCGGCACCTTCACCCAGCTGGAAGCCCTGTTCCTGGCCGCCCCAATAGAAGGTAAACCAGCCATCGTCGGTCTGGGTAGCGTAGTGAATATCGTCCACATACCAACGGATTTCACCTTCCTCCCACTCGATGGCGTAGGTGTGAAACTCCTCCCAGATAGGCATGTCCGGCTCATACGCGGCACCGGTGTAGACGTTGTCGGGCCACATGCGCCCATAGTGCAAGGTGCCATGAATTTCGTTGCCGCCGGACGCATTGGTGTTGACCGCCTCGAAGATATCAATCTCGCCGCTGAGCGGCCAGGTGCCATGGACATTTTCGGTCGGCAACATCCATATGGCGGGCCACAAGCCCTGCCCCTGCGGCATCTTGGCGCTGACTTCGATGCGCCCGTATTTCCAATCACCTTTATCCTTGGTGCGCAGACGTGCAGAGGTGTACTGACGGGTCACCGACTGATCATCCGGGTTGTAGTTGGGGTCGTCGTCGGTCACACCCGGTCCGCTGAAACTCTCCTCGCGCGCAACGAGGTACAAGGTACCGTCTTCGACGTAGCTGTTCTCTTCGCGATCGGTGTAACACTGCAACTCGTTGTTGCCGCCACCCCAACAGTTGACTTCGTGGGACCACTTGTCAAGGTCGATACTGTCACCTTCGAAGTCATCGCTCCACACCAACTCCCACTCGTAGGTTTCCGGCGGTGCGACGCTACTGCTGCTACTGCTCGCATCGCCGCCGTTATTGTTGCCGTCGCGCGCTGGTGGACGCACTTCCGAGCTGGCGCCGCAACCGCCGAGAATCAGCGCGAGGGCGGTGAGTCCTACCGCATTCTTCATCATGCTTTTCATCGTTATTGCCTCTTTATTATTGCCGTTTACTGTACACAGGTAACGTGCGCTTCACCGTCCACATCGATACTCACGCGATGGAAGGTCAAGTCCAATTCACCTTGGGTTTGAAGCGAAAAAGGTGTCAGCACAAGCGCCGGTTCGACCCCTGCCTGCTCAAAGCAGGCCAGCTCGATCGACAGCGTCTGCCAGTCGTCCTCAGCACTCAAATGCTCGGTGATATCCAGCGCACCGCCACAGCTTTCGCCGCAGTTCATGGCCATCATCACGCTTGCGGTCGGTGCCTTGTAAACCCGGTAATCCAGATGTAAAACCGCTCCTTCCTGCAGATAGGGCGTCAGGTTGGTGCGCTGACTGGAGGTGAGACGCACAGTCGCCAGGCTCTGGCCCAACCACTGCACACGACGGCTGTCTTCCTGCACCAGTCGGTCGATCGACTGCAGACGAATACCCGGCAGGGTGGCGCTGCTACCGGTAACCGGCAGGGCGGCACGGGTGCCGTCAGCGATTTCCATGTGCCAGGGGTCCATCGCGCGATCGCGGAAAATATCCAGCACCTGGGTGCCGTCGGTATCGCTAATTCCGCTCTCTTCTGACAGTGATTCGGTCATCGTCGGCGCATCGCTGTAGCGCAGACCATAGCCGTAGGGAAACAGCGGATCATAACCATCGGCACCCTGATTCAACGGGGACTGAACGGCGGTTTTGGGCCAGGAGAACGTCAGGCGACCCGTGAAATCGTGGTTTACCTCACCGTTGGCATCACGCAGGATGACGTCGGCGATACCGGCACCTTCCGTACCCGGAAGCCAGACAACCGCAAACGCATCAGACGCATTCAGGAAAGGGTTGATCCACAGGGGGCGGCCGGTGATGAACAATGAGACCACCGGAATGTCTTGCGCCTGGAGGTCGCGAATCATCGCCAAATGCCGCTCGTCGCTGTATGCCAGATGACTCAGGTCGCCCTGCATTTCAGCGTAGGGATCTTCGCCGAAGACCACGATGGCCACGTCGGGTTTTTCATCAAACTCGCCGGTTTCGTTCAGCACAGCCGTGCCACCAGCGGCGTTAACTGCCTCGGCAATGCCGTCAAAAATGGAGTCGCCATTGGGGAAGTCATCGTTGCTGTTGCCGGTACCCTGCCAGGTCAACGTCCAACCGCCAGACTGCTTGCCAATATTGTGTCCGCCGTCGCCAGCAACCAACACGCGGCTGTCTCGCGCCAGGGGCAGGATGCCGTTGTCGTTCTTGAGCAGGACCAGGGATTCGCGCACGGCCTGGCGCGCGATTGCGCGGTGCTCAGGGTGACCAAGCACCTCGGCCTGACCCGCGTATTGACGCTCGGACGGTGTGCCTTTCTCAAACAGACCCGCACGCTTCTTGACCCGCAGAATGCGGCGCACCGCATCGTCCAGACGCTCGAGGGTGATCTCACCACTTTTGACCTGGGCCAGGGTGTTGGCGTACAGCACCTTCCAATCATCCGGCGCCATAAAGATATCGACACCGGCATTGAAGGCCTGAGCACAGCTGTTGCGAGTGCAACCATCCACAAACTCATGACCGTTCCAGTCACCCACAATCACGCCATCAAAACCCATACGCTCCTTGAGAACCTCGGTGAGCAGGTAGTGATGGCCGTGGAGCTTTTCCCCGTGCCAGCTGTTGAAGGACGCCATGATGGTCTGCACACCGGCCTCAATCGCGGAGAAATAGCCGGCGCCGTGAAGGTCGCGCAGGTCGGCCTCGGCGTCCACCGCATCGCCGCGGTCGATCCCCGCTATTGTGGCGCCGTCACCGATAAAGTGCTTGGCCGTGGCAATGGCGCGGCCACCGGCCAGGAACTGATCGCTGCCGGGTTCGCCCTGCAGGCCGATCACGGCTTCGCCCGCATAGGCGTTAACCAGATCCGGGCCTTCGGCATAAGCCTCATAGGTGCGGCCCCAACGGTCGTCGCGGGCCACCGCGACGGAGGGCGAAAAATTCCAGTCTTTGCCGGTCACAGCCATTTCCCGAGCGGTGGCGGCCATGATCTCGCGGATAAGGTCGGGGTTATTGGTGGCCCCCAAGCCGATATTGTGGGGGAAAATCGTAGCGCGATAGACGTTGTTGTGACCGTGGACAGCGTCGGTGCCCCACATGATCGGAATGGCGAGGCCGCCGTCGCGGGTATCCATCGATGCCTCAAAGAAGGCATCAGCTATTGCGAGCCAGTCGGCGGGCTCGGCGTACTTGTCATCGTTCGGGAAAGAACCGCCGCCATTGAGAAATGAGCCGATATGGTAATCACGTACATCCTCTGGCGTCGTGGTCCGCAATTCTGGCTGGATCACCTGGCCGACTTTCTGCTCAAGGGTCATCCGGGCCAGGAGCGCGTCAACCTCCGCCTCCAGTTGCGGGTCTTTGGCGACTCCGCTGGCGACTTGTGGCCAAAGGTTGACGCTGGTGGCAACAGCGCCGCTCACCTCGGTGTCGGCACTTGACGAAGATTGTTCGACGCCGCTACAGCCCGTGATCAGGGCAGCGGCCAGCGAAAAGATCATTAATGGCTTTGTTGGTTTTATCATCCCGTTTCTCTACTTTTGGTGCCGATGTGTTCGTCGTCAGCGATCCGGCCAAGCGGTCACTGGTGAATGTGGAGCCAGTCTGGCCTGCCGACTGGGGCTTGTCGTCCCACTTTGGAGCACGAGGAAAATCGGGGCGGGTCACTTTCTATCGACCAAAGTGGGACTCACGCAGCCCAGTAATGGCGGGCCCTCCCGCCAGTCAGCCCACTTTCTTTGGGACGCCGATGGCACACCGGATGTAACCGGTAACCCCGCGAGCAGGAGATTTTTTCATCAGGAGAGGCCGCGCCGGGAAGCCGGCGCGGTCGTCGTCAGGAAGCCTTGCGCAGGGACCCGCAATAGCGGTCGATAAACGGCTGGTGGGAGGGCAGTTGGCGAACAATACGGCGCACCGAATCCCGGATGCTGTCGAGGAAATTGGTCAGCTCCTGGTCGGTCATCATATCGACGATCGGGTGGTAAGCCTGCGGGGTAATTCCCTGGCCCAACATGACCTGAGTCCAGGAGTTTTCACCGAACAACTCGGTGGGCACCTTGAAAACCCGGGCGGTTTTGCGGAAC
Source organism: Marinimicrobium alkaliphilum (assembly GCF_003259155.1). Lineage (GTDB taxonomy): Bacteria > Pseudomonadota > Gammaproteobacteria > Pseudomonadales > Cellvibrionaceae > Marinimicrobium_A > Marinimicrobium_A alkaliphilum. The sequence continues at coordinate 130,374 of NZ_QGMQ01000005.1, forward strand.
AGCTCAATCCGGTGAGCGAGCGATTCGGGTATTTCCATGTTCCGGCAGTAACGCCAGAAGGGGCTGTCGTCCCGCTCGGTGACGCAGTAGTGAAGAATGATGAAGTCGCGGATATTCTCGGATTCAAACCGGGTCTGCCGGTTGTATTCATTGATGTCCTCTTCGCACACCGCGTCCTGGGGAAACATCTGCAACAGGCGGATGATGCCGCGCTGGATCAGATGAATGCTGGTGGACTCCAGGGGCTCAATAAAACCACTCGCCAGACCCAGGGCAACACAGTTTTTGTGCCAGGCTTTGCGACGGATACCGGGCTGGAATTTGATCACCCGGGGCTCCGTGATCGCCTCGCCCTCAACATTATCGCGCAGCACTTGTGCGGCCTGCTCATCGGACCCATAGCGACTGCAGTACACCAGGCCGTTGCCAACCCGGTGCTGCAAGGGGATGCGCCACTGCCACCCGGATTCGCGCGCGATGGCGCGGGTGTACGGCAGCGGATCCCGCACCGAGCGGGTCTGCATGGCCACAGCGCTGTCGCAGGGCAACCAATGGCGCCAGTCCTCATAGCCCACGTGCAGCGCCTGCTCAATCAGCAGCCCCCGAAAGCCGGAGCAGTCGATAAACAGGTCGCCCTCAATGGTCTGCCCGTCTGCCAGTGTCAGCGAACGGATATCGCCGCTGCTGTGGTCCAGGTTCACCTTGTCAATCTTGCCTTCAATCCGCGTCGCCCCGTGTTTCTCCGCCATTTTCCGCAGGAATTGTGCATAGAGGCCCGCGTCCATGTGGTAGGCGTAGTTAAGGCCGTTGCTGGGCAATACCGCAAACTTTTCCTCCCGTGCCGCGAGGTGCTCGGTGCAGTAGTCACCATAGTCCGAAACAATGCCGCGCTCCGCACCTTTGAGCCAGAAGTGCTGGAAACTCGCGGCCCAGCAGTCTTTTCCGGTAAAGCCAAAAGAGTGAATATAGTCTTTGCCGATACCGCGCCAGTTTTCAAACTGAATGCCCAATTTGAACGTGCCCTGAACTGCCGCGACAAATTCCTGTTCGTTGATGTCCAGCAACCGATGCAGGGTGAGCAAAGTCGGAATGGTCGCCTCGCCGACACCGACGGTGCCGATGGCATCGGATTCGATGAGGGTGATATTGAGATGTTTACCCAACAGTTTGGCCAGGGAGGCCGCGGCCATCCAGCCCGCTGTGCCACCGCCAGCGATGACAATGTTCTTGATACCTTGAGACGCCATGACTCACCTCGTTATGTCGTAATCAGCGATTGAGTTTGTTCAGCAAGCCGGCGCGCAACCGACGCGCCGTGGTTTCATCGAGCGCGCCCAGTATGCCCCGGGCCTCCTCGGGGATATGCTCAGCCGGATCCTCGTCGCCGAACACATAATGGTCAAACAGCGCGCGCCAGGCTCGACGCTGAGCCCTGGGCAGGGCGCGGATGCTCAGCAGGGCATGCTCGAGGGCATTCATGGGCGTGCCCGTGTAGCCCGGCGTGGAGCGCCACCAGTAGTTGATCAGAATGTTGTAACTGTCGAGACTTTCCACCTGGTGCCACCAGAGACTCGGAATAAAGAGCGCATCACCGGGCGCCAATTCGACCGTCAACGCCGCGCGCGCCGCTTCGCGGAATTTCGGAAAGCGCTGGTAATCCGGATAACGCATGTCCACCAGGCTGACAGGCTGGCCCGAAGGCGTTAAATCCAGTGGACCGACGTAGAGGTTCTCCACTTGTTCCGGTGGAAACAGGGTAAACCGACGACGCCCGGCGCAACACAGCGCCAGGTTGTCCGGAAAATCGAAGTGCGCTGCGACCCGGCTGCGGTTACCGATCCAGATACTCGCCAGCGGGTTCTCGGCCGGAACGCCAATATCGTTGTCGGCGCGCAGCCCCGGCAGCCAGCGGTCAATCAAGGTCGAGCCCAGATAGAGTGTCGGCGCCTGCGGGTCGTCCTGATAGTGCAGCAATCGATCGAGGAGCTGCTCCAGACGTGCGCTGATCGTCTGGAAATTGAATCCGTCGAAGCGGTCGTTGTAAAAGATTCTGCCCTCAGCCTCGGACGGCAGCTGGTACACAGTAACCGGCTCGCCCCGGTAAAAACGACGGAGGTAGGCGTCGACCTGCGCGGCGGATGCCTCAGCCGCCTGCACCAGCGGCCAATGCTTCACCAGTCCCCGGAACACCAGAGGCTGGTGCGCGTCGCGCAGACAGGTCCGAAGTTCTGCGCCGACGTCCGCCAGTGCTTCCACTTCGCGCAGGGCCGCCGTCACCGTCTAGGTCTCCCGCGCCATCTGCAGGTTTTTGCGCTCAATCAGGTCGCGAATATGGGACTGGGACGCAATCGCCATGTAGATGGGCTGCAACCAACCGGCCTCATTGAGCGCCGCGAGTTGATCTCCACCGAGCTTGGCAAGCGTGTCCTCGTTGATGGTGTAAAAGCCCTGAAGCTGATGGTTGCTGCCGTCATTCAGTTCAATATCGAGGGAAAAGGACTCCAACAGCTCGTGCTCAAGCAACGCCGCAATAAATGTGGGCGCTCGCTCGAAACCCTGGTGCATCAGCTCCAGAGCGGAGGCCACTTGTTCCAGGTAGGGGCTGTTGCCGCCGTATTCCAGGAACAGGGACTCGCCTTCGGTTTTACTGATCCGCGGACTGTCCATATCCAGATGAATCACGCGTTGCGTTTTGCTCACCCCGTCTTCCTGAAATTCCTGAAAACCGATCAAAAACGGCTGGCGAACGATCCCGAGGGGGATGTAAGTCGCGTCCCAGCCGCGATCGCTCAAGAACAGATTCTCACCGGTTGAAAAACCGAACATCGCCGCCGCCTGAAACTGACCGGTCGCGTTGTCCTTATAGAAAAAGATCGGATAGTGCGCCTGGACACTGCGAAACTCATCCGGAAAGGTGGGCGAGAACATCACCTGATCGCCGTACTCGGCGGCGCGTTTGGTGATTACCCGCAATTCCTTGTGGTCAATATTGTTCAGCAATTGATGGCTGGTCATGATCGGTCTCCAGGGCGTTATTCGGTCAAATGGTCTGTAAGCCGTAGGCGTTGATTTTTTTCAGTAACGCCCGATTGCTCGGTAAGCAGCCGCTGAGTTTCTGGGCGTCTGCCCGGGTTTGTCTGAACAGCTCACCTGCCCGGGCGCAGGCTTTCTGGTCGCGCCGCCGCCGATGCGGAAACGGCGCGGTGCTGAACCCCATGCCGTAAAGCACATAGGCAAAACTCGCACTGGGAAACATCTCCTCGGCATGCACAGTATCCTGACGCCAAGGGTAGTCGTGACGCCACAGCAACAGCTGCTCCGCAAGTGTATCCGGCACACTACTGGCATCGAGGTTGTCCCGCCAGTAGTCGCTGTCCCGGCGCTCACTGAGCACATAGTGCAGCTTCAGAAAGTCGATGATACGCTCCCAGTGGTAGAGAAACCTGCGATTGAATCGCCCGGCAACCACGTCCATAACCTGCCGGTTGGATGGCAGCTGTTCGGCGATCATGGTCGCGGATAATTCAACCAGCACCAATGCGGTCGCTTCGAGCGGCTCGAGGAACCCTGCTGAGAGCCCAACCGCGACACAATTGCGGTGCCAAAACTCGCGCCTGTGCCCGGGATTGAACGACAGCTTGCGCAGCTCGACCCGTTCGGCGTCCTTGCCGATGGTCGGTGCCAGATAGGCGCGCACAGCAGCTTCAGCCGATTCATCGGTGCTGTGGGCACTGGAATAAACGTAGCCAACGCCCCGCCGGGTGGGCAGGCCAATGTCCCAGACCCATCCGGCGCGCTGAGCCGTAGAGAGCGTGTGGGACACGATGGGCGCGTCCGGCTGGGGATAGTCCACCTGGACTGCGAGTGCGGTATCGTTGAACAGAACACCACGCTTACTGACGTAGCCAATACCGTAGTGCTCGCCCAGCAAACGGGCGGCAAGGCCGGTGCAGTCCACAAACAGATCACCTACAATCGGCTCGCCCTGATCAATCAAAAGCGCGCTGATATCGCCATTGTCCGCACTGCGAACCCCTGAGACATGTGCCTTTATGTGGGTAACCCCCAGGGTTTGCGTGCAGTGGCGACGAAGAAAATCCGCAAACTTGCCGGCATTGAGGTGATAGCCGTAGTTGAGCGCAAAGGCATACTCGGGGGTACTGATGGTCTTGGGCGCCAGGTTACCGTTGCATACCGCCACCTGTGGGCAGACGGCCTCAGCGTAGCTCACCTGATCACGCACCTGCTGCCAGGGCACGGCCAGATTGACCTCGGGGTATCCGGTCGGGAGGGTAAAGGGATGATAGTAATGGTCCGCAGGGGCATCTCCACCACGGATCCAGCCATTGAAACGTGAACCTTGCTTGAAGCTCACATCACACTGGCCAATAAATTCAGTTTCAGAGATCCCCATACGCTCAAGCGTTGCGCGCATGGAGGGCCAGGTACCTTCGCCCACACCAATCGGCTTGATATCCGGTGCTTCCACCAGTATCACTTCGAGCCCCTGGTCAGACGCAGCCGCATGCTCGGCGGCAATAATGCCTGCCGTGAGCCAGCCGGCTGAACCGCCACCGACAATCACTACACGCTTTACCTGATCAATCATGTCTCTGTACCGCTGTGAACGGCTGTTGGCCGCTCTTGTCATTATCGTGTTCGGAAGAGCAAATCCCGGCGGGCCAGAGGCCCGCCGGGAACCCGGACGTTACACCGTCAAGCCCGAGGGCTTAGAAAGTGTAGCGCACACCGAGGTTGTAGCGCGGCCCCAGTTGGGTCACATTCATGACTTGCTCCTTCGACCGGCTGTGCTGACGCATGTACTCATCACTGATGTTGATACCTTCAGCGAAGACAGTCAGCTGGGGCGTCACGTCGTAGCTCAGACTAAGATCGAACTGGCCGTAGGCTTCGACATACACCGGATTGGGGTAGCCGGTACCATGGGCACCCGCCGCGATGAATTTGTCGCGCCAGTTGTAAGCCAAGCGCGCCTGCAGGCCATCGCGATCGTAGAAACCGATCAGGTTGGCAGAATCACTCAGACCAAATAGCGGGTATTGCTCATCGAGCGACAGATCGTCAAAGTCGGTACCACTTTCAACCAGCGTCAGGTTGGCAATCACCCCAAAGCCGGTGTCGCCAAACATGTGCTGTACCGCGAACTCCCAACCGTAGACCACAGCGTCGCGCTCATTGATGGGCACCGTAACGTCGAAAATGATCGGGTCATCTTCACCGGGAATGCCAATGATCCGGTTGCCATCGACAAACTCGGTATCGCCGTAGTTTTCGAAGATGTAGTCACGGATGTCGTTGGCGTCATTGCCTACCGCTGCAACGGCTTCCTCATAGCGCGGCCCCTGAGCCGGATGGGCCAGGTCAAAGAGCTGTTCTTCGAGGATGGTACTGCCGATAAAGTTCTTCACGTCTTTGCGGAACCAGCCTGCCGAGACATAGCTGGCAAAGTCATAGTACCACTCCGCAGACAGGTCGAGATTCATTGACTCATAGGGCAGCAAGTCCGGGTTGCCGCGGCTGGCGGTGCCGCCATTGATGCGCGCGTTCTGAGCGACCGATGTGCCCCCCTGAATAGCGGAGTAACTCGGGCGCGCCAGACTCTCACTCAAGGAGGCCCTGACCAGAACGTCTTCGATCACTTCAACACTGACGTCGATACTGGGCATCAACTTGTTGTAGCCCCCGGTCAGTTCGGTGTAGTCCTGCTCCCCGGTGCCAATCAAACCAAACTCGTTGGCTGAAGCCCACACCACCCGATCAAAAACGGGAACGGCGGCGGTGGACGTGACGTTTGTCGACTCGTAGCGCATACCTGTCGCAACATTGACCGGCATGTTGTACACGTCGAAATCCATATTGAACTGGAAGTAGGCGCTGAAGGTGTCCTCACGTACGTACCGGTCGGTCTGGTTGGCGTAATCACTGGACGCGCAATACCAGGTACCGCAATCACCCGCTGGGGTGATACCAGGTTCCGGGTACATGTCAGTGGCCCGGCGGACCAGTTCATCAAAATCAAAACTGTAATACTCGTTGTGCAAGAGCGGGCTGTCACTGCCCGGGATATTGAAGCGGTCCGCAATCGTCTCACGGGTCCAGAAGTCAGCATCAATATCATCAGGCGTTCCCACGCCGCCCCACTCCTCACGCTGGACATTGGCATAGGCAGAGCGGTTGTGAACATCGGTGTGCATAACGCCGAAGTCAATGCTGTGCCCGCCGTCAAACTCCAGCTTGCCCGACAGGTGAATCTGGTCGATTTCCGAACGCATCATGCTGTTGCGGAAGGAGCTGCCCGCGACGAGAATATCATTCGGTTCTATCCCATCCTGGCCTTCAGGGTAGACGACCTGGAGAATCGGGAAGTCCGCGGTAAAGTCCGCAATCGTTTCGTTGCGCACCCAGGTGGCGACACCAAACGCATTATGGCTGCCGTAGGGGCTATTGGGACGAGATTCGGCGTCGGAGGAGTGCGCATCCAGTTCGAGGGTCAGACGGTCGTTGACAAGCCACTCGACATTGATACCCATCGAGTGGTTCTCATTTATACGCGCAAAATTACCCGCCCCCATGGCCAGATCGGCCGGGTTTTCAGTTTGTTCAGCATAGATCAGCGGTGACGAAATCGGACCATCGGTCCAGACCCCCGTGGACGGGCCAAAGTTGAACCAGGCTGACACATCCTGGAACTGTTGTTTTACGTCGAGTTTGGAGTAGGTGTAGTCGACCGTCGCGGTCACATTGTTCACCGGACGATATTGCAGGGCCAGTTGCCCGTTGGTACGGGTGCGCTGGACTTCATGAAACGCATAAGCCAGCTGCTGCGGCACCGAGTAGAGGTCATCCACCCCGGGGCGGTTGACATGCAAGTTCGGGTCTTGGGATATCCCGCCCCAACTGTTGGTATCGTCCTGATCGCCGGTGAATGTGTGCCAGCCCGCCGCTGTGGTGGCCACACGACTACCGCTCTCGCGCTCCTGGTAGCTGCCCGAGATTGAGATACCAAAGGTATCGTCGGCAAAGGTATTGCTGTAGATGCCGGAAACCTCCGGGGTGATATCGGCCCCCCGGCTGGTGGATTCGTCAATGACACCCTTGAGCCCGAAAGATGCACTCAGACCGGGGTTGTCCAGAGGGCGGTTGGTCAGAATATTGATGGTTGCACCAATACCCCCCGTGGGAATGGATGCCCGGCTGGTCTTGTATACCTCGACGCCGCTCACGCCCTCGGCGGCCAGGTTGGCAAAGTCAAAAGAGCGGGTCGCCGCGGCGGAGGTCTCCTCCAGCGCCGATGTGGGCATCTGCCGACCGTTAAGGGTGACCAGGTTGTAATCGGCACCAAAACCGCGCACCGTCACCCGGCTACCTTCGCCGTTGGCGCGATCGATCGATACCCCAGTGATCCGCTGCAGAGACTCTGCGAGGTTGGTATCCGGGAATTTACCGATGTCTTCCGCCGCAATGGCATCGACCACGCCCTGGGAGTCGCGCTTGATATCCATGGCGCGGTTCAAGCTGCCGAGAATACCGGTAACGACAACTTCCTCCAGAATGGCACCCTCATCCTGCGCCATGGCGGCGCCGCTGAAACCGGCCAATGCGTACGAACTGATCGCCGTCGCGATCAACTTTTTCTTGAAGCTAGAGTTCTTATTCATGAAGTTCTCGCCTTCTATCATCTGAGAATTATTATGCTTGCGATGCAACACTGCCCTCAGGGCAGTCCTCACCGAGCGTCTGATCGTTAGAGCCGGGCAGAGACCGCCGGGAAACGCCTCGCGCTTCGTTGCAGTGAGATGCCCTTTCAACACGCCCTGCCACAATTCCATAAAGAATGGCGAGCGTCGTCCCACCTTTACCCCTGGGGAAAAGGTGGTCAGTCTCACTTCAGGCGAAGAAAACGGGAAATGCGCCAAGGCGCGCCGCAAAAGGGCTTTGCGGTATTCAGGGCATTGGGGCCAAAGGGCCTGGAGGCAATGTCCCACTTTCTCTTTTCCATAGTGGGACGCCGGGCATCAGGGCGGGAATGGGCTAGGGACGGTAGAAATCACAGGGCAAACCCTGGGTATCCGACGCGAAAATAAACAGGTGTCCCGCTTCGGGTTGCGCCTCAAGGTCGGTCTCATCCAGTCCGACCCGAGCACTGGTGACCAATAGCCAGCGCAGATCCGGGCCACCAAAAGCGACGCAGGTAGGCTGGGACACGGGAAGCGGCAGCGTCAGCAATCGGTTGCCTGCGGGGGAATAGCACCCGACACTGGCGCCCTCCCACTCCGCATTCCACAGATTGCCGTGACGGTCGGTGACCGCGCCATCCGGCTCAATGGGTTCCGGTGTACACGCAAAAACCTGTCGGCCACTGGGGACGCCGGTGGCCAGATCGTAATCGTAGCGATAAATCGTCCGACGGCGCCCATCGGCGTGGTACAGGGTCTCGCCATCCGGGCTCCAGCAGAGTGCATTGGGAATCTGTAACCCGCCGAACAGCGGTTGCACCTGGTCCTGCTGCACCCCGTATAAAGTCCCTTCGGTGGCGGCTAGCGCGGGGGTCTCAACCATGGTTGCGGACAAAAAACGCCCTCGGGGATCTACCCGGCCGTCATTGAAGCGCATGCCAGGTCCCACCCCAGGGGACGCTGGCAACCATCGGCACTCACCGGTCTCGGGTCGGTAATGGGCAAAACCGCGATCGAAACTGGCGATCAGCCAGTCACTGGCCTCGACAAAGCCAAAAGCCGTAAGCCGATCCGGGGTCGACCAGTGTGACAAGGCTTGCGACTCGGGGTGGTAGCGATAGAGTGTCTGACCCTCGATGTCCGTCCACCAGATGGCCTGCTGGTGCGGGTGCCAGAGCACGCCCTCCCCTAACGCATTGGCCACGGGAACAACGGCGATCAACTCGGGGGTTTTCACGAACAAACTCCTGCGTGGGTTACTTAGAGGCGCCCACCGTCGATGACAAACTTTTGTCCGGTAATCATACGGGCGTCATCGGAGGCCAGAAAAAGTGCCATATTGGCGACATCTGAGGGCAAAATACGCTCTTTCAGGCACACTCTGTTCATCCACTCCTGCTCCGCCTCGGGCGTCAGCCATTTGTTGAGCTGGCGTTCAGTCACCACCCAGCCGGGCAGAATGGTGTTGACCCGAATGTTATCGCCGCCAAAGTCTCGCGCCAACGACTTGGTCAATCCGATCAGGCCTGCCTTGGCCGCATTATAGCTGGCCATATTGGAGGAGCCGCAAATCGCATTGATGGAGCTGAAGTTAATGACCGCTCCCCCACCGCTGCGAGCCATCATGGGATACACCGCCTGCGAGGCGAAAAAGGCGGGATCGAGGTTGACCGCCAGGCTGCGATACCAGCTTTCTGCGGACAGGGTTCGGGTGTCAAAGCGCTGGTCATTGGCGACGTTATTGATCAAAATCTGAACATCGCCACAACGGGCCTTGGTCAGCGCCAGGACCTCGCGCAGATCGTCACTTTTGGTCACATCGCCGGGGTAAAAGTGAACCCTGGCCTCCCCGAAGCGCTCCGTCAGGCGCGCACATAAGCGCTTACCAACCTCGGCTTGCAGGTCAATAAAGGAAACACAGCAACCCTGCTCGACAAAGGCTTCCACCAGTGCCTCACCGATGCCGGTGGCTCCGCCTGTGATAAATACCACTTTGCCATCCAGACTCGGATAGCGGGTCGACTGCATCATGGCGCGCGCGATCTCTCTCGGCGCCACCGGTGTCGTCGGTGCCGGGGCAGCACACCCCAACCGGCCAGCAGCGCTTGTTATTGTCTGATTTCGTGCGTTAATCCTAGCATCAAATCGTCCTCAATGCTGTGTCCGGTGTTATTTTTTGGCTACCACCAGGTCGCGTAAAGTGCCACCAGTATCAATACCACACCGGCACTGAGCAGGTTAAAGCTGCCCGAAGTCTGGAAGCTGATCCCATTCAGATCAATGGCGTTGGGCTGGCGCCGCGCGCCGCCGGCCAGGGTGACGACCACAGACAAAAGCACGCAACTGGCAAATACCAGCCCCACCCGATCGAGGAACGGCAGGCCGGGCCAGAACTTCCACAGCAGTGCCGACAAAACCACCGAGGCGATGGCGGCGACCAGCGCCGATGTGGCTGAGGCTTTTTTCCAGAAAAAACCCAGAAGAAAGATGCACACGATGCCCGGGGTGAAGAAACCGGTAAACTCCTGAATAAACTGAAATGCCTGGGGGAAATTGCCCAGCAGTGGGCGGGCAATGATCACCGCGATCACCATTGCACCGCAAGCGACCAGACGCCCGATCATAACCTTGCGCCGCTCACTGGCATCGGGAGCTATCAGGCGACCATAGATGTCGATGGTGAAGATGGTTGCGATGCTGTTGACCATCGACCCCAGGGAGGAGGCGATGGCCGCCACCAGTGCCGCGAAGGTGATCCCTAACAGCCCCTGCGGAACCAGCTTCATCATCTCCGGGTAGGCCTGATCCGGGCGCGCCAGCTCCGGCGTCAGCATGGCCGCCGCCATCCCCGGCAGCACCACGATAATGGGCATCAGCAACTTCAGGTAAGCCGCAAAGGCGATACCCTTTTGCGCTTCCTTCAGGCTTTTGGCGGCGAGTGCGCGCTGGGTGATGTACTGATTGAACCCCCAATAAGAGAGGTTCATGATCCATAAGCCCCCCACCAACACCGTCAAACCGGGCAAATCGATATAGTGCGGGTGATCGGGCTCGAGGATCATATTGAATTTTTCCGGTACCTCCGCGAGCATGATCGAGAAGCCCTGAAAGGCCCCCGCGCCATCGGCAATTTGATTCAGCGCCAGGTAGGACACCAGCAGGCCCCCGAAGATCAGCAGCACCACCTGGATGATATCGGTCAGCGCCACCGCCTTGAGGCCACCGTAGATGGAATAGCCCACCGAAAATACCGCCAGAAACACCAGACCGTACACCAGCTCAATACCGGTAATGGCGTTGATCGCCAGGGCGCCCAACCAGAGAATCGAGGTCAAATTGACCAGGGTGTAAAGCGCCAGCCAGAACACCGCCATCACGATCCGCACCCGGTGATCGTAACGCTGCTCCAAAAATTGGGGCATGGTGGTGATGCCCTTTTGCAGAAAAATCGGCAGAAAGTACTTGCCGATGATCAGTAGGGTCACGGCCGCCATCCACTCGTACGAAGCGATCGCCAAACCGATGGCAAAGCCCGATCCTGACATGCCAATTATTTGCTCTGCAGATATATTGGCTGCAATTAATGATGCCCCAATGGCCCACCAGGGAAGGGATTTGCCGGCGAGAAAATAATCCTGGGTATTTTTCTGGTGCCCTTTCTTTTCACGTGACACCCAGAGTGCGAGCGCCACCAAGCCGACGCAATAGAGGCTGAAAGTCACAATATCCAGAGTCGATAAAGCCATTGTTGATGCTCCTGCAATTTATTGTTATCCGGCGCGTCGAACAGGGGTCAGGGTGATCAGGCCATCAATGCGCGCAACGCCGTCACCATCGCCTGCGCCTTATCCGCCACCTGCTGTGCGGTATCACCCGGGCGGTAAAGCTCACTCCCCATGCCAAACCCGGCGCACCCTGCGTGCCAATACGCCGGCATATTGTCCACAGAAACACCGCCCACCGCGAGCAGTTTTACGTCGTCAGGTAACACCGTCCGCAACTGCCGAACATGATCAATGCCATAGCTGGACGCCGGGAAGAGTTTCAGAAATCGGGCCCCTGCCCGATAGGCAGCAAAGGCCTCGGTCGGTGTCGCCACGCCGGGCACCACCTGCAGTCCCGCCCTCAGGCCGGCGCCGATGAGCGCCGGGTCGCAATGGGGGGAGACCGTCAACCGCCCCCCCGCACGGGCGATGCCCGCCAGCTGCTCAGGCTCGGTCACGGTGCCGGCACCGGCGACTATGCGCTCGCCCAACAGCCGGTGCAGCTGCGCCACACTCTCCAGCGCCCGGGGCGAGGTGATCGGCACTTCGATCAGAGAGATACCCGCTTCATGGAGGACCTGAGCGACCGCGGGCACCTCATCCGGGGCGATTCCCCGCAAGATCGCCACCAGCGGCAGTCGCTGCCAGTGGTTTTGCCATTCAACCGTTTGCATGGCAAAGCCGGGGGTTGAGTTTTTGTGCCGCGCGGAACAGGCCAGCAAACGCCAGGGCGGTGCCATCGTGCAGGTCGCAAGGTACTTGGTGATAGTCCATCGCAGCCTTGTAGGCCGCACCGACCTGCGGGCCACCAATAATCTGCACCCGGGCGCCGGGCGGCAGGTGCGACCGGTAGCCCACCACATCAGCGCCCACGATAAGTCCCGACAGGTAGGCGCTCGCCAGCTCCGGCGCCAGTACCCCGGCCAGAACCCGGCTGCGCGCCGCAAACAGGGTGTGGTTGAGCGCCTCACCCTGGGCGCTGCGCCCCAGCCCCTGGTAGAACGCATGCTCGTCATAACGCTGTGGGCCGCGCACCAGAACCCCCTGCGACGTCAGCAATGCATAGAGTTCGCCCGTATAAGCGGTCGAAAAATGCTGTAACTCGCCACCGTTCAGGTGCGCCCATTTGGTATGCGTGCCCGGAAGGCAGACAATTGTTTCAGCCCGGTTTGGGCTCTGGTGCCGGGACAGCCACCCCAACAGCTGGGTTTCTTCACCGCGCATGACATCGGGTTCACCCAACAACGACCGGCCCATGACACCGGGGACAATCCACGCTTTGAGCGCGCCGCTGGTGACCGGCACCAGGTGCTCAGGCAACCGGGAAATCGCCAGCGGAGCGCGGAGATAGGGGACTTCCTGCCAGCCGATGCTCGACCCGACCATGCCACACAGCACCACAGGCAGCTCGCCCTCCGCCCGCCGCCAGGGTTCAAGCTGCGCATGCAAGTAAGGCTCGAAGTCCGTCGCCTGGAGGACATTGCCCCCGCGGTCGGTAATCACCTGGCTCTGCACCTGACCCGACGCATCCAGCAGCGCCGCACGAAAGCTGCTCGAGCCCCAGTCCACCGCAATCATCGCAGACATCAGAGCCTGCCCCCATCAATAATGAAGTTCTGGGAGGTGATCAGACGCGAGTCTTCGGCGGCCAGAAACAGCACCATACGGGCAACATCGTCGGGCAGTAACCGCTCCGGCAGCATCACCTGCCGCATCCACTGGGCCTCAATCTCAGGGGTCAGCCATTGGTCCAATTGGCGCTCGGTAATGACCCAGCCGGGCAGCACCGCGTTGACCCGAATACGGTCCCGACCGAAATCCTGAGCCAACGACTTGGTCAGCCCCAGAAGGGCGGCTTTGGCCGTGTTGTAGCTGGGCATTTGAGGTGGGCCAAACAGGGCATTGATGGAACTGAGGTTGACGATTGACCCGCCGCCGCGCTTGGCCATCATGGGGTATACCGTCTGGGCCGCAAAGAACGCGGGGTCCAGATTGACAGCCATGCTGGCGCGCCACTGATCCGGCGTTATCTGGCGCGGATCAAAGCGTTGATCGTTGCCCACGTTATTGACCAGCACCGTGATGTCGCCCAGGGTATCGGCGCATTGCCGAATGGCCGCGCGCAGGGAGGCGACCTGGGTAACGTCCACGTGCTCGAAGCGCACCAGGGCGCCTTGGGCCACCAACTCACTGACCAGTGCCTCGCCCGCCGCCTGATCACAATCGAGAAAGCCGACCGCGCAGCCTTGGGCAACGAACGCCCGCACAAGCGCAGCACCGATACCGGTGGCACCACCGGTCACAAAAACCGTCTTGCCATTGAGGCTGGGATACTTGGCACAGGCCTCCGGCATGGCGGAGCTCCTCTTACGCAGAAATAGACAAGGTGACGTTATAAGACATATTTATCATATTTATAATGCCCAAGCACACCACGGCCGTCAAGAGGATGACCGACAGACGGTGGTGTCAGTGGGCGGCGGCGCGCTCGGCCATTGACTGGTCGATCAGCTCCAGCGCTTCGATCAGCAGACCGGACATGGCGTCGTGGGCGGCTTCCGGCTGGCCGGCCGCAATGGCGTCATAGACCTTTTCGTGGTCGCGGTAGCTCGCCATGGTCACACCCTTGATCTGGTTGGTACTCGCGATACTGACCCGCAGGGCGGTCTGAATAAAGTTGCGCAACTGGATGAAAAAGCGATTTTCACTCGCCACCAGAATCGCGGTGTGAAAGGCGATATCGGCTTCAAGGGGGTCGTCGTTGCCGCGCTCGGCTTCGCGCATCCGCTTGAGACCCGCTTCGATAGCGCGAATGTTGTCAGGGTTCTGTTTGCGCGATGCAAGAATGGCCGCTTCCGGCTCGATACCGATACGCAACTCGGTAAACTCACGCAGCAGTTGTAAAGAAGGGCGCGCCGACAGCGTCCACTGGAGCACGTCGGCGTCGAACATATTCCACTGGTTATTGGGCTGAACACGGATACCCTGACGCGGGCGGGACGAGATAAGACCCTTGGCCGCGAGCATCTTTACCGCCTCGCGAATCACACTGCGGCTCATATTGTAGCTGTTACAGAGTTCCGCTTCGGTCGGAAACGCCTCGCCGACACCGTAGCTACCCTGCACGATAGCACCACCCAAGCGGTGAACCACCTGGTGGGTCAGATTGCGGCTGGTGTCGAAAGTATCCATGTGCTGCCTATATATATGATAGTTACGATAATAGCCTTATCATAGCCTAAACCTCCCAACAATGTCCGCTGGCGGGATTATTTTTCGGCTTTTTCCTGCATTTGGCGGCGCAGAGCCACGATCACCGGCATGACTTCCGGCCGGATCTGACGCCACAGATAAAAGGACTCAGCCGCCTGGCCAACCAGCATCCCCAAACCGTCCGCCACCTGAGCCGCCCCGTGCGCTTGGGCCCAGGCCACAAACAGGGTGGGCTCGGCGGCGTACATCATGTCGTAACAGCAAGCGCCTTCAGCCAACAGGTCGTCCGGCAAAGGCGGCAGCTCTCCGGAAAAACCCGCCGAGGTGCCATTAATGACCAGATCAAACTGTTTCCCGGGCAGGCCATCAAACCCCAAAGCCTGCACCTTTCCCAGATCCTGAAAGCCCAACGCCAGTTGCTCAGCCTTGTGCAGGGTGCGGTTGGCGATGGTCACCGATTTGGGATTTTGTTCCAGCAACGGCTGCAAAACACCGCGTACGGCACCTCCCGCCCCCAGAATCAGAACCCGCTTGCCCTTCAACTCCCAACCCAGGTTGTGCATGTCGTTGACCATGCCAATCCCGTCGGTGGTATCACCCAGCAAGGTGCCATCATTTTGCAGCACCAGCGTGTTCACCGCGCCAGCCCGGCGAGCGCGTGGAGTCAGGCGAGCCGCGTAACTGTAGGCATCGAGTTTGAACGGTGCGGTGATATTCAAACCTTTGCCGCCATCGCCAAAGAAGGCATCTGCGGCCTGCTCAAAGGCCTCTGTCTCAGGCTGCTGCCGGGTATAAACCATGTCCTGGCTGGTCTGCTCAGCAAACTGCTTGTGGATCTGGGGCGATTTGCTCTGGGCAATGGGGTTGCCGAAAACGGCGTAGGTATCGGTCATGGCATTCATGCAACTTCCGGTTGTGACTGTATGCGAAATGTAGCAACCGGGTATTACACCCAGTCGCGAGGCGTCAAATAGTTATCGGTTAAATCCGCCTCCGGGCTGCCCGGTGCTGGCTGCCAGTCGTACTCCCAGCGCACCAGCGGCGGCAGAGACATTAAAATCGACTCGGTGCGCCCACCGGTTTGCAGCCCGAACAAAGTGCCGCGATCATACACTAAATTGAATTCGACATAACGCCCGCGCCGGTAAAGCTGAAACTGACGCTGGTGTTCACCGTAAGGCAGTGCCTTGCGCCGGGCCAGAATCGGCCGGTAAGCGGGCAGGTAGCTGTCACCCACCGCACGCATAAAGGCAAAGCTGCGCTCAAAACCCAACTCGTTAAAGTCGTCGAAGAACAAGCCACCGACGCCCCGGGGCTCCTGGCGATGTTTGAGATAGAAGTAGTCGTCACACCACTTTTTGAAAAAGGGGTAAAAGTTATCGCCAAAGGGCGCACAGGCTTCGCTGGCCGTGCGGTGCCAGTGGCGGCAATCCTCTTCAAAACCGTAATAGGGTGTCAGGTCGTAACCGCCGCCGAACCACCAAACCGGGTCGGCCCCGGGCTTTTCAGCAATAAAGAAGCGCACATTGGCATGGCTGGTGGGCGCATAAGGGTTGCGCGGATGAATCACCAGAGACACCCCCATGGCCTCGAACGAGCGCCCCGCCAGCTCCGGGCGATGGGCCGTGGCCGAAGCGGGCATCTGCTCGCCAAAGACGTGAGAGAAATTGACCCCGCCCTTTTCGATCACCTCGCCATCGGCGAGGACCCGGGAGCGACCGCCCCCGCCCTCCTCACGCACCCAGGCGTCTTCGACGAACGCCCCCGACCCATCCTCTTCTGCCAGCTCGGCGCTGATACGCGCTTGCAGGTCTAACAGGTAGGCTTTTACCGCGTCTTTATCCGGTATTTCGGTGGTCATGGCATCCTCATCGTAGGGTTTAACCGGCGCGCACCCGCTCACCGGTGATCAAGTCGCGAATTTCCGAGGGCTTGGTGCGCGTACCCACCGTCCCCGGGAGCACCGCGTCCAGGCCGCGACCAAAATAGCGGCGCACACCCACGGCGGTACGCGCCGGAGGCAAGGCTTGCGGATTCGCAGAAGTAGAGACAATCGGACCGCCAAAGGCGCGACTGAGTGCTGCCGCAACCGGGTGATCGGTCACGCGCACCGCGACCGCGCTGAACCGCCCGGTCACCCAGGGCGGCGCCCAACCGTGGTTGGGAATCAGCCAGGTCACGGGCCCGGGCCAGCTCCCCGCCAGGCGCTCGCGCTGTTCTCCATTGAGACTCTGCAACAGTGGGGTCAATTGGTGTATATCGCTGGCCAGCAGTATCAGGCCCTTGTGCTCGGGCCGCGCCTTGAGGCGTAGGACCTGCTCAACCGCCAAGCGGTTCCAGGGGTTGCAACCCAGGCCCCAGACGGCTTCGGTCGGATAGCCGACCACGGCACCGCGGTGCAGCAGGCGCGCCGCGCAATGAATGCGGGGGTGTCGATCCCAAAGGGTCATGGTGGAAAATCCTGTGCTAATCAGAGACTGCGCAGCAATCTACCCTAGCACAGGGGTTAGCTCAAGCGACACGCACGTAACAACCGCCACGCTCACTGATGGCCCCTTTGAGCTCAAGGCCCATCAGCTGGGCCAGCAACGTCCCTGGATCCAGGGCTGTGCGCACCACCAGGGTGTCGATATCCACCGGGTCATAGCCCAGGTGGGTGAGGAGTTGCTGTTCTTCCTGGTCCAACACCGGCGCGTTGCCGGGCGCGGGCTCGGGCGTCGCGGCGAAGAGTTCGGTCTGGTACGCGAGTAAGCCGGCGAGCTGATCGACGACGTCCTGTCCGGTCTCTATCAGGGTGGCGCCATCGCGCAGCAACTGGTGGCAGCCCCTGGCAAGCGGATTGTGAATCGAGCCGGGGATGGCGAAGACTTCCCGGTTTTGCTGCAGCGCATAGCGCGCGGTGATCAGTGAGCCGCTTTTGACCGCCGCCTCAACCACCAAGGTGCCGAGACTCAAGCCACTGATCAGGCGGTTGCGCTGGGGGAAGTTGGCAGGCTGCGAGCGCGTGCCGATGGGAAATTCTGACACCAGCGCCCCGCCCTGCTCAACGATATCGGCCGCCAGGGACTTGTGCCGACTGGGATATACCTGATCGATCCCGGTGCCCATAATAGCCAGGGTTTTGCCGCCCGCATCGAGGGCACCCTGATGGGCCACGCCGTCTACCCCCAACGCCAGGCCGCTGGTGATGGCGAACCCGCAACCGGCGAGATAGTGCGCAAACTGCCAGGCGTTCTCACGCCCCCCAGCCGTGGGATTCCGGCTCCCCACCAGCGCCAGTTGGGGCAAACTCAGCGCATTGATATTACCAAGCACGAAAAGCACCGGCGGCGCCCGGCGAATCTCCGCCAACAGCGGCGGATAGTCCGGATCGCCTTTGACCACCACGGAAACCCGAGGGTGACGGTCGAGCCAGGCGAGGTCCTCTTCCAATCGTTGCCCCAGCGGGCTCGTTTTGGGGTTATCCCGGTAGGCACCCAAGGCCGACAGGGCTTCCGGACTCAAATGCCCACTGAGCTCCGCCAACGGACGCTCCAGGCAGTGCTCGGGGTGCGGGAATTGTTCCAGAAACTTGGCAAACGCCGACGCGCCCAGACCGGGCAGGCGTTGAAGGAGCAGAACGGCTTGCAGTGATGCGTACATGGTTCATCCTTGAATCATTGGGGTTGGGAGTTGCAAGCCCGGCGACCCGGAGGCCGCCGGGGAGGGTCACGCCCTCATCAGGGGTTGCGCACCCGGTCTTCCACCGCCAGCGGGCGGTCAGCTTCGAGCACCAGGCCGAAGCTCATTTTCTCAAAGGTGCGGAAGATCATCACCAGACCTGCGCGCTCGTCGGGCAGATTGACCCGCTCGTTGGTGACCCGGTCGCGCACCTGTTCACCGCGCTTGTAGGTGGCCAGCACATTACCGACTTGCAGACCCTCGCGCTCGCCGCGGTTGATCATGACCACATCGAACTTGCCGATTTGGGAGACCCCACCCTCGACCGCCAGGATCTGGCCAACGATGTCGTCATCCGGCGCGCTGGGGTAAAACACGGACTCCACCGGCCGCTGCTCGCTCGGGAGCAGGCGATCGCCCATGCGAATCTCTTCGTAGGACCGACTCACGGTGACGGTGGCCACGTCGTCAGTGCGGGTACGTACCCGCACCGTGCCGATGGCCTGAGCATGCTCACCCAGGCGCTCGCGTGTTTGCGGGTCGTGGTAAACCTCACCTTTGCGGAACACGCCGTAGGTGTCCACGTCTTCGGACAGATCGCCCCGGGCATAGGCCCGATCGCCCATACCCACAATCAGGCGGCGCTCGGGACCGGCGAGCATATAAGGAGCGTTGTCCAGCTCGCCCTCGGTGAGAATCCGGCTGCGGGACAGGTAGCTGTCAATCCGATCCAGGGGGATGGCCGGGATCGCGTCTTCCTCGGACAGTACCCGAATGCTCGGTTGCAGGCGGGTATCGCCGGGCGCCATGCGTACGGTGCGCTCAACCGTCAGGCGCGGCTGGCCGTCAATGTAGACCAGGCGGATCAGATCGCCGGGGAAAATCAGGTGCGGGTTTTCAATCTGGGGATTGACGTGCCAGATCTCCGGCCACAGCCAGGGCGTGTTGAGGAATTTATTGGAGATGTCCCAGAGGGTATCACCCCGCTCGACCACGTATTCCTCCGGATGATCCGACCGGAACGCCGTGTCCCGGTCGGCCCACGCCAGCACTGAAAGCATGGATGCCGCCAAAACCGCAAAAATTAGCTTTTTCATAGAATCCGATCCCGTTTTATTCGGTCTTGGGGCTTATAGGCGTTATAATACGCAATAGAGGTCCACTGCCTGCGTTATCGCCGACCAAAACCTTGCTCGGTCATAATGTTAGCAGTGGTTATTATCTTTTTACTAGAAGTTCGTCACAAAGACTATGGCCAAACTCGAAATTCTGGAATTTCCTGACCCCAGGCTGCGAAATGTGGCCAAGCCAGTCGAGCAGGTGGATGATCGTATCCGGCAACTGATCGACGACATGTTCGAGACCATGTACGCCGCCCCGGGCATCGGCCTGGCGGCAACCCAGGTCAATGTCCACAAGCAGATTGTGGTGATCGACGTGTCCGATACCCAGAGCGAGCCCCAGGTGTTCATCAACCCGGAGGTCGAGGTACTGGACCAGGAGCTGGGCGGTTACGACGAGGGCTGCCTGTCGGTGCCCGGCTTCTATGAAACCGTCGAGCGCCCCCGCCACGTGCGCGTCAAGGCGCTGGATCGCAACGGTGAACCCTTTGTGCTCGAGCCCCAGGGCCTGCTTGCGGTGTGCATCCAGCACGAACTGGATCACCTCAACGGCAAGCTCTTCGTCGACTATATTTCGCCCGTCAAACGCCAGCGCATTCGCAAAAAACTGGAAAAACAACACCGCCTGCAGGCCTGAGCCCGCCCGCTCAGGCCCACCGGGCCCAGGACCCGCTATCCATGACCTCAGCCGAACGTGACGCCGGCCTGCGCATTGTCTTTGCCGGTACACCGGATTTTGCCGCCCACCACTTGCAAGCCCTGCTCGACAGTCACCACCGCGTGGTGGGCGTCTACACCCAACCGGATCGCCCGGCCGGGCGCGGAAAGAAACTGCGCCCCAGCCCGGTCAAAGTATTGGCCGAAAGCCACGACCTGCCCGTTTACCAACCCGAGCGCCTCAAAGGCGACGCCGCGCGGGCCGAGTTGGCGGCACTCGAGGCTGACCTGATGGTGGTGGTGGCCTACGGCCTGCTGTTGCCCCAGAGTATCCTCGACACCCCCCGCCTGGGCTGCATCAACGTGCACGCCTCGCTCTTGCCCCGCTGGCGCGGTGCGGCCCCCATCCAGCGCGCCATCGAAGCCGGCGACCAGGTATCGGGCGTCACCATCATGCAGATGGATGCGGGCCTGGACACCGGCGCCATGCTGGTCAAAGCCGAGTGCACCATCGACCCCGAGGACACCGGCGGCAGCCTGCACGACAAGCTGCTCGAAGTCGGCGGCCCGGCACTGCTCGACGCCCTGGCGCAACTGGCTGAAGGCCGCGCCCGGCCCGAGTCTCAGGACGATAGCGAAGCCAACTACGCGGCCAAGTTCAGCAAGAATGAAGCGGCGCTCGACTGGCACCAGAGTGCCGAGCGCCTGGCCTTGAAAGTGCGCGCGTTCAACCCCTTCCCGGTGGCCACCACCCGGGAGTCGGGCAGCGCGGACCGCATCCGTCTCTGGCAGGCCCATGCGCTGCCCCAAACCGCGGACGCCGCGCCCGGCACCGTGGTCGCCACCGGCGCCGAGGGTATCGACGTCGCCTGCGGCGAGGGTTGCCTGCGTCTGACCCGGATCCAACTGCCCGGGAAAAAAGCCCTGCCTGTGGCCGACTTACTGCGCGGCCATCCGCAGTTGCTGTCTCCGGGCACTGTGCTGGAGCTACCGGCGTGAACCTGCGCGCCCAGGCCGCGCGCACCATCGGCCAACTGCTGCGCCACCAGGGGTCCCTCGCGAGCTTGCTCCCGGCGGCTCAGGCCAAAGTTGCCCCCAAGGACCAGGCGCTGTTTCAGGAACTCTGCTACGGCTGTCTGCGCTGGCAACCGCGCCTGCAGACCGTCGTCGCCCAGTTGATGGACAAGCCCCTGCGCGCCAAGGACAGCGATATTCAGGCCCTGCTGCTACTCGGGCTGTACCAGTTGGGTTACACCCGCATCCCCGATCACGCCGCCATCGGCGAGACCGTGGCCGCCTGCAAGGCACTGAAAAAACCCTGGGCGAGCAATCTGGTGAATGGTGTTCTGCGTCAGTATCAGCGCGATGCTGACCAGATGGACGCCCAGATGTCAGACTCTGCGGAGTATGTAAGTGCTCACCCTCAATGGCTGTACGGCAAACTGCGCAAAGCCTGGCCGACCCAGATCGACAGCCTTGTTGCCGCCAACAACAGCCACCCGCCCCTGACCCTGAGGGTCAATCGCCGCCACGCCCGCCGCGATGACTACCTGAGCCAACTACACGCCCTCGGCATTGCCGCCCGGGGCACCGAATACAGCCCTTGGGGCGTCACCCTGGACCGAGCCCAGGATCCGACCGGTCTACCCGGTTTCGATCAGGGCTGGGTGAGCGTGCAGGACGAAGCCGCGCAGTTGGCGGCGGATCTGCTTGACCTCGCCCCCGGCCAGCGGGTGCTGGATGCCTGCGCCGCGCCCGGCGGAAAAACCGGCCATATCCTTGAGCATACCGACGACCTCGAGGTTGTCGCCCTGGACAGTGAAGCCCGGCGCCTCACCCGGGTCGAAGACAATCTGGCGCGCCTGGGCCTGAGCGCCGAGGTGGCTTGCGGCGACGGCACCCGCCCCCAGGATTGGTGGGACGGGCGCGCTTTCGATAGACTGTTGCTCGATGCGCCCTGCTCGGCCACCGGCATTATTCGCCGTCAACCGGACATCAAGCTGCTGCGCCAACCCGAGGATATCGAGCGCCTGAGCCAACTGCAGGGCCAACTGCTGGATGCCCTGTGGGACACGCTGGCCCCCGGCGGCCTGCTGGTGTACGCCACCTGCTCGGCCCTGCCGGCGGAGAACACCCGCGTCGTCGAGGCCTTCCTGGCCCGCCGCCAGGACGCCCGGGAGTTGCCCATTGACGCGCACTGGGGGCTGGCCCAGCCCTGCGGGCGGCAACTTTTGGCACACACCGACGGCCACGACGGTTTTTACTATGCCCGACTGCAAAAACAGACAAAATAAGCTAGGCTTTGGCGATGCCGAAGCCGGCTAACTTGGGGTCCATTGACACGCAATGAAAATTATCATCCTCGGCGCCGGACAGGTCGGCGGCAGCCTTGCAGAGCATCTGGCCAACGAGGCCAACGACATCACGGTGATCGACACCGATAACACCCGGCTGCGGGAACTGCGCGACCGCCTGGATATCAGCGTAATCCACGGCGTCGGTTCCTACCCCGATGTCCTGGTTCAGGCCGGCATCGAGGACGCCGATATGCTGGTGGCCGTGACCAGCAACGACGAAACCAACATGATCGCCTGCCAGATCGCCTTCAGCCTGTATCGCACCCCCTCAAAGATCGCCCGAGTCAGAGCCACTGCCTACCTGACCCACAGCCGCCTGTTTGACGACAGTGCCGTGCCCATCGACGTCCTGATCAGCCCGGAACAGCTGGTGTCTGACTATATCTTCAAACTGCTCGAGCAGCCGGGCGCGCTCCAGGTACTGGACTTCGCCAATGGCCAGGCACAGCTGGTGGCGGTCAAGGCCTACCACGGCGGCCCCCTGGTGGGTCACGAGCTGCGCTTCTTGCGCGAGCAC
The DNA here is from genome assembly GCF_003259155.1 of Marinimicrobium alkaliphilum. GTDB lineage: Bacteria > Pseudomonadota > Gammaproteobacteria > Pseudomonadales > Cellvibrionaceae > Marinimicrobium_A > Marinimicrobium_A alkaliphilum. The sequence continues at coordinate 153,360 of NZ_QGMQ01000005.1, forward strand.
ATGCCCAATGTCGACACCCGGGTAGCCGCCATCTACCGGCGCAACCGGGCGATCATGCCCACCGGTTCGACGGTGATCGAAGCGGATGACGAAGTCTTCTTTATCGCCGACAAGAACGATATTCGCGCGGTGATGAGCGAGCTGCGCCGACTGGAAACCGCCTACAAGCGCATCGTCATCGCCGGGGGCGGCAATATCGGCTATCGTCTGGCGAAAAAACTCGAAGGCCGGTTTCGGGTGCGGGTGATCGAACACAACGCCGAGCGCTGTGCGCATCTGGCCGAGCACCTGGAGCGCACCATCGTGCTCGAGGGCAGCGCCTCGGATCAGGACCTGTTGCTGGACGAAAATATCGAGGATACCGATGTCTTCCTGGCGCTGACCAACGACGACGAGGCCAATATCATGTCATCGCTTCTGGCCAAGCGCCTGGGCGCACGCAAGGTGATGACCCTGATCAATAATCCGGCCTACGTGGATCTGGTCCAGGGCGGCGAAATCGATATCGCCATTTCGCCCCAGAGCGCCACTATCGGCAGCCTGCTCACCCATGTCCGCCGGGGCGATATGGTGGCCGTGCACTCGCTCCGCCGGGGCGCCGCCGAGGCCATCGAAATCATCGCCCACGGCGACAGCAACTCCTCAAAAGTGGTGGGCCGGGCACTGGAAGATATCGATCTGCCCGAAGGCGCCAACATCGGTGCCATTGTGCGGGAAAAAGGCGATGGCAATAGCGACGTACTGATTGCGCACGACGATGTGGTGGTCGAGTCCGGCGACCACGTGATTATCTTCCTGCTGCACAAAAAACACATTCGCGACGTGGAAAAGCTTTTCCAGGTCGGATTTACCTTTTTCTAGGGGGCTGCCACCGCCATGCAATTTGCCATTATTGCCCGGGTGCTTGGCGTTCTGCTGATGCTCTTCAGCCTGACCCAGCTGACCCCTATCGTCGTGTCGCTGATCTACGGCGACGACAATTACATGACCTTTCTGCTGAGCTTTGGCATCGCTTTTATTGTGGGGATGGCCATCTGGTTTCCGGTGCACGCCTCGCGGGGTGAACTGCGCACCCGGGACGGCTTCCTGATCACGGCACTGTTCTGGTTTGTTCTGGGTTCCTTCGGCGCCCTGCCCCTGTACTTTTCTTTGGGCCTGAACCTGTCGGTCACCGACGCCCTGTTTGAGGCCATGTCGGGCCTGACCACCACCGGGGCCACCGTCATTACCGGGCTGGACGAACTGCCGCGCTCGATCCTCTTCTACCGCCAGCAGCTGCAGTGGCTGGGCGGCATCGGGATCATTGTGATCGCGGTGGCGATCCTGCCCATGCTCGGCGTCGGGGGCATGCAGCTGTACCGGGCCGAAGCGCCCGGCCCGGTCAAGGACAACAAGCTCACGCCGCGCATTACCGGCACCGCCAAGGTACTGTTCACCATCTACCTGATGTTTACCCTGGCCTGCATCATCGCCTACAAACTCGCCGGTATGGGTTGGTTCGACGCCGTCGGCCACGGCTTTTCCACCGTCGCCAACGGTGGCTTTTCCACCCACGACCAGAGCATGCACTACTTTGAAAGCAACGCCATTCTGCTGATCTGCTCGGTCTTTATGATCATCGCCGGGGCCAACTTTGCCCTACACTTTTTCGCCTGGCGGGAAAAAAGTCTGCTTCATTACTTCGCCGACGCCGAATTCCGGTTCTACTTCGGCTGGTTATTGGTGGGTACCGTGGTCACCATCGGGGTGTTGATGATGCACAACACCTACAGCACCGGGGACAGCCTGGTCATGGGCTTCTTCACCCTCGCCTCCACCCTCACCACCGCCGGGTTCTCCTCCGACTTCAACGGCTTTCCGTCATTTCTGCCCTATGCCCTATTTCTGCTCGCCTTCCTGGGCGGCTGCGCCAGCTCCACCGGCGGCGGCATGAAAATGATCCGCGTACTGCTGCTCTACAAACAGGGCGTGCGCGAGATTCACCGTCTGATTCATCCGAATGCGGTAATCCCGGTCAAGGTTGGCAAGATCAACGTGCCCGACCGGGTGGTCGAAGCCGTGTGGGGCTTCTTCGCCATGTACGTGGTGATGTACATCGCCATGTTTCTGATTATGCTGCTGACCGGTCTGGACCTGATAACGGCCTTCTCCGCGGTGGGCGCCACCATCACCAACCTCGGCCCCGGCATGGGCGACGTCGCCGGCCACTACGGCGACATCAGCAACGGCGCCAAGTGGGTCCTGACCTTCTCCATGCTGCTCGGGCGCCTGGAGGTGTTTACCCTCCTGGTATTGTTCAGCCCGATGTTCTGGCGGGGGTAACCGCTTTTTCACCGTCTAGCCCATGAGAGGTTTCTGATGGTTTCGTCCACTTCGGCGTCGTCGTGCAGCAACTGCGGTGAAGACCTGCAAGGGCCCTTCTGCCATCAGTGCGGACAGGACGACAAGCAGTACACCCGCAGTCTGCTCAGGCTGATTCCCGAGTTTTTCGGAGAGCTGAGCAACTGGGACAATCGACTCTGGCGCACCCTTGCACCGCTGTGGATACGCCCTGGATACCTGAGCCGGCGCTACGTCGACGGTCACCGCGCACCCTATGTGCCGCCGCTAAGACTGTATATTTTCACGTCAATTGTTGCCTTTCTGGTGTTCGCGCTGGCCATTCCCTACGAGCCACCCACCGGCATTGAGACCGGTGCCGCGCCGGCGTTTGGCGCGCCCAGCGTGCACCTGCCCATACTGAGCGAAGACCTGAATGCCTCGGTGAATACCAAACTTGCGCGCCTTATCGAGAATCCTGAACTGGGCATCAGCCGCTTTTTTTCATTGGCCCCACAGGTGATGTTTTTACTCTTGCCTATGCTCGCACTGCTACTCAAAGTCATCTACCTGTCGCGCCGACACTATTACATCGAGCATCTTATCCTCGCGCTCCACAGTCACAGTTTTTTGCTCCAATGGGCAATGCTGGCCATAGGGTTTGCCAAACTCATTGCTCTGGTCCAGCCCTGGCCTGCGATCGCCGTCGCACTAGGATGGCTGTTCAACCTGTACCTGTGGAGTGCCCCGATCTACTTACTGCTGAGCCAAAAAGCGTTCTACCGCCAAAGCTGGGGGATAACGCTGGTAAAATTCAGCGCTATCGGCGCGCTCTATAGCCTGACATTTTCATTCGCCCTGGTGGCGACAATCGTCATCAGTATTTTGCGCAGTTGATAATCCCCCAAAGCACTCGCCGTAAAAACAGAACGAGTGTTCATCAGCACAATCTCGGTCCTGGAACCGGTTATCGCCCTATTTCAGGAGAACAGGGGCGGACACCGGGCATTGCTTTGATACTTGGTTTTTGAAAATCCGAAACTTTACTGCGCGCTAATCCCGCCACTGATGATTAAATGCGAGTATGATATATCTGGACATGGGAAAACCTGAAATACGGTGGGCGGAGATTATGGTGAAACATCTCCTAATGCTGATCTGCGTGATCATCAGTTTTTCGGCGCAGGCTCTGGATTCGGCGCAGGGCGTGACCCTGGTCAATATTCCCTATATGGAAAGAGCCGGGCTTCATCGCGATTATGCCGACGCCCTCCTGGAACTTGCACTGGAATCATCCAGGGATACATACGGCCCTTACGAAATCGTTCAGCAAGGTGAGCAAACCGTCATTCGACGACAGCTGCAGCAGCTTATCGACGGTACAAATCTATCGGTTGCTGTTTCCATGCCCATGCCTGAGTGGCTGGAAGGTACCCGGATGGTACAGTTCCCCATCATGAAAGGTCTGGCGAGCTACCGCTTGTTTTTTGCGCACGAAGAAAATCTGACACTGTTCAATATGATTGAGCGCGTGGAGAGTCTGAAAGCCTTGAAAATTGGTCAAGGGCGAGGCTGGTCAACCGCCAAACTGCTTGAGGACAATGGTTTTCGCGTTGTTTATGGCGGGAACTACAAAGCCCTGTTTCCAATGTTAGGTGCCGATCGCTTTCAGTTGTTAATGCGGGGCGCCTATGAAATAGGCCCCGAGTATGCATTTTACAAAGACATTATGCCGGAACTTGCCATTGTCGACGGCCTGGCCATCTACACCTACCTGCCGATGTACTTCTTCGTGTCCGAGAAGCACGAAGGCCTTGCCGAGCGTTTGGAGTACGGGTTAAAAAAGGCACATGCCAGCGGCGCCATCGATAGCCTGTTCGAGCAATATTTCAGTGAGGCCCTGGCATTGCTCAATGTCGAACAGCGCAAGATTTTTTATCTGCCCAATACCAATATTGATCCCTCCTTCTACGAGAAGGACAAGCCCTACCTACTGGAAACCATCATCAAACGGGAAGCCGAAAGAAATCATTGACCGTCGTTGTCAGTGCTTGCCGCTAAACGCTGGAATTCGTGCTCAGCAACCCGCTCGACGGCGCCGCCCAGCGCTCTTCCGTGGTAAAAATCACATCGGTGACCAGGGGCGCGTAGAAGGCGCGCACCTGTTTGTCGATCTGCTCACGCACGCGGTCCAGCGACGCCAGCGAGTCGGGCCGGTAGTCGGCAGGCAAGACCACGTGCACAATCACATAGAGTAACCGCCCGGGCTTGACCATCCGCACATAAAGCGTGTGCTCGGGCAGGTCGACGAGTGCCGCTTCGATGGCGGCGCGCACCGGAGCGGCAACCGGTTCAGGCGGCGTGCGGTTGAGAAGTTCCTGCAGCGCCTGATTGGCCATACGTACCGGCACGCCCAGAAAAAAAAGCACCACCACAATAACCAGTACCGAATCGATGTAGCGGGTGGCGGTATCAAAGCCAAAGGCCTGCAACACGGGAATCAGACAGAAGGTCAGCAGCACGACGCCGGTAAAGACTGCGTTGATCACCCAGTTGTCACGATCGATGCGCACCAGAGGGCTGTCTACATGCCTGAGGGTGCGCTGCATCAGCCAGGCACAGACACTGCACACCAGAGCCGCGAAGGCCGCGTAGGCAATGGCCAACCCGGCAACAATTTCCCGACCGCCCGTCAGCAGCGCATTGACCGCATCAAAGAGCGCAAATCCGGACACCCCCAAAATCAACAGCCCTTTGCCCACATTGACGAGGGATTCAAAGTAGCTGTAACCGAAAGGAAACTGGTCACTGTCCGGCCCGCTGGCAAGCTGACTGACCCTGAGTGTTGCCAGCGCGATGGCGAAGTACACCAGGTTGAACAAGCCGTCGAGCAGAATGGCCTGGGAGTTGGTGAAAGTCGCGGCAGTAACCGCAACGCCACCCACCACCAGGGACATGACCACGGAGACGCGTAGGGCACCGACTTCGGTTTTCATGAGCTTGACCAGGACAAGGGGAATGAAAAAAGGCTCAGCAGTATAGCAACTGTCGGTCACCCTTTATAGGCGGATTTTCCTTGACCAAAACAACAATATCGAAGATATTTCACATCAAAAGCGGAGCGTAGACTCCAGAAAACTCCTGGCAAAGGCGAATGAATATTCAGTGGCATTTGGCACTGACGTTCAAAACGTGCGCACCGTTTTTGGAGTTTTTATGAGTAAGCCTTTGCATATTGTTATCGCCGGAGGCGGCACGGCCGGCTGGATGGCCGCCAATCTGTTCATCAAACAATGGGGCGCGGCGCAGATTTCGCTGGTTGAATCACCCGACATCGGCATTATCGGTGTCGGCGAGGGATCAACGCCCCACCTGCGACGCTTTTTCGAAGCCATCGATCTGACCGAAAAAGAGTGGATGCCCCGCTGCAATGCGACCTACAAGTGCAACATCCGGTTTATCGACTGGAGCCCCGCTTCCGGCCATGATCACTACAGCCACCCTTTTTTCAACCAGGTCGACGCCCTCAATCAGGCCGCCTTCTTCAACAACTGCATGAGCCGTCGTCTGGGTCACTCCGTCCACACGCACCCGGATGACTTTTTTCTCGGCACTGCTCTCGCACAGGCGGGCAAGGCTCCCATCGCACCCGAGCACTTTCCGTTCGACATGTCCTACGGCTATCACTTTGATTCCCATCTGCTCGGTCAGTATCTGGCGGACGTAGCTGTCAGTCGCGGCGTGGTTCATGTGAGTGACAGGATTGTTCAGGTTCAGCGCAACGATTCGGGCGATATTGGCGCCTTGCATCTTGAAAGCGGCCAGGTGATCAGCGGCGATCTGTTTGTCGACTGCACCGGTTTTGCGTCCTTGCTGATGCAGCAGACACTCCAGGTGCCGTTCAAATCCTTCAAGGAGAATCTGTTTAACGATCGCGCGGTGGTGATGCGGACCCCGATGGCGGGCGCGGTTCCAGTCGAAACCCGGGCAACGGCCCTGAGCGCCGGCTGGTGCTGGAAGATCCCGCTCACCAATCGCTTCGGCAACGGCTATGTGTACAGCTCGGATTTCATCAGCGAAGACGAGGCCGAACGGGAATTCCGTGCGCACCTGGGGCTGCCCGATAGCGCCGACAACTGTCGCCACCTGAAAATGCGGGTCGGGCAACTCGAACAGCACTGGGTCCACAACTGTTTGAGTCTGGGATTATCCCAGGGATTTATCGAACCCCTGGAGGCCACAGCGCTGCATCTGGTGCAAGTAGCCATCGAAGGCTTTATCCGGCGTTTTGAGCAGGGCCAGTTCAGCGCGCAATACCGGGATGAATTCAACCGCTCTATCAACGAGCACTTTGAGCGGGTACGTGACTACATCGTGGGTCACTACAAACTTAACACCCGGGAGGATAGCGACTACTGGCGGGCCAACCGCAATAACGACAAGCTGTCCGATGCCTTTCTTGAGGTGATCGAAGGCTGGTTCAACTACAAAAGCATTACCAGCGTACTGCGTGAGCGCAGGGGTGTCTCTCAGTTTGACGCCCAGAGTTGGCACTGTCTGTTGGCGGGTTACGGCACTTTTCCCGCCGTCACCAAAGGCCCTCCTCCCCGCGGAGACAGATACAGGGACACCAATGTGGCCAACGTACTCCGGGGCTCGGTACTCAACTTTCCGGATCACTTGGCCGCGTTGGCGTCACTCACAAGCGCTGAATCAGAGGGCGGTTCGACAGCCATCCCCGGTTCGAAGTCCGGGTTCCTCGGGTCGATATCCTGAAGACCCAGGCCCGCTTCCGGCGTGGCCAGGAAAAAGTCTTCCTGCTCCTCGACGCTGGGGTGTCTGTGGCGCGGTTGCAGGGCAATAAAGGCTGAGAAAAGCCCCAGGACCAAGAGGCTCGCGACAAACAGACCGCGGGCGCCCAGCCACTCCATAAACAGTGCGCTCGCGAGCGGGCCAATGCAGCTACCGACGCCGTAGCTGAGCAGGAGTGCCGTGCTTGCGGCGGTGATCCGGTGGCTGTCCATAACGTCGTTGGTCATGGCTACGCCGATCGGATAGAGGGTCGCGGCAATGCCCATATAGAGGCCCACAAACACCATCGAAAGTATCGGACTGAAGCCAGCCAATACGGCCGTAATCGCGCTTGCGACCGCCGCGATGACGCTGGCAACAAGCATCACCCGGTAACGATCAAAGCGGTCGCACAGACGCCCCACCGGCCAGGCCAGAAGCATGGCGGCAAGAATGGCAATGGCCATGAAATTGGAAATTTCATTCAGGGCAAACCCGATACGATCGGCGAACACCGGTCCCATGGCGTAGAAACTGCTAATCAAAAAGCCCGCAACCATGGCACCCAATGCGCCCACCGGCGACTCCCGATACAGGCGCCAGAGCGACAGACGCTCACTCTGTTCAATGTCCGGTGACTGACGCCGGGTCATGGACAGGGGCACCAGTGCCAGAATCACGAGCATCGCGGCCAGACTGAAAGGCACAAACAGCGTAGGCTCGCTCGCGCGAATCAGCACCTGGCCGCCAGCGGTAGAGAGATAGAACACGACCTGATAGAACGCAAACAGGCTGGCCCGATTTTTGTTATCGGCCCGACTGCTGAACCAACTCTCCACGACGATCATCAGGCCCGCCATCATAAAGCCGGCAATGGCGCGCAGGAAGCCCCACAACCAAGGGTCGACCGCCAGGGCGTGGACAAGAATAGCCACAGACAGCAAAGCGGCAAAGACCGCAAAGGAACGAATGTGACCGACCCGCTGAATCACATTGCCCGCATAGAGGGTGCCGAATACAAAGCCAAAGGAGTAGCACACCAGAATCCAGCCGATCACCGAGGGCGCGAAAGCCTCCATACTCAAGCGCAAACCGAGCAGGGTCATCAGGAAGGCGTTGCCACTCACCAGAAGAATCAGGCTGGCAAACAGGGAGGACAGGGAAAGGGCGGTTCGCATCATAAATGTTTCAGTCCATAAATCAGCAGTCGTCGTTCAATCTGTTCAGCCAGCCCCCGAGGGCGGGTCAGCGCCATACGCTCTAGCAGGGGTTCATGCTCCGGCGCGGGGCCACCGGCGGTCAAGCCGCCCCAGAGTAACGCGAGTTTACCGGCTTTTGTGGCACTTTTACCCTTCAGTGCCTTCAGGGTTTTACCCAGTTGTTGCTCGGCGTCAGTCAGCTCGGTGCCAAAGGGAAAACGTGGGAACTGGTGCTCACCCCCGGCCTGTTTGAACTGGGCCGCAATCGTCTCCGGGGTATTGCGACGCCAGGCGTCGGGAATTCGAAAATCTTTCGCCACTTTGCCCGCGGCCTGGGCCTGTTCGAGCAGCGCCTGCTGAAAGCGCGCGTCGGCAACCTGGATCAGGGCCAGATAGACGGCCTCATCGGAGCGACCACGCAGATCAGCGATACCGTACTCGGTCACCACGATATCCCGCAGATGCCGGGGAATGGTGCAGTGGCCATAGCTGAACAGGATCGTCGAGACCGTCCGTCCTCCCGCGTTGCGGGTACTGCGCAATGTCAGTATCGAACGCGCGCCGGGCAACTCGTGAGCCATGGCGACAAAATTGTACTGGCCACCGACACCGCTGATGACACGACCATCCTCGAGACCATCGGATACCGCTGCGCCGTCAAGCGTGCAGAGCATGGCCGAGTTGATAAACCGTGATTGTTGACGCTGCGCAACCTTCAGTCGCTGGGTGCCCAATGGGTGATCAAACAGATCATTGATGTAATTGATGCTGGTCATATCGATCAAGCGGTGCTGCTCATCACTCAGTCGATGCAGTTGGCGGTAGAAATCCTCCGGCCCTACAAAGAAGCCTCCGTGCATCACCACACCGCCCTGGCGATCATCCTGTGCGACCGACTCGCCCCGGTTGATCGCCTCCTGCAGCGCGACATCGGGGTAGACACGACGCTTGAGGATTCCGGCGTTGAGCAAGTGAATAAACCCGTCCACCATCATTTCACTGCAGCCGTAAAGCCCGGCATCGAAGCTGCCGGTGCCGCCACAGTGTTCAACCACAGGGAAGCGCTGGGCCACCGCGAGATCTCGATATACGGCCTGCCAGCGGGGGTTGTCCCGGTGGCGCATGAGGGTACTGTGGACCAGTGCGGCACCGAGCGAGCCGATACCGATCTGCAAGGTGCCCGCATCCTGGAGTAGGGTGCTGGCATAGAAACCGATCAAATGATCCTGCGGCGTAATCGGTGTTTGCGGAACCGGAAAAAGCGGATACTCACTGTCCGGATCGTCCAGAAAAAGGTCAAAGTCCGTGCGCGGGCGCGCGGCACTGTTGCCCATGTACGGCAAGTATCGGCTGAACTCGGCAATGGCGATTGTCGGATAGGGCTGGGCCCGCAGACGTGGCAGGAGGTCCAGGGTCAAATCGGGATTGCAACTGAGGCTGACCTGCTCGCCCTGTTCATCCGGTGCCACCAATTGCGCGATGACATTGACACCCTGATCGAGAATATCCCGCAACGCATGGGTGTAATTGGTGCAGATGTAGTGGCGCTGTTGATTGCGGTTGTTCTTTAAGTTGCCCGCCTGAAAAAAAAACTCCGACAGCGTGACATTGCTGGGAAGCTGGTCGTCCATCGCATCCCGCGCGTAGGCGAGCTCCGGTATCTGCCCGTAAAGACGCTCGACAAACGGCGCCAGAAAACGCCGCTCAAGGGATTCCCCCGGTTCCGGCGCTAAAAGCGAGAGCGCCGTGACAATATGCAATTGCAAGGAGGGATCCGCCTGGGCGCGCGCATAAAGGGCATTGACGAAGTGACGAGGCTTACCTAAACCGAGTGGCAACCCCAGGACGATGGTCTTTCCGACCTGCTCGATCACTTGGTCTACACAGGCCTGTGGGTCGCGATAGCTGTCCGGGCGTACCATAACAATCTCTCTCATCACCAAGTGCTTTCAGGTTAGCACAGGGATTTTTGGCTTGCGGTTGGTATTTTGCCGGACTTGACCTACGCTTTAGATTGCTGAGCAAATTCCCCACGAGCCAATTAAGGAGGCCAAACACCCAATGCTGTGGTTTTTGGCGTTGCATATTGCCGCCATGTTGTTTTGGGTTGCGGCATTGGTGTACCTACCTGTGCTGATCGCCGGCGCGCAACGTAAAACCCTGGCGCTGACGGAATCCCCTCGCCATCATGCATCGTTGGCCCGCTTCGTCTTTACCCATATTGCCGGGCCCGCCGCTATCACATCGATCATTGCCGGCACCGCTGTATTTCTGCTCAACGGCACCACCAGCCCCTGGCTGATCGCGAAGCTTACGCTGGTGGTGTTGTTGGTGATCATACATGCCTTGCTGGCGTTCCTGGTGATGCGCCTGGAGGTTCTCCAAAACGCCTCCTTCGAGCCCCGCGGCCCGGTACAACCTTGGTGCACCATCGCGCTGGTGGTGATCATCACACTGATCGTCAGTATTTTTACGTTGGTGCTGGCCAAGCCCGACTGGGAGGTGACCCTGTGAGAACGTCAGGGCTTCACATCCCGCCCCATGGCTTCTTCGATGTCGACACCCACGCCATGCTCGTACACCAGCTGACCGCCAAGGTAACCAGCTGCGCCGATCAGTGCGGCCGTCAGCAACGACAGGTACAAGCCCCAAGGGAAGATATGCGCGGCGGGGTCGCCATAGCGCAGCAACCAGTTGAGCGAGGCGAGCGACAGCACCATTATCGCGAGCATCCCATGACACCACGCGGTCACCAGGCGGCGAATCCGCCCAACCGTCACCAGATCAATCAGGCCGACAGTCCCGGAGATCCAGCCGCCTACGGCGCCCACGCCCGCAAGCCACAAGCCCAACCGCGCCCAGAAGAAATCACCGGTCAGCCAGTAACCGATATCGCTGCCCACCAGCCCGATCAGGGCGGCGACCGGAAAGTGAATCAACACCGGATGAATCGGGTGGCCGAACACCGCCATGCGGCTGCCAATAGGTTGTGCGGGCATGGGACGCCTCGTCAGAGTAATGAAAATAGATGGTCGCTTAGAAGCCTAGCAGGCCCGCTACTGTTTGGCACACTCTTGCTGCTCTCGGGGTGCGACGGGCCGCTCTCCTCCCTGGATCCTGCGGGGCCCTCGGCGCGCTCGGCAGCCTGGCTTTGGTGGGGCATGTTCGGCTTTTCGGTCGTGGTCATGGCCGCGCTCTACGGTCTTTGGTGGTACGCCATGCGCCGCGACCCGGGCGAGATCTCCGACCAACAGGCTCAACGCCATCAAAACCGGTGGGTGATCTGGGGCGGGCTGGCCCTGCCCATTGGGAGCATTACCCTGCTGCTCGCCTTCGGTATTCCCGCCGGGCACCGAATGTTGCCGCTCCCGCCTGCAGAAGGTGAAGCGCTGGTGATTGAGGTGAAGGCGCACCAGTGGTTCTGGCAAGTGCGCTATCCGGAACGTGATATCGAGCTGATTAACGCGCTCGTGATCCCCGCCAATACGCCTGTCGACATCCACCTGACCACCGCCGATGTGATCCACTCGTTTTGGGTGCCGCGCCTGGGTGGCAAATTGGACACCATTCCCGGGCGCACCAATGTGTTGCGCCTGGAGGCGGATCGCACCGGCGACTTTCACGGCCAGTGCGCTGAGTTTTGTGGTGCGGGCCATGCTCATATGCCCTTTGTGGTCACCGCAAAAAGTGCTGAAGACTACCAACAGTGGCTGAACAACCCGGACGCACGTACGCAGGGAGACCGCGATGACTGATCCCCGTGCGCGCCATCAGGCGTTCGAAAAGGTCTGGGGCAATCTGCCTGGTTTCGGTACCCTCGCGGCAGTAAACCACACCTCCATCGGGCTGCGCTTTATGGTCACCGGGATGCTGTTCTTCCTGGTGGGTGGGCTTCTGGCGATGCTGGTGCGCACCCAGTTGGCGCTGCCGGAACAGGAGATTATCGGGCCCGAGGCCTATAACCAGTTCTTCACCATGCACGGCACGGTGATGATGTTTCTGTTCGCCATTCCGGTACTGGAAGGCCTGGCGCTGTACATGATCCCCAAGATGATCGGCGCCCGGGACCTGGTATTCCCCCGGATCAGCTCCCTGGGTTACTACTGCTATCTGTTCGGCGGACTGATCATCCTATCCAGCCTGTTTCTCGGCATTGCGCCCGATTCCGGCTGGTTTATGTACACCCCCCTGAGCAGCGCGGAATACGCCCCCGGGCCCGGCTCGGATTTCTGGCTGCTGGGGATCACCTTCGTGGAGATTTCCGCGATGGCGGCGGGGATTGAACTGACCGTCTCGATTCTGCGCAGCCGGGCACCGGGCATGACCCTGACCAGGATGCCGATTTTCTGCTGGTACATACTGGCCATGGCGTTGATGATCATCTTCGGCTTTCCACCCCTGATCCTCGGCAGCATTCTGCTGGAACTGGAGCGGGCGGCGGGCTGGCCCTTTTTTGAGGTCGCCGGTGGCGGCGACCCCCTGCTCTGGCAACACCTGTTCTGGCTCTTTGGGCACCCGGAGGTCTACATCCTGTTTTTGCCCGCCGCCGGTATTGTCTCAACCCTGATTCCGGTATTTGCCCGCCGTCCCCTGGTGGGCTATCGCTGGATTGTGCTCTCGATTCTGCTGATCGGTTTTATCAGCTTCGGGCTCTGGGTGCACCACATGTTTACCGTCGGAATTCCGCAGCTGGCCCAGGCCTTTTTCTCCGTGGCGAGCATGCTGGTGGCGGTGCCCACGGCGATTCAGGTATTCGCCTGGCTGGCGACCCTGTGGACCGGACGGGTGGCGTTCAGCTTGCCCATGCTCTGGATCTTCGGCTTTCTGATCATCTTTGTCTGCGGCGGCCTGACCGGGGTGATGCTGGCACTGGTGCCCTTCAATTGGCAGGTCCACGACACCCACTTTGTGGTGGCGCATCTGCACTACGTGCTGGTGGGCGGAATGTTTTTCCCGCTCATGGCCGGGCTCTACTATTGGCTGCCCCACATTTCCGGGCGCATGCCCTCGGAACGCCTCGGGTACTGGGGTTTCTGGCTGACCTTTATCGGCTTTAACGCCACCTTCCTGCTGATGCACCTGACCGGCTTGTTGGGCATGCCCCGGCGCGTGTATACCTATGAGGCCGGACTGGGTTGGGATTGGCTCAACCTGCTGTCCTCGGTAGGTGGTTTTATCATGTCCGCCGGTATCGCGTTAATTCTGATGGATCTGTTGCTGCATTTCCGCTTCGGCAAACCCGCGTCGCGCAACCCGTGGAACGCGGATACCCTGGAGTGGGCCACCAATACGCCACCCAGCGCCTACAACTTTGGCAGCATCCCCGACATCGATTCCCGCCACCCGCTCTGGGACGATCCGGGCCTGCCTGACAGTATCGCCGCCGGAGATCACCACATCCCGGAAATCGACCACGGACGGCGCGAGCTGCTGGGGACCGATGCCATCGGTGCGCGCGTGCGGGAGGTCATGCACATACCCACAAATTCCTGGTGGCCTCTGTGCGCCGCGCTGGGGCTGGCACTGGTGTGCATCAGCCTGCTGGTGCGGGTCTATCCGCTCGCACTGTTCGGTCTGGTCATTGCCGGTATCTTCCTGTTCCGGTGGAGCTGGGAGAATGGCGCCCACCCCAAAGCTGCGCCGCTGGGAGTCAATGAACGCACAGACCCACCGCTGCACTCGCGCACCACCGATGGCCCGGGGCGCTGGGGCATGATCGTGACCCTGATGGCAGACGCGACCTTATACCTGTCACTGCTTTTCGGCTGGTTTTATCTGTGGACAGTATCCCCCGACTGGCGCCTGCCGGAGGAGACACGCCTGAGTACCAGCGGACTGATGGCAACAGGTGTACTCTTGACCCTGACAGTGTTCCGCTACCGCCGACTGACCGAACGTCTTCGTGCGGGTCAGGACAGCGGCTTGTGGCCCGCGAGTGTGCAAACCAGCGTGCTTGCACTCCTGCACCTGGGCAGCCTGATCTGGGTGATCGCCAGCGCCGGGCTCGAACCTGGCGCGTTAGCCCACGACGCCGTACTCTCGGTCATGCTCTATTACTTGCTGTTCCACAGCCTGGTAGCGACGCTGGCCAGCCTGCTGCAAAGTGCGCGCATCAAACTGGGCTACGTAAGTGCTCACTTACCCTATGAAGCCATCGTGCTCAAGCCTTTCTGGATCTATACGTTGGCCATTTTCTGGATAAGCTACACCGCCTTTCTGCTTCTGCCGCTGGCGTGGGGAGGCTCACCGTGATTCGGCGGCTCTGGCAGCCTACCCACCCCGTTCACACAACCCTCGGGCTGTTGCTCTGGGCGCTGTGGTTTGTCGTCCTCTACGGGGGCCTGTCGATTGTGTGTGCCGTGGCGCCTCCCGCCGCAGCGTCGGGTGCCTTGACCGGGCTTAACGGCGGGCTCTTGCTGCTCACCGCCACCGTTCTCGCCCTGCTCGCGATCATGACCTGGCGCTGCTGGCGGGCGGGCAAGGCCCAAGCCCCAGGCAGCAGTGAGCGCTTTATGGCACGGCTCGGCGCGGGAGCTCACGGCGTCTCCGCCCTGGCCACCCTGTGGATCGGTCTGCCCGTGGTGGTCTTACCGCCATGCGTCTAGTTGCGCCAGCACTTCTGCTCTGGAGCCCTGCTGTTCTGGCCCACAACCCCTTCACCAGTACCGGCGAAGATCAACTGGCGGCAGCCCTCACGGGCATTCTGCTGCTGGGCTATTGGGGGCTCTACACCTGGGGCAGTTGGCGCACACGGCCGTCGCCCGCGCGCCAAGTCACCTTTCATGTTACCGCCGTGCTCGCGTTTGCCGCGCTCCTCGGCCCCCTCGACGACTGGGCCAAAACCAGTACCGCCGCCCATATGACCCAACATATGCTGTTGATGGTGGTGATTGCGCCGCTCTGGGTGCTGTGCCGCCCTCTGCCCCAATTAACGGCGGTGAGTGGGCGCTTCCTGACCCGGCTTTGGCGACCGGGCTTGCAGCTGGCGGGCAAACCGATGCTTGCCGCGTATGTGCACGGTTTTATGATCTGGTTCTGGCACCTGCCCTATTTTTATATGCTGGCGGTGGAGAATGTCTGGTGGCACGCCTTTGAACACGCCTGCTTTCTGATCACAGCCGGTATCTTTTGGTGGGCAGTCTTGCGGGCGAGTAGTGCGCGCACGCCCTGGGTGTTGGTGGCGCTGCTTTTTACGTTGATGCATACCGGCTTTTTAGGGGCGATACTGACCTTTGCCAACAGTCCCCTGTACGGCGAAGCACGCAGTCTGCAAGACCAGCAATTGGCGGGGTTGATCATGTGGGTGGCGGCTGCGGTGCCCTACATTCTGGGATGCACCTGGGCGGGCTATCGCGGGTATCAGCAACTGGTGCGTGCGCACCACCTATAACCCTTTAAATACAGAAATAATATTGATCGCAATTATTGCCACTGTTATTGGTGGCGCCCAAACGTCCTTATGACATAGTCCACCCGATCCTCGGCGTCAGCATGCGGCGGCCGATTGCTCAACGGCTTGTGATAACCCGGCAGTATCTTCCAATGGGTGCGAATCATGGCTTCGATATGGCGCAGACGCGGTAACAGGCCCTCGCCGTTGGCCACCTGGATAGACAGGCCCGGGCGTGCATTGAGCTCCAACAGCTGCGGCCCGCGACTTTTGTCGAGCACGATATCGGTACCGATATAGCCAAGGCCGGTCATGTCATAGCAGCGCGCCGCCAGAATCATCAGTTGGCGCCAGTCACCAATACGGATTTCATTGAGGGGTTTATCGGTATCCGGGTGGCGTTTGATCTTCTGGGCGAACTGTACCGCATGCAGGCAGCGGCCAGAGCCGATATCCAGACCCACGCCCACCGCCCCCTGGTGCAAATTGGCCTTGCCATCCGAAGCGTGGGTGGCCAAGCGCAACATCGCCATTACCGGATACCCTTGAAACACGACGATGCGGATATCGGGCACCCCTTCGTGGGAATAGCCTTCAAAGCTGTCATCGAACTCAATCAGATCCTCGACAATCACCACATCCGGCTGGCCACTCAGGGAGTACAAACCCGCAAGGGTGTTGGTCATATGCCGGCGGATATCCTCGATGCCAATCTCGGCACCGGAGGCCTTGACGAATTTGTCGCCATGACGCCCGGTAATCACCAGAATACCCTTGCCGCCCGAGCCCTTGGCGGGCTTGAGGACAAAACCATCGAAATCGTAAAGCTTGCGCTCAATATGACCGATTTCGTGCTGTTGGCTGACCACAAAACGCAGCGCGGGCATGGCCAGGCCGTAGTCCTCGGCCAATAGCTTGGTTTTGAGCTTGTCGTCCACCAGGGGGTAGCGTTCACGCTCGTTGTAGCGCCCGATAAACTCCCGGTTGCGGCAGTTCATCCCCAGAATGCCCATACGCTTGAGGCGCCAGGGGCTTACCCACTTCACGGGCGCTTCTCCTCGGGTACATCAGGTGCATCGTCCACCATATCGTGAAAGCGGCGCAGCTCAGTCAGCTTATAGCCGGTGTACTGGCCCATCACCATGATCAACGCGAGGATCACCAGATTCAGTTCCGGGAAGTTGAACGTCAGATGATTGGACAGGGGCAACTGCATCAAAAGATAGGCCAACACGGCAACAATCAAGCTGCCACCGCCCTGGGTCACGACCTCCTGGGGCCCTTCTTCTTCCCACAGGATCGACATCCGCTCGATCGTCCAGGCGATGATGATCATCGGGAAAAAGGTGATGGTCATCCCGGTGTTGAAACCCAACTGATAGCCCACCAGGCTGAGGATCGAAATCAGAAAGATCACCAGCACGACCAGTGTCGCGATACGGGGCACCAGCAACAGGTTCAGATGAGACAGATAGCTGCGCAGCAGGAGGCCCAGGCCGACAATCGACACAAAGCTGATCAGGCCCGGAGCCAGGGAGGTCTGAAGAAACGCGAGGGCAATCAGGATCGGCATAAAGGTGCCCGAGGTCTTGATCCCCACCAGCACCCGCATAAACACGACCACCAGAGCGCCGAGAGGCAACAGGAATAACAGCTTGAACATGCTTTGCTCTTCGATCGACAGGCGGTAAACCCCGAGCAGAGCAAAGGGACTGTCGCTGTGCTGGGCCTTGGCCAATTCCAAGGCCGGCACGGTCTGCCGAATCATGGAAAAGCTCACGGTCGACTGACGCCCACCGATAACGTCGAGATAGGCCTGGCTGCCCTGGTGCCAGAGCACCAGGTTCTCGGGGATGCCCTGCTGACCAGTCACCGGGTTGAACGCTTGCCAACGATCGTCGCTGTAGATTTCCACCAAGGGTGTCAGCGCCTGACGCCGCCGGGCATCCTCGACATAGAGGCCCATGGACAGGCGCGCAGGCACGCCAGCCTGATTCATTAAGCGCTCGAGGCTACTCGCAACACTGCGACTGGATAGCAGCAGTTCAGCGTTCTGATCCAGATCGCTGCTGGTCAAACGCTTGCTCAGTTCACGCGCCAGGCTCTCGGGCGTACTGGAGGTTTGCAGGGCTTGCTCAAGGAGCTGGTTAGCCGCGGTCGCTTCCGGCTCCTCCCAGTACACATCGCGCGCACGAGGTGCTTGGTCATCGCGCGCACGCGCATCCCGGGTATCTGGTTCGGCCACAAACTGGGCTTTGTAGTAGAGGGTTTGTGGACCACTGGCTTCGCGCCGGGTCCACTCTCCGCGGCGCTCACCGTTGTGTTCAACGATGGAGAAACCATAGCCGGGAGACGCCGCCTGCTCGGTAAAAATATCAAATCCCGGCGGACCGGCTGGCAAATCGAAACTGACCTGTACCGAATCACCCAGGGCAAAAAAGTCGATGCGCGCTTCAACCAGCCAGACTGACTGGGTCTCGTTGGGGAAAAAGGGAATCTGCATGGCCTGGTGTCGCGCCCAGGCGGTGCCCAGTCCCCCGAGAACCAGTGCGGCAATAATCAGGTAGAACGGCAGGCGCATCTGGTTCATTCACTGCCCCGCCCGTTCCTGTCAGAAGTCTCCGGCGGGACAAGGGGTGCAAAGTTCTGCTTGCTCACATCCACCATCATCACGTCGCGTAGGATATTGCGGCCAATCAGCACCGGAAACTCCAGATTGGAACGATCCGACAAGGTGAACTCCGCCACTTGGGTAATGCGTCCCAGGGTAATCCGCATCTCCACCACCGGGCGGCGCTCGGCCTCTTCGGCGCTGGCCTGAATAATGCGCACGCCCCTGGCCCGCTGACGCTCAAATTGCTGATCCTCACCCGTTTCCGGATTTCTGACGGTGAACCGGACCCAGTTGTCGCCGTTGCGCTCAAAAGTCTGAATGTCCCGGGCATCGAGTGACGAGGTGGTGGCACCGGTATCGATGCGCGCCCTCATGATGATGTCTTCGTTGGTGAACAGAACATTCTCAATTTCCCCCACGATCTGCATATCCAGCTGACGATCAGTCAGCTGCTGCTGATAGTGAGGCTCTGCCGGCTGCGGGCACTCAATCTGTTCCCGTCGCTCCTCCGCCAGCGTGAGAAACTCTCGCAGGCTGGTGTATTCCTTGTGCAGTTCAAAACTGTCCCGCAGCAGCTTGAGGCTCTCGCCCAGTTGCTGTTGTTGAGCCTCGAGTATCGGTTGGTATTGAGCCTGCGCCATCAAGCACTGCTCGGCGGCCTCAAAATCGGCTTTTTTGACCAACACCCGGTCGGTACTGGAGCAGGCCGCCAGCGTAGCGGCGGCGGCGAGCAGCACGAGGGATCTGGGAAGATACTTCATCAGGTTGTCCTGTTATTGATTCATCGCGTAGGCATTTTTCGACGTAAGAACGCATCAACGGTCATAAAACCGCGGGTAACCTTCCGGCAGCCGATGGAAACGCTTGTATTCCCACTGATATTGCGCCGGAATCGTGCGCACGCAGGCCTCAACGCTGGCGTTAAGCGCCGCCACCGAAGCCTGAACGTCGTCGCCACCCACCCCGGGCTGACAGGGACGAATGACCAGTTTGAAGCCCTTGGGTATACGCTCGGCGAACACCATCAGAGGTACCGCGCCCGCGCGGGCGACCAGATTGTGTACCAGGGTCATGGTCAAAGCTGGCTGGCCGAAGAAGGGCGCAACTTCGGCACCGGAATCTGACTCTGGTATTTGGTCCGGCAAAATGCCGACCAGTTCACCCTTTTTCAGGGCTTTTAACAATTGTGATACACCGCGCCTGTTGGTGGGCGCCATTTGAATACCCGCCTTGCTCCGCCCTTTTAGAATGAGCTTGTCCATACCGGGAATTTTGGGGGGTTGGTACATGGCCGTAAACGTACCGTAGCGCGCGAGCAGGCCTGGAATGACTTCCCAGTTGCCCAGATGAGGCGCGATAATCAACACCCCCCGACCTTCTGCCTGCGCCGCCTCCACCTGCTCGAGTCCGTCAATGGCGAGGGTGTGACGCACCAACCACTCGGGCGAGCGCTGCCAGACCACGGCGGCCTCAGCGGCCGTTTTGGCGGTTTCCCTCAAGCTCGCCCGGGCCAGCGCCCGGCGCTGCTCTTCATCCAACTCGGGAAAACACAGGGCCAAATTGACCTGGGTTACCCGAGCAGATCGCCCCCCGGCACACCAGGCCAGCCACCCCACCAGATTGCCCAGGGCGCGGCTGACCGGCAGGGGTAAATACCCCATCGCCCGGATCAGTTTTGGCGCGAGCCAATTTTTCATACCATTGCCTCAGTACGTACGATCGCACGGCATCGAAATGCCGTTTTTTCAGCGCGTAGCTTACCGGAAAAGGGCGCTTGGCGACACGTTCGCACCCGCTTTTGCCCCGATATCGGGGCCTTGGCCGTACCAATAGTGCCCCCGTACCAGTATAATCCCGCTCTTTTAGAGATTTCCCATGCCGGAGGCAGGTACCGTGAGTAACAGTCAGCCATCCCAAGGCGCTAACCCCGCCACCACCGCCCACGTGGACGTGTCCACCTTTCAGGGTCTGATCCTTGCCCTGCAAAGCTACTGGGCCCGTCAGGGGTGCGTGATTCTTCAGCCACTGGACATGGAAGTGGGCGCCGGCACCTTTCACCCGGCCACCTTTCTGCGCGCTATCGGCCCGGAAACCTGGTACAGCGCCTATGTCCAACCCTGCCGCCGCCCGACCGATGGCCGCTACGGCGAGAACCCCAACCGCCTCCAGCACTACTATCAGTTTCAAGTCGCCCTGAAGCCCTCACCGGACAATATCCAGGAGCTGTATCTCGACTCACTGCGGGAGCTGGGCATCGACCCGCGCGTACACGATATCCGCTTTGTGGAAGACAACTGGGAATCTCCCACCCTGGGCGCCTGGGGCCTGGGCTGGGAGGTCTGGCTCAACGGCATGGAAGTAACCCAGTTTACCTACTTCCAGCAGGTGGGTGGCCTGGAGTGCTACCCGGTCACCGGCGAGATCACCTACGGCCTCGAACGCATCGCCATGTACCTGCAGGGCGTGGATTCGATTTTTGACCTGGTGTGGACCATCAGCCCCGACGGCGAAAAAGTCACCTACGGCGACGTCTTCCATCAGAACGAAGTGGAGATGTCGCGCTTCAACTTTGAAGAAGCGGATGTCGAGTACCTGTTCCACAGCTTCGACGTGTGCGAGCGCGAGAGCCAGCGCCTGATTGAAAAGGGCCTGCCCCTGCCCGCCTACGAAATGGTGATGAAGGCCTCCCACGCCTTTAACCTGCTCGACGCCCGGCACGCTATCTCCGTGACCGAGCGCCAGCGTTTTATTCTGCGGGTACGCACCCTGGCCCGGGCCGTGGCCCAGGCCTACTTCGACGCCCGCCACAGCCTCGGTTTCCCGCTCGCGCCGGAAGCCCTGCGCACTGAAATTCTCGCCGCCGAAGCGGCCAAGATCAAAAAAGAGGCCTGATCATGAGTGCAGATTTTCTGGTAGAGCTGGGCACCGAAGAACTGCCCCCGACCGCGCTCAAGACCCTGATTGGGGCATTTCAGGAAGGCGTTATCGCCGGCCTGCAACAACAGGGACTGGAGTTTGGTGAGGTCCGCCCCTATGCCACGCCCCGTCGGCTCGCCCTGCTGGTGTCCGATCTGGATGAACAGACCCCGGTGACCGAACAGCAAGTGTGGGGGCCACCGGCCAAGATTGCGTTTGATGCCGAGGGCAAGCCCACCAAAGCGGCCACCGCCTTTGCCGCCAAAAATGGCCTTAGCGTGGATCAACTGGAAACCGCCAACGACGGTAAAGCCGACAAATTGGTGGCCCAGCAAACCACCGGTGGCCAACCCACCTGCGAACTGCTCGGCCCCATCGTCGCCGACGCCCTGGCAAAACTGCCTATCCCCAAGCGCATGCGCTGGGGTGCCAAACGCACGGAATTTGTCCGCCCGGCCCATTGGCTGGTGATGCTCCTGGGCGATGAGATCGTCGATGCCGAGGTGCTCGGCCTGAAAGCCAACCGCGTCAGTCGCGGCCACCGCTTCCAGTGTCAACACGAGATTGTCATCGACACCCCCGCCGACTACGCCCGCACCCTGAAAGACAGCGGCTGCGTGATGGCCGATCTGGCAGAGCGCCGAGGCATCATCCAGCAGCAGGTAGAGGCCGAGGCCGAGAAGGTCAAGGGCATCGCTGTGATCGACCCCGACCTGCTCGACGAGGTCACCGCACTGGTGGAGTGGCCGCAGGCGCTGCTGGGTAACTTCGAGAAGCGCTTCCTGGCCGTGCCCGCCGAGGCGCTGATTGCCTCCATGAAAGAGCACCAGAAATACTTCCACGTGGTGGATGCCGGCGGCGGGCTACTGCCCCACTTTATTACCGTTGCCAATATCATCAGCACCGACCCCACCCAAGTGATCGACGGCAACGAGCGGGTCATTCGCCCGCGCCTGTCGGACGCGGCCTTCTTTTTCGAGGCCGATAAAAAACACTCACTCGCCAGCTTGCGCGACAAGCTGAAACCGATCGTGTTCCAGGCGCAGCTCGGCAGCATTTACGACAAAACCGAGCGTATCGCCGCACTCGCCGTGCATATGGCCAAGCAGCTGGAGGCCGACACCGAACTGGCGCAACGCGCCGGTGAGCTGTGCAAATCCGACCTGGTGACCCTGATGGTGGGCGAGTTCGACAAGATGCAGGGCATCGCCGGTTACTACTACGCCCACAACGATGGCGAGCGTGACGAGGTTGCCCGGGCGATGAGCGAACAGTACCTGCCGCGCTTTGCGGGCGATGCACTGCCCGAGACCCCCACCGGTACGATCATCGCGCTCGCCGACCGGCTGGATACCATCAGCGGCATCTTCGGCATCGGCCAGCAACCCACCGGCTCCAAGGACCCCTTTGCCCTGCGCCGGGCGAGCGTGGGTGTATTGCGCCTGTTGGTGGAGAAGCAACTGGATCTGGACCTGCGGGAGTTGCTGAACCAGGCGATGGACCAGCACACCGGCATCAGCGCCGGTGACGAACGGGTCGAACAGGTACTCACCTATATGCTCGAGCGCTTCCGGGCCTGGTACGAAGACGCCGAGATTCCCACCGAAGTCTTCCGCGCGGTCGCCGCCAAGAACCTGAGTGTGCCTCTGGATATCGATCAGCGGGTGAGAGCCGTGTTCCAGTTCAGTCAATTGCCCCAGGCTCAGGCGCTGGCGGCGGCGAACAAACGGGTGTCGAACATTCTGAGCAAATCCGGCGAACCTAAAGCCGCGCTGGACAGCGGGTTGCTGAAAGAGCCGGCGGAACAGACCCTGGCTCGGGCACTGGCGGAGAAAGCCGAGAGCGTCGCCCCGCTTTTCAGTGCCCGCGAATATACCCAGGTGCTGGCGAGTCTCGCGGACCTGCAAGAGCCCGTCGACAGTTTCTTCGATAACGTCATGGTGATGGCCGACGACCCGGCGCTACAGGCCAACCGCCTGGCCTTGCTGCAACAGTTGCGCGATCTGTTCCTGCAGGTTGCCGACATTTCCCAACTGGCACCGGCCAAGTGATCCGCTCATGAACCTGGTCATTCTGGAGCGCGACGGCGTCATCAATCGCCGCCCCACCGCCGAGCAGGCCGGTAGCTGGACACCCCTGCCGGGCAGTGTCGATGCCCTGACCCGACTCCACCGGGCGGGCTACACCCTGGTGATCGCCACCAATCAGAGCGGCCTGGGGGACGGCAGTCTGTCGCTGGATCAACTCGAGCACGAGCACGCGCAACTGACCGAGGCCGTGGAAGCGGCGGGGGGCGAGGTGGCGGCCATTTTTTACTGCCCGCATACCGACACCGACCAGTGCAAGTGCCGCAAGCCCATGCCCGGCATGCTCGAAGCCATCGAAGCCGAATTCAACCTGTCCGTCACCGACCTGCCGGTGATTGGCGACGGGCCAGAGGATATTCTGGCCGCCCGCGCCAAAGGTGCCCGCCCCCTACTGGTGGGTACCGGTCGCGGAACCCACACCCGTCAAAGCCTGCCCGCTGAACAACAACCGGAATTTTTTGCGACCCTGGCTGACGCTGTGGACACCTTATTACAAGAGAGAGACTGACTAGAGGGAGCCTTCACCGTGTTGTATCGCAGTTGGCTATTTATCCGATCGGTGCTGTTTTACCTGGCCTATTACGGTAGCGGCGTCATCTACGGCACATTCAGCGTGATCGTCTGGGGGCTACACCTGCCCTACAGCGTCCGCTGGCGACTGATCAACCCGTGGACCCACCTGGTGATGTTTTTCCTCCGGGCAATCTGCGGCGTGCGCGTGGAGATCCGGGGCGACTATCACAAGGACGCACAGCCGTTCGTGATCATGTGCAAACACCAGAGTACCTTTGAGACGCTGTTTTTACAGTGCCATTTTGGGCCCGTGAGCACCATTCTGAAGAAAGAGCTCCTGCGTATTCCTTTCTTTGGCTGGGGCTTGTCAGCCCTCAAACCGATCGCCATCGACCGCAGCAACCCACGCCAGGCCCTGCGCGATGTGCGCAAGAAAGGCGTCAGCCGATTGGAGGAAGGCATCAATGTGATGATCTTTCCGGAAGGCACCCGCATGCGCCCGGGGGAAGTGGGCAACTATGCCCGCAGCGGCGCCGATATCGCCATCAGCGCCGGCCGGCCAGTACTGCCCGTGGCCCACAATGCCGGTCGCCACTGGCCGGCAAGAAATTTTATCCTCCAGCCCGGAACCATCACCGTGATTGTCGGCGAACCCATCAGCTGTGAAGGCAAAGATAACAAGCAGGTCACTGAAGAAGCCAAGGCCTGGATCGAAGCCCACATGCTTGAGATCAACGACGGCTAGAAAGTGAGGGCAGACAGGCCCTCAAGCCCGGAATTAGATACTGAATGAACCGATGACAGCTCTAAACAAAGGGCAATCGACATCGGGGAAATTGAGCCGTCGATATAATTTACATTCCGTCCGAATGCTTTTGGACGAAAAAGCATAGTGTTTTGTTTTTTATGGTAAAACCCGCGATGGCGCGTATTTTGCCTTAGTTCATGCTCCACTCAGCCAGTTTAGTCTCAAGGAGTTCGGCATGAAAAAGGTACTTTTAAAAATCACTAGCGCCATGTTTGCCCTCAGCCTTGCGGCCGGTGCACAGGCGGCAATCATCACGTTGTCTGGGCCCGGCGTTACGACGACATCCGTAGCCGGCGCTACCGTTGTAGACTTTAACGACGGCACCATTGGCGCCTATACCGCCTCCAGCGGCGACTACGCCATCGTGTCTGGCAATTTGGGCGGCGTCTATGCTGAGCCTCTCGGTACAGATGCTCCCTACCTAACTGTACCGCTCGACCAATCATCAGGTTCCGCAACATTTGACCTGGGCTTTAGCGCCAACTACTTCGGCCTTTACTGGGGCTCTATCGACGCCTACAACTCCATCAGCTTTTGGTCAGGTGGCAGTATGGTCGACAGCTTCACCGGTAGCGATATCGTATCACCCGCTGACGGCGGTCAAGGCAGCACTGATACCAACCGCTATGTGAACTTTGACTTTGGCGCCATGAGCTTCGACCAAGTCATGCTTTCCAGCACCAGCTATGCATTTGAAAGTGACAACCATGCTTTTGCTCTGGTTTCCGTGCCGGAGCCGGGTGTAGTTGTTCTCTTTGGGCTGGGCATACTCGGACTCGGGCTTTCTCGTCGCCGTGCACGCAAAGCGTAAGAGCTTCGCAATTTTGGGCGCCAGGATGAGCCCAAGTTAAGGACAACATTTTACGGATAATATCTAAACCCGCTTCGGCGGGTTTTTTATTGGTCTTGCACAGTAAAACGGGGCCAGAGTCAATTGATAAATCAATTGGCTCTGGCCCCGTTGAATTGCCTTTGAGTTGACGTTACGGTGCTTCGAAGCTCCGGCCGGCGTGCTGGGGCACGATACCCGGAACGGCACTCGCATCATGGACGACATGCTGGTAGCTGTAGGGGACTGATATGCTCGAATCGGTATCGTGCATATGGTCGTCCGGGCTGTTGACCAGAACGTTATCCACTACGCGCCAATAGCCGGGATCCGGGCTGCCGTAAAAGTGCCCAACGGGCCCCTTGATGTAGCCGGTGTTGCCATCGGCTGTCCCGGTACCAACGTTCTCGAAGTAATTACCCTCCACCAGCACGCGCGCGCCCATACGGGCATTGATCGCGGTGTCATGAGCATCGTGGAAGTAATTGTTGAGCATGTGCACATTGGCAAAGCGTATCAGCGGAAGACGCGACTTGATGTTGTAAAAGTAGTTGTGGTGATAGGTCACATTGTCCGCCGCCAGGCTGGCGTTATCGTCGTGGCTCAGGAGCATCCCCTTGTAGTGATCGCGGAAGATATTCCAGGACACAGTGATATTGTGGGAATTGCGCTTGATATCTACCAGACCGTCGTAATCGTCTTTGTAGCTGTCATCGATGTTGCCGTTGGAATCATAAAAAATCCCTGCCGCAAAGAACTCGTTGCGATCGATCCAGACGTTGCGACTGCCCTCAGTGATCTCGATAGCTGTACCCGAACCGATAGCGACATGGTGAATCATCAGGTTGCGAACGATCACATTGTGTACGCCATTGAGGGTCATACCAATTCCATCAAACTCGCCCTGATCGCCGACACCAATAATTGACACACTCGATTGACGCTTCATGTCGATTTTACTGGTGCCGGAGTTGGACGGCGTAATCTTGCCGGTGATGTAGATGGTCAGGGGCTTGGGCGGATCGTCCGGGCGATGGCGCTGGTGGCGCTCCTGCTCGGACAAGGCCTCTTCCAGGTCGGCACCGTTGTCCAGATAGAGGATGATGCCGCCGTTGTAAGCGTCATCAAACAGGGCATCGCGCATCGCGCTGCGGCTGTAGGTGAGCACCGTGGGGTTACTGCCCTCGCCCCCCGTGACACCACCGTTCAGGGTGGCGTAGCCGATCAGACTGTAGTCAACATCACCCGGCGCGACCGGCGCACTGCTGCTCGACGAAGACGAACTCTCGCTCGAACTGCTGCTCTGCTCTTCACTCGAACTGGAGCTGGAACTCGAGCTTGAGGAGTCACCCGTTGGCGGGTTCGCGCAGTCGGTGTAATCATCCGATGCACCGTAGCCCACCACACAGCCCAGGTAGGGCGGCAAATGACCGGCCACATCGCTGGGGGTAAAGGCACCCTGGTTGCTCCAGGTCACCCAATCCAGCTCGGCTTTATAGGCGTGACTGCCGCCATCACCGATACGCAGGTAGTTGTCGCCATCGGAGACGGTTTCGCGCAGCGTGATCTGGGTCCGCTCGATCAACGGCGTGTCGTCGCCATCGATGTACACCCGCACATCGCCCACACTCGCCGAGTGCAAGGTGACGCTGATCTGGTAGACACGGAACTCATTCATCGCCAGGCCGTAGGCGTTAATGGAGCTGCCGCTATCCGCCTGCTCCAACTGCACACCCTGGTTGCTGCCATCCGCACGCAGAATAGCTTTCAGGCGACTGCCGCTTTGGCCCGGATCCGCAAAAGCCATCTCAAACTCAATGACTCTGGCGCCGTCACTGTTGCCTGTAACCCCGGCCAGAACCGTCAGATGTTTTGGATAACCCGGCGCAACCACATCATCCATACGGGCATAGAGTCTATCGCCCCCATTGGCGGTTGAATCGAAGGATACGGTTCCGTCACCATTGACCACAAAGAAATCCGCACCACTGGGCTGATCGTTGTTGGCATAAAACTGACTCAAGGTCACCGTATCGTCCAGCACCACCGAGCCGCTGGCCATGGGATGGTAGTTGCCGTCGAAGTAGCTCCAGCCTTCGCCCGTGGCGACCTCGCTGGAACTCGAACTGCTGCTCTCGCTTGACGATTCGCTGGACTCACTGCTGGATGACTCCGAGCTGCTGCTCTCGGACGAACTGCTGTCACTCGACTCAGAGGATGAGCTGTGCTCGGAGGAGCTGCTGGACGATGAACTGGTGCTGCTGTCAGACGACGAGCTGCTACTGGAATCATCCGCGCCGTATTCATAGGCTCCCATATCCGGCGCGCTACCGACATAGTGCTCATCGATACCGACACCGGCATTGATCAACGGGCTGTCTGAGCGGGGACGCAACAGATCGATGGTCGGCAAGCTCCCATCCGCACTGCGCGGGGCGATGGCGAGATGAGTGTCAACACTCTGCAACATGCTTGCGCTGGGTGTGAATGAGGCCTGCCAGCTGTTGCCACCCTGATCAATACCCGACGAGGGCAACTGCACGGCGCCATCAATACTCAGATTGTTATAGAAGTAGTGACTGCCACCGCTCTGGGGACTGTTGGGGAAAGTGAAGTTCCGGCCATTGTTGAAGGCCGTGTTGTGCACCAGGGTCAAAGCGCCGGTGTTGTTATTGTGGTCGAAGCCCTTGGCATTGCCACTCACACCAAAGTTGTTGAAGGCCAGGTTGCGCGCGACCAGATGATTGCCGGGCAGATGGTTACCGCCGAGTTTGAAGCCGTTACCACCGCCGTCAAAACCGCTGGGGTTGCCAAAGACATCGCCATTGCCATTCCCGAAAGCCCAGTTGTTCACCAGGTAGATCCGGTTGGTGGCCATCCAGAAGTCGAAACCATCGTCCGAGTTCTCCCAGGCCCGGTTGCCATAAAACATGTTGCCCGGCCCGAGCGCCTCATATTTCGCAGCGAAGCCATCGGCCATATTCCCGACCCGGCCGCGCATATTGAAGTTGCGGTAGCTGTCGTTATTCAGGAACAGGTTGTGAGCCCCATCCTCCAGATGGAAACCGGTCAGGCGGTTTTCAAACGCCACACAGCGCTCAATGATGTTGTGACTGCCGTGAATACGGAAGCCGTTGCCACCGGCACGGGTCAGGTGCAGGCCGATCAGGTGCCAGTAGTTACCATTGATGCGAATGCCGTCCCGCCCGGCTTGCTCTTCCTGCGCGTCAAAGTTGAACACCGGTGTCTCACCCGGATAAGCAACAACCGTTATCGGCTTGTCCGCGGTACCGCTGCTGTTCACATCGATGCGGGTGTCGTGGTAGTAGGTACCACCGCGGACAACGATGACATCACCCGGCTGGGCCTGACTGACCGCATAGTTCAGCGTGGCGTAGGGCTGGTTTTCGCTGCCCTGGTTGCTGTTGCTGCCGCTGGTGGCAATGTACAACGTGCGGTCGCCCGACGGTATACCCAACGGCGTCGGTGCCGGCGACGGGGGAATCACAGCACCCGAGGGGCTGCTACTCGACGAGCTCGAAGAGCTTGACGAACCATCGGTTACGCCGGCGCCTTCAATCCGCAGCGCGGAGATATGAATCTCCGCACCGGATTCGGCGCGAATCTGCAGGAAGCCACCGGTCTCCTTGTAGCCCCGGTAGCTGTCAAACACCAGCGTGCCACCATTAGGGTCAAGGTTGAACTGCCCTTCGGCCGGATTATGGCTGGCGCCGACACCCGCGCGTACGGCACGGGAGTCAAACTCATGCACCGAGTTCGCCTGCCCGGTCGTGTTGTTGTCCAGATAGATAAGGAACTCGCTACCGCTGGCATAGCTGTACTCCATCACGATTCGGTAGGGGCCGGACAGGTCCAGAAGACCGCCCACGTCGACACCGTCTGTTGTTGCTGGCGTCCCCGGGGCCATCCCCACGGTAAAGCGGGCATTGGTCAGCACCAGGTCGTCACCCACCAGGCCGGTATTGCTTTCACCCGCGAGGAAGTAGACCATCGGGTCTGAGTAGATACTGCCCGCGCTGTAGGACCAGGTGACATCCGATCCGCCGGGGTCACTGGAGCTGCTCTGGCTGGATTCGCTGCTTGATGACTCGGAGCTGCTACTGTCACTTGAGCTGGAGCTGGACGAGCCTTGGCCAGGACCAACGCCGCCTTCATCGCCATAGTCGCCGTCGGCAATCATTTCCGGCGTTGGCGCCGGCAGGAAGGAGCGTCCGGCATACTGAAGCACGAGATCCCGCGCCGAGTGTGCATCCTGCATCAAATGCTGATAGCCATAGGCTGGTTCGGGTGTAGTCACCGTCGAGGTCATGTGATCGGTCGGGCTGTCGATCACGACGTTGTCGATTACATCCCAGTAACCGGTATTGCTGCCGTACCACCAACCCACAGGACCCTGAACCAGGCCACCTTGACTGTCGGTGTTGCCACTGCCCACATTGTCAAAGTAGTTTCGCTCAACGCGCACCACCGCGCCTTCCCGGGAATTGATCGCCGAGCTGGCAATGTCCTCAAAGACATTGTTGAATATATGGGTCGTCGCATAGCGAATCAGCGGAACCCGGCTGTTCAGGCGCGCAAAGTAGTTGTGATGGTACGTCACATAGTCCGGCGCCGCGCTGGCGCTGTCGGAGTGACCCAACAACAGCCCTTTGTAGTGGTCCCGGAACACGTTCCAGGAGACCGTCACATGGTTGGTGCCGTGCTTCATATCCACCAGACCGTCGTAGTCGTCTTTACTGCTGTCATCCAGAGACCCGTCCGGATGGTAGAACAAACCCGCACTGAAGAACTCGTTGCGGTCGATCCAGATATTGTTGCTGTAGGCCACTTCAATACCGGTGGCCGCACCCGACTGCACATGGTGAATCTGGAGGTTGCGGATGATGATATTGCTGGCATCGATAATCCGGATGCCGAGGTCGTGTAGCTCACCCCGGTCGCCATCACCAATGATGGACACATTGGTCTGACGCTCAATCCGTAACTGGTTGTTCGAGCCGGTAGGCGTCAATTTACCGGTCACGTAGATGGTGATCGGTGCGTAGGGCGGCGCAAAATTACTGTCGCGGTGATGGCGATCGTTCTCAAGGAGAATTTCCCCAAGGTGATCCGTATCGTCCACGTAAAACACCATGCCGCCGGTGTAATGGCCACTGCGCAAGGCGTCCCGGAGTTGATTGTTGGCCGAGCGATAGTCCACCACGGTCGGGTTTTCACCCCACCCGCCGGTAACACCGGTCGTGGGAGAGTTGTCGGTACGCCGATCACGCGCAGGCGAGCCCGTGCCGGTCGCATAACCGGTAAGACCAAAGTCCGGGCCGCTGCCGCCCGGCTCAGAGGAACTCGCGCTACTGTCGCTGGACGAAGCACTGGAGTCGCTGCTGGAAGAATCGGAGCTACTGCTGCTGTCGCTCGAGTCAGAAGACGAGCTGTCGCTGCTGGCACTGGATTCTGACGAGGAGCTGTCGCTACTCTCCGAGGACGATGAGCTACTGTCATCGTCGTCAATCAGGTCCAGCTTGCCAACACCGGCGTACTGCATCACCAGCGCGGGCACGTCGGCGGCGGCATCCAGGTCGTAGGCGTAATAGCTTGCCGCGTCGAAGCCGGGTCCGTCACCCAGAAACAGATCGTGCGCCTCGTCGATCACGATATTACTGTCGGCCCAGGTGATCTTGGTACCGTTGTAATTTTTCGTGGTCCGGTTGGCCCAGTTCACATAGTTGCCTTCCGCATGAATGCTGGATTCATGGCCCATGCCGATAAAGTAGTCGGTGATGGTGTCGGCAAAGTTGTTGTAGATGTGAACCTCACCAAAACGCACGCGCGGATTGCGCGAGTCGGTATTCTCAAACCAGTTGTGGTGATAGGTCACTCGCAGGCGGCCGGTATCCTGTGCGGCACGGTTATCGGCATGACCTACGAGAGACGTCTTGTAGGTGCCAATAAAGTGGTTCCAGGAGACTGTCACCAGATCGGAGCCCCGCTTGATATCCACCGAGCCATCCGCGGCATGCTCGAAGGTATTGTGATCGATCCAGACATTGGTGGTGTAGCACTGGAGATTGATGGAATCGTCACCGGCATTGATGAAGCGCAGGTTGCGCACGATCACATTGGTGGTGGGCGTAAACAGCCCTTCGTGCTGAGGCTCGCAGCGATTGCCGTACTGAGCGATAGTTTGGGAATCCCAGCCATTGAGATCAAAACCAAAGCCGTCGATGACCGCGTCAGTACCCAGGCCAATAAGGGTTTTGTTGGACGGCACCCGCAACATGTGCGGAGCGCCGCTGGGGGCGGTAATGCTACCGGCAATCTGAATCACCCGTGGGGCGTGATCTCCGTCTTGCAGGTAAGCGGCCAAATCCTGGTAGTTGTCGACCGTGACAACCTCACCACCGGCGCCACCGGTGGTGCCGCCATTCAACGTGGCAAAGCCACGCATGCTCGGGTCTGGCTGTGCCCCGGTTCCCGGCTCGCTGCTGGAGGACGAGCTTTCACTGCTGTCTGAGGACGAGCTGTCACCTTCGGGAGGATTCGCACAGGTCGCGTAGTCATCCGACTCGCCGTAACCAATGACGCAACCGAGTCCCGCGGGCAGATTACCCGCCAGTTCACTCGGTGTGAAAGCGCCCTCATTGGACCAGACGACCCAATCGATATCGGCTTTGTAGGGGTGACTGCCGCCATCGCCGATGCGGACATAGTTGTCCCCGCTGGCTACTGTGCTGCGCAGGTTGACGTTATTCAGGGAAATCAACGGCTGGTCATGGCCGTC
Source organism: Marinimicrobium alkaliphilum (assembly GCF_003259155.1). Taxonomy (GTDB): domain Bacteria; phylum Pseudomonadota; class Gammaproteobacteria; order Pseudomonadales; family Cellvibrionaceae; genus Marinimicrobium_A; species Marinimicrobium_A alkaliphilum. The sequence continues at coordinate 185,625 of NZ_QGMQ01000005.1, forward strand.
GATGTAGACCGTCACATCACCGCGATCTGCCGAATGCATTGTGACCGCGACCTGATAGACGCGGAAGCCGCTCATGTCCAGGCCATAGGCATTGACGGAACTGCCACTGTCGGCCTGCTCAAGCTGAACGCCCTGATTGCTGCCATCAGCTCGCAGGATTGTCTTCAAACGACTGCCCTGTTCGCCCTCGTCGGCGAACGCCATCTCAATCTCAACGACCCTTACACCGTCGCTATTGCCGGTAACACCCGTCACCAGCGTGAAGACCTTCGGGTAGCCCTGATCGACCACGCCGTCCAGACGGGCGTAGAGTCGATCGCCGCCATTGGCGGTCGAATCAAAGCGGACGGTGCCGTCACCGTTGACCACAAAAAAATCAGCGCCCTCAGGCTGGTCGTTGTCGGCGTAAAATTGCGCCAGGGTTTCACCGTCGGCCAATGTCACCGACCCGTTCGCCATGGGGTGATGAGTGCCGTTGTAGACTGTCCAGCCCTGGTTGTCGCCACCGGGCGCCGGATCGGGGTCGACCCCCTCCAACCAGCCGTATTCATCAGGCTGATCTTCCACGCAGGTGGTCGCGCCTACGCAGCCCTGGCCATTCTCCCAGGCCCAGCCTGTGTTCGTGGTTTCACAGACAGGAAAGGTCACACCCCACCACACACAACGGGGGCCATCGTCAAAGCTCGACAAGGTAAAGAACCCGCCCGGGTCGGAAATTGAAGCGTCGGTATTATCGTCAGAGAGGTCACGAGAAGTTACTTGTGACGGGTCGCTGTGCGCGACTGAGGGTTGTTGGGGATTAACTTCCGTTGTACTGCCACTACCACCACAGGCAGACAATAGAAGACCCAGGAGGGCGATGCCTCCAAAACGTCTTATAGATTGCATGGTTGATTTCCTGGTCTCGTTTATATTTTTTGTACTGCGCCAGGGATTATTCAAGGTCTGTAATCGGTTCACAACACAGTCACTAGACTGTTTCTTAATAGGTGTCCTGAGCCATTTATTTCAAATTTTCATAAAAAGTTATTGCTTCCTATATTTCCGTTAAGCCCGTCACAAAGTACAACGGAAAAACCACAAAGACGATGAAAATGACGCACGTTTATCACAGAAAATGTATAGATTTTATTTAAATGCTTGGCTCTGAAAAATATAGCGTTTGGAAATTTAGCGGGGATTCGGGTGCCATATATCGATCACCGTTGATTGCCCCTTACTGTAAAAAGGAGCCCGCAGGCCCCTATTTATTTTTTCAGTAGCGCAAAGCGAAAGCGCCTGGCTAATCAGTGAGTGCCTGCCAATCCATACAATCATCAATGTTTCCCGGACCGGCGTTTTCTACCACGTATTCTGTAACCTCCTCGGCAGACATCAGAATGTCGGCGTAATCATAGTCCGGCGTATAGTCGATCAGGGACTCTTCATGTCGTCCTTCACAAGGCGGGAAATCGCCGGGACAGTTAACCGGAGCGTCGCTATTGATAAAGACATTGTCGTTCACATCCCAGTGCCCTAACCGCTCGCTGTAAAGGGACGCGATCGGCAGAACGGCGTTCTGAAATACTGACCCTTCGATCCGCGCCACGGCATGCTGACGAACGTTCACGCCACTACTGAAAATATCCTTGAAATAATTGTTAAAGACATGAAGTTCACCAGACCTGAAAAGCGGCGTCCTTGAATTCGCGGTTTCCCAGAAATTGTGATGGAAGGTAACTTTCCGGTGGTTGTCGTCTGAATCGGAAGAGCCCCAGAGACTGGTTTTCCAACTATTGTGCAGGTAGTTGTAAGACAGGGTAACGTTGCTGACATCAGCCCGCCCACTGACAAGTTCATCATAATAATCTTTGTGGCAATCCTCATTATCACCGCAGTTAGCGGATTCCGGTGCCACCATGCTGTTGTAGAACTCGTTGTGATCAATCCAGATATTTCTGACCGGTCCACTGCGACCATCGAGACTGATGATGTCCCCCGGCCCGTGACTCTGGGGAACGAGACGCATTGACAGGTTACGTATTTCGATATTCTCTACAGACGATCCCGACAGTGCACGGATTTCCACCGCGACACTTTCAAATCCGGGATTTTCTCCACGACCAATCAACGACAAGTCGGAACGCTGAATCCTGACATCCCGAACCCCGCCATTATTTTCAACCGTGATCAAGCCATCAATGTAGATGGTCAGCGGTTTATCGCTGTAGGGGGACTGGGTAGGATGAACAGCCGCCCGCAGCGTCTCACCGTCGCTGACACTGATAACGTAGTGCCCCTGGCCGGTATCACCACCGCCGGTAACACCACCGTCGGCAGTGGCGAAACCGTAGACGGTGTTGATCTTTTCGCAGTAGGCGACCCGGAGCGCCTCCGTATGTTGTTGATCCTCGTGTGCAGAGTCAGAGCCCGGGGAATTATCGTCGTCGCTCGAAGAACCGCCACAAGCAGAGAGTAAAGCAAAGCTTGTCAGCGTTAGTGCGAGTTTGGCTTTATCAAACATCTTTTCTTACCTTATTTAGGCGTAGAACCTACCGTCTTGACGGCGAGGTTGGTATTAGTCGCCATGTTATCGTGCAATAAAAAAGCCCTCACCATAGATGAGGGCTTTCGTTAAATCAGCAGGGCGGACGTTCGCCAGCCCTGCAACTTCTCTAACAACTACCTATATCACAGCTTTTCCCACTTGATGCTGGTGATATGGAGGGTAGCACCTGACTCAGAACGGAACTGGAAGAAACCGCCGTTCTCTTTGTAGGCGCGATAGCTATTGAACACAATCGTGCCGCCTTCAGGGTTCAGGTCGAAGAAACCACCGCTCGGATCATCGTTTCCGCCCACTGACGCACGAATGGTTCTGGAGTCGTGGTCGTGATAGGAGTTAGCCTGGCTGGTGGAATTGTTGTCACTCAAGACCATAAAGGTACCGCCGGACGCAGAGGAGTACTCGATGGTGATCCGGTACTCTGCTGAAACATCCAGTCGACCGCCAACGTCCAAGCCGTTCGTTGTTTGAGCTTCGGATTCAGCGAAGGTCGTGGTCATGCCTACAGCGAAACGGGCATCGTTCAGGACCAGGGCACCGTTTTCGACGACACCGCTACCACCCAGCCAGTCAACCAGGGGATCACTACCATCGGCGGTTGTTGCCAGATCCATTTCCCAGCTTGTCAGCAGCTCTTCGGTTTCTTGCTCTTCCTGATACTCGATCAGAATTTTGCTGAGGCCAATACCCAGGGTATTGCCTTCTTCGGCATTGCCACAGTTACCGGGGCAGCGGAAGCGCAGGAAGGACTTCTCGGTACCGACATGTTCGTCGATAGTACCAATCAGATTACCGTTCATGGTGATCTCACCCGGGACATTGATAATCAACTCGCCGGTTTCCAGATCAGCATGGTTTTCGTTCAACAGGATGTCGTTGGGCGCATGGATAGAATTACCAGTGTTGCTGGTGTTGTTATCCACGGCTATGTTGAACTGCGCATCCGGATTGGTGCTGAGATCGGTCAAGGAGGCAATCTCCATCACGATACGGTAAGGCTCGCTCAGATCCATACCACCGCTCAGGTCTTCAAGCGTATCGCTGTCAGAGGTATCGGCACCGTGACGGTTACCCATGGTCCAGTTGCTGTTACCAAAGCGGGCGACGCCATCTTGAAGAATGAAACGGCTTTTACCCATGGTGCCTGAGTAGAATGCGCGAGTCGTCTCATCCGGGAAGGCCAGGAAGTTGGTGCCTTCGTCGCCAAAGAAATCATCTTTCGATTGATCAAGATTGACGTCCAGCGGCAGGCCAAGGAAAGGCTGACCACGGAGCAGTTCGGGTGAGAAGAGATCGCCATTGGCCTCACACACAGGATAGCTAGAAGTGAGGTCATCCTGATATTCAATGATGAGGTCACTGAAGACCGCATAACCGCCTGAGCTCACACGCATCTGGAAGAAAGACTGCTCTGTGCCGACAACGGCAGCGGTACTTTCCAGAATGTCGCCAACCTGCTCGCCATTATTATCAACGAGGTAGGTGTCACCCGGAATGTTCACCACCATACGGTTACCCGGCTCAAGACTTTCAGCCGGAGTACGCAGCAGAAGCGAGTTCACACCGTGAATGGAACGGTCCTGGTTACCACCAGAGTTGTTATCCACATACAGTTCGAGGTTACCGCCTGTGCCAGCGCCGGCAGGACCGCTGTCGCGCAGACAGAAGGAGACGCGGTACGGCGAGCTCAGATCCAGTTCGCCCCAGCTGCTGTTCACGGGAGCATCTGTGGTATTGCTCTTGGCAAAGTTGAGGTCGTCGACCACATAACCAAAGTCAATGATATCCGGGCGCATCTGACCGATGGTGAAACGCGCGCTAGAAATGGCCATAAAACCATTACCGCCGGAATCTTTACCGACGTACTGGCGCTCATCGATATCCTCAATCAGGGTATCCCACATGCGCTCGCCGGTTTCCTCGTCAGTTTCCCACATGCAGCAGGTGGGGAAATAGAACGACGGGTAGGGATCGTCATACGCTGAGCCGTCCGGGAAAGTAGCCGTCTGTTCCAGCTCGGCAGAAAACAATGCCCGATAATCTGTGGAGAAGAACAACCCAACCTGGTTGCCCGCATCCGCCGGAACGTCAAAGGTTTCATGGAAGGGGAATGTGGGAGACTGGGTGTTCAGCTCAGTTTCCGGATCTTCCTCAATACAGCCGAACGGACCGCAATCGCCACCGTTGCCGTTGCCGTTGCCGTTGGTGCCACCGCCGTTGCCGTTGGTGCCGCCGCCGTTACCGTTGGTGCCACCGCCGTTGCCGTTGCCGTTAACCGGGTCTGGGTCACTGCTGCTACTGCTGCCGCAAGCGGCCAAAGTGCCGCCCAAAAGCAGGACAGCTAACAGTTTCAATTTACTGTTCATGGTGTCGATCTCCTACGTTTTTATTAAAGGATCTTTCATAAGGATTATTGAGATGTCGACGCTCAGTGCCCAGAGGACGTTGATGCGTCGCCAGCTCTCAACAATCTTCAAGCGCCCTACTTACCAGAAGCGAATATTCACGCCCGCCTGATAGGTACGGCCCAAGCTTTCGGAGAACTGAAGGACAGGCCCAGTGGACTGCTCAGTTCCGCGGTAATAGAAGACATCAACGTCCTCTGTAATGTTCATCACATCCAAATAGAAGCGAATGTTCGATGTCAGGTTATAGGTTGCTTTGAAATCCAGGCTAAAGATGTCATCGTGGAAAACATCCGCCCAGCGTTGGCAGTACTCTTGATAGACAGTGCCATCGCCAGCGCGTCCCTCGATTGCATCTTCACCGTCATAGCCGGCGTCATTGATGCGTGCCCAAGTCTCATCCCGATCGATATCGGCCTGCGAGCAGGTACCGATTTGGGTAAGAATCTTACTGCGATAGTTACCAATGAGTCGGGTTGACATAAAGTCATTTTCCCAGCCTAGGGTCAGGTTGACGGTCACATCAGACTGGTAGGGCATACGCGTCCGATCAGCTCGCACCGCTTCACCAGCATCGGCACTACTGTTGAGCAAGGTCAGGTTGGTGTTCAGGAACAGACCGTTGTCGAAGAATTCCGAATAGCTCAATTCGGCACCGTAAACATAGGCTTTGTCGCCATTGATTGATGTGCTCACATCGTGGAAGACGAAGTTTTCATCAATCTGAAATACGTTGCGCGAAAAGTCAGTGCTACCCTGCTCGCGGCGCTGTAATTCTTGCTCGCGCAAGTCTTCCAGGGATACGCCCGTCGAGTCAATCCGGTCCAACGCCTGCTGCACGTTCGCGGGCAAGTCGCCACGCTCAATACTGGCACCGCGAATATCCACAACGTAGTCAGAGATATCCTTGTAGAATACTGCGGCTTCCAGGAATCGTCCGCCGTCACCGTAGAAGCTGATCGAGGCATCGAAGTTGGTCGCCTCCATCGCGGTCAAATCCGTGTTGCCCAAACGCAGGCTATTGCCGCCAGGAGCCAACGAAAGATCCTGCGCTATTTGATAGTAGAAAGCATTGTCCGTTTCGGGGTTTGCGTTTTCAGTGATGCCCAAATCACCCACAAGGTTGTTACTACAACGATCGCGCTCGTTATCCGTACCCACATTGAGAGGCTCGTCACGACACAGCTGGACCTGGCTTGAGAAATTGGCGCGCGGCGCTGCCTGGCCAAAGCTCGGCCGGGTATAGCTCTGCCAGATGGCACCACGAATCAATATCTGATCCGTGAAATCCCAGCGCAAATGAGCCCCGGGGTAGACGCCGCTGTATGAGTTGGTAACGAAACGATCGCCGTCGGGGTCGGTCAGCGGCATAATGATATCCCGCGGGAAGCCCTCTTCGTTCTGGAAGCGGTTGTGCTGTAAAGTCAGATAACCCGTTGAACCCACATCTGTGTTGACGTACCGGGCACCGGTAATCAGGCTGGCGTTGTCGCCAATCTGGAACTCGGCCATCAGGTAAGCTTCTTGACTGTCTTCGAACAACGAATAGTCATCGGCGCGGCTCGCAGCACCGAGACGGTCGAGCCCCAAGTTGGTCGGAATAACGCGGGTCCGGGCGATCAGACGCTCGGCATCGTCCACGGTGATAAAGTCGTGATCAAAGCGCGGGTTGCGCGGTGTATAAGTGGTGAACTGCAAAATGGACGAATCCCAGTCATCACCATACTGATCGCGTAATTGCTGCTCATATTGGGGATCGGGAACGGCACCCTGTTGGGTGGAGCGGTTCCACAAACGGCACAGCAGTGCGTCCTGCTCACTGATGCCTTCGCCTGTGCAATAACGACCACCAAAGTCAGACGGGTTGATACTTACCGTTACCCGGTCACGGTCACGCTCGCGCTCTTTGAACAGCACACCGGCTTTGATGTAGCTAAGTGGCCCTTCGAAAAAGTCGCGCTGCAGATTCAACTCCATCTGGCTCAACTCATCTTCCCGTGACCCGCTGTTAAGGTACAGGTTGTCATAGGTCATGTGAGGTTGTACCCGCGAGCCGCCGATGTAGGGCACACTGCCCGACATGCCGCCGGTACCAGGGATACCACCATCGGGCCGGGGGGTACCCGCCTGGTCCGCGAGGAACGCCAGACCCTGAGCGGGAATCACCGCGGCATTAATATCTTCCATTCCCAACTGGCCAGCCATGGCCAGGCGACGATTACGGAAACGTACGCGCCGGTCGTCCGGAGTCACACGCTCACTGTTGGAATGGTGGAATTCAAAATCAAGTGTCCATCGGTCATCAAAGACCTGTTCACCACCAATGGTGAACGTCATATTGGTGTCTTTGTGTTCTTCTACGAAAACCTCGTGGTGCAAGTCGGCGTAACCCACCGCAAACAGGTTGTTGCGGTCGAACCCATAGGTGTCAATCCAGCTTTGGGTCGGCTCAAATTCGGTGTTGGTATAGGCCACATAGCGGGCATCACTGGCACCAAAATTGTAGGTTTCACGCGAGGTAAGCTCTTCATCATTGTGCTCGGTGCGCGACAGCCGGAAATAGTATTCACTGTTGAGTGTCGGGCGCCAACCCAAATCCAGTGTTGCTGCGCTTGTGGTGCGAACGCTTTCGTCCTGACGGATCTGGAAATTGTTGGGGGTCAGCATCCGGGGCACAGTCAGCCAGGGGTCCGCGCCCAACTCACTTTCACCCTGTAAGTTGTCGAAGTAATTATCCGCGTAGTCGCGCGAGCTGAATTCATTGCCTTGGTACTCAGCGCGGGTACCAATGCCGGGACGCGCCGGACGAATCCACTGCAGACCACTTTCGTTGGAAATCTGGTTCACCTCGGTGGCGCGCTCTTCATGAGACACCGATACCGCCAGGCCGATGGTCTCATCCGCAAACAGTTTGGTTCCAATCAAGGTCGCCTTTGGAGAAAACTCACCGCGCTGATCATGCATGGCACCCTGAATCGACAGTCGCAGGCTGTCCTCACCACGGGTGAAGGCTGTGACCGAGTTGACGTTGACCCGACCCGCAATGGAGTTGAGGTCCATATCGGGGGTCAGTGACTTGAACACTTCAATGGAGCCCATCAAATCGGCGGGGATGGTGTTCAGGCCCACGGCGCGACCGTCGCCACTGGCTGATGCCATTTCCGAGTTGTTCAGACTCACGCCGACAAACCCGGCACCCATGCCGCGGATATTGACAAACTCCCCTTGGCCATCGGATTTTTGCAGCGTCACGCCCGGCAGGCGCTGGAGCGCTTCCGCGACGTTCTGATCGGCAAAGTTACCCGCGTCATCCTGGGAAATAACAGAGCTGAAGATGTTTTTCTCACGCTCCATTTCACGAGCGTTCATTTCGGCGGCACGGACACCCTGGACCACAATCTCTTCAAGCAGAGCATCGTCCTGAGCGTGGGTGGCAGTGGACATCGCGCCTGACGCCGCAATGATTGCGATCGTCAACGGCAGTGCGCGTTTTTGGAACATTTAGGCATCTCCCTCAGGTTGTTATCTTGTTATCGATCCGTCGCCCGGCGTCTGTGTGCTCTTATGTTGGCTGGTTGATGGCCGGGGAAGACCGTTAGTTAATTACTAGTATCAGTAAAATAGTTGCACAGGTGGCGGGACAATTCAAGGGATTTTGTTGTACGCAATCACTGGGAAGGGCATTAAGCTGACCGGCGCCAGCACCACATTGGTGCACAATATAACCCGGACCCCAGGATTTTCAGACAAGCTCTCCGGTTTCAGTCATAAGATGGAAAAGCATTTTTCCCCCTTATATAGACGAGGATTTGCAATAAACGTCGACTATTTTGCCCTTTTTGGCGATTTTTGGTCAAAAAGGGGCAATTTCGACCTGCCGGAGTGACCGGCCACGAAAGTTTTTCCGTTCATTGAAAGTCCCTACCATAGACTTATATGTTCTAAAAAAATTGCGTAAATTTACGCTTGGCAAAGCAGGTTATGTACTGAACATCGTGCAATAGACCGGGTCTTAATTGACCGCTCTTGGGAGTTAGCCTAGAGTTATCGCCAAAATGACGACAATCAATCCGCAGTGACTGCCAGGATTCATCATGTTGAGAGACTTTCCAGCCTTTCGCGCAACTGCGGCAGGTTTTTTCGGTGTTGCCCTCCTGAGCGGCTGCACGATGAGTCAGCCCATCTATTCGGAAATCGCGCTGGACGATTTTGGGGATGCCATCAAACATTGGGAAGATCAGCAGAGAGATGACGAGGCCGGCCACTACGATGCCAACCAGATCATAGAGATTGCCGACAATATCCTGCTTTATCAGCGCGCCAATGGCGGCTGGCCCGTCAATCGCCACCCCACACGTAAGATCAACGAGGCCGAGCGGGCCCAGATTTTGGCCGAAAAGCCGTTTCTTGACGGCAGCTTTGACAACCGTAATACCTACCCGCAGGTGGAGTATCTGAGCTGGGTCTATTTACAAACCGGGGATATCCGTTATCGGCAGGGCGCGCTGGACGGTCTGCGCTTCACGCTCGAGGCTCAGTACGACAACGGCGGTTTCGCACATTCCCCCTACCGTACCGAGCAGAGTTATTACCAGCACATCACCTTCGCCGACGATATCATGCCCGGCGTGTTGGGCTTTTTGCGGGCGGTTGCCCTCGGCATGCACCCCTATGGCTATGTTCCGATGGCGCTGCGCGAGCAGGCCGCTGAGGCGGTTGCCAAAGGTAATGCCCTGATACTTGAGTTACAAGTTCGCCAAGGCGACCGCCCTACGGTCTGGGCCGGGCAGTATCACAAGGACACCCTGGAGCCGACCACGGGTCGACCCTACGAGGTGCCCGCGCTCGCCAGCTGGGAGAGTGTGGCCGTGGTCGAGTATCTTATGGGTATCGAAGACCCGCCCGGCCCTGTGATTGGCGCCATCGAAAGTGCCGTCGACTGGTTTGAGCGAGTCAGGTTTGACGGCATGGCGCTGGTGGAGGAGCCCTTGAGGGCGCCGGTTGAATACCGGTTTCACGTAGCAACCCACGATCGCGTGCTTGCGGAGAGCCCGGACGCCGGCCCGGTGTGGGCCCGCTTTTACGATCTGGATACCAACAAAGCAGTCTTTGCCAATCGTGATGGGTTCCGCGTTCCCAAACTGGCGGACGTTCACCTGGAACGACGTACAGGTTACGACTGGTACGGGCGGTGGCCTGAAAAATTGGTGAACGAGGATTATCCTCAGTGGCAGGAGCGCGTGTACAGTCCGCAAGGAGGCGCCGGCCATGTTGAGCGCTACTAAGCTAAAGCTCTTCGGCCTTTTAGCACTGATACTCCTTAGCGCAACACTTCTCATGCCGGGCTCCTCCAGTCTTACCCTGGTCATACCCGGCGCCTCCGTTTTGACGCCCTATCCAAGCCCTGCAACCTACTATCCCCGCCCTTACCAACGCACGATACGAGAAGCCGTTGCGGAGGGGAAGCTGACGATATACTCCACGACGGATAAAGAATGGGCTGCCGGCTTGCTTAGTAAGTTCCGCGAGTTGTATCCGGAAATCGCCATTGAGTATAACAACCTGGAATCCGCCAATCTCCACAGCCGATTTCTCGGTGAAGTCCATGCGGGAGAGTCCACCGCTGACTTTCTATGGAGCTCGGCCATGGATTTGCAGATAAAGCTCGTCAATGACGGCTATGCCCAAGCGTATGTTTCGCCCGAGAAGGGAAATCTTCCACCTTGGGCCGTCTGGAAGAATGAAGCCTGGGGGATAACGGCGGAACCCATTGTCTTTGTATACAACAAAGACCTTGTGCCCGAAGACGATATCCCGAAAACACACGGCGATTTCACCGAACTGCTCAAGAACAAGCCTGACTACTACAGTGGCAGAATTGCCGCCTATGATCCGGCCAGATCCAGCGCTGGATTTCTGTACCTGACACAAGATCTCGAGAACAACCGAGACACCTGGAGCCTGGTCGAAGCGCTCGGGTCGACCAAGCCAACGTTGTATACGTCATCAGTCCGGATGATCGAGGACGTCATAGCGGGGAGGAAACTGATTGGCTATAACGTCATCGGGTCATACGCGCTTGAAAAACAAACCACCAACCCGGCATTGGGCGTGATCGCCCCTGGCGACTACACGCTGATCATGTCGAGAATTGCTGTTATTCCCAAAGACGCCCCTCACCCAAACGCTGCAAAATTGTTTCTCGACCTTATGCTGTCGAAACAAGGTCAGGATTTACTGTCCAGGAATTTTCTCGGATCAATACGATCGGATGTTCTCTCTGCATCACCCGCAGCCGAAAACAACAATGCTGCACGAGCCATTCGAGTCGGCCCTGCGCTTATTGCCAACCTCGACCAAGTCAAACGCCGAAGCATACTGAAATCCTGGCATGATGCGCTTGAAGAAGCTGCGCTTGGGTCAGAGGCAACTGGCGCAGAATAATAAGATCCGAACCTCCCTCCACCGACGACAAGGTTACGCCTGTCCTTTAGTCCATCCATCCCAGATGGCGCCCTTTTGCGATCGTTTACTAAGTCCAATCTGTAACTCAACAGTCCTAGAATAGTGTTGGCTAGATGGCATGTTGCTCTGAAGTGGGTGACTACATACCGTGCGCGCCATTGCTGAAATGGTCGCAACCACCACAACCGATTAAGCCTGCTATCAAATATCTGAATACCAGATATGGAAAAAATCTGTTGTTCATCAGGGAACTGTACTCCTATCGTAATCCCGAGGGGGTATTGGGTGGTCCTCCTTTCTTGGGCATGAGAACTGACGGAAGTTGTAGTTTCTAGGTTTTTTATCCTGCCGAGAGTCAAAAAAAGATTATAGATCCATTAAATCATTGGCACACAATTCACATACATAATAGGTGCACCATGAGTAAATCAATGAAGAAAAACAGGCTCGCTGTTGTACTGGCCTCTGGGGCGGCCCTCGCGATGCCGGTGGTAGCGCAGGACGTAGCACAGGAAAAGGCCCAGCAAGCGACGCAGGGAATGGCAGCAAGTCGAAGAGTCATCGAAGAAGTACTGGTGACAGCGCAGCGAACCGAGGAGACTCTGCAGGATGCAGCCATACCCATCAATGCTGCGACTGGCGAGGAACTGAACCGCGTTGGCGTCGTTAACGCCACTACCCTCAACCGCATCGCACCGGCCTTGTACGTGACTGCAGGTGGTGGTGCCAATACCGGGTACTTCGTGCGCGGTGTCGGCAACTTTACCAACAACGGATATACCAGCCCTGCAATCGCATTTAACATCGACGGCGTTTACATTGGGCGCCCGTCTTCAACAGTTGCATCATTTCTCGATATTGAGCGAGTCGAAGTTCTGAAGGGCCCGCAGGGTACGCTCTATGGTCGAAATGCTACCGGTGGCGCCATCAACGTCATACCCGCCAAGCCCAAGCTGGGAGAGACTGGTGGTGAATTGACTGCCGGATATGGCAGCTATGACGCTGTCGACGCGTCAGGCTTCGTCAACCTGCCGCTCGGAGAAAGTGCTGCTTTCCGTTTCGCGGGTTCTCATACGCAGCATGACGGCTACTTTGATGATGGCACCTCGTCGGAAGAGGACCTCGCGCTGCGTGGTCAGGTTTACGTCGAGGTGGACGAAAATATCAATGTGCGCGTGTCGGCAGACTATTCGACGCAAAAAGGCACAGGAGCGGGTCTCAATGTCCATGGCACCTATAGGCTTACCCCTTTTTCACCCAACAATCCTGTTCCAAATTACACATTTATTGCTGCGCCGGACAATGTGACTGCAGACTACACCGGCTTGCATTCCCCGCAAACCTTGGAGTTTATCAGAAATAACGCCACTGCAGCGCCGCTGTTCTCGCCGCTCGAAGGCTATGCCTACCCCTTCCGGAACGATACCTATTGGGGAGTCAATGCTGAACTGAATTTCGCTCTCGGCTTTGCCGATCTGGTAGTGATTCCCGCCTACAGGGAATCCGAGTTGGACAATCAGTTCAACGGCCCGCCCTTCAAGGCTGCTATTAATCAGGATACCGCCAAGCAGGCAAGTATAGAAGCTCGCCTCTCAGGAACAATAGGTCAAGTGGACTGGCTTTTAGGTGGTTACTATTTCGACGAGAATGTGAAGGGCGTAAATGCCTACAACCAGTTTTCCACAGTTACGCATAACTCTTTCGACTCAAACACGGAATCGACCGCGATTTTTGGTCGGGCAACATGGCACCTTTCTGATCAGCTAAGAGTAGTCGGCGGTGTGCGCTATACAGACGAAAGCCGTTCCATCGATGCGGCCGCGACTGCGACAGCGGGTGTGTGTCTGGAGGATCCAGAGGGAAGACCGCCGAGCTGTGCTCACGTGCCTACCCTGCCTGCTGCTCTCACGCTTGAAGAGATGATTGCGGCCCTTGATCCGGCGTTGTTCCCGGCGAGATCGCCATTTGACGGCAACCCGATTACCGGCGCCTACCCGTATGGTCCTATCGGTTATTTCGAGCCGGAGCAGTCTGGGCCAGGAGCCATTCTTGCGGTAAGGCCGTTCACGATCAACGCATCCGGAGGCGACGAAGAAGTGACTTGGCGTGCAGCACTTGAATTTGACGCTACGCCGGATAACCTGCTTTACGCAAGTTATGAAACGGGCTTTCGGTCTGGTGGCTTCAATGTTACGTTCGGCCGCGAAGAGTACGAGCCTGAATTTATCGATGCCTTTACGATCGGGTCTAAAAACCGGTTCCTTGATAACAGGCTTGAGGTGAATGTCGAGTTGTTCCATTGGGAATATAACGGCCAGCAATTGGCGGCCCTCGGACTTGATGCGGAGGGCAACAACGCTTTCTTCAGCAGAAATGTGGGCGAATCAACGATTCAGGGTGTCGACGTTGACTTCCAGTTCGCCGCTGGGGAGTACACGTTATTTCGAGGAGCAATCCAATATTTGGATGCGACTTACGATAAGTTCCAATTCAATCAGATCGACCTGTCCGATGCTTCAGATCCGCCAAATTTTCTGACGCCGGTTACAGGTTGTAATACGACACAGGTTATGGAGCCAGTTCGGGAATTTATCGTTGATTGCTCGGGGCGCGAGGCTTTGTATTCGCCAACCTGGACAGTGAACTTGGGTGTTCAGCAGATTATTGAACTTGGCGATTACGAGCTGGCAGCCACACTGGACGGACGATATCGGGGCGATCGAGTCATTGGCTTTAATTATCTCCCCGGTGGCAACAGTGGAAGCGACCTCACCGCCGACGCGTCCCTGACTTTGTCGCCGGGCGATAGGGCCTGGTCGGTCACCGCTTATGTCAGAAACCTGACGGATGAAGCCGTGCCTGTGACCTATCAACTCGGTGCGGGCAATGTCACTTCATCGGCGTACCAACCGCCGAGAACCTATGGTGTGCGTGCAACGGTACGCTTTTAGCTCATGAACCGCGGCGGTGGGTTTTCATCCGCCGCCGCGAATAGGTTCCTTGTGACCATAAGACTTCGGCCGTATTGCAACTAGGAATCCTTTTTACGTAGCGCCTCGACTTACTGTACTTGCAGCTCCATCAATACCAGCTGCAACTTCCTACCTAATGGTGACCTTTGTATTGTTTTTGTAGATGCCTTCAATGGAAAGTATCAATTATTCTTGGCGATTGGCGTTGTGCATAATCATTCCCCTTCCCTTATGCCGACGGGTTCAGGCCTGCACGCCCTACCTTTGCGGGTCAAAAATTATCGGCGATAGCGTCGAGCCGTGACAGCTTGATGACAGAGGGATCTTGTTAGAGTGATAGTTATCAGGCAACCAGTCAGTCGCGGGCAATCGCATGGGGCGTGTCCGCCCTTGCTACGTGGCGCCTGTGTCGCCCCAGTACAATAAGAAATACCGGGAAGAGAAAAATAAGAGGACCGTCAGATGCAAGTTAGTTTCATAAAGAACATAAGAGCGGTGAGAGATCGAGAGTTATCGAAAAAGCACAAACTCAAGAACGAGAATGTGAAAATGATGGAGGAGGCCTACCTTCTGAAAAAGTGGCAAAGGTATCTCGAGGGACGACATCAGGGCGATTTACATTCATCCAAAGATACCCGGAAATAGATGTAGATCTATTGCCGCAGATTTTCACTCAGGCTGCCTGGCAGCTCGCCGGGCTTTGTCATTTATAGACCACGACCCAGGAACCAAAGTCCATGAATACCGACAGAATAAAGCACGACCTTGAGGCCTTAGGAATCACCAAGAGCGGGAAGATCCATTACAACCCCTCCTACAAGCTGTTGCGCGAAGCAGAACTCGACCCCGCGCTCGAAGGGTACGAGAAAGGCGTCCTCACCCGTCTTGGCGCCGTCAATGTTGATACCGGTATCTATACCGGCCGTTCGCCCAAAGACAAGTATATTGTTATGGATGACACCAGTCGCGATACGGTGTGGTGGAATTCGCCCAGCTCGCCCAACGACAACAAACCGCTTGATCCGAATGTCTGGAAGGAACTCAAAACACTGAGTACCGACCAGCTGTCGGACAAAGAACTGTACGTCGTCGATGCCTTCTGTGGCGCCAGCAAAAACAGTCGCCTGAGCGTGCGCTTCGTCATGGAAGTCGCTTGGCAGGCGCACTTTGTCAAAAACATGTTCATTCGCCCGACGGATCAGGAGCTTGAAAATTTCGAGCCGGACTTCGTGGTGCTGAACGCCGCCAAGGCCAGCAACCCGCACTGGCAGACCCACGGCATGAATTCAGAGACCTACGTTGCCTTTAACCTGACCGAAAAAATGCAGCTGATCGGAGGTACCTGGTACGGCGGCGAGATGAAAAAGGGGATGTTCTCCATGATGAACTACCTGCTGCCCCTGCAAGGTATTGCCTCCATGCACAGCTCCGCCAATGTCGGCGAACAGGGCGATGTTGCGGTCTTTTTTGGTCTCTCCGGGACCGGAAAAACCACGCTTTCAGCCGACCCCAAGCGCGCCCTGATCGGCGATGACGAGCACGGCTGGGACGATGAGGGCGTGTTTAATCTGGAAGGCGGTTGCTACGCCAAGACCATTGATCTGGACCCGGAGAAAGAGCCCGATATCTACCGGGCAATCAAAGCTGACGCGCTGTTGGAAAACGTGGTTGTGCGCGAGGACGGCAGCGTCGATTTCGCCGATGGCAGCAAGACCCAGAACACTCGGGTGTCTTACCCGATCGAGCATATTGACAATATCGTCAAGCCAATCTCAAGGGCAGGTCACGCGCAACGGATTATTTTCCTGACCGCCGATGCCTTTGGTGTATTGCCTCCGGTGGCCAAGTTGACCAACGCGCAGGCGCAGTACCATTTTTTATCTGGCTTCACCGCCAAAATCGCCGGCACCGAGCGCGGCGTCACGGAGCCGACACCGACGTTTTCGTCCTGCTTTGGTGCCGCCTTTTTAAGCCTGCACCCGACCCAGTACGCCGAGCAGTTGGTCAAGCGCATGGATGCCGCCGGCGCCAAGGCGTATCTGGTCAATACCGGCTGGAACGGCACGGGTAAGCGAATTTCCATTGCGGATACACGGGCGATTATTGATGCCATCCTGGATGGTAGCCTCGACGATATTGAGGCGACTAACCTGCCCTACTTTAACCTGTCCATTCCCACGGCGCTTGGTGGCGTCAATGACGGTATCCTTGATCCCCGTGACACCTACAGTGATCCCAGCGCGTGGGACCGAAAAGCACAGGATCTGGCCCAGCGGTTCATTACCAACTTTGCCAAATTTACGGATACGCCGCACGGACAAAGCCTGGTAGACGCCGGCCCACAGCTTGAAGATAGCAACATTGCCGGGCACGGCTACTCCGATATGTCTGCCAGTTATCTGGCCCGCAAGTGCTACCGGATATGAGTGGCCGTAGCGTCTGCTGCGGCTCAGCTTCGACGACTGATGATTGTCCAATTTAAGGAACCCCAACATGTCTTCGCCTTACGCGGGCCACCATGCAGAGCAGTATCAGAAAAGTTGGCAGGAGCGAGTGGAGTACGCCGAAAGTATGCAGCCGCTGGTCGGCCGCCTCTACCGCAACAAGGGTGTGGAAATTCTTGTTTACGGCCGCTCCCTCGTCAATGCCACAACCATCGATATCGTGAAAGCCCATAAAACGGTTGAACGCTATGAACAGCAAAAACTGCGGTTGCGGGAAAGTTTTCCCGTACTGGAAATTGTGAGCCGTTTGAATCTGGCACCCGGCCGGGTCGACATTGGCAAACTGGCCTATGCGTTTCTGTACAAAAACGCGGCGCCTCAGCGCTCCCTACAAGATTACATTGAACGTGAGTTGCGAGCGATTCTGGATCAAGCAGACGAAATTCCGGCTACGGATGTGGTGCTGTACGGGTTTGGTCGTATTGGCCGCCTGGTGGCGCGCTTGATGCTGGAAAGCTCCGGTCCGCGCAGCAAGTTGCGCCTGCGTGCCATCGTGGTGCGCGGGGGCAAAGCCGGTGATCTGGAGAAACGCGCGAGCTTACTTCGTCGCGACTCTATTCACGGACCGTTCAATGGCAACATTACCATTGATCATGAGAACCACGGCATCAAGGCCAACGGGACTTTCATCAAAGTCATCTATGCCCAATCACCGGAAGACGTCGATTACACAGCGCACGGAATCCACGATGCACTGATCATCGACAACACCGGTATCTGGAAAGATGACAAAGCCTTGAGTATTCACTTCCGCGCCCCTGGCACCGCCAAGGTATTGCTGACCGCACCCGCCAAAGGCGAGGTGAAAAACATCGTCTTTGGCGTCAATCAGCAGATGATCCATGCCGAAGACAAGTTTGTCTCCGCCGCCAGCTGTACCACCAATGCCATCACGCCGGTACTTAAAGCGATCAACGATGAGTTCGGTATTCTGAATGGCCACGTGGAGACTGTACACGCCTACACCAACGACCAACACTTGATCGACAACTACCACTCTGCCGATCGCCGCGGCCGCGCGGCGCCCTTGAATATGGTGCTCACGTCCACAGGCGCCGCCAGCGCCGTCGCCAAGGCGTTACCCGAGCTGAAAGGCAAGCTGACGGGCAATGCGATCCGTGTGCCCACACCCAACGTGTCCATGGCCCTGCTCTCTTTGAACCTGAACAAGTCAGTAGACCGCGAGCGCCTGAACAGTCATTTGCAATGGGCTGCGCTGTTTTCAGACCTGCAGGATCAGATTGACTACACCAGCTCAACCGAAGTCGTTTCAAGCGACCTGGTTGGCTCGCGCTGCGCGGGGGTCGTCGATTCACAGGCAACCATCGTCGAGGGTGACCGCTGCGTAATCTACATCTGGTATGACAACGAGTTTGGCTACAGTACGCAGGTGGTTCGGGTCATGAATGAAATGGCCGGTATTCATTATCCCACACTCCCCGCCCTGGGCCCGAAGGGATCTTCGACCGGCTCAAGGAATGATGCCGTCGATGCGCCGCAACAGCCTTCCGAGATCACCTCCTAAGGAAGATCTTTTCGTAACATTGAGAAAGCCCCGGATCATTGAGATTCGGGGCTTTTTTTGTGCCTGCTCAGGGAGGCGCTCTGCGGTTGGCCTAGAGATCCACCTATGGAATAAGACCAATGGGTATGGCGAACGCCATGAGTATCAACGAGAAGATCCACATCCAGATGAATGAGTACCTCAGGTGTTTGCCTATCTCAAGGCCGGCGAGCCCCAGACCGAGCCAAAGCGCCGGTGAGAATGGGCTCAAGAATGTACCGATAACGTTGCCGATGATCAGCGCATAAATGGTGCTGGTTGTGGGCACATCGTGAGTGGCGACGATCTGCTCAACAATGGGCAGCAGCGCGAAGTAATAGGCATCCGTACTCAGGAGAAGATCCAGGGGCAAGCCGAATACGCCGATGATCAAATGAAGATGAGGGATAACGGAATCGGGCAGTATTAACACCATATCCTCGGCAATTGAACGCAACATGCCGGTACCGTTGAGTATCCCCAGAAGGCTGCCGGCAGACAGGATGATGGCGCCCATCAGGAGCGCGTTGGGCGCGTGGGCTTTGATCCGCTCCATCTGCATGGTGACCGACGGGTAATTGAGGAGCAGGACCACCCCAAGACCGAGCATGAAAATGTAGGCTGACGGCAAGATGCCGGTGACCAGACTGGTCAGCACCGCCAAAAACACAACGAAATTGAGCCACAGTAGTTTGGGCCTGACAAGCTCAGCGTCTTCTGGTGCGGTATCAACAGCGGGCTCATAGGGACTGTCGTCCTCTACAGGCATACCGCCACCCTTGGCAATCCGACGTTTTTCACGAATGCCAAACAGCCCGGCGAAAACGACCAGCAAAACAGCCCCCACGGCCTGCACGGGAATGAGCGGTTGCCAAACGTCAATGGGGTCCATCTCGAACACCGCCGCGGCTCTGCCGACAGGGCCCGCCCACGGCATCAGGTTGAGGATACCCGCCCCGGTAGCGAGGAGCATCATCATTAGATAGGGATTCATTCCCAAGCGTTTGTAGAGCGGAAGCAACGCCGGAATAGTGAGCAAGAAAGTCGTCGCTCCCGCGCCGTCCAGATGTGCAAGCATGCCCACGATGGCGGTGCCAATCGCGACTGAAATGACATTGCCGCCCGATATCTTGACCAGGAAGCGAACCAGGGGATTAAACAATCCGGCGTCTTGCAATACACCAAAAAAGATAATCGCGAAAATGAACATGGTGGCGACTTGCACCACCGACCCGAGACCGGTCGTGAAGAATGCGCCGATCTCATCGAACCCGAAGCCGGCAAGCACCGCCCCGCAGAAAGGAATCAGCGTGAGGCCCACAATAGGCGTTACTTTTCTGAGGACCAACAGAAGTACTATCGTCAGTACTGTCAGCAGGCCTATAAGCGTCAACATTGAAACCACCCCTGAAACGACTATTTCCGGATTTATCGCTTTTTCGTCTCGGAATGGCTGCTTAGAGCCTGAATCTTATGGTCCTTGGTTGGATAATCACGGAAATTAAGTATTTATTAAAGCCGAGACAGCTTGATTCATTGTATTCAATGAACCTGTCAGAACGCTGTCGCCACGCGGGGCTTCTGGAAGACAGATGATAGTGGGGTGATATTGTCGCGAAACTACGCCAATGGCTGCGAAGTGGGAAAGATGACTTCGACTCTAAGTCCATGACTGCTCGCACGGGGGTCGAGCAATCGGACCTTGACACCCAGCCTTTCTGCGGTTTCTTTCACGATAGCGAGGCCAAGGCCGCTGCCCTGGCGAGGGTGGTCCCGATCCAGGCGGTAGAATCGGCTGAATACGGCTTGCCGGTAGGCCGGATCGATCCCGGGGCCGTCGTCTTCAATGACCACGATAACGCCCGAATCAGCCGACGTGAGCTTGATACTGACGTGGCCACCGCGCTGGTTATACCGAATGGCATTGTCGATAATGTTGGTCAGAAGTTCGGAAGCCAGGGTCTGCTCAGTGACAACGGTCAGGCTGGCGTCAGGCGCTTCAAAATGTAAATCGATGTCGGCGCGCACCGCGACCGGCGCAATCTCTTCAGCGACAAGCCGCGCCAACTGGACAATATTGGTGTGCTCCATGCGAATAGCGGTGCCTTTGCTTGCTTCGTCCGCTCGCGCCAAGGCGAGCAACTGGGTCAGCAGACGCTGGAGGTGTGCGGTAGCCGCCTGTATATCCTCAAGTGACTGTTTCGCCGGTTGGTCGTTAATGTATTCCGGTTTTATCAGTGACAAGTGTGTTTTCAGAATGGACAGGGGCGTTCGCATCTGGTGAGCGGCGTCAGCCGTAAAGCGACGCATCGTCTCGATAGCCCGCTCAACACGGCTCAATAGACTGTTAAACCCGGTGATCAGTTCGTGAAGTTCACTGGGAACCTGATCCAGGGCTATAGGCGTCAAGTCTCTGGACGACCGGCGCTCGATATTCTGCCTGAGAATGTTCAGGGGTTGGAGGCCCCATCTGACAGCGAGGGGAAGCAACAGCACAATAAGTCCGATAAGAAGTACTTCCAGAAATACAAGCCCCACAATCATGCGCTGCCTGAGTGCTTCGCGAGTGTCCAGGGTTTCCGCTACCTGGATGACCACGGGGGGTTGGATAAGAGAGACTCTTTCCCGGGTCGATGCAATGCGAACAGGAAAGCCACGAAAATTGGCATACTTGAAAGTTACCTCGCCATCCCTATCGGACAACGATTCAGCTTTTGGTAAATCGTAACCTGAAACCAGCTCCTGGCCTTCTCTGACACTGTAATAAACATTGTTGCGCAGATCGGTCTCGAGCATACCGAGCGCCCAGGGAGGGAGATCAAAGGTAATCTGTTCGTCTTCGATGGCGACGGTTTCAGCAATAATTCTTGCAGACGCGCCGAGTACCCTGTCATTCACCCCTTCGACTATTCGGTCAATCACCAGGATACCGCCCGCGCCCAGAATGAGCGCCAAGGCAGCGGTCGGTACAATCAGTACAAGCAGTAGACGGCGTGTGAGACCCAGGTAACTGTGATACACCTTTTACTCTTCTTCCAATAGATAACCCAGACCGCGCAGGGTACGAATACGGGGCCCATCCGGCGCCAGTTTTTTCCTGAGCCTGGCGATATACAGTTGAATAGCGTTAGGGCTGACACTGTCGTTGAAATTGAAAACCTCGGCTGTCAGCCTGTCATTGGATACCACTTTACCGGCGTTCACAATCAGACGCTCCAGCACCAGCCATTCGCGGTGACGGAGCTCGATCAACCGGTCGTTTACGTGGACAGTCCCATGGGAGCGATCGAACACAAGGTTTCCGATTTTAAGGGAGGGTGTCGGGTCTCCTTGTGGACGCCTGAGAAGCGCGCGCAGGCGAGCGGCGAGCTCTCCTGTTTCAAATGGCTTCAACAGATAATCGTCGGCACCTCTATCCAACCCCTGAATCCGGTCTTCTATCGCGTCCCTGGCCGTTAAAATCAGTATTGGTGTCGCATTTCCGCTGGCCCGCAACCGGTCAAGTACCTTGAAGCCAGAGATATCAGGAAGGCCGATGTCGATGATGATGATGGCGTAGGGCTGGTCACTGGCCATCGTGAGACCCATTTTTCCGTCGAAGGCCGGATCAATGGCAAACCCGTGTCCGGAGAGGGATGCAACTATCCCCCGGGAGAGTGAAACGTCGTCTTCAATCAAAAGCACCCGAGCCATATAGCATGCCTTTTCAATACATGACTAGACTAAGACGTTTGCTTTGAAAGGTCAATGAAGTCACTAATGGTAATAAAAACAATGGCTTGGTAACGAATTTATCGATGAGGTTGACCCGACTACCAAGCCCTCTGCAATCATGCGCGCCCCACCTGGCAACAGAGGAAGCCAGGTGGGACACTGAGTTACGGCGATAGACGGCGACCCGTATTTACATCAGGCCCAGTAACCGATTCTTCATAAAGTGCTCATTGGTCTTCAGGAGATCACTGGCGGTTTTTCCATCAGGATTTCTAACAGACGTGTCCGCACCCGACTCGATCAGAAACTCCATAGCGCCCGAGTTATAGGTCCTGGCCGCATAGATCATCAGCGGCGTCATGCCGTCAGCATTGGTCGCGTTGACGTCAGCGCCCGCTTCTACAAGAAGCCGCAGAATCTCGACCGACTGGTCGGCGCCCGCTGCAATTGTCAGTGCTGTGGAACCGTCCGAAAGACCCTCGGTAGGCTTAAGACCGTACTCATTCATCAACAGCTTGATCATTTTGGGGCCGCCTTTGTAGACATGCCCATTGCCCAGGGCATTCATCAAGGCATTGACACCATTGTCGTTGACCGCGTGCACGTCAGCACCCGCATCGGCAAGCAGCCGGATGATCGCCGGGCCGTGGAGCTGGGCGAGACCGGCCTGAATGAAAGCGGTAGTGCCATTGTTGTCAGTGGCGTTGACATCCTGGTCCATTTCCAAAAGTCTGGCGGCCACTTCGGCGCTATTTCGTCCTGAGCGGATAAGCGCCGTGGCACCATTGTTGTCTGTACCGTCAACGCTGAGCCCCTGCTCCAGAAGCCAGTCCAGAACCTTCACATTCGGATTGTTGACCGCAGCCAGCATGGCGGCATTCTGCCCGTCCCTGCCGACCTTGTTGATATCGCTGTGTTTCGCCAGGTGCGTAACAACGTCGAATGAGGGATTGCGCCAGGCCGCATTCAAAAATGCATCCCACCCCTGATTATCAATATCGTCATAGGCGAGCCCGAGCGAGTGAAAAAACTCGAACACGTGAACATAGCGCGAGCGCATCGCGGCTTCATGCATCGCGGTACGGCCGTTTCTGTCTTTAAGGTTAATATCGACGCCCGCCTTGATCAGCTCTCTGAAAACCTCAAGGTCTGGCTGTAGACGAACCGCATGGGCAAACGAGTTGCGCTTGACAATATCCAGATGGTTCACATCCACACCCGGCTGGGCGAGAACCTGACGAACGGCCTCGGCCGTGCCTCCCTTGGACACCCAAAATATCGCCGGGCGGTCTTCAAGCTGAGGGACATTCATCTTGGCGCCCTTCTCAATCAGGAACTCCCAGACATCTTCACCGGCCATGGCATTCCCTGCCCTTACGATGATTGATGAGCCCGAGCGGTTGGTTTCGTTGATGTCGAAGCCTGCATCAAGCTGTTCCTGAATCATCTCAATGGTCACCGGTTCAAACCAATGATCCTGCTTGATCAGATCGTTATCTGTTGATGAACCAAAAGCGGAAGCCGACACGGCGGCTGCGGCCGCGACAATTAACGCGCTGATTTTTCGGCGTGTCGGAAAGCACATCGACAATACACTTTTCTTGTTTCGCGAAGAAACGTTATGTTCTATTTTCATCATTGACTCCATCGTCTCAATAGCTGATTAGAAAATCTGCGGTGCTTTATTGAATGGTGTAACGCAACTCCAGAAATGCCGTTCGTGGCTTACCGACGTAGTGCCCCGTGCGCTCACGGAAGCCGGCTGTGGCGTACTCTTCGTCGAGGAGATTGTCCATTCTCAGCATCGCACGCCAGGGGCCCGTTTCGTAGATGACAGAAGCGTCGAAGATTGTGTAGGACTGCACGACCTGGTCATCGACACTGATTCGTTCGTCGACAAAGTCACCGCCAAGCGCAACGGCCCAACCAGACTGACCAAACTGGTAGCGTGTCCAGAAACCCAGGGTATGTTCCGGTGCGTTGGCAAAACGATCGCCGATGTTGTCGCCCAGCGATCGGGCATCTTCTGTGAACCCTTCGGTGATGCGAATTCGGTTGTAGGCATAGTTGACGGTGGCTACCCAGTCCGGCGTGATATCGACAGCAAGATCCAGTTCCAGACCTCGGCTGGTGACTTCACCCGCCGGCAGTAAATTGTCAAAGCCATCATCCAGTACATCGCCGCGCGGATCGTCCTGAAGGACGTTGTCGCGTCTGATCTGGTAGATAGCGGCGGAAGATTGAATGCGGCCGCCCATCAAGGCGGTTTTCAGCCCCATTTCAACCATATCGCCTTGACTGGGATCGAACGGGCCACCCCGTTGAGGAATTTGGGAGCCCGGGTCCTGGGGTTCAAAGCTGGTCGCGTACTGCGCATACAGACTCACATCGTCCCGCGCACGGTAGACACCGCCAAGCCGATAGCTGACCTGGCTATCCGAATACTTTTCGCCGTTAACATCATCTTCAAAACTGTCGTAGCGCAGACCACCGACCATAACCACTGGCCCAACAGTCACCTCATCCAGGACGTAGAAGCCTTGTCTTTCCATAGAGAACTCATTGGGTACAACCGGCGCTGAATCGTAGGTGCTCGTGGGGACCTGTCCATAAACCGGGTTGAAAAGGCTCAAGGGGGGCGGAAGGCCTTCCGTCGGGGAGTTCTCACCGGTCAGCCGACTGGCGAAGCGGTTTTCGTCTCCGGTAAAGTAGTCCATGCCAACCAGCACGCGGTTTCTTATGTTGGAATCAAGATCCATATCCCAAACCGCATTTGCGCCGAACGACACGTTTTCCTGGTTTCGCTCCTGCTCTCGCCACTGACGCCTGACACTGTCAACCTGACCATCCCCGGTGGAGTCAAAGAGTCTGTTCATCTCATGGTAATTTTGGGCTTCATCGGCATCGTTATAGCGCAGCGTCGCATCCAGGGTTAGGCCCTCGATGGGCCGCGAGTCAATGCTGAACTGTGCCACTTCAGAGCGCATTTTCAGAAAATCTGTTGGCTCGTTATGGTTCCAACGGACACTGGTGATAAAGTTGCCTTCGTCATCCACGGGCACCCCGCGCAGTCGAGCGCCGTGGCGAATCATGTCATAGTGGGTGTACTGAAGGGTCGCGGTGGTGTGGTGATTGAGGGAATAGGACAGACCAAGATCCACAACCTCGGTTTCCTGGGAAGCATGGTGCCGAAGCAACCCTTTGTCTTCATAGAAAACCCCGGCCCGGCCAGAGAAACTGTCGCTCAGTGGACCGGATACTTCCGCCATCGCGCCGCGGCGATCTTCATCCCCGACAACAGCTCGCAAGGTGCCCTGGAGTGTATCCGTCGGTTTCTTGGTAACATAGTTGAACAGGCCGCCGGGAGCGCCTGGACCGTAAAGCATCCCAGCCGGGCCTTTCAAAAACTCAACGCGCTGAATATTGAACAGTTGGGGAACCGCAAAGCCCGCATTCGGATCACCGCGCAGGCCATCGTAGTAAATTTCTTCTTGCCTGAAGCCTCGGGCCGATACACCCGCGAAGCTGTAGAAGGAAACGCCGGAAATGTTTCGGTACAGATCGCCGGCATCACGAGCGCCCTGGTCTTCGATCAACTCGACCGTCAGAGCACTGACTGTTTGGCTGGATTCGAGCGGCTCTGTAGGCAGCTTGCCCACGTTACTGCTTTGAACGCGGTAGAGCTTGGCTGCCCGGCCGGTGATAAGAACTTCCTCGATGAATTCGGCCTGTTCCTGTGCTTGTAGTGGCGCGCTCTGGATAGCCATTGCGGCCACCATGGAGGACATTACGCTCAGCTTGAAGTTGTGCTTGCTCATTTTTCACCCCGTATATTGTTATACTAAATCGGTGCAGGCGCCATGTGGCAAGGGCTTACACGCCTCAGGCAAGTGTTGGAGCCACCCTTTTGTAGCCTGACTATTGATCACTCTAACAACATTGTTCTGTCACCGAGCTGTCACGGCCAGTTTTGTTTCCATTATTTTTGGCTGGCGATAGAGGTCGTGGATAACGGAGAAAACGGGAGAGAACGACGTAAGGAGAGGTTGAGTATCTATTTAAACGACTGATTTATATGCATTTTATTCGCATCCCTGCGAATAAGATGACCCTTCAGTAGCTGGCAATGTGTGATCTCTAGACGTAAAAATCCAGATCCTCCTGGGCTTTCAGCAGATCCCGCATCTTGATCGGGTCATCGCCAAAGAAGAAGACCAGGCCCCAATGGGTGCCGAAGGCCGACCGATCGGGTACCGTCTCTTCTGCCGGAGGGACCAGCTCGTGCGACTCGAAATAGGGATGCTCAATGGTTTCCTTGGGCATCTCCAACTTGCTCACCACGCGACGCCGTGGGTATACCCCGAAGCACCCGGCGTAGCCCTTCGCGTCAATCACTTCGCGGGGGAAGAAACTGTCCACTTCTTCCTGGGTGCTTTTGGGATCAAACACCAACATGGAAGCCTGGTACGCATTGAATCCGTAGGCTCTCTCGATAAGTTCAAAGGCCTTGAACCCGGGCGGACGATAGGCAACCTCACCAAAGTACATCTCGCCGTCTGCCGTGACGAAGTACTCGGGATGTATCAAGCCAAACTGAATGTCGAACGTCTTGATCAGCAACTCAATCTGCTTGGTAATTGCGTTGCGCCAGCTCTCAAGCTGCTCGGTTGCAGGGACGAAAACCGAGTAGCCCAACGTGACATATTCGGAGATATTGAGAAACTTGATTTTGCCATCGTGGATCCAGGCCTCAACGGCGAACTCCCAGCCATCAAGATGACTTTCCATCAACAGGGGGTACTCTTCCGCCGGAATGTTGTCGATTTCATCCACGGTACGGATCATTCGATGGCCGAGGCAACCGGCTTTGTCGAATGCTTTCACGTGTATCGGATCATCCGGGTCGCCATCAAGTTTGAGCAGCGTCTGGTTGACGCGCTTCATGAAGCGGACGATGTCTTCTTTTTCGTGGGCCTCCTCGAAGATTCCGACGCGTATGCCGCCAAGCTGGGCCCGGCGCTTCATCAACGCTTTATCCCGAAACAGAATGGACTGGCCGTACATACGCGGGTTTCCCAGGAGGACAGAGTTGATGGCCCCAGACCATTCAACCGTTTCCTCGAACAGCGGTATGGCGACATCCACGCCCTTCGCTTTAAGCATCTCGGCAATCTGTAAGGACCGATCATTCAAACGGACAAAATCCCAAGGAATAAAGGGGATATTGTTCGCGGCGCAGAAATCTGCCGCCCAGTCCGGTGCAACCACTATATAGCGGCGATCAAACTTTTGGGCGGCCTTGATGGCATTGACGCTCCATCCAAGCAGTGCGATGTAGCCTTTGTTCGGATCCTTCGGGGTCTCGGTTCCGAGAACCGAATCCAGGGTAGGATCGCGCCAAGCCAGAACTTCTTGAGATAATTTGGATTCAGGCGTGATCGACATTGACCATTCTCCTAATGATTTTGACAACAAAACCTCCACCGCACAGAAGCACGTCAGGTAAACCTGAACGTGGTGCCGAGAGCCAAGGTCAGTGGGTAGATAAGTGAAGAGCCGTGGATTCACCACGTACTTATAAAGATAGTCGTAAAGTCATGAGTTTGCCTGTTTTTTGATTAAAAAATCATCAAATGGGTGTTTTTTGAGCCGGGGGAAACGACCAATAACACCTGATGATAAGAAAGCGGGGGCAAACGAGATATAAGGTTGTCCAATCAACCTTTGCCGCTATAACCGGCGAAATTGAAGGGATGCACGGTTACAGTGCGCTATGTTACCCTTCTAAGCAGTAGCGGATAGAAGGTTGATGCTGAGGAAATCCGCGCTCGTTTTAGAAGCCGGTCATTGTTTCGCTAGTTTGATAGGTATGGCTGATGATCTTTATCTATTCCATTAACAAAGTTTATAGGCACTTAATTTACCATGCATGATTTTGTTGACCAGTTGGCCATAGCCATAACGGAAAGCGATGACCTGGAAACACTTGTAAGACCACTACTAGAGCTGTTGCAGGCAGTCACGGGTTTGGAATCCACCTACCTCACGTCAATTGATTTTGATACATCTGTTCAGAATATTGTTTTTGCTCGAAATACCAAAGCGCTGACGATCCCGGAGGGATTGAGTGTTCCCTGGGAGGATACGCTATGCAAGCGAGCGCTCGAAACGAATCAACGACTAACCGATGACGTCAGCGGTTGCTGGGGCGACTCGAATGCGGCGCGAGAACTCGGCTTAACGACCTACCTCAGTGAGCCGATCAACATCGGTGAGAACAAACTTTACGGCACGCTGTGCGGAGCCAGTAGGGACAAGGTTCACGTTCAACCCGAAGCGCAGCGGATATTATCAATGTTCGCTAGCCTTATAGCGCGCCAGATTGAGAGGGATCAATTGCTGGAGACCCTTAGACAGGAGAATAAGGTCTACAGTGAATACGCGTTGACTGATCCACTGACAGGCATTCCAAACCGGCGTGCATTTCAGAACGAATTACAACGTGCACTGGCGCATGCTGAGCGTAACCAAGCGGAGGTTCATTTGGCATTTATTGATTTGGATGGGTTTAAACGCATAAATGACCAGTATGGACACGATGCCGGTGATCGTTTTCTTATCCAAATCGCCAAGAAATTAAAGTCCGAACTTCGCGATTGCGATTTCGTCGCCCGGTACGGCGGTGATGAATTCGTTGTATTTGGCTCCACATCAACAGGGGATCAGGAGATCAGCCGGCAGGCGATCAGGGAACGACTTGAGGTTATCACTAAAGGCGAATTCAACATCGGCGCGACGCGGTTAGCCTACGCCGGTGCGAGCGTTGGTGTTGTGACGTCCGCCCCCGGCGAGAGGGACTGTGATGCGCTGATAAGACGGGCCGATGAAGCTATGTACTGCATAAAACGAGCGAAATCGCAGCGGCTGGCTTCCAAGGATAATTGATACAGCTTCCTTGATGCCAACGGAAAGCGTTCAGCGTCGACATCCAAGGAGAGAGCGAGTCCGTAGAGCTGACCTGTAGCGCCTTTGGAGAGGGCCCTGTGAGCAGCACTACGGACACATGTACAACGATGATGAAACCTTATACATCCAAATTGGCAACCGCCAGGGCGTTGGTCTCAATAAACTCACGGCGGGGTTCAACGTTGTCGCCCATCAGCGTGGTGAATATCTGATCCGCACCAATCGCATCCTGGATAGTCACGCGCAGCATACGCCGACTCTCCGGGTTCATGGTGGTATCCCACAGTTGCTCGGGGTTCATTTCGCCCAGACCTTTGTAGCGCTGCACGTTGTAGCCTTTACGTGACTCTTTCATCAACCATTCGAGCGCTTCCGCAAAGTGACTGACCGGTTGCTTGCGCTCACCGCGCTGGATAAAGGCCCCCTCTTCCAACAGGGTTTCCATCTTTTCACCCAATTTGGTGATCGCGGCATACTCGCCAGACAGGAAGAATTCGTGGCTGAAAGGATAATGGGTCGACAGTCCGTGAGCTACAATTTCAACCATTGGCAAGAACAGATGACGTTCGCTGTCTTCGCGCACGGTGACCAGATAACGTTCTTTACCGTCACGGCTGTCTTCGCCCATTTTTTCCACCAGATTAGCGCACCACTGGGTCATATGGGCTTCATCTTTCAGCAGGTCCATATTCAAGGAAGGCAAGTACAGCATTTGCTCCAGAACGTTTTCAGGGTAAAGGCGCGACAGTCGGTCAATGGTCTCCATCACCTTGCGGTACTCGGTCACCAGTGCCTCCAGCGCCTCTCCACTGATCCCCGGGGCATCGGCGTTGACGTGCAAGCTGGCGCCGTCGAGGGCAGCCTGGGTCAGGAAGCTGGTTAACGCCGCTTCGTCTTTCAGGTACTGCTCCTGCTTGCCCTTGGTGATCTTGTACAGCGGAGGCTGGGCAATAAACACGTGGCCACGCTCGATCAACTCCGGCATTTGGCGGAAGAAGAAGGTCAACAGCAAGGTACGGATGTGCGAACCATCAACATCAGCATCCGTCATGATGATGATGCTGTGATAACGCAGCTTTTCCGGGTTGAACTCTTCTTTACCTATGCCACAGCCCAGGGCGGTAATCAGAGTACCCACTTCGGCGCTGGAGAGCATTTTGTCAAAACGGGCTTTCTCAACATTCAGGATCTTACCTTTAAGCGGTAGAATCGCCTGCGTTTTGCGGTAGCGGCCCTGTTTCGCAGAACCACCAGCGGAGTCACCCTCCACCAGGTAGAGTTCAGACAATGCTGGGTCTTTTTCCTGGCAATCGGCCAGTTTGCCCGGCAGGCCAGCGATATCCAGTGCACCTTTGCGACGGGTCATATCCCGCGCTTTACGGGCGGCCTCGCGCGCGCGCGCAGCGTCAATCATTTTGCCCACGATGGCTTTGGCTTCGCCCGGATTCTCGAGCAAATAGTCGCTAAAGTGTTGGCTCATTTCCTGCTCTACGGCGGTCTTCACCTCGGAGGACACCAGCTTGTCCTTGGTCTGAGAGGAGAACTTCGGGTCTGGAACTTTCACCGAGATCACCGCGGTGAGGCCTTCACGGGCATCATCACCGGTGGTGTTCACTTTGGCATTTTTGCCGAGGCCTTCACGCTCAATGTAAGTGTTGAGCGTACGTGTCAGCGCACCCCGGAAACCGGCTAAATGGGTGCCCCCATCTCGCTGGGGGATATTATTGGTATAACAAAACAGGTTCTCCTGGAAGGAGTCGTTCCACTGTAAGGCCACTTCAACCCCAATACCGTCTTCGCGCGCCAGGGAGAGAATATGGATGGTTTTGTTAAGCGGGGTTTTGTTACGGTTCAAATGCTCGACAAAGGCCATAAGGCCGCCTTCGTACTGGTAGATCTCTTCCTTACCCGAACGTTCGTCCTTGAGGACAATACGCACCCCTGAGTTAAGGAACGACAGCTCCCGTAGCCGCTTGGCAAGTAATTCGAAGTGAAATTCGATATTAGTGAAGGTCTCGGCCGACGGTTTAAAGTGGATATCGGTGCCCGAGCTACTGGTATCGCCGACCACCGCCAAAGGCGCTTGGGGCACACCGTGGTGATAGATCTGCTCGAAAACCTGACCGCCACGCCGAATCGTCAGTTTCAACTCCTCCGAGAGGGCATTCACCACCGAGATCCCCACGCCATGCAGACCACCGGACACCTTGTAAGTGTTGTCGTCGAATTTACCGCCAGCGTGGAGAACCGTCATAATGACTTCGGCGGCCGAAACACCTTCTTCGTGCATTTCCGTGGGTATCCCCCGGCCGTTATCGGATACTGATATGGTCTCATCCGGGTGGATAACGACGCGGATCTCTGAGCAGTGGCCCGCCAGAGACTCATCGATGGAGTTGTCGACAATTTCAAACACCATGTGATGGAGACCGGAACCATCATCGGTATCCCCGATGTACATGCCCGGCCGCTTACGTACTGCATCCAGGCCTTTGAGTACCTTGATACTGGACGAGTCATAGTTTTGTTGGTCATCTGACATAGTGTAACTCCGCGTCTTTATTTATTCAGTCACTTGCTGATGGGGCTGGCCTTGTTCAAACGGCACAACCTTGCCCTGTTCCACGTGGAACACCTTCACCTCGGTTTCCGGCTTGTTTAACCAGTCCGCCTCCAAGGCTTCCTTTTCAACACCCGTAATAAACACCTGGGTTTGCATACGTTCCAACCATTCAACCAGCATCGCGCGGTGATCACCGTCCAGCTCTGAAGGCAGATCATCCACCAGATACACACACCGGCGGCCAGTCAACTGGCTGAACAGATAGCCCTGAGCGATCTTGAGCGCACAAACCAGGCACTTCTGTTGGCCTCTGGAGAGGACGTCCGCCGCCGGTAGTCCACCGACGGTAATCCTCAAATCCGCCCGATGAGCCCCCTGTCGGGTAAAGCCCTGTTTACGATCCTGATCAAACCCCGCCGCCAGGACATCGGCATAACGTTGCTGCCTGTCCCAGCCGCGGTAGTAATTCAATACCAGGTCATCAACGGCCACGAAGTCGTGTACCAGGCCGTTGAACACCGTCTTAAGTTGTTCGATACACCCAGCCCGAAAAGTATCTATGGCCTCTGTCGCTTCGATCAGAGGGCGATCCCAAGGGGTTAGCTGTTCCGGTCGTATTCTATCATGCCGCAACAGACTATTCCGTTGTTTGAGGCTCTTCTGGGCGGTTTTCCAAGTGTTAAAAAACTGAGGTTCCACGTGAAACACCAACCAATCGATATACTGTCGCCGAACCTTTGGGCTCCCTTCCAAAAGCGAGAAGGTGTCCGAGTTGATGGCCTGAACCGGTAGATAACTCGCGAGTTCGGCTACCGAACCCACCGGGCTTCCGTTGGCCTTCAGTATCGCCTCACCTGAAAGAGAGCGGGAAACGCCTATCGAGAGGTCGGTGCCCTCCCCGCTCACCCGCCCAAACAGGGTAACACCGGGCTGGCCCTGACGGATCAGCGCCTTATGGCGGTGGCTGCGGAACGAGCGGCCCAATGACAGGATATTAATGGCTTCGAGAATACTGGTTTTACCCGAACCGTTTTTTCCGTAGATAAGATTCACTTGGGGAGAGGGCACCAGCTCCGCCGATTCAATATTGCGGAGCTGGTGGATAGCGAGGCGTTTGAGCGACATAGGTGAAAGCGGGTCAATGCCGCCTTTACAACCTCATCGGCATGACGACATACAGAGAGTCACTGGACTCAGGTTCTTCCAATAGTGCACTACTGTTGGCGTCAGACAGGGTAATCTTGATGTTCTCGTGGGCAATCACATTGGTCACATCCAGGAGATAACTCACATTAAAGCCCACCTCGAGTTCGGGACCGGTGTAATCAACGGTGACCTCTTCCTGCGCTTCTTCCTGCTCCGGGTTATTCGCCACGATGGTCAACTGGCCATCCGCCAGCAGCAAACGAACGCCTCGATACTTCTCGTTGGACAGGATCGAGGTACGTGAAAACGCCTGTTTCAGCTCGGTCCTGGGACCCATAATGACTTTATCGCCCCCACGCGGCAGCACCCGCTCATAGTCAGGGAACTTGCCATCAACCAGTTTGGAGGTGAAGGTATAATCGTCGGTGGTCACGCGAATATGGTTGGGACTGAGCACAATAACGACCTGATCTTCACCTTCAGACATCAGGCGGGACAATTCCAACACGCCCTTGCGGGGCAGAATCGCCTGAACTTTCTCAGCGCAATCAACATTCACGTCCCGGGTGCACATGGCCATACGGTGGCCATCAGTCGCTACCGACCGCACCTGACCCTGCCGTACTTCCCACAACATCCCGTTCAAATAGTAACGCACGTCCTGCTGGGCCATAGCAAAGGCCGTGCGATCGATCAGACGTTTAATTTCCTGTTGCGCGCACTCGATTCTCAGGTCGCCAGGGCTATCTTCAACACTCGGGAAGTCGCTCGCCGGGAGCGTTGAGAGTGTAAAGCGGCTGCGACCACTGCGGATCAACGCCCGCTGCTCGTCCAGAGAAAACTCAATGTCACTGCCCTCTGGCAGAGAGCGACAAATATCCACCAGCTTCTTGGCCGGCACCGTGATCTCTCCCGAGTCCCCCGCTGCTTCCAGTTGCAGGCGACCCACGATCTCTACCTCGAGATCGGTACCTGTCAACGACAGTTGATCGCCATCCAACTGAATTAACACATTAGATAGCACAGGCAAGGTCTGGCGGCGCTCAACAACCCCGGCAACCAGCTGCAGGGGTTTGAGTAATGCCTCTCGGGATGCGACAAATTTCATGAGTTCATCTCTTCTGGGTTATCAGTTCCAAATGATATAAATGCGGGTAAACCTATTAACAGTCGAGTATAAGCCCTATGGCCCGGCAAGGCATCAGGTAGTGAGTGACCGCAGCAGATTTTTCATATCTTCTCGGATATCCGCACTCTCCTCTTGCAGCTCTTTAATCTTTCGACACGCATGCAGCACAGTCGTGTGATCGCGACCACCGAAAGCTTCGCCAATTTCCGGCAAGCTGTGATTGGTCAGCTCCTTCGCCAACGCCATCGCGACCTGGCGCGGCCGGGCCACCGATCGACTCCGACGCTTGGATAGCAGATCATTGATTTTAATTTTGTAGTACTCCGCCACGACCCGCTGGATATTGTCGATCCCAACCTGCTTGTCCTGCAGCGCCAGGAGATCCTTAAGTGCTTCGCGCACCAACTCTACATCAATTTTGCGTGCGGTAAACTGGGCGTTGGCCACCACCCGTTTGAGCGCTCCTTCCAACTCACGAACATTGGAGCGGATACGTTGGGCAATAAAGAATGCGGCATCAGGCGGCAAATCGATATGCGCCTGGGCAGCCTTTTTCATCAGAATCGCCACGCGGGTTTCTAGCTCTGGCGGTTCCACCGCCACCGTCAGCCCCCAGCCAAATCGGGACTTGAGCCTTTCCTCTAACCCTTTGATTTCCTTAGGATATCTATCACAAGTAAGAATAATCTGCTGGCCGCCCTCGAGCAGCGCATTAAAGGTGTGGAAGAACTCTTCCTGGGAGCGCTCCTTGCCGGCAAAGAACTGAATATCGTCAATCAACAGCGCATCCACCGAGCGGTAATAGCGCTTGAAATCATTGATCGCGTTGAGCTGCAGAGCCTTGACCATATCGGCCACGAAACGCTCTGAATGCAGATATATCACCTTGGCGTTGGGGTTTTTCTCCAGTAGCGCATTCCCGACGGCTTGCATCAAGTGCGTTTTACCTAAACCCACACCGCCATAGATAAAAAGAGGGTTATACGCCCCACCGGGATTTTCGGCCACCTGACGCGCTGCCGCCAGCCCCAACTGGTTCGCTTTACCCTCAACAAAGCTCGCGAAGGTAAAGGATCTGTTCAGGTGATCTTTGTGCTTGAGTCCGCCTTCGACCTCTATCGCTGACCCCTGCCCGCCCTGATCAAAACCGAGCTGCCCGTTCAGCTCTTCCGCCACGGCGGCGGTCTGACCGTAACCACTGATCGGAGGCGCCTCACGAGGCTTTTCTGGCACCGGAACAGGCGCTGGTGCTGCGGCCCTGGGCTGGGCAGCCGGTCGCTTGAACGCCGGCGCTGCCCGCTGGGGCCCGTGACTGATCCCCACCTGAACTTCGAGCCCGCCTTGCGGCTGGAGCTGGAGCGCCATCTCCTGAATCCGGTGCAAAAACTTTTCAGCCACCCAATCACACACAAAGCGGTTAGGCGCCAGCAACCGCAGTACGCCGGATTCCGCCGAGTCATCGATACGCAACGGGCGTATCCAGGTATTGAACTGCTGTGAGGGCAGTTCCTCCTGAAGATTCGAGACACACGATTTCCAGACAGACGCAGGCAAGACCATTCCCCTTCGAACGTTATTATTGACCACAAAAATGAAGCGCTTAGTGTACCGATACTGCCATCACTTATCCACAGCTCAAGGCACTTTTTTTATTGTCTTATCATTATAAATAATTATTTAAATTCAATAGCTTATAAAGTTGTACAACCTGGACCACAAAGCCCACTGTCAAGCGCAAAACAAGTTACTAACAACAGTTTTGTGGATAACTCTGTGTATAAAATGTTGGCAATCTCCGACTAACCCGGGAAAACCCCGAATGTCTTAACAATTCCCCACTCATCAGGTACCACAAAGTCCCCAAAACCCTGTAATATCCGCGCAAAGGCATTGATTTCGTGCGCCAATTTCATTAGAATCCCGCCTCCTTTTACCCGGTGCAACAACTTATCCTTGTAGGTTAGCTATGAAAAGAACATTCCAGCCCAGCGTCCTCAAGCGCGCTCGCAACCACGGTTTCCGTGCCCGTATGGCTACCAAAAGCGGCCGTGCCGTTCTGGCCCGTCGTCGTGCCAAAGGCCGCAAGCGTCTCTCTGCTTGAGTCTTCGCCCGCGGATAAGTCGCCAGAGTTAAGAGTGTCCAGCCACGCATTTGGCAAAACACTGAGACTACTTAACTCTGACGACTTTAAATCCGTCTTCGATGACGCCCCTGTTCGGGCATCGCACCAACACCTTCTCATCCTCGCTCGCTTCAATCAGCGCAGCCACGCACGCCTGGGTTTGGTCATCGCCAAACGCGGTATCCGTCTCGCCGTCCAGCGCAACCGCATCAAACGTCTGATTCGCGAGAGCTTTCGCCATCGACAGGCAGCCTTGAGCGGACTCGATATCATTGTGTTATCCCGTCCCGGCTTGGGCGAGCTCGATAACAAAACCATCGACAAGCACCTCAATCACCAGTGGCAGCGGTTACGCAAGCGCGCCCAAAAACTGGCCGATGAGGCCCCGGACAACGGGAATTGAGTTTATGCGCTGGCTATTGATCAAGCTCATCCATGTATACCGCTATCTGCTCAGTCCCTGGGTCGGCAACCAATGCCGCTTCTATCCGACCTGCTCGCACTACGCAGAAGAAGCAATAAAAACCCACGGTTGTATAAAAGGGGGTTATTTAACCCTGCGTCGTCTATTAAAATGCCACCCTTGGCACGAAGGCGGCATCGACCTGGTTCCTGAACCCACGTGCAAGCACCACCGGACGTCAGACACGCACACACATTCACCCAAACCTAATGGCAGCAACTAAGATGGACTGGCAAAAACCTTTGTTAATCGCGGCGATGGGTGCCATCGTCTTTACCCTGATATTGCGCTGGGCCGACTTCCAGGACGCGCAACAGGCCGAGACTCCCCGCCCTAGCGCCACAGCACCGGCCACCCAGGGTGGCGACAACGACGCCCTCCCCGAGGAGCCCAGCGACGCCGGTATCCCGCGTGCACCGGAAGATGCCAGTGACGACGTCACGCCAACGGTTGCAGCCACAACAGCACCGCAACGTCCGATCGAGGTGCGTACCGATACGCTGAACCTGACCATTGATCCCCGCGGTGGCGATATCGTCAGGCTGTCATTGCCCCAGCATTACGATTCACTCGACACCCCTGATGTGCCCTTTACCCTACTGCGGGACACCGAGTTTCAAACCTATGTTTCACAAAGTGGTCTGATCGGTCCCAATGGCACGGATACCGCCGAAGGTCGCCCGGTCTTCCACAGCGACCGCACCGAGTTCGAACTGGCCGATGGTGAAGATACCCTGGAAGTGGATCTCCATTACCAGGCCGGCGACGTCAGCATCATCAAACGCTACCGTTTCACCCGGGGCGACTACCTGATTGAGCTGGAGTACCTGATTGATAACCAGAGCGATCAGCCCTGGCGCGCCAATCTGTACGGCCAGATCAAGCGCGACGCGCTCGACCACAACCCAACCAGCGGCGGCATGTTCACCCTCAAGCCCTACCTGGGCCCGGCCATGACCACCAATGAAGATCGTTACAACAAGATCAACTTTAGTGATCTGCGCAGTGACGAAATCCGCTCCACCGTAGACGGCGGCTGGGTGGCCATGGTGCAGCATTACTTTGTCAGCGCCTGGGTGCCGGACCAACAACGCGAGCACAATATCCATCTGCGCCGCATGGGCAACCGCGATCTTTACCTGCTCGGCTTTACCAGCCCCCGCACCGAAGTGGCACCCGGTGAAACCGGCGTGATCAGCGCCGGCTTCTACGCCGGTCCCAAGTACACACACCGGCTTGAAGAGATTGCGCCCTATCTGGATCTGACCGTGGACTACGGTTGGTTGTGGTGGCTGGCCAAACCCCTGTTCTGGCTGCTCAATTTTATCCACGGCTTTGTGGGTAACTGGGGCCTGGCCATCATCGCCCTGACCGTTGTGATCAAGGCTGCGTTCTTCAAGTTGTCCGCCACCAGCTACCGCTCCATGGCCAAGATGCGCAAACTGAGCCCCAAAATGCAGGAGCTCAAAGAGCGCTATGGCAGCGACCGTCAGAAAATGTCCCAGGAGCTGATGAAGCTCTACAAAAAGGAAAAGGTCAATCCGCTCGGTGGCTGTCTCCCCATCCTGGTTCAGATGCCGGTGTTCCTGGCCCTCTACTGGGTACTCATGGAAAGTGTCGAGCTGCGCCATGCGCCCTTCTTTGCCTGGATTGTTGACCTCTCGGTGCGCGATCCCTACTTTATTCTGCCGATCCTGATGGGCGGCACCATGTTCATTCAGTTCAAACTGAACCCGACACCGCCGGACCCGACCCAGGCCAAGGTCATGCAGATGATGCCGATCATCTTCACCTTCCTGTTCCTGTGGTTCCCGGCTGGCCTGGTCCTCTACTGGTTGACCAACAACACCCTCTCGATTGCCCAGCAATACGTGATCACCCGGCAGATCGAAGGGGCGGACGAGAAAAAGGCCTGACCTCCGTGTCCGACCTGCATACCGACACCATCGCCGCCATCGCCACGGCGACCGGCCGCGGCGGTGTCGGCATCATCCGTGTTTCGGGCCCCAAGGCTGAAGCCATCGCGCGTGCCGTGACCGGCACAGCCCTTGAGCCTCGCCGGGCCCACTACCTGCCTTTCTGCCAACAGGACGGCACCGTCATCGACGAAGGGATTGCGATCTTCTTTCCCAATCCCCACTCGTTTACCGGCGAGGATGTGCTCGAGCTGCAGGGCCACGGCGGACCGGTCATTCTCGATTTGCTGCTGCGGGAGGTGGCGTCCCTGGGCGCTCGCCTGGCCCGGCCCGGTGAGTTTTCCGAGCGCGCCTTTCTGAACGACAAACTCGACCTGGCGCAAGCTGAAGCCATTGCCGACCTGATCGACGCCACCACTGAACAAGCCGCCCGCAACGCCCTACATTCCCTACAGGGCGCTTTCTCAGCGCGTATTCAGGCACTGGTGGAAGCGCTCATACACCTGCGTATCTACGTCGAGGCGGCCATCGACTTTCCAGAAGAGGAAATCGACTTCCTGAGCGACGGTAAAGTCGCCACCGATCTCGACGGGATTATCCAGCGTCTTGACGATGTCTTCCGGGAGGCCAAGCAAGGCGTACTGATGCGTGACGGCATGAGAGTGGTGATTGCTGGGCGCCCCAACGCCGGCAAGTCGAGCCTGCTCAACGCCCTCTCCGGACGCGACAGTGCCATCGTCACGGCCATCGAGGGCACCACCCGGGACGTCCTGCGCGAGCATATTCACATCGACGGCATGCCCCTGCATATCATCGATACCGCTGGCCTGCGCGATACCCCAGACGAAGTGGAAAAAATCGGGGTCGAGCGCGCCTGGCAAGAGATCAAACAGGCCGATCGCGTGCTCCTCATGGTGGATGCCAGCGCCACTCAAGACACTGAACCTGCCGTCCTGTGGCCCGACTTCGTGGCGCAACTGCCGGATCCCGACAAGCTCACCGTCATTCGCAACAAGATCGACTTGACCGGGGAAGTCGCTGGATTGCAGCAGACCTCGCCTCCGGTCATTGGACTCAGCGCCATCGACAACCAGGGTCTGGATAGCCTCAAAACCCACCTCAAGGGCATCATGGGCTTCTCTGACACGGGTGAAAGCGGCTTTACCGCCCGCCGTCGACACCTGGACGCACTGGCGCGCGCCCAAGCCGCCCTGCAAACTGGTAAAGACCAGTTGCACGGCTATGCCGCCGGCGAACTCCTCGCGGAAGACCTGCGTGCGGCCCAGGACGCTCTGGGTGAAATCACCGGGCAATTTACGCCTGATGACCTCCTCGGGCGCATTTTTTCATCCTTTTGCATCGGAAAATAGCGTACTCCCTATTTTTTTACCTACGCCTTTTCTCTCCCCTTCCCGCCCAATTCCCCGAGTTACACACACCCGTGGACAAACTTATCCACACATAGAAACAGCAGGCCACCTCCACTTAGCGGCTTTATCCACATTTGCTCACAGGTTTATCCCCTAAACCCTTGTTTTTCCCTGTTTTACACCCTGGAATGTGGACAACCCTGTCCACCACACGCAGGAAAAGCTGAAGATGAAATTGGGGATAACTCGGCTTTTTCCGATTTCGTGTATAACTGCTGGTTCTGTCACCAGGGTGTCGTCAGCTTAATCAGCGCTTAGCAGCCGCTTTCAACGCTACTTATCCATACTCCAATCAATTGAAAATCAATAAAAAAATAGGGTTATCCACTGTTTTAACCCACACCATTAGTAATAACATCATTAATACATACCTAATATATAACTCTATATATTATTTAAACTTAATTATTCGTTATTCTGTAAACGCACACAGACTGAACAACTTTTGTACAAATCACTGTAAAGCCCTATAATGGCGCCCCATTTTTGCTGATCACCGGGTTTCGAGGCCCACATCGATGAATTTTCCCGAGCACTTTGACGTTATCGTCATTGGTGGCGGCCACGCCGGTACCGAAGCCTCTCTGGCGGCCGCTCGCATGGGCAGCCGCACCCTGCTGCTCACCCACAACATCGAAACGCTGGGCCAGATGTCCTGCAACCCGGCGATTGGAGGCATTGGTAAAAGCCACCTGGTCAAGGAGATTGATGCCCTGGGGGGCGCCATGGCGCTCGCCACCGACAAAGGCGGTATCCAATTCCGGGTGCTCAACTCCCGCAAAGGCCCCGCAGTGCGGGCGACCCGGGCGCAGGCGGATCGGGCGCTGTACAAGGCGGCCGTGCGCGATAGCCTCGAAAATCAACCCAACCTGTGGATCTTTCAGCAGGCCGCAGACGACCTGATCGTGGAAAACGATCAAGTGCGCGGTGTCGTAACCCAGATGGGCGTCAAGTTTCATGCCCCCTCGGTGGTACTGACCACGGGCACTTTTCTCGGCGGCCAGATCCATATTGGTCTGCAAAACCACGCCGGTGGCCGCGCTGGCGATCCGCCGTCAATCGCGCTCGCCCACCGTTTGCGCGAGTTGCCCCTGCGGGTCGGGCGCCTGAAAACCGGGACACCGCCCCGCATCGATGCTCGCAGTGTCGATTTTGAGGGCCTTGATCCCCAGTGGGGCGACACCCCGACGCCGGTGATGTCCGTACTGGGCAGTCGCGAGCTGCACCCGCGCCAAGTCAGTTGCTGGATCACTCACACCAACGAGCGCACCCACGAGGTGATTCGCGGCGGTCTGGATCGCTCGCCCATGTACTCCGGTGTCATCGAAGGCGTGGGTCCCCGGTACTGCCCGTCCATCGAAGACAAAATTCACCGCTTTGCGGACAAGCCCTCGCATCAGATCTTTATCGAGCCGGAGGGCCTGAACACCCACGAGCTCTACCCCAACGGCATCTCCACCAGCCTGCCCTTCGATGTGCAACTGGACCTGGTGCGCTCCATCAAGGGCTTTGAAAATGCCCATATCACCCGGCCGGGCTACGCCATCGAGTATGATTATTTCAATCCTCAGGACCTGAAATACAGCCTGGAAACCAAGGTGATCGGCGGATTGTTCTTTGCCGGCCAGATCAACGGCACCACCGGCTACGAAGAGGCCGGAGCCCAGGGGCTGCTGGCCGGCGTCAACGCTGCCCTGCGCGCAAGCGAGCGCGATGCCTGGTGTCCGCGCCGGGACGAGGCCTACATCGGGGTCCTGGTGGACGACCTGATTACCCTGGGGACCCAGGAGCCCTACCGCATGTTCACCAGCCGGGCCGAATACCGGTTGCTGTTGCGTGAAGACAATGCCGACCTGCGCCTGACCGAGAAGGGCCGGACCCTGGGTCTGGTGAATGACGAGCAGTGGCGCCTGTTCAGCGACAAACGCGAAGCCATCGCCCGGGAACAGCAGCGCCTGAAAAACACCTGGGTGCAATCGGGCTCGCCGGAAGCGGCCCAGGTCGAAGCCAAAACCGGTGCCAAGCTCAACCGGGAATACAGCCTGTTTGATCTGCTCAAACGCCCCGAACTGGGCTATGCCGACGTCGCCAGTCTCAAAGGCGAGCCGGAGCCCAATGAGGCCGCCGCTGAGCAAGTGGAAATCGATGCCAAGTACGCCGGTTATATTCACCGCCAACAGGATGAAATCACCCGGCTGCGGGAGTACGAGAACACCGATCTGCCGGTGGACTTCGACTTTGCTCAGGTCGAAGGGCTGTCCAACGAAGTCAAACAGAAACTCAACGACGCCCGTCCGGATACCCTGGGCCGGGCCGCCCGCGTGCAGGGCGTGACCCCGGCAGCGGTATCGCTGTTGATGATTTACCTGAAAAAACGCGGCCTGTTGCGGAAGAACCGGGCCAAGGCGTCGTGAGTGGTTTTAACCGCAACGCCCTGCGTCAGCCATTGACCCGGGGCGTCGAGGCCATGGCCTTGTCGCTCACAGACCGTCAGATCGACCAGTTGATGGACTACCTTGCGCTGTTTCACCAGTGGAACAAGGCCTACAATCTCTCGGCGGTGCGCGACCCCGCCGCCATGATCGGACGTCATCTGCTCGACAGTCTGAGTGTGGTCCCGCACCTGGCTGCCCTGGATGCCCGGCGCATCATCGACGTGGGCACCGGTGGCGGCCTGCCCGGCATTCCGCTGGCGATTGTTTTTCCGGAGCGGGAATTCACGTTACTCGACAGCGCCGGCAAGAAAACCCGGTTTTTGTTTCACGTTAAAAGCACCCTGGGCTTGGCCAACGTTCAGGTGGAAAATCGCCGGGCGGAAGCCTGGGCTCCGTCCGAGACTTTCGATCTGGTGACCAGCCGCGCTTTTGCCAGTCTGGCGGACATGGTGTCGGTTTGTGAGCACTTGCTTTCACCGGGGGGCCGGTTTATGGCGATGAAAGGTGTCTATCCGGCAGAAGAGCTGCGGGCATTAGGGGATCGGGCACGTCTGGAAAACGCTGTCGAGCTGGCGGTGCCGGAGACCGAAGGCGAGCGCCATCTGTTGATATTGGGCTTGCCCCAATAACCCAACTGACACACAATAGTCGGCCAGGTTTCACACGTACCGCACAAAAGGATAATCACTTGACCCGTATCTACGCCGTTGCCAACCAGAAGGGGGGCGTGGGCAAAACCACGACCTGCGTCAATCTGGCCGCGTCGCTGGTGGCCACGCGCAAGCGCGTGCTACTGGTGGATCTCGATCCCCAGGGCAACGCCACCA
Organism: Marinimicrobium alkaliphilum; assembly: GCF_003259155.1. GTDB lineage: Bacteria > Pseudomonadota > Gammaproteobacteria > Pseudomonadales > Cellvibrionaceae > Marinimicrobium_A > Marinimicrobium_A alkaliphilum. The sequence goes on from NZ_QGMQ01000005.1 coordinate 228,770, forward strand.
TGGGTAGCGGTGTGGATAAAAGTGAATTGGACCTGACCGTGTATGACGCCCTTACCCACCGGGCTCAAGTGCGTGAGTGCTTACAAACTTCAGAAAGTGGTAAATACGCGGTTCTTCCTGCCAACGGTGACTTGACCGCGGCAGAGGTCGAAATGTTGCAGCTGCCCGACAAAGAGCGGCTGCTGAAAAACATCCTTGATGAAATCGCCGCCGATTACGATTACATTCTGATCGATTGCCCCCCCTCGCTGAGCATGCTCACGGTCAATGCCCTATCGGCCTGCGACGGAGTGATCATTCCCATGCAGTGCGAATACTATGCCCTTGAGGGGCTCTCGGCCCTGATCAACACCATCACCCAGATTCAGGAGCGGCTCAACCCGCGTCTGCGGGTCGAGGGCTTGTTGCGTACCATGTACGATCCGCGCAATAGCCTGACCAACGATGTTTCGGCTCAGCTCAGTCAGCACTTTGGCGACCGCCTCTACCGTACCTGCATACCGCGCAATGTGCGCCTGGCCGAAGCCCCCAGTTACGGTCAGCCGGTCATCGTCTACGATCGAACCTCCAAGGGCGCGATCTCCTACCTGGCTCTGGCCGGGGAAATCATTCGGCGCAACGATGTCGGCGCGCCGCAACCGGCGGCGTCGGCTGAAGGCTGACGGGCCCGACATCATCCACAGCGATTCAGGAACAGGTTACACAGACAATGGCGGGAAAACGCAAAGGTTTAGGTCGGGGATTGGATGCTCTGCTGGGCGCCGGGGTTCAAATACCCCCCGCTGACGCTCAGGATACCGGTGCGGGTTCAGCGGATACGCCCGCGGCGGACGCTCCCTTGGGCCGGGCCGACGGCAAATTGGCCGAAATTCCGATTGAGCTGATTCAGCGCGGAAAGTACCAGCCTCGGCGCGACATGCACCAGGAGGCGTTGGAAGAGCTGGCCGAATCGATCAAGGCGCAAGGCGTGATGCAACCCATCGTGGTGCGTCCGATCAGCGCCGACCGCTATGAGATTATCGCCGGGGAGCGCCGCTGGCGGGCCACCCAGCTGGCTGGCCTCGATAGCATCCCCGCCGTTATTCGCGATGTGCCCGATGAAGCCGCCATCGCCATGGCGCTGATTGAAAACATTCAGCGCGAAGACCTCAATCCGATTGAAGAAGCCATGGCGCTCAAGCGTCTCCAGGACGAGTTTGAACTGACCCACAGTGAAGTGGCCCAGGCGGTTGGCAAGTCGCGCACCACCGTGACCAACCTGCTGCGTCTGATCGCCCTGACCGAAGAAGTCAAAACCCTGCTCGAGCACGGCGACCTGGAAATGGGACACGCCCGGGCCCTACTGACCCTGGAAGCGGGTGATCAGCGTGAAATTGGTCGGCAGGTAGTCGCCAAGGGCCTGTCGGTGCGCCAGACTGAAACCCTGGTGCGCAGCTTTCAGGACAACAAGCACAAGGACAAAATAGCCGCGCCACAGCAACCGTCTGCTGATATTCGTCGTCTTCAGGATGAACTCTCCGATACATTGGGGGCCGCCGTCGCTATTCAGCACAGTGCCAAAGGTAAGGGTAAGTTAGTGATCACTTATAACGACCTGGACGAACTGGACGGCATTTTGGCCCATATCAAGTAGAAAAGGCTATAAGATCGCGGCATTAGCGGGCACTCTCGCGCTGTCCACGGTTGATGCGGGACGTCAATATCCCTATAATGCTGCGGCCTTTACTCAAGGCGTTTCATTGAGATCGGGGGGCGGCGTAGCAAGGTGATCGGTTTTCGACAGCCCGCGCGCAGACGCACCCCACCCAAGCCGCCTTTGTGGCGGTTGCTGATGATTCAGAGCCTGGCGCTTTTGGTCGCCGGCTTGATAATGTTGTTTTTTGCGCCGGAGCACCTGTACGCGCTTTGGCTGTCCGGGTTGATCGCCCTTGCCGCCCAGACCTTCTGGATCTGGCGGACACTCAGAACCTACGGCGATCCCCGCAGTTCCGCCTATTTGGCGGGCGCCACGGCCGGTCTGATCGGCAAGTGGGTCATTATTTCTGTTGGGCTGGTGCTTCTGTGGCAGCGCCAGCCCGAATTTTCTGTAGCGGTCAGTTTTATCACCGTGTTCGGTTTGAACACGCTGGCCGCCTTGGCAGCACCGATTTTAATTTCACGTCCGCGCTGATGTGCGGCAACAGGGTACTTTGAAATCATGGCAGCAGGTGAATACAACGACGCGGGCGAATATATTGCCCACCATCTGGTAAACCTGACCTACGGACGTCTGCAGGAAGGCGCTGAACGTTGCTACGGCGGCGGTGTGGTCGAAACTACACACTGGACATTTGCCGGTTGTGCCGCCGAAGCCGAAGCCATGGGCTTTATGGCTTTTCATGTGGACAGCCTGGTGTGGGCCGTCGGACTCGGGTTGATCACCATGGGGCTCCTGTTTACCGCGGCTCGCAAAGCGTCGCCTGTAGCGCCCGGCCGGTTCCAGTGCTTTATTGAAATGATTGTCGACTTCGTTGGCAATACCACCAAGGAAGTGTTTCATGGGCGTGTGCAGCCGATTGCTCCGATCGCCCTGACCATCTTCACCTGGGTGTTCATGATGAACCTGATGAAGCTGGTGCCGGTGGATCTGATTCCCTACCCGCTTGAGCTGATGGGCGTCGAATACCAGAAGATGGCGCCGACTACCGATCCCAACGTCACCTTGGGTATGGCGTTCTTTGTGTTATTGATGGTGATTTACTATTCCATCAAGGTGAAAGGCTGGGGCTTCCTCAAGGAGCTGTCTTTTACGCCGTTCAACACCTGGGTACTGATTCCGGTCAACCTGTTGTTGGAAATTATTGGTCTTTTGTCCAAGCCGATCAGTCTCGGCTTGCGTCTGTTCGGCAACATGTTTGCCGGTGAAGTCATCTTCCTGCTGATTGCAGCACTGTTTGGCGCGGGCTTGTTCTTCCTGCCCCTGGCGGCTGGTCTGCAGGTACTGTGGGCGATCTTCCATATTCTGGTCATCGTATTGCAGGCATTCATCTTCATGGTACTGACGATCGTGTACCTCTCGATGGCCCATGAAGACCACTGATTTTCGAACGGGAGCGGTCGCGGATCGCTCGCTTTGAAAGATTTTGTAACACCTTTAACCACTTAAACTTGAACTGACGTAAGTCTTAGGAGAAAACTATGATCTTTATCGCCGTTGCTATCATCCTGACTGCTGCCGCACTGGGTGCTTCCTTGGGTATGGCCTTCCTGGGCAGCAAGCTGCTGGAAACTTCTGCCCGTCAGCCCGAACTGGCTCCGGCCCTGCAGACCAAGTTCTTCATTATTGCTGGTCTGGTAGAAGCGATTCCGATCATCAGCGTTGGTATCTCTCTGGTACTTGTCTTCGTTGTTGCTTAATGACGCATGGGCCCCTCTCGGGGCTCTTCGCTTGCGTAAACCAACAATAGACGAGGTAAAGTCGTGAACTTTAACTTAACCTTTATCGGGCAAATGATCGCTTTTGCGGTCTTTGTCTGGTTCTGCATCAAATTCGTATGGCCGCCGTTAATGAACGCCATCGAAGAGCGGCAGAAAACCATTACCGAAGGTTTGGCAGCTGCCGATCGCGCCGGTCGCGATCTGGAACTGGCTCAAGAGAAGGCGACCAAGACGTTGCGCGAAGCGCGCAAAGAGGCTGCCGGCATCATCGAGTCTGCCAACAAGCGTGGCGCTCAGATCATCGACGAAGCCAAAGAGTCTGCTCGTGCCGAAGCGGAGCGCATCAAAGTGGCCGCCCACGCCGAGATTGACCAGGATGTGGAACGCGCGCGTGAAAAACTGCGCTCGCAAGTGGCTGTGCTCGCCCTGGCCGGTGCTGAAAAAGTGCTCGAGTCCTCGGTTGACGCCAACACTCACAAGGCCATGATCGATAAACTGGCTGCCAATCTTTGAGCGAGGTGACCTGTGGCTGAACTGAGTACTGTTGCAAGACCCTACGCGCAGGCGGCGTTTAAATACGCCCGCGACAACGGGGATCTGGCCGGTTGGAGTCAACAGCTGGCTACTCTTGTCGGCGTCAGCCAGCATGAAAAACTGCGCGGTATTATTGATTCTGCGGCTTACTCGGGTACCGAGCAGGCCAACGTTGTCAGTGATTTGTGTGGCGATGAGCTGAGCCAGCCCGTCCGTAATTTTGTTCAACTTCTGGCGCAGAACAAGCGTCTGTCCTTGTTGCCTGGGATCCACCGACAGTTTGGTGAACTCAAAACCGCACAAGAGCAGGCTGTCGATGTTGAATTGACCACCGCTATTGCCCTGGATGAAGCCGCTGAACAGAAAATTGTTCAGAGCCTTGGTGAGAAGCTGGCGCGAAAGATAAACCTTCATACGGTTGTCGACCAACGTTTGTTGGCCGGCATCGTCATTAAAGCGGGTGATTTGGTCATCGACGGCTCGGTGCGCGGTCGGTTAGAGAAACTCGCCAGAGCAATCAATTCGTAGGATTGAGGAAACAAGCATGCAGCAGCTGAATCCATCCGAGATTAGCGACATTATCAAACAGCGCATCGACGAGCTCGATGTGTCCTCTGAAGCCCGTCAAGAGGGTACGGTCGTTTCCGTATCAGACGGTATTGTGCGGATCTATGGTCTCACCGAAGTGATGTACGGTGAGATGATTGAATTTGAAGGTGGCGTCTTTGGTATGGCGCTCAACCTTGAGCGCGACTCCGTAGGCGCCGTAGTTCTGGGTGATTACAAAGGTATCGCCGAAGGCCAGAAGTGCAAGTGCACCGGCCGCATCCTGGAAGTGCCGGTCGGTCCGGAACTCGAAGGTCGCGTTATCGATGCGCTGGGTAACCCCATCGACGGTAAAGGTGCGATCAACGCCAAGGAAACCGACGCTATCGAAAAGGTGGCTCCGGGTGTTATCTGGCGGAAATCCGTTGATGAGCCGGTGCAGATCGGCCTGAAGGCCGTTGATGCCATGGTGCCGATCGGTCGCGGTCAGCGCGAGCTGATCATTGGTGACCGCCAGATCGGTAAGTCCGCCATTGCCATCGACGCCATCATCAACCAGAAAGATTCCGGTATTAAGTGTATCTACGTCGCGATTGGCCAGAAGGCTTCTTCTATCGCGGCCGTTGTGCGCAAGCTCGAAGAGCACGGCGCCATGGATCATACGGTCGTGGTTGCCGCCACCGCTTCTGACCCGGCTTCCATGCAGTACCTGTCGGCCTTCGCCGGCTGTACTATTGGTGAGTACTACCGCGACCGCGGTCAAGATGCGTTGATCATCTATGATGACCTGACCAAGCAAGCTTGGGCTTATCGCCAGATTTCATTGCTGCTGCGTCGTCCGCCCGGCCGTGAAGCCTATCCGGGTGACGTCTTCTATTTGCATTCGCGTCTGCTTGAGCGTGCTGCACGGGTTAACGAAGAGTACGTTGAGAAGTTCACCAATGGCGAAGTGAAAGGCAAGACCGGTTCTTTGACCGCCCTGCCCATCATTGAAACCCAGGCAGGTGACGTTTCTGCCTTCGTACCGACCAACGTGATCTCGATCACCGATGGTCAGATCTTCCTGGAAACTGACATGTTCAACTCCGGCGTTCGCCCGGCGATGAACGCCGGTATCTCGGTATCCCGTGTCGGTGGCTCTGCCCAGACCAAGATCATCAAAAAGCTTTCTGGTGGTATCCGTACCGCTCTGGCCCAGTACCGCGAACTGGCAGCTTTCTCCCAGTTTGCGTCAGATCTGGATGAGGCCACCAAGGCTCAGCTGGATCACGGTCAGCGCGTCACCGAGTTGATGAAACAGAATCAGTACTCACCCATGAAAATTGGCGAGATGGGTCTGATGTTGTTCTGCGCCAACGAAGGGTACCTGGAAGATATTGAAGTGAACAAGATCCTGGACTTCGAAAAGGCCCTGCTCTCTTTCGCCAAAGGCGACTACGCCGATGTGTTGAAAAGCATTAATGAGACGGGCGACTGGAACGAAGAACTGCAAGCCAAGTTCAAAGAATTGGTGGAAAAGTTCAAAGAGAGCCAGTCCTGGTAAGCCACGCGGCGCGCACTGCGCGCCGCAACACTTCGCTTGAGGGCCTTTGAGTTATGGCAGGCGCAAAAGAAATTCGAACGCAGATTTCGAGTATCAAGAGCACGCAGAAAATTACCAGCGCCATGGAAATGGTGGCTGCCAGTAAGATGCGCCGTGCTCAAGAGCGTATGCAAGTGGGCAAGCCTTATGCCACCCGTATGCGCCAAGTGGTTGGCCATATTGCCAATGCCAACCCGGATTACAAACACCAGTATCTGGAGCAGCGCGAAGAAACCAAGCGCGTGGGTTACATTCTGGTATCCAGCGATCGGGGCTTGTGTGGTGGCTTGAACGTCAACGTGTTCAAAGCTGCACTCAAATCCATGAAGTCCTGGCACGACCTCAACGTCGATGTTGACCTGTGTCTGATTGGCGCGAAAGCGGCGTCGTTCTTCAACAACTTCGGTGGCAACGTCGTCGCGAGTGTGCGCGATATCGGCGAAAACCCATCAGTTGATGACCTGATCGGTAGCGTCAAAGTGATGCTGGACGCCTTCAGTGACGGCAAAATCGATAAGCTGTACCTGGTGAGCAACGAATTTGTAAACACCATGACCCAGCTGCCCAAAGTCAGCCAGTTGCTGCCTTTGGAAGCAACGGACGACGTCGAGCAAAAACATCGTTGGGACTACATCTATGAGCCCAGCCCGGAAGCCTTGCTCGAAGGTCTGTTGATTCGCTATATCGAGTCCCAGGTCTATCAGTCCGTGGTCGAAAACGTTGCTTGTGAACAGGCTGCACGGATGGTCGCGATGAAGAGCGCAAGTGACAACGCCGGCGATCTTATCGGTGACTTGCAGCTGGTCTACAACAAGGCGCGCCAGGCTGCTATTACGCAGGAATTGTCAGAAATCGTGGGCGGTGCCGCCGCGGTCTCTTCCTGATCGGCTGGCCAGTAACCAATTTTCAGTTAAAACCTTCAGGCCAACGGCCTGAAACCAAGAGGATCCGGAAATGAGTAGCGGACGTATCGTACAAATTATCGGTGCCGTTATCGACGTGGAATTTCCGCGCGACGACGTACCGCAGGTCTATGACGCATTGAAAGTCACCGAGGGTGACCTGACTCTGGAAGTTCAACAGCAGTTGGGTGACGGTGTGGTACGCACCATTGCCCTGGGTTCTTCTGAAGGTCTGCGTCGTGGTCTCGACGTGTCCAACACCAAGGAGCCTATCAAGGTTCCGGTCGGTACCCAGACGCTGGGCCGCATCATGGATGTGCTGGGTCGTCCCATCGACGAAGCCGGCCCCATCGGTGAGCAGGAGCGTATGCAGATTCACCGCGACGCCCCGGCTTACGAAGAGCTGTCTGCGTCCGACGAACTGTTGGAAACCGGTATTAAAGTGATCGACCTGGTTTGTCCTTTCGCCAAAGGCGGCAAGGTTGGCCTGTTCGGTGGTGCGGGTGTCGGTAAAACCGTCAACATGATGGAGCTGATCAACAACATCGCCAAAGAGCACAGCGGTCTGTCCGTGTTCGCCGGTGTCGGTGAGCGGACCCGTGAAGGTAATGACTTCTACCACGAAATGACCGAGTCCAAGGTTGTGGACAAGGTAGCGATGGTTTACGGCCAGATGAATGAGCCGCCGGGTAACCGTCTGCGCGTCGCCTTGACCGGTCTGACCATGGCGGAGAAATTCCGCGACGAAGGTAAAGACGTACTCTTGTTCATCGACAACATCTACCGTTATACCCTGGCCGGTACTGAAGTATCCGCCCTGCTGGGCCGTATGCCGTCGGCGGTAGGCTACCAGCCTACGCTGGCAGAAGAGATGGGTGTATTGCAGGAACGTATTACCTCCACCAAGACCGGTTCAATCACCTCGGTCCAGGCGGTCTACGTACCGGCAGATGACTTGACTGACCCGTCACCGGCCACCACCTTTGCGCATTTGGACTCGACCGTTGTATTGAGTCGTGACATCGCCGCCAAGGGTATTTACCCCGCGATTGATCCGCTCGACTCCACCTCACGTCAGCTTGACCCGCTGGTGATTGGTCAGGATCACTACGACGTTGCGCGTGGCGTCCAGACGGTTCTGCAGCGTTACAAAGAGCTGAAAGACATCATTGCGATTCTGGGTATGGATGAACTGTCTGAAGAAGATAAACAGACCGTTGCCCGCGCCCGTAAAATTGAGCGTTTCCTGTCTCAGCCGTTCCACGTGGCGGAAGTTTTCACGGGTTCTCCCGGTGTTTACGTTTCGCTGCAGGAAACCATTCGCGGCTTTAAAGGCATTCTGGCTGGTGAATACGACCATCTGCCGGAGCAGGCTTTCTACATGGTAGGTACCATCGACGAAGCTATCGCCAAAGCGGACAAAATGAAGAAGTAAGTGGGCGGCCGGACCTTGAGTCCGGCGGCACCTGAACCTGATGACGACAAAGGTTTGATTATGGCTATGACGGTCCACTGCGATATTGTCAGCGCCGAGCAGGAGATTTTCTCCGGCCTGGTGGAAATGGTGGTTGCCCCCGGTACCGAAGGTCCTTTGGGTATCATCTATGGCCACGCGCCGCTGCTGACCGGTATCGAGCCCGGCCCTATCCGCGTGGTCAAACAGGGGGGTGAAGAAGAGATTTTCTTTGTCTCCGGTGGCTACCTGGAAGTGCAGCCCTACCACGTCACTGTATTGGCGGACACCGCGTTGCGGGCCGGTGATATGGATGAGGCGGCTGCTCAGGCAGCGAAAGATCAGGCGGAAAAAGCCCTGGCCAATCAGAGCGCCGAGCTGGATTATTCCCGCGCGGCAGTACAGTTGGCCGAAGCCGCGGCACAGCTGCGTACTCTGCAGTCGATTCGGAAGAAGCTGGGCAAGAACAAGTAGTTGTTGGCTGGTTTTCGGATTGTTTTGCAGTATGGAAAGGGCGGCTTCGGCTGCCCTTTTTTGTTATTTAAATGGCATTTCGGTTTAGCAGGCCCGGTCGGTAAGGGAAATGCACTTCTGAAACCGCATGAATACATCCGTGTAGCTCCCTGACTTCATCCCTGAAGTCAGGGTTTCAAAAGTGCATTTCCCTTACCGCCCTCTGTGCCAACTGAGAGTTGCTTGGCCCTTTAAAGGATGATTGTGTTATGAGTAAGCCCTTGGATATTGTGATACTGGCTGCCGGTAAAGGTACCCGGATGCGTTCGGATCTGCCTAAAGTTCTTCATCCTGTCGGTGGACGCCCTCTGCTTCAGCATGTGATGGACACGGCGCGGGTGGTGGGTGGTCAGCAGATGTTGACGGTGATTGGGCATGGCGCGGAGCAGGTGCAGGCGCGTCTGGCCGCTGATGATGTGACGTTTGTGATGCAGACCGAGCAGCTGGGCACTGGTCATGCGGTGCAGCAGGTTTTGCCGCATTTGCGGGATGATGCCCGGGTGTTGATCCTTTATGGGGATGTGCCGCTGACGCAGGCTGAGACGCTGAAGAAGCTGGTGGCTCATGTTGACGACAGCACCATGGGGTTACTCACGGTCAACCTGCCCGATCCCGGCGGTTATGGCCGTATTGTGCGCAATGCCGAGGGTGAGGTGGAAGCGATTGTTGAGCACAAGGATGCCAATGACGAGCAGCGACAGATTTCCGAGATCAATACCGGGATCATGGCCACCACCGCGAAACAATTGCAGACCTGGTTGCCGACGTTGAGCAATGACAACGCTCAGGGTGAATATTACCTGACGGATATTATCGCCTTTGCTCGCCGTGATGGCATCGCTATTGCGGTGGAGCAGCCGGAAACGGTGGAAGAAGTTGAGGGCATCAACAACCGGCAACAACAGGCGGCGCTCGAGCGGTTTTATCAGCGCCGGCAGGCGGAGGCACTGATGGTTCAGGGTGTCACTCTGCTCGATCCGGCGCGCTTTGATTGCCGGGGCGAGCTGTCGGTGGGTCGGGATGTGGTGATCGATATCAATTGTGTGTTTGAAGGCACTGTCGAGCTGGCTGACGGCGTCGAGATTGGACCCAACTGTCTCCTGAAAAACTGCCGTCTTGGACCTGGCACCGTGATCAAAGCCAACAGCGTCATTGAAGACGCTACCCTGGAAGACGGCTGTGAGGTTGGACCCTTTGGTCGCCTACGCCCCGGGGCAAAACTCGCCAGCGGTGTCAAAATCGGTAACTTTGTGGAGGTGAAAAAAGCCTCCATTGGCACCGGTAGCAAGGTCAACCACCTGAGCTATATCGGCGACGCGGTCATTGGCAGCGGCGTCAACGTTGGCGCCGGCACCATAACCTGCAACTACGACGGCGTGAACAAGTTTCAAACCCGGATTGGCGACGGTGTTTTCGTCGGCTCCAACACCGCACTGGTGGCGCCGGTCACACTGGGTAAAAACGCCACCGTCGGCGCCGGTTCTGTGATCACCCGGGACATCCCCGACGAGGAGTTGGCGGTGGCCCGGGGTAAGCAGCGCAATATTGCGGGGTGGCAGAGGCCCACAAAGAACCAATAGCGCGTTAACCGAGGGGTTCAATCTCCCCTCGAGCGGATATTGCTTCCACCAGAGGTTCTTTGTGTGATGCGGGGTTCGCCTCGGTAGTCGATATTGGACGCGCCACTGGCGTTTATCTCAAGCATTTCGGTCCGACCTAGCTCAGCCCGAGAAGCGCCGCTGGCATCGACCACTGCCTGCTCCATGCTCACGGGTGTACCCTGGTAATGGCTCGCGCCGCTGACATGGAGCGTCAAGGTGTGGATCTGCCCTTCATCTCGGACCTCGACGCGCGAAGCCCCGGAGATCCGGGCACCCAATGAGTCACCCTGCAATCCCTCGAATTCAATCCGACTGGCGCCTGAGAGCCACAGCTCCAGGTTGTCGAAGGTCAATTTTCCGGCTTGGACGCGACTGGCGCCACTGACCTCGAGTTTCAGATCTGCGAGATCGAAAGCACCCAACCGCGCATGAGTGGCGCCCGACAATTCGAGGCTGGCTAGCTGCGGGAGCTCAATGACAAAACGGGCGTGATCGTTGTTGCGCTCACCAAACCAGTTGAAGAAGCCACCTTTCTTCCTTTTGACCCCCAGAATCAGGCGCTCGCCTTGAACTGTAATTGACACCCTCTCCAGAATATCGTGAGTACCCTCGACGCTGAGGGATTCGTTATCGCCCTGCCGGATATCGAGGCGGATCGCCTGACCGGCTTCGATATAGCGTATGTTTTCAATGGGATAGGGCTGAGTGACAACCCCATCGGCCAGTGCTGAGGAACAAACCAGCAAGCACAGGCCAGCAAACAGTATCAGTTGGCTTTTCATAGTGGGTCTACCCTATAAAAATTTGAAGGACGCTTGTTCAAAGCGCTTCCGAGCAAGGAAACGACACGTGATCCAGGCCGGTAACCTCTTAGATGCACTAAAGACCGGATTTGGATTCACACTTTGTGAGCCAATCACTGGCAATGCTGTAAAATACCTCATAAGATATATATGACTTATTAAACCCCAATGATAACGCCAATAATGGGAATAAACATGACTACCCCCTATCGCATCATTGCATTTATCTTCGCCGCGCTGCTCATTGGTTGCAGCGGCAGTGCCTCAGATCCTACTGTGGAAATACCGGACAATAGTTCAAGCAGCGAGTCGTCCGCGAGTAGCAACAGCAGTACCAGTTCAGAACCGCCAGGCTCCACAGACCCCGCCGATTTCGTCACGCCGGTAATTGTTGTCGATCAGTTCGGTTACCTGCCAGAAGCCGACAAGATCGCTGTCATTCGCGACCCTCAGGTGGGTTTTGACGCGGATCAGTCCTTCTCTCCAGGCGCCACTTACCAACTGATCGATGTGGTTAGTGATGAGGTGGTGTACGAGTCGGCGCCGACGGCCTGGGATACGGGTCGCACCGCCGATATTGCCGGGGATCGCGTTTGGTGGTTTGACTTCAGCAGCGTCTCGGCGCCGGGTCGCTACTACGTTCTGGATGTTGAACAGGGCGTGGCCTCGCCTGCGTTTGACATCAATGACACGGTCTACCGGGACGTGTTGATGCACGCGGTACGCACCTTCTATTACCAGCGGGCCGGTTTTGCCAAGGAAACACCCTATGCGGAGGCCGGCTGGACCGACGCCGCCAGTCATCTGGGTGAAGGTCAGGATCCTGAAGCGCGGTTATACAGTGCGACCCATGATGCCGCCACCGAGCGCGACCTTCGCGGGGGTTGGTATGACGCTGGGGATTACAACAAATACACCAACTGGCACGCCGACTATCTGGTGGTGCTCTTCCACGCTTACCTCGAAAACCCTGAGGCCTGGAGTCTGGCGTTGAATATTCCCGAGTCAGATGGGCAGGTCGCCGACCTCTTGCACGAGATCAAATGGGGCATGGACTGGCTGATTCGCATGCAGGAAGACAATGGCTCGGTGTTGTCGGTGATGGGGCTGGCTCACGCCAGTCCCCCGTCGAGCGCAACCGGGCCCAGTGTCTATGGCCCGGCGACCACCGCCGCAACCCTGACCTCGGCCCAGGCGTTTGCCCTGGGGGCGACGGTATTTGGAGAGCTGGAGGGTGAGGCATGGCAGGCCTACGCCGATGATTTACGGGCTCGGGCCCAGACCGCCTGGACCTGGGCCGAAGCCAATCCGTCAGTTACCTTCCGCAACTCAGACAATGGCGTCGCCGCGGGTGAGCAGGAAGTCGGGGACAATGGACGCGCGCTCAAGCGCCGGATGGCCGCCATCTACCTGTTTGCGGCGACCGGTGAAAGCGCCTACCGGGACATTGTGGATCAAGCCTATGAACAGGATCGCCTGAGCTGGATTGATCCCTGGCAGGAGCATCGGGCAATGGCTTATCTTTATTACGCCAGCCTCCCCAACGCCACCGTGTCGGTGCGTGATCAGGTCCGCGACGACTACCGGACCCAGATGCACGGAAGCACCAATATCGGCGCTTTTAGCAACAACGACGACCCCTACCGGGCCTATATCGGCGCCAATAATTTTACCTGGGGCAGTAACCGCACCATGGCCAAGAAGGGGTCCACCTTCTACAACATGATCACCTATCAAGTCACCGACGACGACCACGCACTGTTGCGCAACGCCGCCCTTGGCTATCTCAACTACCTCCACGGCGTAAATCCCTTGGGTAAGGTCTACTTGAGCAATATGTATGCGCTGGGTGTGGATAACTCTGTGGATAGTTTTTATCACAGCTGGTTCTCTCACGGCAGCCCTCAATGGGATCGCGTGGGTGAATCCACCTACGGCCCGGCGCCGGGCTTCCTGGTGGGCGGCCCCAATCCCAGCTACGACGTCGACGGCTGCTGCGCCAACAATGCCTGTGGCAGTGCGGCCAACAACGCCCAGTGCACGATACTCGATCTAGAGCCGCCCCGTGATCAGCCGGAAATGAAATCCTACAAAGACTTCAATCACAGCTGGCCTATCAACTCCTGGGCCGTGACTGAAAATCACAATGACTACCAGGTCGCCTACATCCGCTTGCTCTCCAAATTCGTCCGCTAGCTGCCTTCTTAGCCCCGGTGACGGGGCTCGTCTTATCTTTCACTTGTGGCAATTGTGCGAATTCTACTTGCTATAAGCTTACGTTTCGGTAAACTATCTTTCATATCGAAACTTAGCGAATGCTTGCCATGACCAAACGGAACACCCAACAGCGCCGCCGCGCCATCGTAGAACTGCTTGCCGAGTCCGGCGAGGTCAGCGTCGATTGCCTGGCCCAGCGTTTTGATACCTCCGAAGTGACCATCCGCAAAGACCTGGCGGCCCTGGAAAGCAACGGCCTGCTACTGCGCCGCTACGGCGGTGCCGTCCCCATGCCCCAGGAAATGATCGCTGACCCGGCGACAGACAAAGTTTCAGATCGAAAGATCGCCCTGGCCAAAGCCGCCGCCGAGCTGATCCTGGATCACAACCGCATCATCCTCGACAGCGGCAGCACCACCACCGCTGCCTTGCTCCCGGAGCTGTCTCACAAACAGGGGCTGGTGGTCATGACCAACTCCCTCAACGTCGCCAACGCCCTGCGGGAACTGGAAAACGAGCCCACCCTGCTCATGACCGGCGGCACCTGGGACCCGAAATCCGAGGGCTTTCAGGGCCAGTTGGCGGAGCAGATTCTGCGCTCCTACAACTTCGACCAGTTCTTCATCGGCGCCGACGGCCTCGACCTGGCCCGCGGCACCACCACCTTCAACGAACTCTTCAGCCTCAGCCGCGTCATGGCTGAGGTCGCTCGGGAAGTGATCGTCATGGCCGAGTCCGACAAACTGGATCGCAAAATCCACAACCTCGAACTCCCCTGGGAGCAGATCGCCGTACTGGTCACGGATACTGGCTTCCCGGATGAGGCGGTGGCGCAGTTGCAACAACAAAACGTCAAGGTAATAAGGGTTTGAGTGCGGATGGGGAATCCGCAGTTCCGGGACGGACTATCCAGGACACGCCGTAAATACTTCCCTGTAGGCTCGACGCCGACGTCCTGTCGGCGACGGTCCTGGATAGTCCGTCCCGGAACTGCTCCATCGCGCACGTCAAACGGGATGGAGTGAAGTGGTACGAAGGCCTCGGGGTAGGGGGTTCGAGACCGTCACCGACAGGATGTCGGTGTCGAGCCCCCAGGGATGGGTTCACGGCGTGTCTCGAACCCCCTACCCCGAGGCCTGCCCCAAACTAATTAAGAACGTTCCGAAAGGAGAACAACCATGTGTGGAATTGTAGGAGCAGTCGCGCAACGTGACGTCGTCGACATCTTGTTGGAAGGCCTGCGTCGCCTCGAATACCGGGGCTACGACTCCGCCGGCGTCGCCATCATCAACCCGGAAGGCCAGCTTCAACGCCTGCGACGACTCGGCAAAGTCAAAGAACTCGCCGACGCGGTAGCCGAAGAACCCACCCCCGGCGGCACCGGCATCGCCCACACCCGTTGGGCCACTCACGGCGAACCCAGCGAAGCCAACGCCCATCCCCACGTCTCCAGCAACATCACCGTGGTTCACAACGGCATCATCGAAAACCACGAGCCCCTGCGTAAAATGCTGCAGGACGAGGGTTATGTCTTCACCTCTGCCACCGATACTGAAGTCATCGCCCACCTGGTACAGCGCGAGCGCAAAAATGCTGATTCACTGCTGAATGCGGTGCAGGTTGCGGTCAAACAACTGGACGGTGCCTACGGCACAGTTCTGATGGACACCAACGACCCTGAGCGCGTTGTCGTGGCCCGCTCGGGCAGCCCTTTGGTCATCGGCCTGGGTATCGGGGAAAACTTTATTGCCTCGGATCAGCTCGCTTTGCTGCCGGTAACCCGCCGTTTTATCTTCCTTGAAGAAGGCGACGTGGCGGAAATCACCCGTACCAGCGTGCGCGTGTTCGACAAGGACGGCAACGCTGTCGATCGTCCGGCGCACGAATCCAATGTCAGCTATGACGCAGGTGACAAAGGTGGCTATCGCCACTTTATGCTCAAGGAAATCCACGAGCAGCCCGACGCGGTGCGCTCCACCCTCGATGGTCGCTTGAGCGAAGCGGGTGTACTCGATCAGACCTTTGGCACCGGTGCCACCGAGTTATTCAAGCAAGTGAAACACATCCAGATCGTTGCTTGCGGTACCAGTTATCACGCCGGTATGGTCGCTCGTTATTGGCTGGAATCCCTCGCGGGTGTGTCGTGCAACGTCGAAATTGCGAGCGAATTTCGCTACCGGAAATCTTTCGTTCAGCCCGACAGTATGATCGTCACTATCAGCCAGTCTGGTGAAACCGCCGATACCCTGGCCGCGCTGCGTCTGGCCAAAGATCTGGGCTACTTGGGCAGCCTCGCGATCTGCAACGTCGCCGGTTCGTCCCTGGTACGTGAGTCGGACCTGGCCTTTATGACCCGCGCCGGCGCCGAGATCGGTGTGGCGTCCACCAAAGCCTTCACCACCCAACTGGTCGGTTTCGCGATGCTGACCATGGCCCTCGGCAAGTACCACGGTCTCGCCGATGACGAGCAGCAGGGCATGAGCGTCGCACTCAAACAGCTTCCGGAAAAACTCGAGGCGACGCTGACACTGGCCGAGCAGATCGAAGCGCTGGCGGAGGAGTTCGCGGACAAACAGCATGCACTCTTTCTCGGCCGCGGTGACCAGTATCCGATCGCGATGGAAGGCGCGCTCAAGCTCAAGGAAATTTCCTACATTCACGCCGAAGCCTACGCTGCCGGCGAGCTCAAACACGGACCGCTGGCGCTGATCGATGCGGACATGCCGATCATCGTGGTCGCACCCAACAATGACCTGTTGGAAAAACTCAAATCCAACGTCGAAGAAGTGCGTGCGCGCGGCGGCATCCTGTATGTGTTTGCCGACGCGGAAGCTAACTTCCAGTCCGACGACACCATGCGCGTGATCAACGTGCCCCACACCAACCCCTGGCTCGCGCCGATTCTCTACACCCTGCCCCTGCAGTTGTTGAGTTATTACGTCGCCATCATCAAAGGCACGGATGTGGACCAGCCGCGCAATCTGGCGAAGAGCGTGACGGTGGAGTAAAAAGCGCGCTGTTCTGGAATTGTGCCGTTCTGTCGGATTACGGCTTCGCCTAATCCGACCTACTTGGGCAATGGCATGCTATTCGGGGATTGTGCGGTTCTGTCGGATTACGGCTCCGCCTAATCCGACCTACTTGGGCAATGGCATGCTATTCGGGGATTGTGCGGTTTTGTCGGATTACGGCTTCGCCTAATCCGACCTACTCCAGCAATGGCTCGCTGTTCGTGTAGGTCGGATTAGCCCGAAGGGCGTAATCCGACACTGTGGCACCCAAACCCCAACAAAACCGCACCGATCAAACAACACCACACCCCCCCGTCCCTGCGAACCACCACCCGGCATCCCAAAACGCTCAACCCCAAAAACGGCCCGCGCGCTAACCCCCGGCCCCCGACTTATGGTAATGTCGACTAACAATACCAAGGACAAGCAGTCCCTCGAGACCTGACATCACTGGCAGAGGCGGCACCAGCGCCGCTCTCAACACGTATAAATAACAACGAGGTGTCCCATGAGTAAGTGTTTTACCCGTCTTTTCCTGCCCGCTATGACAGCGCTGTTTTTAAGCGCTTGCGGCAGTTCCAGCGCCGACAATGGCCTCATTACCCCCCCACCCGGCGGCTCGGGCAACGGTGCATCGTCCAGTTCCTCTTCAAGCGCGTCTGGCGACGCCGAAGGGATGATCAAAGTCAATCAGGTCGGCTTTCTCCCTGAGGCGCAAAAGCTGGCGGTGGTGCCCGGTGGTGTAGAAGTGGATGCCTTCGAGGTCGTCACCGCAGACGGGGAAACCGTGGTTTATACCGGTGAACTCGGCAGTGCCGCCACTTGGGCGCCTGCGCAGGAATCCGTGCGTCTGGCGGATTTCTCAGGCCTGTCCGATGAGGGCAGCTACCGGATTCGGGTTGAGGGTCTGGACGACTCCCCGGCCTTCACCGTTGCCGCCGATGCCTACGCAGAGTTGAGCGCGGCGAGCCTCAAGGCCTTTTACCTCAACCGCGCCAGTATTGAATTGCTGCCGGAATACGCCGGTGACTATGCCCGGTCCGAGGGTCACCCGGACGACGAGGTGCTGGTACACCGATCCGCCGCCAGTAATTCGCGCCCGGCGGGCTTTCAAATCAGTGCCGCCAAGGGCTGGTATGACGCCGGTGACTTTGGCAAGTACGTGGTCAACTCCGGCGTCTCCACCTACACCCTGCTGGCCGCTTACGAGCACTTTCCCGCGTACTACGCCGCTCAAAACCTGAATATTCCCGAAAGTGTCAATGATGTACCGGATATTCTCGACGAAGCCCGCTGGAATATCGAGTGGATGCTGGCCATGCAGGACGAGGATGGCGGTGTTTACCACAAGCTGACCACCCTTAACTTCGCCGGTACCCTGATGCCTCATCAGGCCACCGCGACCCGCTATGTCATCGGTAAGGCGACGTCGGCGACCCTGAACTTTGCGGCGGTGATGGCTCAGGCCAGCCGAATCTGGGAGGCTTACGACGAAGATTTTGCTGCTGAGATGCTCGATGCGGCCGTGATGGCCTGGGGCTGGGCACAAGAGAACCCCGAAGTGCGGTTTACAAACCCGGTTTATGAAGATAGTCCAGGGGACAACGTTTTCACCGGCGAATACGGCGGCAATGACCTGGCCTCCAACCGCGCCTGGGCGGCGGCAGAGCTCTTTATTACTACCGGTGAAGACAACTATTATAATGCTGTGAACTTTGCCAATACTCAAATTTGGCACCCGGCCTGGCCCGACAGTCGCGCCTCGGCCTGGATCTCGCTGGCCACTCATCAGGAGCATTTGTCAGAGGTCGCTGATATCGAACTCATCAACAGTCGAATCACCAACTTGGCGAACGACTTCCTGAATATGCACAACAGTTCTGCCTACCGGGTCGCCATGACCAACGGTGATTTTTACTGGGGCAGCAACGCCAACGTGTTGAACCGGGCCTTCATTTTTATCAAAGCCTATCGACTGACTGGTAACGATGACTACCTCAATGCCGCCCAGTCGCACCTGGATTATATTCTGGGCCGCAACGCCACCGACTATTCGTTCGTGACCGGCTTTGGCAGTCAAACGCCGATGGACATCCACCACCGGGTATCCGCAGCCGACGACAACGAACAGCCGGTACCGGGTCTGGTGGCCGGGGGGGCCAATCCCCAGAATATGGATCAGGATTGCGGCGCCAGCCGTTACCCCTCCAGCGCACCGGCCAAGGCCTATCTGGACGACTACTGCAGTTACTCCACCAACGAGGTCGCCATAAACTGGAATGCGCCCCTGGTGTATGTAACCGGTGCATTGCAGGCGTTGTCACAGGCGCAGGCGGAGTAAATCCGGTTGTGTCGGCGGCGCAGCATTGATTGAGAGCTGTGCCGTTTTGTCGGATTACGCCCTTTGGGCTAATCCGACCTACGTGAACTCGGGTGCTTTTTTCTGGTTGGGTGTGGTTCTGTCGGATTACGCCCTGCGAGCTAATCCGACCTACGTGAACTCGGGTGCTCTTTTCTGGTTGGGTGTGGTTCTGTCGGATTACGGCTCTGCCTAATCCGGCCCACAGGAAACAGGGTGCCATTGTACGAGTAGGTCGGATTAGGCGAAGCCGTAATCCGACACTGTGGCACCCAACCCAAAAACATTACGCCAACCAGGCACCCAAACTCAAAAATCTCCCCTATCGCGCCTATGCCACAAGCTAGAGTGGCTGTCTCTTTGAGTTTGATCTCTTTAATGAAATCTTGCGTATGATTAGCTCAGCTCAGATTAACTAACATGGCTCAGCAAGCTGTCTCACGTAAAACGAAAATGGTATCTCTATGAAAAACCTTAACTACTTCTTATTGATCATTTTCATCTTTGGATTTTTTGTTCCAACAGCACTAGCTCAGGACAAAAAGACAGCGCTGGTGCCTTTGCCCTCAGTTGACGATTTTTCCAGAGGCAAGGATGGCTGGAGCCTAGGATTAGGCTTTGGTGTTGAATATGAAACTGCCTACGAAGGATCAGACGAATTTGGGTTCGAAATTCAGCCAGCTGGCGGTTTGCAATGGCGTAACGGCGACAATATTTTCTTTTTTGCCGGCGAAGTACTCGGCTGGCGTGGAGTTCGTGCGAATACCTGGTTGTTCGAGGCGCTCATCGGCTTCGATGAAGGTCGTCAGGAAAGTGATTCCGACGACGGTCGATTGGATGGACTTGGTGATCAGGATGAGGGCGCTGAACTCGTGCTGCAAGCGCGTCGGGCTTTCGACTCCGATTGGCGCTACTGGCTGGTTGGTCGTGTCGTAGCCGGTGGTGACGGAAACCTGGGTCTATTTGGACTGGGCCGTCGTTTCGGCGAGCAGCTCGACGGCACCGGTTCTGAACTCAATTTCGTTGTGGTTGTTCACGACAGCGAATACGCCAACAAAGGTTTCGGTATAGACGCAGACCAAGCGGCTGCATCCGGCTTGGATGAGACCAGGCTGAGCGGTGGATTACGCTCGATTGGTATTGACTACAATTATCGCCATTACATCAATAAGAACTGGCAGATTTACGGCGAAGCGCTTTTTGAATACTTTGGCAGTGAGGTTCGAGATAGCCCAATCGCCCGTAGTAACTACGAGGCCGAAGTAGGCATCGGCTTTATTTACGTATTCTAGACGGCTTCGCTTACAAACAGCGACTATCGTGAGTGATCCCCACCAACAATCCTGGACACCGCGTTTAGGGTGTGTAAGCTCCCCGGCAACGTCTCATGTCTCTCTCTGGAGCACGTCGGTGGTCACTATCGGTATCTTTGGTCTATCCTACCGCTATACCGTTGTATCACTTGCGTAGAGATATCGCCATGTTTGACAATCGAAACCGTTACGGCACCGTCACCCGCACCCTGCACTGGGGGATGGCGCTACTGATACTCTGGCAATTTCTTACCGTTGGTGCCCGGACGCTGGCGGAAGACTCGGCGCTGGATGATTTTATGTGGGCCACCCACCGGCCGTTGGGTGCAATGCTGCTGGTGCTTGTGGGCATTCGCATTGTCTGGGCCCTGATCAACCTGCGCCACCGGCCGCCAGCGGTAAACCCCTTCGCCAAGGCGGGTCATATCGCGCTCTACGTCCTGCTGTTCGTGGTGCCGGCCCTGGGTCTGGCGCGTCAATACGGCTCCGGGCGCACCTTTGAGCCCTTCGGCATTCCCCTGTTCAGCGGATTTGAAGGTCGTATCGACTGGCTGGTGGAACCGGGCAACCTGCTTCACGGCTCTTTGGGCTGGACCCTGATGGCCCTGGTGGTGGGCCATATCGCCATGGCCTATTGGCATCGAAAACAACCCGCGCAGCCCGACGTGCTGCCGCGCATGTGGGGGCGTAAGGACTGACGCCGCCAAAGGCTGGCGTCGGACACCGTGTTAACGATGATCGTTGCGATAAAGGAGTCACAACCTAGAGAATTGATTGCGCAATAGCCTGATCAGCGTATTGCGACCCTCGCGCCCCTTTCTTAACATCCGCCTCGCTAGACAGACATCCGCACGAGGTGGATACCATGGGGACGATAACGATAATATCCCGGGCGTTGGTTGTTTCGGTGCCCGGTCTGCTCATTGCCCTGCCTGCGCAGGCGCACGTTAAATGGTTTACCGAACCGACCACGGACGTTACGCCGTTAGCGCTGGACACCTATGTGTTGGTTGGTTCGCTGATAGCGTTGAGTGCGGCATTGACGACCGCACGCTGGCTCGACGGCGCGACGCGCCACCATGCGCTTACGCCCCTCTGGTCTGACCAGCCGTTTCACGGGGTGTATGGTCTGATCGCGCTCTACTTTCTGGGGGCGGCACTGACTCACACCTTCCTTGCGCCGCACGTTGCCGTATGCAGCCACTGGACTTATGCCGGTATTGCCGCACAGCTCTTTATCTACAGCGCGCTGTTGTTGAATCGGGCCCGGCTTTGTGCGGGACTGCTATTGGTTGCGTTGTTCGTCGTGGCGAGCTGGCAGGATCCTATTTTTGCACTCGAGTATCCGCTTTTGTTGGGTGTGGCCTGGGTCATCGCCTTTGCCAAACATCGGCCGACACCGGTCGACGTTGCCATCGTCCGCGTGCTCTTGGGTGTATCGCTGGTGACGCTTGCCTTTACCGAAAAACTGGCCGATCCCACCCGTGCGCTGATCTTGCTTGAGACCTACAACTTCAATTTTATGCAGTTGCTGGGCTTTAACTACAGCCATGGGTTATTTGTCTACTCAGCGGGACTGGTGGAGTTGCAGTTGGGCCTACTCCTGGTGTTGGGCTGGGTACCCCGCTTGGCGGTCGCAGCGCTCGCTGCCTTTATGGTGGCCACTAACAGCTTCTTTTTTGCATTGGGAGAGTATTACCTGGGCTGGGTCGAACTGATCGGTCACCTGCCGATCTTTGCTGCGTGCCTGCTGGTGCTGTGTTACCACCCCGTGGCGCACAGATCTCCCGTATACGGCATAGCGCCGGCGCGCGTGGGTTATTGGTAAGTCCGTGGATCGCGGAGGCTATTATGGGCTAAGCTTGTTGTCGAGCTAACCCTATTTCAAGGCTTGTGAGAATGGCCACTCAGACATAACACAGGTATTCGATGACTATACTGTTTCGACACAACCTTTCAGTCAGTGCCTTGGCGGTGTTTATGCTACTGAGCCTCGCTGGCTGTCAGACACCCGGCACCGATGCGGTTACCCCCGACAGTGATAGTGATCAGCCCGCGCTGCCACTGCGAGCCCTGGGGCAGGAGCCGGGCTGGATATTGCAGATGGACGACGAGCAATTGCAGTTGGACTATCAGTACGGCCAGCACCAGTTCAGCGCTCCAACGCCGGAAGCTTCCATGGAGGGAGACATCATCCGTTACAACGCCCGTGCCGATGGCGAAACCCTGTTTGTCGAGATCAAGCCGGGTTACTGTGAAGATATTATGAGCGGTCGCCCGTTTCCCTACACGGTGGAGATCACCATTAACGGTGAACTCTTACGCGGGTGCGGCGGGGATACACAATCCCTGCTGGTGGATCGCCTCTGGGCGGTAGAGGACATCAATGGCCGCGCGCTGGTGGACGATACCCCGCTGACCCTGAGCTTTGATACCGACCATCGGGTGTCTGGCAGTGCCGGTTGTAACCGCTTCAACGGCCGCTACGAAATTACCGGTGAAGGCGTCAGTTTTGGTCCGCTGGCATTGACGCGCCGGGCCTGTGAGGCGGCGTTGATGCAACAAGAAAGCGACATGATGAAGGTCCTGGAAGGGGCCAGCAACTTCCGTTTGGACAACAGCGGTGCGCTGATCATCCGTGGCTATCGTGGCCAAAGCCTGCGCGCGACGACCCAAAACTGATACCATGCCCGCCCCTCATTCACTGACGGCGCGGACACCATGATCGAAAGCTGGGCCTTCTATCTATTGGCCATTCCGGTTGTGCTCCTGGTGGGCATGTCCAAAGGCGGCTTTGGCGGCGGCCTGGGCACCTTGGCGGTGCCGGTGCTTTCGTTATTGATCGACCCGCGCCTTGCGGCCGCTGTGCTGCTGCCCATTCTGTGCACCATGGATCTGGTCAGCCTGTGGAATTACCGGCGCAGCTGGGATTGGACCAACCTGAAGATCATTCTCCCCTGGGCCATGCTCGGCCTGGTGGGCGGCGCCCTCACCTTTCAATACATGAGTCCGGATATGATCCGCTTGATGGTGGGCCTGATGGCCCTCTATTTTGTCGGCCACTACCTGTGGGGCAAGCATGTGATTCAACAGCTGCATGCCCACTCACCGAGCGTCGTGCGCGGCGGTTTCTGGGGTACGCTATCCGGTTATGTCAGCTACATCGCCCATGCCGGCGGGCCGCCCATGGCCATTTATCTGCTGCCCCAACGGATGCCCAAAACCCTGTTCGTCGGCACCACCGTGGTTTTCTTCACCGCGGTCAACTACGCCAAACTGCTGCCTTACGCCTGGTTCGGGCAACTCAATACCGGCAGCTTTATGACCTCGCTGGTACTTCTGCCCCTGGCGCCGCTCGGCGTGTTACTCGGTGTCCACCTGCATCACCGATTGTCGGATCGCTGGTTTTATTGGGCCTGTTACGGCATCCTGACCCTGGCGGGCATTCGGTTGCTTATCGACGGCGCAACGGGTTTGATGGGGGCAGCGTAAGGCAGAACATCGGTGCCTCATTGTCGGATTACGCCCTGCCGGCCAATCCGATCTGCTGGGGAAAAGGTGCCGTTGTTCGAGTAGGTCGGATTAGCGCAGCGTAATCCGACACCTGAGGCACAAAACCACGCAATCAATGCCACTCCCCTGCCGGCACCACCTCAACCCCCAATGTCCGCAACTGCCGCGCCAGGCGCTCATCACCGGTCAGCTGCCAGCGCCGATACAGCTGCACAATCGCCTCCGCATCAAACACCCGCTCGCGTGAACACGCCAGCGCAATCAGTTCCAGCATGTGCACAAAAGTGGTCGCCAGCTCAGAAAAAATATGCCGATTCTGATGGGCGTTTTCAGAGAGATAGTCATAGGCTCCACCACCCATACCGACAAAATAATCCTTGTGGATACCGCGCCGGGTGAAGTTACCGGGAAAGAGCGCCCCCATAAACAATGCCAGATCCCCCAGCTGGCGCAAAATCAGGCACCGCTCGCGAGTGTTCTGCGCCTCGTGAGCATCTTTATACAGCAGTGCCAAAGGCCGAATGCTCACCTCCCCCGCGTCATAACCGAACAGCTCTTCGCTGTCGCTGAAACGGGCCATTAGACTCCCGAGATACCACAGGGTATCGGTTTGGGGGGGCGACTGGAGGTGTTCAGAGGAGGCTTCCAGCTCGCGGCGAAAATAGTCAGACAGGGTGAGATGATCGGAGGAAGTCACTAAGGTCATGGGGTATCTCCATGGATGTTGCTAATTATGGTGCCATCCTACTTAGATAGCGCAATGGTTAGCTAAATTCCATAAGATTGGCGAGTTTTTAACCATCAGAATTTATAAAAAATGCTTCGCTATACGACTTGAAAGCGTAAAAGTCGCGCCTATTAATTGACTCAACACCACACCCTTCCCATAATGAAACATCGCTCAACCGGAGAACCTCTAATAATGCGCCAAACCATCCGTCACATCGGTCTCTTGCTGTTTTCTGTTCTTGTCTGCCTCCCCGCCCTGGCGGCAAACGATCTCAAACACCATCGGGACATCGTTTGGGCCAGCCCCGACGGGCATGACCTGCACCTGGATATCGCCGTCCCCCAAACCGCCACCGAGGCCAAGCCGGTGTTGGTCATCTTTCACGGCGGTGGCTGGTTGATCAATGACAAATCCATCATGAACGACCTCGCCGAGACCGTTCCCCGCCGCGCCGATATCATCACCGTCAATGTCGACTACCGGTTGCTTCCGGATCGGGATAACACCGTCACGATCAACGAAATTGTTGAAGACGCCATGGGCGCGACGCTCTGGGTAAAGGACAACATCCACCGTTACGGCGGCGACCCGCAACAGATCGCGGTCACCGGTGACAGCGCGGGTGGCCACCTCGCGGCCATGGTCACCCTGGCGGGGCGTAACCTGGGGAGCGATGGCTTTAACGACAAAACTCAGCGCTTTACCCCGACCTACCTGCCCGACGGAAGAACCGCCGAGCAAGTGGCCGAAGAAGATGGGCTCAAAGTACAGGCGGCCATCCTGAGCTATGCCGCCTTCAGTATGTTGGAAGCCGCGCAAGGCAATTTTGAAAGCGCGGACAATCCCTTCTGGGGCTGGGCCGATGCGGAAGCGCGCGGTATCTTTGGTAACGAACGCAACGTCAACGATCACTCCGAATACTACCAGGCGGTCTCCGCCGCGCCCTACCTGGTCAGCGCCGACGAGTACCCTCTGCCCCCGCAATTTGTTCACGTCGGTGAAAACGATGATGTCACGCCACCTGAGAGCGCCCGTGCTTATGTCGACCGACTCACCGAGCTGGGCCAGCATGCGCGTCTGGTCATTTACGATGACCTGGGTCACGGTTTCCTCGATACCGGCTGTAATGATTACACGGGTGGCTGTTTTGAAGACCTGGCCGAGGAGACGGTGAAGGATATGGTGGCGTTTTTGGAAGACGTGTTTGAGCTATAAAGTTCGGGCGCGTTTTTGTCGGATTACGCCTTCGGCTAATCCGACCTACATGAAAATATGCGCCGATGTGTGATTGTCGGATTACGCTGCGCTAATCCGACCTACATAAAAAATGTGCCAATGTGCGAGTAGGTCGGATTAGCCCCGCAGGGGCGTAATCCGACAATAACGCGACCAGGCAAGAAAAAATCAAAGCAAATAATAAATCGCCGGCGCAATGGTAATCGCCGCAACAATCAAACCAATAAGCGCCACCAAACCATCCCGGGCAACCAACCCAAGTCCAATAGCCGTCCACGCAAGTCCGGCCCCATGCGCAGAAAAAGGAACCACTTCCAGTACCGGCGTTACCAGCAGCACCGCCAGACACGCTACGGCAATGCCATAAAGGCCAGCCCCTTGCACAAACATCGGTAACCTCGGGCGCAGCAACTTGTCTACCCATCGTGCCGGCTTGCGTAGCCAGCCGGCACCTTTCGATACCTTACTCGCCGCAATGGACCGATTGAGTATCCACTTGGGCATCCACAAGTGATCACGGTGCAGTACCAACTGGGCAACGGTAATGATCACTACCACACCCATGGCGATCGTCGAGCCGGGGATATCACCCAGCACGGGTGCCAGGGCAAACAACCCCGCTAGCAATATGAAGGGCCCAAACGAACGACTACCGGTAATGTCGAGAATGGTTTTCAGCGACACCTGTTCGTTTTCTTCGGCCGCTTGCTGCATGACGTCGAGCATACCCTCAACATCTGTAAGCTCGTCGCGCCCGGTGCTGCTTTCGCTTTCAGACATACAGGGGGAATCCCAATGGAGTACAGTGCCATCTTAGCGTACTGACGCGTTTGCGATTTATCTGTGCGGCAACGAACATCTGGCGCTAAAAACCCGTTTTACACCACTGCGCAAGTGTGGCATTGTCAAGATTACGCCGTGGGAAAACAAGGGCCGATGATGGGAACAGGACTCAGCCGTTATATCGCGTTGGTGGCGCTTATTACAGCGATTGCCAGTGGTTGCGCGTCCAACAATCCCCAGGAAAGTCAGCCACAGAATGATGAGCCGCAGGCGTCGTCTGACAACGAAAACGACGACTTCGAACCCACGGTTGTAGCAGACCGTGATTACCGAGACCCGCTGATCGGTATCAACCGCGCCATTTTTTCTTTTAATGATGTCAGTTATCGATACGTCCTTTTCCCTCTCGGAAAGGGGTACACCCATGTGACCCCTGATCCGGTCCAGCGTGGGGTCAGCAATTTTTTCTATAATCTGAGAACACCGATTTACATCGTCAACAACGCGTTGCAACTCAAGCCCCAGGACGCGGGGACCAACATCGCCCGCTTTACCATCAATAGCACCATCGGTATTTTGGGTCTTTTCGATCCGGCAACACGCTGGTTTGGAATCGAGCGGGCAGACACCTCGTTTAACGATACCCTGGCACAGTATGGTGCCGGCTACGGCATATACATTGTGATTCCATTCCTGGGGCCGTCTGACTTGCGCAGTGGTACCTCGGTACTGGTTGAAGGCATTTTCCACCCCGTCACATACATCGCCGATGACCGTGAACGCATTCTTATTCAGGGCTTTGATTACTTTCAGGAATTTGCACCCGAAGCAGAAAGTTTTGAAGCGTTGATGAAAGAATCAGATGACCCCTATATTTTTATGCGCAACTTTTACCTGCAAGGAATACAGCGGGATGCCGAGTACCCCGGTGAATAGACTGGCCAAACTACTGACGCATTATCACCTGGTGGTGTTATCAGCCTTTGTCATCATCGCCATTGCCCTGGGCTGGCAAGCGCAGCATTTCAAAATTGATGCGTCTGCCGATACCCTGCTGACTCAGGATAACGTTCATTACATCAGAACCCAGGTGATGAATGAGCGCTTCTCGCCCCAGGAGTTCATCCTGGTGGCCTATGAACCCAAAAACACCGATCTGTTTTCCCAGCAAACCTACACCAACTTAGAGTCCCTGACGGAGCGGCTGAACAATATCGAGCGCGTAGAGTCGGTGCGCTCCCTGCTCAATGTCCCCATACTCTCCCTCATGGAGGGCGACTGGACCGGAGGCAACCCTGAGGACTGGACCCATGAGCGGCAGGGCTTCAGTAACGAGCAGCTGGCAGAGGCCTTTTCCGGCAACCCCATCTACGAGGACCTGCTGGTCAATCAGGGGCAGACCGCCACCGCCATTCAGATTCTGTTCCAGCCTCATGAAGAACTCACCGAAATCCAGAGTGAAATCACCGCCCTGCAGAAAAAGTCCCTGGATCAGGATCTCAATCGCGAGGAGCAAGAGCGCGTTGAGCAGCTGCAGGAACAAGCGCAATCGCTACAGGACGAACTGGGCAACACCCGCCTGGAAGAGATCGACCAGATAAGGAGCATTATTGCCGACTACGAAGCGGACGCCGACATCTACCTGGGCGGCGCCCATGTGCTGGGTTACCAACTGATTGATATCATCCAGAATGACCTCTATCTGTTCGGCGGCCTGATTGCGGGCATGATCTGCCTGGTGCTGTTCCTGCTGTTCGGCAGCTTCCGGTGGGTGTTGATCACCGTGGTCTGTTGTGGTCTCAGCGTTTTTCTGACCATCGCCCTGTTTGGCATGTTGGGGCTGCGGGCCACAGTGATATCGGCCAACTTTATCGCGCTACAACTTATTCTCACCCTGGCCATCGTGGTCCACCTGATCGTGCAGTATCGCGAGTACAGCAGCAGCCACCCGGACTGGAACCAGAAGCAGCTGATCGAAGCGGCGTTTGTCAAAAAATTCGCGCCCTGCCTGTACGCGGGTCTGACCACCTCCGTGGGTTTTGCCTCCCTGCTGTTTACCGGTATTCAGCCGGTGATCTCCTTCGGCTGGATGATGATCATTGCCGTTTCAATTTCCATTCTGGTCAGCCTTTCGGTGTTCCCGGCCATGCTGGCGCTGTTTTCCCGAGAATCGGGGCGCGAGCAGCGCAAGTTGGCGTTCTGGACCATGCGCGGCTTTGACACCGTCGCCCGCAACAGACCCTCGCTGACCCTGTGGCTGTGCGGCGGCGCCTTCCTGCTCGGTGTCGGAGGACTGTTTCTGCTGGATGTGGAAAACAGCTTTATCGACTACTTCAGCAAAGATACGGACGCCCATCGCGAGCTGACGTTTATCGACCAGGAGCTCGGCGGATCCACGCCCCTGGATGTGGTCCTGACCATACCCGAGGTCGAGCAGCCCGATCTGATCATTACCGCGGAAGACGTGCAGCGAGCGCAGCGCGTGCAGGAAATGCTGCAGGAGCAGGAAGGTATGGGCAAGATCCTGTCGATCGTCAACTTTACCCAGCTCGCCATGGAACTGAACGATGGGCGGCCACTCACCGAATACGAACTGACCGCCGCCTATCGAATGGTGGACGACGAATTGCGGGACGATCTGATCGGCTCCTATTTTTCAGAGGAGCACTCCCAGCTGAGAATCAGCGCACGCATTCAGGACGCGACCGAAGGGCTGAACCGGGCCGAGCTTATGGAAAGTATCAAGAACGAAATGGCGGAACTGGGTATAGCCGAAGACGACTACACCCTCACCAACCTGTTTGTACTCTACCAGGACATACTCCAACGCCTGTTCCGTTCCCAGATTCTGGCTCTGGGCATCGTCTACATCGCCCTGACCCTGGCGTTCTTTGCCATTTTCCGCTCAGTGCGGCTGGCCCTGGTGGGCATTACCCCCAACATACTCTCCACCGTGGGTATCCTGGGCGTCATGGGCTGGCTGCGCGTACCGCTGGACCTGATGACCATCACCATTGCCTCCATTGCCATGGGCATAGCGGTGGACGACACCATCCACTATATCCACCGCTATCGCGAAGAACTGTCGAAAGAGTCCGCCAACACCGCCCTGCGCAACACCAACTTCAGCGTCGGCTACGCCATGCTTTTTACCTCGGTCATCATCATGCTCGGCTTCTCCCAGCTGGCCTTCTCCGACTTCATCCCCAGCGTCCAGTTCGGCCTGCTCGCCAGCCTGGCCATGTTCATGGCCCTGGTCTGGAACCTGACGCTGCTGCCGGTACTGCTCGCCAAGTTCGTCCCCGGTTCCCACAAACCCGACAACCAGCCCGCGTAGGTCGGGTTAGGCGCAGCCGTAACCCGACAATGTGGCACCCACCCCACCAATGTCCGAGTAGGTCGGATTAGCCCGAAGGGCGTAATCCGACGTTTGCGCAATGCTTCCCAACACACCCAAAAACCGACAACCATTCAATACAGATAACCCTTCCCCCGCGGCTTGATGGGCGCGGGCAGATCGCTCTCACCCAACAACTGGCGCAGATCAATCTCAATGGTGCGCGCGATGTAATCCATGGGCACATCGTTGACCGTGTTGTCGAACGGTCGCTCGATATGGCGGCCGACATACTCCAGCATAATATAGGCGTAGCCGATCAGCAGTGAAAAGGGAATGGACAGGTAGCCCAGGTGTCCGGCCAGGCTGACAGGCAGGACAAACAAAAACACCGTCAGGGTGTAATTCATAAACCAGGTGTACTGCATGGGAAAGGGCGTCTTCTTCAGGCGCTCGCAACTGCTCAGAACCTGATTGAACGCTTCCAGGCTATCCAGTAGACGCAGGTGCTGGTAGGAATCCAGGTCGCCCTGCGCCAGCAGTGCGTGCAGCCGTTGATTCTGTCGATGCAGTATGGCCAGGGGTGGCGTCGCCTGCTGTTCGATCGAGGCACTTTCGTCGTCCGCGAGCAGTTCGCGCTGCTCCTCACCCGCCGGGATTTTTCTCAGGTACTGGTTGAGCCGCCAGGCGAAGGCGATCTGGCGGTAAATCAGGGCGCGCTGCTCCCGATCCAGAGCCTCACTGCCAGCCACCAGCCCCTGAACCAATAGCGCAAAGCTGCGCGAATGGTATTTGAGTTGTGACCAGATCTGGTGGCCTTCCCACCAGCGGCTGTAGGCGGTGTTATTGCGAAAGCCAATCAGAAACGCCAAGGCCGTCCCCAAAAAACCCGCCGCAAACGACAGCGCCCGCAGCCCTTCCTGCGGTATCTGCGCCATGGCCACACAGGCTAAAAGGATAAAGCCGGCCAGCGCCAGCAGCTGAGGCCAGGTGAAACACACCAGCTTGGTCAATGAAATACGGCGAGTAATGATCATAACGATTCCCGAAAAGCCTGTCGGCGCCCATGATAGCGCACAAACTCACGGCGCACCGCCAGTGCCTCAGCTCAAAAAGCCCCGCCGGGAATCGACGGGGCGGTGGTTGGATTTACCGGGCAATCTGGCCAAACCGGCCGGTCTGATAATCGCGCACTGCCTGCTCGATCTCGGCCTGCGTGTTCATCACAAAGGGGCCGTAACCCACGATGGGTTCGTCGATGGGCTCGCCACTCAACAGCAGCACCACCGCATCGTTGTTGGCTTCGATCACCAGCTCACTGCCTTCCCGGCTGAGGGTGACCAGATCGGCGTCGCGGGCAAGCTGCTCGCCATTGATCTGCACCGTGCCGCGCAACACCACTACACCGGTGGTCCAGCCGTCGGGCAGCGCCAGGGTCGTTTTGGTGCCGCCGTTCAGACGCAAGTCCCAGACATTCATAGGCGAAAAAGTCTGCGCCGGACCGGCCACATCGCCGTACTGCCCCGCAATGACGCGTACCCGGCCGGCACCGTCCGCCAGCTCGACACTGGGTATCTGGGCATCGGTAATGCCCTGATAGCGCGGCGGTGTCATCTTGTCCTTCGCGGGCAGGTTGACCCACAGCTGCACCATCTCCAGGGTGCCACCGCTTTCGGTAAAGGCCGGGCTGTGAAACTCCTCGTGCAGAATGCCCGCGCCTGCGGTCATCCACTGGACATCGCCGGGGCCGATCACGCCGCCGTGGCCGGCACTGTCTTTGTGGGCCACCTCGCCGGCGTAGACGATGGTGACGGTTTCAAAACCCCGATGCGGATGCTGCCCCACCCCGCGCGGCCGCACCGCCGGGCTGAAGTCCCGGGGACCGGCGTAGTCCAGCAGCAGAAAGGGGCTCAAGGCCTGGGCATGGCTGCTGTAGCTGAACAGCGAGCGCACCGGAAAACCGTCGCCCACCCAGTGGCCGGCACCTGAGGTCACACGTTCAATCACTCTTTTCATCACAACCTCCTTCAATCGGTTTGTGGGATTGGGTATAGAGTACAATTGGAACGACATTGAGGGTAGACTGCAAAAATGACACTCAGCGTTCTATTTATGGAACTCACGAACTCACAAAAAGGTGACGCCCCATGCAGGATCTGAACGACCTCTACTACTTTGCCCAGGTGGTGGAGCACGGCGGTTTCGCCCCGGCGGGCCGGGCTTTGGGGGTACCCAAGTCCAAATTGAGCCGCCGGGTCGCTCAGTTGGAGGCCCAGCTCAAGGTCACCCTGATCTACCGCTCGACCCGCAACTTCACGGTCACCGATGTGGGCCAGCGCTACTACGACCACTGCAAGGCCATGCTTATCGAAGCCCAGGCAGCGCAGGAGGTGATCGACAGTGTGCAGGCTGAACCCCGCGGCAAGGTGCGTATGACCTGCCCGGTCGGCCTGCTGAATTTTCACGTGGGTGAGATGCTGGCCCTGTTTATGGCCCAGTGTCCGGGAGTGTCGGTGCACCTGGAGGCCACCAATCGGCGGGTGGATGTGCTGGCGGAAGGGATTGATCTGGCCGTGCGGGTGCGCCCCCTGCCCCTGGAAGACAGCGAGCTGGTATTCAAGACCCTGTCCGATCGGGGCCAGTGCCTGGTGGCCAGCCCGGCGCTTATGGCCCGCTGCGGCACGCCGGACTCACCTCAGGCGCTGGCGGACTGGCCCACCCTCTACCGGGGCACGTCCGAGGAGTCGGCCTTATGGGTTTTGGAAAACGACGCAGGCGAACGGCAGCAGGTGCGGCACAAACCCCGTTACCTGACCACCGATATGCTGGCTCTGAAAAGCGCCGCCCTGGCCGGCGTAGGCATCGTCCAGCTACCGGTCCTGATGCTCACCGAGGAGCTGGCCCAGGGCAAACTGGTACCGGTGTTGCCCAACTGGCGCCCACCCCGGGAAGTGATCCACATCGTGTTCCCCTCCCGCCGGGGCATGTTGCCAGCGGTGCGGGCGCTGATTGATTTTATGGCGGACGAGTACGCGCGGATTGAAGAGGATTGAGGATTGGTAGTAGCGCTTCAGTAGGTCGGATTAGTCCCGTAGGGGCGTAATCCGACAATCGCTCCCAGAAACCAAAATCCCCGGGTACTATGGGCGTTTCCACCGTAATCCGGTAGCCTTGGTGCAACAACCCGTTCAATACAGAGAATCGCTAAGGAGCCCCATGAAACACCTCCTTATACTCGGCGCCTTCGCCATGGCCCTGGCCGTCATACTGGGCGCCTTTGGTGCTCACGGCCTCAAGGCCCGGGTAAGTGCCGACGCCCTCAGCGCCTGGCAGACCGGCGTCCAGTACCACATGATCCACGCCCTCGCCCTGCTGATGGTGGCCGTGCTGATGGCCCAGTTCCCGGCCATGGGTGGGCTGCACTGGATCGGCGGCCTGTTCCTGGCCGGTATCCTCTTGTTCTCCGGCAGCCTCTACCTGCTGGTACTCACCGACTGGCGCTTCCTTGGCCCCATAACCCCCATCGGCGGAGTCGCGTTCATTTTGGGGTGGCTGGGGTTATTATGGAGCGCGTTACGGCTGTGACGCCGAACACAAGGAGTCGACCATGACAGAACAACAGATACGGATCTTCACCACAAGCGATGGCCGAGCGCAGCTGGAAGTGGCGCTGGATCGGGAGACGGTGTGGCTAAACCAAAACCAGATGGCTACTCTTTTCGATACATCAACCGATAACGTCGGTTTGCACTTGAAAAACATCTACCGGGAAGGTGAGCTGGAGGAAGCCTCAACTACCGAGGATTTCTCGGTAGTTCGTCAGGAAGGCAAGCGGCAGGTGCAGCGCCGCATCAAGCACTACAGCCTCGATGCCATCATTTCCGTTGGCTACCGGGTAAGCTCCAGGCGCGCCACACAATTCCGCCAATGGGCCACCCAAACCCTAAAAGACCACTTGGTCCAAGGTTACACCCTCAACCAACGCCGCCTGACCGAACGAGGCATAGAATTCGAGCAGGCGGTAGAGCTGCTGGGCCGCACCCTGAGCAATCAAGGCCTGGCATCACCCGAAGGAGAAGCCGTCACCAGCGTTATCAGTGACTATGCCCGCTCCTGGAGCTTGTTACAGGGCTACGACGAACAGGCACTGTCCGAAGTGAGCACCGGCCAACCGGGCATGCACGCGATATCCCTTGAAAACGCATTAAGCGCCATACCCTGGTAGCACTCGCCCTACTGGTGGCGGAAAGCCTGCCGGACCAGAAAACCCTGATGATCCGGCTGATCGAACATTTCATCCTGCTGAAGTAGCCAACAGTCATGATCCGCGTACATAGCACCAAAAAACTGCTGACCAAACTGCCCATCGACGAACGTGGCCGCATTATCCAGACGCATCCCGGCACGGATGCGGCCAACGACGGCCAGGACACCCTGCTCTCCGGCTGGCACGCCAACCTGATCATCCTGCAAGGCCGCAACTGTGTGCTTATGGCGCACGATGCCACCCGCTTCCCGGTGTTCATTCCCTGCCTGAAGAAGGCCGACTTCGCCCACCTCGACCACCTGTTTATCGATATCTTTATGAACACCCTGCTCAAGGCTGGCGCTACTGACGCTCAGATGCAGATCGCCCACAACGCCTTGGCACCGCTGGTGCTCGACAGCCAGTGCGATCGTTCCGTGCAGGGCACCATGAACCAGATGGCGCAAGACCTGGGCCACAGTCTCTGGTACAACAACGCCAAGGTCGCCGATCTTCTGCCCTACAGCACCAGTCTCTGGCTGGCGGATCGACCCTGCACCGCGAAAGGGGTGAAGGACTGCATATGGCCGATCAGAGCTATGTTGGCGCTGCTCGATAAGGCATCACCGCCCGAGTAGGTCGGATTAGCGAAGCGTAACCCGACAACAGCCTGCATCAGAGCCCTGCTCTCTTAGTGCCCGAGTTGGATCCCTTCGAACTCATACCCTTCAATATGACTACTGGCTGGACTAGCCAATTTTCTCTATATATCCTGGGCAGCTTTAAGATATTAACAATGTAACTCTGCAGCAGGTGGAACAATGGGAAGTGGTTCATTCTTTACCGACGCAAAAGGTCGTTTCGCAGAAACTGTTATCAGTACTCTTTTGGAGCATGCTGGCTACCGTGTGCTTCGCTTGGGCGTGGAAGAGTTGGTTAGCGAGGTAAAAGCGGGAGTTTCGCGAGGTGAACAGGCGTTGGTTTTGCCTGATCAGCTAAGGACGGCCCCTGACTTTCTAGTTGTTGATCCTGTCAGCGGCAATACTACCCTTTTAGAAGTCAAGTTTAGGCGCCGTTTTGAGTGTGATGTCGCTGCCAAATTGCATACTTTACTACAACGTCAAGAAAACTACTGGCCGGGGTTTGTCAGCGTATTTTTATGCCCGAATCCCCCAGGCTTTAATGATTCTTCAAAGGAGACGGATATCCGGCAATTTGTTCGGTGCCTAAAGGCTTCGGATCTTAATCGTCTTATAGAACCTCACGAACGCCTGACTAAGTGGCAAAGGCTAAGAACGCTTGGCGCCGTTTTTGAGCGTGTCGGAGATCAAGACTTCTATAAAGAAACGGCATCGTTAATAGGACCAATTAGAGCCTGGGCTTAGGGCTTTATCTGCTTGGGCTTACAAAACGCCTGGCTAAACGTCCTTTGATGCTTTGCGGTATTCCGTTAAATAGTCTGTAAACCCAGCGATTTTAAGTAGTTGTAAGTGGGGTCGTAGTAATCATTGGGCCGAGTGGGGTCGCTGTCGTCTCCCTCGGGAACGACCACTACCATGCCCTGTCTTGCGCGTGTCAAAAGCACCCGGTAGGTGTTCTCCAAGTAGCGTTGTCGATCAGTCTTATTTATCCGGGTCCAACGGGAACCTCTAAACTGGTTATGTGCCCACTGATTTCCGCTATAACGAAGATCGCCATCCCATACAACGCAGGCCCAATCCAGTTCTAGGCCTTGTACCTGAAATTCCGTGGCGACGTCCTCGAGATAAAAAGAGGATCGTGTATCGTCTTTGCCCTCCAGAAACCACTTTACGGGATCGGTTTTTACTCGGACGTCAATGGCATGAGGTTTGAGACGTTCAGCGCGTGATGAAACCACGATTCCGTAGCGCTCTGTCCCGCGAGCCTGTTGGCGAAGCCACTGCTTCGCCCGAGCCAAGTTTCGAGTCAGCACAATAGGGTAGCGCTCCTGGAGACCCGACAGGGTGTCTTTGGCAGATTCGATCTCAAGGTCGAGTACTTCACGCACAAAGCGGCTCAGTGTTTCGGCGCGAAACGAGCGCATGGAGGTGGCGAGGTGTAGGTTGCTGTCTACATAGGTATTAGGGCGCCCAAGAATTCTCTGGAACGTTTCTCCATCACGGTATTCAGCCTCGGTTAGATTCGATGATAAATAGACATCCCACGATTGGAATCGATTTAGTATGGCGTCGAACCACTCACTAATGCCAGCTTCTCCGGTATTGATTTCCTGGCCGCTGCCTACCAGGCAGATGACGACCGACCAATCATGGTGGCGGTCGAGGCAAGAGATTAAGAACTCTGGCTCGGACTGATTGAAGTCCGCCTTCCCTTTCTTTTGTTGCATGAAACTGCTGGTATGCGCGAGTGTCCAGGCTCGCTGTGCTTCGTCAAACAGAACGACATGCTCGTGAGGCGCGCTTGGATCTTGCAGGTACTCATCGCGGAAATGATGCACGTTCTGAATGAATGCTTCGACTTCTTTCTTTGCGTCGCCTTTGCGCATGAGCATCCCCTGTTGGCGGGACTGTTCCACTCGATCTCGGGTGAGGGCCTCACGCAATACCGCTACTAGCGGCCCATTGCCCGATAAGAATACACTGTATGTCTCGCTGTCGGGGTTGAGATGACGGGTGGCTACATCCAGCCCTACCAAGGTCTTTCCGGCGCCGGGGACTCCGGTTACAAAGCAAATTGCCTTTCGGCGTTCACTGCGCGATCGCTCAATGATGTCGTCGACGTTTTTTGCGGTGACTTGTAGGTTTTGCGCGCCGGCGTCGCTGCGTGATATTTCCTCCACCGCATGTCCGGCATAGAGTGCGCGGGCTGCTTCAACAATGGTAGGCGTGGGCATGTATCGGCCACACTCCCAAGCCTCCGCATCAATCAGTGGCGCGTGAAAATGAGCCAGGCCCTCCTGGACGAGGGAGGCTATCTGACTGGGCGCTACGCAGGTTGGTTGAGTCAGTCCATCGTTATGGGTACTGGAATGAATCTGCACAGGTTGCTCAGGAGCTTCTGTGGCAATAAGAACGGGTATAATGTAGAGGTCGTGGCTGGTCTCATGGAAGTTTTTAAAGTCGAGCGCGTAGTCCCAAACCTGATCCAGCGCAGAATGATTAAAGCTAGATTCACCCGCTTTGAACTCTAGAATAAACATGATGTGGCCGATAATCAGCACAACGTCGGCGCGGCGGCCCAGTCTTGGCACGGTTAGCTCGAAGTAGATGCGCGCGCCAGGCGTCAGAGACTCCGGGAAGGCCACAGATTTCAGGATGCGAATCTGCTCGTCCCATGCGTTACGTTGAGTGATCTCAACACTGCCGATCGATTCCTTAAGAAGTTCGCCAAGAATTGCATGATTGTCTTTCCGGAGGAATTGAGCCAGTTTGTCGCCATACATCCAGCGGCGAATCGCGCGGCCTGGGATTTCTGCGCTGTTATTCATGCGTTGTGAGCCCTTGTTGATGCTTTATGAGTTCTGGCAGTAAACGTAAAGATGATCGCGAGTTAAGTGCTATTCTCGAAAGTCTTTCAATATCCCAAGACTATCATGCGACAACGGGCTAGACAGAGTTCGAACCGTTCTGGGTGGATAAAATATCGCAATTCATTCGGCTAATATACTCGAAAATCTCATCCGTATCAGTAAAGAAGGAGGCTTGCCCGCTGAGTTTACAGCCGATCAGGACGTGCACGACGTCTAGCTCCGGAAGAAGGTCCTGTCGGCTTTGGCGGACTCAGGGCCGGGGAGCCCTCATCTACAGGTGGTCGATGAAGCCCAGGCTCTAATTGAAAGGAAGCGGATTTGTGTAGATATATGCGTCAAAGGCTTGAGAAATTGTGATATGCGCCACATTCTTTTCTGGCTTTTATTCACTTGAAGGGCCAGTTGTGGAAGAATTGTCGAGGTTAATCGAAGGAATATGCGCAGCCATCTTGTGATGGGTGCGGCATCGAAGTTTACCGATGAAAGGAGTGAATGATGGAAGTTATCGTGAAAATAGATGGATTGGGGATAGGGATTCCAAAAACAGGTTTCGGGTTAAATGCCTTCTCAGGCTCTTACATTCAAGTCAACTCAACCGCAGGTAAACCCCACAGAACGTACGGAGTGGTCGATTACCTTTCGGCTGGCGGAAATAATGGGACATTTATTTACGGTACCGCGCACACCGGACCCATAAAAGTCACCCCTGAAGAATTTAAAAAGTTTTCTCTTGAAAATGTACGTGGAAAGTACATTGAGGTAGAGGTTAAGGGAACCATCATTGGATCTGGCAAGGCTGATGTTGCCGTTAGCTTTATTGATGGTGAGGGCCGTTCGGAGACCGTCCTCGAGCGTAAGCATGTTGATGTATCCGGAGGACAGGTAGCGACGACAAAGGTTCGTGGGCGAGCACGGGTCATTAACCCTGTTCATTAATTAGGGGCACAGCATGTCTACTAGCTTCCCTATAGCTCGTTGGCTTGGTCGCAGCGCACTATTCCTCGCCAGGGTGGCAGCGATTGTTCTATCTTTGGCGCTTTTGACGATCCCACTTTTCCGGCCATGGTTGTCAGTGGCTTTGCTAATTTTCATGGTTGGCTACTTGTATTCTCGAATGCGTATGGAAACCACAAAGGCGCGTCGATTCGGTGATCTAGCCTACTTTTTTGTTGTAGTGTTATTAATGTTTGTTGTTCAGGTTGTGGTTTACCTGCCCGCGCTTCGAGCGCCGGTGTTGTAGGCGATGAGCGTTTTGTCGGATTACGCCCCTCTCGGGGCTAATCCGACCTACTGGAGATATCGAGGCTCTTCGGGAAACGTTGTGCTATTGTTTGAGTAGGTCGGATTAGGCGAAGCCGTAATCCGACGATTACTCCAGAATCTCCGCTAGGTATTTCCCAGTATGCGACCGCTTGCGTTTGGTGATGGTTTCCGGCCTTCCTTGAGCCACGACCTTGCCGCCGCCCGAGCCCCCCTCCGGCCCCATATCAATCACCCAATCCGCCTCGGCAATCACATCCAGGTTGTGTTCGATCACCAACACCGAGTTACCTGCATCCACCAACCGGTGCAATACGCGCAGCAGCTTGTCCACGTCTGCCATGTGCAGGCCCACGGTGGGTTCGTCCAGAACGTAGAGGTTGTGGGCTGACCGTCGGCCTTTGTTGTCTTCCGGGGTCATGTTGGCTTTGGCGAGTTCTGCGACCAGTTTGATGCGTTGGGCTTCGCCGCCGCTGAGGGTGGGGCTTTGTTGGCCCAGGGTGAGGTAGCCCAGGCCGACGTCTTGCAGCAGGCGCAGGGCGTGGTGGACTTTGGTGATGGGGGCGAGGAAGTCGACGGCTTCGTCGATGTTCATGGCCAGGACTTCGCCGATGTGTTTGTCTTTGTAGGTGACGCTCAGGGTTTCGTCGTTGAAGCGCCAGCCGTGGCAGACGTCGCAGGGTACGCGCACGTCCGGGAGGAAGTTCATTTCGATTTTCTGTTCGCCCTGCCCGCCGCAGGCGCCGCAACGTCCGTCGCCGGCGTTGAACGAGAAACGCGCGGGGGTGTAGCCGCGCAGCCGGGCGTCCACGGTGCCGGCGTAGAGTTTGCGGATGGTGTCCCAGATGCCGATGTAGGTGGCCGGGCAGGAGCGCGGGGTTTTGCCGATGGGGGTCTGGTCCACTTCCAGAATGCGGTCGATGCCTTCCCAACCGGTGATCTGCTCGGCGCCCTGCCATTTGTGTTTGCCTTTGCGCTTTTGGGCGATGGCCTGTTTCAGGTTGGGGTAGAGCACGCCGCGGATCAGGGTGCTTTTGCCGCTGCCACTGACGCCGCTGATGGCCACCAGTTGGTGCAGGGGTACGCTCACGTCGATGGTGCGCAGGTTGTTCTGGTGGGCGCCTTCGATGTGCAGGCTTTCTTTGTCCCATAGCGCACGCATGTCGGTGTTGCGCAGGTCGGGCATGGGGTGGCGCAGGGGTTCGGAGAGCATCTGTCCGGTGAGGGAGCGCTTGTTGCCCATGACCTGTTTCAGGCTGCCGAAGGCCACGACTTCGCCGCCGTTGACGCCGGCGCGCGGGCCCATGTCGATCAGGTGGTCGGCTTCGCGGATGGTGTCTTCGTCGTGTTCGACCACCACCACGGTGTTGCCCTGTTGTTGCAGCTCGCGCAGGGTTTCAATCAGTCGGCGGTTGTCCCGGGTGTGCAAGCCGATGGTGGGTTCGTCGAGCACGTAGCAGACGCCTTGCAGGCTGGAACCCAGTTGCGCGGCCAGGCGAATGCGTTGCGCTTCGCCACCGCTTAAGGTGGGCGCAGCGCGGTCCAGGCTTAAATAGTTGAGCCCGACTTTTTGCAGGAACTGCAGGCGGCTGTGCATTTCTGCCAGCAGGTCCCGGGCGATGGCCTGCTCTTTGGTGTTGAGCTTGAGGGTGCCCACCCACTTTTCGGCGTCGTCTACCGGCAGGGCCGCCAGTTGGGCGATGGAACGGTCGCGAAAACGGACCGCCAGAGCGGTAGGATTGAGCCGTTGGCCGTCGCAGCTGGGGCAGACCTTTTCGGTGTTGTCGTCGTCTTCGGGCAACCAGGTTTTTTCTTCACCGGTTTGTTCTTCGTCAAAGCCTTTGATTTTGTTGCCGGTGCCGAAGCAGCTACCGCACCAGCCGTGTTTGGAGTTGTAGGAGAACAGGCGCGGGTCCAGCTCGTCAAAGCCGGTGCCGCAACTGGGGCAGGCGCGCTGGGTGGAGAAGAGCCGCTCCTGGCTGGCGTTGGCTTTGCCGGTGCGTTTGTCTACTGGGGCCACTATCACCAGACCGTTGCCCAGGCTCAGTGCCTGTTCCAGCCCTTCGCTCAGCGAGCGCTCGTTGTCGGGCGAGACTTTTACATTCAACAACGGCAGCTCGATATCGTGTTCTTTGTAGCGATCCAGCTTGGGCCAGTCGTCGGTGGGCTGGTAGTCGCCGTCGACCCGCAGGTGCGGATAGCCGCGCCCGGCGGCCCATTCGGCCAGTTCCCGGTAAATACCTTTGCGCGCCACTACCATCGGGGCGAGCAGAGTGACTTCGCGTCCGCGATAGTCTTTGTGCAGGCGTGCCAGAATGGCCGCGGGGGTTTGTGGCTCAATGGGCACGTCGCAGCTGGGACAGTGCTGGGTGCCCAGCTTGACGTAGAGCAGGCGCAGGTAGTGGTAGATCTCGGTCAGGGTCGCCAGGGTACTTTTGCGCCCGCCCCGGCTGGTGCGCTGCTCGATGGCCACGGCCGGAGGGATGCCGTAGATGGCGTCCACGTCCGGCCGGGCTGAGGGTTGTACAAACTGCCGGGCGTAGGCGTTGAGAGATTCCAGGTAGC
This sequence comes from Marinimicrobium alkaliphilum, assembly GCF_003259155.1. Classification (GTDB taxonomy): domain Bacteria; phylum Pseudomonadota; class Gammaproteobacteria; order Pseudomonadales; family Cellvibrionaceae; genus Marinimicrobium_A; species Marinimicrobium_A alkaliphilum. The sequence goes on from NZ_QGMQ01000005.1 coordinate 270,202, forward strand.
GGCGCTGGCCTTCACCAAAAATCAGATCGAAAGCCAGCGTGCTTTTGCCGCTGCCGCTGACGCCGGAGATGACCGTGAGTTTGTCGCGCGGAATGGTGACGTCGATATTTTTCAGATTGTGCTCGCGGGCATGGTGAACACTGATCACGTTATCGCTTTTGCGTTTGGGTTTTGCCGCGTAGCTGGCGGCCGCTTCGGCCACGGCGCCACCTTGGGTCAGGGCCTGGTCGTAATCGCGCAGGGCCTGAGCGGTGTAGCCTTTTTTCTGGACCATGATCTGCGCCGGCGTGCCTTCGGCCAATAACTCGCCGCCGTTATCCCCCCCTTCCGGACCGATATCGATCAGCCAGTCGGCGCCGCGCATGACGTCCAGGTTGTGCTCGATCACCAGCAGCGAATGCCCGGCCGCCTGCAGTTGGCGGAAGGCGCCCATCAGGGTGGCGATATCGGCAAAGTGCAGACCGGTGGTGGGCTCGTCGAACAGGAACAGAATGTGTTCTTCTTTGCCTTTGGTTTTGCTGGCGGTCTGTGCCAGATGGCCGGCCAGTTTCAGGCGTTGGGCTTCGCCGCCGCTCAATGTGGGTACGGCCTGGCCCAGTTGTACATAGTCCAGGCCCACGTCGGCCAGGGGTTGCAGGCTGCGTTGTACCTCGGGTTGTTCCCGGAAAAATTCCAGGGCTTCGGCCACGGTCATGGCCAGGGCGTCGGCGATGGACGGGGCCTTGTGGCCGTCGTCGGCGTCCTGCAGCAGCTTCACTTCCAGGATTTCATTGCGAAAGCGTTTGCCGTCGCAGTCCGGGCAGCGCAGGTACACGTCGCTCAAAAACTGCATTTCCACATGCTCAAAGCCGTTGCCCTGGCAGGTGGGGCAGCGGCCGTTGCCGGAGTTGAAGCTGAAGGTGCCCGGGGTGTAGCCCCGCTCTTTGGCCAGCGGTGTGGCCACAAAGAGTTTGCGGATGGCGTCGAAGGCGCCCACGTAGGTGGCCGGGGTGGAGCGGGTGGTTTTGCCGATGGGGCTTTGGTCGACCATGACGGCGCGGTCGATGTGTTCGAGGCCTTCAATGCTGTGGTGTTCCCCCGGCGCCTCGGTCTGTTGGCCGTGGTGTTTGAGGATGGCGGGGTAGAGGATTTGGCGCATGAGGGTGGATTTGCCGGAGCCGCTGACGCCGGTGAGGCACACCAGTTGGCCCAGGGGGATGCGCACATCCAGGTTTTTCAGGTTGTGCTCGCGGGCGCCCTTGATGGTGATGGCCTGCTGGCTCGTTGGTGCTTCGGATTGGGACGCCGGGTTCGGGTATTGCTGTCCGGGACTCGCCGTGGATACGTCCGTGTAGGCTCGAGCGCAGCTTCCTTGCTGCGCACGGTCCCGGACAGCAATACCCGAACCCGGCTCGTGGTTAGCGGCCACTTGCTCAGATCCGTTCAGGTAGCGCGCGGTCAGGTTGGTTTTGCGTTTGAGCAGGGCTTTGGGTGTGCCGAAGAATTCGATGTTGCCGCCGTTGCGGCCCGGGCCGGGGCCGATGTCGAGGATGCGGTCGGCGGCGAGGATGACCTGGGGGTCGTGTTCCACGACCAGCAGGGAGTTGCCGGCGTCGCGGAGGCGGTGGAGGACTTTGATCAGTCGGTCGATGTCGCGCGGGTGGAGGCCGGTGCTGGGTTCGTCGAGGACGAACAGGGTGTTGACCAGGGAGGTGCCCAGGGCGGTGGTGAGGTTGATGCGTTGGACTTCGCCGCCGCTGAGGGTGCGGGATTGGCGGTCGAGGGTCAGGTAGTCGAGGCCGACTTCGCACAGGTAGCCGAGGCGCGAGCGGATTTCTTCGAGCAGCAGTTGGGTGGGTTCGTCGGTTTGGGCGCTGTTGAGGTGTTCGAAGAAGTCGGCGCAGCGGGTCAGGGGCAGTTGCATGACGTCGGCGATGTTCAGGCCGGGTAGCTGGTCGAAGGTTTGCTTTGGTAGCTGCGAGCCTACGGGCACGAAGCGGGCGCGCTCGCCGAGTGCGGTCTTGGCGGCCTCCAGGCTGCCGGTGCGCCACCACATCGAGGAAAATTTCAGGCGCGCGCCGCCGCAGTCCCCGCAGGGGGTGTAGGCGCGGTATTTTGAGAGCAGCACGCGGATGTGCATTTTGTAGGACTTGCTTTCGAGCCAGTCGAAGAATTCGCGGATGCCGTACCAGACGCCTTTGTCCCAGTCGCCCTCCCCGTCGATGACCCAGCGCTGCTGTTCTTCGGTGAGTTCGGCCCAGGGTTTGGTGATGGGAATGCCGCGTTTTTTGGCGTAGCGCAGCAGGTCGTGTTGCACTTCTTTATAGGATGGCGTCTGAATCGGCTTGATGGCGCCGTCTTTCAGGCTCAGGCGCTCGTCCGGGATCACCAGGCCGTAGTCGACGCCGATGATGCGGCCAAAGCCTTTACAGCTTTCGCAGGCGCCCAGGGGCGAGTTGAAGGAAAACTGACTGGGGTTGGGGGCCGGGTAGTCGATGTCGCAGTGGGCGCAGTGGTGGTGGCTGGAAAAGCGCGCCGGGTGCCCGGCTTCCCGTTCGTCGTTGAGCGGGTAGACCCGTGCATGGCCCTTGCCGTAATGCAGGGCGGCTTCCACCGCTTCGGTCAGGCGACCACGATTGTCTTCGGTGAGCTTGAGCCGGTCCTGCACCACTTCCACCCGGCTGCCGTCGCGGCTATGCATGCGGGCGTAGCCCTGCTGGTTGAGCAGTTGCAGCACTTCGTCGTCGCTGAGTTTTTCCGGCACATTGATGGGCAGGCACACCATCAGCCGCTGCCCGGCGGGCCAGTCGGCATAAAGCGCCGCCACCACGCCCTGGGCGGTATCGCTGGTCACCTCACGGCCGCAGCCGTGGCAGTAGAGCCGCGCCAGGCGGGCAAAGAGCAACTTCAGGTAGTCGTTCAGCTCGGTCATGGTGCCGACCGTGGAGCGGGAGGTGCGCACCGTGTTGCTCTGTTCGATGGCGATCGCCGGAGGAATACCGTCGATGCTGTCCACCGCGGGTTTGTCCATGCGGTCCAGAAACTGCCGGGCGTAGGCCGAGAAGGTCTCCACATAGCGGCGTTGACCCTCGGCGTAGATCGTATCAAAAGCCAGGGTGGACTTACCCGAGCCGCTCACCCCGGTGACCACAACCATCTCCCCCAGGGGGATATCCAGGTCCAGGTTCTTCAGGTTGTTCTGGCGCGCGCCGCGGATGCGGAGGGTTTCATGGGGCATGGGGATGTGCGTCCGGCAGGGTGGATTCAAGATATTCAATATACGACAGTTGAACACTTACGGCCAACCGTGTCCCGTGGACGTGTGAAGCGTCCAAACCCCCTCCCCCTCCGTATCTTCTACCCCATTTCTTACGCACTGACTGACTATGCCCAGCACCTCTCCGGCGCGCACGGATATTACTGTCGTTTGGTTCAAGCGTGACCTGCGTCTGCGCGATCATGAGCCGTTGGCTTGGGCCAGTCGTCAGCCGACGCCCTGCCTGTTGCTCTATGTGGTCGAGCCAAGCTTGGTGGCCGATGGCCATTACAGCTTGCGCCACTGGCGCTTTATCTGGGAGTCCTTGGCGGCGATGAACAAGGCGTTGGCGCCTACCGGGGTGCGGGTTCAGGTGGTTGAGGGCGAAGTGCCGGAAGTGCTGAGCCGGCTGCAATCGGCGTATCGGATTCGCTCGCTGGTCAGTCATCAGGAGGTGGGGCTGGGCATCACCTTCGCGCGGGACCAAGCCGTGGCGCGCTGGTGTCGAGATCAGGCCGTTGATTGGCGCGAGTTTCCCACCGACGGTATTGTGCGTGGCGCGGTGAACCGCACCGGCTGGGAGCGCCAATGGCTTGCCACGATGGCTGCGCCGCTGGCGGAGCCGGATTGGGCAGCCCTGCGCCCGGTGTTGCTGGACGATGCCTGGCATTACGCGCCGCCTCCGGATTGGCAGCGACCGGATCCGCTGATGCAACCCGGGGGCGAAAGTGCCGCCCGGCGTACGTTGGAGTCCTTCCTGACTGAGCGCGGCCTCGCCTACCGCAAAAGCATTTCCAGCCCCTCCGCCAGTCGACGCGGGTGCTCGCGCCTGTCGCCTTATCTGGCCTGGGGCAATATCAGCGCGCGGACCGTTTACCAGCGCACGCGCGTCCAGCAGGAACAGCCCCACTGGCGTTCGCCCCTACAGGCTTTTGCCGATCGTGTGCGTTGGCGCAGTCACTTTATGCAGAAGTTCGAGAGCGAGTGTGTTCAGGAGCATCGGCCGGTGAATCGGGCCTATGACGACTTTCCCTACCGCACCGACGCCCGGGTGGCCGAGGATCTGCAGCGCTGGCAGACCGGACACACCGGCTTCCCGCTGGTGGATGCCTGTATGCGTTGCCTGAATGCCACCGGCTATATCAACTTTCGTATGCGCGCGTTGCTGGTGAGTTTTTTGTGTCATTTACTCTGGATCGATTGGCGAGTGGGCGCCAACCACCTGGCTCAGGTGTTTCTGGATTTTGAACCGGGCATTCACTACCCCCAACTGCAAATGCAGGCGGGTGTGATCGGCACCCACACCATTCGGCTTTATAACCCCACCAAACAGGCTCAGGAGCGCGACCCCGACGGCGACTTTATCCGTCAGTGGGTGCCCGAGCTGGCCGCCCTGCCCGTTCCCCTGATTCATGACCCTTCGCTCCTGACCCCGATGGAAGAGCAGTTGTACGCCTTCCGCCTGGACCATGACTACCCGGCGCCGATGGTCGACCTGACCGCCGCCAGCCGCCATGCCCGGGAAGTACTCTGGGGTTGGCGCTCGCGTCCCGAGGTGCAGCGCGAGGCGCGCCGGATCCTCCAGCGCCACGTTCGCCCCCCGGCGGCCGCCGAACGGGCCTAGTCCTGGTAACCCCGCCAATAAAACATCCCCGCCCGTTTTCCCAATACCCGAATCGATTCTTGCTCATCCGCCGGCCGCTGCGCCAGGCCGTAGCAGGCATGCAGGGGCAGCAGGTGCTCTTCGCGCGGGTGGCAGTAGCGGGCTTCGGGGGCGTCGCTCCAGTTTACCAAGCGCTGCGCTCTTTCGGCTTCGCTCAAGGCAGGGTTGCTCAGAGTCTCGGTCAACCAATCCTCAAAGGCTTTATTGCGCGCATCACTCTGCGCCGTGGCCGGCTCAAAAAAGGCGCGCATATTGTGGAAGGAAAAGCCCGAGCCGATCACCAGCAGATTCTCCCACTCCAGGGATTGCAGGGCCTGCCCCAGGGCGATATGGGCCGCCGGATCCAGGGACTTGAGCAGCGACAGTTGGATGCAGGGGATATCCGCTGCCGGAAACATCAGCTTGAGGGGGACAAACAGCCCGTGATCAAAACCGCGCTCAGAGTCTTGCACGGCCTCCAGTCCCGCTTGACCCAGCGCCTGATGCACCTGGGCGGCCAGCGCGGGCGCACCGGGGCTGGGGTACTGGATCTCGTAGGATTCGGGCGGAAAGCCGTAATAGTCGTAGATCAGCGACGGTTGCGCGCCACTGGTCACGGTTGGCGCCTGTTCCTCCCAGTGGGCACTGACCACAACAATGGCCGAGGGCCGGGGCAGGCGCTCCCCCAGTCCGCGCAACTGCGTCACCAGTTCGCTGTGATCCGGGTCCCCCAGCAGCGGCAGCGGACCACCGCCGTGGGAGATATAGAGAATGTTGGGTGTCGCAGTCACGATGCTACCTCCGGTTTATCCGTTAAATGCGCTCGGCGATCACGCGATCCAGTGACAGGCGCCCTGCTCCCAGCAGTGTCAGGGCGGCGGTGGCGGCGAGCAGGCTGAGCGCAAACTCATAACCATTATTGGCGATAAACAGCCCGTGGCCAATGTGCACGCTGAAAATTGCCACCACCATGGTAAAGGCCGACACCAGCGCCGCCGGGCGGGTGAGCAGGCCAAACACCAGCGCCAGACCGCCAAAGAACTCGGCGCTGCCCGCCAGCAGAGCCATCAGGAGGCCCGGTTGCAAGCCGATGCTCGCCATCCATTGCCCGGTGCCTTCCAGGCCATGGCCGCCAAACCAGCCAAAGAGTTTTTGCGCGCCGTGGGCGGCGAGAATAATGCCCACCGGTATCCGCAGCAGCAGGGCGCCAAAACCGGCGTCGGATTGCAGAACTTTCTTGATCAGTGTGTGTGACATGGGAGGCCTCCAAATAAGTGATGGTTGTGTTTACTTGACAGGGCCAGATTACTATCAATAATTTAGGAGAATAAGGTGCTCTCTGTTGCATTATTAGCAACGGCATGTTGATAATCCGGTGTTGTTGAATACCTGGGGCTTACCATGGACCGTTTTACCGCGATGCGCGCCTTTGTCACCGTGGTGGCCGAAGGCTCCTTTACCCGCGCCTCCGAGCGCTTGGGAATTTCCACCCAATTGGTCAGCAAATATGTGGGGCAGCTCGAAGGGCATCTGGGTGTGCGCCTGCTTAACCGCACCACCCGCCAGCTGCATCTGACCGAAGCGGGCACCGCTTATCACCTTCGGGCGCGCCAGCTGTTGGAGGAACTGGAGGCTGTGGAAGGCCAGTTGAGCAACTGGCAGCATCAGGCCCGTGGGCGCCTGCGCATCAGTGCGCCGGTGTCTTTCGCGGCTTTGCATCTGGGGCCGCTACTGGCGGATTTTCAGCAGACTTATCCGGGCATTGAGATCGACTTGCAGCTCAACGACCGCAAAGTGGATATCGTTGACGAGGGCTTCGATATCGCTTTGCGCATCGGTCGCCTGCAAAGCTCGTCGTTGGTGGCCAAGCGCATCGCACCGGTGCGCATGGTACTCTGCGCCTCCCCCGCCTATCTGGCGGCCCGGGGAACCCCGGACAGCCTCGCCGCGCTCAAGGCACACCGCTTTCTGCGCTACAGTTATATGGACGAGAGCGAGCCGCTACTCAAATGGTTGGCGTCGGAGACCGACGAGCAAGCGGGACTGGTGACCAACAACGGCGATGTCCTCACCCGCCTGGCCGAGGCCGACGCAGGCCTGGTTTTGCAGCCCACCTTTATTGTCGGCCCGGCGATCGAGGCCGGGCGACTCCGGGTGCTCTTGCCCGAGCACGAGCCTGAACCCCTGGCCCTTTACGCCGTCTACGCCCACCGGCGCATGCTCGCCACCAAAGTGCGTGCCTTCGTCGACTTTATCGCGGGGTACTTCGGCGACCCGCCATACTGGGACGCGTTCCGCGGATAGGGATCCTGAATCGCCACCGCCGGGCGAGGACGGTATAGTGTTGAGTGAGCGCCAAGGCGAAATGATTGAAGCGGCGCACAAAAATTTTTGGAGAGCCCGTGACCTCAACTTCTGACCCCGAGCTGCCTGCGCCGTCATTGCTTCCCGGCTTGGACCGCCCTTTGGCCATCGTCGATATCGAAACCACCGGCGGCAGTGTCACCCGGGACCGGATCACCGAGATCGGCATTGTCGAGGTGGATGCCGAGGGTGTGCGCGAGTGGAGTACCCTGATCAATCCCCAGATCCCCATTCCCTATACGATTCAGCGCTTTACCGGTATTACCGACGCCATGGTGGCGGACGCGCCCCGCTTTGAACAGGTGGCGAAAGAGATTTTCCTGCGCCTGGAAGGCAAGGTGTTTGTCGCCCACAACGTCCGCTTCGATTACGGTTTCCTGCGCAATGCCTTTGGCAATCTGGGCTTCGCGCTCAATCAGGAACTCTTGTGTACGGTCAAACTTTCGCGTGCGCTCTACCCGGAAGAGGCCCGCCACAGTCTTGAAAAAATCATCCAGCGTTTCGGCATTCCGGTGGACAGCCGTCACCGGGCGCTGGCCGATGCCCGCGCCACCTGGACCTTTATCTGTCGCGCGCGGAATGACAAACCGGCGGAAGACTTTGCGCGAGCGATTCAGAACCAGACCCGTCGCCCCAGCCTGCCTCCCGGTCTGGACATTGCCGTGCTCGACGCGCTGCCCAGTGCCCCCGGGGTGTATCATTTTTACGGTGAAGGCAGGAGTCTGCTGTACGTGGGTAAGAGCGTGGATGTACGCAAGCGGGTGCTCTCCCATTTCACCGCCGATCACGCCACCGCACGGGAGATGAACCTGTGCCAACAGGTGCGCGACGTGCGCGTGACCCAGACCACCGGTGAGTTGAGCGCGCTATTGTTGGAAGCGCGGGAGATCAAAGCCCGGCAGCCGCTGTTCAACCGCCGTCTGCGTCGGGTGAGTCAGTTGCACACCCTGCAACTGCGCGAAGATGAACAGGGTGTACTGCGTCCGGAAGTCTGTACGGTCAATCAGGCCGATCGCAGTCAGCGCCTGTACGGACTTTTCCCCGCGCCCCAAAAGGCGCGCGAAACTCTGGCGGCCATCGGCCGCGAGCGCGGTCTGTGCGATCACGTGATGGTCAGCCCCGCAAAACCGGGTTCCGCCTGTATGGGACGGCAGCTCAAACGCTGCAGGGGTTTGTGTACCGGCGACTGGTCGGTGTTGCAGCACAACACCGCATTGATGGACGCGCTCGGTAAGGTGGCACTCAAGGCCTGGCCCTACGCCGGGCCGGTGGCGCTGATCGAGCACGCTGACAACAGCGATCGCTACTCGGCTTTTATCATCGACAACTGGTGTCTGGTGGCGAGCGAAGAAGGCGTGGGTGAACCGCAGCTCGCCGACTTGAAATTGCTCGACAGCCAGCCGGCCCTGCTGGACAAGGACATCTATCGTTATCTGGTCAAGGCCCTGCTCAAACCTGCGCCGGGTTTGCGGGTCGTTCCCCTGGGGACCGAGTCGTGATTCTCGAGCAGGTAACGCTCCAGCGTCTGCGCGCGCAGGACCGGGACGCCCTTTTTGCGCTGGTGGACGGCAACCGGACATTTCTGCGCGAATGGCTACCCTGGGTGGATAGCACGACCTCCGTTGATGAGACGGCGAAGTTTTTGTCCGCGATTGAAGAAGAGTACAGCGCTGGCCGATCCGTGCACTTCGGCATCACCCATCGCGAACAGCTTTTGGGTGTATGCGGTTTTCATCGCATTGATGCGTGCACACGGGTGGGCGAAGTGGGTTACTGGCTGGCTCAGTCAAATACCGGTCAGGGCGTGATGACTCATGCCTTGAACCTGCTTGCCTATCGGGGCTTTACCCGCCATCGACTGCATCGGATCGAAGTCTCCTGCGCCGTGGACAACCACAAAAGCCGTGCGGTGCCTGAGCGTCTCGGCTTCCGCCTCGACAAACATCTGCACCAACGGGAAGATCTGCACGGGCGCCCTATCGATCACGTACTCTATGTGTTGCTCGCCGACGAGTACCCGTACGACCAATAATCACACCTGGGTATCGGCTTTTTCATCGGCAATGGTGCGAAAGGCATCGACCAGTGTGTCCGTGTCTTGCGCGCCTGAAATCAGATACTTCTCGTTGACAATAAAACCGGGCACCGCCGTGACGCCGGCGCGTTGATAGGTCTGCTCTTCATCGACCACCGCCTGGGCAAACTCATCGCTGCCGAGTATCCGTTCGGCCTCATCCGCATCCAGTCCCGCCGCTTTCGCACAACCGATCAGCACGCCGGCTTTCGACACATCTTCTGCGCGTCCAAAGTAGGCATCGAAAAGCGCTTTTTTCATGGCGGTCGCCTTGTCCCGGGTCGCGGCCCACTTCACCAGTCGATGGGCATCAAAGGTATTGCAGGTGTAGCGCTCCTGCATCCTGCTGAAGTCGATCCCGAGGTCTTTGGCAATCGCCATCATATCCGCTTGCGCCGATTGCATCTCGGTTTCCGGTCGACCGTACTTGCGCGCGAGTGCGGGCAGAATCGGCTCGGGCTCGGCGTTATCGTCCGGATTCAATTCGAAGGCGCGCCACTGTTCAGTGAATGCGATTTCATTGGCCAGCGTCTTTTTGGCCTGCTCGAGTCGGGCATAACCGATCGCACACCAAGGGCAGGCAATATCGGAAACGATGTCGATATGGAGGTGTTTCATGATGAACTCCTGATCAGTCAGGGTGTAAGTATAGCAATCTGTGATTGAATCGCGATTTTCGTGATGTGAATTTGCACGCCAGGCGCCCTGTTGCTATGTTAACGGCCCCCATACCCACTCTAGAGTAGGTTCTTATCTGTGTCTGGCATTGTCGATTTCTTTCGCCGGGGTAAGCGTCAGCAGGATGTGTTTACCGAGCTGCTGCGCCCTCACGTCGAACTCATGTACCGCATGGCCTATCGCTGGACCCAGTCGAGCAGCGATGCGGAAGACCTTGTCCAGGATATTCTTACGCGCCTGGCCACCCGGGTAGATGAGTTACAGCGCGTCGACATGTTGCGCCCCTGGCTGATCAAAATCCTCTACAACCGTTACGTCGACCTCTACCGCCGCCAACGCAATGGGCCTGTGGCCTATGAGCACGAGGTCTGGACGCCGGACGAGGATGCCCTCTCGTCGCCGGTGGCACGGGCCCAGGATCAGCGCGACCCGCTCGGGCAGATGGAGGATCAACGGGCTCTGCTCAAGGGCTTGGCCCAGCTCGACGAGGGCCAGCGCGACGTTGTGCTGTTGCACGACGTCGAGGGCTATACAGCGCTGGAGGTCGCGGATATTCTGGAGTTGAACGTGGGTACGGTGAAGTCCCGGCTGCATCGGGCCCGCGCCCACTTAAAAAAATTTTTAATGGCTGGAACCTTTTAGCCCTCTCGCTCGTGTCAGTGAGCAAGGAGACGAAACCATGAACTGTGTAGACGCTAAATCCCGGCTGGATACTGCCAGCGACCCGCAAGCGCTCGCCGCCGATCAGGCGCTGGTTGCGCACCTGCGGGACTGCGCAAACTGCCGGGACTATGCTGAGGAGCTGCGTTTGACGCGCTTATTGCGCGCCCTGCCAGCACCGCCGCCCAGTGAAGGTTTCGCCGACCGAGCCCTGGCACAAGCCTGGGATGCTGCACAGCCTCGAACAGAGCGCTCGTCGGCGCCCTACGCCTGGGGAGGATTGGCGGCCAGTGTACTTTTGGCCGCCGTACTCTTCACCCAGATTGGCGGCGACGGACCTCTGGCCCCCGAGGCTCCTCTGCCCGACATTCAAGTCGTGCAGATGGCACCCAACGAAGTCAGGCCTGTGAACGTGCGCTTGGTCAGCAAGGAGGCATTACCTGAAGCCACGATTACCATCCGTTTGGACCGTAATCTGGCGCTGGATGGCTATCCGGACACGGATACCCTGAGTTGGCAGACGGCATTGGCCGCCGGAACGAATGAACTGGCCCTGCCCCTGCACCTCCTGGGCGATGAGCGCGGCGAAGTCACGATTGAAATTCAATCGGGCAGCAGCCGGCGACACATGAAGCTCGCTGTTGAGCCTCGGGAGAACAACCTGGGTATTGAATCCGGATCGTCGATTGCTCTCTAACTGAACGACGAGGATCTGACCATGAATAAGACACTGATTGCATTGATTATGGGTACTGCTGCCACTTTCTCCACCTCCGTACTGGCGGCGTCAGTCAGCAGCGACATTAACGGCCAGGGTAGCGGTGATGTCGCCGCCGAAGCCCGCGATAGCCAAACCGAAGGCAGTGCCTCAGGGGCAGCGGGCAACCGCACCCAGGTGGATGTCGATCGCGCGGCGGTCGATGAAGCCCAGGGCCGCACAGAAAACTCCGCGGAGCAGATGGTTAACCTGGGCGGTGAAGCCGCCGGAGAAACCGAGCAGAGCGCTGAGTCAGTGGCGTCCAGCGCCGAGGCCGACGGCAGCGTCGATACCGAGCAGAGTAACGCCCTGATGGTGGAAACCGCCGACGGTGTGTCGCTTGACCTCAACAGCGACAACGCGGTCAACGCGGCGGCCTCGGTAGCCACCAGCCTGGAAGGCACCGGCGCAGAAGCCGAGCGCTTTGGCAGCGCGCTCAGCGGGTCAGCCTCCGCCGCGACCGAAGCGGTGCTGGAGAATACCGTTGAAACCGCGGAACTGCTCGAGGGTGCTGTGAGTGTCACCAGCGAGACCACCCTGGAACTGACCGGCGAACTGACCTCTACGCTGGTAGACGACAGCCGGGAAATGGTGCGCGATACCGTCGACAGTGCCCGTGAAAGTGCTGAAGAGGCCGCGGATCTCAGCGCCGACATTCAATCCACGATCAACGGCAGCGTCAACGGCAGTATCACCGGCGACCTGTTGTAATACTCACCACAGGGGCGCAGGAGCCTTCGGGCTCCCGCTCCCGGTTTTTTAGTTCAGGAGCACAATCATGAACGCCAAGTTACTGGTATCAGGTTTAGTGGTCGTCAGCTCGGTGTTGGCCGGGCCACTGGCGTGGGCCGAGGATGACGATCTGGATGTGATCATGACCATCGTCGACGAAGACGACAGCCCCGATGATGCCGTTCAGCGCATTGCCCTGCCGATGCCCAGCACCCGTGTTCAACCGCAGCGTGACAGCGTTGAGGCCGAGGAGCTGCAGCGTGTCCGGGCGGTCGTCACCCGTCTGTTGCAGGATACCGACTCCGAGCTCAGCCAGCTGATCAATGAAGCCATCGCTGCGGGCGAACTCGACCGGCTGCCGGACATCATCATCGACAGCCTGCCGGAAGATCTTATCAACGACCTGACCAGTGATGTCGACGACCTGACCGACGAGCTGATCGAGACCTTGCCGCTCAGCCGTTGACCCTTTGGGCCACCGCTAGAGAAGGGGAAACCCATGAAGCCTTACCTTATTGGCCTGCTGTTACTGTGTGCGGGCACCCAGGCTGTTGCCGAAAACTCGCCTTTTCGCCAGGGAACGGAGGCCTTCAGAGCCGGCGATTATGAAACCGCCCTGGGGTACTTCGAACACGCACAAGACGCCGGCAATGACTCGGCCAACCTGACCTACAACCTGGCCGTTACCCTTTACCGGCTGGAGCGCCTGGACGAGGCGCGCGACGCCTTTGAACAACTGACCGATGACGTGCGCTGGCGCGACCTCGCCCGCTATAACCTCGGCCTTATCGCCCAGGCGCAGGACGACCCGACGCAAGCGCAGAGCTATTTCCTTGCGGTCGCCCGGGAGACCTCGAACGAGCGCCTGCAGACCCTGGCGAGCGAGCGTCTGGAACAACTGATTGCGAAATCCCTTGCTGCACCCTCCGCGAAGGCGCAGGCCTCGCGTCAGGCACTCCTGTTCAGCGCCGGATTGGCCCACGACACCAACGCCGCTAACCTCGCCGATGAACTGTCTGCCCGCCGCTCCGGAGCCGGCGACAGCTACCTCAACGCCCTGCTCTACGGTCATCATTACGTCAGTGGTGAGCCCCGGGCGGGGACCCGGCTCTTTGCCCTGGCCTACGCCCGTGATTTCTTTGAGTATGACATTTTCGATACCGAGCTTGTTGGCGCCGGGTTTGTCCATGAGCGGCCTCTGGGGTCTTTGGCAACCGAATGGGGCGGCCGCATGACCCACGCCCGGGTCGATGGTGCGGCGCTGATCAACCAGTACACGGCATCCTTCAGCGCACACCGGCATCTCACCTCAAGCCGGCTGACCGGCTCGGCCCAGGCGAGCTACTTTGACGCCGGTGACGGTTACGCCCATCTGCAGGGCTGGCAGCAACAGCTGCAGCTGAGTTGGCGCCTGCGTCCGGGCAACTGGACCCTGACACCGAGCGTGCGCTGGCAAAACAACAGCCGCGCCGACCGGGAAACCGAGTCCGCCCGCCTGAGCTACTCCCCGACGGTGATCAGTGTCGGGCTCGACACGCGCTGGCGCCTCAACGACAGCTGGACCCTGCTCGGCGGCTACCAGTGGCGCGAGGCCACCTACAGTGGCGAAACCCGCTTGCGGGATCTGCGCGGCGTACTGCGGGACGAGCGTCGGCACAATACCCAGCAGCAGCTGTCATTGGGCGCACGCTATCGCCTCTCCGGTCGTTGGCACCTGGAAGGGGAGTACCAGTACACCCATGCCGATGACAATTTCGACCTGTACCGGTATGACAAGCAATTGATAGGCGTCAAATTGGAATACAGTTATGAGTAATTGACCCTCGCAGAGAGGTGGTCGAAGGGTTGATGATAGCGGGATCATTGATCGTGTAGCCCTTGGCCTTTGTCATTGGTGTGGCGCATAATCCCACATAGTGGTACACTGAAGACCTCTTCTTTTATTCGCTCTCGGCCAGAATTGACTAAGCTTGTGAGTGTGGCCATGCCGCACCGTTCAAGGGCTCCCGTGAATTTCAGTTCAATGTGTTGTCCCGCTATGGGAGGCCAATAGCCGAATGTACGTCCCGAAGAAACTGAAATCCGCCCCCGCCGCGTTTTGTGCGGTGCTGGCGTTGTCGTTGACGGTGGTATTCGGCCTTTGGCTGAGTGCCGAACAGCGCGCCTTGGCCGCGGCCGAACAGCGTTTTGATCGCAGCGCGAGTGAAGCCGTGTTTGCCATTGAGCAGCGCTTGCTGACCTACAAGCAAGCGCTGCAGTCACTCGTGGCGCTGGCCGACACCCCGGAAGCCATTGATCAGACGATCTGGTCAGGCTATGTGGAGCGCCGCGCGCTGGCGGATGACCTTCCGGGGTTTCGGGGTATCGGTCTCAGCCTGGAAGTGACACCCGATGCGCTGCCACGTCTTATCCAGCAACAGCAGGCCCGGGGGATGGAGGGGTTGCGGGTGTGGCCAATATATCCCCGTGAGCGCTATGTGCCGTTGGTGTATGTCGCACCAAAAACCGAGTCTAACCTGGCGTTCTTGGGGTACGACATGTACTCGGAGCCGACCCGTCGTCGGGCTATGGACTACGCAAGGGAGACTGGCCGCATAGGAATGACCAGCGCCATTCTGACCCGCGATGACGAAGGCCAGTATCACCCAACGATCTTTCTGTTTTTACCTTTGAGCGCGACCGACGCGGATGCCACCGAGATTCGAGGCTTTGTGTCCGGAAGTTTTCGGGTTGAAGGCCTGATGAAAGACGTTTTCCGCCAGCCCGGCCTGCGCCTGAACCGCCTGGAAATTTTTGACGCGGAAACGCCTCAGCGCCTGCGCCGAGTGTACGACAGCCAACACGACAACCCCGACATCGATCAGCACACCCCGGCGTTTAATACCGACATGTCGGTCAGCTTTGGTGGCCAGGACTGGCTGCTACGGTTTTCTTCGTTGCCCGCCTTTGAACAACGCATCGAGCCCAACTTGCCGAAATGGTTTTTGATCGCCGGTATACTTTTCAGTATTTCTCTGGCCAGCTTTATCGCCCTGCTCGCCAACAGCCGTGGACGCGCGCGCGTGCTTATGCGAATGAACCTCAGTCTTCAGCGCGAGAGTCACCGCCGCCAGCAGTTGACGGCCGAGCTGCGCCAGTTCTTCTCCATTTCCCCGGATATTCTCTGTACGCTCGCCCCGGATGGCACCTTTCGACAGGTGAATCCCGCCGCAGAGCACATCCTGCGCAAAGACACGGAAATGCTCGAAGGTACCTATTTTATCGAGAGCCTTCACCCTGACGACCGTGAAGCCTGCCAAGGGCGTCTGCAAAAGTTGCTCGACCGATCCTTGCCGCAAATCACCCTGGAAGCACGCAGTCTGACCGCCAACAACGAAGTCTGCTGGATCGAGTGGAGCTTTGTGGCGGTGGATTGGGAGACGGTATTCTATGGCTACGGCCGCGACATTACCGATCGTAAAATCATTGAACACGAGCTGCATCACAACGCCTTTCACGACAAGCTGACAGGGGTAAACAATCGCTCGGTGTTTATTGACCGCCTGGATCAATTGATCAAGCGCTCGCGTCGTCGCCGGGTTGACTACGCCATCATGGTCATGGATATCGACAATTTTAAAACCATCAATGACAGCTATGGTCACCTGGTCGGCGATGCGCTCTTGCAGGAGTTTGCCAAACGTATTGAGCGGCAATTGCGTCCGGAAGATACCCTGTCCCGCTTTGGTGGGGATGAGTTCATGTTGCTGATTGAAGATACATGCAACGAAGAGGATCTGCGCGGGTTGGCTCGGCGTATCCTGGCGGCTTTGCAAGAGCCGTTCGTGATTAAGAGCGTCCAACTGGTACTGGGGTCGAGTATTGGCATCGCCCTGGGGGGTGCGCACTACACCAACACGGATGACATCATTCGCCATGCGGATCTGGCACTCTACCGGGCCAAAGATCGGGGCAAGGGCTGCTATGTCATCTTCGACGAAAAAATGCAGTGCGAGCAGGTCAACCGTTCCGCGATTGAACAGGCGCTGCGGGAAACTTTACAGCGGCAGGGTATGGGTGCAGCCTATCAGCCCATCATTGAAGTCGCCCCCAACCGCATTGTCGGTTGTGAAGTGCTGGCACGTTGGCACCACGACGACCTGGGCGAAGTTGAGCCCGCCCAATTTATTTCCGTGGCTGAAAGCAGCGGTCTGATTGTGCAACTGGGGCGACAGATGCTTACCCGCGCCTGCCGGACACTGGCCAATCTGCGTGCCAGCAATCTGGTATCCAATGATTTCTATATGAGTGTCAATCTCTCCCCCAAAGAGTTCTTCCTGGTGGATCTCGTGGACTATATCCGCATTACTCTGGCGCAGTTCGGCCTGTCTGGTCGGCACCTGGCCATTGAGATTACTGAGGGTGTATTGATTGAGCGCGATGACGAAGCTGCCGCCGTGTTTAACGAGCTGCAGGCCATGGGAGTGCGGATTTATGTGGATGATTTTGGTACCGGGTACTCGTCCCTGAGTTATTTGCGGCGCCTGCCGATTGACGGTATCAAACTCGATCGCTCGTTTATCAACCAGACTGACACCATCGACAAAAACCAGAAAATCGTGCGCGCCATACTGGAGTTGGCGCGGGTGTTGAAACTGGAGTCTGTCGTGGAAGGTGTAGAAACAGACCAGCAGCGCGCTTTTGTGTTTGGCCTCGGCTTTGGTTACGCTCAGGGCTTCGGGATACACCGGCCCTTGAACAATACCGACCTGGTGACTCTGCTGCGTCGCGAGCAGAGTCCGTCAGAAGACACCGAGTAATCAGTCTTCGGTTTTGCTTTCGCCATGAGGTGGCTCGGCAAGCGCAGTGGCGGCCCCGTTTTCTGTCACAATACGGATGGGGAAAGGGTCAGTGACACTGCCCGTGTACAGTGAGCGGTGCGGGAAGGGAATTTCGATACCGGCTTCGTCAAAGGCATTCTTGACCGCTTCCTGCATCGTGTTGCGCAGATCCCGGAAATTCTCCCGTTTGGCCCAGACGGAGAATTGTATATCCAGCGACGAGTCACCGAAGCCCAAAAATAAGAACAGTGGCGCCGGTTCGTCCAGACACAGGGGATCCTTTTCGGCCACTGCCATCAACACCTCGCGCACCTTGGCAATATTCTCCCGGTAAGCCACGCCCACTTTCAGGTCAAAGCGCCGAATGGGGAAGCGGGTCAGATTGATCATTTCGGTTTTGATCAGGGTTTCGTTGGGAATACGCACAAACAGATTGTCGAAGGTGCGCAATTTCACCGAGAGCAGATCGACCGAAAGGACTTCGCCGGTGGTGTTGCCGATGGTGATGATGTCGCCCAGCTCAAAGGGCTTCTCGCCCACCAGGAACAGGCCGCTGATCAGGTTCGAGGCCGAGGTCTGGGACGCAAAACCGATTGCCACCGAGAGCACCCCCGCCGCCCCCAGAAGCACGCCGATGCTGAAACCCAACTGCTGCAGCGCGGACGTCAGGAACAGCAGAAGCACTATCCAATAGGTCAGGCGCCGAAAGAGGGTGCTGTGATGGGTGTTGAAGCGGCTCGACAACATCTTGAACACAAAGCGCGACACGATGCTTGCCAGCAGAAAACCCACCACCAACAGAATACCGGCGTGGACAAACTGCATAAACTGTTCGGAGGCGACAAATTCGGTAAACCAGGTCATGGGGTTGTCCTAGAGCGCGTGTTAATCGGAAAAAATACTGGTAAACGCCCGCACAAAACTGCCCCTGGGCATCTCCACCCGCGGCTCGGCAATACGGTGTTCGGGGCTGACGCCATCGGGTAACCGGCTGTCAATCTTGAGCCCCGCGAGGGCGTTGCCATCACTGTGCGCCAAGGTCACCGGGTCGCTCCAGAGGGTGCCATCGTCGAGCCCGTAAATGGCCAGATAAGGTACCGGGATACTCAGTTTTTCGATTGTCAGATTCTGCTCGCCTTCGTTGTGAATGGTGACCGGCGTCACCACCCGGTGGGGTCTGGGGGGGACGTCAGCCCGGCTGTTGCGGGCATGAGTGCGGGCCGCGTAACAGAGCTCACCCACCCGGGTGGAGGGCCCGAACCAGGTGTCGGACAGGCGCAACACGGGCGTCTCCTGGAGAATCGTGTCGGGCTCTACCAGATCAATTTCGACGGTCACCGGCGAGCTGATATAAAAGGTCACCTTCTCCCCCGGGGGGACGTGGACCGGTTGCATGGTCTTCACCACCAGCGGTCGATCCAGAGTGCGTGGGCGCAGAACGAACCCCTTGGGCGATTCGGTAAACACATAGCGGCTGAGGTTGAGCTCTTCGGGAATCTCCTGGACTTCTTCGCTGATCAGTTGGCTGTGGTCGGCCTCATCGCCCAGAGTTTGGGTGGCCAAAAGCCATTGACTGCTGAAGCGGTACAGATAAATCGACAAGGGGCCAATGGCGGTGTGCCAGCACTCGCCCCGGTCGAGCAGGCGCGGTTGCCACCAGGGTTTGAGGGGGGGGTTGGCGTCGGGGGTCACAGGTATCCTCGTTGAAATCGTGGGCCGGGGCAGTCCGTCCCCGTTACGCTAGCATTTTTTCTGCCGGGCGTCACCGCCATCGCCTGACTCGAGGGAGGAAGGGTCTTCGGCACGATAGATGACCGTGCGGTTCCGACCGGTGGTTTTGCCCTGATAGAGGGCGGCATCGGCTCTGGCCATCATGTCACGGACACTGAGTGTTTCCTGATCCGATAACACCTCAGTGATGCCCGCACTCAAGGTGTGATGGATGATCTGACCCTGAAAGTGGGTGGCGTTGTCTGCAAACTGTTCTCGAACCCGTTCCGCGATGTGTTCGGCGTCCGCCAGGGTATTGGCTCTCAGCAGCATGGCGAACTCCTCGCCCCCGTAGCGGATACAGACGTCATCGCTGCGGCTGTGTTGGCGCAGGAGCTTGGCCATTTCCTGCAGTACATTGTCGCCGGCTTCATGCCCGTAGGTATCGTTGACCTGTTTGAAGTAGTCCAGGTCGATCATGATCAGGAATACGGG
Organism: Marinimicrobium alkaliphilum; assembly: GCF_003259155.1. Taxonomy (GTDB): domain Bacteria; phylum Pseudomonadota; class Gammaproteobacteria; order Pseudomonadales; family Cellvibrionaceae; genus Marinimicrobium_A; species Marinimicrobium_A alkaliphilum. Next base: position 289,369 of record NZ_QGMQ01000005.1, read on the forward strand.
TATGCCTTCCTGCGCAAAGCGCGTACGCATTGATTCGTAGTGTTTTTGGAGTAGCCGTCGATTACCCAGGCCGGTCAGCGGATCCTGATGGGCCAGGGCGATGGCATCGCGCCGGTCGGTTTCCAGGCTCATCAGGCGTTCGGTCATGGCGACAGTCAGGCACAGCGCTTCCAGCAGACTGCCGATTTGCAGATAGTTCAGCGATGCCATGCCCCAGGTAAACCACCCCAGGTAGGCACTGGTAATCGCAACGAGCAGACTGATGGAATAGATCAGCCAGGCAAAAAGATACCAGCGTGCGTACTGAAGGCCCCGTCGCCAGGCCATCCAGCTGATGGCCGGAATCGCGACCGCGAGCAGCGCCAACATACCGAACGCCAGGTGCAGCACGATGCCGTAGTTGCCAAGCAGACGCAGACCAATACCGGCAAGGGCGATGCACTGGAGGACGGTAAAGGCGCGATGGGTCCGGGGAAAATGGCGCTCGGTTTTCAGGAAAGATTTGGAAAACTGTAATCCGGCAATGGCGAATAACAGAAAAGCGATATGAAAGCCTTCATTGTGGAGTGCCACGCTGTTGGGCCACAGGTACTGGAAGCCAAACCCGTTCAGGAGTAGCCACAACATCCCTGTGCTGAACAAAAAGAGGGCGTAGTAGAGCGCACTGCTTTGTCGAAGCAGGCAGTAGACGATCAACGCAAGCAGGACAAGCAGCCCCAGAATGCCGTAGTAGGCGCCGTAAAACAGGTTTTCCTCGCGTACCCGCTGGTGAAAGGCGTCTTCGTCTGCAAGCATGAAATTCAAACTGATGGAGTCCGCTTGATCGAAGTAGACGTTCAGGTACACGTCGGTGTGGCCGCGAGCGGGTGTTGTGTGACGGTAGGTCAGATTGCGGTAATCGACAGGGCGTTGGTGAAAGGGTTGGCGGTCCGAGAGGTGCGTGTGAGAAAAGTCTGACTGATCGTTGTCGCGGGCATAAACCACCAGGTTGTCGATATAGCTGGTTTCGTTGTGAATAAACCACGTTCGGGGCTGGGTGCTGTCATTGACCAGCCGAGCTTTGATCCAGTAATGGCCGTCGCTGATGCCCTGGTTGATATCCCGCGGGCGCAGGGGAGCAAAATCCTGCCGGCGGACCTCATCAAAGGTCGCCGGCTCGGCCCGAGCGAGAAACTCGGCCGGCGCTCGCACGGGTGCTATCGACAAATCGGTGATATCAATGATGGGCCAATCACTGGCATACCCGGTTGCCGCCCAAACGGCCAATAAGGTCAGTAACCACCGATAGAATGGCTGCCTGCGCTTCGGAAACCCGTGCTTCGCCATGTCGTTGCCTTAGTGTCTCTTATTCGTCCGTGGACGGCATTGTTGCCGCTATTATGGCACATATATTTGCATTTTTTGGTTAAGAAAAGCCAACATTCCCGAGCGCCATGGCCGTTGATTGTGGCTTAGGGGTCTGGCGCCGACCCCCGAAGCAGGACAATCCGGCTGTAGTCATCGGGTAAAAAATGGCTGTTGACCACGGCGACCTGGCCATTGCTGTTCATACTCAGCTTGCGCGCCAGCTGGCCCTGCAGGCTGCCGTTGACACCGCCGCCAGCATCGTCACTGCCCGGTATGACGACCATGGGCGTCAGTCGCTCCCCGGCGTCAGGGGAAAACACAATGCCCAGGCCCCGGGGGCGATTGCCGGGGTCGGGTTGATGTTCCCAAAGAATTGCCAGCCTGTCCTCCGGGTCCAGTGCCAGAGAGGGCGCGCGTCCGGATTGGGTGCTGTCCTCGGGATTGCTGAGGCGACGGGGCGACTTTAGCACGTCGCCGTCGCCGTTCAACTGGGCGTAATGGATCTGGGCCGGGCCAAAGGGGCCATCGGGACTTTCGGCGTAGGCCAAGTGTAGTTGGCCGCGACTGTCCACGCCCAGGGCCGGGGTATCCGAGTGACCAGCGCTAGCGAGCAGCGTTCTGGGCGGGCCAAAGGTTTCACCCTGATTGCCGGAGCGCGCGAGGCGCAGGTCGGCACCAGGGTCCTCTCCCACAGCCCAGGCCAGATAGTAGGTGCCATCCGGGCCCTCCGCCAGGGCTGGCGCTCTGGCGGGGTACTGTTCAGACGCACTGACGGTGACCCTGGGCAAAAAGCGCTGCCCCTGATCGACCGAGCGGCGAAAGTAGAGACCGCCCTCGTAGGTGCTCCAGGCCGCCAGGAGGTCGCCGTTGGCGGCAACCCTGAGGTCCAGGCTACCGTTATCCCAGCGGTTTTCCGTCAGTCGGCCTTTGCCGGCTCCCTCGGGGGTGCGCGACAGGTTCAAAGGCTCGTCAAAGCTGCGGCCACCGTCGCGTGAGCGGGCAAAAAAGATGTCTCCGCCGTGAGAGCCGCCGGAAAACACGATTTCCTCCCACAGGACGTAGATGTGGTCGTCGTCGGTAAAGGCGACCCTGGGGAGCCAGGAGAACACGGAAGGGCTGCGGGAAATGCTCACCGGGTCGTCGAAGCGGGGTTGATTGTCGGCGTCATAGCGTTGCAGATACAGTGTCTGACGCTCGTTGTCGGCCCAGACGACGACCAGCTCGTTGTCGTCCAGCAGGGCTACCGTGGCGTCATCGAGATAGTGAAATTCAGAGTCGTTCATTCGCCATGGGCCCGTGCTTGCCGGACCCTCCGCGACCCGCGTTGGGGCCTGCCAGCGGCTGTCGGTGGACGCGCGTGCGGGCTCCTCGGATGCCTGATTGCCGCAGGCGGCGAGGACAAGGATCGAACATACGATCAGTGACGGGATGCTTCTCATGGCGCTCTCCTCTGTTGGGTCAGGGCTGCCACTGCGGGGTTGATCATTTCACCGAAGCGTTGATGCTTCCTGTTAAGCTAGCAGCTTTTCCGTCAGGAGCCAGTGTCTGTCCCATGCGAGGATATAGCCGCCGTTACCCGCCCGCGTCCCGGGACCCTCAGGTGCCCCGCCTTAACCTGAGAGAAGTCGTGGGTTACCTCTGGCCCTACCTGTGGGAGTTCAAGGGCCGGGTGATGCTCGCACTGCTGGCACTCCTGGCCGCTAAGGGCGCCGCCCTGACCATGCCCTGGGCACTCAAACACATCGTCGACGGTGTGGATCGGAGTCTGCAGCCGGAGGTGGTTTTGCCGGTGGCCTTTCTGTTGTTCTACGGGTTGTTGCGCTTTGGTGGGGTGTTTTTCGGCGAGCTGCGCGACGCCATCTTCAGTCGCGTGACCGAACACGCCATGCGCCGCATCGGGCTGCGGGTGTTCAAACACCTGCACAATCTGGAGCTGGGCTTTCACCTCAACCGCCAGACCGGCGGCGTCAGCCGGGACATTGAGCGCGGCACCAGCGGCATCAGCTTCCTGATGCGCTTTCTGATGTTCAATATCGTCCCGACCCTGTTCGAGATCGCCATGGTTGCGGCGATTTTTGCCTATGCCTTCTCCCCTTGGTATTCCCTGATCGTGCTGGTCGCCGTGGTGGTGTATATCCTGTTTACCGTCATCACCACGGAATGGCGCAACCGCTTTGTGCGCGCCGCCAATCAGGCGGACTCCTCCACCAACACCCGGGCGGTGGACAGCCTGCTCAACTATGAGACGGTCAAATACTTCAACAACGAGCGTTTTGAGGCCAGGACCTACGACGACTTTCTGGCTCATTGGGAACAGGCCAAACTCAAAAACCGGATGTCACTGCTGGCGCTCAACTCCGGTCAGGCGCTGATCATCGCCCTGGCCATCACCGCCCTGATGTTTATGGCCACCGCCAGTGTGGTTGAGCGGGAGCTGACCATCGGTGACCTGGTGATGCTCAACGCCTACATGATTCAGCTGTTTATTCCGCTCAACTTTCTCGGGTTCGTGTATCGGGAAATCCGCCGGGCGCTGACCGATCTGGAGAATATGCTCGGCCTGTTGCGTCGCCAACCCGCCATCGCTGACGCTCCGGATGCCCGGGCGTTGGTGGTCAGCCGCGGCGCCATCCGTTTTGATCGGGTCCACTTTGGCTATCACTCCGAGCGCCCCATCCTCAAAGGTCTGACCTTGAGTATCGAGCCGGGAGAGCGGGTCGCCATTGTCGGCGCTTCCGGTGCCGGTAAAAGCACCCTCGCCCGCCTGCTTTATCGGTTTTACGATGTGGATGGCGGCAGCATCCGTATCGACGATCAGGATATCCGCACCGTCACCCAGGACAGCCTGCGCCGGGCCATTGCGGTGGTGCCCCAGGACACGGTGCTGTTCAACACCAGCATTCGCGAGAACATCGCCTACGGCAACCCGGCGGCCGACGACGCCGCCATCGAGCGGGCCATCCGCATGGCGAATCTGGACGCCTTTATCGCCAGCCTGCCCGAGGGCGACCAGACCCTGGTGGGCGAGCGCGGCCTGAAAGTCTCGGGTGGCGAAAAGCAGCGCATCGCCATCGCCCGGGTGCTGCTCAAAGGCGCACCCATACTGGTGTTTGACGAAGCCACCTCGGCCCTGGATTCCAACGCCGAAAGCGCCATCGTCGACGCCATGCGCGAAGTCTCCACCGGTCACACCAGCCTGGTGATCGCCCACCGGCTCTCCACCATCGTCGACGCGGATCGGATCCTGGTGCTCGACGACGGACAACTGGTCGAGCAAGGCAGCCATCAGCAGCTGTTGGCTCAGGGCGGGCGCTACGCCCGGCTCTGGGCGTTGCAGCAGAGCCGGCGCTCTGAGTAAACGGAAAGGTCGGTGTCATTTGCACTGATAAATATGATTTTACAGATAATTTATCCTGTGGTAATTTCAGACCTCCGATAATAACGATGGGCCACTCACGCCCAACCCTGGAGGAGCAGATGCGGATACGCAGGCTTTCGATTCTACCGTTGGTCATTTTTCTGGCCTCTCTATTGGCGGCGGGCTGCGGCAGTAGCAGTTCCACCCCGGTGACACCACCGGTATCGGACGATGGCCAGTCCTCTTCCAGCTCCAGCTCGAGCGCGCCCACGGAGCCGCCTGTGGCGTCAATTTTCCCGGACTACAACAGCGACCCCCTGCCCCCGGACGACGCCGGGATGACGGCGACCGCCAGTGACCTGGCCGCCGGTATGGGTCTGGGCTGGAATATCGGCAACACCCTGGAAGCCATTGGCGGTGAGACCGCCTGGGGCAACCCTGAGGTGACGCCTGAGCTGATCGCGCTGGTCAAGGAGGCGGGCTTTAACGCTATCCGGATTCCGGTCGCCTGGCACCAGTACGCCGATGAGGCCACGGCGGAAATCGATGCCGATTGGCTCAACCGGGTGCGGGATGTGGTGCAGATGGTGGTTGATGAAGACCTCTACGCCGTGGTCAATATCCACTGGGACGGTGGCTGGCTGGAAAACAATATCGGCGCCGAGGTGGACGATGAAATCAATGATCGCCAGCGCGCCTATTGGGAGCAGATCGCCACCCACTTGCGGGATTTCGATGCCAAGGTGATCTTCGCCGGCACCAATGAGCCCAATGTGGAAAACGCCGACCAGATGGACACGCTGATGGTCTATCTCCAGACGTTCATCGACGCGGTGCGCGCCACCGGAGGCCGCAACGCCTACCGGACCCTGGTGGTGCAGGGGCCGCTTACCGATATTGAACTCACCAGCGAGCTGTGGACCCGCATGCCGGAAGACAGCGTGCCCGACCGCTTGATGATGGAGGTCCACTTTTATACCCCCTATAACTTCGCCCTGATGCCCGAAGACCAGAGCTGGGGCAACCGCTTTTTCTATTGGGGCGAAGGCAATCGCTCGTCCACCGACACCGACCACAACCCGACCTGGGGCGAAGAGGCCCATATCGATGACCTGATGGCATTGATGCGCCACCAGTTTGTGGATCAGGGCATTCCGGTGCTGCTGGGTGAATACTCCGCCGTACGGCGCACTCACCTTGAAGGCGAAGCCCTGGAGCTGCACAACGCCTCCCGCGCCTACTACCATCGCTACGTCACCGAGCAGGCTTTCGCCAACGGCCTGCTGCCTTTCTACTGGGATAACGGCGGCCTGGGCAATAACGCCTTCGGCCTGTTCGACCGGAACAACCTTACACTCCATGACGAGCAGGTCATGGACGCATTACTCGAGGCGCTAGCCGCGTCAAAGGGTGAGGACTGAGTGCAAGTCGAGGTCGGGTATCCCCTTTTGGGACACGCCGTAAACCCATCCCTGGGGGCTCGACTGCCGCCATCCAGGCGGCAGACGGTCCCAAAAGGGGATACCCGACCTCGACGCTCCAATGTAGGGGCTGTTTAGAGTGGTGAGAGCTTGGCGTACTGCAACACCAGCCACTTGCTGCCTTCGTTCTCAAACTTGACCTGCACCCGGGTCGCGGCGCCGTTGCCTTCAAAGTGCAGAATCACGCCCTCGCCGAACAACCCGTGACTGACCCGCTGGCCCAGATAAAAGCCGGTGTCCTCCCCCGAGTCGCTCAGGCGCTCGCGCGGGGCTTCCCGCTGGAAGCTGATCGGGCGGCTGATCTGGGATTTGACCCGCACTTCCTGCAGATACTTCTCCGGGATTTCCTTCACAAAGCGCGATAGGGCATTGAAGGTTTCGTTGCCGTACAGGCGCCGGGTTTCGGCGTAGGTGAGCGTCAGCTGCTCCATGGCGCGGGTCAGGCCCACGTAGCACAGGCGACGCTCCTCTTCGAGCCGATCCGGGTCTTCCATGGACATGCGGTGGGGGAACAGGTTTTCTTCCATACCCGCCATAAACACCCGGGGGAACTCCAGGCCCTTGGCGGAGTGCAGGGTCATCAGCTGCACAGCGTCTTCAAATTCGTCCGCCTGATTTTCGCCGGCATCCAGCGCGGCGGTATCCAGGAACTGCTGCAGCAGGTCGGTTTCCAGCGCCTCGTCGGCGTCGAAGGCGCCACAGGCGTTGACCAGCTCGCGTAGGTTCTCTGCCCGGGCCAGACCCTTTTCGCCTTTTTCGCTTTCGTGAAAGCGCAACAGCCCGGTGCCTTCCAGCACCCGGTCGGCCAGGTAATCCAGGCCCTGCTCCTCGACGTTGACGCGCTCGTCGGCCAGGGCTTCCACCAATTCGATAAAACCCTTCAGGGCATTGCCGGCGCGCGCGCTCATGGCCTTGTTGAGCAACATCTGGTGCGCCGCGCGCCAGAGCGAGCAGCCCTGCTCCCGGGCGAACAGGCGGATCTCGTCCACGGTTTTGCCACCGATGCCCCGGGTGGGGGTGTTGATGACCCGCTCGAAGGCGGCGTCGTCGTCCGGGTTGGCGATCAGGCGCAGATAGCCCAGGGCATTGCGAATCTCCAGGCGGTCGTAGAAGCGCTGGCCGCCGTAGATGCGGTAGGCGATGGCCTCGCGCAGGAGCGCCTCTTCCAGCACCCGGGACTGGGCGTTGGAACGGTACAGGATCGCGCAACTGCTGTAGCTGTTGCCCTGTTTGACCCAGTCCTCGATGCGCTCGACGATAAAGCGCGCTTCGTCCTGCTCGTTAAAGGCCGCGTACAGGCTGATGGGTTCGCCCTCGACACCGTCGGTCCACAGCTCCTTGCCCATGCGCCCAAAGTTGTTGGCGATCACGGCATTGGCGGCATTCAGGATGGTACTGGTGGAACGGTAGTTCTGCTCCAGGCGAATGGTCTGCACATTTGCGAACTCGTCGGTAAAGCGGCGGATATTCTCGATGCGTGCGCCGCGCCAGCCGTAAATGGACTGGTCGTCGTCCCCGACTGCGGTGACATAGCAGCGCTCCCCCGCCAGCACCCGCAGCCAGGCGTACTGCACGGCGTTGGTGTCCTGAAATTCGTCCACCAGAATAAAGGGGAAGCGCTCCCGGTAGTGCTCCAGGATGTGCGGCTTGTGCAGCCACAGCTCGTGGGCGCGCAGCAACAGCTCGGCAAAATCCACCAGCCCGCCGCGCTGGCAGTCTTCCTCGTAGGCCCTGTAGACCCGGATCATGGTTTTGATAAACAGGTCGCCGGTTTCCTGAATATGGTCCGGGCGCAGACCCTCGTCCTTCTGGCCGTTGATAAACCACTGGGCCTGTTTGACCGGCCAGCGGGTCTCGTCGATCTGCAGGTTCTGGTACACCCGCTTGACCAGCCGCAACTGGTCGTCCGAGTCCAGAATCTGGAAGTTCTGGGGCAGATTGGCGTCCTGCCAGTGGGCCTTGAGCAGGCGATGGGCCAGGCCGTGGAAGGTGCCCACCCACAGGCTGCGGGTATTCAGGGGGCGGCCCAGTTCGCGGAACAGCTCATCCAGGCGCCCGCGCATCTCGCGTGCGGCCTTGTTGGTAAAGGTCACCGCCATGATCGAATGGGGTGACACCCCCTGCTCCTGAATCAGCCAGGCGATCCGGTGCACCAGCACCCGGGTCTTGCCGCTGCCCGCCCCGGCCAGAATCAGCTGGTTGCCCGCCGGGGCGGCCACCGCCTGGTGCTGGGCGTCGTTCAGGGAGTCGAGCAGGGGCGAAGCGTCCATGGAGTAAAGCTCTCGGTATTGATGAATTCAGGGAGGCGCAGTTTACCGGGTTTGGGCACGGATTTCAGGCGTGTCCGTCACAAAATAACTGGTTAAACGTACAGTTTTGTGGGAGGGGTGTCAAACCCCCTCGTTTCTGACCAGACCGGTTAACGCCGGCGGCATTTTTTGCTAGGCTGCAGTCAGAATGACAACGATAAAGTCTGACGTCACACGATCAGGGATTTAAACGCCAACCACCAGGGAATGTACACCATGGCAACCATCTACCGTTTATTCTGTATCGCCGTTTTTCTGATGCTGCTCGCCGACCCGGCCAGGGCCACCGCCTGGACCGAATACCGGTCGACCAACTTCGCCATTCTCTCCGATCAGCCAGCTGATGTCGCCAAGTCCCTACTGCGGGAATTTGAGCAGTATCGCGCGGCCGTGTTGCAGTATATGCAGCTCGAAGACCGGCCCGAGAATCAGCGCATGCAGGTGCTCATGTATGCGGACAAAGATCAGTTTCAGGCGCTCACCGACAATCCGATGATTGGTGGCTTCTATGCCAACACCGACGCCGGGCCGCGCATGGTTGTAGGGCCGATGGACAATTTTCAGGACAGCTCGGTGGTGCTTTTCCACGAGTACGTGCACTACCTGCTGGCGGAACACAGCCAGATACGGTATCCGCGCTGGTACAACGAGGGCCTGTCCGAGGTGCTGGCCTCGATGGTGATCGAGGAGGATCGGGTGCTGCTCGGCGCGCTCCACCCCTGGCGTCGCCATTGGCTCAACGCCCCCGGCTGGCATCGTCTGGATGACCTGATGGCGCCGGACTACGAGTCGGAGCGCGCGCGTTATTGGATGCAGTTTTATGCATCGTCCTGGCTCACTGTGCACTACCTGGAGTTGGCGCCCCTGTTTGATGGCCCCGACTACAGCGCCCAAACCCGGGAATACCTGATGCTCTACAACCAGGGGGTGGACTCGCCGACGGCGTTTGAGCAGGCCTTTGATATGCCGTTGCGGGATATGGATCGCCAGATTCGGCGCTATCGGGCTAACCGGTTTACCCGGGTGCTCAGCTTGCCCGTCGCCCGTTACGAGGGGACGATTGACAAGCGGACACTGTCCGACAATGAGCGTCAGTTTGCCCTGGCGGACCTGCTCTGGCGCCTCGGCCAGGAGGAGCGCGCACGGGAATATTTGGCGGAGCTTGATGAGGAGCGGGCCGATGCTGCGCGGGGCTTGGCGTTGCGCGCGGTACTGGTCAATCATGCCGGCAACCTCACCGACGCCGAACGAGACCTGGCAAAGGCCCTGGCCCTCGACCCCGAGCACTTGCGGGTAAAGGCCAATGCCGCGCACTTTTACCATGACCGGCACGAGGCCGCGACCGAAGCGGGCTTTGAGGCACCCTACGCCAAGCGGGGCCTGACTTATGCTGATGCCGCGTTGGCGCAGGTGCCCGATGACACCGAAAGCCTTTACTACAAAGCGCTATTGCACAAGGCCGCCGGCCAGCCGCAAGAGGCCCTGCGGGCATTGATGGCCATTTATCAGCAGTTTCCCGCCAGCGTGACGGTAAACCTGCTGCTCGCCAACGACCTGATGGATCTGGAGCGCCCTGACCTGGCCGAACAGTTTGTCAGCAACGCCGAGCGCTATGGCCATTCGCCGGAAGAGCAGGAATCGGCCCAGGAAGCGCGAGCGCGCCTGACCTCGGCAGAGAATGAGTGAGTGTGGGGATCTATCGGCCGCGATTGCGCGTACTCTCTGCCGAACACACTTATTCAGCCAATGGCATGAGGTACTCAATGTTCAACCTGTTCAAAAGCGACCCCAGCAAGAAATTGCAGAAGGCCTATGAAGCCAAACTCGAGCAGGCGATGCAGAGCCAACGAAATGGCGACATCCGGCGCTACAGTGAACTGAGCGCTGAGGCCGATGTGATCTACAAGCAGTTGCAAGCGCTCAAGGCGGAGTAGTGGAACCAATGGATTCGCGCACACCGGTCAGTCGGGCCGAGATCGATGCCATGGACCCGCGCTTTCGGGTGCAGTTCATCAACTCACTGTCGGGTTTCAAGAGCCTGAACCTGGTGGGGACGGTCGACGCCGACGGGCGGGAAAATCTGGCCATTGTCAGTTCGGTGATTCACCTGGGCGCCAATCCGCCCCTGATGGCCATGGTGACCCGGCCCCGCTCCGTGGAGCGGCATACGGTAGACAACCTGATGGCCACCGGGGTATTTACTCTCAATCATGTGCGCCCGGATTTTGTCGAGGCCGCGCACCAGACCTCGGCGCGCTACCCCCGGGAGCAGTCGGAATTCGCCCAGGTGGGCCTGACGCCCTGGTACAGCGGCACCTTCCCGGCGCCCTACGTCGCCGAGAGTGCCCTGCGTATCGGCCTACGCTGGCGCGAGTCCAAGTTGATTGAACTGAACGATACCGAACTCATCATCGGCGAAATTGACGAAGTGCATCTGGATCAACAGGCCTGGCGGGATGACGGTTCGGTGGATCTCGAAGCCCTGGACTGACCGGCGCCCGCTTGCGGCGGTGGAGCCGATGCCCGACAATAGCGGCTCACTCATCGTCTACCTCTGTGTGACCCTATGGCCGGCCCCTTTCTTCCTCCACCGATTCTTCCGCGCAAGCTCAATAAATGTGAGCGCTGCGGTCAGCAGTACAGTAAAAAGGAAACACTGTGTCCCCACTGCGGCCATTTGACCGATCAGCAGGTCGCTCTGCTCAAGCAGGATCTCAAGGAGCGCCATGAGGGCAACGCCAATTTGGGCAAATTGTTTTTGGCCCTGGCGGCCATCATTGCCCTGGGCCTCCTGATCTTTATCTAGCGAAACGCGTCAGCTGCGCCCGGGTACGATCGGTGCCGGTCAGGAGGGTTTTGGTCGCGTCGTCGATACTGCCCATCTGGGCGTAGGCTTCCTGAGCTACTGCTTCAATGGCGGTGACGTGTTGATGGGTCTGCCGGTAGCGCTGCTCCAGCGCTGTGACGGTTTCATTGATGCGTTCGGTACCTTGCTGGGCGTCGGTGAGGCTGGTTTGCAACTCGGCAAATTCGGCGTGGGTACTGCCGATATGGTTGCGCGCCCGCTCCGCCTGTTCGTTGAGGCGGTCGGACTCGGCCCGGGTGTCCGCCACCAGCCGTTCCATGTCGTTGAGAAACCCGGAAATCTGTCCGGTGGCATCGTTGACCTTGGCCGCCAGGCTGCGCACCTCATCGGCGACCACCGCAAATCCGCGTCCGGCGTCTCCGGCCCGGGCCGCTTCGATGGCGGCGTTCAGAGCCAGCAGGTTGGTCTGATCGGAAAAGTTTTCCACCATACTCAGAATCTGGCGCACATCCTGCCCGTTCTTCTGCAGGCCCTCCACCGTGCCGCCAAAGGACGACAGCAGTTTGACGATGTCGGCGAGCTGGTCGGACAGGTGTTGTAGCTGGCGGTTGGCGGTGCCGGCTTTTTCAACGGTTGAGCGACTGACCTCACCCACCTCATCACTGGTGCGTACGATATCGCCCAGGTGACTCACAACCTCTTCGCTATCCTGACGAATCGCCCGGCTGCGGGTTTCGACATCCCGGAGCTGTAGGCGAGCACTCTGGGCGGTGCTGGCGACTTGTTGGTTGGTATCGCAGTTGTCCTGGGCGTTGCCGTGAATCCCGGCCAGCATCTCTGCCAACTGAGCGACAAACTGGTTGTACTCCTCGGACAGGGTGCGGAATTCGTCAAAGGTAAAGGCGGGCAATCGGTAATGGAGGTCGGCACCTTTGCGGTTGGCCTGGTGCAGGGCATCCACCAGGGCGTGTACCGGGCGCACGATCAGCATATAGAGGTAGAACAAGGTAAAGACGAAGGCCCCTGCACCGGCTGTGGCCAGCAGCCACCAGCGGCCATCGGCACCGTTCTCGGGGTAGGCCAGGGTCAAGGCCAGGCCAAAAAATACCGCCAGAAAGGCGATATTTCCGGTTAGTTTGCGGGCAAGGGTCCCGAAAAAGGTCTTTTCAATCCACTGGTACACGGCGATCACAGTCTCCATCGGGTCTCTCCCCTGCCCGCTCTGGGTGGGCGTTTATCGGATTGCTGGGCGGGTAAAAGTGTATCGGCTCGTGGCGTTAAAACCTTAATTTATGTCAACCCTCGGCTGATTTGCCCGCCCCAATTTCTGGACGCCTCGGGATTCACGGTCTAGGGTTTATGGCAGTGTTCCTCAAAAAAGGTGTTCCCGCCCATGCCGTGTAATGCGTTGTCACGCATGCCCTTCCGCCCCTTCTCATTCCTACTGCTGTCCGGTGCTCTTGCGCTGCTTGGTTGTTCTTCCGGTGCCGACGATGAAGCGGACAATGACTCCTCCTCTGCGACACCGGTCAGAGTGGCGCTGGCCGAGCGCGCCACCGTGGTGGAAACCGAGCGCTCCCTGGGCCGCAGCGAGGCCTTGTCCGACCCCTATGTTGCGGCCGAGGTCGGAGGCCGTGTCGTGCGCGTGCACAAGGATGTGGGCGACCGGGTCGACGCCGGGGATGTGCTAGCGGAGATAGAGCGCGAGCGCTACGAGTCGGCGCTCAGCGCGGCCGAGGCCGAGGTGGCGGCACTCGACGCAGAGCTGGAGCAGCTCCAGCGGGATCTGGAGCGCATGACCGAGGTAGCCGAGGGTGGCTACGTCAGTGATTCGGAGCTGGAGGGGGCACGCACCGAGCTGGAATCTGCGCGCGAACGCCGCGAGGCGGCGATGAGTGAGAGGGATGAGGCCCGGCGCCAGTTGCGCGAAACCGAGATCCGCGCCCCTTTTGCGGGTCGCGTCGACGCCCGCGAACTCTCTGAGGGTGACTCCCTGAGTGCGGGAGAGCCCGCTTTTCGCCTGGTGCCGGAGACCGCGGCACGGGTACGCTTACCGTTTCCCGAGCAGGTTATTGGGCGCCTGGCCGAGGGGATGCCCGCGCGCCTGCGCCGGCTCGACAGCGACGACGATTGGCTCGAGGGCGAGGTGACACGTTTGCGGCCGTCCGTGGATGAAGGCTCGGGCGGTGTCGCCGTGGTGGAGTTCGAAGCGCCTGAGACGTGGCCGCTGGGCGCGCTGCTCGAAGCACTGGTGGAGGTGGACCGGCGCGAGGGCGCGATCCAGGTGCCCGCCGGCAGTGTGGTGGATCGCCCGGGGCGGCAGGTCGTGTATGTGGTGCCTGGCGAAGGTGAGAACGCCGAGGTGGAAGAGCGGGAGGTGAGCACCGGCTACCACTCCGCGGACGTGATTGAAATACTCGACGGTGTCGATGCTGACGAACGGGTGGTGGTCGATGGCGCCGACTTTTTGAGCGACGGCACCGAGGTTCGGGTGCAGGAGGCCGACTGATATGACCCTGCCCGAGTTTTCCATCCGGCGCCATGTGATGGCGCTGATGATGAGTCTGGTGCTGGTGCTCTTCGGTATCATCGGTTACAACGATATTGGCAATGACCGGGTACCCAATGTCGATTTCCCCATCATCTCGGTTAACACGGCCCTGCCCGGTGCGGACCCCAGCACCGTCGAATCGAGCGTGACCCAGTTTATCGAGCGCGCGGTCAATACGGTGCCCGGGATCGACAATATCAATTCCACATCCTCGCCCAGCACCTCGGTGGTCAGTATCACCTTTGAGCTGGGTCGGGATATCGACACCGCCTTTGCCGAGGTTCAGACCCGGGTGAGCGAGGAGATCGCCAACCTCCCTGACGATGCCGAAGCACCCATTGTTGAAAAAGTCGAGGCCGATGCCCGACCGATCATGTGGTTGGTGCTCCAGGGCGATCGCACCGAGCAGCAACTGACGGAGCTGGCGCGCAACACGGTGCGCCCGCAGCTGGAACAGATTTCCGGTGTCGGTGAGGCCCGCCTGGGCGGTGGTCGCAATCGACGCATCCGCATCGAGCTGGATGTGGATGCCATGAACCGCGAGGCGGTCACCGTGCCCGAGGTTATGGCCGCACTCGAGCGCGAGCATGTGCTTGCCCCGGGCGGCTTTCTGGTGGGCGGGCGTCAGGAGCAGATGCTCAACCTGGATTTGGAATACAGCGACGTCGACGAGCTGGCGGAGCTGATAGTGGCCCGCAGCGATGAGCGCCTGGTGCGCCTGCGGGACGTCAGCGATGTGGTGGACGGGCTCTCGGACTATCGCCGCCTGGCACGCTTTAATGGCGAAGCCAGTGTCGGTCTGGGGGTGGTCAAAATTGCCGGCGCCAATACGGTCGAGATCATCGATGAGGTGCAGCGTCGGTTGGAGGCGGAGATCAAACCGCTGCTGCCTTCCGGCGTGGATATCCGTATCTCCTCCGATGAGTCGATTTTTATCCGCAGTATGATCGACAACCTCGAGCGCACCCTGTTGCTCGCTGTGTTATTGGCGGCCTTGGTCATGTGGCTGTTTCTCAAAAGTCTGCGCTCGACCTTTCTGATTGCTGCGTCCATTCCGGTGTCCCTGCTGGCGGTCACGGCGGTGATGTACTTCGCCGGCTATACCCTCAACTCCATGACCATGCTCGCCATTCTGTTGCTGATCGGCCTGGTGGTGGACGATGCCATCGTGGTTCTGGAAAACATCTGGCGCCACCGGGAAGGGGGCGAGAAAGACGCAAGAAAAGCCGCGGCCAAAGGCGCCAACGAAGTGTATACCGCCGTCATTGCGTCGTCCCTGTCTCTGATTGCCATCTTTGGTTCCGTGTTCTTTATGGAGGGGATGATCGGGCGCTTCTTCGAGTCCTTTGCCGTGGTGGTGGTCTTCGGGGTGGCGGTATCCACCTTTGTTGCCCTCACGCTCATACCCATGCTCTGCTCCCGCTACCTGAGTATTCCCGAATCTCACGGCAAGGTGTATCACGTCCTTGAGGGGGCGTTCCAGCGCCTGGACAATGGCTATCGACGGACCCTGGCGTTTGCCTTGCGCGGGCGAGCCAAAACCCTGCTCGCCTGCGGCGCGTTGTTGATCGCCAGCGGCCTGATTGTCACCCAGCTCGGCGGGGAGTTTGCGCCAGAGGAAGATGAAGGGCAGATCGTCGTCAATATGCGTGCGCCGCTTGGCTCTTCGATCGAGTATATGGATGAGAAGCTCGCCCAGGTGGAAGCGATTCTGGCGGAGCAGGATGAAGTGGAAAACTTTTTCGCTGCGATTGGTATTGGCGGAGGCGATGCAGTCAACGAGGCCATCAGTTTTGTGCGCCTCAAGCACTGGGATGAGCGCGGCACTTCACAGCAGGCGGTGATGGCGCGCCTCAACGACAAGTTTGCTGACATTCCCGGGGTGCGTATCTTCACTGCCAGTCCGGGGATGGTTGGTGGTCAGCGCGGCGAGCCGCTGCAGTTTTTCGTGCGCGGTCCCAGTCTCGATGATCTGGCCGGTGTGGCCGATGAATTCCTGAGTGAACTGCAGGCGCGTGAGGGAATGGGCAATATCGATATGGATCTGCGCCTGGAGCAGCCGGAACTGCGCCTGAATGTCGATCGCGAGCGTGCGCTCCTGGCAGGCCTGAGTACCGAGGAAATCGTGCAGACGGTGAACATTCTGATCGGCGGCTCGGATATCGCGCGCTACGATGATGATTTTGGGGGTGGCGAGCGCTTCCGCGTGCGCATGAAAGGTCGGGAAGACCAATTCACCCGGCCGGAAGATATCAACCGCATCTGGCTGCGCAATCCCGGCGGTGAGCGCATTCGGCTCGACAGCGTCGCCCGTTTTGACGCGGGGCGCGCGCCAGCGGTAATCAGCCGTTACGACCTGCAGTACGCCGCGCCATTTTATGTCAGTCCGGAGAAAAATCTTGGCGACGCGGTGGCATCGGTCAACGAAGTGGCCGATCAATTCTTGCCTGGGGGGTTCAATATCGCGCTGGCCGGACAGGCGGAAGAGTTGGGCCGAACGGTGAATGCCATAGTGTTTGTTTTTGTCGTGGCCGTGCTGCTTGTCTACATGGTGCTGGCGAGTCAGTTCAATTCCTTTTTGCAACCGCTGATTATCATGCTGGCGATGCCCTTGGCGATGATGGGTGCAGTTTTAGGCTTGTGGATTACCGGCAACACGCTCAATATTTTCTCGATGATTGGCATGGTGCTTTTGATTGGCGTGGTGACGAAGAACTCGATCCTGTTGATCGACCTCACCAACCAGTATCGACGCCATCGGGACATGAGCATTAATGAAGCATTGCAGTCAGCGTGTCCGGTGCGTTTGCGCCCGGTACTGATGACGTCACTGACGTTGATTCTGGCGATGATTCCGGCGGCCTTTGATAGCGGACCGGGTGGCCAGGGGAATAACGCATTGGCGGTAACGATCATCTTCGGCATGACGGTATCGACGGCCTTGACGCTGTTAGTGGTTCCGGCGGCCTACAGTCTGTTGGAGGGAGTGAAAGAAAAAAGGCGGGGGCCTGCTTAGCGCCCCCGCAATCTACCTACCGAGGATAATTGTTATTGGTTTTCGCCCCAGAGGGTTCTGAGCAGGTCAGCTTTACGCTCATCGAAGTCCAGCCAGGTGCCCCAGCCACCTTCGTTGGTTTCCGGCTCGTAAGCGTGGTTGTACAGGCCCCAGGTGTCTGTCGACTCCGGGTTGATTGACCAGTAGCAACCCTGCATATCATTTTCGACCATATAGTCGACCAGCATTTCCTGCCATTGCAGGTCAGTGCCCGGTGCCTGGTGACTCCACAGGTCTTGTTGGGCCTGGGGTGTTTCGAGCGGCCAATCGGCGTTACCGCCAAACTCACCGATCAAAATCGCGTAACCCTGACCAGCCAGATAGCCAAAGTGTTGATCCCAGCCGGCGCGCAGAGTGGCGGTATTCAACACAACGTTACAACCGGCTTCACCTGCGGCGTTCCCTTCAAGGCCTTCACACTCGGATTGGCTCGGATCCAGGAAGTGGTTCTGTACGAACACGGACGGCCCGTAGGTATGCGGTGAAATCACCAGGCGATCGCGGGGAATGTCGATCGGGTTCTCGCCAAAGGAGTAGAAGTTCTCCCCCCAGTTCGGGTTGTAGGCAGTATCTCCGTGGGGAACATGGGTGTCGTCGGAAAGCGTAGAGCCGATACCCTGAACGACGATGAGCGTGTCCTGGTTGACCTCGTTGATGGCCTCATAGGCGCGCTCAACCATGCCCTTCCACTGATCCCAGGTATAGTCCCAGGGTTCGTTAAAGATATCGATACCCAGGATGTTGTCGACGTCGAGATCGTGTTGCAGTTGAGCGATTTCACGCAGGTCGTTGAGCCACAACTCTTCGTTGTACTCGTGGACAACCACATCCGGTCCGACACCGTCGTAGCCGCAGGCATAGCCGTCACGGAAGAACTCATAACCGACACGCTCGGTATCAGCATAGGGCGGAGTGGCGTCCAGACGGCCGGCACGCCAACCCAGATAGTTGGAGCAGGAGTGAATACCAATAATCACCTGAATGTCGTTCTCGGCCGCTTGGACAATAAAGTCTTCCATCGCCTGACGGGCATTGTCCTGACGCACGGATTCGTGGTTTTTCAGAATGCCGTCGCCTGAGCTTTGCGGATCGTTCGGGTCGAGGGTCTGGGGTGAAATCGGGAGACGTACCACGTTGATGCCGAGATCCTTGATCTCATCCATGGTTTGCTGGATGGTCCGGCCAGTGCCTTGTCCGTCGTTGGCCCACCACATGTTCCCGACAAACAGCTCCATGGGAGCGCCGCCCGGGTTGTCCGGATCGTTCTCGGGCTCGTGGCGACCTTCAAGACCGAACCAGCTACCACACTGAACCGGCATCACGTCGCCGTTCTTGGTCACGTTACCACTTTCGTCGACACGGAAGACACCGGCAGTCGGTTCGCCGTTGCCATTACCATTGTCTCCGTTGCCGTTGCCGTTGCCGTTGCCGTTGCCGTTGCCATTTCCATTTCCATTGCCATTTCCGTTGCCGTTCCCATTGCCATTGTCAGCGCTGTCATCGCAGATATCGCCAGAGATGTCGGGAACTTCGGCGGTTCCACTGCTGTTGACTTGCATGCCAAACTCTACGGACTGGCCGGGCGCGATGGCACTGTTCCAGGTCAGGTTGGATGCGCTGTACGGGTTATTGCCCGAGAGGTTGGCATTCCAAAGGTTGGAAATGGTGTTGTTGTCGTAACCCCAGCTGACATCCCATCCGTTAATGGTCGAGCTGCCGGTGTTGGTCAAGCGAATGGTGGCGACGGCGCCGCTGCCCCAGTCGTCATTGACGATGTATTCGCACGACGCTGTCTGCGCAGAAGCGCTGTGACTGGCGAGCGCGATTCCTGCTGCCAGGAGTGACAACGCAAAAGGGTTTGCCTTCGATTTTTTGTCGAACATGGTGTTTTCTCCTTATTGGATATTTGTATGCGTACTGCCTAAAACGCACTCGCACCATAACAACCACAAGAAAATAAAAAGTGATCGCCTTCAAGTTGTGCGCGCAAGGAGCAACTATTTTTCAGGTTTGTGATTAGCTGCAAATCGAAAGGATTTAACATTGAAAGAGACGATCCAGGGTTTTGCAAAGAGATTGCTGTGCCAACCGAAAAGTATTCAACGACAGGTTTAAAATAACTTCCGCGCCATTCTGTCGTCGATACCAACACCGAAGGAAAATCACTTCGTTAAAATCATTTTTGTGGAAGAGTTGGCTGCCATGGGACGAAATGCTTGCGGCGAAATCCACTAACACACGTCATCTGTTTATCACACCGATAATGCCAACCCGCTTCGGGTTTTGATTCACACCGCAAAAAGCATTCGGGTCTTCGTGAACCAGTTAACGGGAGTGTCGTGGGCTAACACGGATAATCGGCGCGTCGCTCATGGCAGTGCGGGCGAGGTTTTGAATTCACAGTAAAATAATTGCAGGAGATCCCATTGTGATACATCACACCTTCAAAGCCGCCGCAGCGTTTGTGCTGAGTGCCGGGCTGATACACGCAGGGCCGGCCGATGCGCATTCCTACGGCGAGGCGTTACAGAAATCCATCTTGTTTTACGAAGCCCAGCAGGCGGGCCCACTCCCCGAGTGGAATCGCATCGCCTGGCGCGGCGACTCGGTTCCGGACGACGGCGCCGATGTCGGTGTCGATCTGCGCGGTGGCTGGTTCGACGCTGGCGATCATGTCAAATTCGGCTTTCCTATGGCAGCGACAACAACGCTATTGGCCTGGGGCGGCGTTGACTATCGCGAAGCCTATGAGGCCTCGGGCCAGTTGCCGCACTTGCTGAACAACCTCCGTTTCGTCAACGATTACTTTATCAATGCCCACGTCTCGCCCAACGAGTTTTACGGCCAGGTGGGGCTCGGGCACGAAGACCACGGCTTCTGGGGTCCGGCGGAAGTCGTTCACTTGAAGATCCCCAATTCCCGCGCGTCGATGAAAATTGATCTCGACTGTCCGGGTCCGGATCTCGCAGCGGAAACCGCCGCGGCTATGGCAGCGTCGTCCATGGTGTTCGAGCCGACGGACGCCACCTACGCACAGACCCTGATGAGTCACGCGGTCGATCTCTACGATTTTGCCGAGGCCACCACCGGTGAAGACGGCACCGACAACGCTTACTCCAACTGCATCACCGATGCACAATCCTTCTACAATTCGACCCACGGCGTGTACTGGGATGAGATGGCCTGGGGCGCAGTCTGGCTCTGGCGCGCTACCGGTGACGATCATTACCTGGATCGCGCACTCTATTACTACGACCTTATGGGTTTTGAAACCCAGAGTGACACGCCCGTGTACACCTGGTCACTGAGCTGGAACGACAAGGCTTACGGCGTCTACGTACTGCTCGCCGGCCTGCTTGGGGACGAGCGCTTTCACACAGATGCCCAGCGCTACCTGGATCACTGGAGCGTGGGCGATGGCCAGCGTACCGCCGCCGGTCTCGCCGTGGTCGACGGCTCAGGCTGGGGCGTCAACCGTTACGCCGCCAATCTGGCGTTCCTGGCCCTGCATTATGCCGACACTCTGGGGGAGGACCACTCGCTCTATAACCGCTATCACGCGTTTGGCAAACGCCAGATTGATTACATCCTCGGGGACAATCCGCTCAATCTCAGTTACCTGATTGGCTACGGCGACGACTACCCGATCAATGTTCATCATCGCGGCTCACACGGTTCCTGGGCGGATAGCCTGAGCGTGCCGGCGCAGCAGCGTCACGAACTGATCGGTGCCGTGGTGGCGGGCCCCGACGCGGACACCAACTACACGGAAGACCGCGGCGACTACATCATGAACGAAGTGGCCATCGACTATAACGCCGGCTTTACCGGTGCGGCTGCCGCACTGTACAGCCTGTACGGGGGTGATGCGCTGCCCGAGAGCGAATTCCCGCCGGCGGTGGATCCGCAGGACGATGAGTGGTTGATCGGCGCTTCGGTCAACAGTAGCGGCTCGCGTCACATGGAAATCCGCGCCGTTCTGCAAAACCGCACCACGACCCCGGCACAGGGTCGGGACGATCTCTACTTCCGCTACTTTTATGACCTGTCCGAACTCTACGATGCGGGCTACACCGTCAACGACGTGAACCTGACCACGGCCTTTTCTCAGGCCTCCTCGGTGACCGGGCTGCACGCCTGGGGTGATGGCTCATCGCACATTTACTATGCCGAAGTGAGCTTTGCGGGCGACTGGGTCTACCCCGGCGGTCAATCCGATCATCGTCGTGAAGTCCAGTTCCGCGCCGCGCTGCCGGATTCACTGCCCGCCGATGCGTGGGACCACAGCAATGATCCCTCCTGGGATCCCGCCTTCCAGAACCCCAGCCAGCAGTACGGCGCGCCCGCGACCGGCATGGCGCTCTACAGCAGTGAAGGCCTCTTGTGGGGGCAGGAGCCCGGCCAGGGCTGTGGCCCCGAGACCGGCATCAATTGTCCGCCCCAGGCTCAGGACCTGACGCTGAGCACTGACTACCAAACGCCTGTCGCTGTCGAGTTACAGGGCACTGACAGCGACGGCGTCGTAGTTGATTATGAGATTGTCAGCCAACCCGCCAATGGCAGCCTGAGTGGTGCGGGGGCCGAGCGCACTTACAGCCCCGAGAGCGGTTTTAGCGGTACCGACAAGTTCACTTACCGGGCCATTGATGACGACGGCGCAGCGTCCGAGCCGGCCACTGTGACCATTCAGGTGGGCCAGGCGGCGGTACCCAGT
Organism: Marinimicrobium alkaliphilum; assembly: GCF_003259155.1. Taxonomy (GTDB): domain Bacteria; phylum Pseudomonadota; class Gammaproteobacteria; order Pseudomonadales; family Cellvibrionaceae; genus Marinimicrobium_A; species Marinimicrobium_A alkaliphilum. The sequence continues at coordinate 310,990 of NZ_QGMQ01000005.1, forward strand.
CTGAGCATCAGCGGCCCGGGTGTGGGCACCGTTTTTGCGCCGGAAGAGGGTTTTGAGCTGCACCTGAGCGTGAGCCATATTGACGCCCTGCGCGTGGATATTGATGGCACCGAGGTTGGCGAGTTTGAGGCCAGCCAGACCGTTCCGCTCACAGCGCCAGAGCAGGAAGGCGACTTTGTGGTGACCATGGAGGCGCTCGGTACCGAGGGCCAGACCCTGGGTATCAGCGACAGCCGTCAGTTCACGGTCGAGCTGGACTCTGATCCCGGTCCTGGACCCGGTGAGGGGCAGTGCACCTTCGCGATCCAGTCCGAATGGGGCGAGGGCTATGTGGGCGCCATCGTGATCAACAATGAGGGCAGCCAGGCGATAGACGGCTGGCAGGTCGAGTGGGCCTTCACCGACGGCTCGACCCTGTTGCATGTCTGGAACGCCGAGCTGAGCGGCTCCAATCCCTATACCGCCAGCCATCTGACCTGGAACCGGCGTATCGAACCGGGGCAGTCGGTGGAGTTTGGCTTCCAGGTGAGCAAGGGCAGTAGCGAGGCCCAGATCCCGGACGTTACCGGCGCGGTCTGCGAGTGAGTCTTGATCGCTAAAAAAACGGCCACCCGAGGGTGGCCGTTTTTTTGTCTGAAGGAACAGCGTCCGCGTTACTGACGAATCCCTTCTACATGCAGCTCCAGGTATACAGTGCGCGACTGCGGGCCCAGGTCGTAGTCCATGCCGAAGTCGGCCATGACAAACTCGGTGGTGCCTTTAAAACCGACACGCTGGCCGCCCCAGGGGTCTTCGCCTTCACCGACTTTTTCTGCGTCGATGGTGATTGAGCGGGTGGTGCCGTGCAGGGTCAGATCGCCCACAATGGTCAGCTCGTCGCCTTCACCGGCGTGGACCGCGGTGCTCACGAAAGTGGCGGTCGGGTAGCGCTCAACGTGCAGGAAGTCGTCGCTACGCAGGTGGCGATCGCGCTCGGAGTGGTTGCTGTCGACGCTGTTGGTGCGGATGTTGACGGTGATCTGGCTTTCTTCAGGCTTGTCGGCATCCCAGGTGAAGTCGCCGTCAAAGTCGTTGAAGCGGCCGGTCAGCCAGCTGAAGCCCAAGTGGTTGACCTTGAAGTTGATAAAGGCGTGAGCGCCATCGGTATCAATTTTGTAGTCGGCCGCGGTGGCCGGCAGTGCGACCAGGCCGATGGTTGCCAGTAACAGCGTTGCGAGTTGACGTTTCATGGTGGATCTCCAGTTTGTGTAAGTCGTCATGGTTGTTCGCGTCGTGCCGGCTTGATCATGCGCATGAGCGTGCGATCGCGCCAGACAAAATGGTGTATCAACGCGGCGATTCCGTGCAGGCTGGCCAGGACAATAATGCCCCAGGCACACCAAAAGTGGATCAGGCCCGCTCGGTCTACGCCGTCTGGCCCCAGACGGATCAATACCGGGAAGCGCATCAGATCGAATAGCCGTGCCGGCCTTCCGTCCGATGTCGTCATCAGATAACCGGTGATGATGACCGTAAATATCATTATGTAGAGCAGCAGTTGAACGGCTCCCGAACCCCAGATAACCGCGCGGCTATGCTCTGGAAGCGGTGCCGGCTTGCGCCAGTTGATCAGGCGCCAGAGCACTCGCGCCACCATCAGCAGCATCAGCGTGAGTCCAAGGCTGATGTGCAGCGGCGGACCTTTCTGATACCAGGCGTCGTAATAGCTCAGACCGACCATATACAGACCGAGTCCGAACAGACCCACCACCAAAATGGCGGTGATCCAGTGGAACAGAATGCTGACAAGGCCGTAGCCGGAGCGCTTATCGGTTAACATAACTTTACGTTATATCCAGGTTTTCTGTGGGTCGTCAAATGCTTCAAATCCAGATAAACCAAGGACTTGTCATGCAAACGTACCAGAGTTTTTGCCGAGGCAGCGTTAAGAATAGTAAAGCGATAGGTGGTCAGGCAGGGGGTGGTAGGTCTGATCGGGTCCGCTGCCTCGGCGGGGCAGCATTGATGGAGAATCGTGCCGTTTTGTCGGATTACGCCTTCGGCTAATCCGACCTACGGGATGCAGTGGAGGCTTGTCGGATTTGGCTGGCGCCATTGTCTGAGTAGGTCGGATTAGCCCGAAGGGCGTAATCCGACACTGAGGCACCCAAGCGGCGTTACTGACTACTTGGGCACCGGGCGGGTGCGACCGTTATCGTCGATGGCGACGTAGACAAACTCGCCCTCGGTGACCTTGCCGGCGTCGCCGTTGTGCCAATCCTTGATCCATACCTCGATCATGACCTTGATCGAGGTGCGGCCAATCTCAATACATTCAGCGTAGCAACTGATGGTGGCGCCCACCGGTACCGGGCGTAAAAATCCCATACTGCTGACCGCCACCGTGGTCACCCGCCCTTTGGCAATCTCCTGGGCGAGGATGGCGCCGCCCAGATCCATCTGGGACATCAGCCAACCGCCAAAGACATCCCCGTAGGGGTTGGTGTCTTTGGGCATCGACAGGGTCTGCAGGGTCAGCGTGCCATTGGGGGTGGGCTGATCGTCCAATCCATGCATGGCCATGGTGTGTTGCTCCTCGGGTACGACTTAAAGGAAGAAAGGGGCCCGCTATTGCAAGCCGCTCATACGTTGCTGGGCGCGCTCGCCCAGTTCGCCGCCGGCTTCGATCACCTCGCGGTAGTAGCTGACGGCTTCGTCCCGGGCGCCGCGCGCTTCGGCCAGTTCGCCCAAATGGTAACTGCCGAGTTGCGTGGGCAGCAGGCGGCGACTGGCGAGCAGGTCTTCTTCCGCCTGGCTTCGGTTGTCCGCGGCTTTGTGCAAAATACCCCGGTAAATATACGGGCGGAAAAATTCGGGATTGGCGCTAAGAGAGCGGTCAAAAGCGCTGATCGCCTCCGAACGTTCTTCTTTCTGCATGTGCAGTTGGCCTTTCAGTTCCCAGAAAAGATTTTCCCGGGGCTGATGGTCGATGGCGCGCTGCACCAGATTCATGGCCTCATCGTAGCCGCCTTCGTTGGCGGCCTTCAGGGCCTGATCATAGTTTTCGTAAGCGGGGGCGTCCTGGCGCAGCTGCGCGGTGGCTCGCTGGTAGGCTTCGCGATTGCGCTTGCCGCCGGGGTTTTGCTCGGCCAGCTCGCGATTGGCGCGCACCCGCTCCTGGGACGGCGGGTGACTCGCGAACAGTCCGTCGAGCCAGTTACTTTGGCGGCCTTCGGACAAGCGCACAAAGGTTTCCTGGAGCTCAACCGCCCCTTGAGGGTCGTAGCCGAGATCGAGCATATACTGCACGCCGTAGTAGTCGGCCTCCAGCTCGTGGCTGCGGCTGTAACGGGCCTGCCAGGCCATGGCTCCCACGCCCAGGGCGCCCACCGCCAGTGCGGCGTAATCGGATTCCCGGGTGGCCGCAGCGACCCCCGCCAGGGTCAGGGCGCCGGTCAGCAGCAGGTTGCGGCTGGCTTGGGTGGCGCTGTGGCGCGCGGCGGCATGCACCACTTCGTGCCCGAGCACCGAGGCCAGTTGGGCCTCATCTTCCAGGTGCATCAGCAGCCCCCGGTTAATCGCCATCTTGCCCCCGGGCATGGCCCAGGCATTGGGCACGCTGCTGTTCAGTACCACAATGTCGTAGGGTAGCCCCGGCCGACCGCTGACTTCGGCCAAGCTCAGGGTGATATCCCGGATATACACCTCCAGATCCGGGTCGACCACATAGCGCCCGCCCTGGGATTGCTGGCTGGGAACATAGTGTTGGCGGCCGATGGCGATTTCCTCTTCGGCGGACATCACTGAAAATTGGCGCTCCCCGGTGACCGGGTTGACCGCACAGCCGGCAGCGCCGACCGTGATCAATGCGCCGGCTACGAGTGTTTGAAATGTGTTCACGTTGCCCTCCTGGAGCTCAAGACCTTTATACTGTTGCCATTATAGAACAGACCACCCCTAAAACAGCGAGACTTGTGCATGAAAGCCCTGCAACATATCGAACTATTTGCCGGCATCGGTCCGGACGGAAAACCCTTTGTCGAGCGCCTGCGGGTGCGGGAGTTGGACAACGGCGATCTGCAACTGGTGCAATCCCCCGCGTTTATCAAGGGCGTGGCCAGTGGCGATATGATTCGCCTGGGCCCGGACAAGACCCAGTTTGAGCTGGTTCAGCGTAGCGGTAATCTGAGTATACGCGTGTTCAGCCGCGGCGATACCGCCGCCCTCGCGAACCAGCTGACCGGCGAGCTGGAAAAGCTCGGGGGTGAGCTGGATACCGAAACTCCGCGTATGCTGGTGTATAGCATCCACGTCAGTTGCGGCTTTCAGGCCATCGAAGCCATTCTCAACCGCATTGTCGGGCCGGATGAAGACAGCGCCTGGCTCTACGGCAACGTCTACGACCCCACCGACGGCACTACGCCTCTGAACTGGTGGCAGGATGTCCTGCAGCCGGAATAACGTCGAACGATATTTGGATTCAACGCTATGTTGCTACTGATTTCCCCCGCTAAGACTCTCGACTTCGAGACCCCGCCGGTGACCGACACATACAGTCAGGCGGATTTTTTACGTGAGTCCGAACAGTTGATTACGCAGTTGCGCCACCTGGCGCCCCAGGATATTTCCGACCTGATGGGCATCAGCGACAAGCTCGGTCAGCTCAATTACGATCGCTTTGCCCAGTGGCACGCCCCCTTTACGCCGGACAACGCCAAGCAGGCGGTGCTGGCGTTCAAGGGCGATGTCTATACCGGCCTTGATGCGGAAAACCTGTCCCCGAAAGCCCTGGCCTACGCGCAGGATCACCTGCGTATTCTGTCCGGCCTGTACGGTTTGTTGCGCCCGCTCGACCTGATTCAGCCCTACCGCCTGGAGATGGGCACCAAATTCGCCAACGACCGCGGCAAGGACCTGTACACCTTCTGGGGCGAGCAGATTACCGCCGCCATCAACGCGCAGCTGGCGGCGCTGGGCAGCCGGGAGTTGGTCAATCTGGCCTCCAATGAATACTTCAAAGCGGTCAAGCCCAAGCAGGTTGAGGCCGATATCATTACCCCGGTGTTCAAGGACCGGAAAAACGGCCAGTACAAGATCATCAGTTTCTACGCCAAAAAAGCCCGGGGCATGATGTCGGCCTGGGCGGCGAGGAAACAGGTCAAGAAGGCCCAAACCCTGAAAAACTTTGCCGATGGTGGCTATGCTTATAACGAAGACTTATCGAAAGGGAATACATGGGTGTATACCCGTGATAACGCGGACGAATAAGCCCCGATCGAGCATTAATTTATGCAAATTTTGCTGCCAACCTTCGGTGGTATCAGCTACCCTGTTTAATTAAAGAATAGAGAGCGCACTATGGCCATCCGCATCCTTGTCGTCGACGACGCCTCCTTCATCCGGGATATGGTGAAGAAGCACCTGCGCGAGCGGCTACCGGGGGTGGAGATCGCCGAGGCGGTGGACGGCCAGCGGGCTCTGGCGTTGATCAAGAAACAGAGTTTTGATCTGGTGCTCTCGGATTGGGAGATGCCGGGTATGGGCGGCGACGAGCTGTTGCGTGCGGTGCGCGAGCTCGAAGGCGCCGAAGACCTGCCCTTCGTCATGGTCACCAGCCGCGGCGATCGCAACCATGTGATCAAGGCGGTGGAAGCAGGTGTGTCCGACTACCTGACCAAGCCCTTCACGCCCGATGAGTTGCTGCGCAAGGTGTTCAAGCAACTGAAGGCGGCGGGTATCGACGTCGCACCCTCGGGGCGGCAGGGTGCCACTCAGGGGATTGCCTCGGCCTCGGTGGCGGCTTTGACGGGCAACCGCACCGCCGTTGAGTCGACCGCTGCTCCCACCGCCGCCCGCGGCAAGGGGCGGGCGCAGTTGCGTTTCAGTGCGCGCAAAGGTTCCGTGGGTTGCGTGGTGCGGGAGTTGTCGTTGCAGGCACTGAGCGGTCTCATCCAGCGCAGTCAGGATATTCCGACCGTCTTTGAGCAGGTCGTGGTCGACCTGGACCTGGGCGAAGGCAGCGAACCCGCGCGCATCAACGGTTATGTGCACAGTGTTCAGGCGGGCGAGCCCAAGCCCGGCAGTCAGGTGCTCAAGCTGGTCATTCGTTTTGTGGATAAGGACGCGAGCAAGTATGAAGCCTTGTCGCAATATATTGCCCAGATGTAACGTCGCTCTGAGGGGCGAAGCATGAGCTTCTGGCGTTTCGAGGCCGACCTCGCGGCGCTCGGCGATCCCCTGCATGCCCACCACGATCCCCTGATGGTGCTGCTCGCACCCTTGGTCGCCATTCTGGCGGCCTCGACGCTCCTGCCGGTGATCGAACGCTATCGCTCGAGCGGCTCCCGGCGGGTGCGCTTTTGGTGGTTGGCGGCGGGCGCGCTGGCCATGGGCTTCGGCGTGTGGGGTATGCACTTTACCGCCATGCTCGGCCATCGACTGCCGGTTGAGGTCGCCTACAGTCCCTGGATAACGCTTTTTTCTGTTGTGCCCGTCATGCTCGCGGCGGCGATCACCATCATGGCGTCGCGCAGTGGGCTTCAATGGCGCAAGCGCCTGTGGGTCGCAGCCGGTGCTCTTGCGTTGGGAATCGGCGCCATGCACTACAGCGGTATGGAAGCCCTTATTGCGCCGGTGGTCATGGTTTACCATCCGGGCCTGTTCCTCTTGTCGCTGCTGGTCGCTCTGGCGTTGGCGCGCTTGGCGTTGCATGCCAACGTCCGCTTGGCGTTGCGCGCCCGACGCTACTGGCTGGGTAATATCAGTGGCAGTGTGATTCTCGGTCTGGCGGTGACGGCCATGCATTATGTCGCCATGGCCGCGACCGATTTCTATCCGGATCCCGCCGCGGAGAGTTTTACAGGGACAGGTCTGGACGCCCGCCTGATGAGCATCCTGATTGCCCTCGCGGTGGCGATTATTGTCGGCCTGTTACTGATTGCGACCACCGTGGATCGACGCCTGGCCGAGATGAGTCGTTCGCTCAGCGTGAGTGAAAACCGCTTTCGGTTGCTGGCGGAAATCAGCAACAACGGTATCTTTTCGTTCGACAAACATTTTACCTATACCAACCCTGCCGTGAGTGAGATTACCGGCTATAGTCCGCGCGAGTTACAGACTATGGCGGTCGCCGAACTGTTTGGTGTCGACCCTCAAACGCTGAAAACCTTTTCCGGGCACGCCGACTTGTTGCGTGAGGTTGAGATCACGACGCGCACTGGTGAAAAGCGCTGGGTATACCTCACCATCACGCCGTTGGCGGATGATGACGGCGAAGCCTTCATGGGTAATATGTTTGATATCAGCGAGCGCATCCAGTTGGAACAGGAACTGCGCGAGCGCGCTTTTTTTGACGAAACCACCGGCCTACCCAATCGCAGTTATTTCATGGAGCAGGTGGAGCAACAGTTCGCGGTTGACAAGCGTTTTGGGGCGCTGTTGCTGATCAATCTGGACCACTTCAAACTGGTGAACGACAACTTTGGATTCGATGGTGGCGATCAGGTTTTGCGCATGGTAACCGAACGCCTGACCCAGCGACTCAAACCGCCGTTTGTGCTGGCCCGGGTAGGCGGTGACGAGTTTGGATTGCTGTTGGAAACCACCGATGACGAGTCGGGCGTGATGTCGCTGGTTCAGGACTTGCAGAACAGCTTTATCAAACCCTTCTTTATCGCGCAGAAAGAAGTCTTTGTGTCGATCAGTATCGGCATCGCCATGAGCGCCAAACGCTACACCAGCGCCAAGGAATTGTACCGCGACGCACACACGGCCATGCACACCGCCAAGCGACGAAACAAAGGCGGCAGTTGTGTGTTTGACACCGGCATGCAGCGACAGGCTCAGCAGCGTCTGCAGATGGAGACCGACCTGCGCCGGGCCATGGCCCGACGCGAATTGAGTCTTTACTACCAGCCGATCGTGGCGTTGCCCGACGGGCGCTGGCAGGGTTTCGAGGCGTTGCTGCGCTGGCGGCGCGACGACGGCAGTTTTGTGTCCCCCGCAGAATTTATTCCGGTGGCCGAAGAGAGCGGCCTGATCGGGTCCATCGGCAACTGGGTGATGGAAGCCGCGTGTCAGCAGATCGAGCAGTGGAATCGCGAGCTGCCGGTATTTGCCGAGCGCGGTTATATCAGTATCAACGTGTCATCGCTGCAATTTTTCCAGACCGATCTGCTTACCAATGTGACTTTTCTGTTGCACAGCCACGGTATCCGTCCGGGGCAACTGCGTCTCGAACTGACCGAAGGCATTCTGGTTGAGGACAGCCCGCAGCTGATTGAGCGGCTCAAAGAGCTGGACAGTCTCGGTTGTCCATTGATGCTCGACGATTTCGGTACCGGGTATTCGTCCCTCAGTTATTTGCACCGTTTCCCGATCTCGGTGATCAAGATCGATCAATCGTTTGTGCGCGAAATCATCCACAGCGACACCAATCGCCACCTGGTGCAGGCGATCATCTCCATGGCGCGCGCGCTGGAGTTGACGGTGGTCGCCGAGGGCATTGAAGAGGCCGATATCGGGGCGCTGTTGGCTCAGATGCAGTGCGACAGTGCACAGGGGTATTATTTTGCCCGGCCCATGCCGGTCGAGGATGCCATCCGTTATCTGCAAGCGTTGCCAGGGATCACGGCGAAGGCGGTGAATCGTGACTAAGAATGACAACAACTCTCAGCACCGCTATTGGTTGCAGCGCTGTATCGACCTGGCCGAGCAGCAGAGCCGCACGCCGGGGGGTGGCCCCTTTGCGGCCCTGGTGGTGCACGCCGGCGAGCTGGTGGCCGAAGGGGTCAATCAGGTCACCGGCAGCAATGACCCGACCGCCCATGCGGAGGTGGTGGCGATCCGCAATGCCTGCGCCCAGCGCAATGACTTTCAATTGGCCGGGTGCGTGCTCTACAGCAGCTGCGAGCCCTGCCCCATGTGCCTTGGGGCCATCTATTGGGCGCGCCCGGACGCGGTCTACTACGCCGCGACCCATGCCCAGGCAGCCAAGGCCGGGTTTGACGACAGTTTTATCTACGAACAGATTCCCCTGCCCGGCCCGGAGCGGTCAATCCCCTTCCATCCGGTGGCGCTGGACAGCGCCGAAGCGCCCTTCGATGCCTGGCTCGCTAATGGCGAACGCCGGGACTATTGATCCCTAAAACGGCCACCACTGGGTGGGGAACTGCCCTTTGCGCGCGAGTGCGGCCATATCCATACTCAACGCGACCCCCGCGTGCACCAATACCCCGCCCCAGATCGAACGCGATTGCAGCGCCAATATGCCCAGAAACAACCCGAACAGAATCGAGCCCGTGGCCTCCAGCCAGGGCTTGGGCAAATGAATCATCATATAGGGCACAATCATTACCCAGATGGCATTGGCACCCATGGCCGGGCGCAGGGCGTTGAGCATAAAGCCGCGAAAGAAAAACTCCAGCACCACAAACTGACTCATGTAGAGCAGCTGCCAACCGAGAAAGTCGACCCAGCTGCGCCCGGCGTGGACGTAGAAGGGATAGTGATCGACGAACTCGTCCCCCAGGCTCACCAGATAGACAAAAAACAGAATCGGCGTGAGCAACATGACATAGCCCAGCCAGTGGCGGTGGGTGTCGTTCCAGCGCCAACCCATATCCAGTGTCGAGGTCTTCAGCAGGTAGCGACACACCAGCCAGGGGATCAGCAAAAACGCGATTAAATGCCAGCCCGCCCACCAGGCGTTGACCACCATGGGGTACCAGCCAGCCTGGTGAATGGGCTGAATGTAATGATTGCCAGGCAGCTCCTGGAGCGTTGCCAGCCACTGCAGGAGGTTGTAAAAATTGCGCCCGAACTTGGCGTAATGGAGCAGCAATAGGCACACCGAAACACAGGCCAGAACAATCAGAATCCGGCGCAGGCTGGCCCGGCGATCCAGGGTCCAGGACTCGGGGCCGGCATCGATGCGATCGAGCGCAACAAGAATCTGGCGGGGATCGATAAAACGCAGTAACGACATGGTGGAGTTCCGTTTCTGTGACGGGCGTGGCATTTAAATCGTTATTTAGGCTGGCGTCAAACGCCGGAAGGTCACTATACTGTTCATTGACTGAGTTTGCAGCTGACAATAATCCTAATAGAGGCGCCGATGATGCAGCGTTGTTGTGCCATAAGGGCTCTGCTCCTGTGCGCTGGCTTGGCTTGGTGGGCCACGGCCAATGCCTCTATGGCAACGCCTCATCCCTGCGCCGATGGCGCGGATACCGCTAGCGCCCCGAACGACGCCCGTCTGCTGGTAACGGCGGAGCGAGAGATAAACGCGGGACGCGACCGCTACTTCCACGACCTGCTCCAATATATCCTCGAGCACACCGAGGATAGCTTCGGCGCCTGTACCCTTGAGTACACCAGCAACCCTCACGTCCGTCTGCCAGCCCTGATGGGCACAGAAGACTTCCGTGGCGTGGATGTTTTCTGGGGCGAAACCAGCCGCGAGCGCGAAACGCAGTTGTTACCGGTGCGTATTCCGCTGACCAAGGGCCTGGCCACCTATCGTCTGCTCCTGATCCGCCCGGAGGATCAAGCGCGTTTCTCAGACATCGAAACGTTCAACGATTTTGGAAGCCTGCGCGTCGGTGGCGACCCCCGCTGGCCAATCAGCCGGGCGTTTCAGGCGCAGGGCTTTGACATCGTATCCGCGCGCAATTTTGAATCCCGATTCCGCATGCTCCAGGCCGGACGTTTTGACTTTCTGGTGCGCAACGCCAGCGAAGTGTTAGCAGAGCTGGACGCCTACAAGGATATGAACATTGTCCTTGAGCGAGATCTGGTGTTTGTCTACCTTGCCCCCTATTACTTCTTTGTCGATCCAAGGTTTCCACAGCTTGCCGAGCGTTTGGCCACAGGGCTGGAGGCAATGCACGCCAGCGGTGCGTTTGACGCGCGGTTTTTTGCCTATCCGACCATTCGCGACGCATTGGCACAGTTGAACCTGAATCAGCGACGGCCGATCCTGATTCCCCATCCGGACATGCCCGACCAGACGCCGTACCAGACCCGCAATTATTGGCACCTGCCCACCCGGGGTGTTCACCCCTGGGAGTTTGACGACGAGGTCGTCGACGATTTGTAGGGTAGCAACGTCTGTGCCTCGGCATGATACGCGGCCACCGCGTGAGCCTCTTCGCGCATAAACTGGCGAATCGGTTCCGCAAACTCGGGTGCGCGCAGCCAGTGATTTGACCAGGTGGCGACCGGCTCGAAGCCGCGCGCAATTTTGTGTTCGCCCTGGGCGCCGCCGTCAAAGCGCTTTAGCCCGCGGGCAATGCAAAAGTCGATGCCCTGGTAATAACAGGTTTCAAAATGCAGGCCATTGAACTCGTCGAGACACCCCCAGTAGCGCCCGTAGAGCGTATCGCGGTCGAAAAAGTAGAGCGCCGCGGCCACGGGTTGATCACCTGACAGCGCAGTCACCATCAAGCTCTGATCGGCACAGGTTTCTCCCAGACGGCGAAAGCAATCGCCGGTCAAATAACCGCCGTGACCACTGCGTTTGAGGTAGGTCATCTGGTAGAACACATGAAACCGCTGCCAGTCTTCGGGGCCCAGCTCGGCCCCGGTCTGCCAGCGAAAACGCAGCCCTTGCGCCTCAACCCCCTGACGTTCCTTGCGCAGATTCTTGCGCTTGCGCGACGCCAGTTGCGCGAGGAACTCGTCAAAATCCCGATAGCCCCGGTTGTGCCAGTGGAACTGGCAGCCGTGGCGCTGCGCTGCGCCCTGGGTGGCGAGCGCTCGGCTCAGGCTGGGGTCGGGAAACAGGCAATGCCAGCCCGACAATCCCAGGCGTTCGCACTCGTCGGTCAGAGCTCTTGCGACGCCGTCGGCATAGTCTTCCGGCGCCGCCGCGCCACACAGCAGGCGCGGCCCGACGCAGGGGGTAAAAGGAATGGCGTTGACCAGTTTGGGGTAATAGTCCAGACCGAAGCGCTGGTAAGCGTCCGCCCAACTCCAGTCGAACACATACTCGCCGTAGGAATGCTGTTTGAGGTACAGGGGCAGCGCCACGGTGGCATCGCCCTGAGCGCTTCGACCGATCAGGTGGTGCGGTTGCCAGCCGCGCTCGGCGCTGGTGCTGCCACTGTCCTCCAGCGCGGCCAGGAACCGGTGCCGGGTAAAAGGGTAGTCATCGGGGCAGAGGCGATCCCACTGCGCGGGGCTGAGGGCGTGAATAGTGTCGACAAATTCCCAGTGCATAGTGCCTGTGTCTCTCGGGTCCGAGTCTCAGTATACGCACAAACATCGGCCCCGGGTCTCTCTGCCCCGGGGCCGATGTATTACAGGGTTTTGAGAAACTCTACCAATTCCCAGCGCTGCTGTTCGGTGAGCGGCGCCAGGGTGCGCCCGTCTGGCGTTGTCGTGGGCACGGCGCCGTAATCGTGGCCGCTATTCCAATTGCCCCGTTGATGGGTGCGCCGCAAAGTGCCGTCGTAGCCCTCGGTGCGAAAGCCCACCCGCACCGGATCAAACTCCCGGCTGCCGACCATAAACTCGTCGGGTCGGTACTTACCGTTGTCCGGGTCGCCGTCGCGGCGCTCGGGCAAGAGCAGGTCATACAGCGTGGGCACCGAGCCGTTGTGCAAATAGGGGGCGGCGGCCCAGGTGCCGTTGAGGGGGCGCGCCTTGTAGGCCAGCAGCGATGCATAGGGCTCGGCGGAGGTATCCGGGTTGTAGTGCCCGGCTTTGACGCTGGGTTTGACTTCGTTCTCGAACAGCGACAGAGCGAGGGTGTAGAGCCAATCCAGACGCCGGCGGATGAAATTCTTGTCGGCTTCCGGCGTGGCCACCACGCCTGAGGTCACGGCGGTCAGTATCTGCACCACCGGGGCATTCTCTTCCATCACGACGACCCCGGCCGAGGTTCGCTGATAGGTGTATTTGAAGTTGCCCGATTTGCCGGTATGGCGCACGGAGTTCTCGGCGGCCGCCGGGTCGGTGCCGATATGTTCCAGCGCGGTCATCTTGCTGATCACCAACCGGTCCCAGGCGTCACGTTCAATCAGTTCGTGGCAGCTCTGGCAGTGCTGAGCGTAAAGCCGCGCGCCGCGCGCCGCCTTGTCCCGGTCGATGGGGCCGAGAATGTCCTCGGGCCACTGGGGTGAGGTGAGCTTGCGCAGGTGCGCTTCCAGGCGCTCCAGGTTGGTGAGCTTCACCGAGGAGGTAAAGGCGATGCGGTCCTGTTGTTTGCGCTGCCCGGACGCGCGCCCGGACAAACTGAAGCCCGGCGGCCTGGGTTCAAAATCGAGTTGCGCAAAAACGCCCAGTACCTCACCGGTATTGCGTCCCAGTGCACCCATGTTGGCGTTGCCCGCGAGGCCGTTCCACTGGACGTAATCGGTGTGGGTAATGTCCCACAGCACAGGGTAGGCTACGGGGGCGTTGGGGGTGTTGAACAGGGCATTGCGAATGCGCAGCATGTCCCGTTGATTGAGGTTCGGGTAGCCCGGTGCGCTCGACAGCAGGCGGTCGTGAATGGTCAGAAACTCCCGGTCGCGAATGATGGTGCTGCCGTCGATCCCGGCCAGCACATTGTCCACTTGGGCCTCGGAAAGAATCGGTTCGCCCACCGGCGAAAGCACCGACAGGAGCACGCTGCGCAGTTGGTCGGTGTTGAGCACGTGCTGCAGCACCCGGTTGTAGATGCGGCCAAAGGCATCGAGCCGGCCGTGGCCATAATTGACGTTGCTGTGGTTGATGGTGTTGTACAGCGCGATATGCTGGCTCCAGTACTCGAGATCTTCAATCACGTCGTCGGCATGGCGGTAATCATTGCGCCGCGCCAGCACTGCGTCGATAAAACGCGCGCGCTTGTCACTTTCGGTCAGGGTCGTTTTCATGGCCCTTTCCAGCCCGTGCAGAAAGGCATCCATATCGGCCATGGCCGGAGCGCCATCGATACGGATGGCCTGGCCCTGGTAGTTGATCTGACCGGTATGGCAGGCCGCGCAGGTAAACCCCATGTAGTCCCGGCCCCGATGGGTGTCTTTAACAAAACCCACCGGCAGGCCATCCGGGTTGAAAAAGGTCGGCTTCTGGGGGAGGTAGCGATAGCGGTCGATATTCGCGTCGCTGCGGAACAGCGTCTCGTTGTCGGCCTGCTCCAGGGCGATGAAAAAATCGTAGGGTAAGAGGCCCGAGCCCTGGGTGGTGTTGTAAAACCACAAGCTGTCGTTGGCGCTCCAGCCCTGGTCGAGATAGACGGGGGTTGGAAAACTCTCGCCGTAGCCGCCGTTCTCGACACCGATGGCACCGCGCTCCGGGTCGCGGTCCCAGCTTTGGTAGAGCTTGCCGATCGCCAGGGCGACAAACATCAGCGCGACCAGCGCGAGTGGAATAATCACCAGCCAGTGGCGGTGGCGTTTGAGGGCCGCAAAGCCCAGGCGCGTCAGGGGGAAGTGCATGGCGTGCTCCTGAGAATTGTTATTGTGCTTCCTGCCGACTGCGAGCGCTGATGCACACCAGCACTCCGACGAAAGGCGCATTTTACGCATTGTTGCCGCAAGTGCCAGCCCCAGAGCCCGACAAATGTGCAAGCGTTTGATTTAGCGCCTTTCTTTTCCTAGTATCAAAACACGGTCACTGTGCGAGGAGCCCGAGTGAAAACCACAGATGTACCCGGATGGTGGCGTTTGGCCCTACCCTGGTTGTTGTTTTATACCCTGCTCTGGGTGTTGTTGACCGGTGCGCGGGGTTGGGGTTTTGCCCTGGTTCTGGTCCCGGCGGCGAGCGCCGTGAGCGTCGCCCTGGGGTCGAGCCTTCCGCCCCTGCGCTGGCACCGTTTGCCGGTGTTCATCGGCTGGTATTTACGCGCCTTGTGGGCGGGGGGGTGGGATGTAGCCCGCCGCGCGCTGCACCCGCGCCTGCCTTTGGCGCCCGACTGGGTGAGTTACACCTGTACCTGCGCCAACCCCCGAGTGCGCTTGTGGCTGTCTGCCCTGGTGGGTCTGCTGCCCGGTACCTTTGCCACTCACTATGACGGTGAACATCTGTATATTCACGTACTCGATCACACCCAGCCCTGGGCGGCGCTGGTGCGCCAGCTCGAAGCCCAACTGGCGCAGCTCTTGGGGGGGACTGATCGATGATGCTCTTGGCGACCCTTTTGGCACTGACGATTTTGGCGGGTCTGTGGCGGGTGCTGCGCGGCCCGACGCGAGCCGATCGACTGATGGCGATTCAACTCTTTGGCACAACCGGTGCCGCCGTATTGCTGATACTCGCTCAAAGCCTCGGGCAACCGGCGCTGCGCGATGTTGCCTTGGTCCTGGCGCTGCTCGCGGCGGTCGTGTCGGCGGCCCTGGTACAGCTGCTGCGGGAGGCGCCCGATGACTGAGTGGCTGGTATGGCTGAGTTGGCCGCTGCTGTTGGCGGGGGCGTTCTTTTTCATTGCCGGAACGGTGGGCATGTTGCGCTTTCCCGATGTCTACACGCGCCTGCACGCGGTAACCAAGGCCGATACGCTCGGCCTGGGTCTGGTGGTGGCGGGCTTGAGTGTGCGTGCGGACTCTGTTCAGGCGGTGGCTGTGATGCTCCTGATCTGGCTGTTGGTCATGGGTTCGGGCGCCACGGCCTGCCAACTTCTGGGTCGCTACCAGCGCGAACACGAAGCCCAGCAGGAGGGCCGGGACCGTGATTGAGTGGCTCCTGGATGGCACCTTGGCGGCGCTCTTGTT
The DNA here is from genome assembly GCF_003259155.1 of Marinimicrobium alkaliphilum. GTDB lineage: Bacteria > Pseudomonadota > Gammaproteobacteria > Pseudomonadales > Cellvibrionaceae > Marinimicrobium_A > Marinimicrobium_A alkaliphilum. Next base: position 326,664 of record NZ_QGMQ01000005.1, read on the forward strand.
GATACTGGCGATCGCGGTGATTCGTGCGTCAGGACTTTACGCCAGCGTTGTATTGTTCATTGCCTTCGGTTTGCTTCTGGCACTCACCTGGGCGCGGCTGGGCGCGCCTGATCTGGCACTCGCCGAGGCCGCCATTGGCGCCGGGCTCACTGGCGTCCTGTTACTGGGTGCACTGGCGCATGCGCGGCCCGAACGTCCGTCGAACACGCTGTACGGGTATCGCTGGCCTGCGGCTCTGGTCTCGATGGCCCTGGCGGCGCTGTTGATCAGAGCCGTCTGGCCCCTGGCTGAAACCACCCAACCGTTGCCGGCTCAGGTGATGACCGAGCTTGAGGCCAGCGGTGTGTCCCATCCGGTGACCGCTGTACTGCTCAACTTCCGGGCCTGGGATACGCTGCTGGAATTACTGGTTGTGCTCTTTGCCTTCCTGGGTTTGCGTCAGCTGCGGCTGGCGCCGCTGGCACACACCGAGCCCTGGCCGCTGCTCGCCGCCTGGGGCCGACTGTTGGCGCCCCTGGCGTTGGTCATTGGCGGTTACTTGCTCTGGCGCGGCACCTCGGCTCCCGGGGGCGCTTTTCAGGGCGGCGCCCTGCTCGCCGCTGGCCTGGTGGTGCTGCGCTTGAACGGTGTCCTGCCGGCGCTCAGTTGGCGGCAATGGCCGGTGCGCCTCGGAGTGCTCCTGGGTGTCACGGTGTTTCTGGCGGTGGCCGCGCTGACCCACGCCTTCGGCGCCGGCTGGCTGACCTATCCCGTTGCCTGGAATACCCCCCTGATTGTGGCTATTGAAGTGGCCGCTACCCTCTCCATTGCGCTGACTCTGGCACTGCTGGTCGTCGGTGAACCCGAGGAGGTGCACCCGTGACCCAGAGCCTGCTTTTTCTCGTCGTCGGCGTCTGCCTTTGGGTCATTGGCCTCTACGGACTGTTGCGCGTGCGCCATGTGATCCGTCGTCTGATTGCGGTGAATATCATGGGCGGAGGTGCGTTTACTGTCATGGTGGCCATCGCTGTGCGCACCGACCCGGTCGATCCGGTGTTTCAGGCACTGGTGGTGACCGGGCTGGTGGTGGCCGTCAGTGCCACGGCCTTTGCGCTGCGGCTGGCTTCGGCTGAAGCGCATTGCACGCGTCGCAGGGAGTCGCGCCCGTGACCCTGGCGCTGATGAGTCTGTTGCTGCCTCTGGCCAGTGCTCTGGTATTGTTGGTGCTGCGCGCGCGCAGCCCAGTGCTGATGATACTGGCCACCTTGGGCAGTCTGATCGCTGCTGCGGGAGCGCTCTATCAGGTGGTCGACGGCGGCGAACAACTTCTGGCCCTGGGGGGCTGGGAGCCGCCTCTGGGTATCCGTTTCCGGCTTACACCGCTATCGGGCCTGCTCTTGGTTTTTACCGCCCTGATTCATTTGTTGGTCGCGTTTTATGCGGCTGCGAGCCGTCACAGCCAGACCCGGCATACCGATTACTGGCCTTTGTCCGGTCTGTTGCACGCCAGTCTGGTGGCACTGTGGCTGTCCAATGATCTGTTCAACTGGTATGTGACCCTGGAGCTGTTGGGGTTGGTGGCAGTGGCACTGGTGACGCTGGCGGGCCCCAAGGCTTACCGGGCCGCCATGCGTTACCTGATTCTGTCGCTGGTGGCGTCGCTTTTCTACCTGCTCGGCGTGGCGCTGCTCTACGGGCGCTACGGGGTACTCGACGTGGCGCTGTTGGCGTCACTGACGGAGGCGGATGCCACCACCCACACAGCCCTGCTGCTGATGACCCTGGGGCTGATGCTCAAGGCCGCACTCTGGCCTCTGCACTTGTGGCTGCCGCCGGCCCATGCCGGTGCGCCCACCGCGGTCAGCGCCCTGCTCTCGGCTTTGGTGGTCAAAGGGCCGCTGTTTATCCTGTGGCTGATCTGGAGTGAAATCGCCCCACCGGCGCTGGCCCGGGACATGGGCTTTATCATGGCGCTGGCCGGGGTTGCAGCCTTGTTATCCGGAGGCTGGTCGGCCATGCGTACCCCGTATATCAAGACCCTGGTCGCCTACTCGACGGTGGCACAGTTGGGCTATGCCCTGATGGCACTCGGTCTGCTGCTCTACTGGGAACTGCCCGAACTGCATGTGGCCCTGTGGTTATTTGTCCTCTCCCACGGGCTGGCCAAAGTGTCGATGTTTCTCGCGGCTGGCGAAATGCAGGCGACCCTGGGCAGTAAACGCATCAGTGCCCTCACCGGGGCCACCCAGACCATGCCGGTCGCCATGTTTGCCTTTGCCGTGGCGGGGGGCAGCCTGATCGGTTTGCCGCCCAGCGGCGGTTTTCTGGCCAAATGGCTGCTGCTGCAACCGCTGTTTGCCGAGCCGGCCAATTGGTTCTGGGCCTTTGCCGTGTTGCTGGGGACCCTGGCCAGTGCTGTCTACGTCTTCCGGGTGGTCGCGCTGGCCTTTGACCGCGCCAAACCGACCCGGCCCGACTTCGATCCCCACGTTCTGGCCCAGTGGCTTGCGTTGATCCCCGCCTTGTTGGTGTGGGGCATGGCGCTGGTGAGTCAGCCACTGATCCTCTGGCTGACGGGGGTGACCCACTGATGGCGCCCGAGTGGACTCAGCTGTTGCCGGTCGCGGTGGTGCTCAGCTCCCTGGTGCCCGGGCTGTTGATCTTCACGTTGCGCGAGCACCAAGTGGGCTTGCGCACGGCATTGAACCTGGGCGGTGTCCTGCTCAAGTTGTTGCTGGTGGGGCTGATGCTGTGGGGGGTGAGCCAGGGGCTGAGCTTCCGCTTTGCTCTGCCGTTTATCCCCGGAGGTGAGCTGGTGCTGCAGGGGGATGCCCTGTCGCTACAGTTTGTCGCGCTGTCTTCCATCCTCTGGGCGGCGACCACACTCTACGCCATTGGCTATCTGGAAGGTGCGCCGCTGCGCTCGCGCTTCTTCGGTTATTTCAGCTTGTGTGTCAGTGCCACGGTGGGTTTGGCGCTGGCGGGTAACCTGGTGACCTTTCTGCTGTTTTATGAGCTGCTGACGCTGGCGACCTTTCCCCTGGTGGTGCACCGGGGCACGCCGGAGGCGTTGCGCGCCGGGCGCATGTACCTGGCTTATACCCTGGGGGGCGGCGCCCTGGTACTGATGGGCGCGGCACTTCTGCATCTGTTGGCGGGCAGCCCGGACTTCACGCCTGGCGGCTATCTGGCGCCGCTGGTGGATGATAATCGCGCGGGCCTGACGCTGGCATTCGCGCTTCTGATCGCCGGGCTGGGGGTCAAGGCCGCGCTCATCCCACTGCACAGCTGGCTGCCCAAAGCGATGGTGGCGCCGGCCCCGGTGAGTGCCCTTCTGCATGCGGTCGCGGTGGTCAAGGCGGGCGCCTTTGGGATCGTGCGGGTGGTTTACGACGTTTTCGGGGTCGAGCCGGTGGCCCTTCTGCAGCTCAATGAGCCGCTGCTCTGGTTGGCGGCGGCCACCATTATTTACGGTTCGCTCAAGGCACTGCAGCAGCGGGAGATCAAGAAACGTCTGGCGTTCTCGACCGTCAGCCAGGTGTCCTACATCACACTGGGGGTGGCCTTGCTCGGGCCTATCGGTGCCATTGGTGCGCTGGTGCATCTGGTGCATCAGGGGCTGATGAAAATCACGTTGTTCTTCTGTGCCGGTAACTTTGCCGAAACCTTGCACGTACACCGGATTCGGGAGATGGACGGCATTGGCCGACGTATGCCTTTGACCATGGCCGCCTTTACCGTGGGGGCGCTGGGGATGATGGGGGTGCCGCCAATCGCCGGATTCATCAGCAAATGGTATCTCGGGCTGGGGGCGCTCGAGACGGAGTACTACTGGGTGCTCGGGGTGCTGGTGGCCTCGGGCCTGCTCAACGCCGCCTACTTTTTGCCGATGGTGTATCGGGGCTGGTTTGCACCGCCGCCGGAGCACTGGCCCGAGGATACCGGCCTGGGTGGTGGGCGCGGCGGCATCCGCGAGACCCATTGGATGCTGCTTTGGCCCACCCTGTTTACCGCGGCACTGGCGCTGTTGGCCGGGATCCTCGCCAGTACGGGGATCAGTCCTCTGGCTTGGGCTGAACTGATCGTGGCGCGGGAGTTTGAATCATGAGTGCCCTGTTATGGCTATCTGTACCTCTGGCGCCTTTGCTCGCGGGGCTGGCGCTGCTGGCCTTGCGCGACCGGGCCACCCCCTGGCTCTGGCTCAGTTGTGTACCGGCGCTGGCGCTGGCAATTTGGCCGGCACCGGGGGCGTCCCTCGGTGCACTCCTGGCGGGGGCCCACTGGGGCGCGGCAGATACCCTGACCCGGGCCTTTTTGGGTTTTAGCGCTCTGTTGTGGGGGGCCGCCAGTGTGTACGCCTGGGCGAGCCACCACAATGACCCCCGCCGGATGCGCTTCTGGACCTTCTGGCTGCTGACCTTGTGCGGCAACCTGCTGCTGATTATCGCCCAGGATGGCGCGAGTTTTTATGTCGGCTTCACCCTGATGAGCCTGTCGGCATACGGCCTCGTGGTGCACAAGGGGGGGCCGGGTCCGCGTCAGGCAGGGCGTCTGTATTTGCAGCTCGCGATTATTGGCGAAATGCTCCTCTATGCCGGCCTTATCTTGCGGGTCCATGAGGCGGGAGGCGAGGTGGCGTTCAGTGCCTGGCAACAGGCGCCGGTGGGTGTGGTCACCGCGGTGTTGATGTTGGTCGGTTTTGGTCTTAAAGCCGGTTTCTGGCCACTCCATATCTGGCTGCCCCAGGCTCATCCCGCGGCCCCGGCCGCGGCCAGCGCGGTGCTCTCCGGGGCCATGATCAAGGCCGGGATTCTGGGTTTGTGGCGTTTTATGCCCGAGCAGTCGGATCTGCTGATGGACTGGGCCAGTGTGTTGTTCAGCATCGGTTTGGTCAGTGCGTTTTACGGCGTCGTTCTTGGTTTGCTGCAAACCCGGGCCAAGGCCGCCCTGGCCTATTCGTCCGTCAGCCAGGTGGGCTACTTGCTCGCGCTCCTGGCACTGGCGTGGGGCCAGCCCGAGGCCCGTGCGGCCTGGGGGCTGGTGCTGGCGTTGTATGTGGTGCATCACGGTATGGCCAAGGGGGCGCTCTTTATGGCGGCGGGGCTGGCAGCGAACTACCGGTTCAGGGCCTGGCAGTGGGCGTTGGTGGCACTGCCTGGCCTGGCTCTCGCGGGCCTGCCTTTAACCAGCGGTGCTGCGGTAAAAACCCTGTTCAAAACCGGGCTGGGCGACTCGGTATTGGCACCGGCGTTGCCGCTACTCACCTTGGGCTCGGTGGCAACGGCCCTGCTGATTGCCCGAGCCGTGTGGTTGATGGTCCAAAGCCAGCCCGAGAGCCACGCCAGACCTTCGCTTCCGTTGCTGGCCAGTTGGGCGGCTGTCGCCAGTGCGCCTTTACTGGGGCCCGGGCTCTGGCCGCCGCTGCGCGCCGCCTGGCTCGACAGCACAAGTATTTACGTCCTTTGGGCGCTGCTGTGGCCGTTATCGTTGGCGCTGGGCCTGTCCGCGTTCGTGGTATGGCGGCGCTGGGCGCTACCACCGCTGTTGACCCGTCTGGGAGAACCCGCCCGCTTTTTCTCGCTTTGGTTGCGGACACTTCTGCACAGGCCACGGCTGCCTGATGACGAGATTGCGAAAAGGCACTACCGTGCCTGGCGCCAGCGCGAGCGTCGCTGGAACCGTTTCTGGCAGCAGGGTACCGTGGCCGTCAGTGCCTGGCTCCTGAGTATTCTTTTACTGTTGGCCTGGTTGTGGTGAACTACACTGAAAGGCGGCACCTAAATTTTCAACCAGGCGACTAAAACGTGGTTAAGAAAGCGCCCAAGCCCCTGTCGGTCGCGTCCCTGTTGTTGGTGGCGCTGGCGATCTTTGTGGTGACCACCGGGCTGGCCCTGTCGGCGCTGGTGGGGTTTATTAACTGGCAGGCCCGTGACCTCCAGCAACAGACAGAATCGGCCTTGTTTGCCAGCCTGCAGGCGGAATTTCAGGTTACCTATCGCGAAGTCGTCAGCCTGCTGGATAATCACCGGCCGACCTTTGTGGCTCTGCATCGAGAGGCGCTGGCGCTGGTGGGTGACGATCTCGACGGGCTTGAGGTCGAACGCTTGCACGCACAATTGCGCGACGCCAGCGACACCCCCTTTGATATCTACCTGATCGGCCCCGACCTGACGATTCATCAGACCACATACCTCGCTGATCTGGGTCTGGACTTCAACCATCCGACCCTGGTGGACGGCAGGATGTTGATTGAACGGGCGGCGCGCACGGGGGATGTCCTGGTGGCACCACCGATGCTTGAGCTGTTGGCGCGCAACTTTCGGGTTTACACCTATGCGCCGATTGGTGACAGCGGTTATACCTTGCAGCTGGGGTTTATACCCGAAGATGTGAATGCGCGCCTTGCTGCGCTCGACCAAGACCTGGCTGAGCGAACGCTGTTCGATATCAACCTGCACTTTTTAATGTGGGATGAATGGATGTTGCCCCTGCGCGGACACCTGTCCGAGGCCGACGATAAAAATCTCGCCCTCGCGAATCAGTACGAGCACAATCGCCAAGCCGCCCGACGGATGCAGCGCGCCTACCGACAAGATGCGCCCTACCAGATCAGCCGACGTCCCACGCCGCGCTACTACTTACCCGTGATGCGGCTATCGAGTGAGGACCAGCTTCCCGTGATTTTGATGGCGGAGATTACCCTGCATACCGATGCGGTCGCCGAAGCGCGCCGCGCGTTGGTGTTTGTTGTTGCCATGGTGATGCTTTTGTTGATTGGCCTGGCGGTGATCGCGAACCTGGTGTTGCGGCGCTCAATTGCCAAACCGCTGCGCCGGCTGTCGGCGGCTATGGAAGCCTGGGCGCCGTTCAATCTGCAGGGTGGTGGCCAGCGCATTGCTGAACTGCAATCGCTGGCGGTGCATTACAACACCTTGTTGAACAGTGCCCGCTCGACCATCATGGGGCTGGATGAAGAACTTCAAACCGACGGGCTGACGCGCCTGGCAAGTCGCTTGCGCACAGAGAACGAATTGGCGGTTGAGGTGCGTCGCTGTGCCCGGGTGCAAACGCCATTCAGTATTGTGTTTATTGATCTTGATTACTTCAAACAGGTGAACGACACCCACGGGCACCTGGTGGGTGATGACGTCCTGCGCAAAGCCGCCAACGTATTGTCCCAGCGCTGCCGCCACGCCGATACCCTCGGGCGCTGGGGTGGTGAGGAGTTTCTGTTATTGTGTCGAGGAGCCAGTCGGGACGAGGCGGCAGTGCTTGCGGAAGTTCTGCGTCAGGCCATCAGACAAACGCCCATGCTCCACGGCGAGAGCATTACCGCGAGCTTCGGTGTGGCTGACTATCGCCCGGATGACACCGTCGAGTCGCTTGTTGAACGTGCCGACCAGGCCCTCTATCGGGCCAAAAATGAGGGCCGCGATCGGGTCGCTGTGGCGGATTAACCCAACCCCAGATTGCGCTTATAGGCACGCACCGATATCAGAAAAAACACCAGTGCAGCGGCGCTGGTAGTGACCATACCGGGCAGGGCGTTGTGCCAGTTGAGTTTACCGTCGATAAGTAACTCCGATGCGAGCAGATACTGACTGAGCAGCGGAATCAGCTGCGCCTGGCCGTCCAGATCCATGTTGGTGAACTGAATAATGAAGAATGGCGCCATGGGTACCAGCATGGCAAAGCCCAACTGGGTCTGGGCTTCCTTGATGCTCTTGGCATGCACGGCCACGGCCATTAAGAAGGTACCGATCATCAGCACCAGGGGCAGGTTGACGGTAAAGAGGGTGGCCAGTGTAGTGAGTGTCGGGCGACCGGCATTACCGAAAAAGCCTTCGGGAATAAACGGTAGCAGCACGCTGGTGCTGATCAGTGGGCCGATATAGGCGAGAAACACAAAAGCGATGATCGCCAGGCATTTGCCCAGGGCAATGTCCAACCGGGACACGGCCAGGCTGAGCAGCGGTTCGAGCGACAACCGCTCGCGTTCCCCGGCAGTGGTGTCCACCGCCAGATAGAAACCGCCCATGGTCATGGATAGCGTCACCATAAACATCAGCATCGTGGCGATCATGCCAGCGCCCACTTCTTCGCGCGAGACATCCGACTCCACCAACTCAAGGGTTTCCAGTATTTCCGGGTTGTGACCGCGTACCAACAGCCGTTGCGCGGCCAAGCTGTGACTGTAGCTTTCCAGCTCGGCCCGTATTTGCCAGAACAGACTCTGGGAACTGCCGTTGTCGCGGTTGTAGTGCAGCGTCACCCGCGCGGGCTGCCCACTGCTGAAACGCTCGGGGTAGTGCTCAGCAATGTCCAGCACAATGTCCAGCTCTTCATTGCGCAACTGTTCGCGAAAATTTTCCGGCGCCGGGTCGGCATCGATGTTGCGCCCGTGCAGGTGTCGGATCAGGTTGGGTGCCCGCTCCTCGCCGATTACATGAATTTTTTTGGGTTGCTCGTAGCCTTCGGTGAAGGCTTCCTGGAGTGAGTAAATAAGCGGCCCGAGAATCAATGCCGGCATCAACAGTGAGCCGTACACCAAGGCAAAAAACATCGAGCGTTTGTCGCGCAGGTTATCGCGAATTTCCTTGCGGGCGATGATGCCGATCCGTCGCATTAGCGGTTCTCCAGTGATTCGCCAATGGCCACCACAAAGGCGTCCTCAAAATCCGTCTGGCCGGTTTTTTCGAGAATACCGGCAACGCTGTCTTCCATGGCGATGACACCTTCGTTGATGATGGCCACCTGATCGCACAGCAGGGTGACGTCCTGCATGATATGGCTGGACACCAGAATGCAGTGGCCCCGGTCGCGCAGTTGCCGCAACACCATGCGCAGCTTGCGCGTCGCCATCACATCCAACCCGTTGGTGGGTTCATCCAGCACCAGGGTTTGCGGCTCGTGTACCAGCGCCCGGGCCAGGCCGACTTTGGTGCGCTGCCCCTGGGAAAAGCCCTCGGTGCGCCGGTCGATGATGTCATCCATACCCAGCAGCTCGACCAGCTCGTCGATACGGGCTTCGGCCTGCGTTTTCCCCATACCTGAAAGTTGTGCGAAATAGACGATGTTCTCGCGCGCGCTCAAGCGGGGGTATATGCCGGCATTGTGAGGCAGGTAGCCGATGTTCTGGCGCACCTTCAGGGCATCGCTACCGATGTCCCAGCCGTCCACCCGGGCGCTGCCGCTGTCCGGCGGGATCAACCCGGTGAGCATGCGCAAGGTCGTGGACTTGCCCGCGCCGTTGGGGCCCAGCAGGCCGGTGATGTTGCCATCCTCGGCGCGCAGGGAGACGTCTCTTACCGCCACCAGGGGTGCTTTACGCCCTTTCTGGGGAAAGCGCTTGGCGAGTGCCTGGGCTTCAATCATGGCGAGGGTCCGTTAAAGTTGATGAACAGCGGCGCGCTTTCGATCCGCTCCAGGCAGGGCAATTGCAGGCCGCTTGGGCTGGCGCTATCGATAAAGCGGGTCAGCACATGAGGCATACACCCCGCAGTGCTGACAAAGTGCCCCTGCCCCTTGAGGCTCAGGTGTTTGGCGTTGCTCAGCCCGGTCATGGCGAGCTCAGCATAAGCCGGGGGCGTGATGGGATCGTACTCGCCGGACAGCAGCAGGGTCGGGATCGCGCTGTTCAACGGGGCCTTCAAGTCTTCATCCATCAACCCGATAGGCCAGTGACGGCAGACTTCCCGAAGGGTTTCCATGACACGGCCGCCCAGGTAGCTCGGGGAATCATTGTCGGCATCGGGGAAAAACGGTGCGTCCTCGGTGCACACCACCGCGTTGTGCATGCCAAAGGCCATGGCGTCACCCAAATCGTCAGTCAGGCGGATGGCCGCCCGCGCCAGGGGCGCGAAGCGCTCATTGGCCGCGGCCTCGTACAGGATCGGCGGCAGCAGCGCCAGGGATCGGGTGTGGTAAAGGTACAGCCGCACCAGGGCTTCCAGATGCATGCGCGTCAGGGTGAGTTCGATCAGCTCACCGTCGGCAAAGCGCTCGGCGCTCAAAGTAATGGGGGCGTCGTCCAGGCGCGCGAACAGGTTGTCGACGTGCGACCGCAGATCAGGGAAAGCCTTCTGGCAGGCCTCATCCTGGTCGCAGCGCCGGTAGAGCGTATCCAGCACCTTCTGGCTCAACTCAGCGATTTCGGGCCCCAGGGTGTGTTCGCTGGGAACGGGGGAGTCGAGCACCGCAGTGCGCACGGCCTTCGGATGTCGGCGCATGTAGTGTTGCGCAACCCGGGTGCCGTAGGACACCGAGAACAGGTTCCATTGAGCGATACCAAGCGCTTCGCGGGCGGCTTCGAAATCCCGCAGTGCGACACTGGTGGTGTAGTAGCGCGGATCGCCGGGCAGCTGTGCCAGGCACGCCTCGGTCAGGGCGCGAACCTGTTCCGGGTCCAGGTCGCCGTGGAGCAGTGCATCCGGATCGGTATCCGGGCAGGCCAGGCGGTTGGAGCGCCCGGTGCCACGCTGGTCGATCAGGTAAAAATCCCGCGCCCGGGCGAGCTGGGGAAAGGCCCGGGTAACGTGCAGGTAGGCCTCGCTCGCGCCCTGTCCTGGCCCGCCGGCAAGGAGCAGCAACGGTGAGCGGGGTGCGTCCGGGTCCGGCCGGCGCGCGGGCAGGCGCACGATAGACAGTGCGAGGCTGGGGCCATCGGGAACGTCGTAGTTTTCCGGCAGGGTGAGTTCGGCGCATTGCGCCTGACGCTCGCGGCCTTCGGCGCTCAGGGTGCAGGCGCGAAAATCGACGTCGCCGACGCGTTCGGCGCTCGCCGACACACTCAGGGGTAGCGCCAGTAACGCCAGCCAACGCCACAGGCGTCGAACGGGGTTCTTCGGGGCGCCGGCTCGCGGGCTCGGGAGAGATAAATGCATAAGTCGCCTCGTCCTTGACGGGATTGGCCGCCAGCGCTGGCGTACCTTATCCGGGAGCCAAAATATAGCACACCGCTAAAAGCCCGTCATGGTCTACACTGGAAGGTGCACGTGGTACTTTACGCTGAAAGTCCCCGAGGTATAAGGAGGTGTGCGATGAGTGACGTGACACAGGTATCCGGTGAAAAGTTTGACCACAAGGTCGCCGGCATCTTCGAGAGCAGGTCGGCGGCGGAAGCGGCGGCGGATAAAGTCCAGAACGAAACTGACGTACGCAAAAATCAGATCTTCGTGGTCGGTCCGGACGATCCTCACCCAGGTGCTGAACTTGAGCCGGAGAGCAAAGGCATCTGGCGTACCCTGTTGCTGTCACATCTGTGGTTGGGGCTGATCGGGGCAGTGCTCGGCGGGGTGTTTTTCTGGATTCTGTATGCAGCCGATGTCGGGTTTATCGTTCACAATGCGATGCCGGCGGCGCTGCTGATCGTGGCCTTCAGTTTTATTCTGGGGTTGATGTTCGCGGGGTTGGTAACTCTGCGCCCGGATCACGCACCCTATATCATGGTGTCCCAATCAGCCCTGCGCCAGGGTAAATATGTGGTCGCCGTGCATGCGCGCGACCGTGATCAATTGCGCAGCGCCAAAGCTGTGCTGGATCGCGAAAAAGTGAAAACCATCAGTTCGATTTAGAGCTTGCGAGGACATCGACGTGACCACCCGCGCACAGGTTCTTGATCAGGCATTGGCACTCGGTCATCGGTGCGGCTGGGAAAAGCTCAGCCTCGACGCCGTTGCCCGGGCGCTGGATGTACCGCTGGGAACGCTTTATGAACATTTTCCCCAAAAAGACGATATCGTCGAGGCCTGGTTTGACCGGGCTGATCGAGCGCTGCTCGATCAGGTGCCCAACCCCGTCTGGTCATCGTTCTCCCCACGGGACCGGGTAGAACAGGTTCTGTTATGTTGGCTGGATGCCCTGGCGCCGCACCGAAAGCTCACCGGCCAGATGTTGTTGTACAAATTTGAGCCCGGTCATATTCATCTGCAGGCGGCGGGCGTTCTGCGGGTCAGTCGAACGGTGCAGTGGTTTCGGGAGGCGGCTGAACTCAAGGCAACGCATCTCAAGCGCATCAGCCAGGAGCTGGCCCTGACCAGTATCTATCTTGCGACCTTCAGTTATTGGTTGCGCGACAGCTCTACGCGCCAGCGTAAAACCCGGCGGTTTCTAAAACGACAATTGGACCACAGCGAGCGTATCGGTTTATGGCAATGACCCTTTCACGTCAAGCGGCGGCCTACTTTACCTATGTCGCCGCACCGGTCGGGCAACTGCTGATTGCGGGCGATGGTGACTACCTGACTCACATTGCGTTTGTGGGCGAACGCGCGCCCTCGGTGGTGAAAGCCGGTTGGCAACGGGATGATGGTCGATTTCGTGACTGTGCCCGGCAGTTGTCCGAGTACTTTTCCGGTCGACGGCGAGCCTTCGATCTACCCCTCGCGGCGGAGGGAACCGAGTTCCAGCGCAGGGTATGGTCCGCATTGCGAACCATACCCTACGGTGAAACCTGCAGCTACGGCGATATTGCTCGCGCGATCGACTCGCCCAAAGCGAGCCGGGCTGTCGGTGCCGCCGCCGGCGCCAATCCCATTGCCATCGTGGTTCCCTGTCACCGGGTCATTGGCACCAGCGGCAAGCTGGTGGGCTTTGCCGGTGGGCTATCCATCAAGTCGCAGCTGTTGCAGCTCGAAAGTCGCACCCCGACACTGCTCTGACTCAATTGACGATCAGGGTATCGATGTCCACCGCGTCGATCACGCGCGACGCGGTATTGCCCCGACGGAAACTGCCCTGACCACCCTTCTGGTTAAGCGTGCCCAGCGTCAGAATATCCGCATCAATGCGCTCGGCTACCCGTGCCACCACTTCATCGGTGTAACCCTGATCGATGTGTATGCGTTCCCAGGGCAGTCCGGTTTTCTTGATCAGGTCACCGGGCGACGGATAACTCATCGAATCGAAATAGGCGTTGACCACATGCAGTTCCGCGTCATAGCGTTGTGAGATGCGTCCGGCATGCATCAGGATGCGTTGGTTCAACGCCTTTTGGGCAGCGGTGGTCGCCTGAAAGTTAACCGCCGCGAGAATGGTGCGACGTTTGGCCTCGGCGCCCGGGCGCACCAACAGCACGGGGCTGGAAGCGCGTTTGAGCAAACCCCATTTGCGTTCGCTTAAACGCAGTGGTCGGCGGCTGCGCTCGTGCACCGGCAGCAGAATGATATCGGGCCCAAAGCGCCTGGCGGCGTCCAAAATGGTATCCAGCCAGACATTGCTCCAGGAAAACTCAATCTCGTGCATCAGGTTTTTTTCCGCCAGCGGCTGGCGGATATGTTCGGCCAGCCAATGCTCACCAATCAACAGATTCTGAGGCGTCTGGGTTCTGCCGTTTTTACCGTCGGGGTCAACCGCAATAAAAACGTGCAGGCGCGGTTGCGGTTCGCGCAACTGCGCCGTGATGATGGCGCGCTTCAGGGCCAGATGCTCGGTGTCGTTGGGGTCGAGAACCACAAACAACTTTTCGGCATCGGATGAAAGCTCGGGGATGGGGGCGTGCATGCTTGACATGGTCATACTCCGTTTGCGTTGCCTACCTTCATCCGTTACACCGCAATACTTATGCCAAGCGCTTTTATGGCCGAGTTCTGTGCCTGATTCGCTGTTTGGCGCCGTTTTCATGCCAGATGCTGAATCATCGCGGCTGTAAGCGCCTGTCTTTGGTGCACTAAACTGGCGGATATGGCCGGATACGCTAACCTTAAAGAACCATCATTAACATGAGGAGTTATTATGGGAGCGCCAAAGTTAGCGGGTTTAATCTTGTTGGTTGTGGGTGTTATTTTGCTCTACTTTGGTTGGCAGTCGTCGGAATCGTTGGATGATCAGGTTACCGAAGCAGTGACGGGTCGTTTTACCGATGAAACCATGTGGTTCATTATCGGTGGTGCAGTGGCGGTGGTTGTGGGCGCCTTTTTGGCGTTTGTCCGCAAGTAATTCTTTCTTACGCTGTTTCCCTCTCTGAAAACCGGCGATTCGCCGGTTTTCGCGTTTCGGGTGCCCCGTTTCCCGGGGACCGCCGCACGACCTGCATCACACCAGGGGGTCTAACGGGGCGTTGATCATTGCGCCTTTATTCACTTGAAAGTATCCTGCCGTCATCATATAGTGCATATGACTACAAGAAAGCGGGTGCCCGAACCCCGTTTCCCCCAACACAACCCAATGGTCGGATACTGATGAAAATTACTCCAAGTAACCCCCTCACCTCCCCCCTGGGCCGTTTTGGCAGCCTGGCTCTGTGTGTTGCGCTGTTGAGCGCCTGCGGCAGCAGTAGTAGCGCCTTGGATGATCCGGATGCGGGCAGCAGCTCTTCCAGCTCTGAGAGCAGCGAGAGCTCCAGCGCCGAGAGCAGCCAAAGCTCCAGCGCCAGCTCCCAGGCTGAGGGCGACGGTACCCAGGACAGTCTCTACGTCCAGGCGGACTTCCCTGTAGGGGTTGCGGTTCAGGTCGCCAACTGGGAACCCTTCAGCCTGTTTACCGCGCCCGATGCCGCTGATCGACAGGCCCTGGTCGCCCGACACTTTTCCGAAGTGACCGCGACCAATGTCATGAAAATGTCTTACATGCGCACCAACAGTGGTGGTTTTACCGACGCGCCTGCGCGCCCGTTGGTTGATTTTGCCCGCGCCAATGGCATCAAAGTGCACGGCCACGCACTGGTCTGGCATGCGGATTATCAGGTTCCGAACGTGTTTCGTGACTACGAAGGGGACGATTGGCAGGGGCTTTTGACCGAGCATGTCGAGGGTGTCATGGCGTTGTTTGACGACACCGTGGTGAGCTGGGACGTGGTGAACGAAGCGGTTCAGACCAACTCATCAGACGGTTGGCGCCGGTCGATTTTCTACAACTTTGCGCCGCCGGAAGCAGGTCAGGTACCGGAATATATTGAAGTGGCCTACCAGGCTGCCCGAGCGGCCAACCCGGATGTGGACCTCTACTACAACGATTTTGACAACACGGCCAATACCGCGCGCCTCAACAAGACCCTGGAAATTGCAGATCGCCTGAAAGAGCTGGAGGTGATCGACGGTATCGGGTTTCAGATGCACGCCTACATGGATTACCCGAGTATTGCGCAATTTCGCAATGCCTTTCAGGAAGTGGTAGATCGTGACCTGAAAGTCAAAGTCACCGAGTTGGACATTGCCATCGTCAACCCCTATGGCAGCTCCACGCCACCGCCGCTGCCGGAGTTTGATCAGGCCCTGGCCGACGCCCAGGGCGTACGTTTCTGTCAGATTGCCGAGGCCTATCTGGATGTCGTTCCTGCCGAGCTGCGGGGTGGTTTCACCGTTTGGGGGCTGACCGACGACGACAGCTGGCTGATGGGTGCATTCGCCTCCGCAACCGGTGCCCAATACGACCAGGTCTATCCGGTGTTGTTTGACGATAACCTGCAGGCCAAGCCCGCGTTCTTTGGCGTTAAACGAGCCTTACGCGGCGAACCCTGCGAGTAAAAGGAAGCCCCCGTAGGTCGGATCAGCCCGCAGGGCGTAACCCGACAGAAACGGCACAGTGTATCCAGTAGGTCGGATTAGCCCATAGGGCGTAATCCGACACCTGAGGCACCCAACCCAAAAATTGACCACAAAAAAGGGGGCAACAGCCCCCTTCCTTTCCATCCATTAACCTCATTCCCGCCCGGGAATCCCCAAAATAGCCTCTACCGCCGTCTTCGCACTGCCATCCCGATTAAACAACAAGGGGTAGTTAGTACGATTCTCAACCGGGTAGTCATTCTTCCACGACATATCGTCCGTCACACCCCAGACGGCCACCCGATCGATCACATCCTGATAGCGATAGAAAATCTCGAACAGCTCGGCCCAACGATCGGCCAACTGCTGTTCCACATCCGCCGGCAAGCCATCGGGCCAGGGGTTGTAATAGTCCATAAACTCCTCGTTCTGGAATTGCGGATGGAGCATGCCCGTGCCGATAATCTGACCCTCACGGGTGAGCGGCAACACATCCACATCCATCTCGGTGATCATGACCTTCACACCCAACTCGGCGTAGGCTTCGATCGCCGCTTCAATGTATTCGGTCTTCGGATAATTCATACCCCAATGGCCCTGAATGCCAATGCCGTCGATACGGATACCGTGGTCTTGCAGCATCTTGACCATGCGCACAATACCGTCGCGTTTTTCGGGTCGCCAGGCGTTAAAGTCGTTGTAATAGAGTTCCGTGTCCGGCGCATACTCTTCCGCGTATTTAAACGCCAGGCGCACCATCTCGTCGCCGCTGCCAATGGCATTGACCCAGGTGGTCGGGCGATAGGAACCATCGTCTGCGATAACCTCGTTCACCACATCCCAGGCGTGTACCCGGCCGGCGTAACGCCCGGCCACCACTTCAATATGGCGCCGCATACGCTCGGCTTGCGCCGCGGGGGTCAGCGCTTCACCGTCCTCATCCTGAAAGAACCACTCGGGGGTCTGGTTGTGCCACACCAGGGTATGGCCAACGATCTGCATCCCGTGGCGCTCGCCAAACTCCACAAACTCATCAGCGGGACCGAAGTTATACACCCCATACTCCGGGTTGATCTCCTCGGTCTTCATCACGTTCTCAACCGTGATGCTGTTGAAGTGCTTGACCGTCAGATCGTGCGCAATCTGATCCTCACCGGAGGTAATGGCCGGATTGACCGCAGTGCCAAACAGAAAGGCCTCGTGATAGGCACCCTTCAAGGTGTCGGGTGACGGCGGTTCGGCGGGGCTCTCCGGCTCCTGTTGGCAAGCGCTCACAAACAACGCGGCCGCAGCCAGTACAAGGGTTCTACGCATAACAGGTGCCTCTCATATTGCGAATCAACGATCCCACCAATATAACCACCCGCCACCTTAAATTCAAACCGACCATATCCAAACATGCCCCATGTAGGTCGGAAATGTTTGCGTAGGTCGGATTAGCCCGCAGGGCGTAATCCGACACCTGAGGCACCCAACCCGGACAACAACAAATTCCCAAACCCATCCACCTCAGCCGACCACCCCACCCCAATCAAGGTCGTCGACACTGTCTCGCAAACCAACGCCGGCCCAGTCACCAAAGCCCCCGACGGCAACTGATCCCGCTGATACACCGGGCAAGCACCAATGGCCGGCAACTCGCGAATTTCCAACGGCACCGGCGCGCTCCCCTCATCACCACTGGGCAAGGTCAACGCGGCGCTGGGCGCAAGCACCTGCTGGCGCACATTCACCAGTTCAACCGCCATATCCAGACGATGGCCATAACGTTGACGATGAGCCTCGTGAAAAGCCTCGGTCGCAGCAGCCAAAGTCGTGTAAGGCACATTGAGGGTGTAAGTCTGGCCCTGGTAACGCAAATCCAGGCTGGGGTTGGCGTGGATCGCGTCGGGCTCCACGCCCTCCCGTTCAAGTTGCGCACGCCCATCGGCGGCTAACGCCGCCAGCTCACGCTCAAGCTGTTCACTGTCCAGCGCCGCCAGCGGTTGTTGCAGGGTGCGCGACAGTTGCCGCTCCCGCGGCGCCACCAACATGCCCAACGCCGACAGAACCCCGCCGTGAATCGGCACGAGTGCTTTGTTCATACCCAGGGCTTCGGCGAGGGCACACACATGCAGGCCGCCGGCGCCACCAAAGCAGCACAGGCGAAAATCCGTGGGATCGTAACCGCGCTGCACCGAGATCACTCGCAGGGCGCGCACCATATGTTCATTGGCCAGCTCGACGATGCCCAGTGCCGCCCGCTCGCGATCGATACCCAGGCCTTGGGCGATGGCGTCCACGGCCGACTGGGCCGCGTCCAGATCCAGGCTCATGGCACCGCCGAGAAAGTAGTCCGGGTGCAACCGCCCCAGCACCGCATTGGCATCAGTAACCGTCGCCTGCGCACCGCCTTTGCCGTAACAGGCCGGCCCGGGGCTGGCACCGGCCGACTGGGGGCCGACCTGCAACAGGCCGCCCGCATCCACCTGCGCCAGGGAGCCGCCACCGGCACCGATGGTGTGCATATCCACCATGGGCACCGCCACCGGCCAGGGGCCCAGGCGACCCTCGTTGGTGAGTTTGAGCTCGCCATCAATAAGCGCGACATCGGTGGAGGTGCCGCCCATATCGAAGGTCAGCAGCTTCTCGTCCGGGCCCAGCAGTTGCCCGATAAAGTGCGCCGCCGCCAACCCGCCGGCCGGGCCGGACAACAACAGGTTCACGGCCCGCTGCCCGGCCTGCTCGGCATCAATGGTACCGCCGGAGGATTGCATGACCCCCAGCGGTGCGGGGCTGATCCCGGACTGCAAACGGCTCAGATAACCCTGCACGCGCGGGCCCAAATAGGCATTGAGCCAGGTGGCAATGCCACGCTCGTACTCCTTGTACTCGGGCAATACAAAGGACGACCGGCTGGTAAACACCCCCTCCGGCATCGCCTCAGCCAGGGCTTTTTCATCGGCGTCATTCAAAAAGGAAAACAGCAGGTTGATCGCCACCGCCTCGGGCGCCTTCTCGCGCACCCGCGCGGCCACCCGGTCGATCTCTTCCTGGGTAAGTGCCGTGAGCACCTTGCCCTCGGCATCGACCCGGCAGTCCACACCCAGGCAATCGTCGCGGGGGACGGGAATCGGCTGGGGTCCGGGCAAAAGTTGATACAACTCAGCCCGGGTCTGGCGGCCAATACTCAGCATATCGGTCAGTCCGGCATTGGTGATCAGCAGAGTGCGTACACCTTTACCCTCGAGCGCGGCGTTGGTGGCCACCGTACTGCCGTGAATCACCACGAGTTGACCGTCGGCTATGGCCTGATCCAGGCCCAAATCATCAATGCCTTGCAGAATCGCCCGCTCCGGCGCGTCGGGGGACGACAGCACCTTGTGAATCCGCAGCCGCCCAGCGTCGTAAAGCACAAAGTCGGTAAAGGTGCCGCCGGTGTCCACGCCGAGTAACATCATGCTGCCAGGTCCTGTCGTGTTTGCTGGAAGAAGCGGGTATTGTAGCAGCACAACTATTCGGGATAATGTCGGTCACAAAGACCGTGCTTTCAGCCAGTAATAAGGAATCGACCTCCATGAAAAACCCCCTGCTTTGGCTCGCCCTGTTCAGCCTTACCCTGTTCGGCTGCAGCAGCACCCAGCACTACAACCAGGGCGCGCCGGAATCCCGGGCGATGATGGCGTCGGCGGACATGTCGTCCCCCGGTGGCAGTGATCGGCTGGTAGCGCGCTCGGCCACCATGACCCTTGCGGTGACCGATCCCGAGGCGACCAACGAGCGGGTCACCCGTGTGGTGAGTGACGCTCAGGGCTGGATCAACAACAGCCATAGCCACCAGGAACGTATTTACATCACCCTGGAAGTGCCGGATACCGGCCTGAACGCCTTCCTCGATGAAGTGGCGAGCCTGGGCGAGGTGACCGCCCGCTCCATCAATGCCCGGGATGTGACCGAGCAGGTGGTGGACACCCAGGCCCAATTGGACAATCTGCTGGCCCTGCGCGAGCGCTACCGGCAACTGCTGGATCGGGCCGATACGGTAAAAGACATGCTGGAAATCGAGCGTCAGCTCGCCCAGGTGCAATCCCAGATCGATATGTACGAGAACCGCCGCAAGCACCTGGACCGCCAGGTGGATTACGCCCAGGTGTCCCTGACGCTGGAGCAAAGACGGGTCTATGGCCCGCTGGGTGTGGTGGTCCGTGGGGTCTACCGGGGCGTGCGTAAACTCTTTATCTGGAATTGACCGTCGACCGGTCGATATCTTCCGGGAGCGGCCCGGTGCTATAGTGGGCCGCTGATATCCACCTCAAGGTTAAATGATCGCTGCTGTGAAAACGCGCCTCCACCCAAATCCTGACTCTCGCCAACGCGCCTTCGGCTCGCTGTTGGCGGTCGTGTTGGTGTTGCTGGTGTGTTGGGGGCAGCTGCTGAGTCTCACCGCCTGTCCGTTGCAAGGCAGCACATCTGTTGCGCAAACCAGCCTCGATGGCGGCGAAAGTGGCGAAAGCGGTGATTGTGAACTCTCCGGGCAACTGCTCAACCTTCATCCCTACCCGGGGGATATTGGGCTGCCCGCCAGTCTGGCGTTCCTGTGGATGCTGGCACTGCTGACCGGCCGCGTCGGCTGGGGGCGCCAGTACACCGAGCCCATTGTCTTCAAGCGAAGACGTCACCTCCACTTCTGTGTTTTTCGGGAATAGCGCCTGCGGACGACCCGCGTGGACCCTATTGCAACCCGGAGAACAGATTGTATGGCTATACCCCTGATTCACAGGCTGAGGCGCCCAAGGTGCCTGGGCTTGCTGCTGGCCCTCTGTCTGGCCCTGCCCTTTCTGCAGGCCCAGGCCAACACCACCGATACCGGCTGGCTTACCGACCCCGAGCACCCGCCCGTGGCGGTGCGCTTGTCCCTGACTGGCGAGCGCGACGGCAACCGCCTGCACGCGCTCCTCGAAGTGACCCTCGAAGACGACTGGAAAACCTACTGGCGCTCGCCCGGTGAGGGCGGCATTGCCCCCGAGCTGGACTGGGGGGCGTCCCGCAACCTGGAGCGGGTGGAGTGGCACTGGCCCCTGCCGACGCGCTACGACCTGCTGGGCTTCAACACCCTGGGTTATGAGCGCCAGGTGGCTTTCCCGCTGGTGCTGCATCTGACCGACGCCGATGCGCCGCTCGATCTGCAGGGCATTTTCACCCTGCCGTCCTGCACCTACATTTGCGTCCTCACCGACTTTGAGCTGGGCCTGACCCTCTCAGACCCGGGCGCACTCAGCGAAGACCCGGACATCAGTCACCGCTTTGCCCGTGCCCTGGCCCAGGTGCCCCAGGATACCGGGGCACTGGGCGAGGTGAGTGCTTACTGGAATGACAGCCAGCAGCGCTTGCAGGTACTGGTGGATGGCGATCACCCCTGGCGCGATCCGGATGTGCTCGTGGATGACGCGGCGGGCGCGCTCGCCGATGCCCAGTTTGGCGTGCCGCGTATCGAGCAGGTCGACGGCCAGTTACTGGCCAGCTTTGAGGTCAGCTCCTGGCGTGAGCTGCCGGACATGACCCAGGTGGCCCTGCTTGTGACCGTCTTTGATGAGGCACTGGCACAGGAAGTCACGGTCGCGGCCCAGGCGGGTAGCGCGCCGGTTGTGGCGGCGGGCCCGGTCGCCCTGAGCTTCCTGTCCATGCTCGGCTTCGCCCTGTTGGGCGGCCTGATTCTCAACCTGATGCCCTGCGTGTTGCCGGTGCTGGGGCTCAAACTGCACAGCGTCCTTGCCGTCGGCGTCCACGACCGGCGGCGGATTCGTGGGCAGTTTTTGGCCTCGGCGGCGGGGATTCTGGTGTCCTTCTGGTTGCTGGCCGCCTTCCTGTGGCTGCTCAAAGTCACCGGCCAGGCCGTGGGCTGGGGCGTGCAGTTCCAGAGTGCGGGCTTTATCGTGGTGATGGTGGCGGTGACCTGGCTGTTCGCGCTCAACCTTCTGGGCGTCTGGGAGCTGCGCTTGCCCGGGCGCATGAACAACTGGGCCGCGACCCGGGGCGACAATTCCCACAAAGGCCATTTTGTTCAGGGCATGTTTGCCACGCTGTTGGCCACACCCTGCTCCGCGCCTTTTCTGGGCACCGCCGTCGCCTTCGCGCTGGGGGCCAACAGCGCGCAACTGGTGCTGATCTTCACCGCCCTGGGTATTGGTATGGCATTGCCCTGGCTGTTGGTGGCCGCCGTTCCGCGCCTCGCCGCTTACTTGCCCAAGCCCGGTCGCTGGATGCTGGTACTCAAAATCATCTTCGGCGTCATGCTGCTGCTCACCAGTGCCTGGCTGCTTAGCCTGCTGATTCGGCTCTGGGGCGGCCCCCTGGTGGCCAGTGTCTCCATGCTGTTGATCGTGGTCACGCTGGTCCTTATCGGCAAGCGCTACGGTGGTAAAGCGCTGGCCGTGACCCTGTCTCTGGGCGTGCCTTTGGTGGCGATCACCACCCTCTGGTTGAGTTTCGGCGGCGGCCGTTTTGCCCTGCCCGAGAATCATGTCTGGCAGCCGTTCGAACAGGGCGCCATCGCCGAGCGCGTGAATGCCGGCGATCTGGTGTTTGTGGATGTCACTGCTGACTGGTGCATCACCTGTAAGGCCAACGAGATGGGCGTGCTCTTGCAGCAGCCGGTGTACGCCGCTATGCAGGCCGACGACGTGGCCCTCTTGCGCGCCGACTGGACCACGCCCAGCCCGACCATCACCGCCTTTCTGCGTGAGAACGCGCGTGCCGGTGTGCCCTTCAATGTGGTCTATGGGCCGGGCGCGCCCGAGGGTATTCCCCTGCCGGTGTTGTTGCGCGAGCGCGACGTGATGGCGGCCCTGGCACAGGCGAGAGGAGAACACCTAGGAGAACACCGAGGAGAGCCCCATGAGCGTTAAAGCCAAAGTGTGGAGCGGCCTGCGTCAGGTCGCGTTACTGGTGCTGATGTTTGTGGTGATCACCACACTGATGGACCACTGGCGCGGTCGACAGATTCCCGATCAGGTGATCCCCGACCAAGACCTGGCGCTGCTCGACGATACGCCCATCGACCTGCTCGCCCTCAGTCATGAGCAGCCGGTGATGGTGTACTTCTGGGCCACCTGGTGCGGCGTGTGCCGGTTTGTGTCGCCGAGCGTGAGTTGGATGGCGGGCGGCGACCACACGGTGGTGTCGGTCGCCATTGCCTCCGGCGATAACGCTCGGGTGCAGGCCTACCAGGATGCCAAAGGCTATGGCTTCGACACCATCAACGACCCGCGCAACCTTCTGGCGCGGGCCTGGGGCATCAGCGCCACGCCCACCATTCTCATTCTTAAAGACGGTGAAGTCGCGTCCAGCACCACCGGGTTTACCACACCGGTAGGCCTGTGGCTGCGCATGCGCTTTCAGTAAGCGCGACTTTACCCAACCCCCATTCAGGAATACGACAATGAACATGAAAACGATAGTACAGCACACCCTACTGATGGCGTTTGGCCTACTCATGGCCGCCAGCGTCACTGCCAATACCCTGACCGACGAACGCGCCGAGCGTATCGATCTCATTGCCGACATGTTGCGCGCGCACCCGGAAATCATCGACGGCCTTTATGAGAGTGTGGTGCGTTACAGCATGGAAAAAGAGCAGCGTCCGCAAACCGGGGGCGGCGACGATCTGACCCACAATCCACTGCACCCCTGGTTGGGTGCCGATGACCCTGCGTTGACCATCGTCAACTTCACCGATTACAACTGCCCGTTCTGTAAACGCCTGGAACCGGTGCTGGACCAAGTGCGCGCCGAGTACCCGCAAGTGCGGGTGATCAACGTCTACCTGCCCATGCGCCAACAGAGCGTCGACGGTCTGGATACCAACTCCGCGCTCTATGCCATGCAGGTATGGAAGCACGCACGTAACAAATACACCGACGTGCACGGACAACTGGTCAACCACCAAGGCAACCATTCACGCGGCTCCCTTGAAGCCATCGCCGAGCGCACTGGCACCGCTGAACATCTGCTGCCTGATGACGATGTCCGCGATGCCATCGTGCGCAGCATGATGACCTTTCGGCAGATGGGCTTTCGCGGTACGCCCACACTGCTGATCGGCGATGACGCGGCACCGGGTTATTTGCCTTACGAGCGCTTGCAGCCTCGGGTCGAAGCGGCCCTTGAAGCACTGAATTAACCGCACGCTTGCGGGCGGGGCGACCATCCCCTAAGCTGGTCGCCCTTTTTACGAGCCGTATAAAGCCGAGCACTCTCATGCCTGAATTACCCGAAGTCGAAACCACCCTGCGCGGTGTTGCGCCCCATGTTGTCGGGCGCAGCGTGAGTGCATTGGTGATTCGCGATGCGCGCTTGCGTTGGCCGATTCCGCCGGCATTGCCGGCGTTGGTGCAAGGCCAGAAACTGCTCGCCATGAAACGCCGGGGCAAGTACCTGTTGCTGGCCTTCAGCCACGGCCACGCGATGATCCACCTGGGCATGTCCGGCAGCTTACGGATTGTCGAGGCGAACGAACCGCCCCGGGTGCACGACCACTTCGACTGGGTGTTTGGCAAACAGGCCCTGCGTTACACCGACCCGCGCCGTTTTGGTTGCCTGCTCTGGTTGGAAGGCGAACCGCTGGAGCACAGTCTGCTCAACCATCTGGGTCCGGAACCGCTCACCGATGCGTTCACCGCGGATTACCTGTTCGCGCGCTCGCGCAAACGCAAACAGCCGGTCAAACAGTTTTTGATGGACAGTAAAATAGTTGTCGGTGTGGGTAATATCTACGCCAATGAGTCCCTGTTTATGGCGGGCATCAAGCCCATCCGCAAAACCGGCAGCCTGACCCGCAAAAACTGCGACGACCTGGTGCACTTCATCAAATTCGTCCTACAGCGCTCCATCGACCAGGGCGGCACCACCCTGCGCGACTTCGTCGGCGGCGACGGCAAGCCCGGTTATTTCAAACAACAACTGCTTGTCTATGGGCGCGGTGGCGAGCCTTGCACGGTGTGCAAAAAACCGCTCAAAGAAGTCCGCATGAACAACCGCACCACCGTGTATTGCACGGCGTGCCAAAAGTAGTTATTGAACCGGTTGAGCCCGGGTTGGTTCAGATCGGGTGAGGTGCCTCATTGTCGGATTACGGCCTGCGGCCTAATCCGACCTACTCGAAACAACGTGAAAAATTCGGTTGGGGCTGGGTGCCTCATTGTCGGATTACGCTTCGCTAATCCGACCTACACGACATTACGGGCAAATTTCGGTTGGGGTCGGGTGCCTCATTGTCGGATTACGCTTCGCTAATCCGACCTACTCGAAACAACGTGCCACTGTCCGCGTACTCGAAAAATACCCCGATGTCTGCGTAGGTCGGATTAGGCCGCAGGCCGTAATCCGACACCTGAGGCACCCAACTCGACATGTACGCCTCACCCCCTTGCCCTAACCCACCCCCTTGGCTATCTTTAAATAACCCCTCACGCACCTGCAGGATCGGCAACACCTCGGCCGACAAACGCCATGCTGAACAAACTCCTTGGGATCTCTGTCGCCGTTGTCCTCGCCGCATTGATCTACTGGGTAAACTTCACCGACCCCCTGCCGGACGAGCCCAACTACGGCGGCGCGCCCGAACCGGCGGCGGAGCGCCTGCGCTTCGATCCGGACCAGGCTGCGCCGCGCCTGCGCCTGCCCGACGAAAGCCCCGCCCATGACGACATCGCAGCAGAAATGGATGACCCCTCGGCCGATGGCGAGGACGAGCCCTTCGCCGGAGCACCCAACATCCCCGAGCCCACACCGGAAGAAGTGGACGCCCTCACCCGCTGGTACGAAGAGCGCGGCCGCCTGAGCCCCTATTCCGAATACCGGACCTACAGCCCGGACGTGCTTCGGACCCTGGCCGCGCAGGGAGACATCTATGCCTTGCAATTGGTCGCGCGCCACGCCATGCGGGGCAACGATCGCGAGCAGGCCCGCGCCTACCTGGCCGAAGCGGCGGCACGGGGCTCCACCCATGCCATTGAGCGGCTGGCGCGGGATCACTTCGTCATGATGTTGCGCGCCCGCCGGTCCGAGGACCTGGAGCAGGCCAGAGTCCACGCCATAGAAACCCTGGCCTGGTACGAAACCGCCTATCAGCGCGGTGACCTCAATGCCCGCACCCGCATCGATGGCCTGCGCCGGGACTTTGAGAGCATTGATCTGCCCGACGACGCCTGGGAAGAAGCCGAGGCCCTGGCCCAGGATCACTACAACGACCTGGCCCAGCAGCGCACCCAGTTGGGCTACCCCGTCTTTGATGACAACCCCCACCCGGTCCTGCAAAAGTACTATGAGCTGTATCAGCAGCGCGACCAGAACTGACAGGCGTTGAGAATTGGCGCCCGCCTGCTATGGTTATAGGCATTCCGTTTCCCCATTCATGATGAAAAAGAGGTTCTCATGGCTAAAACAGTGGTAGTCACCGGCGCCAGTCGCGGCATCGGACTGTCCTTTTGCAAGCTCTTCAAGGCCCAGGGTTACGAGGTCTATGGCGCCTGTCGGCAGGCTTCAGGCGACTTGAAAAACGCCGGTGTACACGTGATTGAAGGCGTGGATGTCGCGCGTGCGGAAGGTATTTCTGTACTGAAAAAAGCGCTTAAAGGCGTGCAGATTGACCTGCTGATCAACAACGCCGGTATCCTGCGGGACGAGCAACTGGGGAGTTTGGATGCTGACGCGGTTGAGCAAATTCGCGAGCAATTTGAAACCAATTCCCTCGCGCCGCTGTTGGTGACCGAGGCGCTACAGGAGCAACTCGTTAAAGGCGGGAAAGTCGCGCTCATCACCAGCCGCATGGGCTCTATCGCGGACAATACCAGCGGCGGGCGCTACGGCTATCGCATGTCCAAAGCCGCGCTTAACGCGGCAGGCATGTCACTGGCGCAGGACCTTAAACCCCGCGGCGTCGCCGTCGCGATACTGCACCCCGGCCTCGTAGGCACCGAAATGATCGGCGGCCACGGCGACATCACCCCCGACCAAGCCGCCGAACGCCTGGCCGAACGTATCGAAGCACTCAACCTCGACAACACCGGTACCTTCTGGCATTCCAATGGGCAGGTGTTGCCCTGGTAAGGTTTGGCTGCCCCAGGTGTCGGATTACGCTTCGCTAATCCGACCTACATGAACAGCGGTGCGTTGTTTTGGGGGCGGTGCCTGATTGTCGGATTACGCCCTTGCGGGCTAATCCGACCTACAGGAACATTGCGGATTTTTTCGGGGGCGGTGCCTCATTGTCGGATTACGCTTCGCTAATCCGACCTACATAAACAGTGGCACTTTGTCGCGCGTAGGTCGGATTAGCGAAGCGTAATCCGACACCTGAGGCACCCAACCATCAATCAACGCATCAAACCGACCACTACAATCGGCCCACACGACCCGAAAACCATCCGGCCACCAAACCAAAAATCACCGCCGCGTCACCAACCAAATCCCCCCGCACACCAATACCAACGCCGCCAAATTCTTCCACTCCAACACCCGCTCCCCCAACACCAACCCGGACAACAAGGTCCCAAACACCGGGATCAAAAAAATAAACACACTCAACTGGCTCACCGGGTTGTGCTTCAACAAAATACTCCACAACCCGAACGCGGCCGCCGACAAAAACGCGAGGTACAACAACAGCGAACCCGAGGCTACATCAAAATCCCCAAACTCACCCCGCCCACTCCAACCAATCACGGTCAGCACCGCGCCGCCGATCAACAACTGCCAGCCGGTCATCAACATGGGGTCAAGGGATTGCGAGACTTCCTTGCCGTAAATGGCCGAGCCCGCCAGCACCGCCGCCGCAATCACAATAAAACCCTCACCCAACAGAGTGAACTCAAAATCGAGCAGACCGCCGCCCAGGTTGACAGTAATCACCCCGAGAAACCCGATGGCACACCCCAGGGCTTTGCGATAACTCAGGCGATCGTTGTGATAAATCCAGTGGGCAAAAAGGACGCTGAAAAAGGTACCGGTGGCATTCATGATCGAGGCTTTCACCCCGGCGGTGTTGGCCAGGCCGATATAGAAGAACACATATTGAAGGGTCGTCTGCGCCAGCCCCAGCAGCGCCACCTGCCGCCAGTGCGTGCGGGTCAGGCGCCAGAGGGAGCGCCCCAGGAGCGCCGCCAGCAGTAAGACGAGAATGCCGGAAAGGAAAAACCGGTACCCGGCAAAGAGCATTTGCGCGGCCAGATCCCGGCTGCCGATGGCGAGCAGCTCGTAACCGACTTTAATCCCGGGGTAGGCGCTGCCCCACAAAAAACAGCAGAGCACGGCGCTGGTCACCACCACCGCCGGGCGCGAAAAAAACGCCGGCAGCGCGGCCATCAGCTACGGCCGAATTTGCGCTCGAGCGCGGCCTCGACGTTCGGGGTCACAAACTTGCTGACGTCGCCGCCCAGGCTGGCAATCTCACGCACAATGGAGGAAGAGATAAAGGACAGGTGTTCCGCCGGGGTCAAAAACAGGCTTTCCATGCGCGAGTCCAACGCCCGGTTCATATTGGCGAGCTGGAACTCGTACTCAAAGTCCGACACCGCGCGCAAACCGCGCAACACCGCCTGGGCTTTTTTCTCGCGCACAAAGTCCACCAGCAGCGTATTGAAACCGCACACCTCGACGTTATCCAGGTGCGACAGGGTTTCCCGCACCAGCTCGACCCGCTCATCCAGGGTAAACAGCGGGCCTTTGCGGGGCGAGTCCGCCACCGCGATAATCACCCGATCGAACAGGCGGCAGGCCCGCTCCACCAGATCGATATGGCCGTTGGTAATCGGGTCGAAGGTACCGGGGTAAACCACAGTGCGCATGGGGGTCTCAGTCCTGAGTTTTTTGGTTTTGATGTGCTGGTGCGCCGATATTAGTGATTTAGAGCGCCAAAAGCCACTATTGGGCCTCCGAGATGAAATATAGACGATAACTCACCTGCCCGGCGTGCTTGTCCCGGTGCAGGGCCCAATCCGCCGGTACCTGGTAGTCCGAGCGCCGCCCGGACTCCACATAAATGGCCGCCTCGGGCGCCAACCAGCCGCCCGCACTCAGGGCGTCGATCACCGGCTGCCACAGGGTCAGGGAAAACGGCGGGTCCACAAACACCACATCATAAGGCGCGTCCGGGTTGCCCAGCGCCAACCAGCCCAGCACATCGGCCTGAATCACCTTGCCCTGCTGGCTGCCCAGCACTTCAAGGTTGGCGCGCAACTGGGCGCTGGCCTGGCGATCCCGCTCCACCAGCGTCACTTCGGACGCACCCCGGGACAGCGCTTCCAGCCCCAAAGCACCGGAACCGGCGAACAGATCCAGGCAGCGGGCCTCGGGCAGGTGTGGCATCAACCAGTTGAACAGGGTCTCGCGGACACGGTCGCCGGTGGGGCGCAGGCCCTCCACATCCGGGAAATGCAGCTTCCGTCCCCGCCACTGGCCCCCAATAATGCGGATTTGATTGGCCTGTTTATTGGCTTTTGCGGACGCTTTCACGGCTTGCCCCTCTCTGGTGACTGCAGAAAGTGGTAGGATAACGCCTTTGTGCCAGCAGCATAAGGTCAGAATCCCGCCTATGTTCTTCAAACGTAAAAACAAGGCCGACAAGGCCGCGCCCGACGCACCCCCCGAGGTGGCAGTCGAGCCCCAGGCCGCTCCCGAACCGGAGCCGGCACCCCAGGCTCAGCCCCAAGATAAGCCTCAGGACAAGCCCAAGGGCCTGCTCGCGCGCTTTAAACAGGGCCTGAGCCGCACCAGCAGCAACTTTGCCGAAGGTCTGGGCACCCTGTTTCTGGGCCAGAAAACCCTCGACGACGACCTGATGGAGGAGATCGAATCCCAGTTGCTGATCGCCGATGTGGGCTTTGAGGCCACCACCGAGATCATCGACAACCTCACCCAAAAGGTCGCCCGCAAACAGCTGGCGGACTCGGACGCGCTCTTCGCCGCCCTCAAAGAAGAGCTGGCGAGCCTGCTGCGCCCGGTCGAACAGCCCCTGATCATCGACGAAAGCAAAACCCCCTTTGTGATTCTGGTGGTGGGCGTCAACGGCGTGGGTAAAACCACCACCATCGGCAAGCTCGCCAAGCGCCTGCAAACCCAAGGCAAGTCCGTGATGCTGGCCGCCGGTGACACCTTTCGGGCCGCCGCCGTCGAGCAACTGCAAGTCTGGGGCGAGCGCAACAAAGTGCCTGTCGTGGCCCAGCACACCGGCGCCGACAGTGCCTCGGTAATCTTTGATGCCGTCCAGGCTGCCAAGGCCCGGGGCATTGACGTACTCATCGCCGACACCGCCGGACGCCTGCACAACAAAAGCCATCTGATGGACGAGCTTTCCAAAGTGCGTCGGGTCATGGGCAAGCTGGATGACTCCGCCCCCCACGAAGTGCTGTTGGTGCTGGATGCGGGCACCGGCCAGAACGCCGTCAGCCAGGCCAAAACCTTTACCGAAGCTGTGGGCGTTACCGGCCTGGCGCTCACCAAGCTGGACGGCACCGCCAAGGGCGGGGTGATCTTCGCCCTGAGCAAGGCGTTCAACATCCCCGTGCGCTATATCGGCGTGGGCGAGAGCGTGGACGACCTGCAACCCTTCGAGGCCCAGGCCTTCACCGAGGCGTTGTTCGACCAGTGATACGCTTCGACGCCGTCAGCAAACGCTACCCCGGCGGCCAGGACGCGCTCGCACGCGTGGACCTGGACGTCGCCAAAGGCGAAATGGTGTTCCTCACGGGTCACTCCGGTGCCGGTAAAAGCACCCTGATGAAGCTCATCATGCTCATGGAGCGGCCCACCGCGGGCCAGGTATTTGTGGACAACCGCAACCTTAACCGCCTGTCCTCGCGCCATATCCCCTTCTTTCGCCGCAACGTCGGCGTGGTGTTCCAGAATCACCAACTGCTGTTCGACCGCAGCGTGTTCGATAACGTCGCTCTGCCCCTGCAGGTGGCCGGCTACCAGGCCAACGAAGTGGGCCGCCGGGTGCGCGCCGCGCTCGACAAAGTCAGCCTGCTGCACAAGGAACGCCACAACCCCATCACCCTGTCCGGCGGGGAACAGCAGCGCGTGGGCATCGCCCGGGCCGTGGTCAACAAGCCCGCCCTGCTGCTCGCTGATGAGCCCACCGGTAACCTCGACCCGGAGCTGTCCGCCGACATCATGCGCCTGTTCCGTCAGTTCAATGAGGTGGGGGTGACCATCATGATCGCCAGTCACGATATCGACCTGCTGCGGCGCATGAACAAGCGCGTCCTGGGTCTGGACGGCGGACGCATCGTGCACGACGGGGTGCTGCCATGATTGGCCGCAAACCGGCAGCGCGCCCCAACAAAAAAGGCGCCAAGAGCACCAAGCCGGCGCCCGCCAAAACCCGCAGTCAGGGCGCCAGCCAAAGCCGCGCGCGCCTGGGTGACAAGCTCGACGCCTGGCAGGCCCACCACAGCACCACCGCCATCGAAAGCCTGCTGCGTCTGCTCGGCACCCCCCTGCAAAGCCTGCTCACCTGGCTGGTGGTGGCCATCGCCATCGCCCTGCCCGCCGCCCTCTACGTGGCCCTCAACAACGTCCAGAACATCGGCTACAGCTGGCAGGATTCCAGCCAGATCTCGGTGTTTGTGGAAAAAGGCGCGCGCGAAAACGCCGTGCGCGAACTGAGTGAGCGCTTACTCGAAGACGACGCCGTCAACGCCGTGGACTACATCACCCCGGACGCCGCCCTGGCCGAATTCCGCGCCCACTCCGGCCTCGGCCGGGTGGTCGACGACCTGGACGACAACCCCCTGCCCGCCGTACTCCTGGTGCAACCGGCCGAACAGGCCGTCAACCCCCAAGCCCTGGAAGCCCTGCGCACCCGCATCGCCGACCAGGCCCTGGTCGCCGAAGTGCGCCTGGACATGCAATGGGTCGAACGCCTGCACCAGATCATGCAACTGGCCGGCCGGGGCGTCCTCGCCTTTGGCCTGCTGCTCGCCATGGGCGTACTGCTGGTCATCGGCAACACCATCCGCCTCGCCATCGAAAACCGGCGCGACGAAATCCTCGTGGTCAAACTCGTCGGCGGCACCGACGCCTTCGTGCGCCGCCCCTTCCTCTACACCGGCCTCTGGTACGGCATCGGCGGCGGCCTACTCGCCGTCATGCTCGTCGCCATCGGACTCTGGTGGCTCTCCTCTCCGGTCGCCCACCTGGCCGACCTCTACCAAAGCGACTTCCGCCTCCGCGGCCTGGGCTGGATCGACAGCCTGCAACTGGTTTTACTCGCAGGCCTGTTGGGCTTGTTGGGGGCCTGGTTGGCGGTGGCGCGGCATCTTTCTCAGATTGAGCCGAGGTAGAGGGTAAGTGCTTACGAACCTCGAAAGTCTTGCGAATTCCGTATAACACCCACAACCGGAAATTTTCCGTAGTTTGTCTCACGGTTTTTAGAGTGATACGTTCTAAGTCAGAAATGACGGGGCTTGTGAGGCATGGTATAACGATTAGCAAATGTGAAAGACGGAAATTTTCCTTCTAATAATATTGTTAGAAATGTATGCACTATTCAGACGGAAATAGCGCGGCACTTGGTGATCAAGTGCTACTTTCAGGCACACATCATGGCGTCGTGGTTTCAAATATCGACGATGATGAGTATTCGACTATATGTCCGAAAGAGAATTGGACCTATCTCGGATCTGGAGTCATTATTGATACCGATTTTGGTGGCCTCGTCCACTACGAACAAGCCAGCTTGACCCACGAAAATATAGAGCTTGAACATCGTGCTAAAGAAAATTTCTAACAAAGTGCGGCATTACACCGCCGCAAGCGGCGGTGGGACGCTCGTAAACTCGCGCCCATGCGCACGAAGTTAAGTTCTAGGGAGTCCCGTGAAGATTCGATACATAAAACTAGGTGATGGCGGGAAATGGGAACGCTACTGCATAGAAGAGCAGCAGGCGCTTAGACTCGGGTACGAAAGCCCACATCATCAGGAATCGTTGAGTGGCGACTGGGATACCGTTCGCAATTTTTGGCTTTCTGCTAGAAATGGAAATAAAGGCGCGGCAAGCAGGGACTTAAATCAGATTCGTGATTTTTATGAGCTTTCAGAATCTGATATCTGGGTTACGTTTTACCGCAGAAAGATGTATTGGTGCCATGCTCATAAAGAAGTTCACGAACTCGAAGACGGCAGCAGAATCAGAAGCGTCATTGGTTCCTGGAGTTGTTTCGATAAGAACGGAAGCCCACTTTCCATCGAGAATATTGATGGCAGAATTACAAAAGTTCAGGGGTATCGTGGCACTATTTGTGGGGTCGAGCTCCCAGATTATCTGCTAAGAAAAATTTACGGCGAAGTCCAGCCGGAAATCCAGTCAACGAAAGAGGCTTTGGGAGCCTTGAAGCTGAATATTGAAGACCTTATCAAAGGGCTGTGGTGGAATGACTTTGAGCTGCTCGTTGACCTTATTTTTTCCCAGTCCGGTTGGCAGCGGATATCAGTGCTAGGAAAGACAGAGAAGGATATTGATCTTGACGTCTTTTCTCCTGTTACGCAGAAGCGCGCGTTCGTCCAGGTGAAATCTACCGCAACAGCGAATCAAATCCAAAGCTACCGCGAAATATTCAATCAATACCACCAGTATGATGAGATGTATTTTGTCTTCCACACCTTTTCAGGAAGTCTTGAAAATCTGAACATAGATGACCCAAGGGTTGCTGTGTGGGATATTTCAAGAGTAGCCGACTTGGTTATAAATGCAGGCTTGATAGATTGGCTGCTTGCGAAGAGAACTTAGCAATCGGCCGCACGGCGACCGGTTTTACGCCACTGCGCAG
>NZ_QGMQ01000006.1 GCF_003259155.1 Marinimicrobium alkaliphilum
ACAGCGGCCTAAGCCTCCCACTGAACCCCTCTCTTCCGTTGAGCGAGGCGCGCATTATACGCCCTAAAGTCCGTTTGTAAACCCCTTAATGTGCAGAAGTTTTTACCGCCAGAACAACCGCTCTGACCGCCCTGCCGTTCCGTGGAGGAGGCGCGCATTATACGCACCGGGTTCGGCCTTGCAAGCCTTTTTCGCAACTATTTCGTGACGCCTTATACAACTTCGAACAAGTGGTACTTCTTCTTACCCAGCTTACAGATAAAGAAGCGGTCGTAGGCGGCGCGCTCGGGCGCGAAGCACGCCTGGACGGCCATATTGTCATCCATCGAAAGCGCCACACCATTCAGCCAGACCGCGCTGCGTCCAAGCGCATCCTTTACCTGCTTGCCCGATGCCGCCATCCCGGCATCCACCAACACCTGGGTCAGCGGGTCTCCACCCAAGCTGGCGCGCTCAAGGCAGGTCGCCGGCAGGCCATCCAGCTTGAGCTGCTCCAGGTCAGCCTCGCTCAACCCTGCCGTTTCGCCGCTAAACAGCGCTTCGGTGATTCGCTGGGCGCCCAGCAAGCCCTGCTCACCGTGCACCAGGCGCGTCATCTCTTCGGCCAGCACCCGCTGAGCCTCCGGACGCCCCGCGCGGGCCTGATCCTCAGCCTCTATAGTCGCGATCTGCGCCAACGGCAAAAAGGTAAAGTAGCGCAGAAACTTGTACACGTCCGCGTCCGCGGTATTCAACCAGAACTGGTAGAAAGCATAGGGCGACGTCTTGGCCGGATCCAGCCACACCGTGCCGGTCTCGGTTTTTCCGAATTTGGTGCCATCCGCCTTGGTCACCAGCGGCATGGTCAAACCGTAAACCTGGCCACTGTGCAGGCGCCGGGTGAGGTCGATCCCCCCGGTGATATTGCCCCACTGGTCGCTGCCGCCTATCTGTAGGCTGCAGCCATAACGATTGTACAGCTCCGCAAAGTCGTAAGACTGCAGCAGCATGTAGGTAAACTCGGTAAACGAAATCCCCTCGCCCTCACGCTCAATGCGCTGTCTGACCGACTCCTTGTTGATCATATTGTTAACGGAGAAATGCTTCCCTACGTCGCGCAGAAAGTCGAGCACGCTCATCTGGCCGACCCAGTCGAGGTTGTTCACCACTTCGGCCGAGTTGTCACCACAGTCAAAATCGATAAAACGGCTGACCTGGCCTTTCAGGCGCTCTGCCCACCCGGCAACGACGTCCGGGGTGTTGAGCTTGCGCTCCTGCGCCTTGAAACTGGGATCCCCCACCATACCCGTGGCACCGCCCACCAAGGCAATGGGCTTATGGCCGGCCATCTGGAAGCGCTTGAGCGCCAACAGGGGTACCAGGTGCCCAATATGCAGACTGTCGGCGGTCGGGTCGAAGCCGCTATACAGTGTCCGGCCACCCCCTGCCAGATACTCTCCAAGGGCATCGCCGCCGGAGGTCTGTGCGACCAGGCCTCGGGCCTGTAAATCGTCAAGTAAGGAGGGGTCTACTGCCGTCATCTGCTTAGCATCCTGTTACTGAGTGAATGAGCGCGCACCCTTTAGTGGCGGCACGCGGGCGGAACAAGATACCCGATTTATATCGAAAAACAAGGCCAAAGCCAGACGCAGTCCGCATTTCCGGCTAACAACGGGGTGTCATTAAGGCGGTTTTCTGTTATAACTGGCAGATAATGTCACTGTTCACCTACGGGTTTAACTAGCTTATGGAACCCTCTGAAAAGTCAACCAAAACGCTCGACATCGCTGCGTTGCGTCGTTTTCCCCGCTCACATGCGGTTGCCGCCGGGTCACTCGTGGCCAGCCTGTGCCTGCTGTTTATGCTGTTTCCATCGAAGGATGCCTCCGCGACGCGCGACCTGCAGGAGACTCTGACCCTACCTTTGGATCGCGACGCCCCCCTCTCGTCAGCCTTGAGCCTTGAGGCTGAAAGCGCCGAGGAGCCCGAGACGGCACTTGAACTCGCCTTGATTATCGAGGAAGAGCCTCCAGCAGCTGCCGAGCGGCCCTGGAATGAGTACGAAGTAAAAAGTGGTGACAGCCTCGCGCTGCTGTTCAGGCGCGCCGGCTTGAGCGAGCGCGATCTGTACGAACTGCTTAACCAGAGCCCGGAAGCGCGCGCCCTGCGTCGCATCATGCCCGGTCACAGCATTGCTTTTCAGATTGAAGACGATCGCCTCGAAGGCCTGCGTTACACCCGCAGCCGCACCAGCAGCCTGGAGTTTTTGCGCGAAGACGGCAGCTTTGTCGCCCAGGAAGTGGAGCGCCAGCCGGATGTGCACTTGGCCTACCGTCAAGCTACGATCAACAGTTCCCTCTTCCTCGCCGGGCAGCGCGCCGGTCTGGCACACAACCTGATTATGGAACTGGCCAATATTTTTGGCTGGGATGTCGACTTCGCCCTGGATATTCGCCGAGGCGACAGTTTCAACCTGCTCTACGAAGAACTGTACCTGGATGGTGAGCGCATCGGTACCGGCGGAATTTTAGCCGCAGAGTTTACCAACCGGGGGCGGACCTTCCGCGCCGTGCGCTACACTCACGAAAATGGCAGCACTCATTACTATACGCCCGATGGCAACAGTATGCGGCGGGAGTTCCTGCGTACGCCGGTAGAATTCGCACGCATCAGCTCGCATTTCAATCCCAACCGGCGCCACCCCATATTGCACACCATCCGCGCTCACCGGGGCACGGATTACGCGGCTCCCACGGGCACGCCCATCCGCGCTGCGGGCGACGGCCGCGTCGTTCACGCGGGCCGCAAAGGTGGCTATGGGACGACCGTTGTCATCCAGCACGGGCAGACCTACCAGACCCTATACGCCCATATGAATAACCTGCACCGCGGCATCCGCAACGGTGTGCGGGTACGTCAGGGGCAAACCATTGGCTATGTGGGCTCCACAGGCATGGCCACAGGCCCTCACCTGCACTACGAGTTTTTGGTCAATGGCGTGCACCGCAACCCGGTCACCGTCGATCTGCCCCAAGCCAGCTCCATCGGCAGCGGAGAGATGGATCGCTTTGAGCGCGAAACCGGCCCGATCCTGGCACGGCTGGCGCAACATCACTTGGCAACCGAACTCGCCATGTCCGATGACGAGCTCAACGTCAACTAGCCTGTGACACAAGAACTTTATATAGGCCTGATGTCGGGCACCAGCGCCGATGCTATCGACACGGCGCTGGTAAGTTTTGAAGGGGCGCAAAGCCCACAGCTCATTGCCACCCACTCCACCCCCATCCCCTCTGATCTGCGCGCGGACATCCGGGCGCTTTGCCAGCCGGGCACCGGCGAACTGGACCGCTTTGGCCACCTCGACGGTGTACTGGGCGAGACCTTTGCCGACGCCTGCCTGGCACTGCTGGTAAACACCGGTATTGAGGCAAGCGCTGTTACCGCCATCGGCAGTCACGGCCAGACCCTGCGCCACCGTCCACCAAGCCCTGATGCCCGAGCCTTCAGTTTGCAGGCCGGCGACCCAAACATTATCGCCCAGCGCACGGGCATCACCACGGTTGCCGACTTTCGGCGTAAGGACATCGCCGCCGGTGGTCAGGGCGCGCCGTTAGTGCCCGCCTTCCACCGGGCAGTGTTTGGCTGCGCCCACGAAAACCGGGCATTGATCAATATCGGGGGCATTGCCAATATTTCCTGGCTGCCAAGCGAGGGGCCGACCCTGGGCTTCGATACCGGGCCCGGGAATGCCCTGATGGACGACTGGATCGGTCAGCATCGGCGCGAACGGTACGACCGCGACGGGCTCTGGGCAGCCCAGGGCAAGCCCAACAGTATGCTGCTTGAATATCTGCTCGCGCATCCTTACTTTGTGCAGCCTCCCCCAAAAAGTACCGGCCGAGAAATCTTCAACCTGCAATGGCTCGACACCCAACTGGAACAGATGGATCCCATGCCGGCACCGGAAGATGTGCAGGCATCACTGCTGCTGCTGACGGCCCACGCTATCGCCAGTGCCGTCACCGGCCTGGCCGACCAGGGGCCGGCGCGGGCGTACGTCTGCGGCGGCGGCGCCCATAACAGCCAACTGATGAATACACTAGAGGCCCTTTTGGGCGAACAGGTACCCGTTGCCTCCACCGAAGCGCTGGGCATAGCGCCCGACTGGGTCGAGGCAATGGCTTTCGCCTGGCTTGCTCGCCAGACGCTTAAAGGGTTAGCCGGCAACTTACCGGAGGTGACCGGCGCTCACAGCGCTCAGGTACTGGGGGGGATCTATCCCGCCTGAGCGGGACGGCAGGTATCAAACAGAGAAGGACGAGCCACAACCACACGTGGTCGTCGCATTGGGGTTATTGACCACAAAGCGGGCCCCTTGCAAGCCCTCCTGGTAATCCACTTGCGATCCCGCAAGATAGGGATAACTCATCGCATCGAGTACCACCTTAACGCCATCGCGGTCGACAATCGTGTCGTCCTCCGCCAGCGCTTCATCAAAGGTGAAACCGTACTGAAACCCTGAGCAACCGCCGCCGGTCACATAGACCCGCAACATCAGATCAGGGTTACCCTCCTCCTCGACCAGGCTCTTAACCTTGGCCAGCGCCGCCTGAGACACCTGCAGAGGATCGGGGGTGTAAACTTCGGGAGCGGACATCAATTTCTCCGGACAGCTGGAAACGCTAAAAAAGGCCCAACGGCAAGTGCCGTGGGCCCCTTATTATGGCTTTACCTGAGTAAAACAGTCAACTATTGCTCTGAGCGGCCTTCTCAGGGGTCTCTGCCGCTTTGAGCTCCACTTTGCGCTCGCCCTTGGCGCCACCAAAGACCAGGCTACCATTGACCTGGGAGCCCTTGACCATCTCGATCAACTGGTACTCAACGTTACCCTCGACCACCGCCTTGGCCGCCAACTCTATGTGCTTGGCAGAATAGACATTGCCCACCACACGGCCATTGATGACCACCATCGGGGCGCGAATTTCGCCCTCGACCACACCTTTCTCGGCCACCACCAACTTCGCGTCATTGCCATTTTCCGCAATGATATTGCCGCTGACGTGCCCCTCAATTTGCAAATCACCGCTGAAATGCAGGTCACCAACGATCTTGGTACCACGGGAAATCAGGGTGTGATTGTTGGAAAAAGCCATATCGTTTCGTTTGCCCCACATAAGCCTAATCTGCAGTTAATTTTCTTCAGCCAACCAGCCGAATTTCTTTTCGACCGTGGTGGCACCCTGCCCGGTAGATCGGGCAACCAATTCGATGCGCTCCGGCTCAAAACCCTCAGGGAGCGTCAGGCGCCCCTCGATATTCTGGAAGTACCGAAAACGCAGCCGGATATCTTCGCTTTCGACATCGCCGGACAGTTCGTACAGCGGCAGCTCCAAAAGCTCGCCGTTCTGACGCCCAATGACAGTAAAATTCAATGCACCATTCAGCACCTGATGATTGGTCGCCAACTGCTGCACTACCAGTTTGTAGCCATACTCTCGAGCGTTATTGGTCGACAGAACGTTGAGAGAACCAATTGTCAGGCCTCCACGATTCTCCGAAGGCTCCATCAGGCCACGGTAGAACGTAATATCTTCTTCGAGCGAAGCAATCTGGGCTTTGAGATCCATCGCTTGATGGCGCAGCTCCTCAGTGGCCCGATTGTCCACCTTGGATCCCAGGGTCAGATTGGCCTCGACCTGACGCAGCTCGTTCACGGTTTCCTGCAAGCGGCGATTCTCGACCCGCAGACGATCGCGTTCGGCAACGGCGTTGGACTGTTCACGGGCACTCTGATAATGCCCGCCAGCGTAGCTACCAACCACCGCAGCAACCACCACTACAGCGGCGACGCTGCCCCAGAGAATGCGCTGCCAGGGGCGGTACCGGACCACCACCAGGCGTTCGGGTTTGCTTCCTTTAACAACCGACATTGCTGCCTCTCGACTCGTTATTTGCGCTCAGCGGCCCACGCTGCCTCACGGCAGCGGAGCGACAATATCCAGGCCGGCTTTTTCGTCCAGACCGAACATGATGTTCATATTCTGTACCGCCTGGCCCGACGCACCCTTGGTGAGGTTATCAATAACGGACAGCACCACAACGGTATCACGATCCTGGGGCCGGAACACGGAAATACGACACATATTCGAATGCCGAACCGTGCGGGTTTGTGGGTGCTCACCCACCGGGAGAACGTCGACAAACGGCTCGTCAGCATAGCGTTGCTCATAGAGCGCCTGCAAGTCAGGGACCTTGCTCGCATCCAGTAACTGGGCGTACAGCGTTGCATGAATGCCGCGAATCATGGGCAGCAAGTGAGGCACAAACGTCAGGCGCGCCATTTGTGCGCCGGCCGGCTGAATGTCACGGAGGCCCTGCTCGATTTCCGGCAAGTGGCGATGACCGTGGGCCGCGTAGGCTTTAAAGCTGTCGCTGACCTCGGTCACCAGGTTGGCCACTTTGGCCTGACGCCCGGCGCCGCTGGCGCCACTGGCGGCATTGACCACCAGACGCGAGGCATCCACGAGATCATTTTCCAGCAACGGCAGCAGCCCCAACTG
Organism: Marinimicrobium alkaliphilum; assembly: GCF_003259155.1. Classification (GTDB taxonomy): domain Bacteria; phylum Pseudomonadota; class Gammaproteobacteria; order Pseudomonadales; family Cellvibrionaceae; genus Marinimicrobium_A; species Marinimicrobium_A alkaliphilum. The sequence goes on from NZ_QGMQ01000006.1 coordinate 6,543, forward strand.
GGCCGCCGTCGGGTAGCAGCCTGGGCAGGCCACCAACCGGGCGGTGCGAATCTGTGCCCGGTTGACCTCGGGCAGGCCATAGACAGCCTCGGACACCAGTTCCGGGCAGCCGTGCGCCTGGCCATACCACTCTGCCCAGAGCCCGGTATCGCGAATACGGAAATCCGCCGACAGGTCCACCACGCGTATATCCCGGGCCATCAGCTCGGGCATCAGGTTTTGGGCAACGCCGTGGGGGGTCGCAAAAAATACCACGTCACAGGCGGCCAATGCGTCCACATCCGGCTCACTGAAGGCCAGGTCCAGATGCCCACGCAGGTTCGGGAACATGTCCGCCACCGGCACCCCTGCCTCCGCGCGCGACGTGATCACGGCAACCTCGACGTCCGGGTGCTTGGCCAGCAGCCGCAACAGCTCTACGCCGGTATAGCCTGTACCCCCTACAATGCCTGCCTTGATCACACTATCCCCCTGCTTTCCAGTCTGGTTTCGGTTACGCTATGGCCACCGGAGCTTTGCGGCCCCGGTGCGCGAGAATTGCCTATGATAAAAGCCTGACCGCCAAAGAGAAAGCCAGGCTGCCAAATTATTCGACAAGGAGCCTCTATGCTTTGGGTTAAGGCCTTTCACTTGATTGCTGTGGTCTGCTGGTTTGCGGCCATTTTCTACCTGCCCCGACTGTTTGTGTACCACGCCATGAGCGAGGACCAAGCCAGCCGCGAGCGCTTCAAAGTCATGGAACGCAAGCTCTATCGCGGGATTGGCACCCCCTCAATGATCGCCACTATCGTTTTGGGCTTCTGGCTGGTGAGCTACAACTGGGGCTATTACCACAGTGCCGGCTGGTTCTGGCTCAAGCTGGCACTCGTGGTGCTGTTGGTGGTCTATCATTACCTGTGCGGCTATTACCTGCGCCAATTCCGGGATGAGCGCTGTGAGCGCGGCCACGTGTTCTTCCGCTGGTTTAATGAAGTCCCCGTGGTGATGCTGCTTGGCATTGTCATCCTTGCGGTCGTAAAACCCTTTTAACCTTGTCAGAGACACAATCATGGCGTCACTGTCCACCACCACACCGATCGTTCTCAGTCTGTCCAGTCATGACCCTTCAGGCAGCAGCGGCATCCAGGCAGACATTGAAGCCTGTATCAGCCTCGGCTGCCACTGCACGCCGGTGATTTCCGCGCTCTGCGCCCGGGATACCCGAGAGCTGAAGGATATTCAGGCCGTGGATGCGCTGCTGCTGGTCGAACAGGTGCGCGCCATACTCGAAGATATGCCGGTGGACGTGATCAAGCTCGGCTTTATCGCCAGTGCCGCCCACGCCGAGGCCATGTACACCATCCTCCAGGATTACCCGAACATACCGTTAATCCTCGATCCGGTAACCCATCTGGGCAGTAACCAGCCGAGCGACAATCCATCGCTGGTGGACGTCATCAAAACCCTGCTGCTACCGCGGGCCCTGCTCGCCACCCCCGACCTGGTAGAGGCCAGGGAGCTGGCACCACAAGGGGATACGCTCGATGCCTGCGCTCAGGAAATCCTCCACAGCGGTTGCGAGCACCTGTTGATTACCGGTACCCGACGGGATCAATTTCATCTCGACAACACGCTCTACAATGCCCAAGGGGTCATCCGCCACTACCGCTGGGATCGTATCAACGCTTTCAGTCACGGCTGCGGCGCGACGCTTTCGGCGGCGATCAGTGCCTATCTGGCCCACGGGCTGAGCCTCATGGATGCGGTCGAACAGGGGCAAACCTTCACCTGGCGCGCCCTGCACGCCAGTCGTCGGTTGGGCAGCGGGCGGTGCGTTCCCAACCGGCTCTATTGGGCCGAGCGCGACAACCTTCATTGAAGGCGCCGCCTTTGCCGAGACCGCGGTTCGCGCTACACTAGCGGGCTAAATGACACCCAGCCCGCCACGAGGAGCGACACCATCGAGCCCGCCCGCCTGTACGCCATTACCGATACTCTCCTGACGCCCGGCGCGCACCTGTTTCAGGCTGTGGAAGCGGCCCTGGCAGGTGGCTGTCGCTGGGTGCAATACCGGGACAAATCCGGCGACCACGAGCGCCGGGCGCGCGAGGCGCAACAACTGCTCGACCTATGCGAACAGGCCGGTGCGCGCTTGATTATCAACGACGACCTGGCGCTGGCGCTGCGCGTGGAGGCCCACGGCGTGCACCTGGGCCAGGGCGATGGTGACCCGGCCGAGGCCCGACGGTTACTCGGGCCGACAGCGATTCTCGGGGTCACCTGCCACGACTCCCTGCCCCTGGCCCGGCAGGCGGTGGTCAACGGCGCCAGCTATGTGGCCTTCGGGCGCTTTTTCCCGTCGCGCACCAAGCCCGAGGCGTCGCCTGCACCGCTGTCGCTGCTGCGCGAGGCCCGGGCAGCGCTGCCCAACACCCCCCTAGTGGCGATTGGTGGCATCACCCTCGACAACGCTCACACATTGATTGCCGCGGGGGCCGACACTCTCGCAGTGAGCCACAGCTTGTTTGGCGCCGACGCGATCGAGGCGCGTGCGCGCACCTTTACCACCCTTTTCAACCAACATTCATCGACGTAAACAGGAATTTCCATGAGCCGTTCTGAAACCTTGTTTAGCCAAGCCCAGCGCCACATCCCCGGGGGCGTCAACTCCCCAGTTCGCGCTTTCAAAGCCGTCGGCGGGACGCCGGTATTTTTCGAGCGCGCTGAGGGCGCCTATCTCTGGGACGCCGACGACCAGCGCTATATCGACTATGTGCTCTCCTGGGGCCCCATGGTCATGGGTCACGCCCACCCGGTCGTGATCGACGCGGTCATCGAGGCCGCGCGCAAGGGTCTGAGTTTTGGTGCGCCAACTGAACGGGAAACCCAGCTTGCCGACCTGCTGTGCGCCCGGGTTCCCAACATGGACATGGTGCGCCTGGTCAACTCGGGCACCGAAGCCACCATGACCGCCATTCGGCTGGCGCGGGCCTACACCGGACGCGACACCATCGTAAAATTTGAAGGCTGCTACCACGGCCACTCGGACTCGCTCCTGATCAAAGCCGGCTCCGGCGCGCTGACCCTGGGCGTACCCAGCTCCCCCGGGGTGCCCGAAGTGCTGGCCAAACACACCCTGACCCTGAACTACAACGACCCGGAGCAGGTGCGTCGGGTATTTGCCGAAATGGGCGACAAGATCGCCGGCATCATCGTGGAACCCGTGGCGGGCAATATGAACTGCGTGCCGCCCGTGCCCGGTTTTCTCGAAAGCCTGCGCGAGGTGTGCGACCAATACGGCAGCCTGTTGATCCTGGACGAAGTCATGACCGGCTTTCGCGTGCACCCCGAAGGTGCACAAGGCCGCTACAGCATCAAAGCCGACCTGGTCACCCTGGGCAAGGTCATCGGCGGCGGCATGCCAGTCGGCGCCTTTGGCGGCCGCCGGGAGGTAATGGAAACCGTTGCCCCCACCGGCCCGGTCTATCAGGCCGGCACCCTGTCTGGCAATCCGGTGGCCATGGCCGCAGGCCTGGCAACCCTGAGCCTGTTGGCCGACGACGCCGTCTACCCGCAGCTCTACGCCCGTACCGAGCAACTGATGACCGGCTTGCAGACGCTGGCGGACAAGGCCGGCATTCCCATGACCACCAACCACGTGGGCAGCATGTTCGGGTGCTTTTTCACCGCCGAGGACAAGGTCACCAACTTCAAACAGGTGATGGCCTGTGATACCGAGCGTTTTAACCGTTTTTACCACGGTATGCTGACCCGGGGGGTCTACCTGGCACCAGCGTCCTACGAAGCCGGCTTTATGTCCTTCGCGCACACCGAGGCGGATATTCAGGCGACGCTGGATGCGGCCGAAGCGGTATTTGCGGAGCTTTAGACGCGCTCCGGGCGGGTCCGGTGCCTCAGGTGTCGGATTACGCCTTCGGCTAATCCGACCTACGAGAAACAGCGTGCCAAGACACAAGTAGGTCGGATTAGGCCCAGCCGTAATCCGACAAAACGGCACCAACCCCCCTACAATGTGGCAATGCTCAAGCAGGTCGGATTAGCCGAAGGCGTAATCCGACAAAGCGGCACTGACTCACTTCATACTGGGCCACTTGCACAAAAATACCCCGCACATCGAACCAAATCAGTGCGAAGCACCCTCGAGTCGCACCACTATGGCGCACAAAAGAGCCTGTTCGCGGACATTCCTGGCCGCTCATGCACCATTGCCGAGCCCCGCATAACGGGGGCTCGGCCTGGTTTCGACGTCTTTGGCATTCATCTTGCGGTAATAACCGCGACACATTGTCCGCACTCTGGTAGTCAGGACAACCGACAATTTGCAATGGAGAGCTAGGGTTCCGACTGCCGACGGCAGTGACTGGTCCGAGAGCTCTCGACCTCCGCGACTCCTGTGGGTCTGAGGTTACACGGCGGGACAAAAGCCCGGGAGATCGATGGCCTTAACAGCCAGAGTGCTCCTGTATCCCGACGTTAACCCTTGGAGGTTTGTCATGAAGCGCCTTGCCACTCTACTTTTTGCCGGTCTGGTACCGGTTCTCGCCTCGGCCCATGCGTCGGCCGATTCCTTCCGTATTTGCTGGTCCATCTATGTCGGCTGGATGCCCTGGGGCTACGGTGCCGAACAGGAAATTGTCAAAAAATGGGCCGACAAGTACGACATCGAGATCGAAGTCGTGCAGATCAACGACTACATCGAATCCATCAACCAATACACCCTGGGCCAATTTGACGGCTGCACCATGACCAATATGGATGCGCTGACCATTCCCGCCGCTGGCGGTGTGGACAGCACCGCCTTGATCGTGGGCGACTTCTCCGACGGCAACGACGGTATCGTACTCAAGGGTAAAGACAGCCTCGAAGACATTCGCGGCCAGCGAGTCAACCTGGTGGAGCTGAGCGTATCGCACTACCTGCTGGCGCGTGGCCTGGAAAGCGTCGGTATGCGCGAATCAGATGTGCGCGTGGTCAATACCGGCGATGCCGATATGGTCGCTGCTTACGGCACTCGCGATGTCTCCGCGGTGGTGACCTGGAACCCCTTGCTGAACGAGATCTTGCGCGCGCCGGACGCTAACCTGGTGTTCGATTCCTCCCAGATTCCCGGTGAAATCATGGACCTGTTGGTCGTGAACACGGAAACCCTGAAGCAGAACCCGGCCCTGGGTAAAGCGCTGGTGGGCGCCTGGTACGAGATCATGGGTCTGATGAGCGGTGACGACGAACAGGCCATCGCCGCCCGCACCGCCATGGCCGAAGACGCCGGCACCGATCTGGCCGGCTATGAAGCTCAGTTGGCCAGCACTCGCATGTTCTATACCCCCGAAGAAGCCCTGGCGTTGGTCAACAGCGACGAGTTGTTAGCCACCATGGAGCGGGTGGCGGAGTTCTCCTTCGAACACGGCATTCTGGGTGAAGGTGCCCCCAATGCGCGCTTTATCGGGATCGAAGGTCCTAATGGGGTGTTTGGCAATGAAGGCAATGTGCGCTTGCGGTTTGATCCGACGTTTATGCAGATGGCCGCGGATGATGAGCTTTGATCCATTGTTTTCGCACCGCCCCGGAATAGCTCGGTGGCGGTGATTGGGTACTCGGGTGTGAGACACGCTGTAAATACATCCCTGTAAGCTCGACGCCGACCTCCTGTCGGCGACGGTCTCACACCCGAGTACCCAATCCCCTCTGACCATCGCGGCCGCACCACCGAAGGGTGGAAACAAACACTGAATAAAGCGAAGAGAGAGTTGAATGAGACGGTTGATTAACCTGAAACCTTCCCGATCGGTGGGTGTGATGCTGGGGTTGTTGCCCTTTGCGTTGATTGTGATTATCTATATCGCGGCGTCGGATAAGCGTCTGGCGGAGAATCCGGACGATCGCTTGTTGCCGAGCTTTACCCAGATGGGTGAGGCGGTTGAGCGGCTAGCGTTTGAGCCGAGTCGGCGCACGGGCGAGTATGTGTTTTGGGAAGATACCAAGAGCAGTTTGCAGCGTCTGGGCCTCGGGATCGGGATCGCAGCGCTGATCGGTTTCAGTATCGGGACGCTGACCGGTTCGATTCCCTTGGTGAATTCGCCGCTGTCGCCGCTGTTGACGGTGATTTCGTTAGTGCCGCCATTGGCGCTTTTGCCGATTCTGTTTATTGTCTTCGGCTTGGGGGAGCTGGCCAAAGTGGCCTTGATTGTCATTGGGGTTGCGCCCTTCATTGCCCGGGACATTCAACGTTCGGCTCAGGAGATTCCCACTGAGCAGTTGGTCAAGGCACAGACCTTGGGCGCGTCTACCTGGCATATTCTGTTGCGGGTCCTCATTCCCCAGTTGACCCCCCGCCTGATTGCAGCCGTGCGCTTGTCGCTCGGGACCGGCTGGTTGTTTCTGATCGCCGCCGAGGCCATCGCGTCCACCGACGGCCTCGGCTATCGCATCTTTCTCGTTCGCCGTTATATGTCCATGGACATCATTCTGCCCTACGTGGCCTGGATCACCTTTCTTGCTTTCCTGTTTGATTGGCTGCTTGCGCAATTGAGCCGCAAAGCCTTTCCCTGGCATCACCAAGGAGGTAAGGCATGAGTGCACCGATGATTGAAGTCAAAAACCTCTGGAAAGAGTACGGCAATAATGTCGTCCTTGAGCGCATGAACCTTCAGGTCAAAGCGGGCGAATTCATCACTATGGTGGGGGCCTCCGGCTGCGGTAAAAGCACCTTCCTGAAAATGCTGCTGGGCATGGAAGAGCCAACTCGAGGCCAATTGCTACTCGACGGCAAACCCATTCCCAACGAGCCGGATCAGGCGCGCGGCATTGTGTTCCAGCAGTACTCGGTGTTCCCGCACCTGAGTGTCGAACAGAATGTGATTCTCGCGCGTGAGTTCGAGCGCTCACCGCTGCTGGGCAAGCTCTTTGGTCGCGCCCGGCGCGAGGTTCTTGAAGAGGCGCGCGCGCTGCTCGCCAAAGTCGGCCTTAGCCACGCGGCCAAACAGTATCCCCACGAGCTTTCCGGCGGTATGCGCCAGCGTCTGGCCATCGCCCAGGCGCTGATTCGCAGACCGCGCATTCTGTTGCTCGACGAACCCTTTGGCGCGCTGGACCCGGGCATCCGCAAAGATATGCACACACTCGTGCATCAGTTGTGGCAGGAGCACGAGCTCACCGTTTTTATGGTCACCCACGATATCAGCGAAGGTTTCGCCCTGGGCACCCGGTTATGGGTGTTCGACAAACTGCGTCGCGACGACCAGGCACCCGAAGCCTACGGGGCCAATATCACTTACGACTTGCCCGTGAACCGGGAATCACTGGCACAGCTAAAGGAGCGTGACTATGGGTAAGCCTAAGTACACCACCCGCATTCCCGGCGCCGGCCATTGGTCGCTGGAAATGCGCCGGGGCAGTTACCTTAAACTGACCGACCTCGAAGGCGGCGCCAATGCCGGCATGTTGTTTTACAACCCGCGTAACCTGCTGGAGCGCTACAACGGCCCGGACACCCTCAAGTGCCAGCACACCTTCAAGCTGCACAAAGGCCACTGCCTTTACTCGGACATGGGCCGAATTTTTGCGTCGGTGACCGACGATTCCTTTGGCTGGCACGACACCGTGTGCGGCAACAGTCGCGCCGACCAGGTCGCGCAACGCTGGGGCGCACGGGACTACCAGAAAGACCGCAACGATTGGCACCAGAACGGCTACGACGCCTTTCTGGTAGAACTGGCCAAATACGGCCTGGGCCGGGCCGACCTGGCCTCGAATATCAACTGGTTCAGCAAGGTGGTCAGCGACGCCGAAGGCAATATCCGCCTGGATGACAGCGCCGCCAAAGCCGGTGCCAGCGTCACCTTGCGTTTTGAAATGGATACCCTGGTATTGCTGCACGCCTGCCCGCACCCGTTGAGCCGGGCGGAACGCTATCCGTTCAAACCGGTGGAGATCGAGCTGGGTGAGGCCGACCCGGTAACCGACGACGACTATTGCCTGAACTTCCGCCCAGAGAACCGGCGCGGGTTTGAGAACAACCGGATTTATCACATTGCCGGGGGGCGCTAGGCGGGCTGGGTGCCTCAGTGTCGGATTACGCTGCGCTAATCCGACCTACAGGAAACACAGTGCCAACGCTCAAGTAGGTCGGATTAGCCGGAGGCGTAATCCGACACAAAACCGATTTGACCAGCAGAGGTTCAAACAATGCCACTACAGGAAAGCACACTCAACCCCGACGCCGCCAGCGCCAAACACTGGGTGGGCGCGGGCGATTACTTTCTCGGGGTTTTAAAAAAAGGCCAGACCGTGCGCATCCTCGACCTGGAGGGCAACCAGGCCGCCGACACCCTGTTTTACAACGCCGAGGACCCGAGCGAACACTACAGCGCCATGGACACCGTGCGCGAGCAGGGCAACCTCTATCTGAGCGCGGGCACCGCGCTCATGTCCAACGCCCAGCGCCCGCTGCTCAAGATCGTCGCCGACACCTGCGGCCGCCACGACACCCTGGGCGGCGCCTGTGCCACCGAGAGCAACACCGTGCGCTACGACCTGGAAAAACGCTGCATGCACGCCTGCCGCGACAGTTGGATGCTCGCCATTGCCGAACACCCGGAGTACGGGCTGACGAAGCGGGACATTACCCACAACATCAATTTCTTTATGAATGTGCCGGTGACCGAAGACGGTGGTCTCACCTTTGAAGACGGTATCTCGGCGCCGGGCAAGTACGTGGAGCTGCAAGCGCAGATGGATGTGTTGATGCTGGTGTCCAACTGCCCCCAGCTCAACAACCCCTGTAACGGCTACAACCCCACACCGATCGAACTGTTGGTATGGGATTAACTCGGGCTGGTGCCCACTTTTGACACTACGGAATGGGGTGAAGGGGTGTGAGACACGCCGTGAATACGTCCCTGTAGGCTCGGCACCCGCATCCATGCGGGCGACGGTCTCAAACCCCTTCACCCCATTCCTCTATCTTAATAACCTTCAGTGGACGACCACTGTCGCAACTGTTGGGTAGGACACAGAGCTTTAATGCGAAGGGACTTGGGCAACCCCTTCCCAGACCGTCACGCGCGGGACAGCGCGTGCCGAGCCCCCAGGGATGGGTTCACGGCGTGTCTGGGAAGGGGTTGCCCAAGTCCCGCCCCAAAGCTCTTACCCACAGAAATTCCTGCGGGACGGCCCGCTGGAGAACACTATGTTTGATAAAGTATTGATCGCCAACCGCGGCGCTATCGCCGTTCGTATTATTCGCACCTTGAAAAAGCTAGGTGTGAAGTCCGTCGCCATCTATGCCGAATCCGATGCCGACAGCCTGCACGTACGCCACGCCGATGAGGCTTACAGTCTCGGCGACGGCAACGCCACCCAGACCTACCTCAACCGCGACAAGATCCTCGCCATCGCCAAAGACACCGGTGCCAAAGCCATCCACCCGGGCTACGGTTTCCTGAGCGAAAACGCCGACTTTGTGCGCCAGTGCGAAGCCGCCGGCATCGCCTTTGTCGGGCCCACCCCCGAACAGATGACCGGCTTTGGCCTCAAGCACAAAGCCCGCGCCCTGGCCGAAGAGGCGCAGGTGCCTCTGTGCCCGGGCAGCGAACTGCTCACCGACCTGAGCGATGCGCAGCGCGAAGCCGAGCGCATCGGCTATCCGATCATGCTCAAAAGCACCGCCGGCGGCGGCGGCATCGGCATGCAACTGTGCCACGAAAAAGCCGACCTGGACGCGGCTTTCGATTCGGTCAAACGACTGGGCGCCAACAACTTCGCCGACGACGGTGTGTTTCTGGAAAAATTTATCGCCCGCGCCCGCCACATCGAGGTGCAGGTATTCGGCGACGGCAAGGGTCAGGCGGTGGCGCTGGGCGAGCGCGATTGCTCCAGCCAACGCCGCAACCAGAAAGTCGTGGAAGAGTGTCCCGCGCCCAACCTGAGCGACGCCCAGCGCGAGGCCATGCACCGTACCGCCGAACAGCTCGCCGGTGCGGTCAACTACCGCAACGCCGGCACCGTGGAGTTTATCTTCGACGATCAGGATCAAAAGTTTTATTTTCTGGAAGTGAACACCCGTCTGCAGGTGGAGCACGGGGTCACCGAGGAAGTTTATGGTGTGGATCTGGTGGAGTGGATGCTCAAGCTCGCTGCCGGCGAACTGGACGACCTCGAACAGTTACGCGCACAACTCAAACCCCAGGGCCACGCCATTCAGGTGCGTGTCTACGCCGAAGACCCGGCCCACGACTTTCAGCCCTGTGCCGGGCTGCTGAGCAAAGTCAGCTGGCCGGAACAGCAGGGGCTGCGCATCGACCACTGGATCGAAAGCGGCATTGAAGTGCCCGCCGATTTTGATCCCATGCTCGCCAAGGTGATTGTCAAAGCCGCCGATCGCGAACAAGCGCTGGCGCAACTGTCGAACGCGCTGGAGCAGAGCGAACTCTACGGCATTGTCACCAACCTGGACTATCTGCGCCAACTGATTCAGGACGACACCCTGGTCAACGGGCAGATGACCACCCGTTACCTGAACGACTTTGTCTACCGCCCGGCGCGCATTGAAGTGCTTCAGGGCGGCACCATGACCACCATCCAGGACTACCCCGGGCGCGCCGGCTACTGGCATATCGGGGTGCCGCCCTCCGGTCCCTTCGACAACTACGCCTTTCGCCTCGCCAATCGCCTGCTGGGCAACGACAAGAAAGCGGCCGGGCTGGAAATCACCCTGCAGGGCCCGACGTTCAAGTTCACCTGCGCCACCACCATCGCCCTCACCGGCGGTGCCATCGGCGCAACCCTCGACGGCGAACCACTACCCTTGTGGCAGGGTGTCACCGTGAGCGCCGGACAGACCTTGCAGCTGGGTCGCATCCGCGACGCCGGCGCACGCGCCTACCTGGCGGTGGCCGGTGGCATTCAGTGCCCGGACTACCTGGGCACCAAATCCACCTTCACCCTGGGCCAGTTTGGTGGCCACAACGGCCGCGCCCTGCGCGCCGGCGATATGCTGACCATCGACCCGACGGCACAGGCGACGCCCGCTGAATTGCCCGCCGAGCAGCAACCCGCGCTGGGCAACGAATGGCAACTGCGGGTCATCTACGGGCCCCACGGCGCGCCGGACTTTTTTACCGATCAGGATATCGAGACCTTTTTCTCCCACGCCTGGGAAGTGCACTACAACTCCAGCCGCACCGGCGTGCGCCTGATCGGCCCCAAACCCCAATGGGCGCGCAACTCCGGCGGCGAAGCGGGCATGCACCCGTCCAACATCCATGACAACGCCTATGCCTTCGGCACCGTGGATTTTACCGGCGATATGCCGGTCATCCTGGGCCCGGACGGCCCGTCCCTGGGCGGCTTTGTCTGCCCGGCGACAGTCATCACCGCCGACCTGTGGAAGCTCGGGCAACTGCGCGCCGGTGACAAAATCCGATTCGTTTCGGTCACTGTGGACGATGCCGTGCGCCTGGAGGCCGATCAACAAACGGCCATCGAGCAATTGCGACCTGCTGAAGACACGGTCTCACCCGCACCCCTATCCAGCCCCATTGTCGACCGCTTGAGTGCCAATGAGGTGGGTGAGGACATTGTCTATCGGGTCGCAGGCGATCACTTCCTGCTGGTGGAATACGGGCCGCTGGAACTGGATATCCGCCTGCGCTTTCGAGCCCACGCCCTGATGCAGTGGCTGGAGCAGAACTCCCTGCCCGGCCTGCGCGAACTCACCCCGGGCATTCGCTCGCTGCAGGTTCACTACGACAGCCAACAGCTTTCCCTGCAAACACTGGTGGCCCATGTGCAAAAAGGCGAGCGCGAGCTGAGCCAGCAACTGGCGGAGCTGAGCGTGCCCTCGCGCATCGTGCACATCCCGCTGAGCTGGGACGACGAGGCCTGCCACACCGCCATTGAGAAGTACATGCAATCCGTGCGCGCCAACGCCCCCTGGTGCCCGAGCAACCTGGAATTCATCCGTCGGATCAACGGCCTAGACTCCATTGATCAGGTCAAGGACATCGTCTTCAACGCCTCCTACCTGGTGATGGGCCTGGGGGATGTCTACCTGGGCGCGCCCGTGGCCACCCCGGTGGACCCGCGCCACCGCCTGGTGACTACCAAGTACAACCCGGCGCGCACCTGGACTGCGGAAAATTCCGTGGGCATCGGCGGCTCCTATATGTGCGTGTACGGCATGGAGGGCCCGGGCGGCTACCAGTTTGTGGGCCGTACTTTGCAGATGTGGAACCGCTACCGCACCACCCGGGAATTCAAACAACCCTGGCTGCTGCGCTTTTTCGATCAGGTGCGCTTTTACGAAGTGAGCCACGACGAGCTGCAACAGATCCGCCGAGACTTTCCCCAGGGGCGCTACCCCATCGAGATTGAGGAAACCTCGTTCAGCCTGAGCGATTACGAAGCTTTCCTGGCCGAACACCAGACGGATATCGAGCAGTTCACCCATCAACGGGAACAGGCCTTCGACGAAGAACTGGCACGCTGGCACGCCAACGGCCAGTTCAACTTCGAAGCCGAAGAAGCGGTGGAAGAAGAAAGCGCCGACGACTTCCCCGAAGACGCCATTCGCGTGGACTCTTCAGTATCGGGTAGCGTCTGGCAGGCAGTGGTCAGTGAAGGCCAACAGGTCAAAGCCGGCGAGGTGCTGCTGGTGCTGGAATCCATGAAAATGGAGATCAACATCACCGCGCCCAGTGACGGCAAAGTGTTGCAGGTATTGAAGTCTGAAGGTGCCCGGGTGCAGGCGGGTCAGACGCTGGTGGTGCTGACCTGACCTGAAACCCGCATCACCCACTTCGATGCCCTCGAACACAAGACTCCGGGTTGTAGACAGATCAAATACTCGGGCTAGGTCCGAAACTGCTCCACAAGTCGGCTTACCTGAGCGGCGATGCGGGCCACCTCTTGGCTCGAAGCGGCGGTTTGCGTGGCTCCGGCCGTGTTTTCGTTGGCGATCGTGCTGATGGTAGTGATGTTGCGGTTGATCTCTTCGGCTACGGCGCCCTGCTGCTCGGCCGCACTGGCTATCTGGGTAGTCAGGCTGTGAATGATACTGACCGCCCCGGTAATGCTGTCCAGGGCCCCGGCCGCACGCCGGGCCTCTTCGGCGTTGCTGTCCGCAAGTTGATGGCCGCGCTGCATGGCGTTGACCGCCTCGTCAGTTTCAGCCTGCAGACGCTCGATCTTGATACGGATGTCGTCAGTGGACACCTGGGTACGCCCGGCCAGGGTCCGGACCTCGTCGGCAACTACGGCAAAGCCTCGACCCTGCTCACCAGCGCGGGCGGCCTCAATGGCTGCGTTCAAGGCCAGCAGATTGGTCTGCTCGGAAACGCCGCGAATAACGTCGAGTATGCCGCCGATCTCCCGGCTTTGTTCGGCCAAGCGATTGATATTCTCCGCGCTCCGGCCGACCTCGGTAGCCAGCTCGCCAATGGAGTCGATAACACCGCTGATAATACTGCCGCCCTGGTTGGCCTCTTTGTCGGCCAGGCCGCCGGCGTTTGCGGCTTCGCCTGCGTTGCGGGCTACTTCCTGAATGGTCTGGGCCATTTCGTTCATGGCGGTGGCGACCTCATCGGTCTCCCGTTGCTGTAGCTTGATGTTCTGGTCGGTCTGGATGCTGACCGCAGACAGCTCTTCGGCAGCGGAGGCCAGCTGTAGCGTCTGTTCGGCAATATCGTGCACCGCTGCGCGGATTGCCTCGAACGTCTGGTTCAGGGACTCGGCCGTGGTGCCCAGCTCGTCCCGGCTGGTGACGTCCAGGCGCAGGTTGAGATCCCGGGTTCTACCGATCTGCTCAATGGTTGTGCGCATGCGCTGCAGGGGCGGCGCCACGGAGCGATAAGTGACAGTGCCAGCGAAGGCAACCAACAGAATAACAAGAGCGCTCCCCCCCAGGAAAAGCGTCACAGAGCGCTGGTAGAGCGCCACCGTCTCCTGGTGCAGCTGCTCGGCTTCGTTGAGCTGCAGCTCCACCAGCTCCGTAATTTTGTTGCTGATGGGGTCAATGCTGGCGTACAGCGGCCCGTTAAAGTCCCCCAGCTCGCCCCCAACATTGCCAGACAGCTGCGCCAACCGCGTTTCCAGGCGGTCAAGGGCGCGATTGGCCTGTTCGAACAGCCCGCGCGCCTGTTGCGCCAACGTTTCTTCCCGGCGCGTCAACCGGGTTGCCGTATAGTCCCGCCAGTAGCTATCGATATTGGTGCGTGCCAGGCGCACGTCCTGCAGGGCTCTCTCGGCGGATACCAAGCCGGCGTCAGCTTTGTTCACCGCATCCACTACCCGCACCGCATACTCATCAGCGATGGTTTTGAGTTGGCGCAGCGGTACCACCCGGTCGCTGTAGAGCGTTTCCATCCGCCGTTCGATGCTGCTTATGATCCACACCGAGGAGCCGGCAAGCAGGGCGAGCGCCAGCAGGGGCAGAATTAGGGTGACGATAAGCTTGGTTCTAACGGTCGTAGCCAACAGCATGCGTTACTTCCTTCGGGGGGTTCAGAGATGGGAGGGAGCCATACCGCTAGTTTATCGGCGCGAACGCCGAAACTTTAAGGAATACTCCTTCTCCGGGGCAATTGAAATCTCTGACTGCTTTATTGCGAGTCGACCGGGGCCGCTCCACTTGATGTCGTTTATGGGCGCAGCTAACCACAATCTATCCAGGCGAGCACTACCTCCAATCGGGTATTGCCCCCATCGAATAATTCCCAAACAAGTTGGCGGGCGTAACGGTGGACAGGTTCGTTATCGTCATTGAGGAATAACGCGGCGACAAGGGGTAGCGGTTGAACGATCGTATCTCAAAAAGTAGCCAACTCACCGGCGGGAGGGAACCCGCCGGCACCAAGATATACCAAGCGCCCGATAAATCCATCAGTTCATCTGGATGGATCCACCGAGAATGCGGTTGACGCCGCTTGAACGGCTTACCAGGTGTTTGCCGCGCAGAATGATTTTTCCGGCCTTGGTGAGGGTAATACTGGCGTCCCCGCAGCGTAGCACCACTTGCTCTTTGCCCTCAATGATACGGCTCTGGCCATCGACATCGGCATAGGGTTCAGCTTCCGGTTCGGACATGCCGTCAAGGGTAACGGCCTGCTGCAACACCGTATCCAAGGGCGAGTGCACCAGCCCCACCAGAACCAGCGCCTTAATCTCTCCGTTGGCCATCATGGCGACGCCCTGTCGCCCCACATGCTTGGGCGTCATACTGATCATCGGTACGGCTGCTACCGTACGCCAGGCACCATCCAGCATAAAACGTAGCTGAGGTGAGCCCTCTTCGGTAATGCCGGTGATGGTTCCGATAAGCAGCTCACCTTCGGGCACATTCAGATCAGCCTCTGTGTCGAAACGCTCTTCGCGTGTTGGCAGGATGTCATCCTGGGCCTGGCTATCCATGAGAACTACTCCTGACTAAGCTTAGTTACTGACAACTTTACTGCCTTTGATGACAACATTGCCCGAACCCTTCACGTTAATATTCTTGCCACTGATGGTGATGTCACCATTACTTTTGAGCTGAATGGTGGCCGATCCCGTTTTCAAGGTTATCTCATCATCCGCTTGCAGATTGATAGTCTTAGCCTTTAGGCCGTAAGCCTTGTCTACGGTTTCATGGTAGCTGCCCTTGATCGCTTCCGCCAGGTCGCCCTTGACTGAAATCGTCATATCCTTACCAATCGACTCGGTATGATTCTTGGCTACCTCAAGCTTCTTGTTACCGTCGATCCGCTCCGAGTGGTCTTCACCCACTTCAATCGACTTGTTCTTCCCCACCACCTCTGACTGATTGTTATCCACCTTCTTTGAGCGGTCATTGAGAATGTGCGCATGCTCGTCACGGCGCACTGTCTTGCGCCGGTCGTTATCGACCGTCAATGACTGGTCGTTCTCTACCTCGACGTCGTAGTTTTTCTCGGCATGAAGAAGTATCTGCTCAGCACCTTTCTTATCATCAAAGCGGAACTCATTGTAGTTTTCAGGGCTACCGCCTTTGGTCGATCGAGTTTTTATCCCACTTTGCGTCTTGCTGCTGTAAACCGCCTTGTTCTTTCCGTTATAGACCGCACCGGTCACCAGCGGTCGATCGGGGTCGCCATTGATAAAATCGACCACCACTTCCTGCCCAATCCGAGGAATGAAAAAACTTCCCCACTGGTTCCCCGCCCACGCCTGGGCAACACGCATATAACAGGAACTGTTCTCGTCCTTCTGGCCCAGACGATCCCAATGAAACTGCACTTTTATTCGGCCCTGATCATCGGTATAAATTTCTTCCCCTTCCGGACCGACCACCAGCGCCGTATGTGGACCCCGCATCAGGGACCGCGCACGCATAATTCGGGGCCGGACCGTCACCTCGGCCGGCACCGCGACAAATTCATTCCGATAACTCTGGCCGACACCATCCCCTGTACCCTGGGTATCATCTTTGATGATGTGGCGCACTTCGAGGAGCGTGTAGGCCCCCTTCTGCGCGTTGGACTCATGCTTGTCGAGGGAGAATTTTCCGCCCGCCAACAGTTGGCTGGCGTTGGACTCACCCAGCACAACATCGCGACCAGACTCCTCTGCCTCCATACGTTTTCGTGCCAATGCATCACCCAGATCGGGGTGGTAAAGCGCACCTGTAAAATGGCGTTCAAACTGTTGTATACGCGCATGGTTCTCGGAGGTCTTGGCGCTCGACAGAAGGGCCTTATCCGGCTCCTGAAAATCATAGTCGCTGAGGGTTACATTACCGGTATGATACTGATGCCGATGCTCCCAACGCGTAATCTGAACGCCAGACGACGAACCTTTGGAATACTCAAGCTTGGCATCTGGCAACGCCATGAAGGCATGAGGCTGGTCCACCAGAATCAGCTTGTGATTACTGCGACTGTGCTCAAAATAGAAGCTGATACCCTCTTCTTCCAACAGTCGAAGTACGAAATCGAGGTCGCTTTCGCCGTACTGAACGCAATATTCCCTGCTTTCGCCGGGCATCGCCCGGAACTCGTAATCCGCCAGTCCCTGCTCAGAAAAGAGCTCCTCGATGATGTCACGAGCGGTCTTTTCCTGGAAAATTCGATAGTTATGGGTGTAACCAAGAAACGCCAACCAAGGCTGAAGAGTGATTTCGTAGCTACGCAGATGGCTGCTCTCAATCTCGCCGACGACAAAGTCGCTGACATAACCAAAAAATTGGCGCTCATGTTCATCCTGAAGGGAGACACAGCCACTTTTCCCCAGCAGTTGATCCGCACTGATGGCGAGGTTCTCGGATATGACATTGACGCGAAAGTGATACAGGCCCGATATGCTTTCGGTGCCCTGAAAAGATTTAACCAGAAAGGTGTCTTTACCGAGGGAAAAATCGCTAATGGCGACCAATCGTTCTTCCTGAGTCAGCTGCCCCATAGTTATAGCAACCCTTGTCCTAACAACGCGAGAAGCGGTGTCGTTCCTTGTTTCCCAGAATTTACTCTGGGCCCGAGAGATGTGCGGGGTAAGAGCGCCCCGGGAAACCCCGGGGCGACCAAATTACAACGGCTTCGCGGTCGTCAAGTCGTAGCCCACGCGCTGCGGGTTGGAGGACTTGTTAGACTTGTCAAAGTCGTTGTAGTTGACCATGATCTTTGAATAGCTCAAAGAAATGGTTTCAACGGGATCACCGTCTTCGGAACCACTAATCTGATAGCCGCTGACCAGGCAGTCTTCCAGGACATAGTCCATGTACTCAACCACTTTATCAGCACCGGTTTGAACAAACTTGATGGTGACCTTCTTGCCCGCAGAACCGGTAACGGCTTCTTTGAACAAAGCAGTTGCCGAGTTATCAGCAACTTTGGTCAGATTGATTTCACTCAGGGTGGGGCGGGTCGCTTCACGGTTGGCCAGGTTACCCGGCTCCATGGAGATGCCGCGGCCAATACCGAAATTCAGAGACTGCACAGCAATATGGTCCTTGTAACCCTCTGCTGTTACGTTTCCTTTAACACCTTCGTACTCCAGATAAATCGCCATTTACTTTTCTCCTTGCGTTTGCAGTTAACAGATACACGCTTCAAAGCAGCCACCGAGGCCAAGCGATTATCTACCTGCAATTCTCCCTTTTGCGTTGAAGAATCCTTAAGACAAGCGCTCCTTGATGTCTGGGTGACTTACTCATCAACTCTAGTACCCAGCCCGAATACTAGCCAAATAGAATTGCGTAAACAACCGTAAACCGCGATAAAAAAACGTTTTTTTATCATTGGCGCGATATGCTTTTACTCACTCACACGAACCTGAATTTTAATGTGAACTCGATCATAAAAAGAGAACTAAAAATGCGACATCAGGATTTTAATGAGACCACGTGATGACGCAGAATAAACCTCAAAACGAGTATTGAATATCAAAGTAAGCGCGCACACCTTCATCCATTGCGCCTCGATCATCCATCGCCGTATTGCGAGAGGTCAAAGGTTGAGCAATTGTCAGCGAGCCGCGCATCGCCCTTCCCGCATTAAACCGAAAGCCGAGACCAATGTTGCTCATTTCACCGATAGTATCGTCGACACCTTCCAGCAGTTGGTAGGCGATGCCATAACCATAATCTGCAAAAACCAAGGGTTGCAAATGGCGGGCGCTGGCACCGATGCCAGGGAATATCCAGTCTATCCCCGCGTGCACCCCGTCATCGGCAAAGAAGGCGTTGAGCGCATAGCCTCGGGAGCGGTTAGGGCCGGAGAGCGAGAACTGATTGATAGACGACAGCGACGTTCCTGAATACTGCCCTGAAAGACGCAGAAGGACCCGTGTTTGAGTATCCGTAAAGGGCAGCTGCCAAAACCCCAAAAGAGTATAATCCAACGGCAGAATAAAGGGGTTCTGATCCTGCTCTTCAATATGTTCGGCTTGTTCTACAAACCGGCTTGCGGTGACTCCAATGCCCCCTTGATGCAGAACGCGTCTGCGTTCATCGAGCACATCGAAGCGGTAGCTCAGATTGATATTTTCGACTTTGCTATCCAGTGCCACGCCTCCGGCATCGCCAAAACGCAAGCGTGACCCAATTTGCGACCAGGTCATATGTAGGGCGCTGTTCTTCACCCGGGTTCGGTTCAGGTGGTACTCAAATCCAGCATCGACCACTTGAGAGCGGCCACTGATTCGCAGAGCGTCGATGGCCTCTGACTGTGTTCTCGCCAACACAAAATCGTTATTGGAGGCACCCACAGAGAAACGCAACCGCGGAAAGTACGCCGGCACACGGTAACGCACGGAGCCGTACAGAGAGTTATCAGGCTCAAACGAGTTGAGCACGCCGATCTGCAGCTGATCGCCAATGCCAGTCGGATTGTGCCAGTAGAAGTCGCCGTATAAACGATACTCACCAGAGCTCTGCGAACCATGGTTGTCCAGACGCAGGTTGGCGTTGTACCAGCGCTCGTCCGTGACATTTACGACCATTCGGGAGTCACCCACTTGCGTCCCTGGCTCAAAGTAGCCCTGAGCCCGGAGGCCAGGCAGGTCATTCACGAGAAATAGTCGTTCCTCAATCACTCCTGCCTTAACGGGCTGATCGATAATGTCATCAAACACTCTGGCAATGGTGCGATCCCGGTAGCGTCCATTGTTCTCAACCTGCACCTCCCCCAGATTTCCCAGGAGCACGGTCAGATTGACAATGCCTTCGCGCACCCGCTGCTCTGGAATATAGGCTTTGGCCAGGATGAAACCGCGCTCGCGGTAATACTGAGTGATCGTATCCGCAACCGTTTCGATCATACCCAGGGACAGGCCCCGCTGGCGACGCTGCTCGCGGACATGGAATACCAGTCGCTGCACCTCCATGGGCCCGACATGACGATCCCGGGTATCCCGCTCGATTTCAACAATCAGATCGGAAATCGCTGCCAACTCTTCGAGGGTGTACCCCGACTCAAGAATGGCATCCTCATTCATCAGGTCAAACCGGATCGCCTCGACCTTGTCGATGATCTCCTGTCGATAGATGCCGAGGTGCGGGTACTCGACGATGCCCTGGACACGGAACTCCCGCACGTTCAGGCGCGGCCCGGCACGGGGATCAGGATCTCGATCTCGCACCCCGGGCACATCCATATCGAGGAGCATACTGTCGCGTTCCAGTGCCGGCACTTCCGTGGTATCGGGCATCTCCAGAAAGCCAGCCGCTAACGCATTCGACGCCAACCCCAGCAACAACCACAACACCGCACCCCGGCATCCAAATATAACAAGGTTCATAACTCGTACAGCTTCCGTTTTGTGGAATTGATCTCCGTTTAGTAACCCAGTGAGTACTGGTCGTCATCTTCATAGCGTTGATCGGCAGGCATAAGAATGGAGATCGCATCAAAAAAGTAGTTGCGCACCTCGGTAAAAACCGCCGGATCGATATCCACCAGATTTTCCACTTCTACCATCTGCTCGCCTCCGGCACGCAACAGATCCTGTTGGTTGACCTGAATGGTCGATTGGTTGTCTACCGTTGTTGGCCGCTCACCAAAACCCCAGACCGGAGGCCAGCTGCGCAGGCCCTGTAGAAACAGATCATTATTGAAATACATCACCAGCGGGCGATTGGGCGCACCGATGTTACCTGCCACCACGATACTGCCGCTGCGAGCAACCAGGTCAGGCTGTTCACTATTTACCGGGCCCAGTGCCGTCAGGTCGCCACCGGTAATTGTGATACTGAGCGTGCCAGTATCATAGTTGGCGTTGACGGTGCCACCAGCCTGCACGGCATCATCAGAGCCCCCGTCAAACATAGGCCCTTCGCGACCGTCGAGTTGCATATGCCCATCGTTCCGCAAACTGATACTGCCATTGTTGGCCAGCCGCTCAATGGTGATATCGCCACTGTTCTCCAGCGCAACCGTACCGGTCCGGTTGGTCAGCCACAGGTTCTCGACGGCCAACACCAGGCGCTGGTCAGCGCCCACCCCCTGGTCACTTTCAATAGTCAACCCGCGCGCGCTCAGGTTTTCACTATCCGAACGGACATTGTTCACCGCCCCGCCCGAGCGCAACCGAATGTCGCCGGCACCGGCGAGAATACGGGCAATGTGAATGTCGTCACCGGCGAGGTACTCGATAGAGCCATTGGTCGTTTGGGTTATCGTACTCTGACTCATACGAATGCTTTGCTCTGCGTCTATGCGAACACTGCCCCCCGCCTGAATCTGACCTTGCTGTTCCAGGGCGTGTGCAGTCAGCGCAACGGCGCCGTCAGCTTCAATGGCCTCAACGGTCAGATCGCGTGCGCTGGTCAAACGCAGCTCTTCGGCCCGGTCTACCCTTAACCGACCCAGGGTGTTGGCGCCATCCATCAGGTAGATATCGCCGGCTCGCTGGACGTTGAGCGTTTCGAGCGCCACGACGCCCTGGCCCACGACATCACCTTCCACCGCGAGGGTCATCCGTTCAGCACGGACATCGCCCAATTGCAGGTTGCCGGCGCTGGCGACGTGGATAGCATTTTCCGCGCTCAACGCGAGCTCACCCCGAAAGCGGTTGTCCCCCAACAGCAGCAGATCACCGCGATGAGCATTGAACGAGAGCAAGTCATAACTCCGGAGCGTACCTTCGCCGGTGATGGTGCCCATGGCGTCAATGGTGCCAGGCCCGCCCAGATCAAGGTCATGAATGACCAAGGGGCCATCGTTGTGCAGAAACAGCCCCCCCTCAACTGCCGCACTCAGCTGCGCGACATCCGTTGCAATCGCCTGCTCAGCACTGCCGAATTGCGTGACCCCCGTAAGCCGCAACTGTTGTGCCACCAACCGGTGCTGATCGCCCTCGGACATGACATGGGCATTGCGAATATCGAGCGTGCCCGGAACATCAATAGCGCCCGACAGCATCAGTTGATCATCGATACCTGCGGCTATCAAGAGGTTAGCCTTGTTACGCCAGGTCAACTCGGTAAGCCCTTCCACCTGATAGCCCTGATTCCACAAAGTCAGGTTATCGCGCTCGGGGCTGCTGGTCAGGCGCAGCCAGTCCGCGCGCGCCCGATCTTCGAAACGATCAATGCCCGAGAACACCAATGCGTAAACCGCGTCATTCGCACTGGTGTAAGTCATGCGTTCGCGCCCGTCGTGACTCGCGCGGTACTCCGTGTGGTAACCACTGCCACCACCCGTAATCAGGATACGATTGTCGCCGCCTTCGCCTCCGTCGATGACAACCCGGCCCTGCATGTCCTGAGCCACGGTCAGTTCAAAATTGTCGTCACCGCGCCCACCCGTCAGACCACCGGTCACGGTACCGCCGGTGAGATAGAAGCTGTTGCCACCGTCGCCGCCCTGCAAATCCGTGACGCCCTCAAATGCCAGTCCACTGTTGAGCGTACCTCGGTTCTGCCCGTCGTTCAGACGCCACTGGTTGTTCGCATCCAGTCCGATCAAGCGAGTATCACTGTCATTCCCCCGCAGGTGCTGAATGTTCCGGACCTCGCCGGACTCGCCGTACACCACTACCGCGTCGGCCAACTCGGCAACGTTCAGGCGGTTTCCGTCACTGTGACCGCGGCCATCCAGGTAGCCGCTAAGGCTGGCACCGCGCTGAAAGACAAAATGGTCATCCTGGTCAGCGCCAATCAACCACCCGATGCCGGTAAAAGCAAGGTCGTTTAGCTGGCCCTGATTGTGCCCCGTCAATGTCCACTGGTTGTTCTGGTTTTGGGCTTTCAGCCGGTGCTCGGCGGCATTGGGAGCATCAATTAGCTGAATATTCGCGAGCCGTAGATCCGCGCCCTGATCGGGGGCTAAGCTCAGGGTCAGCGCGCGCGCCTCGTCAAGTCCGTGTAGATCCAGGCGATTATGGCCAGCGCCTCCGTCAAGTTGCCCGGTCAGTTCGCCATTGCCAACGACGAAAAAGTGATCGTCAGCACTGCCGCCCTGCAGAGACGCGATACCCGAAAACACCAGGTGCTCATTCAAATCACCGGCATTGCGGCCATCGATACGCCAACGATTACTCTGTGCGGCCCCTATCAAGGTATGCCCGGCATCCGACGTCGCACTCAGTTGGTGAATGTTGTCGACCATCAGATCGGCCGGGACCTGCTCGTCGAGCGAAATATCAAGCCCATCCACCAGCGCCGTCAGATCCACCCTATTATCGCCGCCGCCTCCCGAGATCCGGCTTACATTCGCACCGGCCTCAAATAAGAAAGCATCGTCATTCGCTCCGCCAATCAGTGACGAGAAGCCGGAGAACCTGAGCTCATCATTCAGGTCACTGAGAGTCTCCCTCAAGCGCCAGTGGTTGTTGCCATCGGCTGCCTTCAACCGGTTGTCGTAGGCACCCGAGGCAAGAAGGGTCCCAATGCCCTCCAGACGCACACCCTCGCCCTCAACGCCGAGGCGCACGGCATGCACGGCGGTCGCGTTCGAGGCGTCGTAGGTGTTGTCGCCCCCCACTCCGTCGATTCGTCCGGTAACCTGGCCGCCCTCTACAAAGGTAAAGGTGTCGTTGCCCTCGCTGCCTTCGAGAATATTGAAGTTCACAAACGCAATCTCATCCGCACTGCCCGCCCGGTAGCGGCCGTCATTGATGCCATCGCTATCGACGATATCCGCCAGCTCGGTCAGTGCTTCGATCCGCCACTGGTAATCTGCGCCCGCCTGCCCGGCACTGCCTACCCGCAGGGTGCTATTGAAGCTGTTGGCGTCACTGGCGTCGTGGTTACCGATAATGCCGTTAATCTGACTGATACTCAGACCCGACTCGTTGTCGGACAAGTCGCCCAGCACCACCAGTACGTCGTCTTGGCGGGTAGACAAATCAAGCAGGTTGGTCCCGCCCATGCCGTCGATAGCGCCGCTCAAGCTCCCTTGATCGAGAACTGTAAAGCGGTCGCCGACATTGCCCCCGTACAGATAGCCAAAACCACTGAACTGCATCTGCCAATCATTCGATTCCGCATCGCGCCAAAGTAACTCTCCCTGGTCAACGCCGGTGATACGCCATTGATACGCGATATCCGGTGCACCGCGCAGCCGATTACTTTGAGCACTGGCATCAAGCACCGAGAAGTGCCGCACCTGTATAGGGTTGAGAGCGTCAGCCGGGTGGGCGCCAAGGCTGATATCCAGCGGTGCATCGTCGACCTGAATGAGATTGAGCGTGTTGTAACCGCCCGCCCCGCCGTCGATAAGCGTGTAACCTGCCAAGGCCTCGGCAGTGAGTCCGGGGAGCGCCTGAAAGCGATCATCACCGGTCCCGCCTATCAGGTCGCGCATGCCGGAAAACAACGTGCGCTCGTCCGGGCTTCCGGGCGCTGCCAACCATCCCGCTTGAGCGCCACTGAGGGTCCAGTCGGTGTTGGTGTTCGTCCCCAGCAGGCGGTGGTTGTCACCTCGTACCCTAAGCTCGCGCATACCACTGAAGGCCTGGCCGTTAAAAGTACCCGCCGTCAAACTGGACAACTGCCAGTCATAGCCGTCGGCGCTCACATCCAGGGTATTGTGGCCAGCGCCGCCGTGCACGTCGCCAACAAACAACGTCGGGCCCGCTATAACGAAGCGGTCGTTACCGCTATTGCCGCGCACTTCACTGATACCGGAAAATAGCAGTCGGTCATCACTACCGAGGACACCCAACGAGCCAGCATGGCTATCGTTCAGCAGCCAGTGATTGTCGTGCGCACTACCGGTCAGACGGTGCACGCCGTGACGGGCACGTAATTGATGAATATCAGTAAAGATAATACGGTTCTCGAACGCGCCGTCGAAGGTATCCGACAACAGCCACTGGCCGCTGCCGTACACTTCGAGTTGATTGTCGCCGCCACCGCCCTCTATTTGCACCGACCCGGTGTAGCTGCCCACCACAAAATTGTCAGCCTGGTCACCGCCGATCCAGCGGTCCATACCGCCGAACAGAATGCGATCAGCGTTGTCCCCAGTCTGGCTCAGTTCCCAGGCGTCGCTGTCCGTGTGCGAGCGCCAATGGTTGTCTTGCCCGGCGCGAGCACGCAGCGTATCCGTACCACTGCCGGTGAGGGTCTGCATGCCGGTCCACGTCAAAGAGCCGCGCCCATCGTGGGTCAGCTCGCCGGCGTGGGCCTGATTGTCGGCCAAAGCCCACTCGGCGCTGGCGTGCCCTGATTGCAATGCATTGTCACCACCGGTGCCGTGGATTCCGTCGCGGATAAAACCCGCCGTGCCCAGGGTGAATGTATCGTCGCCCTCACCCCCGACCAGTTCGGTGATGTGGCTAAAGTGCCCGACGCGATTGTGCACCTGCCCGGCGCCCACGTCGGTGACCTCCCAGTGGTGCTCTGCACCGGCATTGCTGCGCACCGTCAGGGTGTTGCGACCGGACTCAGAGCCGGTGATGCTGCTCAGACTCTGGCCAACATCCAGGGTGAAGGTGTTATCACCCAGTTCACCAACCAGATGCTGAAAGCCGGTAAAGGCCTGATCGCCATTCACGAGGGAAGCCGCCCCGATATACCATTGGTTGTCAGGGCCCTGCACGGCCAGGGTGTTCTCGCCTGCACCGCCATCCAGCAGCCCTTGTACCCGTGCACCTTCGGCCAGCGTAAAGTGATCGTCCCCGGTTCCGCCGAGCAAGGCGTGGAGGCCGGTAAAGGTCAGATCATCGTTCAGAGTACCGGCACCAACCGCCGTCACCTGCCAATCGTTGTCGCGATCCTCAGCGCGCAGACGCTGGGATTGGTTGGCGTTGCCATGGATGGCGCCGATGGCGGTGATCAACAGATCGTCCGGGTGCTCGGTGTTCAGGGAAAGGCTCAGGTCGAGGTTACTGGCACTCAGGCTCAGCGTGTTACCCGCAGCCGTACCACCGCCGTCGATGCGACTCACCGCCCCTTCGTCGTTCAGGACAAAACTGTCTGCGCCGCTGCCGCCGTGCAGGTGCTGAATGCCAGTAAAGTGCAGGCTGGTATTGAGCGACCCACGCCCCGACTCAGTCACTGTCCACGTGTTGTTCGTGTTGGCCGCACTCAAACGATTGTGCTCGACCTCATTGGCCGTGATCTGTCCAATGGCGGTTATTTCAGTGGCGCCGGGCGTGTCCGCCCGCAAAGAAAAGTGATGGCCACGGGTCGCGCCCAGAGTGTCAATGCTGTTGTCGCCCCCGCCGCCAGAGATGGAGCCGGAGATAACGCCCTCACCTTCGAGCAGGAAGCTGTCGTCGCCGCCGCCCCCTACCAGGCGATTCATGTTCAGAAAATAGAAGGTCTCGCCATCACTGGTAGTCACCTGACCGTCGTTGATCCCGTCACTGCCATTGACATCTGACAGCTCTCCGATGATCCAGGTGTTGTCTGTGCCAAGGTTGTCAGCAATCTTAAGAGTACTGTTAAAGCGAGCCGAGTCCGAGCCATCGTTATTGCCCACGACACCGTTAATGTTGCGAATATTGAGGTTACCGGTGGACAGATCGCCTCCAACCTCAATAACTCTGTCACCCTGATACAGAGAGTAATCGAGCACGTTAATGCCACCGCGACCATCGATCAGACCGGTAATGTGAGCCTGGTCGCGCAACAGGAAGGTGTCTGACTGGTCGCCACCCATCAGATTGCCAAAACCGTTGAATACCAACGTGTGGTCCCGCCCCTCGTCGCGCCAACTCAAGGTGCCGGCATTGATGCCGGTAATATCCCAGTGGTACGCGTGTTCGGTATGACCGCGCAGAGTGCTGAACTCGGTTTGGGTATCAAGCGCAAGAGGAGCGCGCACCACATTAAAGTGCGCGATATTCAGATCAACATCGCCATGATCGCCCAAGCTGATATCCAGCACTTCACCGGGGATCATGTTATCGAGCAGCAGTCGGTTGGTCACCGCGCCGCTGTTGGCACCACCATCGATTCGACCAAAAGCACTGAGCTGGGTCGCACTCAGGCCCTGAGCGCGAAAGGTATCTGAGCCCGCGCCACCGATCAGGTCGCGCATGCCAAAGAACAGCGTATGCTCATCCGGATTTTGGGGCGATGCCATCTGACCGGACTGCCCAGCCGTCAGTGTCCAATCGGTATCAATGTTCGCCCCAAGTAGGCGGTGATTTTCGCCTTGTGCCGTAAGCTCGCGCATACCACTGAAGGCCTGGCCGTTAAAAGTACCCGCCGTCAAACTGGACAACTGCCAGTCAAAGCCGTCGGCGCTCACATCCAGGATATTGTGGCCAGCGCCCCCGTGCACGTCGCCAACAAACAACGTCGGGCCCGCTATAACGAAGCGGTCGTCACCGCTGTTGCCGCGCACCTCGCTGATACCGGAGAACACCAGGCGATCAGTGCTACCGTCGACGCCCAATGAACCCGCGTGGCTATCGTCCAGAGTCCAATGGTTGTTGTGCGCGCTTCCGGTCAGGTGATGAACGCCCTGATCGGCATGCAGTTGACGAATATCGGTAAAGGCGATGCGGCTGCCGAACGTCCCGTCGAAGGTGTCCGACAGCAGCCAGTGGCCACTACCGTGTACCTCTAGGCGGTTATCACCATCGCCGGCGTCCAGTTGCAGCGATCCGCTGTAACCACCCACCACAAAATTGTCAGCCTGATCACCGCCGATCCAGCGGTCCATACCGCCGAACAGAATGCGATCAGCGTTGTCCCCAGTCTGGCTCAGTTCCCAGGCGTCGCTGTCCGTGTGCGAGCGCCAATGGTTGTCTTGCCCGGCGCGAGCACGCAGCGTATCCGTACCACTGCCGGTGAGGGTCTGCATGCCGGTCCACGTCAAAGAGCCGCGCCCATCGTGGGTCAGCTCGCCGGCGTGGGCCTGATTGTCGGCCAAAGCCCACTCGGCGTTGGCGTGCCCTGATTGCAATGCATTGTCACCACCGGTGCCGTGGATTCCGTCGCGGATAAAACCCGCGGTGCCCAGGGTGAATGTATCGTCGCCCTCACCCCCGACCAGTTCGGTGATGTGACTAAAGTGCCCGACGCGATTGTGCACCTGCCCGGCGCCCACGTCGGTGACCTCCCAGTGGTGCTCTGCACCGGCATTGCTGCGCACCGTCAGGGTGTTGCGACCGGACTCAGAGCCGGTGATGCTGCTCAGACTCTGGCCAACATCCAGGGTGAAGGTGTTATCACCCAGTTCACCAACCAGATGCTGAAAGCCGGTAAAGGCCTGATCGCCATTCACGAGGGAAGCCGCCCCGATATACCATTGATTGTCAGGGCCCTGCACGGCCAGGGTGTTCTCGCCTGCACCGCCATCCAGCAGCCCTTGTACCCGTGCACCTTCGGCCAGCGTAAAGTGATCGTCCCCGGTTCCGCCGAGCAAGGCGTGGAGGCCGGTAAAGGTCAGATCATCGTTCAGAGTACCGGCACCAACCGCCGTCACCTGCCAATCGTTGTCGCGATCCTCAGCGCGCAGACGCTGGGATTGGTTGGCGTTGCCATGGATGGCGCCGATAGCGGTGATCAACAGATCGTCCGGGTGCTCGGTGTTCAGGGACAGACTCAGGTCGAGGTTACTGGCACTGAGGCTCAGCGTGTTGCCCGCAGCCGTACCACCGCCGTCGATGCGACTCACCGCCCCTTCGTCGTTCAGGACAAAACTGTCTGCGCCGCTGCCGCCGTGCAGGTGCTGAATGCCAACAAACGTCAAACCATCGTTTAACGTTCCCTCGGTATTGCCGGTCACTGTCCACGTGTTGTCGGTGTCGGCGGCACTCAAACGGTTAGATGCGTGAGTGTTGGCGGTGATCAACGCAATGCCATCAATTTCGGTGGCGCCGCTTCGCGCCGTGAGGGAGAAATGTTGGTCACGGGTCGCGTTCACCGTGTCGATGCTGTTTTCACCACTGCCGCCCGAAATGGAGCCGGAGATAAAGCCGTCTCCTTCCAGCCGGAAGCTGTCGTTCCCACTGCCCCCTACCAGACGATTCACGTTCAGAAAGTAAAAGGTCTCGCCATCACTGGTGGTCACCTGACCGTCGTTGATCCCGTCGCTGCCGTCAACCTCTGACAGCTCCCCGATGGTCCAGGTGTTGTCGGTGCCAACGCCGTCGGCAATCTTCAGGGTGCTGTTGAAGCTGGCATCGCTCGAGCCGTCATTATTACCCACGACGCCGTTGATGTTGCGAATCGTGAGGTTACCGGTGGACAGATCGCCCCCAACCTCAATAACTCTGTCACCCTGATACTGAGAGTAATCGAGCACGTTAATGCCACCTCGACCATCGATCAGACCGGTAATGTGGGCCTGGTCGCGCAACAGGAAGGTGTCTGACTGGTCGCCGCCCATCAGATTGCCAAAGCCATCAAACGTCAGCGTGTGATCCTCTTTCCCATCGCTCCAGCGCAAGGTACCGGCATTGGTACCGGTGATATCCCAGTGGTACGCGTGTTCAGTATGACCGCGCAGAGTGCTGAACTCGGTTTGGGTATCAAGCGCAAGAGGAGCGCGCACCACATTAAAATGCGCGATATTCAGATCGACATCGCCATGATCGCCCAAGCTGATATCCAGCACTTCACCGGGGATCATGTTATCGAGCAGCAGTCGGTTGGTCACCGCGCCGCTGTTGGCACCGCCATCGATTTGACCAAAAGCACGGAGCTGAGCCGCACTCAGGTCCTCGGCGCGAAAGGTATCTGAGCCCGCGCCACCGACCAGGTCGCGCATGCCCAGAAAATCTATTCGGTGCTGCGCATCCCCGCCCGGCACCAAATGGCCACTCAATGCGTCAGTCAATGTCCACACATTCGTGGCGGAATCATTGACCGTCAAACGGCTCTCGCCGATAGCAGATTCCAGGGTGCGAATACCGACAAAACTGTTGCCATCAAACTGACCAGACGCTGCCGTCACATCATCAAGTGCCCAATCAATCCCTGCGCCCGTATAGGTCAACCGGTTATCGCCGCCAGCGCCAATTAGTGTGCCAGCAAAGCCATCGTCAGCAGCAATAACAAAGCGGTCGTCCTGTGCACCGCCGATCCATTGGTGCATTCCAGAGAACGTCAAGCGGTCGTCAGCTTCGGCCGAGTCCTCGCTCAACCACCAGTCACCGTCATCACCCGCACGCCAATGGTTGTTCTGGGCTGCGCGGGCATGGAGACTGTCAGAGCCACTGCCACCCAGTCTGTGAATGTCACTGAACGGAATGACATCAGCCGAGCCGGTATTCAGGTCCCCAGAGAAAGCCTCTTCGTCGCTCAAGTTCCAGTGGCTATCAGCCACATGGTTAAACAGCGTGTTTTCGCCCGTACCGCCATCGATTCGCCCTGAGAGACTCGCGCCGGCCTGCACCACGAAGTGGTCGTTGGCCTCACTGCCGTGTAAGTTGTGAATACCCACAAACTGGATGACACGACCGTCATCAGGATTGCCTACGGTGCCTTCGCCCTGGCTCGTCAGGGTCCAGTCAAGCACGCTGTCGGCCGCCGCATCGACCCGGAGAGTGTTGCTGCCCGAAGCACCGGCCTCGGGGTCAAAGCCGGAGATTTCCGGCACCGGGCCAGTACCAGTCACCCGGAAGTGATCATCGCCGGCACCGCCATAAATCCGCTGAAGAGACGAGAAAATCAGGCTGCCGTTCAGGCTATGGGTCTCTTCGCCCAGCAGCCATTGGTTGTCCTGGCTGTGCGCAAACAACCGGTTACTGCCTTCACCGCCCCGGATTTTCAGGTCGGTAATGGCGTCCGTGCGCAGGTAAAATGCATCGTCTTCACCGCCGCCCGTTAAAGCGCCAAAGCCCTCAAAGCGGATGCTTTCCGCATCGCACCCGAGCGCGCCTACACAGCCGTCACCATCGCCGTCAATGTCCCAACGGGCGTCTTGATCCTGCCCCAAGAACGTTGACTGAGTACCGTTTCCGGTCACCGTTTGAATCTGGCTCAACGTCCAGTCGGCCTCGGCGTTGTCAACGCTTACCACCAGCTCGCCCGCCAGAGCGCTCAGGTTCAGGTGGTTGTCACTTCCGCCACCGCCACTGATAGCGATCTCGCCGGTCGCCGCGCCGACAACAAACGTGTCATTGGCAGCGCCACCCACCAGCGCCGCCATGCCGCTGATGTCAGCCAGGCGCTCGTCAGTATCGGCGCTAAAGAGTTGCCATGCATCGCCGCTACCCCCGCTCCAACGCTGGTTACCAGCGTCACTCACCAGGGTATCGCTCCCGGCGCCGGCCAAGGTAGCCACACCATTGAAGGTGGCCCGCAACGCGCCGGCCTCTCCGTCTTCATCAAGCGCCACGCTGCCAGCGTAAGCGTCGTTCAATTGCCAGTGATTGTTGCCGTCGGCCAGGGTGAGGCTGTTGGCTCCAGCGCCGCCGGTAAAGGTCAGTTCACGGCCTGTGCCGGTGAGAACAAAATGGTCATTGCCCTCATCGCCCACAAACTGTGTCACATCGGTAAAGCTGCCGACCCGGTCAGTCACGCTGCCGCTGCCATTGCCCGCAACCGTCCACTGTTGGCCGCTGCCTTGAGCGCTCATTACCGTCAGGGTATTCACGGCATCAGCGATCGAACCCGAGGGATTACCGTAGAGCGCGCCAATAACGCCATCGGCTCTAAGAACGAAGTGATCGCTTCCGTCGCCACCGGTCAGCGTTGCCATGCCTTCAAACGTCACCGTTTCGCCGTTGGCAACGCGGTTGCCTTCACCGGCCCCGGTGATCTCCCAGTGGGCGTTGTGGTCATTGCCCGCCAGGGTATCGCTGCCGGCGCCCACCAGTCGGTCGATCTGTTCAAAAAAGATTTCGCCATCGCCTTGGATCAGACTATGCCCGTCGTCGTCCAGCCGCCAGTGATTGCTCCCGTCTGCATAGGCATTCAGGGTGTTCTCTCCCCCGCCGCCATCAAGCCTGAATGCCGCATCGGACAAACGCACGTCAAAGGTGTCGTTGTGGCCGCCGCCAACCAACGCGTAGAAACCGGAAAAGGTCACTTCTCCGTTGAGGGTGTTGTCCGGTTCGCCCTCGGCGTCAGAATCTTTATACAGTAGCCAGTGATTCTCGGTGCCGGTCGCCGACAGGCGTCGATCAGCCGCGCTCCCGGTGCCCTGGACGTGAATGCTCTGGCCCTCGACGAACGCACTGCCGTTGAAGGTGACCGATTCGGAGGCGTTCACCGTCATGGCATCAAGGGTATGGGTTGCCCCCAGCGTATCCTCAAAGGTGATGTTGCGGCCCGTCACTACCAGGCTATTGGGTCCCTCCTCGGTGCCATCGACCGTGCTGCTCAAGTGGATATCGCCTGCGGTGATGCGCGCCTCCGACGACGCCGCGTAGAGAGGGCCGTGGAGCGTGACACTGTTGGGGCTGCCGTCAGGCGCCGCCCCACCACCGGAGCCGCGTGCACTGCCCTGGGAGGAAATTGCACCGAAGAGGTGGACGCTCGCGGCGTCTATGGTAATACGACCGCCATCATAGCCTGGCCGCGGCGATCCACTGGTCGAGGCGGCACCGCCATTGGCGATCAACTCATCAATCGACAAGGCGTGCCCAGACGTCAACACAATGTCGCCCGCGTTCTGTCCTTGAGCTCCGGATGTATCGACAGACAATTGGCCGCCCAGAGACGCGCGTACGTCGATACGCACATCAGACAGACTGCGTAACGATACATCACCCAGGCCGCCATCGAGCACCAGGTCGCCAGCGACGGTCAGGTAAGTGTCCGGGTTCCGGGTGACCGACACAGCCCCCTCAGCGTCCAGACCGGACAGCGTCAGACGGCCCTCGCACAACACGTGATTACAAGTTCCCCCGGCCTCCACTTGGCCCAGCGCCATATCGTTTTGAGCAGTCAGGGTGATGTTGCTACCGGTAGACCAGCCCGCGTCAGGCGAATTATCATCGCCGATAAAATTTCCGCTGCGCGCCCGCGCGGTGCTGAGGAGGGTATTGCCGGCAAAAACAATACGCTCGCCCGTCAGGAACAGATTGCCGCCCGCGGTATACACCGAGGCGTTAAGGGCAATATCGCCCCCGGCCGTCAGATCGACGTTGAGTGCGTCACGCTGGTCACCGAAAAAGTCATAGATTTCGGCGTCCAGGGTAATCTTTCCGCCAGCATTGACGGTAAAACTCACTTCATCGGCGCCATGGGAATCACCGCTAGCCGAGCGCGGACCGGTGTCGTTAAAATTGAACGCCTGCCCCAGTAAAAAATCGCCTGCCGCTTCGACGAAAATTGAGCCCGTGCGCTCGGCGCCGCCGTGTGCGTCGACATCGGCGTAGCTGTAACTCAGGTTGAGAGCACCGAGATCAACATCACCACCCGAATAAATCTGAATATGCCCAGCCACCCTACGATTATTCGACGGATCGGGACCCAGAATGGCCGTGCCCGTGTTGATAGTGCCAACTCGCCCCGCCGCTTCATAGCTGATAAATCCGCTGGGGCGCGCAAGCGGATCAGAAGCGCTACCTACCGTAAAATTCCCGCCGTGGGTTCTCGCATCACCAAACACGCGCACCAGCCCGGTTGTGTTCAGGACGACATCGCCACCCTGCGTACTCAAGTTTCCCTCGATCAGCAAATCACCGTTCGCGTTTAGCGGGGCAGTGACGAGCAGGTTATGACCCGCGGTGAAGGTTACGTCGCCCGATGTGGCATTGATGGTGGCACTATTGTTAATGTCTATCGCATTGGCGGAGGTGAGTGTTGCGCTGCCGGTATTGAGGGTGCCACCGATGTTGATAAAGTCGCTGGCGTTGAAGGTTAGGGTGCCGGTTGTGGTTATGGTTTCATTCGCGGCCAAGGTTACCCCACGACTTCCGTCAGTGCCCATACAGGCAGAGGCGCCGATTTCCCCGCAGTTGATGTGGCCAGCGATCACCGAAAGGTCGGCGCTCCCGATGTTCACACCTTGATTGAAGTTGACAGATTGTCCGGCTTCGAGGGTCAGGCTTCCGCTGGCAGTTTCCGCATTAACAATACTTTCAAAATTGATATCTCTCAGCGCACGTAAGATGACATGACTGCCCCCATTTTCGCCCGAAGTCAACAGCAAACGCAAAGCGCTCGATGATATCGTGAACCGGTCGGAGCCCTCATCGTCAGGCTTATCAAAATCAACGACCGGCTCAGAGACAGTCCCCCCATGGGTGTTAATCACGATATCCGTTGGATCCAACAGCAACTGCCCAGCCCCCGCCGCCCCCGACATGTCCGCAGAACCCCGAAATGCCAGAAACCGCTTACCGGACACTTCCGCAAAACCGCCTTTTCCTGAGCCACGCCCAACCCCAAAGATATCCCCGTAAAACCGGGTCAGGTCATCGGCCCAAACAATCATCTGCCCACCATCGCCATCCAGCGTCGCGCTGGCATCGATACGCGCAGCCGGCGCCACCAGGGTGCGAAAGGCATTGGGCAGGTACGGGTTTTCGCCCTGATAGTCTCCCCCCACGTAAATTGAGCCGCCGCCGAGTGCACCCGTCGCCTGCACCTGAGCCTGATCAAACAACCCCACCTGGTGGCCGAGCAACTTGACCTCGCCCCCTTGCCCGGAAACGGCAGAGGACGCGCTGATAAGCCCATCGCCCTTGGCAACCAGCGTATCCCGCGCGTGCAGTTCAATGTGGCCCGCATCCACTGTACCGGTGTCAGCCACAATGGTTCCGCTCTGTGAAACCTGCTCTCCCAGCAGGACGGCACTGCCGGCCATCTCCGAGTGGCTAACGCTGATATCACCGGTGTTGACGACATCCGCGCCGGCGCCCAGGGTATAGCTGCCGTCATCGTGCATCACCACGCTGCGGGCTTGCGCCAGATCACCCGTATTGACCGCTTGGGAAAACACATCCCGGCTGGCACTTGCGCTCATCAGCACCCTACCTCCGGCGGCGGTCAACTGCCCACTGTTCACCAGCGCCGGATCGACCCCGAGCTCATCCTGAAGTATCGCGTCAGTCACCCGTACGCCCATTAAACCGGCGTCGTCAAAGGTCACCACCGCCTGGTGTCCCGCCGCCAGATTGATCGCGCCCAGGTGTGCAGACACCACGCCTTCGTTGCGCACTTCCCGCCCCAAAAGGGTGACGGACCCACCGGATGCAGCCTCGATAATGCCCCGGTTGATCACATGGCCAGCGGTGCCTTCGAGGGACGAGAAAGTCACCTCGCCATTCAAGAAATCGTCCGCATTGACACTCAGGCCGCTGGCGATCAGCCCCCCCACATTCACTTGCGCGCCTTCACCAAAGACGATGCCATTGGGATTGACAAGCACTACCTGACCGTTGGCATTGATCTGCCCCAAAATCTCGGAGCCACTGTGGTCCAGGATAAAGTTGAGCGCGACCGATTCCCGCCCCGGCTGCCGATAATTGACGACATCCTCCGGGCTAAGGTTGTAGCTGTCCCACTGGATCGTAATCAGGTCCGTCGCCTGGTCGATGGTCGTGGTCGGGCCCGACTGGTGAATCTGGCCAGCGCCACTCACTACCTGTCCGCCCTGGGGGCCGGCAACCGCGTCAGCACTCAGTAACAACGGTGAACTGGCAAACATGGCCAGATACAGCTTGTGACGAGCGACATTGAAAAACGGGGAAAGGGGGCGGCTGACCTTGCGCATAACGTCGTCCTTGGGGGTAGTCATTTACACAGCCCGCCGGTGCTACCGGCGGGCGTTTTCAAAAACAGTTTATGGGAGTTAGTCGATAGGGAAAAAAGACTTGGATATCGTTACGATTTCCTTGGTGGTCATATCCACGGCAAACAAACCAAACGTCAAATCGCGAGTCGGAAACGACTCTTGGTGAATGAGCGCCAGGTAAATAATTCCCGCTTCGTCGAGAAGCTCCATCCTGGCGCTCCTCCAATGCTCCCAGACGTCCTCCTCGAACGTCAGAAATCGTGTCCACTGCCCTGATGCCGGATCAAACCTGTGCATCCCTTCCGGAACCGGTCCAATATAATTCGTTCCCACATATAGCGTCCCCTCGGCCTCAGAAATCACGATATCTTCCAGCCATGCCACGTCCAGGTAACTGTGAGGGTACCCCTCAAAAGAGACGATCTGACTATCGCCCGTCGCCAGGTCAACCCGACGCAGTGAATTCCTATCCTGATCCGTTGCGACATAGGCGCTACCCTCGTCACTCGGGTCCAACACTATGGAAACTGGGCTTGAAAAAATGGGTTCTTTATCCACATCCCGCTCAAGTACCACGCTCCGCGCGCCCGTATTCAAGTCCACCTGCAAGACACGGCTGTCAAACATTAGCGCGAGATACCCCGTCTCTGGGTCATCACGACTAAACGCAAAACTAGTGGCACGGCTCAGACTATTCTCCCCCGTGCCGCCCTCCATAAAAAGTGAGAGCTCACCCTTATCCAGGTCCACCGCGTAAACTCCCTCAAGCGCCCCACCCTCTCCCATCAGCAGCCGATTTCGAGCCGAGTCAACACCCAGAGCGGTGATCGATAGGGGCCAATACTCAGCCTCTGGGGGGCGTGGCCCCACGAACTCAGAGCGCTTACCCGTTGAGACATCAATGGCTGTCACAAAACCATAGCTAGGCACCTCGTTGTGAGTTCCGCGCATGCCGGACACAAAAACGCGCTCAGACGCGGGATCGTAGGTCATTTGCTCAAATCGTTCACCAATCGCCAACGCATTATCCGGAAACGGCACCCCAAACGCCTGCTGATGTACCTTGACCACCGGGCTTTGCTCCAGCGACGTCTCGTTACCGTGGTCGTCGGCGGCAATCAGCGACACTGTGTTCAAACCGGGCGCGAGCGTGACCTCGGCCGTCCACACCTCAAACCCGTTCTCGGAACCCGCCTCGTAGGTTTCTACGCCACCGTCGTTCTCCACATACAAAGTCACTGACGCTATGGGACTCATCTCGTCATGGGCCGTGCCGCGAACAGTCAGGGTCTCGGCATGGGTGGCCGTCGTGGGCGTTGGGAATACGATCGCGACCTCAGGGGGCACATCATCCACTGGTGTGCGCACCACGAAGGTGGCGCCGCCCTCGCCCACGCTGACAGTGACTTCGCGGATGCCGTTGGCAGAATCCGGCGCCTGCGTGCGGAGCGTCAATGATTGACCGGATGCGATCTCGCCGGGTTCGGTGGTGAACTCGCCGCCATCAATTGCGTACTCACCCTGATCGACCGATACCGCAACGGGAACAGTGATTCCGGTGATGGTCGCCGACTCGGACTCAACCTCTGTACCCGGGGGTACATCATCAACGGTGGGAAAACTGAACGCGTCCGGCGTCGTCACATCCGGCTCGGGCTCAGGCTCGCTGGACGACGAGCTGCTGGAGTCGCTGCTTTGGCTGGAATCGCTGCTATGACTGGAGTCACTACTGGCGCTGGACTCACTGGATGAGCTTGATGAACTACTGCTGGAGCTGTTGCCTGACTCGTCGGGCAACGAACTTGACGATTGGTTGTTGCCGTTATCGGGGAGAGGGTTATTGTCGCTATTGCCACCGCAGGCACTCAAAACAACAATCAAAAAAAGTGCGCCAACAGCGCGATTTGCGAAGGACAGCATGACGTTAAACGCTCCTTGTATTCCTTGTCAGATTTTCAATGGCGACATTGTGCCACAGTTCACACAGCCATTGTGTGAACTGGTTAAAACTTGAGGCTCCTGGCGCAATAAGCCACCGTGAAGGCTGCTATCCTTCGCGATAGTTACGAGAATCTCTAGCGGGTGAGAATCCATTCGCCGCCTTCTCGACGGAAGTGTAATGCGTATACGGCAGCTCCGCCTTCATCGCGTAGCAGCATAATCGCTGGCGCAAAATTTTCCCTATCAAGACTGACTATTTTCCTGTTCAGCTCCTGAACAACACCCACATGATCAGGTACCAGAGGAACCAAGGTAAGCGATTCGTTGCTTGCGGCTCGCTCTAGATCACCCCTGATTCCTGCTTCTGTCGTGCCTTTTTCGAAATAGAACGCCTGGTCTGTCTCTCTATTTCGCTCATCGAAAAGGTGTATAATGCTGTCAATATCGTTACTTTCTATACCGCGATGTATCACCTTATGCGCCTCAAGCAAGCTATCCCTTGCAGCGTAGTAATCTTCGTCACTGGCAGCGTAGTAGTCAGGTAGCACGTCACTATTAAAAAAGGCCCACAGTGGCAATGAATTGGGTGCGTTCACGTTCCGATAGATAACCTTCGCACCTTCGTAAGATCCCTCGGCTTCCACAATAGGATCCGATACGGTGACATCTTCACCACCCGCTATAAGCCGCCCATTGTTGAAATGGTAACCGCCAGACTCAGAGTGCTCCAGCGTGTACCCCTGTTCCGCATCACTATCTGATTTAAACGTCATGCTCAAAATCGTGATTTTGGATTCCTGTTCTCCTTGGGGATGTACGTTTAGAGACACTTTCAACAGAGCTCCGGCATTGAACCGCCCACTTTCATCCAGAGGAGCGACCATAAACCCCACTTGATTATTTTCTGGGTGAAAGTAGTGATTGGCCGGAAGAGTTAGCGCCATACTGCCGCCGTGATAGTACTCATCGAACAAAGAGACTCCGTTGATGACCACCTTGAAGCTCAGGCTACGAGCTTCAAAATCAACTGTAAAAACTGGTTTTTCATTTAAAACATTCACGACATCCCCTTCCATCTTTTCTGAAAACGCTTTGTTAGTTGCTAATAAAACAATAAGTACGCTAGTAATCCATTTCATCTAATTTGTACCCATACTCATTTTTCGGATACCGTGCGGACGGCAATACATCTACAAGCTTTTTTAGATTACTTTCTCTTACTGAAACTTCATCCGCTCTCAAGAAATTACCCCGCCGCCTTCGGCCACCACCTACATCGTCATCACTCGCAAGTCCCTCTCTCGACACCTCCGCATAGTACGTATAGTAAATCGCCGCGCCTGTAAACTCCACACAGCCAGATAGCGCAGGTTTTCCTCCCTGAGTTGTCGCACTGAGGTTGAATACCGCGCCCACACCCTCTGACTCGCTGGAGGCGCTGGCGACTGACATGGCCATCCCCACGGTGACTTTGACATAGAACACTCTAGTCTCCGCCTGAATTTTGGCCCGCAGTGCAACGGTCAGACTGGCACTACCACCTCCGCTCACTCCGGCATCGGCGTCTTTGCTATTCCAGGGCTTACCGGCCACTTTGTTCCATTCGAGCTTTCCGGCCAGTTCGCCCGAAATCTCCAGATCTATGCGAACCACAGCCGACGCATCGACCCGTTCATTGCCTATCCCCTCCTCAGCACGCGCCCGAATATCTTCCAAAAATCGGCTATAACCGGTCGCGGCGAAACGAATAAGCCAGCCGAGAATATCAATCTTTACGTTGGCCCCCAACAAGGGAGAAAGGCTCAGGGCTACTGTTCCGCCCACATCGATCCGATGACTACGCTGAACTTCTTGTAGCTCCACGCCTCCCGCCAGCTCAACGCTGGGCCATTTCACATCAAAGTGTGTGAGCCGTTTTCCCTCACCTTCCTCCCGAAAACTGCTTAACCGATCGATCATCGGCTTAACGGTATCGTAAAGCTCTGGAAAGTAGTCGCGCAGGTCATTGGCGCTAGACGATTCCAGATTCCAATGTTGCGTCCCGATGTTACCCGCGAGCCCTACCCCCAGAGACCAGCCTGCATTCGTATCCTCAGAACTCTCTCCGTCTGGCGGCGTAAATCCCATCGCGGCCTTGCCTTGCCACTTCCAAGTAGGAAAAGCATGCACGATAGCCTCAGCGGATTCTATGCCATCGCAGCCCTTTGTTGTGATGGTGTAGCTGTTGTGGCCCAAGGCGCCAAAATTAGGGATCAGGTGATTGCGGATAAAATCCGTAAAGGTATTGACCTCTTGTGTACTGTCCGGAGGGACAACGCGCAGCTTATAGGGACTTTGTCCGGTTGTGATATCTGTATCCGGACCCCGAATGCTGACCGCCGGGCAATCCGAGCTCCCCTTACCGCAGTAACCCCCAAAGGCAATGTTGACCTCATCGGCATCGGCGTCATCTTGGGTAAGCACCTGAATGACTTTATCGGTACCGTTGACGTTGGGTTCAGCGTGAAGGGCGTCGAGTATATAGCCGCGATCGCCAAAATGGTTGCAGCGCAAGGTGAGTCGATCAAACTCACATACCGGTTCGTCGGCAAGCTGGACGGCCTCTACTTCGACACCCGGAATTTGCGTGTGAGCCAAGGCGGGGCTTACGGGCTCTGCCAGCGCATCCAGCATCGCATCTCCTTTTGCTGGTGGGGCTGCAGGTATTACAGACTGCTCGGCAACCACCAGATTGCCCTCAAGCAACTCCCTTGCAATGGACCGCCTTGGCTGGGCGGGGCTCCAATGGTTACGCCCGGCCAATTGGCTCATAGCCTTGAGTTGCGCAGGTTCGGGGTCCAGCGCCTGTAACAGCGCCATGGCTTCCTCGAACGTATTGCAAGGCTTAGTACTCGCGCTGGAGGGAATCGCTACCGGTGGCATCACCCTGAGCGCAGTTGTCGCGCCTTGAAGAAACACCGTTTGTAAGCCTAGCCGGGCCAGCTTGTGTGGGCACGGGACTTTGTAGACACTGAGACGCCTGTGGACAATCAGCGTAGCCACCAGATCGATGGGGTTCCTGTCGTACGGATCAACGGGAGGGCCACTGTGTACCGAATACAACAACTCAAGCCACTTTGTGGGCGGCACGTCGAACGCCGCCAAAAACTGTCGGGCGTAAACCCTATCATTGAATTCCAGCGGTTTGGCAGCGGCAGGGACACTGGCATCGTTGGCGGCGACCAGCCGATAATGATCACCGAAGGTATCCCTGGCTTCAATGGTTTGACCGTTCATCATCCTTGGTCCTTTTGGTTAAGACGGCAAAAATTCTATCGGATAGATAATAGTGATGGTTTCCGCTTGACGTTGTTCAAATCGAAATTGCAACACACGGTGGCGGATCTGTTGTTCCAGACTCGGGTTGTTGAGCTCGCTCGAGACAACATCAACAGCGGTGACTTCTCCTGTCGGCTCAATGGTGACCTCCAGAACCAGACGCCCTTCCAGGCCGGGGTGCTGACGGCGAGCCCTGTTGTACAATGAGTAGAGCGTCCCCCGATTCTGATCGAATACCAGAGACACTTCCTCTTCGCTACGACCGGTTTCTGCAAAGCTCGCCCGTCGCACCTCATCACCGCCGCCCTCATCGGCGACCTCCTCGGGACCGCTGACCGCAGCCAGTTCGCGCCGTGCCAGGCGACTTTCGCCCACAGCGACAGCGGAAACAGGCGCGGGGCCCGCGCTATCCGCTCGGCCAGCCGCAGTCAGCACCTCGGTGCCACTGTAACCGGACGCTGTTTGCGCGTCGCTCGTTCGGGCGCTCGACTGGGTATCGACCAAAGCGTCGACGTCGGAAGTATCCATCAAGCTGTCCAGTTGTTCGCCCATGGCTAGCAACCCGGTTTGGGCGGCTCGCTCCCGGGCCTCCTGCTGCGCTTCGGTCAGAGGTGCGGCTTCACGCTCGGGGCGCTCGCGCTCGACCACTGGTCGCGGCTCAACCACGGGAGGGGGGCGGCGCTCCGGGGGCGGCTCTGCAGGCTCGGGTTCGGGCCTGGGCCGCTCGGTAATGTAGCGTGCGACCCGCTCGGGTATATCTGCGCGGGTCATCCGTTCTGGCTCGGGCACGTTGATGCCCCTCAGAAGCGCACCCACAAGCAAAGCGGCCGCCACACAGCCAACGACAAGCCAGCGGTAAGTGCCATCAGCGTTGCGGGCCGGCTGCCATTGGACCGTCAAATCACAGTAGTTGGGCGGAAAGTTCTCTCGCTTAGTCATGGCCACCTGCCGCCAACTCTGAGCGCTCCAAGGATGTCTGATCGGCAGCAAACGCTATACGGCTGTATTCCAGTTCCCGACCAGTCTGAATAACTCGGCGAATAATATCGTAAGGGATGCTTTGATCGGCAATGACTGTCAGGGTGTCACGTCCTTCGCCCGCGGCCAGTGATCGACGATAGGCCAGTTCTTCACGCAAGGGCGCGAGCGTCTCGCCTTGAGCCTGGGCAATGTCGGCCAGCGTCATTACTCTGCGGTTCTGCACCAGGACATCATCTTCTGTGAGGATAATGCGCAGGGTTTCTTCCGGAGCGGTTTGCGATACGCTCGCGGGCAAGGTCAATACTTTCGCGCTTGGCAAGGCTTTCTCTGTCGATGTATTGATCAGCAGAAAGAACACCAAAATGGTGAAGATGTCCATCAGGGACACCAGATTGATACCGGGCTTTTTGCGCAGCTGGTTGTAACGGCCCAGGCGCCGCGCCCGAAAACTCGCTGGCTTCATGACTGCCCTCCCTGTAATTCCTCAGGCGCATCGCCCAGGGAAATATCCGGAAACAGCTCGACGATTTCCAGAGTTCCAACCTGAACTTGCTGCGTACTCGCAACCCGGTCCATTACCTGAATCATGGTGTTGTATGAGATACCTGGCTCCAGAAGCAGCGCAATAGCGGTCTCCTCGGGAAAGCGGCCTTTGACTTCTACCAACAGGCTGCGAAGGGTTCGCCATTGGGCATCGTCGTCGGTACGCGCGATGCGCTGAATCAAACCAACGTTAGCATCACGCAGGTACAGGTGACGTTCCCCCACAATCAGCTGCAACTGCAGCCGCACCTCTTCATCATCAGCACTCTGCTCGAGGGCATCCAGTGCCGGCAAGTTAAGCTCGAGTACGGTCATCCGTGAAAACACCGTCATTATCAGTAGAAAGGGTACCAGGATGACCATCAGGTTCATAAAGGCCGTGATGTTAAGCTCGGCCGCTTCCTGGCTCTGTCTTTTTTTTCGCAAGCGCATTGTGCTTACTCCCGGGTCATCAGGTTCAGGCACTTCACCGCCGAGGTTTCGATGATGTCGACGACCTTGGTCGCTTTGGTGGACAGATACGAGTGCAGAAGCAACAAGGGGATGGCGGCGATGAGACCAAACGCCGTGGTGTTCATCGCCAGCGAGATACTTGCCGACAGCATGTCAGCCTTCTCGGAAGGATCAGCCTCGGCCACTGCGGTGAAGGCGCTGATCAGACCGATGATGGTCCCCAAAAGTCCTAGTAGAGTCGCGACGTTGGCCAGAGTCGCCAGGTAGTGTGTGCGCTGCTCTACCTGCGGCATGACTTCCATGACGCCCTCTTCCATCGCCGACTCAATGGCCTCGCGCCGAGCGCCGGGCTCAAACCGGGAAAAGCCGTAGCTGAGTACCCGCCCGAGTGGATCGTTCATATCGGTGACCTGGCGGGAGGCCCGCTCATAGTCCTGCGCTTTCAGCATGGGTGATATCTTCTGCCAGACACGCTGAACTTTACTCTGGGTTCTGCTCAAGTAAAGAAAGCGGTCGATGGTTATCGCCAGACCAAGCGCCATAACGGCGAGGATGGCCCACATAAACAGGCCGCCTGATTGGAAAAAGCTTACAACGTTCATACCTTGCCTCTGGGTTAGTCGTCTTTACGACGGGTGATTAAATCAGTGTCCGCCGGGACTGCACGGGATTGGGGCAGCTGCACACCATTGATGCGGGCATCGAGCTGGTTAAGCAGGTCGCGCCGATAATGACGATAATCGACCGTCGACAACCCGCGCTGGTGGTAATCCAGCACCAACTGATGCAACTGCTCAACGGTTTGTTCGGTGGTCATACCTAGCGGCCTCCGTTGTCGGTATTCAGCTCGCGTAGCACGCGAAAGCCGGTCGCGCCGTCGGGGCGACCGTCGTGCGCCTGGCGCGCATCGAGATGGCAATCTTCCATCGGGGTTTGGTAGTTGCCCCCCAACGCCCAAAGCCGCCCCTCACGGTCCCGCGCCCATTCGCTGGCGTTACCCAAATGATTGAGTAAACCCCAACGGTTCTGCTGGCCGACACCGACCCGCGCGAGACTGTCGCCGCGCTGGATACCGCGCGAGTCGAGTCGGCAATTGCGGTTGGAATCGCGCGCGGAACCGCCGGCATCCGCCGCGTGACGCCACTCGCTGGCGCTGGGCAGCCGGTAGTGGTACCCGGTCACATCGCTCAGCCAGGCCAGAAAACGCTCGGCGTCGTGGATCGATATGTCGGTCGCCGGCCAGTCGCGACGGCGACCCGCTATGGGTGTACAGCCGGTGAGTTCACAATAGCGGTTGTATTCCCCTACGCTCACTTCTTCCTTTCCGATGGCAAACGCCCGACCTCCGGCGGGTGCCGGTATGACCACCAGCGCCGGGCCAGCGCCCAGCGCAGCAGCCCGGTCACGGCAGCCTGCACGCTGTCCACGTGCGCCCATGCCGGCGAGCGACAAGCCACAAGGGTCGCGCGGCGAAATACTGATGGCTGCGATGCGGGCACTGCCCGGGAATATCTGTTGCGCCTGTTGCTTGAACACCTGGGCGCGATCCGAAAAGCTGGTGCCGACAGTTTCAATACAACTCGCAAGCTCGGTAATAATGCGCGCTTCCTGCTGCTGGTAGCGCGGGCGATCAAGCTCACGTAATTTATCGACGGCGATACGCAAATCGTCCATGTTGAGCTGTTGACGACAAGCGGTCTGGTCGTCGACGTTGGCCAGCGCCGCATCAAACGCGCGATTGATCGCCGCCTGCTGCTCGCGACGTTGCTGCTGACGCACCGCCATGGCCTCTGCCGCCGCACGCGCCGTCTCTTGCTCCTGGAGCTCTTCACGCTGACGCTCGGCAACGTTGCGCAGCTGGGCCGAAAGGGCGTCGAGCTCTTCATGGGCCTGACTGTAACGGTAGGCATTCTTGAGAA
Organism: Marinimicrobium alkaliphilum; assembly: GCF_003259155.1. Classification (GTDB taxonomy): domain Bacteria; phylum Pseudomonadota; class Gammaproteobacteria; order Pseudomonadales; family Cellvibrionaceae; genus Marinimicrobium_A; species Marinimicrobium_A alkaliphilum. The sequence goes on from NZ_QGMQ01000006.1 coordinate 51,238, forward strand.
TATTCTGGGCAGTGTTCAACTCCCCCGCGCCAATGCGCTCAGTGACGGCTTCCAGGTACAAGTGGTAGATGGTCTCCCGCTGGACACTGAACCAGGGGTCGTCGTCGCCCAGCGTATCGCGCAGCTCGGAATAGGTATCCCACAGGGTCGCTTCCCAGGCAGCGCTGAAGGTGCCTGCCGCAATCAGGTCAGTCAGAACCTCCTGGCGCATTTCCAGGCGCAACGCCTGCTCGATCTCCGAGCGCACTTCCTGCTCCGAGAACTGAGGCCAGAGTTCGTCCTGATATTGGTATGCCGCAACCGCCATGGAGGTGGTAACCACCAGCGTACCGACAACGTACTTCAGTTTGGCGACCGGGCGCACGCTGAACTGGCGCCAGAACTCAGCCACGGAGGCCATCCGTTGTTCGCGCCGGAATGCCAGGCAACTCTCGATGGCACGCCATTGGTGCTTGGGCAGCCCCGGTATGCGTTTCACTTTCATCTTGTCGCGACAGGCCTGGTCGGCATGGGCGCGTTTAAATGGGTGTTCTCCAGCAAACAGCTCGTACGCAATACAGCCCAGCGCATAGATGTCGTCGCGCGCGTCCGGCGGCGCCCCTTCAAGCATTTCCAGGCTGGCGTACGCGGGCGTAAGCGCTCCCAGGCTCCCCGCGTCAAACACGGTCTTATCGTCCGTGCTTTCATCGGTACGCTCAGCTTTGGCCACGGCGCGCGCGATGCCAAAATCAAATACCTTGGGCGTTCCCCGATGGGTCACAAAGATGTTGCCAGGCTTAAGATCCGAATGAATGATGTTTTCGGCGTGGGCATAGACCAACGCCGAGCAGATTCCCTCCAGAATGGAGCAGCATTCCTCTTCCGATAAGCCGATACCGCGATACTGATCCAGCAGCTTGTCGAGGGGTTTACCGTCGAGAAACTCCATGGTCATAAACACGGTATCACCGTCGCGATCAAAATCGTGCACATTCACGATATTGGGATGGGCAATACGTTGGGTTTTCCGAGACTCCCGCTGCAGCGCGATAAACGCCTCCGGGTGACTCTTGAACTCGTCGCTAAGCACTTTGATGGCAACGTAGGGATCGCTGTCCTGGGCTTCGATTTTCAGACTGTCTTTGGCCTTGTAGACCACACCCATGCCGCCTGCGCCAAGCACATCTTGCAAAATAAAGCGGCTTTTCAGTCGTCCGGCAGGTGCGGCGGGTGCACCTGTCTGCTGGTGGGCAGGGACATCGGGATTGATCTGGGTGCGGTCGACCGGTGTTACCGGTGGAATGGTAACGATTTTTTTCGCCGGCGGCGCGAATCGGGTTTGGTCATCACCACCGGTGCGCGCGACAAATACCGTGGCATCAGCAGCCACCTTGTCATCCCTGCGCTGAATACGGGTACGCTGTTCCTTATCCTGCTCTGTCATAGCCTTCCATTAGCTCTGTTGAGTCTCCTGACGGACGATAGCCCCAGGGATGCCTTTGGTCACCACGGCAGTTACATTGTCAGGCGCGCCCGCCTGCATGGCCGCCGCCATTAGTGCTTCCACACTCTGCGCCGGTTCGCGGCATTCGAGCCTATCGGCAATGGCTTCATCGCTGAGAACACCGTGCAGCCCATCGCTGCACAGCAAGTACATATCGCCGAGTTGAACGTCGAAAACCCGAAGGTCTAGCAGTAGGTTTTCTTCCACGCCTACCGCGCGGGTAATCACATTACTGCACTGATGGGTGCGCGCCTCTTCGGCCGATATCAGGCCCATCGTCACCATATCCTCGACCTGACTATGATCGCGGGAAATACGCGTCAAGGTCTGGCGCCGGTATCGATACAAACGTGAGTCTCCTGCCCATAAGCACACCCCAACACGCCCGCAAATAATCAGGTCCACCAGGGTGCTGCCAATGGTCGCACCGCCCAGGTTCTGGCGGGCATAGCGTTGCAAGGAACCGTTCACCCCGAGCAAGCAATCTTCAATACAGTCAACCGCGCCGGCTAACTCGTTGGGGACTGCCAGGCGCGCGAGCGCCGAAACGATCTCCTGACTGGCCACATCTCCCACCGCGTGTCCACCCATGCCATCGGCCACCGCCCAATGGTTGCAGGCGCCGCGCGACAGGTACGCATCTTCATTATGCTCGCGCACGGCGCCCGGGTGTGTTGCCGCGTGACTTTCCCAATAGATGGGACGACGATAGGTAGTGTCCTGCACGGTTCGCGCCCCTAGCCCTGGATCCGGGCGGCACCAAGCTGCTGCCACTGCCAGTCACGCCACTGACCGGTCAACATCGCGGTCGCACGAGCGACGGGCGGCAAGCCGCCGGTGCTTGCCAGGCAGGGATCGACTCGATCTGAGCCCTGGGTCGACCATACGCTGTACGATGGCAACTGGCTCGCCAAGCAGCGATCCAGCATGAGCGGGTAAGCATCGAGCGGAAATACGCTCGGATCGGTCAGTGGCGCCGACAACGCCAGTTCCGAGAAAGCTGCTTGAATCGGCGTGTGTGCCAGAGCGTCGGCCAACTCGTCAATACGAAGCTGGCCATCCAGCGCTTGCAGGGCGAGCGTCTCCACATCTTCAAACCAGGTGGCGTTAGTGGCCAAAGTCCCGACGGGCGCTGCCGAACCGGGCAGTTGAGTCATAATTGAAAAAGGGAAATATCGCCCCACCCGGTCGACACTGGGCAGCACCACGCCCGCCCACACGTGCTCATCGAGCACGCCCGGGGAAAGTACAAAATGCCAGATGGGGCTGGTCAAATACACATCCAGCCAATGCTCGCCGAGCTGCTCGCGTGCCGTTCCCACCAGCGCTTGAAGCCATTCGTCCCACACATGAATACAGGCCGTAGGCAGGCCCCGGTAAACAAAATCACCGTGGGCGGGCAGCTTGCCGTAAAAGCCGGCGGCGGTTGCCATGCTCATTAGAGTACCTCCGGGCACCGGTACTGGCGCAAAGGGTTATCGTTGAAAATGTTATTGACACTTTGCGCTCTGACCTCGTATACAATTTCATCACGCCCGTCGGGCGCATCGGTACGGCTGTCGGCCGAAAACGTCAAGCGATAGACGTCGGCCCGGGAGGTGCGCTCGACCCGGGCGTCCTCAAGTGCCCTGAGCCAGGCCCAGCCCCCCTCATAACGCCGTTCACGCACTGCGCCGTTGACCCCTTCGAAGCGCAGGCGCAAACGACTCTCGGCCCGATCGCCCGCCCACGTAACCGGCCGCCACAAGCGCGGCCCGTGATTGTAGCTGAGGGCTTCGCCCCCCATGTCGAGGGAGAAGCGGGCATTTTCGGCACTCAAATCCATGGGTCGGAATTCCAGATCCAGCCTCGGCGTTGGTTCGCTACCCCGAAACATAACGTCGGTGACCTCCAGGCCTTGGCGAATACGCTCCAGGCTATCGCCCGAGAGGCCGAGAGTGTAGCCATCCACCTGTCGATTGCTCCAACGCCCGCGAGTGTGAACAAAGGGTTCAACATACTCCTGAAAAAAACGCTGGTGCGTGCCCCCGGGTTTAAAAAACTCAGTGAAGTCATACATCGATATTTCAGCGGAGGCGCCAGCGGTGAGCGGATACCGCCCCGATGCAAAGCGCTGGTAGGGGCGGTAGACCTGTTCGTGCCACTCGCGACTGACGTGATTGCGTGCCGAACCCAAGATGACCCGCCAGGTTTGTGCCGACAGCTCCTCAAGCCAACCCTGCATCGGCTCGGGCATCGTGCGCGCATAGCTGCGCAGCTGAGTCATCGCGTTTCCGCTGCCATTTTGGTAGCGATCCCGGGCGATCTCGAAGGCACGCTGATCCGGGTTGGGGGCCATGCGGATTTCCTCGACGAAGTCGGCAAGCTTGCGCACCTCTTGCAGCGTCGCATGAACCGGTGCGGCGCTATCGTCACCACCGGCCATCAGGCGATGCAGATCCCGGTAGTGACGATCCACCGGTGTGTCATCTATCCTGCTGGCGGCCAGCTGTGCCGCCTGACTCGAGCGCTGACCTCGCCCTGCCCCCGCAACCGCATCGCGGACACGCGAATCGGTCAAGCGGGTTTGATCAACCTTGGCCTGAAGCACCGCGTGCAATGGCGAATTCAGGGTGTCAGCTGCACGCCCGAGAATGTCACCGGCATGGTTCAGGCTGGTGAAGGGCTTGATCTTGATTTCCGCCATGGCGTTGTTCCAGGTGCGGATATAATCGTTGTGATAAAGCCGGTTTACCTGCTCACTGAGAGCACTCAGATCGTCGTCGCTGATGGACACATCGGTGCTATCGAGACTGGCGAAGATCCACCGGTCATTGACCAGTTCGCGCAGTACTGGGGAGCGGCGAGACAAATCAATCGCCCGATAGCCTTCGCGGGTGTACAGCCAAGGGACTTGGTTGACCTGCCGGGCCCGGCTGTCGTAATCAAAAACGATACTCAGCTGATCCCCGTACCGCACCTGCATATCCACCCGGCGCTGATACTCGGGCTCGGTCTGGATACGGTTGTACACCCGCGTTGCCAGGGGTACCTGCTGCAGGCGCTCGGCAACCTGACGTGAGAGCGGCTGGTTTAAAGGCTGGGACTCAAGCTCCAGACTCAGCAACTGCGCCAGATGGGCCTGAACCTGACGCTGCTCGGCAGCACTGAGTAAGTCAGCCTCTGCCCAGTAACGGCGGAACCACTCATTGACCGCACCCGGCGCGAGGCGCTCGACATCGCCAAACATCTGATAAACCCGAAAACGACCATACAGGGCGAGATCTTCATCTGTTTCGGTGAGCGCCCGCTCCAACTCTGCCAGCAGTCCGCGCATAAAGGGTCCGCGCAAGTAATCGTGGTACGCCTGCCGGGTACGCCGCTCAATGCGTCCGTCATAGAGCCCGACACCGGTAAGCCAGGGATGATTTTCCTGCGCATAGACGTCACTGGCCATCGACAGAGACGCCAAGGGCCCCAGCGTGGCACGCACGCTGCGATCCCACTGGGGGGTTTCCCGGGCCGAGGCCTCGAAGGCGCTCAGGTGATGGCGCACATCCTCCATCGACCCCGCGTGGCGGCCGACACTGCCCGTCCAAATTACCAGTAGCCCGGCGACGCAGGCCGCGAGGGCGCCGTAGGCTCCACGCTGCCCCCACCGGCGCCAACGCTCGTAGCGCGGATTGGTCCCCACAAGTTCCGATTCGGGGAAGATCACATCGCGGAACAGGCGTCCAAGGAAGAAGCTTTTACCCCGGCCAAGCGCGACGGCCTGAGGTTCGCGGTCAATACCAAACTGGCTCGAAACCGCTGTCATCAAACGATCAATCGGCGTCCCATCCTGGGTCCCGCTGGAAAAGTAAACGCCCCGCAAGTAAGGCTGAAAACGGTAGCGGTTAGGGGCGAAGGTCTCACGCACAAAAGCCTGCACCAACGGGTGAACCTGCTCCATCTGGCGCGGAAACTGCTCAATGGCGGTCCGCCGCTCGCGGTCGCGTTCCTGGTGCATCCGCCATACCAGGCGTTCATAAAGTCGCGCTTCCAATTCTCCGAGTTCGCTGTCAATATCCTCAAAGTCTGGCGCGCCGTCCGCGTGAGGTGAATCCGATAACGTGACACCCCACACCTGGTCGCGCTCATCTCGCCCCAGGTCCTCAAAGAACTCATTGAACCCGGAAATGAGATCCGCCTTGGTAAACAACAGGTAAACGGGAAAGCGGACCTCAAGCTTGGTCATCAGTTCATCGATGCGGGTCCGAATGGTGCGCGCATGACGAAGCCGCTCCTCCTCTGGCTGTGTCAGCAGATCCTGAATACTGATGGCAACAATGACACCGTTAATGGGACGGCGGCGGCGATGTTTTTTGAGCAAATCAAGAAAACCCTCCCACGCCGAACCATCGACAACCCGGTGGCTGTCCTGAGTGGTGTAGCGTCCAGCGGTATCTACAAGCACCGCCTCGTTCGTAAACCACCAATCACAATGTCGAGTACCGCCGACGCCCTGCAGGGCGCCTCGGCCGAATTGCTCTGCAAGCGGAAACTCGAGCCCGGAGTTGACTAGCGCGGTGGTTTTCCCCGCGCCCGGCGGGCCGACGATGATGTACCAGGGAAGCTCATACAGGGCTCGCGTTTTGTTGGCACGCCCGCGAAATTTGTGTCCCCGGAGTGTGGTCAGCGCATTAAAAAAGCGCTGCTGAATTTCCTTGACCTCTTCCCCCGCCTGCGTGGATGCATAATCCTGGCCGCCGACCGGCGGGCTCTCCTGAATATCCTCTACCAATTGTTTGTTCTGTTTGTGGTTCCGCGCCTGGATACGCAGGTTGTTCAAACCCCAAATGATCAGAACCACCATTATGGCGACCAACCGGGCCTGGCTGCCGGCCAAAGGGGCGACGTTGGCATCGCCAAACTTGATCGCGGGACCCACAAACCAGATCAGCAAAGCAATCACCACCACGCCAAGGAGCGATAAGGTTACGGGGTGAATGAGTCGAGCAAATAGTTTTTTCATGCCACGATATCCTTAATCCCTTGGCGACTGATCACGTCGTTCCCTGGTTTCAATGCCGCCGATGACCTGTTCGAGCTGATCGACAACCGGGTTGGAGCTGCTGTAAAGCCAGTAGCGAAAGCCCGAGTAGGTCATGACCAGAACCAATGCCACACTCGCGGCCAACACCCACAGAGGCACGTACTCGCTCAACGTGGAACGCGTCTTGCCCAGCCCCTTCCAGCGTCTGGACAGAGCCCTTTCGTGCTCGCCCCGGTAGCGCCGAATGGTTCGATAGAGATCATCTTTTAATTGTTCAAGCGCATCCCGCCCCCGGGTCGACAACCGGTAGCGCCCCTCAAATCCGAGGCTCAGACACAGGTACATCAACTCCAGCATGTCGATATGCTCAGCCGGTGCCTGAAGCATCCGCTCAAGAATCTGAAAGAACTTTTCACCGCCCGATGTTTCGTTGTGAAAACGGCTCAGAAGGCTGCCTTGCGCCCAGGGGCTGTCACTCCCCCAAGGTGTGTTCAGTACCGCCTCATCCAGAACCGAGCAGAGCACATAGCGCGCCGCCAATATGATCTCCGGCTTGATTCCGCGCACCCTGGCCCGTTCCTCGAACTGCCGAATCTCATAGCTCAGCTGACGATAGAGGCCTGAGACATCCGTGTGCCGAGCGGTGCCACTGACTCGGGCATGCACCGCCAACAACGTATCGGCGGCGCTCACCAGCGGATTGAGTCCTCGCCCGGGAACAATCAAGGCCAATGTCTCAGTGTTGGGTGTCGGGACAGGCGCGGGCTGTGCGGCCTGTACAGCAGCGCCACTGAGAGGTTCAGCACCGCCTTTCATGCGGGTTCGATCCCCCCCGGGACGCGGCTGTCGAAAAACGGTTTTGTCGACGTTATCCATCACAACTCCTGTCGGCTAAGGCGAAGGCGGGCGCTACTGCCGAATTGCCCAGAACTCCATTTCCAGGCCGGGGAAATCCCCACCCACATGCAGGGCGAAACCCCCCGAGGTTTTCAGCTCGGGCCAGAACGCACCCTGCTTATCCAGCTCAAAATAGGCGTAGCCCGAGCGGTAGGGAATCTGCCGAGGAGCAACCGGCAACGGACGTATGGCGATGCCCGGCATTGCAGCGTTGACGAGCTGGCGGATACGCTCCACCGGGCCGATTTTGATCTGGCCCGGCAAACGCGAGCGCAGAACCTCTTCCGACACATCCGCGCGCACGGCCAGGACGAAACTTCCGGAATCCAGCAATGAGCGGTCAGTAATGGTCGCCACACGAATACCGTACTTTTTTTCCTCCAACTGCAAAGCGGTAGCCGTTTGTTCGTACACCATTGACAGGTAAGTGCGCAGGGTACTCCAAAGCGGGCCGAAGCTGGCTTGCAGATCGTCGTGGCGGTAGGGTGCAAACTCAGGAGGACGCTTGGTCTTGGCCACAAAGGTTGCAAACTCGCCCGCCATCTGCAGCAGCAGTTGATAAAGCGCCAAGGGATGAAGGTTGCGAAGCTGAACTAGATGATTGATCAACGGCTCAAAACGGTTAATCATTTGCAGCATCATGTAGTCGGCAATCTCGGCGCTGCCACCGCGCCGGGCGTCGGCAAGCCGGCCGGCGATGGCCTCGCCCCGGTGATGCAAAAGCCCGCCAAGCTCGGGAATGAAGCCGTTCAGCCGCGGCGCCGCCGAACAGTCCAGGCATGCGGGTATGAACTGTTCGTCCAGGAGTACATTGCCGTCATCCCGCGTTTCGGCGATCCGCAGAACCCCGATACAGGCATAGCCACTGAGGTCTTCAGTCTCAAGCATCAAACGAACCCGCAGCTTGCCAATGTCCACCGGGCGAGTATCACCGCCCTCTGCGCTGCAATCGCGGGTGCTCATTTCAGAAACGTAATAACGTGCCAACGCCTGGCTGTCATCACCCCGGGATACGTCGACGGCGCCGGGTCGGCGGACGGGCACGGTCAGGTAAACCAGTGTGTCGTGCACCCCCTCAGGTAACGCCAACACCGCAGGCGCGTCGTCCACGTCCGGAAAATTAAAGGGGGTTCCATCGGGAAATACACCCTGACCGCGCAGTACCGACAGCTTGCCCAGCTTCAATAACTGTTGATCCAGCTCAAACGCCTGCAAGCCCCACGCATGAACGCCCAGCGCCGAGCACTTGGCATCGACATAGCGCTCCACGTAGCGATCATACTGCTGAAAATGCTGAGGATTGAGAAACATTCCCTCAGACCAGATAACTTTACTGCTGAGTGACATAACGGCTATTCCCTGTTGTTAATGCACCTGCGTGATGGTGTTGCCTGAAATCCGGATCCAGAGCCGATCGCGAAATACATTTTTGGCCGTCACCGGCACAACCAATTTATAGGTGGCATCATCGTATTGGTAAAACTCGGCCAGTATGCCCACGTACCGGGTTTCCCGATCCAGAACCATCTCGTACTCACGCAGCTCCGTGGGCGCCACGCGGGACAGCTGTCGACGATTCACCAGACTGTCCCCGAGCACGTTCTGATCCCGCTCGTACAACTCGATAAAGTCGGCTCGCGCAAACGCATCGGGGCTGCGCAGTTCGTACAGTCGAATGAAAACCGGCGCCGGCTCATCCCGGGTGTTCGGATTGATATCCTCAGCGGCGCTCACGCTCAGGGTAAAATCCGTATTCAGATTGAAGACGCGCCCCACCCGGCTCTCCTGGGATGAGCAGCCCACCAGCATCAAAGCGCCCAACAGCACCAATATGCGCATGATTCTTCCCTCTCCAGACAGTGGCTATTTCGACCGCGAAGCCGCAAGGCTTCTGAGTTGATCCTGATAGGCCTGAACAAATTCATCGCCGAAAATCTGCTGAAATGAGCGATCAATATTATCGTTCAGAGTTTCGTAATGTGCCTGGTACTGACGCCAGTAACGCCCCGACTGCAAAGAGCCAAAAGCGCCGGGCTTTTTCTGCTTATCAAAGGCCGCCTGAAGCCGGTGCGGATCAAAGTCCTCCAACATATGCTCAAATGCGCTGCGCATACCGGCAATCATGGCCAACTGATGCTCGGCGATTTCCTGAAAGCCTTCGTGAATAGCGTCCAGCGGCGCCTTGTAGGCTTGGCTCCGGCGCACAAAGATGTTGTCGATGGCCTCGTCGACATCAGCGGAGAACTTGAGCGGATTATTCTCGACGGGCTGGATGGTGGTTACGTTCATCCGAAACTCATTCTTGATGCTCGCGCGCGAGCGCAACACCTGCATCAGGCCGGCAATGACCTCCCGGATCATACGACCTACCAGGGGAGAAAGTTCGGCGCGATCGGCCGGAGACAGGCGACTACTGTCCAGTCCCATGGCCTCGATCAGGGCATCTACCGGGCCACCTGCAGACTCAGTCTGTGGCGGAATTTTCGCTACCGCGGGCTTGGGCACGGGTGACGCAACCTCAACGGGCGCGGGCATAGATTCGGGCTCTGCAGCGCTCGACGCTGCCTGAACCTCGTCGAGCCAATCGTCAGGGATCAAACTCTCGGGCGCAGCCTCAGGCCAGGCAATCGCCTCCGCCGCCGGGCTGGCAGACGCAGCCGTTTCGCCGATGGTCCAAGGCTCTGGCGCCACATCACTGTCAGCGAGACCATCCAGGGCCTGCAGCGGGTCGACTGACGCACCACTGTCTACCAGCACAGAATCGCCAGGGCCAAAAGGATCCTCGCCAAAGGCAGTACCCGATGAGGCCGGAGGCGGCGCAGCGCCGGGCAAATCATCGAAGGGCGACAGGGGGTCAGGCGTACAGGCGGCTGACATCTCAACGGCGAAACTGTAGTCGCCGAGACTAATGGAGTCACCATGAGTAAGACTGGCACGCGAGCCTTTACCCAGCGGCTCTGACGATTGATTGAGAAAGGTACCGTTGGTACTGAGATCAATAATCTGGTAATGATTGTTTTGAAAAACAAGCTCACAGTGCCGTGACGAGAGAATTCGCTCAGGATCGGCGAGAACCCAGGTGTTGCCGGCGCCTCGACCGATGGTTCCGCCCTGCTCGCCGAAAGTATGGGAAGGTTGTGAAAGCGGTATGCCGTCCGGTGCTTTGGTAATCCTTAACTGTAAAGTCATCCTGTTACTGTCCCGAAACTATCCATTTTTTCACTGTGACTATTTGGGCGTCAGGCACCCAGCTGTGCTTGGCAAAGCTACAAGGAAAGACACGACAGGTTGTCGCAAAATTCCCTCCATGGAAGGAGGCTATCCATGCGAAACGCATTCTGCCACAGTTTTTTTTGGCGGGCGATAACACCTTTGTTTTTTTGCACATGAATTCTCAAAAAGTTGAACCGGCTCATACTTTTTGAAAATTCTTTGTTTAATTTGGCGCAATTTTCTTGTTGTCTATTTAAATAACGAATCTGCTTGTGGTAAGTTTCTGCGCATTGTCATCACTGCAAATCAGCGCCAGCACGCGAAAGACGGAACGGCATCCGCTAGTTAATCAGTCACTAGAGAAACACAATAGGGATATTGTCAATTCATGGCCTCAGAACGCGTTATCGACTTAGATGCACTCCTTGCGCCCATCGCCGAAACCACGCCTGCGGGCAATGATCCGCGAGAAGATGCGTCGCCTCAATCGCTCTACCAAACCCTGAAAAGAGAGCGTTCCTCTGCCCGTGCGGCTGAACGAAAAACCGTGCACGATGGTAACGATCAGGAAGCGGACAGCCATTGGCAGAACGTATTGAGTATGGCCCCGACACTCATTCAGGAGCAGGCAAAAGACCTCGAAGTCGCGAGCTGGCTGACGGAAGCCCTGGTACGCAAGCACGGATTTAGAGGCCTGCGGGATGCATTTGCGTTAATACACGGACTGGTGCAAAACTTCTGGAACGACCTCTACCCCCGCCCGGATGAAGACGGCATCGAAACCCGCGTGGCACCGCTGTCTGGCCTCAACGGCGAAGGTGCCGAAGGTGTCCTGATTGCCCCCATCCGCAAAGTGTCAATCACGGAGGGCAATCCTCCAGCCCCCTTTAGCCTGTGGCAGTATCAGCAGGCGCTGGATATTCAGAAGCTCCCCGACGAAGATGCCCGGCAGACAAAAGAACAGACGCTGGGTTACAGCCTTTACGATATCGAGCGGGCTGTGGCCGAGTCGTCGGACACCTTCTTTATCGAACAACGGGACCATCTTGACGAAGCATTGGCGCATTATCGCGCCTGTAGCGAGACACTCGACAATCATTGCGGCGCGGAATACGCGCCCCCCGTGCGCAATATTCTCTCGGTGCTGGAAGAGTGTCGCGGTGCTATGAGTCACCTCGGCAAAGACAAGTATCCGGTTGCCGGAGAACACACGGAAAGTGCCAGTTCCGACGGCGATAAATCCGCCAACAGTGACGTCCCCGTATCCACAAACCACATCAAGAAGAAAGCGCTCGACCGAGAAGAAGCCTTCCGGCAACTGCGGGAGATTTCCGACTTCTTTCTCAAGACGGAGCCGCATTCGCCGGTCTCCTACGTGCTTCAGAAAGCGGTCAAGTGGGGCAATATGCGGCTTGATGAGCTGATCGCAGAACTCATCCCCGACTCATCTTCTCGCGCGCATTACAGCGAGCTGACCGGCGTCGACATTAACGATGACTGATGCCTGCTGAACGAAAGGAAACTGAAACTCAATCACAACCCAAGAGGAATAGGGATTATGTCCGATAGCATCCACGATAAGCTTAAACGCGTGCGCAAACCGCGCGTACATATTACATACGATGTAGAGACCAACGGCGCAATCGCCGAAAAGGAGTTGCCTTTTGTGATGGGCGTCATGGGTGACTACTCTGGCGACAATACTGAGGGCAAGAAGTCTCTGAAGGAGCGTAAATTCTCCCAAATTGATCGGGATAACTTCAATGACCTGATGGGTAAGATCAACCCAAAACTGAGCTTCAAGGCCGAAAACCGCCTGGAGGGCGATGGCAGCGAGATGAACGTCGACCTCGACTTCAACCGCATGGAAGACTTCGAACCGCACCGGGTGGTGCAGCAAGTGGAGCCATTGCGAAAGCTGATGGAAACCCGGAACAAGCTGCGCGATCTGCTCACCAAGGCAGACCGTTCAGAAGACCTGGAAGCGCTGCTGGAGAACATACTCAGCGATACCGAGGCACTGTCGTCTCTCTCAGGGGAGCTGGGCGTAGGCGAAACTGACAAAGAGGAGCAGAAAGATGGCGAGTAACGAAGAAGCCGTTGTAGAACAGCAGGAAGCAGACGTCCAGGAACTCAGCTTCCTTGAACAAGCCATTACGGCAACCCGACAGACGCCCGCTGACGAAACCCAGGAGCTGCTTAAGACCCTGGCCCAGGAAGCGATGAACGGCACGGTCAAATGGGACAAGAACCTGACTGTCACTATCAACAAAGCCATCAGCGCTGTGGACGAGTTGTTGTCCAAGCAGCTGGCCGCCGTCATGCATCACGAGAAGTTTCAGAAGCTTGAGGGCTCATGGCGGGGCCTGAATCACCTGGTGATGAACTCCGAAACCGGCGCCCAGCTGAAAATCCGGATGCTCAATATCAGCAAGAAAGAGCTGGGCAAAGATCTGGAAAAGGCCGTCGAGTTCGATCAAAGCCAGATATTCAAAAAGATCTACGAGAGCGAGTTTGGCACGGCCGGTGGCCAGCCCTATACCGCACTGATCGGCGACTACGAGTTTTCGTCGCACCCGGACGATGTTTCCATGCTGAGCATGATGTCCAACGTCGCGGCAGCGGGTTTCTGCCCCTTCCTGACAGCGTCTTCTCCCAAGATGTTCGGTTTTGACAACTTCACCGAACTGTCCAAACCCCGGGATCTCGAGAAGATCTTCGATTCCGCCGAATACATCCAGTGGCGCAGCTTCCGTGACAGCGACGACTCCCGGTTTGTCACTCTGACTATGCCTCGGGTGCTCGCCCGCCTGCCCTATGGCGCCTCCACCAAACCGGTTGAGGCGTTCAACTATGAAGAAGTGACCGTAGGCGACGACGGCAAACACCTGACTACCGACCACGACGAATACTGCTGGATGAACGCAGCGTACGCTTTGGGAACGGTAATGACCAAAGCCTTTGCCGAATATGGCTGGTGTACCAGCATCCGCGGCGCCGAGGGCGGCGGTCGTGTCGACGGCTTGCCGAGCCATACCTTCGTCAGCGATGATGGCGATATCGATCAGAAGTGCCCCACCGAAATCGGCATCACCGACCGTCGCGAAGCAGAGTTGAGCAAACTCGGCTTCCTGCCGCTGTGCCACTACAAAAGTACCGATTACGCGGTATTCTTTGGTGCCCAGACGGCGCAGCGTCCCCCCAAATTTGACGATCCCGAAGCCAGCGCCAACGCCGCCATCTCGGCTCGCCTGCCCTACATCATGGCAACATCCCGTATCGCTCACTTTCTGAAAGTGATGGCACGGGACAAGATCGGCTCTTTCATGGAGGCCGGAGAAGCCGAGGAATGGCTCAACAACTGGATCAGCAACTATGTGAACGGCAGCCCCGGTGCAAGTGCGGAGATGAAAGCGCGCTTCCCGCTCGCCGAAGCTCATGTCGAAGTGAAGGAAGTGCCGGGACAGCCGGGCGTTTTTAACGCGGTTGCCTGGATGCGCCCCTGGCTGCAAATGGAGGAGCTGACGGCTTCTCTGCGCCTGGTCGCAAATATCCCGAAAGCGGGTTAACGCTCGATCCGGCGGCCTCCGGGCCGCCGGTCTAGGTGTGTACTCTACCCCCATAGGGACCGGAAGGATTCTTAAGAGACCCGAACGCGCAATGTCAAATCACGTCACGGAAGCAACCCTATCTGGATCACGCTCGAGTCCGACGATTAGCCTGGATGCCTTGCTGGCACGACAGGCGTCTCTGTCCGGGCTGGATGACTTTCTGCATGAACCCGACGCGCTAAAGGCGCTGCACTATTTTCTGATGGAAGTGACACCGCTTGAGCCTCCGCAGACCACGCAGGACATCCGGGCGACGATCATGCGCTCGATTGCGCGCATCGATAAAGCGATTAGCGATCAGATCAACGCCATCATTCATCACCGCCAATTTCAGGCGCTGGAAGCCAGCTGGCGAGGCCTTTGGTACTTGGTGGTTCAGGCTCAGGACGCCCGCAACATAAAGATCAAAGTGCTCGACATCACCTGGACTGAGGTGAGCCGTGATATCGACAAGGCGCTAGATTTTGATCAAAGTCAGCTTTTTCACAAGATCTACAGCAGTGAGTACGGCCACCCCGGCGGCGAGCCATTTGGCGTATTGATCGGTGACTACCAGATCAGCCACCGGCCCTCTGCGCGCCATCCCCTCGACGACATCGCGACGCTGGAAGGTATTGCTCAGATTGCGGCGGCGTCTTTCGCGCCCTTTATCGCAGGCGCATCCCCGGAGTTGTTCGGTATCGATGACTTCGAAACTCTGGGACAGCCCCTCAACCTCGAGACCATCTTTTCGCAGGACGAGTACATCCGCTGGCGCAGCCTACGCGCCAAGGCCGACGCCCGTTTTCTGGGCCTGGCGCTACCGCGCACCCTGATGCGCCTGCCCTACCGAAAGCGTCACGGCAGCTACAAAGGCGTGCCGTTTAGTGAGCAGAGTGCGGAACGCGGCGGCGAGGGGTACTGTTGGGGCAACGCCGCTTTTGCTTTCGGCGGCGTACTCATTCGGGAGTTCGCCAACGTCGGGTGGTTTGGCCACATTCGCGGGGTACCCCGGGACCAGCTCGGAGGCGGCCTGGTTACGACGCTACCCGTCGATACCTTTGACACGGACAGCGGTATGCTCGCGGCCAAGCCAATAACCGATGTGATCATTACTGATCGGCGTGAGCGCGAGCTGAGCGAATTGGGATTTGTCCCTCTGTGCCAGTGTTTCCAGGCGCCCTTTGCTGCCTTCTACAGTAACGCGTCAATCCAGAAGCCTTCGCTCACGGGAGAGAGGCAAGTCAACGCGCGTCTATCTGCCATGCTCCAACATGTCCTGTGCGGCTCTCGGGTAGCGCACTATATCAAAGTCATGATCCGCGACAAGATCGGCTCATTTATCACACCCGATGCTTGCGAAGACTTTCTGCGCCAGTGGCTTTTTCGCTACACCACAGGTCGCGAGGACCTTGAATGGGAGGAGCAGGCGCGCTATCCGCTGCGCGAAGCGGCGGTCAAAGTCAACGAGCACCCAGAGCGTCCCGGTCAGTACGTCTGCGTCATACATTTGGTACCCCACTATCAGGTCGACCAAATGGTATCGGAGTTGGAATTGGTGACCGAGCTGGTTCAATCCAGCTAACCGAGTGACTCAAAGGACACGCCATGATTGCAACGAGCAAGAAAAAGAACCTCCGCCCGTCAATTCTCGATCGATTGATCGATCTGGAGCCGGACGCCCACAGAGATCACAATCTCGACCGCCACCAACACCTGACTGAGCTACGTCAAAGTGTCCGCCGGGACCTGGAAAATCTGTTGAATGCCCGCTACCGGGTTATCGCGCCGGGTGACGACTACCCGCAGCTCGATCAATCGCTGCTCAATTATGGGCTCCCCGACCTGGCGACGGTAAACATCGCCGATACCGAGAAGAAACAACGCTTCGTCAGGGATCTCGAGCGCACGCTACGCGACTATGAGCCGCGCTTTAAAAGCGTCAAAGTTGCGCACCTCGACAATCGCGACGCCACTGACCGCACCTTGCGGTTTCGTATCGACGCCGTGCTCTGGGCCGACCCGGCGCCCCAAACCGTCATTTTCGATTCCATTCTCGAGCCCGTTTCCCGGTCAGTGAATGTGCAGGAGTTTTCCCATGGCTGACGAACTGTTGCCTTACTATGAAAAAGAGCTCGCGTTTATCCGGCAGATGGGTGCCGAGTTCGCCAAGGAGAACCCCAAAATTGCGAGCCGCCTGGGCATCAACACCGACACCATCGAGGATCCGCATGTATCCCGGTTAGTCGAAAGTGTGGCCTATCTGAACGCACGCATCCAACACCGGCTTGACGACGATTTTCCGGAGCTCAGCGATTCGCTACTCAACACGTTGTTTCCGCATTATCAGCGCCCCATCCCTTCGATGGCGATTGCCTGCTTTGAACCGGATCCCGAACAACTGGAAGCGACTTTTACGCTGGCCAAAGGTACCCTGCTTGAGACCAAGTCGTTTAAAGGTGAGACCTGCCGGTTCACCACAGCCTATGACACCGAACTGGTTCCGGCACAGGTCGCTTCGGCCCAACTGATGGGCCGTCCATTTTCGACACCCGGGTCGGATGCGGTGCGCAGTGCCGCCAGTGTATTGAAACTCCGCCTGAGCGCCCACTTTGACGAGAGCGACTTGCAACAGGTCATGCCAGAGCGCCTGCGCCTCTACCTCAAGGGCCAGCCTCAACATATTCATCCACTCTACGAGCTGCTGATAAACCGCTGCGAGAATGTCGTTATCAGCGCGGGACATGGCACCGGCGAAAGCGTTTTCCTAGGCAAGGACGCGGTTAAAGCGGTGGGTTTTGAAGCCGATCAGGGTTTACTGCCCTACCCGGACAATGCCTTCATTGGCTACCGGCTACTCACCGAGTACTTTGCCTTCCCTGAAAAGTTCATGTTCGTCGATATCCAGGGGCTTGACCTTGAGCGCCTGAAAGGCCCGCTTCCACATCTTGATATCTATATTTATCTGAGCGATGCAGACGTCGAGCTCGAACACAATGTCGACGCGACGACCTTTGTGCTCGGATGCACCCCGGTGGTCAATCTATTCGAGCACCAGACCGACCCCATCGAAGTCGATCACCGGCATCACGAGTACCAGATCATTCCTGATGTGCGACGCCCCAGCGGCTACGAGGTGTACTCGGTTGATGAGGTCATCGCCGCTGACCCTTACGGCAAAACGGCCACCTACCGGGCTTTCTACGGCCTCAATCACGACCGAGCCTACCATGAAGATCAGGTATTCTGGTACGCGCGCCGGGAGCACGCCAAGGCTAAGCCGCAAGAGCGTGACGAAGGTACCGACGTGTACCTGAGCCTGGTTGACCTTGACTTCCAGCCCGGCAATGCCATCAATAAGACCCTGATGGTGAAGACCACCTGCAGCAACCGGGATCAGCCTGCGCGGCTACCTTTTAGCGCGCGCGAACCGGCTCTGCAATGCGTCGATGCCAGTCCGCCCACGAAACGGATTCGCTGTCTGACCCAGCCCACTGAGAGCATTCGTCCACCGTTGGGTAACGGCGCTCGCTGGCGCCTGATTTCCCACCTGCAACTCAATCAACGTTCTATCGCCGGAGACGGTGCCACCGAGGCCCTGCAGGAAATGCTCAGACTCTACGACTTCCAGCAAAACTCGGCCCACCGTTCGCTGATTGAAGCTATCGACAATGTTCAGGTACGTCCGGTTAACGCGCCCATTCAGGTGGCCGGCCGACCAACCCTGTGCCGGGGAATGGAAGTCACCGTAACTGTGGATGACCGCCTGCTCGCAGGTATCAGCCTGTGTCTGTTCACCCAGGTCCTCGAGCAGTTTTTCGCACTCTACTGCTCGCTCAACTCCTTTAGCCGCTTACGGGTCAGACGAAAGCAGCAGGATGGCTTCTATAAAGAGTGTCCGGTGCGCATAGGCGTTCAATCATGAACCTGCTACGGGAACTGCAGCGCCGGCCGGAGAACTTCAGCTTTCTACAGAGCATGCGTCTGCTCGAATACGCCGGGCGTGAACGGGATCCCGACGGCGCCACCCTGCCTCGTCACCACCGGGTAGGCACCGGAGTTGACACCCGCCCGCCCACCAAAGAGCCCGTGCGCCTGCATGGCCACCATAGCCTCGGTTTTCCGCACGCCGAAGTCGGCGGCGTGACTGAGCGCAATGGCCAATGGCGACTCCAAGCCAATGTCATGAGCCTGGGCGGACCGCTGGGGCCCTTACCGTTCCACTACACCGAGCTCGTCCTCGCACGTCAGAAAGCCAAAGACCCGGCGTTGATGCAGTTCCTGGACCTGTTCAACCACCGAGCGGCGTCGCTGTTCTGGCGAGCGGCCAGTAAATACAAGTTGCCTCTGGCATACGAACGCGCACGCCGTTACAGCAAAGATAACCCACACATCGCCGACAGGCATACCGAAGTTCTGCTCTCACTGATGGGACTTTCGCCGCGGTTGCTGCGCGATCACCCTACCGTGCCTGCCGAGTCGCTGATTCACTACGGTGGACTGTTGACACAGAAAGTCAGAACCGCCAGCAACCTCAAGCAGATCATCGGCAGCCGTTTTAAAATTCCCGTTCAGATTGAAGAGTTTTCCGGCACCTGGTGTGAGGTGCTGCAGGATATGCGCTGTCAGCTGCCCTCTAAAACAGTACCCAAAGGCCGAAACAACCAGCTCGGACGCTCGACCCTACTCGGTCAGAAATCGTGGCTCGCTCAGAATAAAATCGGCATTAAACTCGGGCCACTTGATCGGGCGCAGTACCGGCGTTTTGCTCCCGACAGTCAGGCCCTTGCCGAGCTGCGGGCGCTGGCCGCACTTTATCTTGGGCCGGAAAACGATTTCGAACTCGTGCTCGATGTGCGTGCCGACGCGTTGCCCACACAGCTGCGGCTGGGCACCGCTCAACCTTATCAGCTGGGCTGGAATTCACGCCTGCCGCCGAGCATTTACCGAACCGAGGACCCGCACGCGAGTCAACGGGTGCCCTTATCGCCAGAGCACATCGCCACCCCCAGTAAACACCACCAATCGTCCGCGCCCGACAGCGCGGCGGAAGGCCACAAAGCCGCTTAACAAGGAGCACTCATGATCACACTGGACCTGAAGTCACTGGTTAACAAACTGAACAACACAACCCGAAACGCCCTCGAAGGCGCTGCCGGTCTGTGTTTGTCCCGCAGCCACTACAATGTGGAAATTGAGCACTGGCTGATCAAGCTCCTGGAAGTGGATGACACCGATCTGCAAGCCATTCTGAACAAGTTTGAGCTCTCGCCGGATAATCTGATCAAGGCCTTGCAATGCGAGTTGGACCGGCTGAAAAACGGCAGTTCACGCCCGCCTGCGCTCGCACCGGGCGTGGTCGAGCTCGCCAAGCACGCCTGGGTTCTCGCGTCCGTTGAGTACGGCCACCAGCAGGTAACCAGCGCGCACTTGCTCGCAGCGCTGTTGCTGGACGACACCTTGCGCCGCGGCGCCCTTGAAAGCTGTCGCGCTCTGGAGAAGCTGCCACCCGAGTCCGTGCGCGAACTCGCGCGCGCGGTGGTCGGCAGTACAGCGGAATCGCACGCATCACTCACGGGCGATGCCGACAACACGGCGCCGTCGGCCGCCAACGTCAAAGCGAGCGCAACACCCTGTTTGGACAAATATACCGTCAACCTGACCCAGGCCGCCCGGGATGGCAACATCGACCCTGTCTGGGGGCGCGACCAAGAGGTACGTCAGATCGTCGACATCCTGATTCGGCGGCGCCAGAACAATCCGATCCTGACCGGCGAGGCCGGCGTGGGCAAAACCGCCGTGGTCGAAGGCTTCGCGTTGCGGATTGCGGCGGGCGACGTTCCCGAGCCGCTCAAGAATGTCGCACTGCGAACGCTCGACCTGGGGTTGCTGCAAGCCGGGGCAAGCGTCAAAGGTGAGTTTGAAAACCGCCTCAAATCAGTGATTGCCGAGGTCAAGGCCTCGCCTCAGCCCATTATTCTGTTTATCGACGAAGCCCACACGATGATTGGCGCCGGCGGCAAAGAGGGCCAGGGTGATGCCGCCAACCTGTTAAAACCGGCCTTGGCGCGGGGTGAGTTGCGCACCATCGCCGCAACCACCTGGGCCGAGTACAAGAAGTACTTCGAGCGCGACCCGGCCCTGACTCGTCGCTTCCAGGTGGTCAAGGTTGAAGAGCCGGGCGAAGAAAAGGCCATCGATATGATGCGTGCCATTGCCGGTATGCTTCAGACCCATCACGGCGTGCGCATCATGGACGAAGCCGTTGTCGAGTCCGTACGCCTCTCCAGCCGCTATATGCCGGGGCGCCAGTTACCGGACAAATCTGTCAGTCTTCTGGATACCGCCTGTGCACGCGTAGCCCTGAGCCAGAGCGCGACGCCGGCACCGATCGAAGATACCCGACGCGATATCGATCAGATCAGCGCCAACCTCAAAAGCCTGACCCGGGAGAACGCCACGCTCGGCAACTGCCAGGCGCGCATTGACGAACTGAGCGCGCGTCGAGAAATGCTGGCCGAGCAGCTCGAGCGTCAACACGCCCAGTGGCAAAACGAACGCGAATTGGTCGACGCCATCAACACCCTTCAACACAAAATTGAGGAAGACCACCACAACGACATTAACGGCCTCAAAGAGTTTGAGCCCAGCGATCAGGACGCAGACCGGGAGGAGCTGCAAGCGCTGCTGCAACAGTTGGAAGCGTGCCAAGGCGACGACCCCATGATCAAAGTCCATGTGGATGGTCAGGCTATCGCCGAGGTGATCTCCAACTGGACCGGCATCCCCCTGGGCAAGATGCTCGCGGATGAGATCCAGTCAGTCCTCTCTCTCGGTGATACCTTGTCCGAGCGTGTCATCGGTCAGAACCACTCCCTCGAAGCTATCGCGCAGAGCATTCGCACTGCCCGCGCCGGTCTGACAGATCCGCGCAAGCCCATCGGTGTGTTCTTTATGGTGGGCCCCAGCGGGGTTGGCAAAACCGAAACGGCCCTGGCCCTGGCGGACACCCTGTACGGCGGTGAGCACAACCTGACCGTGATCAACATGTCCGAGTTCAAGGAAGAGCACAAAGTCTCGATGTTGCTGGGTTCGCCGCCTGGCTACGTCGGCTACGGCGAGGGGGGTGTGCTGACCGAAGCGGTGCGGCGCAAACCGTACAGCGTCATTTTGTTGGACGAGATGGAAAAGGCCCATCCGGGCGTGCAGGATGTGTTTTACAACCTGTTCGATAAGGGCACCATCAAAGATGGGGAAGGCCGTGACATCGATTTTCGTAACACGGTTATCATCATGACCTCCAACGCAGGCGAGGAACATATCCGGGCGATGTGTCACGCCCAGGAAGACACCATTGCACCGGACGTGCTACTGGACAACTTCCGTCCGCAACTGCTTAAGCACTTCAAACCCGCATTCCTGGGGCGAACCACCATTGTGCCCTACTACCCGTTGGGCGACAGTGACCTGATGAAGATCTGCGATATCAATATGCGCAAGATCACCCGCCGCCTGCAGGAAAACTACGGCGCCGAATTTACCTACGATGACGATGTGAAATTGCACATCGTGGCCCGCAGCCAGGAAGTGGACACAGGCGCGCGCAACATCGAGAACATTCTGACCCGTACGCTGTTACCTCAGCTCGCCTCCGAATGCCTGGCACGCATGTCTGAGCGCGACAGCTTGAAGCGGGTGCACGTGGGCATCAACGCCGAGGGCGAGTTCCATTACGAACTCAGTGCCTAGCCGATGATAGCCTCAGCAACACAGTGGTTCAGTCAGCACCGTCAAGCCTTGACGTTGGCGGCGCTGCTGTGGTGTTCTCCCGTCGCTGCCGATGAGCTGCACGCACTCGACACACGCTTTCAGGCGTTGCTGCCTGAGGCCTATGCGAGCATGAATACTGATTGTCCCGAGGCGTTCTCAGCCCTGGTCAAATTGGCACCGGAATCAGTGACTGGAGGACGCCTCGCCTGCCTTGTGCAACAGCTCCCTGATACACCTATCGCGCTCCTGCAGGCACATGCTGACGATTTGATCGCAAACCTCCTGTACCACGGGTTGACCGGCCCGCTCGAGGCACTGATTGCCGAACCCACCATCGGCAACCAGCCTCGGTTGCGCGCCCAGCTCCAGTTTGCGCTCTTCCAGCACGCGGTCAACCATCAACATTGGCAACAACTCGACCAACAGCGCGCCACCCTGACCCGCAGCTACGCCCTGACCGAGCAAGAACGCCGTTATCTCAGTCTGAACCATGGCCGCGCACTCCAGGCACAGGGACGACACCGTGATGCCATCGCCGTGTATGAGGGCTTTGATTCGGGTGCACCCCACTACGCGCACGCCCGCCTGAATCTTGCTATCGCCTACCTGCGACAAGACTGGTGGAGCGACGCTCACGACGTGCTCAACCAGTTGCTGGACGCCCAGGGACATCACGACGTCAGCTCGGAGTTTTACAACCGCGCGCGCATGTTGCTGGGACTCTCGCAACTGCAGCGCGGTTTTTACCGCAACGCCCGGCAAAGCTTTGGCGCAATCACCCTGGATAGCCGTTATCTCGGCGAAGCCTGGCGTGGCATCGGTTTGGCGGCTCTGCATCAACAGGATTTTGCCAGTGCCCTCAATGCGTTCACACGCCAGTTAGCCGCCGACGAACACCTGACCGATGGCCCTTTTTTGCTCGCATATACCTACGAACGAGACGAGCAGCTAGCTTTCGCCCAGTTGAGTTACAACGAGGCGACGCTGCGCTACGAGGCGCGCCTCAATGATCTGGAGCGAAAGCTCACCGCGCTCGCGCACGCGGGCTGGACACCCGAGCTGCCGGCACCAGAGACTCAGCATTTACTCGAGCGTCAGTATCAGGTGCTGACGGATATCCGACAGCGGCTCAGTGACGGCGCCGACACGCGTCTGCAACGGTCGCTGTCCGAGTTGGCCCACGATTACCGCCGAGCGCTGCGCGCGCACTATCAACAGCAACTGCACCGGGAACAGACGCAACTCCAGTCTTACCTCAGCCAAAGCCAATACGGACTCGCCACCACCTATGACCACTAGCTCGATCCGCCGCCTCACGTTTTCTTGCACCGTGGCCGGGCTGAGTCTCGGCGGTTGCGGTACGCTGTCGGATGAACCGCGTACCCTGGCCGATCTCGATCGGCCCCTGGAGCAGAATGCCCGAGCACTGACCTCAGCGCCTGCCGATAGCGCGCGTCAAGCCTACTATCGCTATATGGAAACCGCCGCCGACGACGATCGTGCACGCAATCTGGCACTCGCTCGCCTCGCCGATCTGGAGCTGGCCGAGAGCTACGCCCTGAGTGCTCAGGACAACTACCGCGACGATCAGCGGTATCAGGACACTCTGCGGCGCACCGTCACACTGCTGGAAACGGCGCTGACCGACTACCCGAACGCCCGAGGCAATGATCGCAAACTGTACCAGCTGGCAAAGAGCTATGATGAGCTGGGCCGGCATGCGCCGTCACAACACGCGCTACGGCAATTGGTCGACCGCCACCCCAACTCTGAGCACTACGCTGAAGCCCATTTTCGTTTAGCTGAAGCCGCCTTCGCGGAAGGCAACTTCATGGCCGCCGAGATGGGCTATACCGCCGCCATTAACCACAACCCGGACGCCCAGTTTCAGGAGCGCGCCCAATTCAAACGCGGGTGGGCGCGCTACCGCCAGGGTGCCATGAATCTGGCCATCGAGGATTTCGTCGCCGTCATCCAGCACCAGGGCTTCGCCGACCCGGCAGACGTGGCCCCGGATGAGCGCGCACTCTACAACGAATATTTCCGGTCGCTGGCGCTAAGCATGGTCAATCACCCTACGCCCGATCAGGTTCCCAGACAGTTACGCAACGCCGGGCTGGCGGATAGCTTCCCCGCCTATTTCGCCGCCAGCGACCTGCTGGAACGGCAAAGCCGTATCAGCGATGCGGTTCAACTGTGGCAACACTTTTTGCAGGCAGCGCCCGAGGGCTGGGCGGCGGTACGGGCCCACGCCCAACAAGCAGCACTGTGGCGCGCCGGGCGCTTCCACCAGCGCGCACTTGCAGCCACCGAAGACCTCTACACCGCCTTCGCCCAGCAGCCTGCTCGCGCTCGGGGAGTGCGCGCGAAAAGCGCTCAACGAGATACCCGAGCGCTTATTCACGAAGCGGCACGTCACTACCACGCCCGTTACCAAAGGGACTCCGCCCCCGCCGACCTGAAAGCGGCGCAACAATGGTATCAACGTTACCTCAGACACTTTGATGGCTACGCCCTTCAAGATGGAGTCGCACTTGCCTACGCCGACTTGCTCGCCCAGACCGACGACACCCTGGCCGCTTTCGAACAGTATGCGCGTGCCGGATTCGATGGCTCGCTGATCATTAACCCCGAGGCCGCCTACGCGGCGATCGCCTTACTCAGTGAGTTGATCACCGACGAGAGTGACCGATGGCTCGACCGCTACCTGATCTATACCCGGGTTTTTGTTCAGCTCTACCCCACGGACGAGCGCACTACCGCGCTGCTGACCAACGCCGCCAGCACCGCCTATGAGCATCAACATTACCCGAGTGCAATCGCGTTCATTGAGCAAGCACTACCCGATCTCCAGGGACGGATGCGCTTTGACGCGCAACAGCTACTGGTACAAAGTCACATCCACCAAAGCCAATGGAGCGACGCGGAGAATGCCGCCCACCAGCTGGCCCGCCACCCTAATCTCAGTCCGGCGCAACGAGCGCAGGCTGACGACCTGTGGGCCTACAGTGTTTATCGACAGGCCCAGGCCGCCGAAGCGGACGGTGAATGGGATCAAGCCATTGCCGACTACCAGCGTATACACTCTCAGGCACCCGCAAGTGACTACGCCGCCGGAGGGTTGTACAACGCCATTGCACTGAGTGTCGAGCAAGCCCGCTGGCTGGACGCGATCGCGTTAATGCAGCGCTTTCAGGCAGACTACCCCGACCATGGACATCGCAATGACGTCGAGCGCCAGCTGACTCAAGCCTATCTCGCCACCGGGCAAACAGCACAAGCCGCTCGCCAATACGAACAACTGGCCCTGAGCGAGCAGGACGAACAGGCCCAACGCGCCGCCCTGTGGAAAGCGGCTGAGCTTCACCAGAAACAGAAGGACACTGCGCAGGCAATCGATGCCTATCGGCGTTATGCTCACCGCTATCCGGAGCCCTACCCCCAGAATGTCGAGGCAATGCATCGGCTCGCCGACCTTTATCGGGAAACCGGTCAAACCGACAATCGACAGTTTTGGGAGCGTCGTCTGGTTCAGGCCGACCGCAACCAGTCGGACACCCAGAAAACCACGCGCACGTCGCTGCTCGCAGCCCAAGCGTCGCTCAGCCTCGGTCAACACGCGCTTGAACGCTTCCGGGAAACACCCTTGCGGCTGCCGCTGGAGGAGAGCCTGGCACGCAAGACCGAACACATGCAGAGCGCCATCCGCCACTTTGCCACCAGCGCAGCCTACGGCTTCGCCGAGCTGTCGTCCGAGGCAACCCATCGCATCGGCGATATCTACGAAACCCTCGCGAGAGACATGCTCGCTTCGGACCGACCGCCGGAACTGACGGCGGACGAGCGGATTCAGTACGACATTCTTCTGGAGGATCGCGCTTTTCCCTTTGAGGATCGCGCCATAGAATTTTACGAGCGCAACCTCCAGCGCGCACGCAAGGAAGGTTTTAACCCCTGGATGACCGAAAGCAGAAAGCGCTTGGAAGTGCTATTTCCCGCCCGCTATGCACGTCCGCCGCGTACCGGTTTGTATTTGACGCAAAGCGGTACACAAGACAACGACCGAGGAGAGCAGACGCCGTGATTAACATGTACCGCGCAAATGGTCACTTATTCATACGACTGGCGGCCATGGCACTCTTGCTCACCGGCATCGGTTGTACCCAGACAGCGCCGAGCGGCAACGCCAAACAGACTGACGTAAAGACGGGTACACTCAGCGATACCCAGCAGCACCGTTACCTGTCAGCGCTCAACCAAGCCATGCATGGCCACGCACAACAAGCCACGGAGACACTGCACCGCTTGAGTGAGGAGCAGCCTGAACACGCGGGCATTTGGCTCAATCTGACCTCACTCTACCTACAGCAGGGGGCAGCCGAACAGGCGCGCGCAATGCTCATTCGAGCGAAAGCGCTGGCGCCCGACAGCGCCATGATAAAAAACCTCCAAGGTACGCTCGCCCTGACCGAAGATGACCCAGAAAAGGCCCAAAACTATTTCCGCGAAGCCCTTGCGCGGGACGCCAAGCTGGCAGAAGCCCATTACAACCTGGCCTTGGTATACGACACTTACTACCAGGATATTGCCTCAGCCATCACCCACTATCAGGCTTACCTAGACCTGTTGCCCGAGGACGACGAACGCACACGCCGTTGGCTGCAAACCCTGGAGCAAGCCCGACCATGAGAAAGCTGATCCTTTTGTCACTCCTGGCGGCGAACATACACGGCGCCGCTTACGCACAAACCACGACGCGCATCGAAGTCGAGCTGGAGACGACCCGTATCCAAAGCCATCGGGAATCCCCGATGCTCATGTATATCATTCCGTGGCAGGAGACCCCACTGGTTGAGACACCAGGGCAGCGGCGCATTGTCATTCACGATCTGTTTGGCGATTTCTACGAACCGATTGATACCGAAGAGTACTCCCTCGAACAGACCCCTCAATGATTGGGCCACAGCAGCGCCCGGCGCAGCTCTTCGTTGGCGAGCTTCTCCCCGATCAAGCGGGTATGGCGGCCGTCGGCGGTGATGACCTGCTGATTGGGCGCCATCGTCAACGGATCGACCCGACATTGCTCGCGCACCGCCACCACCCAATCGTGGCGGAGGGTGCCAAGCGCCGCACCGATTGCGGCATTGAGCACTCGCTGCCCAATGCGGGTTATCCCCGAGGTTCCACCACCATTGTCGTGGCCAGCGATGGGGATAATGCTCGCCGGTACATTCGGATGTGTAATGATGCTTCGACTGATATCGCTGCCACTATCCATCGCCCTGAGGCCATCCAGCTGGTTCAGTACCTGGCTTGAGTGCTGCGCAATGCTACTGATCATCGTCAGCGACGCACTCGCAGGCAGCAGTTGGCGCATTGCGCTCAGGAACCAGCGAACATTGCGTAAGGTACTGAAATAGCCCACATGATTTGCACCCGATACAGTCACACCATGTTCCAACTGGAAGCTGTGGCAGTGTATCGCCAGCTGCTTCAGTACCAGGGCGCCACGCGAAAAGCCGACCGCGCGGATAGGTTGCTGCACGCGCCTTCCGTTCATTAAGCTATCCAGTCGAGCGATATTCTCATACGGCGACAGGAAGATCGTGTCGTGATCAAAAGCCAGTATTTGATCGAAGTGATCCCGGCTAACCAGTCGAGAGAGAAAGGTCTCGCCATTACTTTCAGAGCGCTCAAACAGGTTTCCAAACGTACCCTGGGTTGACGAAAAGGTACCGTGCAGCAACAACAGGGTATTTTTATTCAAGGCAATGTTCTCTGCCCCCGACTCCTCAAAACACAACCCCAGAGGATCATACTTGAGAATATTATGCCGTTTGAGCGCGAGCTTTGCTGCCACTCGCCGAAGGATGTCTATGCTCGTTGAATTCTGGCGTTTGAACACCAGCACTTTGATCACAATTTTGTAAGCACTCCCGGCGGATGATTCGAGCCAGACGTCACCATCGCCACCGGAGGCTTCAAACTCGGCCGACGCGTACAGAGGCACTCGATAGGTCAAGCGGTCCCGGTTGCTGCACTCGTGGTTGTTATCGGTTTGCTCAGGCAGAAGATACTCGACATCAGTATCATCCGGATCGACCAACGGTCGCGGGCCGCCGTCGAACGCCATTCGCTGGTAGTACACCAGCGCGCCCTCATCGGACCGAACAAAAACCGTCAAACGAGCACTCGGCATATCGTCGAGAGTAAACCGGTGCCGGGCGTCAACCGGCGCGGCGGCCTCCAGGCTGATGTAGCGCTCAATAACCGCGTGTCCCGTATTTTTATTGAGGTGATCTGCGCGCGCCTCGCGCACACGCTCAATCTCCTTGATTGTGGCGGTACCGGCATGCTCAACGCTCGACCGAGTCTCACCGAAATCCGAGCAGATCAGCGTCCCCCGCAACGGGTTCTGGGCGCTCTTCCACGGCCCGAGGGTACCCCAGAGGCGCGAACCATCCCGTTCGCCACGGTGAAAGATAAAGTCCCGCTCACGGTCCGTCAATCCTGACAGGTCTCGCCCCCCCAACACCACGAAGCGAGCGCCGCTCTCTGCACGCTCAAAATTTTCGGCGGCCCCGAGATCAATATACATAACACTAGCCCCTTACTACCCTCCGCGCTCTTGCGTCGGGATAATCAAGGACACGCTGTGCATACTTCAGGCCAGTCGTGCGAGTGACTTGATTCTTATGAGGTTTTTCTTTAGAAAAAACGGGTGGAGGCACACGTTTGTAAGAAAGGTTGACAGGTGACCGGCTAGTAGTAGGACTGAATAACCGCGATTCCCCGGCCGAGCACTTCCCGCTATGAGCACTGTACCTACTTGGGATTAGATCCAGATCAAAGAGTGAGGATATGCCTACTGCCGACCGTTTATGAGTGCCTCCTCGATGTCCACCCCCACGGTGATTGCGCCGATGGGCGTTTGCTCGTCCGGGTCGTAGAGCGGAATATTGACCTGCACCTGAAAACGTTGAGTTGATTCATCGTAACGTACATCGTCAACAAAAACGGTTTCCGGTGAATACCCAAAGGTGAGCTGGTATTTTTCCTCGTTGCCCTGCCAGTAGTCCGAGGTCATCTTGCTCACCCCGACGTTCAGCCCGTGCTCGTCCATCACGATGATTTCCGTAATCAGGCCGTCACTGGCGTATTGGAGGCCGCGCAGGGTTTGCGACAGTGGGTTGGTGAGCAACGCAGCCGAAAACTCTCGCGTGCCGCGCTGGAATTCGTCGATCCACCGGTTATCCCAGGCAACAATTTCCGCCGTGGTGATACCTTGATGTCGACGATTCTGGGCCCGCACGGCATGCTGCAGCTGGGGCAGGTAGCGCCACTCATAAAGGAGCGGCAATACCTGCTCTTTGACCCGAGCGCTCTCATAGGGCGAAAGCTGGAACCCCTCGGGCGCACAGCCATGGATGGCGTGGTTGAAACTATCCAGAAAACCCGGGTGGTCGGTCAAGAAGTGATTGCCGAAGTAAACACCGAGCGGCACATAGCGAAAGAAGTCGTAACGGTACCAGCCCGGCGCCATGGCCAACTGCGTGACCAGTTCCTCGAAGTGCTCTTTGTCGGCGACCAGCGCGTCAATGCGATCGCTGGCGAGCAATCTGATGAGCTGCGGCAGGCCTGCGACCTCAACTTCCAGCGTGTAGCCTTCCTCGCCCAACAGATCGGCCTGATGACTGCCCAGAATCGCTCCCAAACGTACACTTTCAGCGCGCCAAGAGTCCGGCTTGGGTCGGTCGGCATGCCAGAACCAGTACCAGTTTTCGAGCACAAGGGGACGACTAAGCTGAGCATAGCGATCAATGTTGCGCTGGGGCAG
The DNA here is from genome assembly GCF_003259155.1 of Marinimicrobium alkaliphilum. Taxonomy (GTDB): domain Bacteria; phylum Pseudomonadota; class Gammaproteobacteria; order Pseudomonadales; family Cellvibrionaceae; genus Marinimicrobium_A; species Marinimicrobium_A alkaliphilum. The sequence goes on from NZ_QGMQ01000006.1 coordinate 81,042, forward strand.
CGCGGTGAAGTAGCCGTCGAGGGAGCCCTTGATGACCTCCTGCCGGGCACGCCGCCAGGGAATCGCCTGGGTCTCATAGGACAAGTCGAGGGCCGTAAAAATACACGCGATATGGGCCAGGGAGCCATTGTCGGCAAGCCCTTCGAGCACCGGCACGCGATTGAACGCCAAACGCACTTTATCCGGCAGATCGGCACCCATCCCGGTCGTGGGTAACGCCAACAGCAAAGCCACACCCCAGCACCGGAGGTGACGGCTGATTGAGTCTCTCCTGTTATCCATACACCCACCCGATGCAGGCGTCGACGCTTTTTGGCCGCGCTCGGGTGAGTATAGCAGCTAGAAACTCAAGCTGAGGCGCGCCTCATAGCGGCGCCCAGGGCTGGGGTACTGGACGTTCATCCCGGGGGCGTAGGTCTCCCGATAGCCGGCCACCTCGCGGTCGGTCAGGTTGTCGACCCGAAAGCCGAATTCCCAGCCGTCATCGACCCAGATGAAGTGTGTCCCGAACAGGGTGTGTCCAGCCACCTTGCCTTCGGCATTGGCCTCATCCCCCAGGCGATAGCGCGAGCCCGTATAGCGGGTATCAACATACCAGGTGAAGTCCCCAGACCTGTACGCCAGTGCCAGGTTGCCGGTATTGGCAGCGACCCAGGGCTGGTCGTTGCCCGCATAATCGCCCGCCGCAACAGCCGCATCGGTGTAGGTGTAATTGAGGCTCAGGTCCCAGGCGTCACTGATCGGGTAACGGCCATCCAACACCGCGCCTCGGCGATCAGACTCGGGCAGATTGACGTTGGCCGTCTGTTGACCGTCGTAGGCCAATTCGTTGTCGATGGTCATGTCATAGAAAGCCGTCTGCCACTCACCGAGACGACCGCGCCAGGCCGCGCCGACTTCGTGGGAACGGCTGGTTTGGACATCGAGTCGGTCGACATCCGGCAGGGTCCAGGCGTTCTCATCAACATTGGCAAAACGGAAGCCATCGGCCCGGCGGCCGAACAAGCGGACATTGCCGGTGAGTTGGTAACTCAAACCGATGTCCTTGGCCGTCACCCGCTGCTCGTATTCCGCGCCCGAGTCCGGCTGGCGATCGTCAACCTGCGAACGGCGCAGACCGGCGGTCAGGTTCAGGGTCTCGGTCAACGGATAAATCACATGGCTGTAGTAGGCGTCGATGGTCTGCTCGGCACGCACATCGCCCCACTCGCTGTAGCGTGCATAGTCCGCATCAGTGCGGTCGTAACCCAGGGTCCAGGTGGCTATGCCATTGGGTGCCCGATAGCGGTTGACCAGCCGCGGAGAGTAACTGTTCACTTCCGTGACCTGGGTCAGAGGAACGCTGACCTGGCCTTGCACTTCTTCGTCCCGATGACTGTAATCCATCAGAAAGCGCCACCCCGGTGCCAGGCGCCACTGGCCGGCCAGGCGGGTGAGACGGGTTTTCTGGTCCGAGTAGTCCTCCGGCGTACTGCTCTGACGGCGGTTTTCAGCGGCGGCCTCATCGGTAAGAGGACCCGGAAGGCGCAAGCTGTCATTCACCCACTGGCGCTCAATCAGCAAATGACCGCCGTCGAATCGATAGCCCAGACTGGCAACCAAATTTTCAGTATTCTGGTCGTGATTGTCGCGGTAATTATCGGTGTAGCGCTTCTCGCCGTTCAGGCGCACGGTCACACCGTTGCTATAACCTTCATTCAAGCTCAGGCGGTAGCTGGCGGTATCAAAACTACTGCGCGTCACGTCCAGACTGCCGTAGGCTTCCTGCCCGCGCACCTGACGGGTAATGATATTGATCACACCACCCACGGCCTGGTCGCCGTAAAGCACCCCTGCGCTGCCCTGCACGATTTCAATCCGCTCCACATCCTGCAATGCCACGGTATTGAGTGCGGGTCCCGCCAGGGTTGGATTGTTCAAGCGCCGACCGTCCACCAGCACCAGGGTGTTATTGGCGGCATTGCCACTGAAACCGCGCATCGACACCGTGGTGTTGCGGGTACCGCTGCCATCACTGTCGAGCAGTTGAATACCGGCTTGGGCGCGCAGCACTTCGGACACCTGCGTCGCCCCACTGGCGCGAATCTGGTCCCGGTCAATCACCACGATGGGGGCCGCCACCGGCAGTGCGGGACTTTCGGCCCGGGTTGCACTGACGTAGATGGTTTCAGTCTGCGACTGGCCCTGTGCCGCACCCGCCAGCGACCAAAGGGCCAAGGCCAGGGCACCCGGTTTAAAAATTCTGTACTGCATCCAGAGCCTCGGAAAGATGTTTGACTGCAATAACTTCAAAGTCTTTGTGTTTTTCGCGCGGGGCGTTACCGTGAGGCACAATGGCTTTGCGAAAACCGTGTTTGCTGGCTTCGCGCAGACGCTCCTGACCGCCGGGCACCGGCCGAATTTCTCCGGACAATCCCACCTCGCCAAAGACCATCAGGTCCTGGGGCAATGGCCGGTCGCGAAAGCTGGAGACGATGGCCATTAACACCGCCAGGTCGGCACTGGTTTCCATCACCCGCAGGCCGCCCACCACATTGATAAAGACATCCTGATCGCCCACCAATATACCGCCGTGGCGATGCAACACCGCCAAGAGCATGGACAAGCGGTTCTGGTCCAGGCCCACCGCGACCCGGCGCGGATTGCCCAGGTGACTGTCGTCCACCAGTGCCTGAATTTCCACCAAGAGCGGGCGTGTGCCCTCCCACATCACCATTACCACCGAGCCGGAAGCAATGTCGTCGGCACGCTGTAAGAAAATCGCCGAAGGATTGCTGACTTCTTTCAGCCCCTGCTCGGTCATGGCAAACACGCCCAATTCGTTCACCGCACCAAAACGGTTTTTACTGCCGCGCAGGGTCCGAAAGCGCGCGTCGTTATCACCCTCCAGCAGGATCGAACAGTCAATCATGTGTTCCAACACTTTGGGGCCGGCAAGCGAGCCGTCTTTGGTGACATGGCCGACAAGAATCAGAATGGTGCCGGTCTGCTTGGCAAAGCGGGTGAGGTAGGCAGCGCTCTCGCGCACCTGGGATACGGAGCCGGGCGCCGATTGAATATCCGCCATATGCACCACCTGTATGGAGTCCACCACCATCACTTTGGGTGCCAGCTTCTGCGCCGTGGCGCAGATACTCTCGACACTGGTTTCACTCAGCATCTGCAACTTATCGGTGGGTAACTTCAGGCGTTGGGCGCGCATGGCCACCTGCTGCAGGGACTCTTCCCCGGTGATGTAGAGCGCGGGCAACCTCTCCGCCAACTTGCACAGGGTCTGCAGCAACAAGGTACTTTTACCGGCCCCGGGGTGACCGCCAATCAGGACCACGGACCCGGGCACCAATCCGCCGCCGAGCACCCGATCGAACTCACCAGCGCCGGTGCCTATACGCGGCAGATCTTCCAGACTGATCTCGGCCAGGGTCTGCACGGCATTGGCACCGGCGCTACCGGCGTAACCCTCGAAGCGGGCCGCTCGGTTACCCGGTGTCGGACCAAGGCGCACTTCACTCAGGCTGTTCCAGGCCCCGCACTCGCTGCACTGGCCTTGCCACTTGGTGTAGTCCGCACCACAGTCATTACAGACATAGGCCGCTTTGGTTTTGGTTTTGCTCACCACAGAACGGTTTTCCTTCAGTCAGTTACATTATCCGGCTACTCTACAAGGAGCACGGCGGTTGGGGGAGCGTGTGCGGGACTCGCCGTAAACCCGTCCCTGGGGGCTCGAGCGCAGCATCCCTGCTGCGCACGGTCCCGCACACGCTCCCCCAACCGCCTCCGCAGTGCTTCCGAACAGAGCATACTAACGTAGAAGGACGTTTCCGACCATGAACCTGTGGCAATTGTTGACCGCCTTGATGCCGGTGCTGGCGGTGTTTGTACTGCTGGTGCTACTGCGCCTGCCCGCCAGCCGGGCCATGCCCCTCAGCCTCGCGGTGGTGGCGGTGCTCGCCGCCTGGGTCTGGCAGGTCCCGGTGCGGCAGCTGGCGGCGTCAGTGCTGGAGGGCTGGATTGTGGCCAGCTCGATTCTGATCATTCTGTTCGGCGCACTTTTGTTGCTCAACGTCCTGCGATTGGCGGGTGCGCTGGATGTGATCCGCAACGGTTTTTTTCATATTTCGCCGGACCGGCGGGTGCAGGTGATCATCATCGCCTGGCTGTTCGGCGCATTTCTTGAGGGTGCCAGTGGTTTTGGCACCCCGGCCGCGATCGGTGCACCCTTGATGGTGGCCTTGGGTTTTCCGCCCCTGGCGGCGGTAGCGCTGGCGCTGATTGCCGACAGTTCGCCGGTGTCTTTTGGCGCCGTGGGCACGCCGGTGTTGGTGGGTCTGGCGCAGGGGTTGCCGGACACCAGTGCCGAAGAGTTGCAGGCCATTGCAGAGACCGCCATCAGTATCGATATTTTTGTCGCCAGTTTTTTGCCACTGCTGATGATTGGTCTGCTGACCCGTTATTTTGGTGCCAACAAATCGTGGAAAGAAGGGTTAGTGCTCTGGCCGTTTGCGCTTTTTGCCGGGCTCGCTTTCACCCTGCCCGCCTGGCTCGTGGCCTGGGCCCTGGGGCCGGAATTCCCCTCGGTGATTGGCAGCCTGGTGGGCCTGGTACTGGTGGTGAGCGCCGCGCGCCGGGGCTGGCTACTGCCCGGGATTCCCTGGCGCCTGCCCGGCGACCCAGCGCCCAACGCAAGCGATGCCGCGGACCCGAGTGCTACCCCTATGCCCCTGTGGTTGGCCTGGGCACCCTACGTGCTCGCCGCTCTGGTGCTGATCGCCACGCGGGTGGATGCCCTGCCCTTCAAGGGCTGGCTGCAGGGCGTCAGCCTGAATTGGCGCAACCTGCTGGGAACAGAGATCAGTACCAGCCTGACGCCGCTGTATCTGCCCGGCACCCTGTTTGCGCTGGTGGCGTTGGCAGCCTTGTTACTCTACCGCCAACCCCCGCGCTTAGCCGTCGCCGCGGGCAAGGCGACGTTGCGCAGCCTGTTGCCGGCGACCATCGCCCTGGCGGCCTCCATTCCCCTGGTCCGGATTTTTCTGAATTCGGGCGTCAACACCAGCGGCTTGGGTGCCATGCCGGCGGAGTTAGCCCAAGGCGCCGCGCTTCACATGAGCAGCTACTGGCCCCTGGTCGCCCCTTTTATCGGCGCACTCGGCAGCTTTATTGCCGGATCGGCGACCTTTTCCAATATGATGTTCGCCAGTCTGCAGCAAGAAGCGGCGCTCGCCACGGGGCAATCACCACAGCTGGTACTGGCCCTGCAGATGCTGGGTTCCAATGCGGGCAATATGATCTGTGTAATGAATGTGGTGGCCGCCGCTGCGGTGGTCAACCTGACCGGTAGGGAAGGCCAGATCATCCGTCTGACTCTGGGGCCGATGCTGCTCTACTGCACCGCAGCGGGCGCCATCGGCCTGGCACTGGCGCTGGGGCTTTAAGTGCGCCCAAAAAAAATCCCCGCCGAAGCGAGGATTTTTTGGGCAAGCCCATCGAATCACAGCGGGTGCATCAGCACCCGGCGGATTTAGATGGCTTGTACGTTAGAGGCTTGCGGGCCTTTGGGGCCTTGCTCTACGGTGAAGCTGACACGCTGGCCTTCGGCCAGGGTTTTGAAGCCAGAACCAGAAATGGCGCTAAAATGAACGAATACGTCCGGGCCGCCTTCCTGCTCCAGGAAACCAAAACCTTTTGCTTCGTTGAACCACTTAACTGAACCGGTAACTTCCGACATACTAATCTCCAATAGCAAGCGAACTTGCCAAAAAACAAATAAAATGAACCCATCTGGGCGATGATCTGCCAGAAAGAGAACTGATTACGAGAACAAAACGGAATGCTACGGTGTTTCAGCGGCTTTGACTGGGGCTTGCTGCTATCGGCCCTAGAGCCAATACCAAAACCACAGTGAAAGTGCAGTGTTACGTGGTATTCATCGAAATTGTAATGAAGCGAATCAGCTGTATTCTTTACCAGCGAGATTTAGTATGGACTACTCCCCCGGGGATGTAAAGCAAAACTGAACGCCCAAAAACAGGCCCTCCGCCCTAGTCGCGGGCGGTTCTAAATTGCCGGGTAATCTCGTCCAACTCTCTCGACGCCTGATTCAACAGCTGCGTGTTGCCCGCAGTATCATTGAGCTCCACCAACACCCGATCGCTGAGCTGGCTGAGCTTATTCAGACTGGCGGCAACTTCATTGGCCGTTTGAGACTGCTCCTCAGCGGCGGTGGCAATATGATGGGTCATATCAGTAATAGTGTTAATCGAGTCAAATATGGCAGCCAGTACCGCTTTGACCTCTCCCACCTGGGCGCGCATGGCATCTGAATGTTCGTGACTCGAAGACATGGACGTCACCGCCAGTCCGGTACCTTTTTGCAGAGCACCGATCATCTCCCGGATTTCGTCAGTGGAACTTTGAGTCCGGCTGGCGAGGGTCCGCACCTCATCCGCCACCACGGCGAAACCGCGCCCCTGCTCCCCGGCGCGGGCGGCCTCAATGGCGGCATTCAGGGCCAGCAGATTGGTCTGTTCGGCCACCCCGTGAATGACATCGAGTACTCCGCCAATGGTCTGCGACTGCTGATCCAGCTCTGCCATCGCCTGACTGGTACTGGCAATTTCTTCCGCCAGATGCTCCATCGCATCACGGGTGGATTGCGCCTGGCGCTGACCACTGCTCGCGTGCTTGCTCGCGTCTTGAGCTGAGCTCGCGGTTTCGGTAATACGCTGGGCGACATCCTGGGCGGTAATACTCATTTCCTCCACAGCGGAGGCCACCGTATCCAGCTCTTTTTTCTGCCGATCGTAGGACGTCCGAGCATCGGTCATGGCCTGTTCGACCTGTTCGGAAATCTCCCGGTTTTGGCCGACCACCTCCCGCAGCCGCTCGATAACACCGGACAGCTTATCGGTAAACTGGTTGAAATTCTTGCCCAAGGCAACCAGCTCGTCCTTGCCCTGCGTGTCCAATCGTCGGGTCAGGTCGCCCTCGCCCGAGGCAATGTCCGCCATCGCCCGAGTCACTCGGCGCAGAGGTTGCACAATACTGCCGGCCACGACCAAACTCAGACCGATAAGTAACGCGACACCAATAGCAGCGATAACAAACTGGAATGCCATGGCCGCCCAAAAATCCCCGCGCACATCATTCAGGTAGACACCGGTCCCCAAAACCCAATCCCAAGGCTGAAAACCCTGCACATAAGAGATCTTTTCCACCGGCTCATCGTGCCCGGGCATGGGCCAGTAGTAATTGACAAACCCCTGCCCGGACGCGCGCACCTCGCGGTTCATTTCCCGGAACAGATACTTGCCGTTGGGATCCTGAATATCGGCGATGCTACGCCCATCCAGATGGGGACTGAACGGATGGCGAACCATCACCAGATCATTGGTGTGAATCCAGAAATAATCATCGGCGTCGTAACGCAGGGCGCCAAGCACGGTTGCCGCTTGAGACTGGGCCTCGTCCCGGGTCAGCGCTCCCGCGCGCTCCTGAGCGTGATAGTGTGCAAGGATATCCATGCCCGCCTCGACCATATGCTGGACTTTTTCGGCTCGGGCATCGAGCAGGCTGGTGTGAAAACTGAAAGCGAAGCGCCCCAGCAGCCCGACCACGACAATCAGGGTCAGCAACACGAGTCCCATCAGGCGCTGGGAAATCGAAAATTGACGTAACAGTTGCATGGTTCCAGGCTCCAAACCTAGGCCGCTGCGGCAGGCAGCTGCGCTTGCGCGATACGGCGGCATTGACGGCAAATGACATACCGAAAAGTAAAAGCGGTCATACGCTCTATAGTATTAACGGCAGCCAAGGGCATTTATTAACGAGTCTAGAGCAGATTCAGGCCTTTGTGGTGCTGCGGTAGCGCCAGCGACTGAGCGCAACCAGTCCCGTCGCGAGGCCAGCATAGAGCCCCAACAGCCCCATCGCATTGAGCGCGACCCGCCCAAAGCCCAGCTCGCCGGCATCCAGGAAGGGATAGGGGTAATCGGCACCCGTAAACGACAGTGCCAGCACCCCGGCCAGATAAATCAGCGGATACAACAGCCACACGCCAACCCAGCGATAACGCAGTCCGACCTTGGCTGTGTACAACCACCAGTAGACACATACCAGTACCGGAATCACATCGTGCAGCAGGATATCCACGAACCTGCGCAGCCCCTCAGGCTGCCACTGGCTGCGGAGGACCAGGGTATACACCAGCGCCACCAACACCAGGCTGACCACCACAAGGCCCATAAAGCCTGGCGCCCCGAGACGCGCTAACGGCGACCAGGGCACGACACGGGTAGCGCTCAACGCCAAGGCCGCGAGCAACGTGGTGAGCACGGTAAAATAACTGAAACTGCCGAGCACGGCCTGCCAGGCGGGCAATTCAGGTTGCTCGATGACGGCCAGCCCCAAGCGCAGCGCCAGCGTCAGCCAGATCAGTGCGATCGCTGCCCAGACCCAGAGCGAACGGCTGTGATACTGTCGATTCATTTCCGGTATAGTGTCCGCCTGTTTTTTCCAGAGCATGTCGGAACCCCTATCATGAGTCAACCGCTCGTCAGCAGCCCCCCCTCGAAGACCGGCTTCCTGCGGCAGGCACTTCCCGAGTGGCGAGCACTGGCAATCCTGGGCGGACCGATTCTGGTGGCGCAATTGGCACAGATGGCCAACAGCGTCATCGATACGATTATGGCGGGTCACGCCAGCGCCGAAGACCTGGCCGGGGTGGGCATCGGCTCGAGCCTGTGGGTACCCCTGGTACTTTTTTCAATGGGCGTGCTGAGCGCCATGCAGCCAATGATCTCGGGTTATAAAGGAGCCCGACAGCCGCGCCGGATCATGCCCGTGACCTGGCAAGGCATTTACATCAGCCAGGCCGCAGCCCTAGGGATGATTTTGTTGGTCATCAACGCCGGACCGCTGCTGGCACTGTTCCAGCTAGAACCGGACACCCGCGCGATCACCGAGGGCTACCTGAAGGCACTGGCCTGGGGACTCCCCGCCATAATGCTACTCGGTGCGCTGCGCGGACTTACCGACGGCCTCGGTCACACCCGGGTCATTATGCTCTTTTCACTGCTGGCTACCCTGATCAACCTGCCCCTCAACTATATTTTTATTTACGGCAAGCTCGGTGTTCCCGCTTTCGGCGGTGTGGGCTGTGGCTGGGCCACCACGCTGTCCCACTGGCTCGCCCTGATCGGGCTGCTGCTTTATCTTAACAGCAGCAAAATCTATCGCCGCTACCACCTGCTGGTGTGGCGCACGCCGCCGCAGTGGGCCGTGATGCGTCAGGTGTTACGCCTGGGGTTGCCCATCGGCGGGGCGCTCTTTGTCGAGGTCAGCATGTTCTCGGTTATCGCCCTGTTCCTCGCGCCACTGGGAGCGACCGTGGTCGCCGGCCATCAGGTGGTGCTCAACGTCGTCTCGCTGATGTTTATGGTGCCTTTGAGTCTGGGCATGGCCCTGACCCTCCGGGTCAGCTACTTGCTGGGCGCCGGGCACCCGGAAACCGCCCGAGCACTGGCTCGCAGCAGCATGCTTCTGGCGCTGGGCGTCGCAGCCCTCTATGCCCCGGCCCTGTTGTTCGGACGCAATCTCATCGCCCAGCTCTACACCAACGACCCGGCGGTGATTGAGGTGGCTCTGACGCTGATGGTGTTCGCCGCCGCCTTTCAGGTAGCCGACGTCCTCCAAGTCGCCGCCATTCACGCCCTGCGCGGCTATCGGGACACCCGTATTCCGATGTTTATTATGCTGCTTTCTTTTTGGGGCATCTGTTTGCCGCTTGGCTACCTTCTCACCTTCACTGAGCTGCTGGGCCCGGCCCTGGGGGCTCCCGGCTTCTGGATTGCACTGACTACGGGCCTCGCCCTGGCGAGTGTACTGTTAGGGTGGCGCCTGTGGCTGGTAACCCGCGCCACCGGCCGAGCGGCGGCGGGAACGGCGACAAAACATTAAGTTTGGTAAAGGTTTGGGGCCGGTTACAGTGAGTCTCGGGGTCGCCCGGGGGCAGTCAGGCGACAGCCGGAAAACCTGGATCGGACGTGCAGATAAGGCCATGTACGAGGCCAAGCATCTGGGTCGCAACCGGGTCGTACGCGCCGATTAACACTTTTTAGCACTGATGGACGCAATCATGACTCTGCCAAGAGTTTGTGTCAGAATAGGGGCTTTGGCACTGGCACCCCATTTTGGGGGCTTACAGATGAGCCGGAAGACCCACAGACCATGAATTCAAAAACCGGGGTACGACCCTCCGAGAACAATGCATAACGGGAGAGAACGCATGCAAGTAACAACCTTGAAAGGTATGGCTTCAGCCGCGCTGCTGTCGCTGGGCCTGACCCTGGGTGCCTCAGCGAACGCCGACACCCCTTACGAAATCGCGCCCATTCAGGCGCCCTTCCCCATGCCGCAGATGGAGCGCCCGAGCATTCCGGATCGTACCTTCAATATCCGCGACTTCGGTGCTGAAACCTTCAGCGGCAGCCAGACCAGCGACAAACTCGTGACTGAAGCTATTCACCGCGCCATCGAAGCGGCCAACCGCGCTGGCGGCGGCAAAGTGGTCATCCCGCGTGGCCAATGGCTGACCGGTCCGATTCACCTGATGAGCAACATCAATCTGCATGTAGAGGAAGGTGCTCAGGTCTTCTTCACCACCGACCGCGAAGAATATCTGCCGGTTGTACTGCAGCGCCACGAGGGCGTCGAGGCCCTGAACTACTCACCGCTGCTTTATGGCACGGGCCTGAAGAACGTCGCCATTACCGGTAAGGGCGTGTTCGAAGGTCAGGGCGAAAGCTGGTGGGAGTGGTACCGAGAGCTGGGTGCTCCGCCGCGGGCCGTCGCCGCCAAGTCTCCGCTGTCACGCCGCGACTTCGGCAAAGGCTCAGGTATGGAAGGCATGCGCCCGAGCTTCCTGCTGCTGTGGGAGTCCGAGAACATTCTGATCGAAGGCATCACCCTGAACGATTCGCCCTTCTGGAACGTTCATCTCGTCTACAGCGAAAACGCCATTGTGCGGGATGTTCGCGTCAACAGCCTGGACGCACCGAACGGCGACGGTATCGTGGTGGACTCCTCCAAGAACGTGCTGCTAGAGTACAACCACCTGGAAACCGGCGATGACGCCGTGGTGATCAAATCCGGTATGAACGAGGATGGTCTTGCGATCAATATCCCGACCGAGAACGTCGTCGTGCGCAACTTCCGCGCCGTGAACGTACGTACCGGCTCCGGTGGCGTCGTGTTCGGCAGTGAAACTTCGGGCGGCATCCGGAACGTCTACGTCTACAACGGCTTCTTTGACGGTGCAGACCGCGGCATCCGCTTTAAAACCGAGCGCGGTCGCGGCAACGTGATCGAAAATATTCATGTGCGCGACATCGAGATGCACAACATCACCTATGAAGCCATCAACGTGAACACCTTCTACACCGGCCCCTCCGCCATGGGTCCGTCCCCGACGGTGCGCGATATCTTTATCCGCAATGTCAGTGTTGACGGCGTACCTACCGGCATCTCCTTTATCGGCTTGCCCGAGAAATGGCTGGAGAATATCCACCTAGAGAACATCGAAATTAAAAACGCCGAGGTCGGTGCCCAGTTCAATCGCGTCAAGGACCTGTACCTGAAGAACGTGACCATCAGCTCCAAGTCGCGCGCTCTGACCCTGGATCAGGTGTACGAAGTACGCACTGAAGACCTGACCCTGCGCGATGAGACCGGGCGCAACCCGCTCTACATCATGGGTCCGGACACCGGCGCGATCTTCGTCGAAGACGACATCGAAGGCCGTATCGACTTCGGCCCGAGCTTGTCTGACGAGATCCTGAACCCGGAAGACAGCCAGGCCTGGTAAGGCCCTGAACCCCGGCGGCCCACCGCCGGACGGTTCTCCCCAAACCGCACAGTGCCCTCCGGCCTGTGCGGTTTTTTGTGTGCGGTAATGGTAAAGTAGGCGCCATGAGCTCATCCCTGATCCCCGAAAAGCCCCTGACGGTTTCCCCCGCTCTGGCCGCCACCATCGGCCTGGAGGAAGCGGTCATGCTCACGCTGCTCAACGAAGCGGCACTCTACCGCCAACGCTCGACCGGTGCCGGGCGCGAGTGGCTGGTCCTTGAGCAGACCCTGGTAGAGCAACTGATGCCCTTTTGGAACGCCCACGACATCCAGCGTGTCAGTCGCAACCTGGCCGACAAAGGCGTCATTCTGCTGGACTCTGCGCCCTACGGCGAGAGCCGGGAGCTGCGCCTGGTGTTCAACGAGCAGGCCGAAAACCCGGCGCCTTCAGTCGCAGCGCCCACACCCAGCCCGACCCGCGGCGCGAGCCTGATCGGCCCGCACTGGCAGCCGGACCGGGAGCTGATGGCCCAGATTGCCCAGCACAATATCCCGGAGTTTTTTGTGCGCGAGCAGCTGCCCGAATTCATCACCTACTGGCGCGAACGGGCCGAGGCCCACCATGCCTGGGGCTCAAAATTCCTCAAACACCTGCTGCGCCAGTGGCGCGAACGCGAACAGAGCACCCAGCGCCGGGACCAGCAGGTGCCCATGAGTAGCGGCTGGCGCCCAAGCCGGGATGCCCTTGAGGTATTGGTCAAACACGCCAATATCAGCTTGGCGTTCATTGAGGACGCCGTTCCCGAGTTTGTGCTCTACTGGCAGGAGCGCGGCGACATCGGCCGCACCTGGAACAGCAAGTTCATCCAGCACGTCAAACGCCAATGGCTCCGCTACAACGCCGCGCTCGAGCACGACCCCTCGCCCCGGCGCATTGCGGATGACTGGCAGCCCAGTCAGGATGTGTACGATGTGCTCCGGCTGGCCAATATCGACGTCGACTTTGCCCGTCAGGCGGTGCCTGAGTTTGTGCTCTTTTGGCGCGACAGTAATCAGCTGCACAGCTCCTGGAACACAAAATTTCTCCAGCATGTAAAATACCAATGGGCCAAGCACAAGCAACGGGCCCTGCAACCCCATTCATCGCAACAACAGGCAGGCCAAGATGCAGGACAGCAAACCGCTCATCGATCAGGTCACACGCGCGATCGCAGCCTCGTCCAGGACCTCACCGACCGCAGCTGGGCCAGCTGAGCAGCCCCGCCCCAAACCCACCGATGGCCACATTGATGCCATCAATGAGGCTTTTGCGCTGTTTCGGATCAATTACCACAATCAATATTACAAGGCCTACAGCGACGAGCAGACCCTGGCCCAAATCAAACGCCTGTGGCTCGACAGCCTGAGCCAGTTTGAACCCGATTCCATCCGCCGTGGGGCGCGCAAGGTGATTGAAACCAGCGACTACCTGCCCACCCTCAACCGTATGATCCGCGCCTGCCAGGGCGATCCGGAAAGTTACGGCCTACCCGATGCCCACAGAGCTTACGTGGAGGCTTGTCAGGCCCCCAGCCCCAAGGCCGCCTATTCCTGGAGCCACCCGGCGGTTTACCACGCTGGCGTCGCCAGTGACTGGTTCTTTCTCACCAGCAGCCCCGAAAGGGCCGCGTTCCCGGTGTTTGAACGTAACTATCGACGCCTGTGTGAGCAGGTGATGAACGGCGCTCAGCTCCCGGTTCCTGACGCTCCGGCACTCCCGGAACATATCGACACACCCCTGTCCAAAGCCGAAAACCAGAAACGTCTGGATGCATTACGCCGAGAGCTGGACTTGTAAAATCCCTCTGCACTGGCGGCAAATCCATCTATACTCATTGAAATGGACGTGGTTATAACAAGGTTTATTTTCTATGCAACACACGCTGTTTCGCACGCTTCCCGGCCTGGCGTTTATTGCCTACGCGCTGGCCTGTCTGGCGCTCGCCTGGTGGCTGATTGCCCACCCGCCAGTCCAGGAAGAGGCCGAACTGGTCACCATTCCGCGTACACCCGAGCTGCGCCCAAGCCAAACACAGCTACCGGACATGGGGGCCATCAGCCATATTCCCGAACGCAAACAGGCCTTTATCGACCTGCTGCTGCCCATGATCGATGAGCGCAACCAGTATATTCGCAGCCTGCGCGTCGAACTGAGCGCCATGCACACCCAGGTCGAGATGGGAATGCCGCTCAGCCGGCGCCAGAAACAGCGCCTGGAACAATTGCGGATCCGTTACCGCCTGTCCCAGGAGCGGGAACCGGATACCCAAGTTGCGCTAGAGCGGCTGCTCAGGCGCGCCGATGAAATTCCGCCGTCCATGGTGCTCGCCCAGGCGGCCGCGGAGTCCGGCTGGGGCACCTCGCGTTTTGCCCGGGAAGCCAACAATATTTTTGGCCAGTGGTGCTTTACCGAAGGCTGTGGCCTGGTGCCGGGTCGCCGTCCGGAGGGCGCGCGCCACGAGGTTCAGCTGTTCGACAGTGTCGAAGCGGCGGTGCAATCCTATTACCGGAACATCAATACTCACCGGGCGTACCAGGCGTTCCGCAACCAGCGGGCCGAGCAACGGGCCAACGGCGATGTGCTCGATGGCCACGCCCTGGTCAGCACCCTGCTACACTATTCCAGCCGTGGTCAGGACTATGTCGACGAACTACAGCACCTGATCCGCTTCAATAACTTTGATGCCTACGACTGGCGAGTGACCGCGGCACGATAACGAGGAGGCGCCTACGATGCCCGATACACCGGTTTCGCAAAGCGCCCCTGCACGTCTACTGATTCTTGACGACGACGCACTCACCGGCGAAACCATCCAGCGCATTGCCACCTACGCCGGCTTTGATGTCCTGTGCACCGCCAACGCCGACGACTTTTTGGCCCGGGTCAACGACTGGGTGCCAGACATCATTGCCCTGGACCTCATCATGCCGGACATGGACGGCGTTGAGGTCATGGCTGAACTGGCCAAGCACCAGTGCCAGGCCCGGATCATCATTACCAGCGGCGTCGGCAGCCGGGTGCTGGACGCCGCCGGGCGCAGTGCCCGAGGACATGGCCTGAACATTGCGGGCATACTCCCCAAACCCTTTTCTGCCGGGGCGTTGCGCGAGCTGCTAAACACAGCGGTTGGCGAAGGAGGCCAGCTCACCGACCACCAACAGCAACGGGCGCAGGCCGAGCGCGCCTTAACCCTCAACGACCTGCGCGACGCCATTGCCACCCGCCAGATTCACCTGGCCTACCAGCCCAAAGTGGCCTGTCACACCGGCACCCTTTCCGGTTTTGAAGCACTGGCCCGATGGCATCACCCGGAACTGGGGTTTATTGCGCCGGACACCTTTATCCCCATGGCCGAAGAAAGCGGGCTGATCGACACCCTCACCGCCCAGCTCGCCGAAGAAGCGCTCGACTGGCTGGCCGGCCTGTCCTCCAAAGGCCCGGTCACCGCTCTGGGGAGCCACCTGCTGCTGCAAGTGCGTCTGTCGCTCAATATTTCTGCCCACTCGCTGGCCAACAAACAACTGTTTGACGACATATCCCAACGCTGCCGACAACTGGGAATCGATCCTCAGCGCGTGGTCCTCGAGCTGACCGAAACCAGTGCCATGCACGACGCCACCGCCTCGCTCGACAACCTGACCCGACTGCGCATGCAGGGCTTCCACCT
This sequence comes from Marinimicrobium alkaliphilum, assembly GCF_003259155.1. Taxonomy (GTDB): domain Bacteria; phylum Pseudomonadota; class Gammaproteobacteria; order Pseudomonadales; family Cellvibrionaceae; genus Marinimicrobium_A; species Marinimicrobium_A alkaliphilum. The sequence goes on from NZ_QGMQ01000006.1 coordinate 96,593, forward strand.
GTCTATCGACGATTTTGGCACCGGCTACTCCTCCATGCTCCAGCTCGTACGCCTGCCCTTTTCGGAGATCAAGGTCGACAAAAGTTTTGTCATGACTGCGGCAGATTCGGAGGAATCACGGGTGGTCATCCGCTCCATCGTTGAACTGGGGCGCAGCCTGAAACTGAGTACCACGGCCGAGGGCATCGAAGACGCGAGCACGCTGGCCTACTTGCGGGAGTTGCGCTGTGATCTGGCTCAGGGCTATCACGTCGCCCGCCCCATGCCCGCCGAGGCGGTGTTGCCCTGGATAACCGAACGCGAACAGGCGCGCGAGCGCGACCGGATTGCGGCACTCAAACGCCTGAAACTGCTCGACACCCCCGACGAGGCACGTTTTGATCGTTTTACCCGTTTGGCCCAACGCCTTTTTCATGTCCCTATGGCACTGATTACCTTACTGGATGAAAACCGCCAATGGTTCAAATCCCGCCAGGGCCTGAGCCTGTCGGAAACCCCGCGCAGCGTAGCCTTCTGTAGCAAAGCCATTGAAACCGATGAGATGCTGATCGTCGCCGACGCCAGCCGCGACCCGCGCTTTCGCGACAATCCCTATGTCCAGGGACCGCCCCATGTGCGTTTCTATGCCGGCCAGCCGCTGTGCACACCGGAGGGCCACAAGGTCGGCACCCTGTGTGTAATGGACAGTGAAGTCCGGATGCTCTCGCCGCAGGATCAGAAGCTGCTACGCGAGCTCGGATTGTTGCTGGAACAGGAGCTGGCCCTCAACGCTCGGGACGCTACCGACCAGACCACGGGCCTGGTGAGCAAATCCGTCTTTCGTCGGCAGGCAGATGCAGCCTTCGAACTGTGCAAACGACTCGATCTGAGTGCGACCTTTATCAGTCTGCAACTGAGCAGTATTGCGCTCACCAACCAGGCGCTGGGACGGGACCAGGGTGACGCCATCATTCAGGAAGCCGGGCGAATTCTCGCTCAGGTAGCAGGCTCCGCCGATATTCTCGGTCGCTACCGCGGCACAGAAGTGGCTGCCATCCAACTGGAAATGAAGGAAAAAGACGCACTGACACTGGCGCAACACCTGAACGCCTATATCACAGAATGGAACAACGACCGACCAAGCGAGAACCATCAGATTCACTGCGAAATCGGTATCGCGTACCTGAAACCCAACGCGAACGAAACCCTGACCGATGCGCTAACGCGGCATTGGCGCCCGATTGCCATGGTATCCTGACTTCCGAGCGAGCCTCTTATGCCAGCGACTGGACCAACAAACCTGAACTTCGTAAGTGCTGCGCTCATTGTCGTCGCGTGCCTGGGCATATTTGCAGCAGACTCCTTGACGCCCCTGGGTTTCGCCCACGGTTTCCTGTATCTGCCGTTGGTGGTGGTGGCCGCCCTACGCCAGCAACGCCCACTACTCTGGCTCAGTACCGGCGTCAGTGTCATCGCCACTTGGGCTGGACTGGCAATTTCAGCCGAGGCTCCCGAAGGTACACCCATGGCGCTGGTTCTGTCTAACCGCTTGGGGGCAAGTCTGGCACTAATACTGCTGGCCACGGCGATCGACTACTACTGGCGTGTCATCGCACTGATGCGTTTGCACCACGCCGAAGCGATCGAACGCAGCCAGCAATTTGAATCCCTGACGGAAAGCCTGCCCGTGCAAATCTGGACCGCGACACCTGACGGGGTTGTGGATTACATCGGCAAAAAGGCGTGCGAACTGACCGGGAAAACCCGCGAAGAGGCTTTGGCCGACTGGCTCGGTTTACTGCACCCGGACGACCGGGAGATCACCACAAAGGTCTGGCTGGAATCGATCGCCAGCGGTACCGACTACCGGGTCGAATTCCGGCTTCGCCATCACTTGGGCCACTATATCTGGCACCTGACCCAAGCGACGCCCGAGCGCGACGATACCGGCAAGATCCTGCGCTGGATGGGCTCCTCCATCGACATTAGCTATAGCAAGCAACTGGAACTCGAAGCCCGGAAGCTGGCGGAGCGACTCAACACCACCGTCGAAAGCATTACCGACGCCTTCCTGGTCCTCGATCACAACTTCATCATCACCTACGCCAACCGCAAGGCTCAGGAAATTCTGGGTCCGAACGAACAGTCGTTGATCGACCAGCCCATTACCGACTACTGTGAAGAAGAGGAACCGAGCGCCTTTATCAAGGCCTTCGCCCAGGCCGTGGAGACCCAATCGCCGGTGTCCGTAGAGGCCTACTACGAGCCCCGGGACGTCTGGCTGGCAGTGCGCGCCTACCCCTCACGCGATGGCCTGACCGTGTATTTTGTCGATGTCACCGAAGAGCGCCAGCTGGCACAGGCGCTGAGCGAATCCCGGCATATGGAAGCAATCGGCCGTTTGACGGGGGGGATTGCCCACGACTTCAACAACCTGCTCACCGTCATTCTGGGCAATGCTGACACCCTTTTTATTCGGAGCCAAAACAACCCGGATGTTGAACGCGCCGGCGAACTGATCACCCAGGCCGCCGAGCGCGCCGCCAGCCTCACCCAGAGCCTGCTGGCCTTCAGTCGACGCCAACCCCTGGCGCCGGAAGCCATTGCCGTCAATGAGGCCCTCGACGGCCTGAAGCCCATACTGGAGTCCTCACTCGGGAGTCTGGTTGACCTGCGCTTTGATGTCGAAGCGGATCTGTGGCAGGCCCACTGCGACCTGAGCCAACTGGAGAATGCCTTGCTCAATCTGGCCCTCAATGCCCGTGACGCCATGCCCGAGGGCGGGCGCCTGAGCCTGCGCGCACGCAACATCACACTCGACCAGACCTTCACCAGCAGCCACAGCGATGTGGCTCCCGGAGACTATGTGGTGATCAGCGTTGAGGACAGCGGCGAGGGCATCGCCCCCGAGGATATCGAACGGATTTTCGATCCTTTCTTCACCACCAAGCCCCCGGACAAAGGCACAGGACTGGGCCTGAGCACCGTGTTTGGCTTCGTCAAGCAGTCTGGCGGCTACATCGCCGTCTATTCCGAGCCGGGAGAAGGCAGTCGATTCGATGTGTATCTCCCCCGCTCCCGAGGTCAGGCCGACACCGCGCCGGAGCCGTCGCCGCCCGGGACTCCCGCGCAGACAGTCGCCGCAAGCGCCGAAGGTCGGCACCTGCTGGTGGTAGAAGATAATGATCAGTTGCGGGAAGTGGCCGTGGCGATGCTTGAGAGCGCGGGCTATCAGGTCACCACGGCAGGCAGTGGCGACGAGGCCCTGACCCTGCTCGACCGGCGCTTCGACGGCGTTTTTTCGGATATCATCATGCCCGGCGATACCAACGGTGTGGCATTGGCCCGGCACCTGCGCCAACACCACCCGAATATCCCCGTTCTGTTGGCCTCAGGCTTTGCCGAGGACACCCTGAGCGACCGCCACCAGCTGGCAGACCTGCCGCTGTTGCACAAACCCTATCGGCGCGAGCAACTGCTCAACGCCCTGGCGGCACTCTGGCGGTAGCGCTAGTTCTGGTGAACCCAGTTGCCGTCCTTGTCCGTCACCAGCCACTGCTGGGATTGCCAGTAAAAACGCCCGCGCTCTGAGCTACCCGCCGTACAGTTGTACTGGACACGGCCCGGGCTCAAAGGCTCGTTGGCACTATGAGGCTTTCGACGTTAATGAGGCCAATGGATTCAGTCACAATCGCGCACCTCCTCGCGCCCGACAAATTCCACCTCCCGCTCAGTCGCCTCGATGGCCACCAGGCAATAGGAGTAGCCCGCAAGGTCATGGACCCCACAGCCCAAGCCAGGGATTACTGTCAGGTAGTCAACCTGGACTTTCGCATCATCACCGGCAATGCGCTTCACTACCGTTTCGTACTCCAGATTGGGCGTCCCCCCATACGCCAAGGCCAGCACGTGCTGTTCATAAAAGTCAATTTCCGGTGGTGGTGGCGGCTCCGAGTAGTGTTGAAGTGCCAGGTAGATCTCCCGAAAACGGTGGGCATTGTCCACCCGCTCACTCAGGCCGCCGTCAGCGTCCCCAATTTCCGTCCCAGCTCCGCTGTTTAGGGAAATTTCCGGGCACGCTATGGCGGTATAGGACTCTTCGACCAGACCATCATCTTCAATAGGACCATCATCTTCGATCGGGCCGTTGTCTTCGGTCGGTCCATTGTCCTCGACCAACCCACTCTCTTCGAGGGGCCCCTCATCGTCCGAACCGCCGCAGGCGGCCAGAAGGCCAAAAGCAACGATTAAAAATATCGATTTATTAAAACTCATGAACTTCTCCTAGAAAAGAACGAGCCGCTTGTACACAGGCTCGCGCAAGGACTTGCTTGCCATCGAATTGACAAGTCTGCCTCCAAGTTAGTGTTAGTATTTGAGTTGGAATACCCGGAAAATTCTAAACCGGTAGCTTCCTGATACTGGAGGCACGAAGGTAACGACCTGAAAGGGATCATTAGGGGCATGAGCCGACCAAATCTGCTCATCTGGAGAAAGCACTATAAGAGTATATCGCGCATCCTGATTCCCAGTATTGTCTCTGTGACTTCCAGTGTTCAACCAAACAAACGCAGCTCGAGAGTGACTGCTATAACTTCCACTAAGCCGAAGGGAATCAGAAAAGTTCCAATCCCTTGGACACCCTGAGCGACCGCCACCAGCTGGCAGACCTGCCGCTGTTGCACAAACCCTATCGGCGCGAGCAACTGCTCAACGCCCTGGCGGCACTCTGGCGGTAGCGCTAGTTCTGGTGAACCCAGTTGCCGTCCTTGTCCGTCACCAGCCACTGCTGCGATTGCCAGTAAAAACGCCCGCGCTCTGAGCTACCCGCCGTACAGTTGTACTGGACACGGCCCGGGCTCAAAGGCTCGTTGGCAATGGCCACCAGGGTGGTACCATCGACCACCTCGGTCTTTATGGCGCCCTGACGCGAGGCAAAGCAGTTGATGCGCCCCGCAATACTGGCGTCCTCAAGCTCAAGTACCAGCACCGGGCGGCTGCCCGCAGGCACCACCACATCGTCAAAAGCCTTACGCCGGGTCTCATCCTGATAGCGACGCACATCGGTTACCGGCATCGCCAGGGAGTTGGCCTTGGTACGGAAATCATCCATGGCCCCAAATACCCCGCCAAAGGGGTAGCGCGGCAGCGCGAGGAAATCGCTGTGACTCGCAATGGCCCCGGAGTTCTGGGCAAAGCCGATAAACCCCAGATCGCCCAACAAGTCCTTCACGTGATTGTCGTACTCGCCGTAGGGATAGGCCAGCACCTTCACGCTCTGGCCGGTCTCCTCCTCGATGCGTTTCTCCGCCACCATCAGCTCGTCAGTGATTCGCTCGCGCCACTGGGCGCGGCTTTCACCGTCGCGCAGCCGGGGCATAAAGGTGTGATCGGCGGTGTGGTTGGCGATGGTGCCGCCGTGCTCGGCCATATCACGCATCTGCTCCCAGGTGACAAAGCCCCGGCGCCCGGCATCGATGGGGTTGGTATTGACGAATACGGTGAAGGGCCAATCGCGTTTTTTCAGCAGCGGAAAAGCCTCGGTATAGACCGAGTCATAGGCGTCGTCAAAGGTGATCACCGCCGTACGACTGGGCAGGCTCTCGCCCTTCTTCAAGGCTTCCAGCACGTCCATCATGGGCAGCACCTCGAAGTCATTGTCTTCCAGGTACTGCATATGCTCCGCAAACAGGGCGGGGGTAACGCTGGTTGAGGGAGGGGTATCCTCGCTCACATGGTGGTATTGCAGCACCACCGCCGCTTGCGCGGACAGACCCAGCGAGAACAAAGCCACGGTAAAAAGCATCCATAGGGACCTGATCATGAAATCTCCTGGTATTCGATTGACGGTATGAGGGTTTCGACGCTAAAAAAGCTGATCGGTTCAGGCAGAAGGTCTCGCTTATTTGGTGAAGCGTAAGCCGATGCCGTCCTCAGCTACCCGCACCACCTCCAGGGTCAGCTCCGGCGCGGCGACAATGCCCATCACTTGGGCATGGACCTGCTCGCCCACGGTAATGTCCGGGTTGTCGATCGCGGCAAAGACCCCGCCGTCGGAAATGTCGCGGGTGTTGACCACCAGCTCACCCAGGCGGTCATGTCGGATTTTCAGGCGCATGGCCGCGGGTGTGCGGGCATGGGTACGCAGTTCACTCATGGGTGCCCCCGTTATTTTTCGGTCACTTGCGCGCGATCGACCTTCTGGAAGCCGCGCGGCAGTTTGTTGCCCCGGCGCCCGCGCTCGCCCCGGTAGTGGTCCAGGTCGGCGGGCTTGAGGGTCAGGTGGCGCTTGCCTGAGTATAGCGTAAGTGACTGCCCCGGGCTCAGGGCCACCACCGCGAGCACATACTCCTCGCGGCTCTGGACCCGGGCGCCGGGGATGTTCATGATCTTGTTGCCTTTACCCCGGGCGAGTTCGGGCAGCTCACTGACCGGGAATACCAGCAGACGGCCTTCGGTACTCACCGCCGCGAGCAGGTCCTGGCCGACATTGACCTCGGCCTGGGGCGGCAGCACCTGGGCCCCCTTGGGCAGGGTCAGCAGGGCCTTGCCAGCGCGGTTTTTACTGGACAGATCGGCCAGCTTGGCGACAAAGCCGTAACCGGCGTCCGAGGCCAGCAGCACCCGCTGCTCGTCCGGCCCCATCATGGCGCCTTCAAAGGTGGCGCCGTTGGGAGGATTCAGGCGCCCACTGATGGGCTCGCCCTGACTCCGCGCCGAAGGCAGGTTGTGGGCGGTAATCGCGTAGCTGCGCCCGGTGGAGTCGAGCAGGATCACACTCTGATTGCTCTTGCCACGCACCGCGAACTTGAAACTGTCTCCGGCTTTGTAGCTGAGTGCCGCCGGGTCGATATCGTGGCCCTTGGCGGCGCGAATCCAGCCCTTCTCGGACACCACCACAGTCACCGGATCGGCACTTACCAGCTCGGTTTCGCTCAGGGCCTGGGCCTCTTTGCGGGTGACGATGGGGGAGCGGCGATCATCGCCGTAGGCCTCGGCCACGGCCAGCAACTCTTTGCGGATCAGTTTTTTCAGCAGGGTGGCCGAATCCAGGGTTTTCTGTAACTTGTTGCGCTCTTTTTCCAGCTCTTCCTGCTCGGCGCGAATCTTGACTTCTTCCAGGCGCGCTAACTGGCGCAGCTTGGTGTCGAGCACATAGTCGGCCTGAACGTCGCTCAAACCGAAGCGCTTGATCAGCTCGGCCTTGGGCTCGTCCTCGGTGCGGATGATGTGAATCACCTCGTCGATATTGAGATAGGCGATCAACAGGCCTTCCAACAGGTGCAGGCGTTTTTCCACCTTGTCCAGGCGGAACTGCAGGCGGCGACGGGTGGTGACGGTGCGGAACTTGAGCCACTCATCGAGAATTTTATCCAGGGTTTTCACCGCCGGGCGACCGTCGATACCGATCATGTTCATGTTGACGCGGTAGGTTCGCTCCAGGTCGGTGGTGGCAAACAGGTGTTGCATCACCTGCTCCGCATCGACCCGGTTCGAGCGCGGGGTAATCACCAGGCGCGTGGGACTTTCGTGATCGGACTCGTCGCGCAGGTCCGCCACCATGGGCAGTTTTTTGGCCTGCATCTGGGCCGCGATCTGTTCGAGCACCTTGGCACCGCTGACCTGATGGGGCAGCGCCGTGACCACCAGATCCCCGGTGTCAGCTTCTTTTTGCCAGACCGCGCGCATACGCAGGCTGCCCTTGCCGGTCTGGTAAATACGGCGAATATCTTCACGGGCGCTGATGATTTCCGCTTCCGTGGGCATATCCGGGCCCTGCACATACTCGAGCAATTCGTCCAGGCTGGCCTTGGGGTTGTCGAGCAGGTGCACACAGGCCCCGACCACTTCGCGCAGGTTGTGCGGCGGAATATCCGTGGCCATGCCCACGGCAATACCGGTGGTACCGTTCAGCAACACGTTGGGTACTTTTGCGGGCAGGACTTCGGGCTCGTCCATGGTGCCGTCAAAGTTGGGCTGCCAGTCGACGGTGCCCTGGGCCAACTCCTCCAGTAGCACTTCGCTGTAGCGGGCCAGGCGCGACTCGGTGTAACGCATGGCGGCAAAGGATTTCGGGTCGTCGGGAGAACCCCAGTTGCCCTGCCCATCCACCAGCGGATAGCGATAGGAGAAGGGCTGGGCCATCAAGACCATGGCCTCGTACGCGGCCGAGTCCCCATGGGGATGAAATTTACCGATGACGTCACCCACGGTACGTGCCGACTTTTTAAACTTGGCCGTGGCCTTCAGGCCCAGCTCGCTCATGGCGTAAACAATACGCCGCTGGACCGGCTTGAGGCCGTCGCCGATATGCGGCAGGGCCCGGTCCAGAATCACGTACATGGAGTAGTCGAGGTAGGCTTTCTCGGAGTAGTCCTTAAGGGCGATGCGTTCTTCGGCATCGAGCAAGGTTGAGTCTTGGCTCATGAAGGGTCCTGTCGGTTACTGCGTCATTAAAGGCGTTCGGGCGGCGGTGCCGCCCGATGTGTTATGTCAGTCTCGGGGCTCAGCGCGTCAGCGGTACGCGCCCCTCTTCGATCACGGTCATGTCCGGCAGAAAGCGCGTGAAATCGAGCCGCGCTTCCAGGCGGTAGTCCACCCCCTGCCCCAGACCATTGCGCATCACCTGCTCGGCAATGCGCACGGCTTCCACCAACCCGGCAGTTACCTCGAGGGTCACTGCCGTCTGTTCGTAAGCCTTGAGCACGGGCACCTGGCGAGAGGCACCTTCGAGCAGCTTGATGTTGTTGATGTCGATACTATAAGAGATGCCGCGCAGGGACAAATCCCGGTCGTTGGGATTCAGAATGTTCAGGTCCACGGCGATGCGTTGCTGAAAACCCTGAGAGGGCAGCAGGCGCAAGCCGGTCACCTGCACCGAAGGCTCCTTCAGGTTGTACCAACTCTGACAGCCGGCAAGTGTGGTCAGGGCGAGCACTATCAGCGCAAAGGCGCGCAGCCGCTGAATCATAACGATTTTCCTCAGTTTTTTTGGCACATTGTGCGACATTTTATTGACGCTTTGAGCGCCCGTTCTGCGACGTGAGTCACAGGTTCCGGCCTCCTCCCTGTGGTGTAATTGCGACCATAACCACAGAGCGTGAGCACCGGTCGCCCACACGCAGCTCAACCGCCCGAGAGGAAGTGTATGCCCAGTTACTCACTCAGCCAAGATGATTTGCTCGCCAGCCGGGAAATTCGCTTTATTAACCGGCAGGAATCAAATTATCCGCAACTGATGCGCATGTGCATGGACTTTGATTTTCGCGTGCTGCAGCTGATGCACCGCCCCGCCAACGACACTGAAGGGGCCCGCTACGCGTTTGTGCTCACCACGCGGGATTACCGCGCGGACGAGAAAGCCGCAATCACCCCCAGCCTGGCCAGTCTGGCGGAGCTCGATGCTTACGTCAGCCAGCATCAGGTGGACATTCTGCACGACTACCTGTTCGGTTACGTAGAAAACGACGACACCAAGCTCGGTCACCAGCAGCCCGCCCGGGAATAACCCCTATCGCTGACCTCAACGCTCAGGTATCCTCTCGGTACTGAAACAAGCGCGATTGAGGTACCGGCTTTTCAATGGCTAACACTCTTCTGCTGGCTGGCGGCGGACATGCTCACCGGCACCTGCTTCTGCACAGACTACTCAAACACCTCCCCGACGACCGGGTTGTTCTGGTCGCGCCCGAGCGCTTTGTGGCCTATGGCCCAATGTTGCCGGGTCTGCTGTGTGGAAAGTACCGGTTCCGTGAATGCCATATCGATCTGGCCCACCTGTGTGAACGCGCGGGCGTTGAGCTGCTCTACGGACGCATTGCCGGAATTGATCAGGCTGCGCGCCGCGCCTGGCTCGACGACGGGCGCGAACTGGGTTTTTCCGTCGCCTCACTCAATACCGGCGCACGGCCGATCACCGCGCTACCCGGCGCCGAGGAGCACGCCTTGAGCCTGTTTCCGGTGCAACACTTTTTACCCCTGTGGCAACAACTGCGCGAACACCTGAGCGAACGCACCCGACCACTGAGCCTCGGTATTGTGGGCGATTCGTCTCTGGCGATTGAGATGGCGCTGGCGATTCAGGAAAGCGTGCAGAACGATCGGCGCTCGAGCATTCCGGTGGAGTTGCACCTGATTACCACCGGCTCGGATCTGCCTGCGGACACTGAGCGCGCGCTGCAACTGCGGGTCGCACTCACGCTCTACCAACAAAAAGTGCGTATCCATACCCGCTTTCCCATTGGCACCATTGAAAGCGACCGGGTGCTGAGCGAGCACCAGCAACTGCTGCGTCTGGATCAGGTGATTTTATTGAACGCAAGCGGTGGCGGCGCCTGGCTGGAAAGCTCGGGCTTGACGGCCGATGCCAGCGGTCGGCTGACTGTGGAATCCACTCTTCAGGTCAAGGGCTGCGAGAAGCTCTTCGCCGTCGGCGATGTGGCACTCAACCCGGCAGCGCCCCCGCTGAGCCTGGCCAACGCATCGCTGGAACAACAAAGCCAGCGCCTGGCCCACAACCTGAATGCGTGCCTCAAAGGCGAAGCCCTGAAATCAGGCCCGTTCAAAACCGCACGCACCTGGGTGGATTTGGGCAGCGAGCAAGCGCTGACCCATTGGGGCCAGTGGATCTTCGCCGGGCCCTGGGTCAGACGGGCGAAGGAGCGGCTGGCCCGCAGAACCATGGCGCGCTACCCCGGCTATTGAAGCGCCCGGCGCAAACACTACCGGGCGCACCCACTCTAGATTTTCATATCCCCAAAGAAGTTTTTCATGCCGTCGAACCAGCTGCGCTGGCGCGGGGAGTTTTTGCCGCCTTTGGTGGTGTTCTGAAACTCCCGCAACAGGTCTTTCTGCTTACTGGTGAGGTTGACCGGTGTCTCCACGACCACGCGGCACAGCAGGTCCCCGGTAGCGCCGCCGCGCACCGGAGTGACGCCCTTGCCGCGCAATTTGAACAGTTTGCCGGTCTGGGTTTCCGCCGGGACCTTCAGTTTCACTCGGCCATCGAGGGTAGGTACTTCCAGCTCGCCGCCGAGCGCCGCGTCGACAAAGTCGATGGGCACTTCGCAGTAGAGATTGTTGCCGTCGCGGGTGAAGATTTCGTGCTCGCGCACGCTCACCTGCACATACAGATCCCCGGCCGGGCCGCCATCCATACCCGCCTCACCTTCACCGCTCAAGCGGATTCGATCACCGGTATCGACACCGGCAGGCACCTTGACCGAGAGCGTCTTGGTCTCTTCCTTTCGGCCCTGGCCGTGACAGGCATCACAAGGGTCGGTAATGATAGTGCCGCGACCGCGGCAGGTGGGGCAGGTCTGCTGCACCGAGAAGAAGCCCTGCTGCATACGCACCTGACCGATACCGCCACAGGTGGTACAGGTTTTGGGCGAGGTGCCTTTTTTGGCACCGCTGCCATCACAGGTGTCACAGGCCACCAGGGTCGGCACTTTGATCTGCACCGTGGTGCCGCGCACCGCCTGCTCCAGGCTCAGGTCGAGGGTATAGCGCAGGTCCGCGCCGCGACTCGGGCCGCCGCGACCGCGGCCGCCGCCCGCACCGCCGAAAATATCGCCAAACACATCGCCAAAAATATCGCTGAAGTTGCCAAAACCACCGGCTCCGGCACCCGCGCCGCCCATGCCGGCATTCTGATCGACGCCGGCGTGGCCGTACTGGTCGTAGGCCGCGCGTTTCTGTGCGTCCGACAGAACTTCATAGGCCTCGCTGGCCTCCTTGAACTTGTCCTCGGCGGCCTTGTCACCCGGGTTGCGATCCGGGTGATGCTTCATTGCTACCCGGCGGTAGGCCTTCTTCAGGTCTGCCGCCGACACGTCGCGGTCGACGCCCAGTATTTCGTAATAGTCGCGTTTAGCCATGCTCAATTCGCTTTCTGGTTTGTATCATCTGAAACAACAAATGCGGGCCGGGCCCGCATTGTCATATCCATTGCCGTAACAGCGGCCGAGGCCGGCCGGCACCGGCCTCGCGCCCGGCTTACTTTTTCTCGTCGTCTTTGACTTCTTCGAACTCAGCGTCGACAGCACCGTCGTCCGCCTCATGGCTCTGACCCTGGGTCGCATCAGCCGCACCTTCAGCCTGACCGGCCTGCTCGGCGTACATCTTCTGCGCCAGGCTGCCCGAAGCTTCGGTCAACTTGTCAGTTGCCGCTTTGATCTTGTCCAGATCATCCGCCTTAAGCGCTTCTTCGGCTTCGGTCACAGCTGTTTCAATCGCCGACTTCTCGTCGTCAGTGGCTTTATCGCCCGCTTCTTTCAAGGTTTTCTGGGTCGCGTTCACCAGCCCTTCCAGGGTGTTGCGCGCGGTAACCATTTCCTCAAACTTGCGGTCCGCTTCGGCGTTGGCCTCGGCGTCTTTCACCATTTTTTCAATTTCTTCATCGTTCAGGCCCGAGGAGGCTTTAATGACGATGGACTGCTCTTTGCCGGTCGCCTTGTCTTTCGCGCTCACGTTGAGAATACCGTTGGCGTCGATGTCGAAGGTCACCTCTACCTGCGGCACGCCGCGCGGTGCCGGCGGAATATCTGCCAGATCGAAACGGCCCAGGGATTTGTTCTGGGACGCCTGTTTGCGCTCGCCCTGTACCACGTGAATGGTCACTGCGGTCTGGTTGTCGTCGGCGGTGGAGAACACCTGCGACTTTTTGGTCGGGATGGTGGTGTTCTTGTCGATCAAGGGTGTGGCCACACCACCCATGGTTTCGATACCCAAGGTCAGCGGGGTCACGTCCAGCAGCAGTACGTCTTTGACGTCGCCGGCCAATACCGCGCCCTGAATCGCTGCGCCCATGGCCACTGCCTCATCCGGGTTGACGTCTTTACGCGGGTCTTTGCCGAAGAAGTCGGAGACTTTCTTCTGCACCAGCGGCATGCGGGTTTGGCCGCCCACCAAGATCACGTCACTGATATCGTTGACCGATACGCCCGCATCTTTGATGGCCATTTTTACCGGCTCCAGTGAACGGTCGACCAGCTCTTCAACCAGTGATTCGAGCTTGGCGCGGCTCAGTTTTACCACCAAGTGCTTGGGACCGGTCGCGTCTGCGGTAATGTACGGCAGATTGACTTCCGTCTGCTGGCTGGAAGACAGCTCAATTTTGGCTTTCTCCGCGGCCTCTTTCAGGCGCTGCAGAGCCAGCGGATCGTTGTGCAGGTCGATGCCCTGGTCTTTCTTGAACTCGGCTGCCAGGTATTCGATCAGGCGCATATCGAAGTCTTCACCACCCAGGAAGGTGTCACCGTTGGTCGACAGCACTTCGAACTGGTGCTCGCCATCGACGTCGGCAATTTCGATAATGGAAATATCGAAGGTGCCGCCACCGAGGTCAAAAACCGCGATGGTGCGATCGCCTTTCTGTTGGTCCATACCGTAGGCCAGTGCCGCCGCCGTCGGTTCGTTGATGATGCGCTTGACGTCGAGTCCGGCAATTTTACCGGCGTCCTTGGTGGCCTGACGCTGAGAGTCGTTGAAGTAGGCCGGCACGGTGATTACCGCTTCGGTCACTTTCTCGCCCAGGTAATCCTCGGCGGTCTTCTTCATCTTCTTCAGCACTTCGGCCGAGATTTGCGGCGGCGCTTTCTTGTCGCCCTTAACCTCTACCCAGGCATCGCCGTTGTCGGCTTCGACAATTTTGTACGGCACCATCTTGATGTCTTTCTGCACGACGTCGTCTTTAAATTTGCGTCCGATCAGGCGCTTGACGGCGTACAGGGTGTTGTGCGGATTGGTGACGGCCTGGCGCTTGGCGCTCTGGCCTACCAGAATCTCGCTGTCATCCGTAAACGCCACAATCGACGGTGTGGTGCGATCGCCTTCGGCGTTCTCAATAACTTTGGATTTGCCACCTTCCATGATCGAAACACAGGAGTTGGTGGTCCCCAGGTCAATACCGATGATCTTGCCCATAATAACTGTCTCCTAAAAAGGTTTGCTCGCGCCGCGCTGGTGGGCGGCTTGCTATGAATTCGGGTCCGTTCGTGAACGGTTACTCTCTATATTGGCGCGTTTTGGCGGTTTTCAAGGCCGATTCGCGAAAAGCTTAATCCTGGGCCTTGGCCACCACCACCATCGCCGGGCGCACCAGGCGACCGTGCAGGGTGTAGCCCTTCTGAAACACATTGACCACCGTATTGGGCTCGACATCAGCGCTGGGCACCATAGTCATGGCCTGATGGAGCTGGGGGTCAAAGGGCTCGCCCTCGGGATTGATCGGGTGCACGTTGTGCTTTAGCAGGGTGTCCACAAAGGACTTGTGGGTCAGCTCGATGCCCTCAATCACCGCCTTGAAGCTTTCGTCGCTCTGGTCGATGGCGGCCAGCGACCGCTCCAGGTTGTCCACTACCGGCAACAGATCCTGTACCAGCTTTTCCTGGCCAAATTTGTGTGCCTTTTCGATGTCCTGCTCCGCTCGACGGCGGGCATTCTGGGCCTCGGCTTGAGCGCGCAGGGCGTCCTCCTTGGCCGTCACCAGGGCCTGGGTCAAATCCGCCAGTTGGGCCTGCAGAGCCTCGGGGGACACGTCAACCGGTTCGCCTTCCTGCTCCCCGCTACCGGTCTGCTCTGGCGCGTCGGGGGCGTCAGCCGCCTCGGCCTCCGCTGCTTGCTGATAGTCGTCTTTCGCCACGTCGTTCTCCGCTACGTTGGTTAGCCGGCCGCGCGCTCGGCGCCGGGCCGTTCAAAGAGTGATGTGCTTACCGATATGGGGGCCTGCTGACCGGATTCAAGGCACCCCCGGAAAATTTACCCGGGATCTGGCAGAGCGCCGCAAAAACCTGTATAAATAACCAGACAATTACCGGGTGAGGAGACTCACGCATGCTTACACATCTCAGTATTCAGCAATTTACCCTGGTCGAGCGCCTGGATTTGGAGCTCAAGCCGGGCATGACGGTGATCACCGGGGAAACCGGCGCGGGCAAGTCGATTGTGCTCGATGCGCTCGGCCTCACCTTGGGTGATCGCGCCGATGGCGGGCGGGTCAAAACCGGCGCAAAACGCGCCGATATCCACGCCCATTTCGACCTGAGCAGGATCGCCCGCGCCCAGCACTGGCTGGAAGAGCACGATCTGCAACAGCCCGACCACCCCGAAGACTGCCTGCTGCGCCGGGTGATCAACGCCGATGGCCGCTCCCGGGGCTTTATCAACGGCCAGCCCGTAACCCTCCAACAACTGCGCACCCTGGGCGAAATGCTGATCGACCTGCACAGCCAGCACGAGCACCAGTCCCTGCTGGTAAAAGACACTCACCGGCGCCTGCTCGATGAGTTTGCCGGCCAGAGCGCTCTGGCGCGCGAGGTACGCCAGGGCTGGCGCGACTGGCAGCAGCTCGATGAGCGCTACCGGCATCTGCGCGACAACGCCGCCGAAGTGAGTGCTCGCTATCAGCTCCTGAGCTATCAGGTCGAGGAGCTGGTCCAACTGGACCTGAAAGAAGGCGAGCTGGACGAGCTCGAAAGCGAGCAGCGCAGCCTCGCCCACGCCGAGGAAATTCTGCAGTCGAGCCATCAAGTGCTCGGCCTGTGCAACGACGACGAACAAGGCCTGGGCACCCAGCTGCACCGGGCGCTACAGGTCTTGCAGCGCATGCCGGAGAAATCCAGCGCGCTGCAGGAAGCCGAGCAGTTGCTCACCAGCGCCCAGATTCAAGTGGAAGAAGCCGGGCGCGAAATCGAGCACCATATCGACAGCTTCAACATCGACCCGGATCGCTTGCAGCAGGTGGAGGAACGCCTCACGGCGCTTTACGAGGTCGCACGCAAGCACCGCATCCAGCCAGCCGAGCTGCCCGAACTGACCCGGCAGCTGAGCGAAGAGCTGGAGAACCTGCAAGGTGGCGACGAACGGCTCGACCAGCTTGAAGTTCAGGTCAACGAGGCTGAGACTCACTTCCGGACGCTGGCGCAGAAACTCTCGGGCGAGCGCCAGAAAGCAGCGGACAAGCTGGCCCGCGCGGTCAACAAGCAGCTCAAAGCCCTGGCGATGGAGGCGGCCACCCTGACAGTGGCCCTCACGCCCCAGACCGAGAAGCCGGGCCTGCACGGCCTGGAAGAGATCGAGTTTCTGATCAGCACCAACCCCGGCCAACCGGCGCGCCCACTCAACAAGGTTGCGTCCGGCGGTGAGCTGTCGCGCATCAGCCTGGCCATTCAGGTGGTCACGGCGCAGACGTCAGCCACCCCCACCCTGGTATTTGACGAGGTGGATGTGGGTATTGGCGGCGCCACCGGGGATGTAGTGGGACTGCTGCTGCGGGAGCTGGGGAAGCGCGGCCAGGTAATCTGCGTGACCCACCTGGCGCAGGTCGCGAGCAAAGGCCACCAGCACCTGCAGGTGTGCAAGACCACCCGCAAGGACAGCGCCGAGTCGACCCTGGTGCCGCTGGAAGGTGATGCCAAGGTGGAGGAAATTGCGCGCATGCTCGGGGGAATGAACGTGACCGAGCAGTCGCTGGCCCACGCGAGGGAGATTTTGGCGTCGTGAGGATGAGGGTGGATTAAGGAACACGGGCGGAGAGATGGGTGCCAGAGATCAGGGACGCGGGTTGAGAGATGATTGCCTCAGATGTCGGATTACGCTGCGCTAATCCGACCTACTGGAAACAGCGTGCCATTGTTCGTGTAGGTCGGATTAGCCCACAGGGCGCAATCCGACAAAACACCACCCAACCCCGAAAACCGCGCCATTGTTCACGTAGGTCGGATTAGCCCGCAGGGCGTAATCCGACAAAACACCACCCAACCCCGAAAATCGTGCCATTGTTCACGTAGGTCGGATTAGCCCGCAGGGCGTAATCCGACAAAACACCACCCAACCCCGAAAACCGCGCCATTGCTTGAGTAGGTCGGATTAGCGCAGCGTAATCCGACAGCTGAGGCACCCAGCCCGATCGGAAAGCGGCTTACGAACCCTTCTTGGGCTTCACGTACAGCACCAGATTATGGTCAGCGAGCTCGAATCCATGCTCTTCCGCGATTTTCTGCTGTAATCGCTCGATCTCCTCGTTATGGAACTCGATCACCTTGCCCGAGTCAATACACACCATATGGTCGTGGTGCTCGCCCCGCGCGAGCTCAAACACCGAGTGACCGCCATCAAAATTGTGGCGCATCACCAGGCCGGCGCTCTCGAACTGGGTCAGCACCCGGTAAACGGTGGCCAAACCGACGTCATCACCGGACTCAATCAGGGCCTTGTAGACGTCCTCTGCACTCATATGATGCTCTTCAGCGGTTTCGAGCATTTGCAGAATTTTTACGCGCGGCAAGGTTACTTTAAGGCCAGCTTTACGCAGTTCCTGGTTTTCGTCGGTCATTGATTTCACCCAAGCCCTTCTCAGCGTTTACGTTGATCAGGTATTATCCCGTTTCATTCTGATAAGTGGAAGTTTTTCGTGTATTCACTCGCAATCATACAGCAATGGCGCCGCGTGGCACTGATTTCTGCGCTGCTCATTCTGACCAGCGCCTGTACCTTTCAGTTTCCCGGCGTGCATAAATTCAATATCCAGCAGGGCCACATCATCACCGAGGAGATGCTCGACCAGCTGGAAATGGGCTTGACCAAACGCCAGGTGGCCTTTGTGCTGGGCAACCCCCTGCTTATTGACACCTTCAACCCCGACCGCTGGGATTACTACTACAGTATGCGTCGAGCCAACGGCGACTTCACCGAGCGCCATATGACCCTCTATTTTGAAGAGGATACCCTGGCCCGGATGGAAGGTGACTATCAGCCCATTGCCACTGGCGACGCAGCGGCGAGCGGCGATATTGACCTGACCACCGAGGAGCCCGAGCAGATCGAGCCACTGATGGACGGCCCCGAACTCTAAGCGTTTTTGGCTTTCTCCGCCCGCTTTCGGCGCACCTCTTTGGGGTCAGCGGTGAGCGGGCGGTAGATTTCTACACGATCCCCTGGCTGCAATTCGTGCTCTTTGGGCGGCTTCAGGCCCTTGGTGCCCAACGCCTGACCAAAAATCCCCATCTTGGCGCTCTCCAGGTCCAGATCAGGGAAGTGCCGGGTAATGCCTGAACGCACTGCCGCCTGGAACGCAGTGGTGCCCGGTTCTACCAACACTTCGATGATCTTCTGCTCGTGGGGCAACGCATAGGCCACTTCCACGGTAATCAAATCCACATCTGCCATCATTGCTCTCTCGTAAACGGGGGCTTATGGGTGCGCCGGAGCGACACCGTAAACCTGGCGCGCCCGGGCGCAGATCGCGTCCACCTGGTGGCTCGCCATGACTTCCAGAACCTTACCCACGGCCATACCCAGCAGGCGATTTTTAAGGGCAAACTCCAGCTTGAAACCCACTTCGCACCCGTTTTCCAGTTCACTGAAACTCCAGCAGCCTTCAAACAGAGAAAAGGGTCCCTCGACCAGGCTCATGGTCATCTGGTGCGGCGGGTCGAGGCGGTTGCGGGTGATGAAGTCCTGACTGATCCCCGCAGCACTCAGCTCCAGGCGCGCCTCCAGCCAGTCATCGCCCCGGGCCAGAACCTCGGCGGAACGACACCCCTCCATAAATTCCGGGTAGGTCTCGATAGCGTTCACCAGCTCGAACATTTGTTGCGGTGAGTAATTCACCAGAGCCGTGCGTTCAATACGATTTGTCAAAATCACTCCGTTATCAGGGGGCCAGCTCGGCATAAATACTGGCGATCATGATCACCAGGACCGCCGGCGGGGCCAGGTAGCGCAACGCCCAAAGCCACGCATTGTACATCCAGGCGGGCTCCTGACGTAACTCAAGCCGGCTGTAGCGCGGCAGCACCCGCCAGCCGACGAAGATGGCCATCAACAGGCCGCCCAGTGGCAGCATGACATTGATGGTAAAGAAGTCCAGCAACCCGAAGAAGTTGCGCCCGAGCAACCACTGCTGCCCCTCCCAGACGTTAAAGGACAACACCGTCCCCAGGCCCAGCAGCCAGGCGGCGAACGCAATGGCCAGGGTCGCCAGCGGACGGGCAAGGCCGAAGCGTTCGTTGATATAGGCGACCAGAGGCTCAAGCAGGGAGATTGTGGAACTCCAGGCGGCCAAAGTGACCAGCACAAAAAACACACTGCCAAACAGCACCCCTGCGGGCATGCTACCAAAGGCCACAGGCAGGCTGATATACATCAATCCCGGCCCTTCGCCCGGTTCGATCCCGGCGGTGGCGAAAACAATGGGAAAGATCGCCAACCCCGCCACCAGCGCCACCAAGGTATCCAACCCGGCCACGGCAAAGACCGTCTTGCCGATGGAGGCACGCTTGGGCATGTAGGAGCCATAGGCCATGATCGCACCCATCGCGAGGCTCAGGGTGAAGAAGGAGTGACCCAACGCCACCGAAGCCTTGGCCCAGGACAGGTCGCTGACATTGAAGCTGAACAGGAACCGGACTGCGGCGCCAAAATCGCCGACCTGTACGGCATAGCCCAGCATCACCAACAGGAGCACAAACAGCAACGGCATCAGTACCCGCACCGTCGTCTCCAGCCCGCGAGTGACACCGAAGGCCAGCACGATCGCGGTCATGGCGATGAAAACGCTCTGCCAGAGCACCAGGCGGTAGGGGTCCGCCAACAAAGCGGAAAAGACCGCACCGGCCTGCTCACCGCTCTGACCGGCGAACTGACCGGTGACCGCCGCTTTGACATACTCCAGGGTCCAGCCGGCAACGACGCTGTAGTAGGAAAGGATCAGAAAGGCGGTAATGACCCCACACCAGCCGATCGCCGACCACAGGGGTGAGCGCCCGGATTCGGCACTGACGGCTCCCACAGCGCCAATGGGGTTGGCCCGAGCCCGACGGCCCATAAGCACCTCGGCCACCATGATCGGCACCCCCACCAGCACAATACCCAGCAGGTAGAGCAGAACAAAGGCGCCTCCGCCATTCTCACCGGCAACATAGGGAAACTTCCAGATATTACCGAGACCCACCGCCGAACCGGTGGCCGCGAGGATAAAGGTCCCCCGATGGCCCCAGATGGCGTGTTGTCGCTGCGGATGCTTCAAGCGTGAGTCCTCGTGCTGGTCAGGCGCGCAAAACCGTGATTGTAGCGGGATTTACCCGCGCGGATAAAGGCAAACCGAGACACTGCCCACCCTAAGTGGCTATAATGCGCGGTTTCATTCACCCACTGGTTGATATACGCCCCTATGGCCAAAAAGAAGCAGGCAGGCAGCAACACCATTGCCCTGAACAAGCGCGCCAAGTTTGACTATCACCTGACCGAACGCACCGAGGCCGGTATCTCGCTGCTGGGCTGGGAAGTCAAAAGCCTGCGCGAAGGCAAGGTTCAGCTGACCGACACTTATGTGCTGTTCAAGAACGGCGAGGCCTGGCTCCTGGGTGCCCAGATCACACCGCTAGCCACCGCCTCGACTCACTTTGTGACCGATCCCACCCGGACCCGCAAGCTGCTGCTCAAGAAGCGCGAGCTCGCCAAGTTCCAGGAGGCCGCTGAGCAGAAAGGCTACGCGGTGGTCGCTACCGCGCTCTACTGGAAAGGCCACCTGGTGAAATGCGAAATCGCCCTGGGCAAGGGCAAGAAGGAGCACGACAAGCGCGAAACCGAAAAGGAGCGCGACTGGAACCGGCAGAAACAGCGGATCATGCAACACACGGTGCGCTAGGCGCACCGCCACTCAACGACGGGAGCCCCTGATGTCTCTGATCGCTTCCACCCCTTTTTCCCTGCTGGACCTCGCGCACCTGCGCGACAACGGCAGCTATGCCGAAGCCTACGCCGAACTGGTGGACACCGCCCGGGAAGCTGAACGCCTGGGTTACCGGCGTTTTTGGCTGGCGGAACACCACAATATGGACGGCATCGGAAGCTCTGCCACCGCGGTGCTGATCGGCCAGGTGGCCGCTGCCACGCACCATATCCGTGTCGGTTCGGGCGGTATCATGCTCCCCAACCACCCGCCCCTGACCGTCGCCGAAGCCTTCGGCACTCTGGCCGAGCTGTTCCCCGAGCGCATCGACCTGGGCATCGGCCGCGCCCCCGGCTCGGACATGGCCACCGCCCGCGCCCTGCGCCGACGGCGCGATGACAGTGTTGACGACTTTCCCGAGCAACTGGCGGAGCTGCAGGCCTTTCTCGGTCCGGCCCAAGCGGGTCAGCGGGTCCTGGCACGC
The DNA here is from genome assembly GCF_003259155.1 of Marinimicrobium alkaliphilum. Classification (GTDB taxonomy): domain Bacteria; phylum Pseudomonadota; class Gammaproteobacteria; order Pseudomonadales; family Cellvibrionaceae; genus Marinimicrobium_A; species Marinimicrobium_A alkaliphilum. Next base: position 117,730 of record NZ_QGMQ01000006.1, read on the forward strand.
CCGGGGTGCGACACCCGGGTGCCGGTGTGGCTATTGGGTTCAAGCCTGTTCAGCGCCCAGCTCGCGGGACAGCGCGGACTGCCTTACGCCTTTGCAGCGCACTTCGCTCCGCGCCATCTGATTGAAGCCCTGCATGTGTATCGCGCCAGCTTCACGCCCTCTGAGGCGTTGACCGAACCCTACGTGGCGGTCGCCATCCCCTTTGCCGCTGCGGATACCGATGAGCGTGCCCGCACCCTGTTTACGACCATGCAGCAGAGCATCCTGTCCCTGGTGCGCGGCGAAAGTCTGCGCCTGAAACCCCCGGTGGCGAGTATGGAAGGCCTCTGGACGCCGGGCGAACGCCAGAGTGTCGACAGCTTTCACGACTACGCTGTGGTCGGCGGGCCGGACAGCGTGCGCGAGCAACTTGAGGCGGTGATCGATCTGACCGGCGCCGACGAGCTGATTTTTTCCAGCAGCTTTTACCATCACCAGGACCGCCTCCAGTCCCTGCGTATCGCCGCCGACCTCCAGCACACCGGTTGAGGCGTTTTGCCCCGCGGGGCGAAGGGGCTACAATGGCTGCTTTTGACGACCCCTTACCCAAGGACGCTCCATGACCCAGGCGCGCGGACAATTCAGTTCCAAAATCGGCTTTCTCATGGCCGCTGCCGGGTCCGCCGTCGGCCTGGGCAATATCTGGGGCTTCCCCACGCAAGCCGCCAACAACGGTGGCGCCGCCTTTGTACTGGTGTATCTGGTGCTGGCCTTCGTGGTGGCCTACCCCGCCCTGATGGCCGAAATCACTCTGGGGCGCTACGCCCGCAGCAATATTGTCACGGCGCTGGGCGGGCTTTCACCCACGCCCTGGAAGCGCTGGGCAGGGTGGATCACCGGGGGGATGGGGCTGCTGGTCGCGAGCCTGATTCTGGGTTTTTACACCATTGTCGCGGGCTGGATGCTGGGTGCCTTTATCGAACCGGGCGCCAGCCTGATCGGCGCCGACGCCCTCGGACAGTGGTTTGTCACCGACGGTTTCACCCGCAACCTGCTGCTGTGTTTTGTCTTCTCTGCCTTCTGTGCCTGGGTCATCGCCCGGGGCATCGAGCAGGGCATCGAGGCCTGGTGTACCCGCCTGATGCCGCTGCTGGCCGCCATTCTGATCGGCTTGATAGTCTATGTCCTGCAACAACCGGGGGCCAGCGACGGGTTGCGCACCTACCTGATTCCGGACTTTTCCCGCATCACCGATCCGGACCTGCTACTCGGCGCCATGGGCCAGGCGTTTTTCTCCCTGTCCCTGGGTGCCGGCGCCATGCTCATCTACGGCTCCTACCTGAAGCGCGACGACAGCCTGCCGCGCCTGGGCGTGGAAGTGACCCTGCTCGACACCAGCATCGCTTTTATCGCCGGGCTGCTGGTAATCCCCGCCATGTATGTGGCCCAGGCTCAGGGGGCCACCATCTTTGGCGAAGACGGCAACCTGCTCGCCGGCCCCGCACTGATCTTCCAGGTGCTGCCGAGCCTGTTCGACGGCATGGGCGCCGCCGGCCCCTGGGTGGCCCTGGCATTCTTTGCCTTGATGACCATCGCCGCGCTCACTTCCGCCATTTCCATGCTCGAGGTCCCCGTAGCCACCCTCACCGAAATCACTGGCCGCCCGCGCACCCTGATTACCCCCCTGGTCAGTCTCGCGATTTTTGGCCTCAGCACCCTGCTGATTTTCAATATGGACGCCCTCTTCGACCTGACCATCGTGGTCGCCACCCGCTTCGGCCAACCCCTATTGGGCCTGGCACTGTGCCTGTTCGCCGGCTGGGTCCTGCATCGGGATAAACTCCTGGAAGAAATGCGCGAAGGCCACCCGGGCATTGAGCGCACCCTGTTCTGGAAAATCTGGCCGGTGTATGTACGGGTCATCTGCCCACTGTTGATTCTCGCGGTGTTCGTCCAAAGCTTGCGCTAGCGCTCCCCCCTCGATATCCGCCCCTGTAAGCCGGATGTAAGGTGCGCTGGCCTACACTGCGCGCGCAAGAAACCTTCACTGGGAAGGTCGATAAACTTCGAGGGAAAGAAAAATGCGCTATAAAACGCTGGTTATGTCCTTATTCTTCTTCGCGCTGACCGTGGTCGGTTGCGGAGGAAGCAGCTCCACGGAGACCCCGCCTGGCAACGGCGGTAGTGGCGAGAGCAGCAGCTCCTCGAGCAGTGATAACACCGGTGGAGATTCCGGTGGTGAGCTCGGTCAGGTCACACTCACGGCCTCTGGTGCCGTCACGGGCCAGTTCAGCGGAATGATGGATTTCCATTATATGGAGTTTGATGACTTCGGTGTCGAAGGCGCCTCTTGGGAGCTGAGTGGCCATGACGGTGCCGACGGCAGCCAATCATTCAGCCTGACCATTTCGGTTGAGTCATTCGATGCGGGTGGCGACGGTATCGCCCGGCCGGAAGTCGGCACTTACGACATTGGCTTCGAAGCCAACAGCACCCAAGTGTTTAACGCCATTTTTACCCACATCGGTGAAGGCGGTTTCACGGATAGCACCGAATATGCGTCTGATATGGATACCCACACGGGGACCCTTACCATCACGGAATCCAATGCCGATACGGTGAGCGGCACGTTCGTCGCCGATCTTTACTGGGAAGACTACTGCACGGCTGAGGGATGTGTTGGCGACAGCATCAACATCACCGGTGAGTTCACCGCACACAATCGGATCTTTTAATCATGAAGCCTTTAAAACAATTCGCACGGCTGTGCGTGCCTGTAATTTTTGTCAGCGCCTGCGCAACACTCGCCCCTTCAGATATCGAGCCCGCCTGGCAGGCCGATATGCGGGTGGCACCGCTGGGCTCACTGCATGTAATGGACGACGCTCAGCGCTTGGTGGTGTCCAGTAATAAGTCCGTGTACCTGCTCGATGCCAGCGATGGCCAGCGAGTGGCCGCCTTCCCCGAGTCGTTTTGGGATGCCTTCCTGCGCGGCGGCACGAGCGTCGGTGTAGAGGTGGAGACCGGAGGTCGAACCGAGGCAGTTTCCCTTAACTCTCTGCTCTGGTCCGATGTCTACGACATTGCCGCACTTGAGGCGTCGTCCACTTTCTGGATGTTTGACTACCGCAAAGCACAGGAACGTATTGTTGCCGTGGATGCGCGCAGTGGTGAGCAACTGTGGGCATCCTCCGACTATGCCTACAGCCTGAGTAAATATGAGGGCCTGATCCAAGAGGCGGCGGGCCGTGCAGGACGGGCATTGGCCGGAGCCCTGGGCGCCGACCATGAAGCGGAGAGTCCCGAAGAGCGGCGCGAGCGTATGGCGGCATTCATGGAGCGCGTGGTGCACGAAATTCCCGGTTCGCAGGATGTCTTTTTCAAGACCTTCGACGGACTGCTGATGATGGACCCGCGCACCGGCCAGGTAAAGGCGCGTTTTGCAGACTTCCACGGTGCCGGCATTGCTGACGTGAAAGTCTTGCCGAACGGGGATTATCTTGTGCTCAGCGGGCACACCAGTATTGCGGATCTGTCCTTTTCACAAGGCGATTCGTTGGCGCGTATCCGCCCCAACGGGCAGCTCCGCTGGCTGGCTCAACACAGCGGCAGCCGCACCGGTGGCTTGATCATTGAGGGCGATGTCGCCCTGGTAGACGGCAGCCCTCTGGAGGCCTTCGACCTGAGCAATGGCGACAAGCTGTGGCAGGCCGAGAATAACCGGCGTGATGAAAACGACCACCATATCGTGTTGGACGGCGGCAGCGTCTATATCGCCAGCGCAGAGGCCGGCGGCGCCGCCGGTGCGCTCGGCGGTATGCTGGGTGATGCGGCAGTGATTCCCAATGCCCGTGTGGAACGACGTGACCTGCACACGGGCGAAAGGCTCTGGGCCAGCGAGGCTGCTCGCGGCCAGTACAATGGTCTGAGCGTGCATCAGGGGAAAGTGCTGGTTACCGGTCACGGCCGGATATTCGATGGCAGCGTCGGTGTGCGGGCATTGGATACCGACACCGGTGCCACCCTGTGGCAACAGGAAGGCCTGGCCTCAACCTGGCGCACGGGCCCGATGGTGGTCAGCCAGCCGCTGGTGGAGGGTGATCTGGTCATTGTGGTTGAGCGCGAGCATGTCAATGGCCTGGACCTGGCCACGGGCGAGCAACGCTACCGCCTCAATCACTCCGATGTGGGCAGTGGTTTACTCCTGGGGACAGAGCAGCTCAACAACACACTGGTGGTGGTCGGCAGCGAAGCCACACTGGGACTGGACATGAGCAACGGCACTCAGCTGTACGCGACCAGTACCGACCGGGTCAGCCAGTACCGCCGCCACGGCGACAGTCTGGTGTTGCAAACCCCGCTACGGAATGCCCAGCGCGTGAACCTGAATACTGGCGCCTCCAGTCCGGTGGTGCGCTTGGGGAACGATAGGGCCTACTTCGGTGACCTAACCAACGGCTTTGCGATCGAAGGCGACGCCCGGCAGGTTATTGGCGTGAGCGATGAGGGAAGGTTGCACGGCTATAGGTTCTAAGCCGCTGCTCGTCGAGGGCACCATGCCGGTGCTCTCGATGGTTCGTCAGTACTCTCATTAAGCCGGAATAACACTCAATCTCCCCCATACAACACCTTTTTCTCCCGCTCTTCATCATCCTGCCAGCGCAGATGCACATCCCGCTGGGGAAAGGGGATCGCGATGCCGGCGCGCTCGAGCTCGTCGTGGATGGCCCACAGGTAACGGGCCTGAGTGTTGGCGGGTCGGCCGACGTGATGGGGGCCGACCCAGACGGCGAGCACAAAATCGAGGCCGGATTCACCCATGTTGACCAGCCAGACATCGGTTTTGTGGGTGTCGTCGTCAAAGGTGCTGTCGACGGCATTCGCGGCGCGTATTCCGGCTTCTTTTACGGTGTCTTTGTTGGTGCCATAGGCCACGGAAAAAGGAATGCGCATGCGCCGCAGGCGGTCGTCGAAGGTCCAGTTGACCACACGGCTACTGGTGAATTCGCTGTTGGGTACAATCACATCGACACCGTCGTTGGTGTTGATGCGGGTGTAGCGCATACCGATTTCGAGCACGTGGCCGCGCACGCCGGATTCCAGATCGACGAAGTCGCCGATCTTCAGGGTTTTTTCCAGCATCAGCACAATACCGGAGATCAGGTTGTTGAACAGATTCTGCAACCCGAAACCGATACCGAAACCGATAATCCCACCCACGACCCAGAGGGACGTCATCTGCACACCGAGCACACTGAGTGCCAACAGAGCACCCAGCGCCCAGATCAGATAGCGCAAAATGCGCGCCCAGACATAAGCGCTGGCATCGTCCCGAATCAGGCGGGAGTTGCGCTGGGCAACACGCCGCACGCCCTGCTCGACCAGGTGCGCCAACCACCAGAGCGCCAACAGAACAAGGATCACCCCGAGTACATTGAGCAGGGTGATATCGACATTGTCAGTGCGCACCAAGGGCGTCCGAAACCAGCCCGGAATGCCCTCGCGCACGGCCGCTAAATCAGGCATGTGTTGTCCTCATTGTCTTTGTCATAAAGGCCAGATCCACAGCAGTGCCGGCACGCCGACCACCACCACAATGATTTCCATAGGCAACCCCAGGCGCCAGTAATCGCCAAACCGGAAGCCACCCGGGCCGAGAATCAAGGTGTTGTTCTGATGACCGATGGGGGTCAGAAAGGAGCAGGAAGCACCGACGGCCACGGCCATCAAAAAGGTATCCACACTGACTCCCAGTTGTTGGGCACTGCTGATGGCTATCTGGCACATGACCGCACCGGTGGCGGCATTGTTCATAAAATCCGAGAGCGTCATGGTCACCACCAGAATCAGCGCCACCGCCATAATGGTATTGCCCTGCGCCACCCTATCGAGCAACAGTTCCGCCACCAGGTCGGCCGCGCCGCTCGTGGCCATGGCGCCGGCCACCGGAATCATGGCGGCAAGCAGGACGATCACGGTCCAGTCGATGGAGTCGTACACCGAGCGCAAGGGCACGATGCGCAGGGCCATAAAGGCGAGCATACCCGTCGCAAAGGCGACGGCGGCGGGCAGCAGCCCAAAGGCCGCGCCGATCACCGCCAGTGCCATCACCACCATGGCAAAAGTGGCCTTGCGTTTATCCGGAATATCGATACTGCGCTCGGCCAGGGGTACACAGCGAAACTCGCTACTGAAAGCGGATAAGGCTTCGGGGGTGCCCTGCATCAAAAGCACATCGCCCGCCTGAATAAGCGTTGAACGCAGCCGCTTGATATTGCGCCGCCCCTGGCGGGAGATCGCCAACAGGTTGATGCCGTAGCGGGTACGCACCTGTATATCGCTGGCACTGTGACCCACCAGACTGGAGTCGGGCATGGTCACCAACTCTTGCAGAACAATTTCGTCACCCTCGGACGATTTTTTCTCGCTCTTTTCTTTGTCGTCGTCCTTGGCCTGGGCTTTTTTTTCCTCTATCTGCTCATCATCCGCCTCATCGGCGGAAGGCTCTGGATCAATGGCCTCCTCCAACGTCAGGCCGATACCGGACAGGGCACTGGAGAGGGATTCCGGTTCGGCCTCGATAACCAGAATGTCACCCGCGCGTAGGATCCGGCGGTAGTTGGGCGCCGTTACGCGCAAATCGCTGCGCACCAGACCGACAATCTGGGCATCGGCTTCCTCGAGCAGCGCTTCAACCTCGCGCAAGGTCTTGCCATCGACCTTGGTACCCTCTCCCACGCGGACTTCGGTGAGATAAACACCGGTATCAAAACTGCCGGTGCTGGACTGTTCTCGCTGGGGCACCAGGCGCCAGCCCACAAGCGCAATAAAGACCACACCGGTGACCGCCACCAACACCCCTACCGGGGTGAAGTCGAACATACCGTAACTGCCCAACCCGACCTCGGAACGAAAGCCCGAAACAATCAGGTTGGGCGGTGTGCCGATGAGCGTGGTCATGCCGCCGAGGATAGTGCCAAAGGCCAGGGGCATGAGCAGCTGGCCGGGCGGCAGGCCTTTTTTATTGGCGACCTGAAGAGCCACCGGCATCAGCAGCGCGAGGGCGCCGACGTTGTTCATAAACGCGGACATCAAGGCGCCAATACCCGTCAGCGCGGCGATCGTAAGGACTGTGCCGGCGTTTCTGGGCATCAGCTTCTGGGCGAGCAGATCGACCGCGCCGGTGAGCTGTAAACCGCGGCTGAGCACCAGTACACAGGCAACCGTAATCACCGCCGGGTGACCGAAGCCGTTGAAAGCGTCAGCGCTGGGAATCAACCCGGCAAAAACACAGGCAAGCAAGGCACCCAAAGCGACCATATCGTGCCGCCAGCGGCCCCAGAGAAACATCCCCAGGGTCATGGCAATAATCAGCAGAATCAGGCTTTGGTCGAGGGTCATAGGCGTCCTGACGCGGGGATTTACCCCAGTATAGCCGAGCCGCCGTTAAAAGCGGCCTCCAAGGGTCAGGCTGGTATAGGTCTGATTCATCCGCACCGAACCGGCGGCGCGAAAGTCGAGCGTGGCGTCCAGGCGTCGAACACTCGCTCCCAGGGCGAAACCGTTGGGAAATATCAGCTCGACCCCGGCGCGCCGGTAGAGCCCCAGTCCCAGGTCATAGCGGTGCGTGCGGGTATCCACGGTCACGTCCCCAGCCGTACCCTGCACTGAGGTCCCGGAGCCGCGATCGCTGCGACGCAGTGCACCCCAATACAGTGAGGGGCCGGCGGCCGCGTAAAAACGCAGGCTGGTCACCGGTGTCGCGCTGACAAAGATGCCTCCGGCAATATCACCGCTCCACAGGTCACTGTAGACACTGACCCCGGAATTGCCACCGCCAATCACCACCAACAGCTCCCGGTCACTGTCGTAGCCCACATGGCCTCCCCCCTCCAGTCCGTACTGGAGCCATCCGACATCGGCCGGGCGCTGATAAAAGTAACCCAGGGTATGGAGGGAGCGCACGTCCATCAGGTTTTCCCAGGGGTCACTGGTCCGGTAATCCTGATTGAGCCGGTGGCTTCCCAAGGTGACCTGCACATGGCTGGCCACTGGCTGAGCCAGTGCCGAGGGTGCTACCGCAACCAGCAGCCAGAGGACAGAGCCGCGCAAGATCATGGCATCATTCCAGATGAATATTGTCGAGGTAGAACCGCTGGGGCGCGTCCAACCGGCGGGTAAACCAGTAGATTCGTTGAATCCGGTGCAAATCCAGCGTGCGCTCTTGCGGTGCCTGTTCGATGTCGGACAAAGGGATACGGTAATGATTCCAACCCGGCTCCGCGACCAGCAACCGGTTGAACCGATCCGCATAGCCCCGCTCGCGTCGGTCGTGGGCCAAGTCATCGATGCGTATACTCACGCGCAAGGGCTCGGCCTGAGGATTGTGGATATCAAAGCGCAAAGCGTCGTAGCCGCGCCAGTCGGTGGCAACCCGGTCGAACACCGCCCCGGGGTAAGGCACGTGTGCCGGCAGGGTCACCGCCAAACTGGACTCACCCACACTCACGGGCGACACCACCCGAGCCAGCTCACCGCGCCACTGGCGACGGTCGAGTGGCTGCTCAAAATCAGCCAACACAGGCAGTGCCCGGCGGGTATCACGGTGCAGCTGGACGTCGCCAATCAGCGGCATCAACTGCCAAAGGAACAGGCCGCTGACCACCACGCGTACCCCCCAGATTGGCAGACTGGGCCGCTGAGCCCAGGCCAGAGCCAGCCAGGTGCCAATCAGGTTGCGCAGCACATCGTACCAACAGGCGTTGCGCCCTACCTGGGCCTGAATGGCCTCAATGGCCACACTCAGGGCCATCACCGCCATGCTCGCCCATAACCAGTGGCGCCAGGTAGGCAGCGGCACCCGGGTTTGAATGACCAGAAACAGCAGAAAGAAGAACCCAATGTGACCCGGCCCCCATATATGGGGGTAGAAGGCAAACAGCCCCCAGTCCGGGGCCGTGAAAAAAAAGAAAGGAAAGACCAGCAGGAGCAGCAGTCCCCCCAAGGTCACCATTAGTCGAACACTGAGACGGCGCGGATCGATCATGGTGCCTTGGCGGTGACCTCCAGAGTCAGGGTTGGACCTCCCGGTTCTCCGGCAGGTATTCAGCGGGCAAGTCCTCGGGGTAGTCCCGCAGCTTCAAATACCAGTTAAAGTACAAAAACACGCTGGTAATAGCAACGACCACCATCGCCATCACAAATTCCGGCCAGTGTTTGATGACCATAAAGATGGGCGCCGCTACCAGCCCCGTTTGCCAGATAATACCCACGACGACATTCACGGCATCGCGACCAAAGTCCTCGTTGCGCTTGAGCTCGGGGTAGTCCTTGAGCAACTCCCGATACACCGGCCCCCAGAAGCCCCAGGGGCGCACCTTGAGATAAAACTTTTTGAGCACGGCCATATCGTCCGGCGGCGTGAGCAACGAGCCGAGCACACAGGCGGCGGCCGAGGCCAGCAACAGGAACGGGAAGGCCCGCAGGGGCATGATGTCCGTCATCGCCAGAGGCAGCGCAATCACCAGGCCCACGGTCATACCGGCAAAATAGCCGATACCGTTAAAACGCCACCAGTACCACTTGAGCACGTTGGACGCCGTGTAGGCCCCAAAGAACGCACTGACAATCCACTGGATGATGGTGTTGAGGTTGGGAATAAAAAAGCCGATACCCACCCCCAGCACCACAAACAGCAGAGAAACCACGTAGCTGACCCTGACATAGCGCTTGGGGTCGGCATTGGGATTGATGTAACGTTTGTAAATGTCATTGACCACATAGGCCGGCGCCGCGTTGGTGGTGGCCGCAAAGGTGGACATAAAGGCCGCCAGCAAACCGGCAATCAGCAGGCCGAGCAGGCCGGCGGGCACAAACTCGCGCAGCGCGAAGGGCAGAATCTGCTCAAAGTCCACGTCCGGCCCCATGGCCTGCAACTGCGGCAGAAAATACACCAGCGCCAGAATGGTCAACCCGGCGATCAGCATGTAGCGCGGAAAAATCAGCACCACGTTCACGAGCCAGCTCATCTTGGCAGCCTCTCGCGGCGTACGCGCCGACAGAATCCGCTGCATGTCGTAGTTGGGTGCCGGCCCTGCCATACTTTGCAGGATGCCCTTGAGCAGCATCAACATGAAGAAGACGGTAAAGAGCGAATAGCCGTCATCCAGAATCCGTGCGTTCGCCGCCTCCAGAGTCCCGGACCAATCCAGATCCAGCTCCCAGCCGAAGAAAACACTGGTCCAGCCGTCGGGAATCACGGCACCCAGCGCTTCGCTCGACACCGCGTTCATGGCAATGATACCGACCGCGACACAGGCGACGGTCATGATGAAAAACTGTAGCACCTCGGTAAACACCACACTGAACATGCCGCCCTTGACCACGTAAACCGTGGTGACTGCCGTGATGATGAACCCATAGAAAATGTCGTTCCAGTAGGGGTCGGCGTGCAACTGCCAGGGCAGAAACACCGAGGCGAATTTACCGATACCGATAAAACCGTAGGCAAGGAAACTGATCACACTGACCAGTGCAAATATCACCACGATCAAGTGTGACAGGCGCGCTCCCACGCTATCGCCAAAACGGAAGGTGATCCACTCGGCACCGGTCATCACCCCGGAGCGGCGCAACCAGATGGACAGGAACACCATCAGGAAAATCTGGTTGAACACCGGCCAGAGCCAGGGAATATAAATACTGGTGAGTCCGTAGACAAAGAGCAGGTACACCAACCACATGGTGCCACTGATATCGAACATGCCCGAGGCGTTGGAGATCCCCAGGTAGTACCAGGGCAGCTTGTTGCCCCCGAGAAAATAGCTCTGGATATTTTTTGAGGCGCGCCGGGAGATCCAGAAGCCGATCACCAGCGTGGCGACAAAATAAGCCAGAATGATAAGGATATCGATAGGTGCGAGTTGCAACTGCATGGGCGGGTATCCACTTATTATGAGCTGGTCGGAGTATAAACCGATGCCAGCGGGTACGAAAGCCATCAATGTAATCGGTTACATATCACTTTGCAACCCCTCTCACAACTTTTGCAGACAGCGCTGTCAATTCAAGTCCGATCGTCATATACTCTGGTCAAAATGACATTAAGCGCAAGCTTGGGAGGCTAGCCCGAGCGCCGAAGTCAGGTACACCCTTCCGGGACCGTCTGTCGCCTGGACGACCCACAGGGAAGTGGGAAGTGCCCCGAAGCGCCTGGAGCGCGTAGGGGCCGGCGGCAGTCGAGCCCCCAGGGATGGGTTTACGGCGTGTCCCGGAAGGGTGTACCTGACTTCGGCTCACATCGGCAGCAGCCCCCCAAGCTTGATTATCGAGCTGGCAGCTATCCACCACAAAACCAATAAGAGGTGTCCCGTGTCGACAACCCCGAACCACAAGCTATCGTTCTTTGAAAAAAGCGGCTATGCCATGGGCGACGCCGCCGCCAATCTGGTCTGGCGCGGCGCGCTGGCCTATCTGGCGGTATTTTATACCGATACCCTGGGCATCTCCGCCGCTGCGGCAGCGGCGCTATTGCTGGTCGTGCGCCTGTCCGACGGGGTGACCGACATCGTCATGGGCATGGTGGCGGATCGCACCAAGTCCCGTCACGGCAAGTTCCGCCCCTGGATACTCTGGTCGGCACCGGTGCTGGGGCTGTTTATGATCCTGGCTTTTACCGCGCCCAATGTGAGCACAGAGATGAAACTGGTCTGGGCCTATTTCACCTATATCGGCCTGACCCTCGCCTATACCGTCAACAATGTGCCCTACTCCGCACTCATGGGTGTCATGACCCCGAGCCATGCCGAGCGCAGCGTGCTCTCGGGTTACCGCTTTGCCGGGGCCTTTTTGGGGGGCGTACTGGTGATGGGCTTCACCCCGGATATGGTGCAGTACTTCGGCCAGGGTGACGACGCCCGCGGCTACCAGTACACCATGTACGTATTTGCGGCCCTCCTGATCGGCCTGTGCATGATCACCTTCTTCAGCACCCGGGAGCGAGTCCAGTCCTTGGCGTCCCAGGGCTCGCTGCGCAAAGAGCTGAAGGACCTGGCGTTCAACCTGCCCTTCATCATCGTGCCCCTGCTCTCGGTATCGCTGTTTTTCTACTACCGCAACGTCTACACCGGGCTGTTCTTCGTGCTCGTGATCGCGGTGACCTGGTATGCAGTAGACAAGCTGATCAAAAAGCCCGAGAGCGATACCACGCCGTCGCAGCGCGACCTGATCGACCTGATCACCAACAAACCCTGGCTGATGATTTTGGGCCTGGGCTTTTTGACCATGATGTTCAACGGCATCAAGTACGGTGTGGTGGCCTATTACTTCAGCCACTATGTGGGCGATGTCACCCTGGCTGGGCGCTACTTTATTGTCCTGTTGATCGTCTCGATCATCGCCGCCTTGGTAGCGGGCTACCTGGCGCGACTGCTGGGCAAGCGGACGCTGTTCATCATCTCGCTTGTGGCCAGCGGCGCGCTTACCAGTCTGCTGGCCTTTGCCGGCCCGGACGACATCCTCTACGTGTTCATCATCGGTGGCGCAGCGGAATTCTTTGCCGCCTTTATGCCGGTGCTGATCTTCAGCATGCTCGGCGATGCCGCCGACTACTCCGAGTGGAAGCACGGCCGCCGGGCTACCGGACTGTTCTATTCTGCAGGAACCTTTATCCAGAAAACCGGCGGCGGTTTTGCTGGCGCGCTGGTGCTGATCGTCCTCGGCGCCTATGGCTACGTAGGCACCGACCCGGAAACCATTGCCGCAGCGACCCAGGGCATGATCCATCTTATGAGCTGGATCCCCGCGCTGTTTGCCTTTGGCGCCATTGCACTGCTGCTGGTATACCCGCTCCACGCCGAGCGCATGAACGAGATTGAAGCCGACTTGCAGGTGCGACGGGAAAAGGCCGGGTTATAACTGAACACTGTTTCGGGCATCAGAATGGGGCCTGGCACTAGCCAGCCCCAGCCAGCTGTAGTAAGTTCCCGCTAACTGTTCGCCGATTCATAACACGAGTCTTGCCCATGTCGAGTATCCGCGATGTCGCCCGCGAAGCCGGTGTGTCTGTTGCCACCGTTTCCCGAGCCCTGAGTTCGCCCGAAAAAGTCTCCCCCGCCAGCTTGGCCAAAGTACAAACAGCCATCGACAAAGTCGGTTACAGCCCGAATATGCTCGCCCGCAACTTCCGCTCGGCCCGCTCCTACACCATCGTGGTACTGGTGCCGGACATCACCAACCCCTTCTATTCCCAGGTGATTCGCAGCATCGAGGACCGCGCGCAGCAGAAGGGCTACGCGGTACTGCTCGGCGATACCCGCCGGGGTGAAGCTGAGCGCGAACAAGAATATGTGCGCCGAGTGGAAACCCGCCTTGCCGACGGTATCATTCAGTTGCGACCACACTCCGAAAAACAGGGTCACACCATCCCGAACAGCGTGGCCTGCGTCCACGCCGCCGGCTGCGAGCTGACCTACGGCCCGTCGATTCGGATCGATAACCGAGGCGCCTCCAAGAACATGGTGGACTACCTGATTTCGCTCGGGCACAAGCGTATTGGGGTCATATCGGGGCTCAAGGACAACCCTCACGCCATCGACCGTATGGCCGGCTACAAAGAAAGTCTGGCCGAGGCGGGGCTACCCTTTGAAAAAGAATTGGTTGCTGAAGGGGACTTCACCATGTGGTCGGGCCTCAATTGCGCCCACCAGTTCTGTAACTTGGCCAATCCGCCCACCGCCATTTTCTGCATGAATGACGAGATGGCGATTGGCGCCATCCAGACCCTCAAGTCTCAGGGGTTTCGGGTACCGGAAGATATTTCAGTCACTGGCTTTGATGACATCCCCTACGCCCGCTACTGCGACCCCGCGCTGACCACCATCGCCCAGCCCACCGAGGAGATGGGGAAGATGGCTATGGATATGCTTCTGCGGGTGATCAACAGCGAACCGCTGGCACAACGGGAGTCCGTGTTGCCATCGGAGTTTATTATCCGCAAAAGTACCGGGCCGGCAAAACAGAGAGGCTGATCAGCCGCCCTCCGTCAGCGCCACTTCTGCCGCATAGTCGGCCAATTCTGCGGCGGCAATCACCAGATGGTAAAGGGTGCTTGCCGGTGCGACGTCCACCATCACTGCATCGTTTTCGTCGCGACGATCCACGTAGGTTCCGGGCTTGGCGCCGCACAAGTAACAATCAAACAGAGCATTCACGGCCTTGATCACTCGACCCTGGGCATCGGCATCGCCGGTCCGCGCCCGGGCAATGCTGGCTTTGATCAGCTCGGTCATAGGCCAGCTGCGCTTTGGCCCTTGTGTTTGCGGGGCATCTGCATCGACCTGGTCGAGAATCAGACCGCTCGACGTCTGCCCGATGGCCAATGCCTCCCGATACAGGCGCTCGGTATAATGGCCCACAGGCCGGTCTGCCCAGCGGCCGTAGCGCTCCAGCAACCACACCCATTCGAGCATGTGGCCCGGCTCAACCACCCTCCCGGCTTCACCCGGCGCAAGCCGCCAGTCCCGCTCAAAAAATTCAAACAATAACCCCCGCTGAGGACAGTAAAAGCAGGTTTCAAACAGGGTGAATATTTCCCCGGCCCGCGCCAACCAGTGCCCATCGCCGGTGACCTCGTAGAGTGCCTGAAAGGCCTCAAACAGATGCATGTGAGGGTTCTGACGGCGGTAGGTATAGGCGTAGTCGCCCTCAATCCAGCCGCCATAGTCGGCCCCAAAGCGTCGGTCGAGAAAACCCACCAACGCCCGCGCGGCCTCCAGATGAGCCGGATCACCAAAGGCCTTGTACTCCCAGGCACAGGCAAGCAGGTGAAAGGCATGGTCGTAGAGGTCCTGGCGCCGGTCGATGACGTCAAAGCGAGGGTTAAGCAGGTGGCTGTACCCCCCCGCCGCGCCGGCGGCGCGATTGTCGAGAAAGTGGCGCATACGGCGCACCGCCGTAAGGGCCTCCGGCCCGGCCCAACCCCGACAGTAGGCAAAGCTGTAGGCAAAGATCTGACGCGCTTGCACGCGCACGCGGATATTGGCCTGGGTATCCGGGCGGCCGTCAGCGAGCATCTGCTCATGGTGGGCACCGGATTCAGGCTCGATGCCGTGTGCCAACCAAAACGGCAGGGCCTGCTCACGCAGCCAGTGGCCGAGCCGCACAGAGACTTGCGCCAAAGCGTCGGCGGAGTTGCCTTTTACGGGGGAGAAAGGCGACGTTGGGATCATCGGTTGGCTCCTCAAGCTTTCTACCAGTATGTCATAAAAAAGCCCCGGTACAACCGGGGCGCAAGGTACAACAGCAAGCACCACCCTCGGCGAGAAGAGGGTGTGAAATCCCGGGGTCAATCCCCGGGGAAGTTGGCCGGCTCAGCCGTTTCCTGCAAGCCGCCTTTACCGCTCACGATCACATCACCACGCTCGGTCAAGCTGACGCTGGTGTCCGCCGACTCGGAGATATTCAGTGCCTCCTGGCCTTCGGCTGCGCCAATCCAGGTCGCGGCAATCCAGTGAAAGGGCTTGGAGCGCTCGACACTGTGAATGTCTTCCAGAAGTTGCACGTCGTTCAAGCCGCCTTCGACAAAGTCCACGCTCAGACGGTCAAAGTCCGAGGCGTAATGGAAGTCGACAATGTCAATGACCTCTTCCAACACTTCCACAGGGATATACCCCTCGATGCGCATCTCACCCACACGAATCGGTGAGTCGGGAATGCCATACAGGTTCACACCCTGAAAGCCGAAATGCTGAGGTAAACCGTTGCGATTGAATGCCTCGGGCAATTCCATTTCAAATTCCACGGTCATCCACTCCCCAGGGGTAATATCCTCCATGGTCCACTCACCGATATTGGTGTGGTTGGACCAGTTGGAGTCCTGAATGAACAGGTAGAACTCAAAGTCCTCGGGCGCGTCGGCGTAGGCCTCGTCAAAGTACAGCTGTAGATGTACCACCAGGCGCTCACTGGTCAGATCGAAATTCTCGACATTGTTGAGATCGTTCTTCTGCAAGGCAAAGGCGCTGTGGGCACTGCTTTCAAAGGGATCGCTCACCTCAGAGAGACGCGGAAGAATCACCAGGTCACCCTCCTCAGCAGAAATGGTCGCCGGAATCTGCTCCCAGGCGAGGTAAGCCCAGCCGTCGGTACCCTCACTGAAATCGGATTGGTATTGCACACCCCACTCAAGTGCGAGTTCTTCCTCGGGCATACCGAAGATGGTGATATCGTCAAACAGAATGGGCTCCTGACTGCCTGCCAGACTACCCATCTGCAAGCCGATGTCGTTGCCCCCTTCCCACTGACCTTGCAGGGTCACTGTAAACCATTCGCCAAAGGCCACATCGTCCTGGCCAATGTAGTTGGTGCTCTGCCAGGTTTGGGTCGCCCCTTCATCGTCGACACGGGTACTGGTGTTGGAGACTGCCGCAAAGTACAGCCCCTCGGTCTCGGCCGCGTAGGATTCGGGGATGAAAACCCGCATACTGACTTCGATGTCGCCGTCGTAGCTGACACCTTCAATGCCATTGTAAAAAGCCAGCACTTCGCCTTCGCCGTCACCACGCACCAACCCCATGGCACCGTCTTCCGACACCACAGTGGTGTTCATCCAGCTCGCGGGTGTCCAGCCGTCTGTACCGCCTTCAAAATCCCAGAACGCCAACTGCTCGGGCACTGACGCTTCAATGACCTTGATGTTGTCGATCACGATATCTCCCCCGACTTCGGGCGCCTTGCCGTTGGCCACCAACTCGACACCGATGTGCGTGACCGCACTCAGGTCGAAATCATCTTCTGCCCAACCCAACGAGGAATGATCGATAATCGCGCGCCGCAATGTGGTCCAGCCACCTGCATTCATGCTGTACACGCCATTCCAACCCAGGTTGGCGTAACGCCCCTGAGTGTCGCGCATGTAAGCCTGCAAGCCCATGGTCCCGTCATCGACGTAGGCGCCGTCGAAGTAGATCTCCAGGCTGACTTCCCGACCAAAGAGATTGAGCACCTCGTTCATCTCGGCCACATAACCGACCTTGTCCTCAGGACTTTGCCATTCAATGGCCAAGCCAGCAGCGTAGTCGCCCACGCCCTTATCGAGAATTTCCGTGTGGCGAACGGCGTCCTCTTCCGCATTGAAATCGCCAAACTCGCTCATCAACAATGGTAGGCGTTCGGCATCGAGCAGGCGCATATTGGCGGCCACATCGCTCCCCGATCGCCAGCGCGCCCCGTACCCATGTACCGATAGTACGAGGTTTTCCTGCTCGTCAGCGGCAAACAGCTCACGTCCGCGGTTACCCAGGAAGGCGTTGTAGTCCTGACCGCAGCCGGGAGCGTCAATCACCAGCGGTACGTTGAAACCGTTGCGACGGAATTGGGTAATGAGCGCCTTGTAGTTATCGATGTAGATGCGATAGCCCATGCTGTGGGCATTGAAGATGCCGGTCGGCCCCCATGCACTGGCCAGGTTCACCATGATATGCGGCTGAAACCGGTCCTGCACCAAAACACTGACCCAGCGGTCCATCCACAAATTATTGAAGGCATCGAACAATGCGTCGCTGTCGTTGCCACAAGAGAGCGTGTCACTCCACAAGCTCAACACGGCAATCAGGTCATTCTCCACCACATGCATAAGCGCGGTTTCAAGCTCCTGTTCGGTGGTGTCCGGACGCAGCATCAGACGCACAACATTGGAGCCCACTTCACGAATGGGCACAATGCTCTCAATCCGCTCCATGGGATCGGCGCCAAAGTCCAGATTGATGCCGCGCAACATCACCGGCTCACCGGTGGCATCGAGCAGAGTGCGCTCGTCGGTGGTAAGCACCGGGGCATTTTCCGAGGGACGCGGGCGATTGGGATCGCCCTCGACCGGCTCGGGAATCAATCGATGATCCTCAGCATCAGAAGTGCCGAGCATGCTGCCGCCGCAGGCTTGTAAAACCAGCGCTGACGCAGCCAGGGCCAGATAGCTCAATTTCTGTTTCATAATCAACTCCACATATTCTGTCTTATTGTTTAGAACGACAAGCTCACACCGGCGGCGTAGCGCCGCTCTTGCACCCAAAGCGAATGAAACGCGTCGGGATACTGGGCGTAGCTATGGCGGCTCTGGTTAGTGAGGTTGGTGCCGTTCACATAAAAGCTGATGTTATCGTTGAGCCAGTAGTTGACCGACAGGTCAAGATAACCCGTGGACTCCAGCCACTGTCCCATTTCCAGCGGTGCGACGTTGGTGTTCAGACCGAAGCGCCCGAGGTACTCCTTGCTGCGCCAGTTGTAAGCAGCGCGCACATTGAGTCCGTCACGGTCGTACCAGAGAATCAGGTTGGCCTGATGCTTGGAGTTAGACGGCAAAGGAAAGGTGTTGCCCTCGATATCACGCCCCTCGGACTCGGACTCCGAATAGGTGTAGTTGGCTTCGATACCGGTAGCGCTCAGGAACTCGCCCGGCAAGAACGTGAAAGGCTGTTTATAACCTACCTCGACGCCCCACAGATCTGACGCCTCAGTGTTCTGGGTGGTCCAGATGTTGGCCATCCGGCCGCGGTTGATGCCGTCCATATCGCGGAAGTTGCGCTGCTCCTGGGACGCCTCCACCGCGGTGTCGACGTCGATAAAGAACATACCAACACCGAAAATGGCATTCTCGGCAAAGTACCACTCGGCCGACGTGTTATAGACCGTTGCGCGCCAGGGTTTGATGTCCGGGCTGCCCTGGTCCTCACCGCCGCCGACACAACCGACGTCATCTTGCACGGTGCCGGAAGGGCTGATCACCATCACCGGGTTGCCGTCTTCATCGGTTTTCGGGCAGCGCTGATACCAAAGGTTAAGGCTGGCACCGACGTTGTCCAGATCGTTGCGGGTCATGGTCTGGGCAACCCCCAAACGCAGAATCACGTCATCAATCGGAAACAGGTTCAGGTTGAATGACGGCAGTACGTCGGTAAAGCTGACCTTATCGGTTTGGGTATCGTAGACGTAAGCGAGCTTTTGCCATTCGTCGTAACCGATGGAATTAAACATATCCAGCACTTCCGGTACGTCGGCGCGGACTACCGTGCGATCGGTCTGGGTCACGTTGATACCGAGGTTACCCTGATAGGGAATCCCGAACAGGCCGTTGTCAAAATCCGCGAAGTTCATCTGGATGTGGGCCGAGGTACTGGTCTCTTCCACATCGTAGGTATAGCCCGGGTTATTGACTGTGCGGGTACCTGGGTAGAGCCGATTCATAAACTCGTAAGGGTTATCCCAGGCGGCAGGATTGAGTGCGGCAACGCCGCTTTCAAAACCGCGAATCGGCCCAAAATCCGTAAACGACATGGTGTCATCGGCGCTGAAGCCGTTGTCTTCGAGGCCGCCAATTTCAATCAGGTTGATGTTGGAGTCTTCGTAGTTGAACTTGCGCCAATCCGGGTAGCGTTGCCAGATCAGGTTGCCGGGCAACTGCCGATAGCGCAAATCTGCCGGCACACGCGGGTCTTCCCAGTCCGTATAGCGGCCGGTGGGCGTGACATAGTTGAAGCGGCTGTTTTGGGCATCGCGCACACCATAACGCACCCCAAAGTCGAAGGAATCGACAATACCGAAGTCGACCGCCAGGTTGACGTCCGCTCGGACGACGTTGAGGGTCGCTTCGGTATTTTCCCCGTCGGCAAAGCCCTGGTACTGATCGAGCAACTCGGCGTCGGACAGATCGTCTTCAAAATAGAAGTGCGGGTAACGGCCACGATAGTCGACCGTCACGTGGTAACCATCCACCGGGTCTTTACCGGGAATGCCATCTTCATCCACCCACAGCCAGGCGGGGGTGCCCTGTTGCAACTGAGCGTCACGCATCTGCCGCTCAGCCTTACCGTAGACGTAGCGCAAACTGGCTTCCAGATTGTCGTGGTTGCTGTAGTTCAGTTCGAGATTGGTGTTGATGGAGGCCGTCTTTTCGATTTCGTTGGTGGAGCGGGTCTGGAAGTCCGCTGCCCAAATGCTGGCCACCGGAACCGAGTAGATGCCGCGCTCGACCATTCCGCCCTCGCCGTCCGGAACGGTAACCATCGAACCCAGCTCTACCTGAGTATAGGGGCCAGGTTGGAGGACATTGTAGACGTTGGTGTCGTATAGAGGCGGCTCGTTGTTGACCTCGAATGACTCAGGCGTGCTGCCACCGTTAAAGGCCGCTTCAACGCCCCGGTCATACTTGTCCATACGGGTAAAGAACACATCACCGCGCGCACTGAAATTGTCGTTGATCACAAACTCGACACTGGCCGAAGCACCGGTGCGTTCACGCTCCATGAACTGACTGCGAGCGCCGTAGTTTTCCGGCACGATGTACCAGTCCTCGCGTCCGGTACCACTCAGGTCGTGGGGGTCGCTGGGCTCTCCGCCGGCGCGATCGAGATAGGCCAAGCGGTGACCGGTCCACATGGAGTAGTTGGCGGCGTTGGAGATCGAGTGATTGACGTTGCCGTAAAAAGCAAAGCGACCCTCGTGGTTATAGCCCACCAGCAGATTGACGTTGTGATCCGGTGAGCGAGTACCCTGGGTACCGTCTTCGTTCATCTCCCGGCGCGAACGCTGCCCTTGGGCACCCTCCAGGCGCAGATTCGTGGTCCAGCCTTCATCGAGCGTGAGCGGACTCAGGGTTTTCAGGTCGACAACGCCCGAAATACCACCACTGAGCATGCTGGCCGATTGGGATTTGTACACATCAACACCCGCCATCAGGCCTGCGGGGATATCGGAATAGTTGGCTTGGACATCGGTAATCGACATGGGGCTGAGAAACTGCTCGCCGTTGAGGGTAGTCAGCACTTGAGGCATCCCGCGGATATTCAGACTGGTGCCCTCATTCGCCTCACGCGATATTTGCACCCCAGTCACCCGCTGAAGCGAGTCGGTAATGGTCATATCCGGCAGACGGCCGATATCTTCCGCCACAATCGAGTCGACTATATTGGTAGAATCGCGCTTGATATCAATGGCGCGCGCCTGGGATGCGCGCACGCCGCGCACAATGATCTCTTCCAGGAGCTCCATGTCCTGCTCGTCAGATGCATCGGGTGCCTGGGCGTGAGCCGCGCCGCCAAGTGCGCAGCCCAGGGCCAACACCAACGCTTTTTTGCGGGTGGTCAGACCACGAGGTGTAATCATCATGTATGCCTCTTCTCTTATGAGATTATTGTTAAAAAGGGTTCACTGCCCGCGCGCGGATCACACACGCGCTTTTGCTCCTGCTGGCGAGTCGCGACTGGTTTGCGGATAATCGCACTCGCATGACCTGCCCGTTCGGCTGTACCAAGGGACGGCGATAAAATCATGCGCCATTATGTAACCGGTTTCAAGCTTTTTGCAGAGACTTTTTTGGCGCCAAGATTCACAGAACTTATAAGCCACTGATTTTAAGGGGATAATTTTTTTGAGTAATCACCTACCACGGCAGTTTTGGCTCAGTGTCGTCATCTTGGCGATACCGGTTGCACTGCAAGTGCTACTGCTGTCCCTACTCGGCATGGCGGATGTGATGATGGTAGGCACCCTGGGGGCCAGCGCCATTGCCGCGGTGGGCCTGGCGGCCAAGATCCACTTTCTGCTGCTGGTCACCATGATCGGCCTGGGCACCGGCTGCAGCGTTCTGGTGGCGCAGTACAGTGGCGCCAACAATGTTCGAGGGGAGCAGCGCACACTGGCGGCCTCGCTCCTGGTGGGCTCGGTATTGATGCTGCCTTTTACGCTGTTGTTCGGGATCAACCCTCTGTGGTGGGTCAGTCATATCACCCCGGACCCGGAAGTAGCCGCCCTGACCGCGCGCTACCTGCAGATCACAGCGTTGGTGTTACTCATTACCCAGGCGACCGTGATCTTTGAATCGGCACTGCGGGCACTGGGCAATACGACCCTGCCGCTGATCGCCGCAGCACTCTCAGTGGTCGCCAATGTCGGGCTCAACTATGTGCTTATCTTCGGGCATTTGGGCTTTCCCGCCCTGGGGGTTGAAGGGGCGGCGTGGGGCACACTGATTGCCCGAATGCTGCAACTGGTCTTTCTATTGATATGGCTCTACAGCCGCAACCACCGCTTCGCCATGCGTCCGCGCCAGCTCCTGACCGACGCCTTCGCGCGCGACCACACCCGCCGCTATGTGCGCTTTGCCACGCCCCTGGTGATCAACCATGTGATCTGGGCATCCGGCAATGCCACATACCACATTGTGACGGGGTTTGCGGGCACCGAGGCGCTCGCGGTAATGGGCATCATTGTGCCTATCGAAACTGCCTTCTTTGCCCTTTTCAATGGCATGGCCAACGCCTCGGCGGTCATGATTGGTCGCGCCCTGGGGCGTGACGACCACGCCCAGGCCTGGCAGCTGCACAAAATTTTCGACCGTCTGGTCATCGGCCTGGTGGTGGTCATGAGCATCGGGCTGTTCTGGCTGTATCCCTGGCTGCTCAAAGTATTCAATCAGGTGGACGAGCAGACCACCGTGCTGCTCAAACACACCATCTGGCTGTTCTGCGGGCTGGTGTGGATCAAGGTGTTGAACATGGTGCGCATCGTCGGCATGCTCCGGGCCGGCGGCGACAACCGATTCTGCCTGATCAACGACACCATCGTGATGTGGGTCTTCGGCGTGCCTATTTTTGTCGCCGCCGTGTTCCTGACCGACCTGCCGTTTCAGATGCTCTACTTTCTCATGTACGTGGAAGACATTCTCAAGTTTATCCCCGCCCGCTGGCGCCTGGGCCAACGAAAGTGGCTCAAGAACCTGACCCGAAACGACAGCCCTTAAACCAGAGGGCTGGTGCCCGCGCAGACCCATCAGAAATTTGATCACAGAGCTTGCAATAGCGAATGTAACCGATTACATTAAAGTCTATAAGAACTTCCTCGTATTCACCCGAAGGTATAGCCGTAACCATGAGTGACTATAAAAGTGCCGTCCAGGCCCTGCTGCGCAACCACCAGACGCTAATTGCCCGCCCCAATGCTCCCAAACCCAAGAGCAACGGTATTTATCAACGCTGGCAGAATCCGATCATTACCACCGAGCACACGCCCGTGTTCTGGCGCTACGAGCTCAACCCCGACACCAATCCACTGCTGCTTGAGCGCCAGGGTATCAACGCCACCTTTAACGCCGGCGCGCTCTACTGGCAGGACAAATACCTGCTGGCCGTACGGGTCGAGGGCAACGACCGAAAATCGTTCTTTGCCATCGCCGAGAGCCCCAACGGGGTGGACAACTTCCGCTTCTGGAACTACCCCATCGCCCTGCCGCAAACCGACCGGCGCGATACCAATGTCTACGACATGCGTCTGACCCAGCACGAAGACGGCTATATTTACGGCCTTTTCTGTACCGAACGCAAAGATCACTCCCGTCCGAACGATACCTCGGCGGCCGACGCCCAGTGCGGCATTGCCCGCACCAAGGATCTGGTCAGCTGGGAGCGCCTGCCGGACCTGGTGACCTATTCCGGCCAGCAACGCAACGTGGTGTTGCACCCGGAGTTAGTCGACGGTCAGTACGCGCTCTACACCCGCCCCCAGGACGGCTTTATCGACGTCGGTGGCGGTGGCGGTATCGGTTGGGGGCTGACCCGGTCCATGGAAAACGCTGAAGTCAAAAACGAAGTAATTGTCGACAGCAAGGTCTACCACACCATCAAGGAAGTGAAAAACGGCCAGGGGCCGGCGCCCATCAAAACCGAGAAGGGTTGGCTGCACCTTGCGCACGGTGTGCGCAACACCGCCGCCGGATTGCGTTATGTCCTGTACATGTTTATGACCGAGCTGGCGCGTCCCTGGGTAATCACCCACTGCCCAGCCGGCCATCTGATCGCGCCCCAAGGTGAAGAGCGCGTCGGCGACGTCAGCAATGTGACCTTCAGCAACGGCTGGATTGTGAATGAAAAAAACGAGGTGTTTATCTATTACGCCTCTTCCGACACCCGTATGCACGTGGCCACCTCCACGGTCGAACGTTTGCTGGACTATGTCATCAATACGCCGGAAGACGGACTCTACTCCGACGCCAGCGTCGCAACACGCTCGCGCCTAATTGAGAGCAACCTCAAGATTCTGGATCAATACCGATGAGTATGCGCACGATCGCGACGCCCCTCGCCGAGGCAGAACTGCCCCGAGCCTGCGAGGCCGAACTGCATGCCATTGCCGACTGGTGGCTGACCCATACGATCGACCGCGAGCGAGGAGGGTTCTATGGAGAAGTGGATGTAGACAATCAATCTCTGCCCGACGCGCCCAAGAGCATCATTCTGAATACTCGAGTTCTCTGGTTTTTCAGCGAAGCGGCACTTGCCACAGGCGACGCTCGCTATCGCGACGCCGCTTGCCGGGCGTTCGACTATCTGAGCGAACACTTTGTTGACCGCGCCCACGGCGGGGTCTATTGGGAGGTGGACGCCGAGGGCGAGGTACATGCGGACAAGAAGCAGGTCTATGCTCAGGGCTTCGCCATCTATGCCTTGTGTGCCTATTACCGGCTCTCAGACAATCCCGAAGCCCGGGCCCTGGCGCTCTCACTGTTTGAACACGTCGAGCGACATGCGCGTGATGCCGATCAAGGCGGTTACCTCGAAGCTTTGTCCAACGCGTGGGGACCGCTGGAGGACTTTCGCCTGAGCGACAAAGACCTCAACTTCCCCAAGACCATGAATACTCACCTGCACATTCTCGAAGCCTATACGAGTCTCTACCAGGTGGCACCACAAGCGGCCGTCAAGGAAGCGCTGCGTCATACCATCGACGTTTTTGCGCACCATATCATCGACACGGACAGCGGCCACTTGCGCATGTTTATGGGGCTGGACTGGCAGGACCACTCCACCGGGCTGAGCTATGGTCACGACATTGAATGCAGCTGGCTACTGCTCAAGGCACTCAAGGCGCTGGGCGATGCCGACCTCAGTAACCAGTTGGAGCCCCTGGCAGTAAAGATGGCCGAAGTCTGCCACCGTGAAGCCTTGGGTAAACACGGTGAGTTGATGGACGCCTACGATTTTTCCAGCCAGCGCTATCACACGGAGCGCATCTGGTGGGTTCAGGCCGAGGCGCTGGTGGGCTTTGTCTACGCCTACCGCCACACCGACGACTGCCGCTATCTGAGCGCCGCGGAAAAACTCTGGACCTTTATCAAGCATTACCAGATCGACACCCAGGGAGGCGAGTGGTTTTGGCTGTCCACACTGGACAGCGGCCACCGCAGTCATTACAAGGTGGGCGCCTGGAAATGCCCTTATCACAACGGTCGCGCCATGCTCGAAGTGATGCGCCTACTGAGTCCGTAAATGCCGGCACGGCACCGGTGAACCAACCCGAATATCACGAGGCCAATAATGAACAATGCTCCCTCTCTCGCTCGTCTTGGCGCCGCTCTGACGCTGACCCTTTTGGTCGCTTGCGGCGGCAACAATCAGCCCGATAACGATCTGACGCCGCCGACCGATCAGAATAACGGCTCCGCCAGCACCAGCAGTGCGAGCAGCAACAGTAGCGCAAGCAGCGCCCCCAGCGACGCGCAGATTCCGCTCGTGGAAAACTGCCGCTTTGAGTTTACCGAACGCGCCCTGCCCGACGAGCTGCCGGGCTTTCATGTCGAGGGCACGCAACTGCTCGAC
The DNA here is from genome assembly GCF_003259155.1 of Marinimicrobium alkaliphilum. Classification (GTDB taxonomy): domain Bacteria; phylum Pseudomonadota; class Gammaproteobacteria; order Pseudomonadales; family Cellvibrionaceae; genus Marinimicrobium_A; species Marinimicrobium_A alkaliphilum. The sequence goes on from NZ_QGMQ01000006.1 coordinate 143,352, forward strand.
GGCAATGGCAATCCCTTTATCATGCGCGGCGTCAACTACCCCTATGCCTGGTACCGTCAACGCGATACCGCTCAGGACTTCAGTGACATTGCCGCCACCTGCGCCAACAGTGTGCGCGTCGTGCTCGCCAACGGCGAGCAGTGGAACCGGGTCAATGGCGAAGAGCTCAGCGCCATCATCAACTGGCTGCGCGAGCGCCAGATGATCGCCATCCTCGAGGTCCACGACGCCACCGGCTGGCCCGAAAACAATTCCGCCGCGCACCCGGACACCGCCGTGGACTACTGGCTGAGCGACGACATCCGTGCCGCCATTGACGGTACCGAAAACCATGTGATCATCAATATTGCCAATGAACCGCTGGGTAACTTTTACAACGAAGAAGCCGACAGAAACCGCAGCGAATGGATCGACTACCACACGCGTGCCATTGAGCGCCTGCGCGCAGCCGGACTCCCGCATACCCTGATCGTCGATGCCCCCAACTGGGGCCAGGACTGGACCAACAGCATGCGCGACGGTGATGCAGCCCAGCAGGTGTTTGATGCAGACCCGGATGGCAATGTGGTGTTCTCGATCCACATGTACCACGTGTACGACAGTCGCGCGCGCATTCAGGCTTACTTTGAAGCCTTCGCAGAAAAAGAACTGCCGCTGATTGTCGGCGAATTCGCAGCCGACCACGCCGGCGATGGCAATGTCGTCGAGGATGCCATTCTCGACTTTGCCGAAGTCTACGGTGCGGGCTACCTCGGCTGGTCCTGGTCCGGCAACAGCAGTCACCTGGTCAGCCTTGATATTGTCCTGGACTTCGACCCGGACAAACTGAGCGACTGGGGCCTGCGCCTGATTCACGGCGACGACGGTATCGCCCAGACGTCCGAGCTGTGCACCTGCTTTGAATAACCCGACACGTCACCCTGGAACAGGATTCAAAAGGTTTGTTGATATGAACGCACGTTTTTTGCGCCGCAGCGCCGCACTGATTTTCGCTCTCGGGCTGATCACGGCCTGCAGTGATCAGCCTCAAACCGATACCGACACGCCCGATACCGTCGATCCGCGCTACACGCTGGTGGATCCCAACGCCAGTGACGCGACGCGCGCACTGCAGCGCAACCTCTGGTCACTCACGGGCGAGGCGCTGCTTTTCGGTCATCAGGACAGTCTCGCCTACGGCGTCACCTGGTTTGCCGACCCATTGCGCTCGGACGTGCACGACGTGACCGGAGCTTTTCCCGCCGTTTACGGGTGGGAGCTGGGCAACCTGGCGCTCGGGCACGAGCAGAACCTGGACGGTGTCAACTTTGCGAACATGCAGGAGTGGATCCGCACTGGCTTTCGCCAGGGCAGTATCATTACCCTCGGCTGGCACATGACCAGTCCGGTCACCGGTGAGGACGCCTGGGTCAGGCAACCGACCGTGGAGCACATCATTCCCGGCGGCGCTCATCACGATGCCCTCAAAGCCTACCTGGATACCCTTGCCGATTTTGTGCGCACATTGACCTTCGAGGACGACGTGGGTCAAGAGCAGTTGATTCCGATCATCTTCCGGCCCTGGCACGAACACAATGGCGACTGGTTCTGGTGGGGCAAGGGGCACGTGTCGGAGCGGGACTTTATCACTCTCTGGCGCTTTACCGTGAACTACCTGCGCGATGAAAAAGGCCTGAACAATCTGCTCTATGCCTTTTCGCCCGATCGCAGTCGCACCGACCTCGCCAACTTTGAGCAGGATTATTTCTACGCCTATCCGGGCGACGACTATGTGGATATTCTTGGCTTTGACAACTACTGGGATCTGGGCCACGCCAGCAACACCACCCCGACAGAGCAGCAGATGGCCGACTTTGTACAGAGTCTGGATGCCCTCGGACGCATTGCCGCTGAGCGCCAGAAACTGACCGCCCTGACCGAGGCCGGGCAGGACACACTCACCGATGCGAACTTCTATACCGAGCGCTTCCTGCCCGGCTTTCTCGCTACCGACAACACACGTCGCATGGTGTACACCCTGGTGTGGCGCAACGCCAATCGGGACAAAGAAGAGCGGGATCATTTTTATGCGCCCTATCCGGACCACCCTGCGGCCGCGGACTTTGTCGATTTCTACGAGCACCCTTTTACCCGCTTTAACGACGGGCTACCCCCGCTGTATCAATAACGCGGCGCGCCCATACCGTTAAACTGCTTTGCCAGGTTGGTGGCATAGTTATCGGTCATACCGCTGATGTAGTCGATCACGGCCATCAGTGACAGGTATTGATAACTGCCCCGCTTGGCAAACACATCCGGGTGAAAACTGTTTTCACCGATCAGGGCCAGCACCCGCTTATCCTTGTAAGTCACCTTGTCCGGATCACCGAGCAGCGCATCGACCGCACCGCACAAGGTCGACAACAGCGTTGCAATAGTATTGTAGGCGCCGATTTCCAGCTCCACCCGTTTAGCGTGATTGAAGATCTTGTCTTTGGCCAGGTCCTTGGCCGCCTGCACGGCATCGCGCACGGTCGGCTCACACAGGGAAATCAGGTCACCCTTAACGCGCCCGGCAAGAAAGTCCTGCTGATTCGCCATAAAAGCCTCGGTGGCCGCCGTGATAAAGGCGTCAATCACTTTGCCCCTCAGAATCGCCGGCTTGCGTCCCACATCGACCCGATCCAGAGCCTGCTCCAGGTCGCGCGCCTGGGCCGGATCGAGTACCGGACGCAACAGCGCGTAAATTTCTTCCCAGCGCACGATGCCCATCTCCAGACCATCTTCAAGATCGACAATGCCATAGCAAAAATCGTCTGCGGCCTCCATCAGATACACCAGTGGGTGACGGCAGTACCAGTTGTCGCCCAAGGGCAGCAGCCCCGTGCTCTTCGCAATCTCGTGAAAGTACTCCAGCTCGGACTGGAACACGCCGTACTTGCTCTGCTTGGGCCGCTTGCGATCGACGCTGTCGACCGCGCACCAGGGATACTTGATCGCCGCCGACAGGGTCGCATAGGTCAGGCGCATGCCTTCCTGGTGCTGGTAATACTCGGAGGTGGTCAACACCCGCAAACCCTGGGCATTGCCCTCAAACATACGCAGGTCATCGCGCTCGGCGCGCTCCAGGTGCTTCAGGTAACCGGCACCGTCTTTCTGAAACCAGTTGCGGATGGCCTCCTCCCCGGTATGACCAAAGGGCGGGTTACCGATGTCGTGAGCGAGGCAACTGGACTGGACGATATCGCCGATGTCACTGGGCTCCAGCGGCTCCGGCAGGTCGCCCCGATCGCGCAGGGCTTTGCCGACACGCATACCGAGGGTGCGCCCGACACAGGCCACTTCAAGGCTGTGAGTCAGGCGATTGTGAACGTGATCGTTGATCGCCAGTGGGTGGACCTGGGTCTTGCGCGCCAGGCGACGAAACGCCCCGGAAAAAATGATCTTGTCGTGATCGGAATGAAAGGGCGAGCGCCCTTCTTCGCTCTTTGCCGGACGTTGGCCGAGACGCTCGGCACACAACAATTTTTCCCACTGCATGGACATTCACGTCCTCCTCACTCACGTTGACTACGCACCAGTATGGCACACAGCAATCTGTCTGGCGCACAAACACGGCGCACGCCGCCGGGCCTTTCTGGGCCTAAAACAGGATTGCCAGACGGCCCTATCCTCTCACGCAAACGCTTGTTTTACCGCAATTTTTTTCGCACCCGAAACCTCCTGCTCGCGCTTGCTCGCGCGCTGGCACAGTTTCTGCTGAATACCGATTTGTATACAAGATGGTATTTCATTCACAGAGGAGCGCCTATGACCACAGCTGGCAGCCCGAGCACGCTCGGCTGGACCATATCCGACTGGCTTGATGCCTATCGCGAGCAGCGTATTGAGCCGCGCAAGGCTCTGCACGCACTGCGCGATGCACTCGCCAGCGACGACCCCGCCTGGATCCACATTGTCAGCCCAGCCCAGCTGGACGCGCAACTGGACGCGCTGGTCGAAGATCCATTGCTGCCGCTTTACGCTGTCCCCACTGTGGTCAAAGACAATATTGATGTCGCCGGTCTGCCCACCACCGCTGCCTGCCCCGAATTCAGCTATACCCCCAAGCGCGACGCCACCAGCGTCGCCCGCCTGCGCGCCGCCGGCGCCATTGTGCTCGCCAAAACCAATCTCGACCAGTTTGCCACCGGTCTGGTGGGCACCCGCTCACCCTACGGCGCGGTGCCCAACACCTTCAGTCCCGACCATGTTTCCGGCGGCTCCAGCTCCGGCTCGGCAGTTGCCGTGGCGCGCGGTCTGGTGCCCTTCAGCCTGGGCACTGATACGGCGGGGTCCGGCCGGGTACCGGCGGGCTTCAACAATATCGTCGGCCTGAAGCCCACCAAGGGTCGCTTCAGTACCTCAGGCGTCGTGCCCGCCTGTCGCAGTCTGGACTGCGTGTCCATCTTTGCGCTCGACCTTGACGATGCCGACAGCGTCGCGGTTGTGCTGGAAGCCTTCGACCCCGCCGATGGCTACTCCCGGCACAAGCCGCAGCCGGCCACGTTTGTCGGCGACAGACCGCGCCTGGGCATTCCCGCCGAGCCCCAATGGTTTGGTGACAGCCAGGCCGAACAGGCCTGGCACAGCGCACTCGATCAGTGGCAGGCACTGGGCGCAGAGCTGGTGCCGATCGACTTTACCCCGATGCAGACCCTGGCAGAGCTCCTCTACGGCGGCCCCTGGGTAGCCGAGCGCCATGCCGCCGTGGCCGACTTTATGCGCGAGCACGCCGACGCCATGAATCCGGTGGTGCGCGGCATCATCGAGCAGGCGAAAAACTTTTCCGCCACCGATGCCTACCGGGCGGAATACCGGCGCGCCGAACTGGCGCGGGACATCCAGACGCTGATGGCGAGCGTCGACAGCCTGCTGGTACCCACCGCACCGCGCCTGCCCACACTTGCACAGGTGGAAGCCGAGCCGGTTCTGGTCAACAGCCAGCTCGGCACCTACACCAATTTTGTCAATCTGGCGGACTGCTCGGCCCTGGCCCTGCCCGCCGGACTGCGCAGTGACGGCCTGCCCTTTGGCGTCACCCTGATCGGTCCGGCCTGGCAGGACGACGCGCTGGTGGAACTGGGCCAACGCTGGCAGCGTCAGGCGCCCTGGACCCGCGGCGCTCTCAAGGCGGCGCTGCCCGCACCGCGGCAAAATGACAGCGCGCCCGCCGGTTACGTGCGCCTGGCCGTGGTCGGTGCGCACCTTTCCGGGATGCCTCTCAACAGCCAGTTGACCGAGCGCCATGCGCGTTTCGTCGAAGCGACTTTTACCGCGAGCAACTACCAGTTGTTTGCGTTACCCAATACCACCCCGCCCAAGCCCGGACTCATGCGCACCGAATCCCGGGGTCAACCCATTGCGGTGGAGCTGTGGGATGTCCCTGAGCCGCTGTTCGGCAGTTTTGTCGCGCTGATTCCGGCTCCGCTCGGCATCGGCACGCTGACCCTCCAGGACGGGCGCCAGGTGAAAGGTTTTATTTGCGAGCAGGTCGCCACCGAAGGCGCCAACGACATCACCCATCTGGGCGGTTGGCGCGCGTTTATTGCGCAGACGGCAACGGCGTAAATGGCGGGGACAGCGTGCCAATGCTCAAGTAGGTCGGATTAGCCCGAAGGGCGTAATCCGACACCTGAGGCACCTGATCGCGAAAGAACACCCCGACAAAAACTGAATACCGAATACCAAAAACGGCAACACGGAAAAACCCAAAAAAACCACAACCGATAGCTATACGAAAACCACGGAGCACACCATGCTGGACACCGTACTGATTGCCAACCGCGGGGAAATCGCGGTTCGTATCGCCAAAACGCTCAAGACCATGGGCATCAAGTCGGTCGCGATCTATTCCGACGCCGACCGCAACAGCGCCCATGTCAGTGCCTGCGACAGCGCCGTCGCCCTGGGTGGCAACAGCGCCGCCGAGAGTTACCTGCAGGCAGATAAGATTCTGGCAATCGCCAAAGAGTGCGGCGCCCAGGCGGTAATCCCCGGTTACGGTTTCCTCTCAGAAAACGCCGACTTTGCCGAGCAGTGCGAGGCCGCCGGTATCGCCTTCTGCGGCCCGACCCCCGATCAGATCCGCCAGTTCGGTTTAAAGCACACCTCCCGGGAAATCGCCGAGCGCGCGGGCGTGCCCCTGACCCCCGGCACGGGCCTGCTCGACTCACTCGACCAGGCACTGACCGAAGCCGACAAGCTGGGTTACCCGGTGATGCTCAAAAGCACCGCCGGAGGTGGCGGCATCGGTCTGACCCGCTGCGACGACGCCGATGCGCTCAAGGAGGCCTTTGAAAGCGTCAAGCGCCTGGGGCAAAACTTCTTCAGCGACAGCGGTGTATTTCTGGAACGCTTTGTCGACAATGCCCGGCACGTGGAAGTGCAGATATTTGGCGACGGCAAAGGGGGTGTCATCGCCCTGGGCGAACGCGACTGCTCCCTGCAGCGGCGCAACCAGAAAGTGGTCGAGGAAACGCCGGCACCGAAACTGCCCGCCGCCACCCGCGAACAACTCCTGCAGGCCTCGATCAGTCTGGGCCAGGCGGTCAACTACCGCTCCGCCGGCACGGTGGAGTATATCTACGACCCGGCCCGGGACGCTTTCTACTTTCTGGAAGTGAACACCCGCCTGCAGGTTGAGCATCCCATTACCGAAGCCTGCACCGGCGTCGACCTGGTACAGTGGATGGTCGAAACCGCAGGCGGCAACCCGCCGGACACCCAACAGGTGATCGAGCCCAAGGGCGCCGCCATCGAAGTGCGCCTCTACGCCGAAGATCCGGTCAAGGATTTTCAGCCCTCCCCGGGGGTGCTCACCGACGTGCACTTTCCCGAGGGCTGTCGTATCGATACCTGGGTGGACACCGGCACCGAAGTGTCGCCCCACTACGACCCGATGATCGCGAAAATTATTGTCGAGGGCAAAGACCGCGCCGACGCCATCGCCAAGATGAGCGACGTTCTGAAAGCCACCCGCGCCATGGGTATCAGCACCAACCTGGATTACCTGCGCCAGATTATCGACAGCGATTTTTTTGCGCGCGGCGATGTCGCCACCAATCAGTTGGCCAGCTTTGAATATCAGGCCCCGGTGGTGGAAGTGGTGCACCCGGGGACCTACACCAGTGTCCAGGATTACCCGGGGCGCACCGGCTACTGGGGTATCGGCGTGCCGCCCTCGGGTCCCATGGACGATTACGCCTTTCGCCTGGCCAACCGCATCGTCGGGAATCACAGTGACGCTGCCGGTCTGGAATTCACCATCGTCGGCGCCAAGCTGCGCTTTCACAGCGACGCGCTCATTGCCCTGACCGGCGCGCAGACCCCGGCCACTCTCGACGGCGAAGCCATGCCCCTGTGGCAGCCGGTGAGCGTCAAAGCCGGCCAACTGCTGGACGTGGGCAAGGCCACCGCCGGCTGCCGCACCTATCTGGCGATTCGCAACGGTATTGACGTCCCCGCCTACCTGGGCAGCCGATCGACCTTCGCTCTCGGGCAGTTTGGCGGCCACGGCGGGCGTATTCTGCGCGCCGGCGATATGCTCGGCATCAGCAACCCCGATTTTCCCGCCTGCACCACGCCCGCGCCCAACTACTCACCGGCGCCCGCGCCCGAGGCTTTTATCCCCGCCTACGGTCAGAACGATGAAGGCCCGGTGGAGTGGGAAGTGGGCGTACTTTACGGTCCGCACGGAGCGCCCGACTTTTTTACCGACGAGGCGATCGAGATGTTTTTCGATACCGCCTGGGAAGTGCACTACAACTCCAACCGTCTGGGTATTCGCCTGAACGGCCCCAAGCCCACCTGGACCCGCAACGACGGCGGCGAAGCGGGACTGCACCCGTCCAACATCCACGACACCGAATACGCCGTGGGCTCGATCAACTTTACCGGCGACATGCCGGTCATTCTGACCAAAGACGGCCCCAGTCTGGGCGGCTTTGTCTGCCCGGTCACCATCTGTAAAGCCGAGCTGTGGAAAGTGGGCCAGGTCAAACCCGGCGACAAACTGCGCTTCAAGCGCCTGAGTTTTGAGACTGCCCTGGCGATGGAAACCGCCATCGACGAGGCCATTGATAACCTGAGTGCCCCGGCCGAGATTACACCGCTGCCCGAACCCGCACGTGAACACACGCTCTCTGAATGCATCCTCGCGGCCCTGCCCGAAACCGATGAACGCCCCACGGTCACCTACCGTCAGGCGGGTGACAAGTACATCCTGCTGGAGTACGGCCCCAACGTCATGGATCTGCGCTTTCGACTGCGCGTGCACGCATTGATGGAAGCACTCAAGGCCAATCCCGTTGAAGGCATTATCGAGCTTTCTCCCGGCGTGCGTTCGCTGCAGATCAACTACGACAGTCGCGTTCTGCATCAAACCGATTTGATGAAAGCCCTGCTCGACACCGAGGCCACTCTGCCACCGGTGGACACCCTGCGCGTGCCGAGTCGTGTCATCTATCTGCCCATGGCCTTTGAAGATTCCGCCACCCTGGACGCCGTGGCCCGCTACCGCCAGTCGGTGCGCGATACCGCCCCCTGGCTGCCCAGCAACACCGAGTTTATGCGCCGCATCAATGGTCTGGACAGTATCGAGCAGGTGCGCGACGTTCTCTTTAACGCCAGCTATCTGGTGCTTGGACTGGGCGATGTTTACCTGGGTGCGCCCTGCGCGGTGCCGGTGGATCCGCGCCACCGCTTGCTCACTTCCAAGTACAACCCCGCGCGCACCTACACCGCCGAGGGCACCGTGGGCATCGGCGGGGTGTATATGTGTATCTACGGTATGGACTCCCCCGGCGGTTACCAGCTGGTGGGCCGGACCCTGCCGATCTGGAACAAATTTCTGAAGAGCCCGGTATTCATCAACGATGAGCCCTGGCTGCTGAAGTTCTTCGATCAGGTGCGCTACTACCCGGTGAGCGAAGCGGAACTGACCGAGCAACGCGAAGCCTTCCGCGAAGGTCGCTTGCAGATCCGCATCGAAGAGACGGTGTTCGATATCGCCGAACACGAGCAGTTTCTCGCCGACAACGCCGACAGCATTGCCGCCTTTAAAGCCAATCAGCAAAGCGCCTTCGAGAAAGAAGTGGCCCTGTGGCAGGCCGACGAAGAGGCGCAGGTGGACAAGGCCCTGCAAGCCAAAACCAGCGCCGATCACATCGAGGTCGACGGCCACGCCATCACCGCGGATATCAGCGGCAACATCTGGAAGCTGCTGGTCGAACCCGGCCAGACGGTGGAGCCCGAGCAACCCCTGATTATCGTGGAGGCCATGAAGATGGAGTTCTCCATTACCGCCGACCGCGCCGCTACCGTCAGCGCCATCCACTGTGAGCCCGGCAAACCGGTCAACGCCGGCGACCTGCTTATCGTGCTTGCCGAGTAGAAGGATGAAAGTGGTGAAACTGACCAAGGCCAAAATCAAACCCGAGCGACGCGTCAACCTGCCCGAGCGTATTTACCAACAGCTCAAGCAGGACATTTTTGACTTTCGTCTGCTGCCGGGCGAGCGCTTTACCGAAAGTGAGGTGGCCGAACGGGTAGAAGCCAGCCGGACCCCCGTGCGCGAAGCCCTGCTGCGCCTGCAACGGGAGGGCTTTGTGGAAGTCTCCTTTCGCAGTGGCTGGCAAGTGCGCCCGTTCGATTTCGAGCAGTTTGAGCAGCTCTACGATGTGCGTATCACCCTGGAGTTGGCGGCGGTCAAAAAACTGTGCGAGATGGAGGCCAGCCCGGATCTGGGCGATCTCAAAGACGTCTGGCTGGTACCGACCGAAGAACGCCTGGATCACGGTCCCACGGTGTGCGAACTGGACGAACGCTTTCACGAGCGCCTGGTTGAGGCCAGCGGCAACGATGAAATGGCGCGCATCCACCACGACGTCACCGAGCGCCTGCGCATTATCCGGCGCATCGACTTCACCAAAGGGCCACGCATCAAGGCGACCTACGACGAGCACAGCAAGATCTTGCGCACCATCATGAAACGGCGTACCGACGACGCCCAACTCCTGCTCAAAACCCATATTGAAGAGAGTAAATCCGAAGTCCGAAAAATTACCCTGCACATGCTGTATGAAGCGCGCGAGCGCCAAGCCGGCGAGGACAGGTGACAACACAGAATTTTTAAGAATGTCCGGCAACGACCGGGCACGCAGTATGCGCTTTTTCAGGAAGAAGTCGCAGGCAGATGGTACAGGATGTAAAGCGTGCCCTCCAAAGGCACACCCTTAAACGTGAAGTAGCACAATTGCCCAACGACCTAAAACGGAGTAAGCCTCATGAAACTCAAGAAACTGATGAAAAAAGCCGGCATGATCGGCGCAGCCTGCGGACTCGCGTTTTCAGCGCTCACCGCTCAGGCCGAAACCATCAAAGTGGGTGTTCTGCACTCACTCTCGGGCACTATGGCCATCTCAGAAACCACTCTGAAAGATACCATGCTCATGCTTATCGAGGAGCAGAACAAACGCGGCGGCCTTCTGGGCAAACAACTCGAAGCGGTCGTCGTTGACCCCGCCTCTGATTGGCCCCTGTTTGCCGAACGCACCCGCGACCTGATCGAGCAGCACGGTGTGGATGTGATCTTCGGCTGCTGGACCTCGGTCTCGCGCAAGGCCGTATTGCCGGTGATCGAAGAGCTGAATGGCATCCTCTTCTATCCGGTCCAGTACGAAGGTGAAGAATCCTCGCGCAATGTCTTCTACACCGGCGCGGCCCCCAACCAACAGGCCATTCCCGCAGTGGAATACCTGATGGAAGAAATGGGCATCGAGCGCTGGGTACTGGCCGGCACCGACTACGTCTATCCGCGTACCACCAACCGTATCCTTGAAGCCTACCTCAAGGCCAACGGTGTCGCGGACTCGGACATCATGATCAACTACACCCCCTTCGGCCACTCCGACTGGCAGAACATCGTCGCCGAGATTCGTCGCTTTGGCAGCCAGGGTAAAGCCACCGCCGTGGTCTCCACCATCAACGGTGACGCCAACGTTCCGTTCTACCGCGAGCTGGGTAACCAGGGCGTGTCGTCACTGGACATTCCGGTGGTTGCTTTCTCCGTGGGTGAAGAAGAACTGTCCGGCATGGATACCGGCCCGCTCGAAGGTCACCTGGCGGCATGGAACTACTTCATGAGCGTCGATAGCGAAGAGAACAAAGCCTTTATCGAAAAATGGCACGCTTTCATTGGCGACAAGAGCCGCGTCACCAATGACCCCATGGAAGCTCATTACATCGGCTTTAATATGTGGGCTCAGGCGGTCGAGAAAGCCGAGACCACCGACGTCGACACCATCATCGATACTCTGGTTGGCATCAAGGTACCCAACCTGACCGGTGGCATCGCTGAAATGCTGCCCAACCACCACATCACCAAACCGGTGCTGATCGGTGAAATCATGGACGACGGTCAATTCCTGGTGGTGTCTGAAACCGACGCGCCGGTTCCCGGCCAAGCCTGGTCGCCCTACCTGGAAGGCAGCAAGGACCTAATCGCCGACTGGACCGACCCGGTCAACTGCGGCAATTACAACACCGTGACCAACACCTGCCTGGGCGCCGAAGCCCAACACTAAGACGTACCCGACGCACCTCCGTCCCTTCTGGGGCGGAGGTTGTGCCCCGTACTGCGAGTACCCGATATGATCAAGTATGGACATTGGTTCCTGGCCCTGCTGCTGAGCTGCGCAAGCGTGCCCGCACTGGCCGAGAACGATCAAGCCAACCCCGATTTTGAAACCCTGGTGCAACAACTGCCCCAAGGTAATTTACGTGATCGCATGGCCACCATCGAAGCACTGGTCAGCAGTGACGACGAGCGTCTGCTTAACCTGCTGACGGCTTTGCGCAACAACGATCTGCTGGCCGACGACGGCGAACCACCGCGGGTTGCCCGACGCCGCGACGGACAAGTGTTTGATGTCCTGTCAGGCGAGCTGCTGCTCGATGACACCGTTGAGACGTTAAGCCGGGTACCGGTCAACAATATGATGCGGCGTCAGCTGCAAACCACTATCGCCCGACTCAGCCTGAACAACGATAGCCCCCAAGTTCGCTATCGGGCCGTACGCCAGATGATCAGCGACGGCGTCGATGCAGACATCATCGCTCTGTTGCGGGAGCGCGATGAAATCGAAACAACCCTGCTGGTGAGTAACGCCATCGAAACCGCCTTCGCCCTGCACCGACTCGACAGCGACAACCCACAAACCCGCTTGTCGGCTGTCGAAAGACTGCGCGGCTCCCTCGAAAGCGAGGCGCGCAACTCGCTGCGTCGATTGGCCGAGAACGACGAAGTCACGGAAGTGCGCGAAGCGGCCGCCGAAGCGCTGCAGTCCATTGAGGGACGGGTCACCTTTTATCGCGCCGTCGAGAGCACGCTCTTTGGACTGAGTCTGGGCTCGGTACTGCTGCTCGCCGCCATCGGCTTGGCCATCACCTTCGGCGTCATGGGTGTGATCAACATGGCCCACGGCGAGCTGATCATGATCGGCGCCTATACCACCTGGATGGTGCAACAACTGTTTCCCGGTCTGATTGAATGGAGTCTACTGATCGCTATCCCTTCAGCCTTTGTCGTCACCGCCCTAGTGGGTATTGCCATCGAGCGGGGCGTCATCCGTTTTCTGTACGGCCGACCACTGGAAACCTTGCTCGCCACCTTCGGCATCAGCCTGATTCTGCAACAGGCAGTGCGCAGCCTGTTCTCGCCGCTGAACCGTTCGGTCACTTCGCCCGAGTGGATCAGCGGCACGCTGACGATCAACCCGGTGCTCTCAATCACCTACACCCGGCTGTACATTTTCATCTTCGGCCTGATGGTGTTCTTCGCGCTGCTGCTGATCATGAAAAAGACCGCCCTCGGCCTGAAGGTGCGCGCGGTTTCCCAAAACCGTGCCATGGCCCGCGCCGTCGGCGTGCGTTCCAGTTGGGTGGATGCGCTTACCTTCGGCCTCGGTTCGGGTATCGCCGGGGTCGCCGGGGTCGCCCTGTCACAGATCACCAATGTCGGCCCCAACCTCGGCCAGGCCTATATCATCGACTCCTTTATGGTGGTGGTGTTCGGCGGTGTCGGCAACCTCTGGGGTACGCTGGTGAGTGCCATGAGTCTCGGTATTCTCAACAACTACCTCGAGCCCTGGACCGGCGCGATGCTCGCCAAGGTGATTGTACTGGTGCTGCTGATTCTGTTTATCCAGAAGCGGCCGCGAGGACTCTTCCCGCAAAAAGGGCGCGCGGCGGACGGCTGATGCCACCCGCGCACCCTCGGCCACTGATGGCCATCGACTGACTTTGACAACAAGCGAGCACACGTATGTTAACGCAACGACTACTGACAAGTGACCGCGGCGGGATGATTGTTCTGGGCATTATTGCCGTCGCGCTGGTATTGGTTCCTATCCTGAACATGACCCTGCCCAGAGAGTCACCTTTCTACGTCTCCAACTTTACCGTGGCGCTGCTGGGCAAATTTTTATGCTTTGCCCTGCTCGCCCTGGCGGTGGATCTGATTTGGGGCTACGCCGGCATTCTGTCACTGGGCCACGGTGCCTTTTTTGCGCTTGGCGGCTACGCCATGGGCATGTACCTGATGCGCCAGATTGGCGAGCGAGGCGTCTACGGCCACCCGGAGCTGCTGGACTTTATGGTGGTGATGAACTGGGAGTCCCTGCCCTGGTACTGGCAGGGTTTTGATATGTTCTGGTTTGCCGCCCTGATGATTCTGTTGATCCCGGGCCTGCTGGCGCTGGTATTCGGCTGGCTGGCGTTCCGCTCGCGCGTTACCGGGGTCTACTTCGCGATCATCACCCAGGCCTTGACCTACGCCTTGATGCTCGCCTTCTTCCGCAACGAAATGGGCTTCGGTGGCAACAACGGCCTCAACGATTTCAAGACCATTCTCGGCTTCGAGATCGCCACCCGCGCGACCCGCGCCGGGCTCTTTGTCGCCTCGGGGATCGCCCTAATCCTCGGCTACCTGTCCTGTCGCTATATCGTCACCTCGCGCATGGGCCGCGTGCTCGTTTCCATTCGCGATGCCGAAAGTCGCACCCGGTTCAGCGGCTACAAAGTGGAATCCTACAAGCTCTGGGTGTTTGTCTACTCCTCCATGATGGCGGCGGTCGCCGGCGCCCTCTATGTGCCGCAGGTCGGTATCATCAACCCAGGCGAGTTCTCGCCGCTCAACTCCATTGAAGTGGTGGTCTGGGTCGCCACCGGCGGACGCGGCACCCTGTACGGTGCCATCGTGGGCGCCTTCTCGGTCAACTACGCCAAGACCTTTTTCACCACCTGGTCGCCGCAGACCTGGCTGTTTGTACTCGGCTCACTGTTTGTCCTGGTGACGCTGCTGCTACCCAAGGGTCTTGTGGGTCTGTTCAACCACCTCAAGCGCAAGCAGCGCGAGGACAACCCGCCACCCGAAGCGCCCAGTGAAGACGCCGCCACGATAAAGTCCCCGGGAGGTGCCGCATGAGTATCGTCAAACAGGCCCTGCGTGCCGGTCGGCACGCCCTGCCCAAAGCTGATCCCAACTTTGGCGCGCCCATCGATACCAGCCACGGCCCGATTCTCTATGTCGAGGGGATCTCGGTCAGTTTTGATGGCTTCAAGGCGCTCAACGATCTGAACCTCTATGTCGATGACGGTGAGCTGCGCTGCATTATCGGCCCCAACGGCGCAGGCAAAACCACCATGATGGATGTGATTACCGGCAAAACCCGACCCGATGAGGGCAGCGTGTTCTTCGGTCAATCCATCAACCTGCTGGAATTGTCCGAGCACCAGATTGCCCGGGGCGGTATCGGCCGGAAATTTCAGAAGCCCACGATCTTTGAAGCCCTGACTGTGTACGAAAACCTGGAGCTGGCCACCGCCGCCAACAAACGGGTGTGGTCGACCCTGACGCGCGAACTCAACGGCGCACAGAAAGACCGCATCGAAGAGGTACTGCACACCATCGGCCTGATCACACAGCGCCATCAGGATGCAGGCGCCCTCTCCCACGGTCAAAAACAGTGGCTTGAAATCGGCATGTTGTTGATGCAGGAGCCGCGCGTGCTTCTGGTAGACGAACCGGTAGCAGGCATGACCGGCGAGGAAGTCGAACACACCGCGCAGCTGCTCACCTCCCTCGCGGGCAAACACTCGGTGATCGTGGTGGAGCATGACATGGCCTTTGTGCGCTCCATCGCCCGCACCGTCACCGTGTTGCACCAGGGTTCGGTACTCGCCGAAGGGTCCATGGATCAAGTGCAGAATGACCCGAAAGTCATCGAAGTGTATTTGGGCGAGACCTAGCCGGGAGGGAAAGGCCGGAGCAGTAATAGCAACACCCGATTAAACCGTTTGGGAACATCGTGCCGCTTTGTCGGATTACGGCTACGCCTAATCCGACCTACGGGAAACATCGTGCCATTCTGTCGGATTACGGCTACGCCTAATCCGACCTACGGGACACACCGTGCCATTCTGTCGGATTACGGCTGCGCCTAATCCGACCTACGGGAAACATAGTGCCGGTGTTTGAGTAGGTCGGATTAGCGCAGCGTAATCCGACACCTGAGGCACCCAACCCAAACAACGCACCAATGTACGAGTAGGTCGGATTAGCCGAAGGCGTAATCCGACACTGAGGCACCCAAAGGAGAACTCCGTGCTAACCATCGAAAACATCAACCAGTACTACGGCCAGAGCCACATCCTCTGGGACATGAGTCTGGACCTCAAAGAAGGCGCCTGCGGCTGCCTGCTGGGCCGCAACGGCGTGGGCAAAACCACCCTGCTCAAATGCATCACCGGCCTGCTGCCCGTAAAAACCGGCCGCATCCTCCTGGACGGCAAAGACATCACCCGCCAGTCCACAGAGAACCGCGCCCGCGGCGGCATCGGCTACGTCCCCCAGGGCCGGGAAATCTTCCCCCTGCTCACCGTCGAAGAAAACCTGCGCATCTCCCTGGGGGCGCGCAAAGACCGGGCCCGCAGCGTCCCGTCACACATCTACCAACTGTTCCCGGTGCTCAAGGAAATGCGCAATCGCCGGGGCGGCGACCTCTCCGGCGGCCAGCAGCAACAACTGGCCATCGGCCGCGCCCTGGTGCTCGACCCCAAGCTGCTGATCCTGGATGAGCCCACGGAGGGCATCCAACCCAATATCGTGCGCGACATCGGCCAGGTCATCCGCAAGCTCAACGACGAAATGGGCCTGACCGTCCTGCTGGTAGAGCAGAAACTGCCCTTCGCCCGCAAAACCGCCGACGACTTCTACATCATGGTACGCGGCCAGCGGGTCGCCGATGGTCCCATTGGCGACCTGAGCGACGACCTGGTCAAACGCTACCTGAGCGTCTAACGCCGGCGCTGAATAAAACACCGCGTAGGCGCGAGGAATTGGAAACAGGCCAAATCTGCACCTAAACTTAACGGTAGACATCCTCTTTTTGCAGCCACCGGGGAGGAGTCAATGGTACGAGTAGCTTGTGCAGGTTTGGTATTGCTCCTTGCCAGCCTCCCCGTTGGGGCTGACACAGAGCCTCGTTGGACCTTGCATACCAGCCTGCTCACCCATCACTTCCATCCGCAGCCCTACCATACCGAAAACCAGCAACTGGTCGCTCTGGAGTACCACCTGCGCCCCCAGCAAATGCGCTCCGTAGGGGGTGCCTCCTTCCGCAACACCTTTGACCAGCGCTCCTACTACCTCTACGTAAGCCGGCGTTATAACCACCCCGAATGGCCGGTGTATGCCCGAGTAACGGGTGGCCTGCTCTACGGCTACCGAGGGGATTTCCGGCGACGAGTCCCCTTGAACCAGGGCGGGTTTTCACCGGGTATAGTGCCCATGGTGGGCGTACAGGTGAGCCGTTTTCAGAGCGAGCTGGTGCTCTTTGGCCTCGCAGGTGTTATGGTCAAGGTCGGTATCAGCTTCTGACCTGAAGGCTCCACAGCCGGATCCCCGGGCCGGCAAGAGATCCTTGCCCCCTAAGGCATTAAAGCCGTACAATACCTGTCGGTTCAGGGAACTCCTGAGCTGAAGTCAGGTCCCAGATTGTGCCTGCCTGGCAGGCGCTCTGTGCCAAAGATCCTCAAGCACCCGATTTCGGGGGCGATTTGGATTCGACGCCGGTAACAAAACTCAAGGTGCATGTCGTGAGGGTAGCCAATCACGTTAATCCAAAGCTGCAAACTATTAGTTGCCAACGACGACAACTACGCTCTAGCGGCATAAACCCCGTTAGCGGTCAATAGTAAGGTGCCAGTACCGCGTTATTGACTGTCATATAGAACTGGATCGCAGGTCGGTATGTTCAGAGCCGCCCTGCTAAAACCTAAACTGGACTCGCGTTTAACGTCCTGCCCGTCGGGCTGTTAAACGTTAAATCAATTGACGGAAACTAAGCATGTAGAGCCGAGAGCAGCGTGCTGGCGGACGCGGGTTCAAATCCCGCCGCCTCCACCAATAAATAACCCCGGGCCGCAAGGCTCGGGGTTTTTTATTGGCCGAAAGGGGCGTTTTTAATGGGCAAAGTCCGGGTTCACAAAACGGCCGGGAGCCGTTTTGCACAGCCGAAGGCTGCCCGAAGGGTGGCGCACAGGGATGTGCGCCATGTAATCCCGCCGACTGATCTCCGCTGCAGACCACCGAAGGCACCCGTAGGGTCGGGGCCATGAATCTCCCCGAGTACAATCCCCGATATCTCCCTGGCTTATGGCGCTGTAAACTCAACGGCTTCCATCTCATAGAGCTTCCAAAAATCCTTTTCTGGGAAGTCGCCTTTCATTACACGAACTTTTATCTTGTCTATGCTTCTATCGTATTCCATTGCAAGGCTCCTTAAGAAATCTGGGCTTGTAGGATAGATCCAGCCAATATCATAAGCCTTACAAGCATAGGCCTCCAAGTAGTAGTATGCTGTATACTCTTGACCCGATTTCAGCCTATATATACTGGATATATTGTAGCTAGCCTCTACACGATAGCCAGGCGGAATGATTATGACGGAATTATTCAAGCGCTCATAATCAATATCAGCCCTCATGCTACCGTATTCAGCTATTTCTCCATGACTATCAACAATCAACAAGAAATCGTTATACGAATAACCCAAAACGTTTTTCGACTCTGGCCAGTAATAAATGCATTCTGCAGCATCTGAACCGTTGGTGAGATGTACCGAAAGGTATACCTCTCCTTCTTTCACTTTTACTTCGCCAACCAGACCCCCATCCAGGTTGGAAGCGTACGCTGGAGAGAATAAAGAAACGAGCCAGAAAAAAACTGCCCAATTTCGAAAAGCGCTATCATATCGAATTTTCATAACAGATCTCTCCACATTTTATAGCTTAAAAACCACAGTGATTAAACGCCATACATGCATAACTATCAGGATTGGATTTCATTGAAGCACCCTGCGAGATTGCCCGCCGAATACCTTAGGCCCGGTAGAAATCGTGAAGACCTCTGTATACCAAATGAACAGTTTCATGAAGCATTGTCCCTCTACGATCTGCAGAGTTTCTATTTGAAAAGTAGGAACTATTCACGTAAATCACATAATCATATTCGCGTGTCACGTATTCTGGAGGCACCCCGTGAGCATGACCCCAAAAAAATCATAAGTGGTTGTCACTATCACGATCTACTTGGCTCTCTTTTGACGACTTTCTGCCAAAACAGCCTTCAAATATGCCAACGAGAAAAATCATCACAAACCCAAAACATACCAGCACTATCAATGAGAATAGCACCGGTTCGTCCTCAAACGTTATATTGCTACGCCCTCGAAGTCCCGTCTCACCGGTACTTAACGTCCTGTAAACAACCCAAGAAAAAAAGAGTACAATCAGACTGTAGTAAATTTTGGGGCCCATATCTTTACTCATAGCAAGCTCCTTATCGAGCACATGTTATTGTCGCTCAATCATCACCCGTGTGAGTTGCGAGATCAAGAAAGAGAGCAAGCAACCGTCCCATACGCGGCATGTCGAATTAGCCCACGGGGCATAATCCGGCATAAAAGCCAAGCAAACCCCCACCCCCTCAACTATAGTCACCCATACCCCTCTCACAAAAACCCAAGGCCACCCCATGCCCCGCCAAAAAGTTGAATTCAACAACCACACCGGCCACACCCTCGCCGGTGCGCTCGAACTGCCCGACAGCGGCGAGCCCAAAGCCTTCGCGCTCTTTGCCCACTGCTTTACCTGTGGCAAGGACGTCATTGCCGCCACTCGCATCGCCCGCACCCTGGCGGACCAGGGCATTGCCGTACTGCGCTTCGACTTTACCGGTCTGGGCGGTAGCGAGGGGGACTTCGCCAACACCAGCTTTACCAGCAACGTCTCCGATCTGGAGGCCGCCGCCGACTTTCTGGCTGAACATCATCAGGCACCCAAACTACTGATCGGCCACAGTCTGGGGGGTGCCGCCGCACTGGCGGTCGCCGGTCGCCTTTCGTCGGTCGAAGCCGTGGTCACCATCGCCGCACCGGCCAGCCCTCAGCACGTCAAACACCTGTTTGCGGACAGCGCCTGCGATATTCGTGCTCAGGGCAGCGCGCCGGTCACTATCGCCGGACGCACCTTCGAGTTGGGGGCAGAGCTGTTGGACGACCTCGAACACTGGTCGGACAAAGACCCGATCGGCAAACTGCGCAAACCGCTGCTGATCTTCCATGCCCCAGGCGATCAGGTGGTCAGCATTGACGAAGCCGGCAAGATTTTTCAGGCGGCCAAACACCCCAAAAGTTTTGTCTCCCTGGACGATGCCGACCACCTGCTCAGCCGCCAGAGCGACGCCGACTATGTCGCCCTGACGCTGGTCGCCTGGGCGGGTCGCTACCTCAATCTCGACCCGGTAAAAGCCCAGAGCCAGGATCACCCCAAGGTCGATAACGGAGAGGTGCTGATCACCGAGCAGGACGCCCACTTTCTGCGCGGCCTCTACACCGCCGACCACCAATGGCAGGCGGACGAACCCAAAGACAAAGGCGGCAGCAACCTTGGCCCCAACCCCTACGACCTGCTGTTGATGTCCCTGGGCGCCTGCACGTCCATGACGTTGCGGATGTACGCCAACCACAAAAAACTCGCCATCGACAATCTGCACGTACGCCTCAAACACCGACGCATCCACGCGGACGATTGCGCTGACTGCGAAGGCCAGAACGGCATGGTCACGGAGATTGAGCGAGACGTGAGTTACGAAGGGGAGTTATCCGAGGAGCAGCATGACAGGCTGTTGCAGATTGCCGACAAATGTCCGGTGCATAAAACCCTGGAGGGCGACATTAGAATCCTCACTCGAAGCCCCCGCAGGCCGGATTAGCAAAAGCATATCCAGAAAGTCACTTTCCTTGATTCAGAGAAATTCTAATGGGCGGATATAGACTGCCGAAATTCCTTGGGGGTTTTACCCGTCATTCGTTTGAAAAACCGGTTAAAGTAAGCGGGGTCAACAAAACCCAATGCATAGGCCACTTCGTTGATCCTCATTGAGGTATAAGTTAGATTCCTCTTTGCTTCCAGCAAGAGCCGTTCGTGAATCACTTCAAGTGAGGAGCGACCAGACAGCCGGCGAGAAATTGAGTTCAGGCGAGCTGATGCCACACCCATTCTATCGCTATAAAAAGCAATCGTTTTCTGGCTCCTAAAGTTCTTTTCCAACAGTGACTGGAACTTGGAGAAAGTCCGCTCCTCCGCGCCCTGTCCCCCGAAAGCACCGTCCCCAGAACCTTGGGCGTTTCTTGCCACCCAAGCAAGCAGTACACCAACCAAGGACTCCATCACCAAGGTTCTTCCCGGGCTGTCTGACCGGTAGTTCGAAAATATGCCATCGAACAACATCTGAATCCAGTGTCGGTCTTCGGACAGCTCGTAGAATGCCGGGCTATAAAACTTCTCGAATCCAACACCCAACTCCAACTTGGGCTCTAACTCTTTTATAAGCGGAGATGCCACCGTCACGACGTAGCCGTCAATATCTCGGGTAAATTCGAAAGCGTGTATGCACCCCTCGGGAACAAACACAACGCAGGGTACATCAATCGTTAACCTGTCACTATCAAAACGCGTTTCGACTTTTCCCTTCAGCACTAAAAGCACATGCCACAGATTCCCGTGGCGATGTGGCTTTATCGACCAGCTATGCAACTGACTTCGCTCGGCGATGGTTTCACAGTGGATCATATCCGGCGTGGGCCAGGAATCACCTTCCCCATAGAGTGCGAACACAGGGACCGACGGGAACTCTTGTGACATGGGTCTCTCCAGAAATCGCATGTTATTTGATATTTCCAATCAACCGAGCGCCCTGCCCGGTCAAATCGGACGCCACGGGAATCCAGTAGTTGACGTCCAGTCAAGGGTACGGCATCCCCGCCCGACGGACAACCAAAAGTGCCATTTTATGACTCCAATTTACCTTTTACTGGCGTAATTAACAACGGAAAATACAATTATAGGATTTTCACATCAATTTACCGAGAAGGTCTCAGAGCATGAAAACTCAGGTTGTAATTATTGGCGCCGGCCCCTCGGGATTGCTGCTTGGGCAGCTTCTTGAGCAACAGGGGATTAACACCATCGTTCTGGAGCGACAGACCCGGGAACATGTTCAGTCCCGTATACGGGCAGGCATCCTCGAGCAGGGAACCGTTGACCTCCTTCGACAAGCAAACGTTGGCCAAAGAATGGATCGTGAGGGCATTCCCCATGATGGTTTTTATCTTGCGTTTGATAACCGCCAAGTCAGGATTGACCTCAAAAAATACGGCAACGGAAAGTCCGTTATGGTTTACGGGCAAACCGAAGTCACCAAGGATCTTATGGCCGCTCGTGACGCGTCAGATGCGACGTCCTTTTACGAAGTCGACGATGTACAGCTGTTCGATACTAAATCAGATTCACCTTACGTCACATTCACCCAGAGTGGCGAATCAATGAAAGTCGAATGCGACTACATCGCAGGTTGTGATGGGTTTCACGGTGTATCCCGAAAATCCATTCCGGCCGATAGCCTCACCGAGTACGAGCGAGTCTACCCGGTTGGTTGGCTGGGAGTCCTTTCGGATACCCCACCAGTCAGCGAGGAGCTGATTTATGCTACCCACGAAAGAGGCTTCGCGCTGTGCAGCATGCGCTCGCACACCCGCAGCCGCTACTATATTCAGGTCCCACTGACCGATAACGTTGAAGACTGGTCAGATGAGCGATTCTGGGAAGAGCTGAAAACGCGATTGCCACAGTCCGCTTCCGACAATCTAGTGACCGGCCCTTCCATTGAAAAAAGCATTGCACCGTTGAGAAGTTTTGTCGTTGAACCCATGCAGTACGGTCGGCTTTTTCTGGTCGGTGATGCCGCCCACATCGTTCCACCAACGGGTGCTAAGGGATTGAACTTGGCTGCCGGTGATGTTGGTACACTTCACGAGCTGATGAAAGAAGTTTATCACAATGGCCGCACCGAGCTGATAGACCGCTACTCCGAAACCTGCCTGAAACGAGTATGGAAAGCGGAACACTTTTCTTGGTGGATGACATCACTGTTACACAAGCTGGATGAAGACGCCATCATGACAAAACTGCGCCAGGCTGAGCTGGAGTATTACACGTCATCACAGGCTGGCCTGAGCGTTATCGCAGAAAACTATGTGGGACTGCCCAGGCATTCATTGGAGTCTTGAAACCTATTGTGCTTCCCCACAAGGATCAGGACCAGCGGGAGGTCAATCGTCGCTCTCTGAAGGGTCAATTGCGCCCGCACCGTCGTCCAGCAGTGCACAATCACGATCCAATGCCCGGGAAATGTGTGCCCGCATGGCATTTTTTGCTGCAATAGGATCCCGGCTTTTCAACGCGTTGAAGATCCGACGGTGCTCATTGACCGAGGGGTGCACCCCTTCTTCGCGCACCCGCTGATGAAAGAGGGTACTGATCTCGGATTCATTTCTGAGCTGCCAGAGCCAGCGCACAGTAGCTGCCAGCGCACTATTATGGGAAGCCTCAGCGATGATGCAGTGAAAACGTTCGTCAGCCCGCTCTGTAACGCCGCCTTCCGCGCCCTCGTTTTCCATTTCCCGCAGAGCCTCCTCCAGATCCAGCAACTGCTGCTGAGTAATCCGGGCCGCCGCCAAGGCGACCGTTTCGGCCTCCAGGCAGCGCCGAGCCTCCAGAATCTCAAAGGGTCCGGGACCCTCGTCCCGCACTTTGAGCTCGTGTGGCGAGCGTTTCTGCACCACATAGATACCGCGCCCCGTGCGGATTTCCACCAAACCGGCTATCTCCAGAGCAATCATGGCCTCACGAATGGAGGGCCGACTGACATCAAACTTCACTGCCAAATCCCGCTCGGACGGAAGTCTTTCGCCGGGACTGATTTTTCCGGCTTTTATCTGGGACTCAATTTGACCCGCGACCTCAAGATAAAGTCGCCGCACTTTGACCGCCTGTATTTCCATGGGCCTCACTCTATTTCTCTGGTTAACATATCTGGTGGTAAGACCGACAATATTGGCATCAGTTATTGGTGGAGTCAATCCATCCTTGCGGCTGGTTACGAACTCACCAGTTATACATAGTGCCATCTTCCAATCGGTTTACCGGTAAATACGCTGGCCGATAAGGATACTTAGCCGCCAGTTTTTCATCGATATCCACACCATGACCCGGCGCGCTTCCCGCGTGCAGATAACCCTTATCAAAATGGTAATCATGCGGAAACACATCGTCCGTCTGCTCGGTGTGACGCATATACTCCTGGATACCAAAGTTCGGAACCCAGGTATCAAAATGCAGCGCGGCTCCCATGCATATCGGAGACAGGTCCGTCGCCCCGTGACTGCCCGT
This sequence comes from Marinimicrobium alkaliphilum, assembly GCF_003259155.1. Lineage (GTDB taxonomy): Bacteria > Pseudomonadota > Gammaproteobacteria > Pseudomonadales > Cellvibrionaceae > Marinimicrobium_A > Marinimicrobium_A alkaliphilum. The sequence continues at coordinate 167,223 of NZ_QGMQ01000006.1, forward strand.
GCGGACATTGTACAAATCCGCCAAGTTTGCAATTCGGCGCAAATGGGTAATGCCACCCGCATGCACAACAGTGGTGCGAATATAATCGATCAACTGCTCTGTAATCAGCTGTTGACAATCAAAGATGGAGTTAAAAATTTCGCCTACCGCCAGCGGGGTTGTGGTGTGCTGCCGGATCAACCGAAAACTCTCCTGATTCTCCGCCGGCACCGCGTCTTCCAGCCAGAACAGACGGTAAGGCTCAAGATCCTTACCCACCCGAGCGGCCTGAATCGGTGTCAAACGATGATGGGCATCGTGCAGAAGGTGGTGCTCAAAACCAAATTTCTCCCGCAGCTTATCGAAAAGCCTGGGAACGTGATTCATGTACTTTTCAGTGGACCAGACATTTTCGGTGGGCAACTCCGCATCGGCCGGCTCATAATACATCTTCTCTTTGGCGACACCGTACGTAGAGGGAATCCCGGGAACGCCAGACTGAGCACGAATCGCCTTATAGCCCAGGTCGATATACTTCGCGACTTCATCCACGGTTTCTTCGATATCCAGACCATTCGCGTGCCCATAAACCATAACGCCGTCACGAGACCGTCCGCCAAGCAGTTCATAAAGAGGGAGTCCGGCAACCTTGCCTTTAATGTCCCACAGCGCTGTATCGATACCAGCAATGGCAGTCATGGTCACCGGCCCACGGCGCCAGTACGCGCCTCGATACAGATACTGCCAAATATCTTCAATCTGCTGAGGATCTCTTCCAATCAGGCACGGAAACAGGTGGTCTTCAAGATAGGACACCACCGACAGCTCTCGGCCGTTCAGGGTCGCATCGCCAATTCCGTAGACGCCTTCATCGGTTTCGATTTTTACGGTCACAAAATTCCGACCGGGGCAGGTGACGATCACCTTACAGTTTACAATTTTCATAATGGCACCTGATTATTCGGGTATCGACGGACATCAGCCGGACCAGTTTTTGAAAGTACACAACTGTACACTTTCAAAAAAAGGCCAAAAAAAAGGGCGCGCCAGGAGTCCTGGCGACGCCCGCAAAGGGAGATTAGACTGCCATTTCATTCAGTACTGTTCGCGATACTGCTCGCACTATCGCGAAATCTCCGAGGAACACCCTGGGACAGGTGGCCTTACCACATGACCATAATGGCAAACGGGAAGGCCAAAGTCAATAGGTCAGGCCCGCCCCAAATTCAAACAGGGCGTAGCCTTCTGGCTCGAGATAGCCGGGCACATCTGAACGATTGCTCTCGACTGCCTGTTGGGAACTGGGGATGGTAAAAGGGAGTTTCCCGGTGGGCGCAAAGCTACCGTCCAGAACATCCATCAACGCATCCATGGAAGTGCCAAAAGTGGCCACAATAGTGCCCAGCGACCCCTGGTCAATTTCGTTGATCACCCAGGGGTTACTGAAGTTGATCGCCATGACCACAGGCTTGTCTTTTGTCATCTGGTTCACACGATCCACATCGACGCCGTTTTGGCTGAGCCTGAGGTCAATGGGATCCCCCGTAGAGCCAAACAGCCCCCCATTGTTGGGGCTCAGCCAAAAGACCACCACATCCGCATCATCCGGCTGGCTGACGAATTCCACATTCCAGTCATGGGAGTCGGGCGCGAAAACTTCAATGGGATCCCCTCCCCTCAGGTCATCCCGGTAGCGCTCGACATAGACTTTGGTAGCGGGCTCCAACGGCAGCAGCGATTTATCATTGCGCAGCAGCACCACCGATTTACGTAGTGCGAGATCAGCACGCGTCTGATGGGCATCACTGCCCACGCTGCGCTCGGCGTAGTCGGGGTCCACATAAGGGTTTTCAAACAGCCCCAAGTCGAACTTCTCCGCCAGTAGTCGCCGAACGGACTCGTCCAGACGCGCCTCAGAAACCAGACCATCATTCACGGCCTGAAGCAATCTCGTCGGGTCAGCCGTTCCGGAGAACAGGTCAACCCCGGCGTCCAGAGCCCTGCGGTAACGCTCCGGCAATGACAGGGACTCCACGCCCCAGGGCATCATTTCAATGGGGCCAGTATCGGAATTGATGATTCCCTCAAACCCCATCGTTTCTCTCAACAGGCCGGTAAGAACCTGCTTGTTATAGGCAAACGCCTTTTCTTCATAGTCGGTGCCTACCGGTTTCGCGTAATACGGCATGATCGACGCGGTTCCTGCTTCGATGGCCGCCTTGAACGGTTTCAGGTGGTAGTCAAACATGTTTCCCGGATAGTGCTGGTCCTGCCCCCATAAGAAATGGGGGTCCTGCCCATCCACTTGAGGGCCGCCGCCCGGAAAGTGTTTGGTGGTCAGAGCGACCGACCCTTTGCCCAAGCTCTCTCCTTGGAAACCGAGCGTCACCTCACGGATCATATCGGCGGCCAGATCAGCACTCTCGCCAAAGGTCCCCTCTACCCGCTCCCAGCGCGGCTCAGTAGCCAAATCGGCCATATACATATAACCTTTGCGCAGGCCGACTGAAGCCCATTCACGACCGGCAATTTCCGCAAATTCCCGGGTCAGCTCAAGATCTCGCATGGCGGCCAGCCCCAGCTCACCGGGCCAGGTGGAAAAGGCGGTATCACCCAACCCTACGCCCATGGCGTTGTCCACGGTGACATGGTTACGCGGGTTGGATGAAATAATTGCGGGAATACCCAAACGAGTGTCCTCAGCCACCGCCTGGACATTATTGGCCCACTCTGCGATCAGGCGCGGATCCGCATTGGTGCGCAAAATCAGGTGACGGAGGTGGCGCTCCTGGATGCCCTTGGTGGTACCCGAGAACATCAGCATTGGCTCAGGCAAAGGCTGACGGGTAAAAATATTGGTTTCCGACACGACATCCTCTTCCGAGAGATTGCTCGTCACTTCTTCATCAGATCCGCGCATTCCAAAAGCACTACCGCCCTCCATACTCACCGAGCTGATCAGCATGAAGCCAACCTTCTCTTCCCGCGTCATTTGCGCCAACAGATCCTCAACTCGCTCAGCCGTAGGCAGACGCCAGTCTTCGTAGGGGTCAAGCCTGCCATTATTATTCAGATCCTTGAATTGATACCCATCAACTGTCAACAGCTCGGCGCCACGGGCTTCCAGCTCAGGCTGCTCGTAGCCTTGAGCCTCTTCAACCTGGGGTTCCTGGCTACAAGCCGCCAAGGTCAACATCAAAGCCCCCATGCCGGTTGGAACCAAGCGGGAGCGCCAGTTACGCGCACAATATGGATTGTTATTCATAGAAAACCTATCGGGTTGAGAGACCAGACTGACTCCAGGCCGCATCGCCAGCTATGGCGGTGGGCCAATTACCCTTGAGCATAAGTTACAAATGGCCCTATGGTCAACTGGTAAGGCCAATATAACTAATGGCTATTTCCAAACCGGCCTCCCTCAAGGCACTATGACAGCAGCCCCCCCTCCGGAGAAGAACGATTATGCTTAACAAACATCTGATTATCCTCACTTGCCTGCTCGGTTTCCTGTTCGCTCACGGCGGCGCACACGCCCAGCAATTCAACGTTCTGCTGTTCACAAAGATGGACGGCTGGCACCACAAATCCGTCAATGAGGGCGTTACCGCTATGCGCAAGCTGGCCGAGAAGCACGAATTTGCGCTGGACTGGCACGAAGATGCGAACGTTATCAACGATGACAACCTGAAGCAGTACGACGCCATTGTCTTTCTGCTGACTACCGGCAATATCCTGAACGACGAACAAAAAGGCGCGATGGAACGCTTCATCCAATCGGGTAAAGGTTTCGTGGGGATTCACAGCGCCTCCGACACCGAGTACGACTGGGACTGGTACACCAAAATGATCGGCCGCACTTTCCACATCCACCCCGCCAATCAAACCGCCCAACTCGAAGTGCTCGATCGCGACTTCCCGGGCATGGAGCGCATGCCCGACAAGTTCTGGTGGACCGATGAGTTCTATGAGTTCGGCCCCGAGCGGGTCGATACGCTGAACTATCTCCTGTCGGTCGATGGTGACACCTTTGACCCCTACGCCAAGCGGGGTGAACAAAAAGAGAGTCAAGAAATGGATTTCCGTCCAATCGCCTGGTACCACGAATACGATGGTGGTCGCGCTTTTTACACGGCGCTGGGCCATATTCCGGCCACCTATGAAGATCGCCTGTTTCTGGAGCACATCTACGGGGGTCTGATGTGGGCTGCTACGGGTAAGGGTTTGAGACGGTAATCAATAGTTGGCGTCAGACTTCGAGCCCTGCTGACGAAACTCACTCGGTGACTGGCCGGTCATTCGCTTGAAGAAGCGGGTGAAATAAGCGGGCTCAGAGAAGCCAAGATGGAATGACACCTCACTGATGGTCATCGAGGTGTAGGTGAGATTGCGCTTGGCTTCCAGCAATAGGCGCTCATGCAGCATTTGCAGCGCTGTCCGCCCCGCCAGCCTGCGGCACAAAGTGTTCAGGCGCGCTGGCGTTACGCCGATTCTTTCAGCGTAAAACTGTATGGGTTGCTGTGTCTTGAAAAACTCTTCCAGCAGATCGGTAAAGCGCAGTAAATAACGGTCATTCTTGTCCTGAAGCCGGTCTGGCGCCCCTCCCTGCTTTAACGCTTCGCGATAGACCCATATCAGAATACTTGCGGCAATGGACTCCATCAACAACTCACGTCCCGGACGTTGTGCCAGGTATTCGCCATGCAGAGCGCTGAACAAATTGCCCACCAGCGACTCACCAGAGGGCAATGGACAACAGGTAGAGTGCGTCAATACTCCAGCTTGAACGCCCAGGCGTTGCTCCAGATGCCTGACCAAGGGGGATGCCAGTGTTAGGACAAAACCTTCGATATCTTCGGAGTGGTGAAACCCATGGACGCACATCTCCGGCACAAGCAGTATGCATGGCATTGGCAAAAGGGTGTGTTGCTCGTCCAGCTCGACTTCCGCCGTGCCTCCCATAAAGTATACCAAGTGCCACAACCCACTATGCCGGTGGGGCTTTATATCCCAGTTGTGCAGACGGCTACGCTCGTTGATGGTCTCGCTGTGAATAAGATCCGGGGTTGGCCAGCGCTGCTTTTCGCCGTAAAGCTCAAAAACCGGAACCTGCTCGCCTGTCACCCGCTTGCTCCCCATAACGCCAGCGCCCCCGAATCGGAAAGTCTCCCCCGACTATAGGCCGAAGCTACGGAAAATCCAAGGATTCCGGGCAAATATCCCTGTTTTAGCCATAGAATTTAATAGAAAATCCAATAATGAACATCTAATAAGCTAACGGTTCTTGTCCCGCACACAAGAATTCCCCCGCCCTTCAGGAGGATCAGATGTACCCCAAAAACACCTGGTATGTTGCCGCCACACCCGATGAAATCAGCGACAAGCCACTGGGTCGACAAATATGCGGTGAAAGAATCGTCTTCTTTCGCGGCGAGGACGACACTGTGGCCGCCGTGGAAGACTTCTGTCCCCACCGCGGGGCGCCCCTGTCTCTCGGTTTCGTGCGCGATGGCCAGTTGGTCTGCGGCTATCACGGCCTGGTCATGGGCTGTGAGGGCAAAGTCGCCTGTATGCCGGGGCAGCGGGTCCGGGGCTTTCCCGCTATCCGGAGTTTCCCGGTGGCAGAGCGACATGGTTTCATCTGGGTCTGGACCGGCGACGCCTCGCTCGCAGACGAGACAAAAATCCCGAATCTTTTCTGGGCCGAGAATCCCGGCTGGGCCTACGGCGGCGGTCTGTATCATATCAATTGCGACTATCGCCTGATGATCGACAACCTCATGGACCTCACCCATGAAACCTATGTCCACGCCAGCAGTATCGGTCAGCCAGAGATCGAAGAAAGTTCGCCTGTGACCAAAACGGAGGGAGATGAAGTCACCACCAGCCGGCACATGGAGAACATCATGCCGCCGCCCTTTTGGCAGGCGGCCCTGCGTGGCAATGGCCTGGCGGATGACGTACCCGTGGACCGCTGGCAGATCTGCCGCTTCAGTCCGCCCAGCCATGTCATGATTGAAGTGGGCGTCGCCCACGCAGGCCATGGGGGATACGATGCTGCACCAGAATATAAAGCGTCCAGCATAGTGGTGGATTTCATCACACCCGAAACAGAGACTTCCATCTGGTATTTCTGGGGCATGGCTCGCAACTTCAAGCCTGAAGACGCGGCGCTTACCGACACCATTCGCGAAGGTCAGGGTCAAATTTTCAGTGAAGACCTGGAAGTGCTCGAATCCCAACAGCGGAATCTGCTTGAGTACCCTGATCGTCAATTGCTCAAGCTCAACATTGATGCTGGCGGGGTGCAGGCGCGGCGCGTGATTGATCGAATCCTCGCTGAAGAAAATGCCAACCGCTCCAAACAATAAACCTGACACAAACAGGACTGATAAGCTTATGAGTAGCACGACTCCGCTCCAGGTACAGGTCGCCAAAAAAACCTATGAGGCCGAGGATGTCATCAGCTTTGAGCTCGCAGAGCCCAATGGTCGCCCACTCCCCGCGTTCAGCGCGGGGGCACATATCGACGTCGAAATCAAAGAGGGCATGGTGCGGCAGTACTCCCTCTGCAATCATCCGGAGGAGCGTGATCGTTACCTTATCGGTGTACTGCGAGAGCCGGAATCACGCGGCGGTTCAATCACCCTCCATGAAGAGATCAAGGAAGGTGATCTGCTCAAGATCAGCCCTCCCAAGAACCACTTCCCACTGGTGCACGCACCGCGAACCCTGCTCTTTGCTGGCGGCATTGGTATCACGCCGCTACTGTGCATGGCGGAACGACTAGCGCACATCAATGCCGATTTTGAAATGCACTACAGTGCTCGCTCCAAACAGCGGGCGGCCTTTCTGCAGCGTATTCAGAACTCCAGCTTTTCAGATAGGGCGTATTTCCACTTCAGTGACCAGGGCCCTGCACACAGGCTCCAGCTGGAGTCGATCGTCAGCAAGCCGAACGCGGACACTCACATATATATCTGCGGCCCGGGCCGGTTTATCGATCATGTACTTGACGTTTGCGAGACTTATGGCTGGAGCGACGATCAGCTGCACACAGAATTTTTCTCAGGCCGAGATATAGACACATCAAGCGATAGTGACTTTGAGGTTCAGATTGCAAGCTCAGGCGCCACCTTTTCCATTCCGGCGGATAAAACTGTTCTCCAGGTTTTGTATGAAAACGACATCGACGTGCCGGCTTCCTGCGAACAAGGTGTGTGCGGAACCTGCCTGACTCGCGTACTCGAAGGCACTCCGGACCATCGCGACATGTATCAGACCGAAGAAGAGCAAGCCGCCAATGACCAGTTTACGCCTTGCTGCTCTCGAGCACACAGCAAGCGCCTGGTGCTCGACCTCTAAGCCACGCAAGCGCGCAGCTAGACCGCACGCACAGCGCGTCCCATCAGGTGTGGTCACGCAGCTAACGGTAGGAACGGCTACTCAGACGCCACATCCCGGGCCACGCGAAACCCCAGATGATTACTGCTGGTCTGGGGGTCACCCCGCCCGCGCGCGCCGGGGCGATAGCGACCGCAGTACTGGTCGGTGCACAGGAAAGAGCCGCCTTTCTGCACTTTCATCGGCGGACTACCCGCCGGTGCTTCGAGGGGGCCAGAGGGATTGTCTGCCGGCGCGTCAGCTGCCGCGAGTTGGCCATAGTAGGTAGGGTCGTACCAATCACTCACCCACTCCCATACATTGCCACTCATGTCGTACAGACCGTACCCATTTGCCGGGAATGACTTTACTGGGGCAGCCGCAGTGTATCCGTCCGCAGCGGTATTGTTGTACGGGAAATCCCCCTGGAAGGTGTTAGCCAGGTAGTTATTGGCTGTTTCGGGCTCGTCCCCCCAGGTAAATTCGGCAGCCTCCAGTCCGCCGCGGGCGGCAAACTCCCATTCGGCTTCCGTGGGCAGGCGCCCGCCCGCCCACTCGGCGTAGGCCGTAGCATCTTCCCAGGCAACGTGGATAACCGGGTGGTCCATGCGCTGCTCAATATCGCTGTCCGGCCCCTCGGGACGACGCCAACTGGCACCGGAACGAAACTCCCACCACTGGCGCACGTCGTCGCTGCGGGCTGGCTGCGAAGGCGATTCGAATACCGCAGAGCCGGGAACCAGCACGGACTCATCCATTCCGGGGAAGTCCGACGGATCAATCGGCCGCTCGGCGACCGTGACATAACCTGTCGCCTCTACAAACGCAGCAAACTCCGCATTGGTCACTTCGGTTTTGCCTATATAAAAGGGGCTTACCCTAACCTCGTGAACGGGCGCACCCTCTGGCATCATCGGGTGTTCGATCCCCATTTTGAAGCTGCCACCATCGATCAACACCATACCCTCCGGTGCACTGTTCTCTATACCGGGTTGATCCGAGTCACAGCCTGCCAGGGCGAGGCCGGAGGCCAGCACCATAAGACAAATGCCGACAGTCGGCTGCCGCCAGTCTTTGAATGAAATTCTCGACATGTAAATAGTTGCCTTTGTTGTCAAATTTTGGCGCCGGGCTACTTGTCGGTATCACTTCTTGGCCAGGCCGGCGTCTTGCGGGCGCGACGCACAGCAGCCTCAAAGATCTAGTCGTACTTGAGAATTACCCCGTTATCCTCCACGTACTCTTCCCACTCCGCCATCAGGGTTTTGAATCGCTCCGGTTCCTGCTGCGCCAAGTCGTCGCGCTCGCCGGGATCTTTCGCTAGGTTGTACAGTCGCCACTTCCTGTCACCCCTGGAGTCGAACACCAGCTTCCAGTCGCCTCGGCGCAGGGCTTTATCACCAAACAGTTCCCATCCCATGTTGTAGTCGTCGGCATGAACGGCTGCTTGCTCACCGAACACCACGGGGGCAAATGACTTGCCCTGGACCGGATGCACCTCGCGCCCCTGATAGCGCGTTCCGGGATGCTCAGTGCCCGCAAACTCGAGCAGGGTCGGCAGCACATCCTTGGCCGACAGGAACTGGCCGTAGCGCCCACCGCTTATGCCGGCCCGGGGATAATGCAGGATAGCCGGAGCGCGAATCCCTCCCTCGGTAACCTGGCCTTTGAAACCTTTGAAGATACCGGTGCTCACCCGCGCCCACTCCTCCTCGGGAAACAAATAAGAGTCCGACTTGCCCATGTTCTCATGGCTGTTGTCACAACATTGGGCCGCCCATTGGTAGAACGTCGGTAAACCACCTGCTTGGGCACCATTGTCGGACATGAACAGGATCAGGGTATTTTCGTACTCGCCCATCGCCTTCAATCGGTCAACCAGTTTACCGGTATAGCGGTCAATGTCTTCGATCATGGCCGCATAAATTTCCATGCGCCGCTCCGCAACCCGCTGCTCCTGTTCGGATAGCGAATCCCAGTCCGGCACCATGGCCATGTATTGTTCGATGTCAGTATCGGCCGGAATCAGACCCAAGGCCTTTTGGCGCTTCAAGCGCTCAGCCAAGATGGTTTTGTGGCCTTCACTGTAGCGGCCCTCGTGGCGGGCGACCGATTCCTCCGGCGCCTGCAGCGGCCAATGAGGCGCGGTGTAGGCCAAGTAGCCGAAAAAGGGCTTGTCGGCATTCTCCCGGTCTGAGATGTACTGGATCATGCGCTCGGCATAGAACTGGGTGGAGTAGAAGTCGTCGGGCAACTCCGTCAGCTCGCCATTTTCCCGGTAAAGGGCTTTGGGGGTATCCGCTCCCAGACCCAGATCCGAGAAATGCCCGGATCCACCATGCAAGAGAGCAAAGCTCTTGTCGAAGCCGCGGGCAGCCGGACTGGTTTCTTTTTCCAGGCCCAGGTGCCACTTACCGGTCATATACGTATCGTAGCCCGCGTCTTTCAGCAACTGTGGCAAGGGCGCCACCTGATCATTCAGGTGTCCTTCATAACCAGGCTTTCCCATCAACTCTGGAGCCGCAGCCTGCATGAATTCAGCCATGGCACCCAGCCCCGCCCGGTGATTGTCAGTACCGGACATCAGCATTGCCCTGGTGGGGGAACAGGTAGGTGCCACATAGAAGTCAGTAAGCATAACGCCCGATTGCGCCAGGGAGTCGAGCGTAGGGGTGGGAATCTCGCCGCCAAAGGCACCGATATCGGTATAGCCTAGATCGTCCGCCACAATCAGAAGAATATTGGGTCGGTCCATTTTTTCCGGTGCTGTATCGGCAACAGGCTTTTCACTCGAACAGCCGATCACTACGAGAGCCAGAAAACAACAAAAACCCTTTATCAGAACATTCATAGCTATACCTTTTGGGGACTTAGTGAACACTCACCCGAGCGCCCTCAGATCGAGGGTTAAAGTAGATAGAGTAAATAGCGATCTCGGGTAGTTCAAATCGGGAATACGGATATAAACTATCGGCGCAGCGAATTAACCGCCCACATCAGAAAATTGAATGACCTGCGATAGCACAAATCAATAAAGTAGAGGATTCAAAAAAAACACTCGCTAGAATGCCCAGCATCAGACCGAGGAAGAGCAGGCCGCCAATGATCAGTTACGTCTGGTGCTCGACCTTTAAGCCACGCAAGCGCGCGGCTAGACCGCACGCTCCGCACTTTCGACCATAAAGAAATCCGGCAAGCTACAATACCAGCTCTTCTGTATCGATCTCCGCAATGGCGGCCTGCGGGTACCGGTTGCCGTACATCGAACCTGGCGACAACAAAGTTTCAAGTCGCTCGCTGATATCCACGGGTATACGAATGGAAGCAGCCGCCATATTCTGCTTCAAATGATTGACATCGGTAGTACCCGGGATTGGGATGATGTGCTTTCCTTTTTGCAGTAGCCAGGCCAGAGCAAGCTGGGACGGGGTACAGTCAAGCGCCGAGGCCAGAGCGGAAAATGAAGACATGAGGCGGAGGTTACGCGAGAAGTTTGGCTCCTGGAAGCGCGGCATATTGCGACGAATATCGCCTTCGACCAAGCGACTGGCATCGTCTTTCAGACCGGCCAGCAAACCTCTCGCTAAAGGGGAGAAAGCCACAAAGGCCGCCCCGATTTCGCGGCAGGCATCCAGTACCGCCACTTCGGCGTTTCGGGAACACAGCGAGTATTCTGTTTGCACTGCGGCAATCGGGTGAACCGCATGAGCCCGCTTCAAGGTCTTCGCGGAAACCTCCGAGAGCCCCACCATTCGAATTTTCCCTTCCGCCACCAGATCACCCATGGCGCCCACACTCTCTTCAATGGGCACGGATTTGTCCCAGCGGTGCAGGTAGTACAGGTCGATGACCTCCGTCTTCAGCCTTTTCAGGGCGCTCTCACAAGTCTTCTTCAGCGTCTCCGGATGCCCATCAATGACCCGCTTCCCATCAACGCCAGTCATGCCGCATTTACTGGCCAGGAAAATCTGATCCCGCACCGGCTTTAGTGCTGCGCCGACCAACTCTTCATTGCGACCGAAACCATACAGCGCGGCCGTGTCGAAATGGGTCACCCCTAAATCGACCGCTTTATGCAATAACCGTTCGGCATCCGGTCTGGAGAGTGGAGTACCGTAGGCATGACTCAAATTCATACAACCAAGGCCTATCTCGGCGACCTCGACTCCACCAATTACTCGGCTATCCATGGACATACTCCAAACACTTTTTTGAAAATTTCACTACTCAACCGTTAGCCAGTTGCTGCTCGATATCATGCAGGGTCCGGTAGCATGCCAAAACTTTGCCAACGCTCGAGTTGGGCTCCCGCCCCTCACGGATCGCCGCGAAGAACTCCCTGTCCTGTATCTCAATGCCGTTCATGGAAATATCCACCTCAGACACGTCAATCGGCTCTTCCCGGCCGGTGACCAGATCGTCGTACCGGGCAATATAGGTTCCGTTATCGCAAATGTAGCGAAAAAAAGTCCCCAAGGGGCCGTCGTTATTGAACGACAGAGACAGCGTACAGATCTTGCCGGATGTGGTTTTCAACTGGATGGACATATCCATTGCAATGCCCAGCTCCGGATGGATCGGGCCCTGCACTGCATTCGCCTGAACAATCTCCTCGCCAGTCTGATAGCGGAACAGATCAACGGTATGAGCGGCGTGATGCCAAAGCAGGTGGTCTGTCCAAGACCGAGGCTGGCCGAGCGCGTTGATGTTCTTTCGGCGGAAAAAGAATGTCTGTACGTCCATTTGCTGAATATTGAGCTCGCCGTCTTTGATCTTGTTGTGCACCCACTGGTGGGAGGGGTTGAAGCGCCGGGTATGTCCGACCATACAGACCAACCCGGTCTTTCTCTGCATTGCATCGACGGCCTCAGCATCCTCCCAGCTGTCGGCAAGTGGTATTTCCACCTCTACATGCACACCCGCTTCCATGCATTGTATCGCCTGAGACGCGTGCATGCTGGTCGGCGTGCATAGAATGGCGGCGTCAACCCCCGGCTGCGCCAAGGCTTCTGCCAAATCCGTGGTAACGTGACCGATACCATACTTATCTGCAACTTCTTGGGTGGCGTCGAGATCTCGGCCTACAACGGAAACCACTTCGACATCATCAATCTTTCTGATGGCATCAAGGTGCTTTACGCCAAACGCGCCTGCGCCTGCAAGAATAGCTTTCATACTGTTCTCCTACTGTACTTGAGAATGTGGGAAATTCGCGCAACCCGCATTGCAATTACCGGTTATTGAGGATCAGATGGCCCACTGCCGTATTGGAAGCGGGGACGTGATAAAAACGATGGATCTGCTCAACATCATCATTCAGTGCACCCCGCATAATCAGCCACATCACCAATTCAATGCCCTCAGAGCCTGCCTTTTTCACATAGTCCAGATGGGGCATCTTTGACAGTTCGTCAGGATCGTTGACGATCCTGTCCAGAAAGTCATTATCAAACTCCTGATTGATGAGACCCGCACGGGGCCCCTGCAGTTGGTGGCTCATTCCACCCGTACCCCAGACCTGAACGTTGAGGTCATCATCGTAACTCTCAATGGCTTTACGGATCGCTTTACCCAACATATAGCAGCGGCGGCCCGACGGTGGTGGATACTGCACAACATTCACGGCCAGAGGGATGACTTTGCAGGGCCACTGGTCGGGCTGGCCAAACATCAAGGACAGAGGGACAGTTAACCCATGATCGACGTCCATTTTGTTCACAATCGTCAGGTCGAAATCATCCTGAATAACGGACTGCGCAATATGCGACGCCATCTCCGGATGTCCTTTGACAACGGGAACCGGCCGGGGTCCAAAACCTTCATCGGCGGGGGCATACTCCTCGGCGCACCCAATCGCAAAAGTGGGAATAATCTCCTGACTGAAAGCCGATGCATGATCGTTATAGACCAGGAAAACCACATCCGGTTTTTCGTTGGCGATCCACTTTTTGGAGAACTCGTAGCCCTTGAACACAGCTTCCCAATAGGGCTCCTTATCCTTACCCAAGTCCAGGGCAGCACCAATCGCTGGCACATGGGACGTAGTGACCCCTGCGGTAATTTTACTCATCAGTTTGATCCCCAGTTGATTCGTTATCCGGTTTTCGGCCACCCGCCAACATCATGTCCCGGTACTCCTCCTGGGACATACCGGTCATGGTAGCCGCAGCGTACTGAAAGCTGAGACCATCGGTGGAGAATATTTTAGCGAGAAAGTAGATGTTTCCTCCAAGCGCCATCATCCGATTGTAATCTCGATCAAGCACCGCCTGCTTCTGTTCGTCGGTCATTTTCCATTCATTCAGATACGCCTTCTCGTCCGCCTTGAATCGTGCACGGTTATCAGCTTTCATCAAGGACATGCAAAACTGGTTCAGGTGAAAGCCTTTTCGGGACATGTCCGCGTCGAAAATGACGGTTCCTGGTATATTGTCGTAAGGTTTATCCAGTGACATACGCGCCTCCTATTCGGCCCAGTAAAGTCGATGCGGGTTATCGACCAATAGTTTTCTCTGCAGCTCTTCGGTCGGTGCAATCGACGGTATGTAGTCAACCAGGTGACCATCGTCAGGCACATGGGACTTCATATTCGGGTGAGGCCAGTCAGTGCCCCACAAAACTCTATCGGGAAACGTTTCGACGATACGCCGTGCAAACGGCACGACATCAGCGTATGAGGGTGGTCCCGATTGAGATAGTCGTTCCGGACAGCTGACCTTCGACCAGATATGGGAATTCTCCCGCATAAGCTTCATAAAAAGCTCAAATTCCGGCCCATCGATGTCTTTGGCAACATCAGGGCGCCCCATATGGTCAACCACCACCGTGGTGGGCAACCCGGCGAAAACATCGTACAGGTCAGGCAATTCCTGTGCTTCAAAGTAGATAACGATATGCCAGCCCAGGGGTTTAATACGCTCGGCAATTTCCGTTAAAGTGTCGTGCGGAAGGACATCGACCAGCCGCTTTACAAAATTGAAACGCACGCCCCTGACTCCAGCCCGGTGCAGGTCATTGAGTTCCGCATCACTGATTTCGCGCCGGACGGTGGCAACTCCCCGAGCTTTGTCGTTCGAGTTTTCCAGGGCATCAACCAGGGCTCGGTTATCAGCGCCGTGGCAGGTAGCTTGCACAATCACATTGCGGTCAAATCCCAGGTAATCCCTAAGTTCCCAGAGCTTCTCCTTGGGCGCATCGCAGGGCGTGTACTTGCGTTCGGGTGCATAGGGAAATAGGTCCCCGGGTCCGAACACGTGGCAGTGCGCGTCTACCGCCCCTGCAGGAACACTAAATTTGGGTTTGGATGGGCTGGGGTGGAACGGCAGCCAATCCGGGTCCATGGTGAATGTACTCATTTTCCCCTCGCTTTCAAACTGGAATCCAGGCGCGGATACACTCGTCTCGCGTTCAGCTCGAACACCTTTCGCTTGTCGTGATCGGGAATAGCGAGCGCGTCGATGTAGCGCTTGGTGTCATCAAAGTAATGGCCCGTCTGTGGGTCGATACCGCGAACGGCGCCCACCATTTCCGAGCCGAACAGAATGTTGTCGATATCGATCACTTCAAACAGCAGATCAATGCCGGGCTGATGGTAAACGCAGGTATCGAAAAATACGTTTTTCATGACATGCTCCGGCAAGGGCGGCCGTTTGAGCATGTCGGCGAGCCCGCGGTAGCGGCCCCAATGGTAGGGCACCGCGCCACCACCGTGAGGAATAATGAAACGCAGATCAGGAAAATCCCTGAACAGATCGCCTTCGATAAACTGCATGAATGCGGTGGTATCGGCATTAATGTAGTGCGCCCCGGTAGCGTGAAAGCAGGGGTTGCAGGACGATGACACATGAATCATGGCCGGAACATCGAGTTCCACCATTTTCTCGTAAAAGGGGTACCAATGGCGGTCGGTCAACGGCGGTGCAGTCCAGTGCCCGCCGGAGGGATCCGGATTGAGATTGCAGCCCACGAAGCCGAGGTCATTGATGCAGCGATCCAGCTCATCCACCGAATTTTCAATAGGCACACCCGGCGACTGCGGAAGCTGGCAAACGCCGATAAAATAGTCCGGATAAAGCTCAACCACACGCTGTATCAGGTCATTACAGGCACTGGTCCACTGTTTCGATATCGCCTCATCCCCGACGTGGTGGGCCATAGTGGAGGCGCGGGGCGAGAAGATCGTCATATCTGCACCGCGTTCACGCAGTAGCTTCAACTGGTTCTGCTCTATGCTATCTCGGATTTCATCATCACTGATCGACGCTCTTTTGGGCATGGGTAAATCGGAATCATCCATCCGGGCGAGCTGCTGTTTTCGAAATTCCTGGTGCGCATCCGGCGCGGTCGTATAGTGTCCGTGGCAGTCAATGATCATGATGATGTGGCCTCTTTGACAGGTTCAGATTGTTGGAAAAGAATATAATCCAGCATGGTATTCAGGTCCGGCGATTCCAGTGCGGCGGGGAAGTCCGCGGCCCACTCCTGACGTTCGACGCAAGCCCTGGTCATCCAGGGGGCGATACCCGCGTCCCCTACCGTTTTGGCAACCTCCCGCATCTCCGCCGCGCGCCGTGCGCCATGTTCAAGACTCCTGGAAATTAGGTAACGGGCCAGGTCGGGCCAGTCCGCGCCCGGGAACAGGTTTCCGAGCGAATCAAGCACGCTCTCCTCAACACCGTAGTAACGCGCTGTCAGCAGGGATTCGGCCACCAGAGCTTCAAGTCCTTTCACAATCACACTGCGACACATTTTGGTGGCCGCAGCCGCGCCCAACACTGGCGAGTAAAAAGAGGCTCCTTTCAGCCCCAGGCCCTGCGCTACGGGTTGAAACGCCTTAGCCCGAGGTCCACCTAGAAGCATTGGCACCGCCAGGCGCATGGGTTCAATAGGCCCCATGACCGCTGCTTCTACGTAATAGCCACCCGCCGCTTCCACTATCTCTGCTACCCGTCGTTTGGTCTCGGGGGCCGTGGAATTCAAATCAAGAAACCAGGCCTCCGGCTCAAGACCCTCCACAACAGCCTTAGCGGACTGCACATTTTCCTCCGCCGTCACAGCCGAAATCACCAGCTGACAACCTGCAGCCGCACGTCCGGCTTCAGCGACCCGCTCAACCCGAGGGACCTTATCGGCGGCGCGGCTCGGTACACTCGCGCCATCGGAAAACAGCTTGTCATGGATCACCAATGTCACAGCCGACAAGGCGCCCAACTCCGAAGCCAGAACCTGCCCGACCTCTCCAAAACCGAGCAAACAAATACGGGAGATCACGGTTGGCTCCATTTGTTCGGAACAAATACATCGCCTTGCATCAGCTTTCGCGCAGTACGCAGCAAAGCTGAGCGCTTGACTTTGATGCCGGAGGCGTCCGATGCAAATTCCATCTCAATGGTGAAAGACCCGGTCGGGTGCTCCACTTCCAGGGCATGAGTGCCTTCCTCGATCTTACCAACCACGCGTTGTGCTACAGAGCCAGGAACCACACAGGCGGTTGCCACACTGACTGCACCCAGAACACCGATCGCCTCGTGCACCCGATGCGGGATAAAGGTTCGGGTGCAGATCAACCCACCCTTTCGAGCCGGGGCAACCAAAGTCATTTTGGGTACAGTTTTGTCTTGGACATCGCCAAGGTTCATTCTTGTGCCCGCTTGCAATCGGATCGTTTCTAGGCGTCCTTTGAGCTCGCCATTGTTCTCCAAATCGGTAGGCGATTCATAACCAGTCAGACCAAAATCGGCAGCACTGAGTACCACCACGGGCATGCCGTTATCAATGCAGGTAACTTCCACGCCCTCAATCCAATCGCTGCAACTACCCGTTGGCAAAAGCGAGCCACAACTGGAGCCCGCGACATCAAGAAAATCAAGCATCAGCGGCGCGGCGGTTCCGGGAACGCCATCTATCCGCGCATTTCCCTCATAAACAACCTGCTTCCCCTCGGTCTTCACCCGCGCGACTGCAACACTACCGGTATTGACGAGGTGAATTCTCACCTGTGTCTCCTTTCCTGTGACCGGCACCAACCCTTGCTCTATCGCGAAGGGGCCGACACCAGCGAGAATGTTGCCACAATTCTGACTGTCACTGACTTCGGCGCGATCAACCTTCACTTGTAGAAACAGGTAGTCAACGTCAGCATCCGGTCTGCTGGCGGGACCGACCACCGCAACCTTGCTGGTTAAAGGATGGGCACCACCCACGCCATCGATCTGCCGCTCGTCTGGAGAGCCCATGGCCGCCAACAGCATCGCATCACGAGCCTGAGCGTCCGTCGGCAAATGATGAGCGAGAAAGTACAAGCCCTTGGAGGTTCCACCTCGCATTAGAGTGGAAGGCACAGCGGTCAGCATGACACTATGCATCCTTAAGCGATTCAATATAGCGGACGCCCTTCTCTTTCAGGCGTTCACGCATGTCGTACATATCCAGACCCAGCTCGCCCGCCTCGAAGCGCAGTCGTTTGCGCTCCTCCAACGCCTCGCGTGCCTGGGTTTTCTCAAGGACATTCTTCGCATCAGGCTGAGGCACTACGACCACACCGTCGTCATCAGCAACGATCAGATCTCCCGGATTGACCAGAGCGTCGGCACACACGATGGGCACATTGACGTTCCCCACCGTTTCCCTTACGCATCCTCGCGCATACACCGCCCTCGACCAAACCGGAAACTGCATTTCGGTCAGAGTGGCAATATCGCGGACGCCGCCATTGATAATTAGGCCGCGGACCCCGCGGGCCTTTAATGACGTCGCCAACAGGTCACCAAAAAAACCGTCTTCACAGGGGCTGGTCGGTGTCACTACCAAAACATCCCCCGGTTGGCACTGCTCTACAGCCACATGGATCGTCCAGTTGTCACCCGGAGCCACCTCACAGGTAACGGCTGGCCCGGCAATCTGTACGGGTCGATATATGGGTCTCATGTAAGAGGCCATCAGCCCCTTGCGACCTTGAGCTTCGTGCACGGTGGCGACGCCAAAGTCTTGAAACCCCGCCACAACCGCCTCTTCTACACGATCTATCCTGGTTACCACAACTGGCATGTTCAGCACCTCTACTGGGCCGGATCGGCATCCGGCATCTATCTTTAAGAAACAGCACCATCTTCGCACACAAGCCCATAGAAAATGATGTTCAAAGACTGTCCCTGGATATTGATTTTTGCTATATTGCTAATAATTAACAGGATTCAGAATGATGTCCGACATACCCAATCTTCGACACCTTCACGTGGTATCCGAAGTCGCCCGACTCGGAAGCGTCAGTCGAACGGCCGAAGCGATATACCTGTCACAATCGGCGACAACACAGGCGATACACAAGCTCGAACAAGATATCGGCGAGCCCTTGTTTTACCGTTCAGCCACTGGCATGTTTCCGACTGAGTTCGGACGCGTCTTTATCGAGCGCGTTAATCGGGCTCTAGAGCACCTGAAAGCGTTCGAAAAGGTTCAAGCGGCCCCGAATAGAAAAGTCGGCGCGCCCTTTTCCAGATCAATCACGACAACCCAGCTAAGAGCACTGGTTGCCGTGGTAAAAACGGGCGGGTTCAGTCTTGCTGCAGACCACTTGGGGCTGGCGCAACCGACGGTTCACCGGGCGGCGAAGGACCTTGAAAAAGTCGTCGGACACACACTGTTCATACGCAACATCAAGGGTGTCGACCTCACATACAAAGCCCGGCGGCTGGCACAGCTGGCAAGCCTTGCATTCGCGGAAATTCAACAAGGCTTTGAAGAGATCGACGAGCTCAATGGCCGCATCCAGGGCCAACTGTCCATCGGCTCCCTACCTCTTGCCCGGACGCACTTGCTTCCCGCGTCAGTTACCCGGCTGCTTGAGTTCTACCCATACGCAAAAGTGCGCATTGTCGAAGGCCCCTATCACGAACAGCTCAATGCCCTACTGCACGGCCAACTCGACTGTATTATCGGGGCTCTGCGATTTCCCGCCCCCACCAATGAAATCCGCCAAGAATGCTTATTCGAGGACCCGCTATCCATCGTAGTTCGGGCCGGGCACCCTGCACTCGCGGCCCCACAACCCAGCGCCGGCGAGCTCGCAAAGCTGCAATGGATCGCCCCTGTCCAGACGGCACCAGGTAGGCGGAATTTCGACGCTTTCTTTACCAGCCAAGAGCTTAGTCCGCCGGACCAGGTTATTGAATGCAGCTCTTTGATCGCAATCCGAAGCCTGCTTCTTGCGAGCGACCGGGCGGCTATCATTTCGGCCAGACAAGCCGAGCACGAAATCCGCGCCGGTACACTGGCCGTGCTAACCAGCGCTCTGAGCGGCACCAGCCGTCCCATTGGCCTGACCTATCGAAAAGACTGGAAACCGACTTCGTTACAGGAGACCTACTTGTCTCTGGTCCGGGATGTCACCCGCCAATACCAGGGATGATATAAACGCACACGCAGAGTCCCTATAATTCGCTCACGACGCCATCTCGCCAACGGTGATTTTTTCTTCACGAGCGGACCACACCTTTATAAGCCCTGGGCAGCAACAAGACGCTGTTCGACTAGTCGATCAGACTGATCCAGGAGATCATTGATTGAGGCATCAATAGCCAAAGAGCAGACATCGCCTTCGTTTTCGGGAGCCTCTAAAGCAGCCAGCTGACTGTCCAAGAGGCTGACCGGCATAAAGTGGTCGGTACGCGCCTGCAAACGTTGAGCCACGATTTCTCGATCGCCGGCAAGGTGCAAAAAGATCACGTCAAAGCCACAGTGACGTAGTGGCTCCCTGTGGGCTTTCTTTAAGCCAGAGAAGGCCAGCACAGTATGCGTGCAATCATTGGACAGCAGTCGCAGCCTCTGACAAATTGCCGAGATCCAAGGCTTGCGCATCTCATCTGTCAGCGGCTTCCCTGAGGCCATATGGTCTCGAGATTGGGCGCTGTGGAAATCGTCGGCATCCAGGTAGCACCAGTCGCGCTTTTTTGCCAGCGCATGACCTAAAGTGGACTTTCCACACCCTGAAACTCCCATAACCACTGCCAAAATGGGGCGATTTGACTTCCCCACTTTCTGTAGAACGCTCGTCATAAGCTAAGTGCCTTTAGGGGACCTATGATTGACTCATCAGGCGGCCATTCCAAACATGCTGGCTTCAAGATGAACGCCAGCCAATTTAATAGAGAGACCGCAAAGAGGGATCGGCATACACGCCCTCTTTGAGGCCCTTGCGGCTACCAGTTGTAAAGCGTTCCATCCTCAAGCCGATTTACCGGCAGGTAGGCGCGCTTATAGGGGTAACGAGCAGCCAACTTCTCATCGATATCCACACCGTGACCCGGCGCCGATCCGGCGTATAGGTAGCCGTCCTTGAACGAGTAGTCATGTGGGAATACCTCGTCCGTTTGCTCGGTGTGTCGCATGTACTCCTGGATGCCAAAATTGGGCACCCACGTATCGAAGTGCAACGCAGCCCCCATGCACACTGGGGACAGGTCCGTGGGACCATGGCAACCCGTTCGTACGTTGTATAGATCGGCCAAATTCGCAATACGACGGAAATGCGTAATCCCGCCGGCGTGCACTACAGTCGCACGAATGTAGTCAATCAATTGCTCGGAAAAAAGCTGCTGGCAGTCATGAATGGAGTTGAACACCTCTCCCACCGCCAAGGGCGTTGTGGTGTGCTGACGGATCCACCGGAAGTTTTCCTGATTCTCAGCAGGGACCACATCCTCGAGCCAGAACAAACGGTAAGGCTCCAAGTCCTTGCCCAGGCGCGCTGCCTGAATAGGCGTCAGACGGTGATGAGCATCGTGCAAAAGATGATGTTCAAAACCGAATTTTTCTCGGAGTTTTTCAAACAATTTGGGCGTATGATTCATGTACTTTTCGGTAGACCATACATTCTCTGCTGGAAGCCCCTCGTCCGCCGGCTCGTAGAACATCTTGTCCTCGGTAACCCCGTAGATGGACGGGATCCCGGGAACACCACTCTGAGCACGGATCGCCTTGTAACCCAAGTCAATATACTTGGCCACCTCATCAACGGTTTCTTCGATATCAACGCCATTTGCATGACCGTAGACCATAACGCCATCACGCGACCGACCACCGAGCAATTCATAAAGCGGCAAACCGGCGATCTTTCCTTTTATGTCCCAAAGGGCAATATCGATCCCGCCTATAGCCGCCATGGTAACTGGCCCGCGACGCCAGTAAGCACCGCGATACATATATTGCCATATATCCTCTATCTGTTGAGGGTCCCGACCTATGAGGCATGGAAACAGATGGTCCTCGAGATAAGAAACCACCGCCAACTCTCTTCCGTTGAGGGTCGCGTCACCTATTCCGTACACGCCCTCGTCCGTCTCTATTTTTACGGTGACAAAATTACGGCCAGGACAGGTCACAATAACTTTACAATTGATGATTTTCATCGTTACTCCAGATAATCACGTTCTTACAGATAAACCATTCATTTTCAATTCTGAAAGCTCACGCGGGCAGGCTCAGCGAACACCCCCACAATACAAAAACGCTTGTAAATTTAACAATGGATACTTGCCATTCAAGGTATCTATTCAATCGATACTTTGGCTTCAATATCTTTTTATTTCGTTAAAGCACAGACTAATCTATCGAAAGGCAGTATGGAAATTATCCCGCAATCGGAAACACTTCCATGAAAAAGGGCGAAATAACCGGCGACTTCACACCGGCTGTTTCGCCCTTCACGCAGTCGCTAAATAGCAACCACCGAACACTTAGAACAACATAAAGTCCACCTTAAGCCCGACATACCGCATTGACTCGCGGGGGCGCTGAACCGCAATTTGAAGCTGTCCGTCATCGCGACGATTCGATGTGTCGTCTACACGCGTGTAGTAGCGTTGATCAAATGCATTCTGAACAAACAACGACACCCGATAATTGCCGTCAGGATGAGTGATGCCCGCACTGAAATTTGCAAGACCAAAAGCATCCTGTTTATTCGACGGCGCACCAAAAAGGTCGTAATTGACATCATCCTGCCATTGGTAGTTGCCCTGAGCAAACCAATTGAATGAGGACGAGCCTAGATTTCTTTCCCAATAAGCGGCAAAGTTGAACTTGATATCCGGCGAGTTGTTCAGGTCTTTACCGGCAAGATCCTGAACCACGACGTCAGGTTCTCCGTCCTCGTCCCGAGTAAGTACGACATTACAGCCTTCCTCTTCTGTCTGCCCGAAGTAGCAGTCGGCAAAGGGAAACGACTTGATCGTCGCATCGGTCAATGAAACAACAAAGTCCAGACGTAAGTCGTCGGTTGCCTGCCAACTCAAATCGGCTTCGAGACCTTGCGTCTGAAGCTCACCGACATTGTTGAGGCTGAATTCCACATTGCCCTCTTCTTGCACAACGGCGCCCTGTGCCTGGTAGTCATTGAAGTTGGTTAGGAACGCCACTAGATCGTAACGGAATGAGCCGCCGGGAGAGCGCCCTTTCATCCCCACCTCATAGGACGTCGACGTTTCACTGCCGACCGGCTCTGCCGCATCTGCCGCGCTGAAACTTGAACTTACGTCATAGGCTTGGCCCTTATAACCGGTACTCACCGCGCCATAAACCATAGCGCCGTTTTCCAGGAAGTGGCGAAGCGCAATCTTGCCCGTAGACGCAGTCTCTGAATCACTGCCGACGAAATTATCAGCGGGATCAGACAAGTGGTTAGTAAAGTCGACTGAGATGTCCTCCCGGTTCAAACGCAAGCCCACATCAAGAAAGGTATCCTGAGCGAAATTCCAGGAGCCTTGCCCGAACAAAGCCATACTCTCCGTCGTCGCTATGGCGTCCCAATCCGCAAGCAAAAACCGGAAGCAACACCGGTCATAGGTCCGATCATGCTCAACATCCTGGTACCAAGCGCCCACCATGTACTCGAATTGACCGGGCGTATTTGTCGCAAGCCGAACTTCCTGGGAGAAAGCCGTGCTTTCGCGGCTACTCCGCGCCTCGATATTGGGCGTGCCCGGAGGAGCCCCTGTGGGGTTGAGGAAAGGGTTTTGTTCGATAGGCTCCGAGCTATTATCGGTATCTTGGAGATCATTCTGCGTAAATCTCTGATAGCTGGAAATTGACGTCAGGGTATGATTCCCCAGATTATAGTCGAGCTTAATAACACCAAGATCGTTTTGAGTCTCGTATCGGTTCTGAGTGTCCAGCTGGACGTCGAGATTGTCTGGACCCGCGGTAATCATCTCCCTGCCCGGCTCACCCGCTGGCAAAGCGATAAACGGCGACGCACCGCTCGCATCGCGGTAGGCCGTGTCGAGAATAAGGTTGACATCCAAATCATACGTTGGCGTCCAAGCCAATTTTCCGCGTACCCCGTGGCTTTTTTCTCCACCCAGGTCGGTATCATTGTAGAGATTGGTCATGTACCCTTCGCGGTCAATAGCGTAGGCGTTCAAGCGAAAACCCAGTGTGTCCGATATCGGCCCTGAGAATGAAGCATTTCCCTTGATTTCACCATCGTCAGTCGCCCGAAACCCTAACCGGCCGGTAAGTTCATCGGTAGGGGCTTTGGTGGTAATATTCACAACACCCGCCGACGCATTTTTGCCGAACAGCGTACCTTGCGGCCCCTTAAGGACTTCAATTCGCTCGATATCTTCCAGATTGCCAAAGGCCTGGGCGGTCACCAGTAGCGGAACGCCATCGACAACCACCGAAACACTTGGCTCAGCGGCAATGCTGTACGCTGATGTACCGACACCGCGCATACGAATAGTATTCTCTGATGGCTCAGCGCCCGTTTCAATCGTTAGCGCGGGCGAAACTCGAGCAACGTCCTCAAACGTTTTTACGTCCATGTTCTCAAGGGCGCCTGCATTTAAAACTGACATGGCAACAGGCACTTCCTGTGAACTTTGCTCGCGCTTCTGAGCCGTAACAAGCACCTCCTCCAGCACCGGTGTCTGGGCCAAAGCTGGGAAATGCGCTGCGCCGACTATTGCGCCGATCGCTGCGGGAAGCGCGCACTTGCGCAGGTTGAATTGGTTACTCATAAGGACTCTCCTCGTTTTAGGCTGTTATTGTTAGCTTCAGCTCGGTGCTCTAAGGCCCTGCAGTTGCCGGAAATCATAAGCATCTCCACCTTAATTCTTATATGATTTAACTAAGCGGGGCCGCCCGGCCATGTGGGCAGGCGGCCTGACCAATTTTAAGTTACACCCGTTCTCGGCCTTTTAACAATTGATTTTCCATGTTCCTGGCATTGCGTAAATTGATACCAAGGATGCATTTTGATAAAACGAACCGTCGTTCAATGTTTTTGCATGGCCAACTATTCGCTGCCTTCTGCCACCCGCTCAATGACAATTGCCGATACCAGGGCCTCCCCCGACACAGGCTTGAATGCCAGCTCTATCGCGCCATGAGTAGCCGTAACGGTAAATTGTCGGGTGATAGCGGTAAGCTTCTTGCCTGCGGCTTCAGCAACATCAAAGTTCTCAAGCAATAGGTCTTCATTTGCCAGCACATTGAAGAGCCGACTACCCGGCGCTTGGTCGGGCTCCATGAACGTCAGGGATACGCGATATTTCCCATTTTCCAGCGGCACACGGTAGACAAAATCGCCTTCCCGGTAGGCTGCCGCCAGCTCACGGTCCTCCGTGTTGGCGATGGCCGTTTCCACGGGCGGTCTGCCCCAACCACCGGGCTGGTCAACAGTCTTGGCCGTGCCGCCGCTGAAAAAGTTGTCGGATCCGAAGCGCCCAAGACTTGATTCGGCGACCAGCACCGCCCCTGCACCAATGCGATAGGCATGCTCCAGGCGCTCATCAAGGTGCCACTCCACTGAATCAGTGGTAGTTTTCTCGCCGTAAGTCCCTCGCGCCTCTACCGCATTGACACCTGCGGAAAGGCGAATATTGTTCCATTCACATACTTTGTTAGGACAAGAAGACAGTACGCCGTACGAACGCCCGTTTACCTTCAACTCTGTTTTGGTGGCGTTACTGTACACACGCACATTTGTTATAGGGTACGCCCTGTCGACGTAGCGGCGGTTGGTTATGTAAACCGTCTCGGATTCAGACCAATGAGCCTTATAAAAATAGAATGCGTCTTTCTTTACAGCCCGATCATAAGTCACGAGACCTTTGGTATTGATATCAATAGCGTCGCCCTCTCGGCGTACGCTCGTGGCAAAGTCAAAGCCGTTCCATACCCAGCTTCCCCACAGGTAAGGCTTCTGGGAGATAATGGCCCAACTCTCTTCGTGATAGTTGGACATGAAATCTTCGGGCTGCGTCTCACCTCGCTCATCTATCGGCCCCCCGAGTGGGTTGTCGGTGTACTGGGAAATGGCTCCGCCGGCGCCATACTCTGAGACAGACAAGGGTTGGTTTGGACTGATCTGACGCAACTTGTCCAAATGCGGTCCCAAGTCCTCCACTTGACCGTAATACCAGCCGAAGTACAGGTTGGCACCGGCCAGATCAACGAACGGAGAAGTCACTGGAACATTCTGCTCCTCCATTCCCTCTCGTCTCTCGCAGCAATGGGCCAGTACCGACGCACGGCTGGGGTCTTCGGCGGCGACTATCGCTGAGAGCTCTGCTAACAGGGGTTTCAAGTCGTTCACATCACTAACGGTATTGCCCAGAAATAGCGGCAGCAACGCGCCAAAGTCCACTTCATTGGCAGTGCCCCATGCCGCTACCGACGGATGATTGAAGTTCTGCCGAATCATTTCCCGGAGCTGCTGCTTGGCATTTTCATCAAGCGCACGATTCGTCTCTTCGTCATCAGGGTCGTATCCCCAAGAGGTCACCAGGGGGATTTCATCCCAGAGAATTAGGCCGTACCGGTTGGCCAGTTCATGCACCGGCTGTCCGTGGGGGTAATGCGCCAAACGAACCGTGTTGGCTCCCATTTCCCGAATAATGTCGACATCCTTGGCAATATCCTCTTCGCTGACAGCCCACCCTTTGCCTTCGTGATCCTGGTGGTAAGACACGCCGCGAAGACGATAAGGCTTACCGTTAAGTATGAAACCTCTATCCGCATCAAAAGCCACTTCGCGAATACCAAAAGACTGATCAAGTCGATCACGCACCTCGCCTGAACCCGTGCGCAACTCAGCTCTCAGCGTATAAAGATAGGGATTCTCCACACCATGCCACAAAATGGGTTTATCCACCTTGAGCACTTGGTTTGACTCACGGTCATCTCCAGGCTCTAAAGTAATATCCTCCTCGTTAGTCGCAACGACCGTCCCCTGGTCATCGACTAGCTGACTGATAACAGAGACAGTTTCACGCGCTTGGCTAGTGTTTCTCAGGCGCGCGCGAACCCGGATTTCGGCTTGGTCATCGTCAATCCGTGTCGTGCTGGCATAAACCCCCGGGCCACCAAAATCAAGCATATCAAAATGTACTGAATCGGTGAGCACCAGCCGGACTGGCCGATAAATTCCTCCGTGAACAAAGAAATCGCCGGCGATGGGATGAACATCAGCCGTAGAGGAGTCAACAGTAGGTCTTGTGTTATCCGTTTTGACCACCAGGAGGTTGTCCTCTCCAGGCTTTAGGGTCTCGGTGATATCAAAGCGAAAACGGGTGAAACCTCCACGATGCTCGCCCAGTCGCGCTCCATTCAACCAGACTTCGGCGGTGCGGCTGGCAGCATCAAACTCCAACCAAGCTCGCTTACCGCGCAGGTCAGCCGGTCCAGTGAACTCTAGACGGTACCATCCTTCACCCTGGTCATTGTTGATGTTGTCGGGCTGATGTATAAGCTCGTATAAGTCGTGCGTGTAATAACCCACGCGATTCCAGCTGTGAGGCACCTCCACGGACTCCCACGAACTGTCATCAAAGTCGGATGTGACCGCCTGGTTACCCGCCTCTCCAAATGAGAATCGCCAACCGGCCTTTAAATCCGTTGTTTCGCGGGCTGAGCTTTCAGTCGCACAGGCAGAGAGCCCAAACAACAGTGATGCGCACAAGACAACTGACACTTTGAAGATAGCGATAGAGTGATTCTTCACGTGAACTCCGGTCATATGGGTAGGTGGTAAGGCCATCTTAAAACGATGTAGACCAAGTTTCAATCAAATATTAGACTAGTATGGACAAGCCCTTCTATCGGGTCCAGTGCGTCCCTGCACCCAAACCGATAGATTTAGTGTACCAACGTGATCCTTCATTGATTACGCCCGCGTCGCGACAATCCTCGCGCTGACTACCGCCGCCAGAGCTCCGATGGCCGCAAGCCCGGCGTAAAGGACCAGAACTGACCCAAGTCCTCCAACACCATACATCAGCGCAGTCGCTATCAAGGGCGCAGCAAACTGTGCGAGGAAAAAGGTGCCGGTCCATAGACCCGTTCCTCGTCCCCGAACCTCTGCGGGCAATACGCGCAATGTCCATGTCAGCAGGTTGGGGAGCAGCATGCCACCCCCAACACACGCTACAACGGCGAACACCGCTGCCACAGGGAATGAGGTAGCCAGCCCAGTCCCCACAAAACCAATCGCACACAGGGAAAGCCCGCCTGCCAGCAACGCCTGCGCCGAAAAGGCATCAAACTTGCGGAAAATTTGCGTTCCCAATGCCACCCCAACGTTAGCCACCGCGCCTACGGCGCCTATCTTGGCGGGCGAGATGACACCCGTGAGACCGAGGATCGGACCCAGGTTGACGATCATAGTGTAGAAAAGCAGGCCAGCCCCGAATGTGATCGCTACGATGGGCATAACGCTTCTGTAAGGGAGCCGGACAGTCTGGTTGGATGATGGCTCTGCCGTGACATGGGGCTCGAACAAAATAAAACCCGCCGCAACTGCAATGGGCAATGCCAATGCGTAGAGGACAAAAGGACCTCGCGCACCAAACGCTTCCCCTAGCATACCGCCCACGGCGATCAGAACGATCGCACTCAGGGCGACAACAGCAACCTGGGCAGCCACCCAACGCTCCCGTTGGCGGCCCTGAAAATAGTCACCAATCATTGTTGTCGCCACGGTCATAATCGCCGCCTCGGTCACACCCAACGCGACACGCGCAACGATCAACGAATAGAGACCGGTGAGCATCAACGGAACAAGTCCAACCAATGCGTAAAGCACCAGAGCCGTCACCAAGAGTTTTTTGCGACCGGTGCGATCGGACAGCCAGCCGGCCAAGGGCGAGAAAAGGGCAACACACAACGCCGGTATCGTCAGCGCCACAGGAACCAAGAAGCTGGAGCCTGGTACGCTCGCAAACTCTCTTAGCAACAACGGAAGCACTGGCACCAGCGATATGATGGCCATTGTCGGCATAACCGATGCAATCAAAAGAATAATGCCGTGCCGGGTCTTGGCTTTTGAGGACTTGTCATCTTTCCACTTCACCGCGAGCAAACCAGACTTTTCCATCCTCTTCAAATGCTCGGCAACAACATCTTTGAGGTCACCCAGTTTGTCATCCAGGGCGGTCACCCGCACCCGGAGTCTATCCGCCTCCGGAAAGAGCTCGCATTCGCCTGCGGGAAGACGTATCAATGTACTTTGCTCACCCTGCTCAACATCAAATTTATGTGACCAATGCTGACAAAGACGTCGAACCAGCTGTTCGGCTGTGTCGATGTTTATGATTGTTTCTGAAGTGGGCATGACGCTCCTCCGTTATTGTGTTTTTGTTTGGTACCAAGTAAAACGAGAAAGACCATTTGAACGGGTCTCACTTTTTATCTTTATCGTTCTGGCGCGAGAATACGCTGATCGATCACACCAAAGGGGGCCCGTCCATCGGATGAAACCGCTTCCATCCGCACCTGCTCGCCAAACGCCATAAATGCGGTTTTGGCCTCACCTTGGTCAATTATTTCGATAACTCGTCGCTCGGATATACAGGCGGAACCCGCATTTCGATCGACATTGGAAACGGTGCCGGATCCAACTATGGTACCCGGCGACAGACGTCGGGTACGTGCGGCATGGGCAATGAGCTGACCAAAACTAAAATTCATCTCACCGCCGTGGGGCTCCCCGAAACGCTTACCGTTACGTGTCACCTTCAAGTTCAGCTGAACACGGCCATTGCACCAGTCGGCGCCGAGCTCATCTGGGGTAACCGCCACCGGTGCGAAACTGGTGGACGGTTTGGCCTGTACAAAGCCAAAGCCGGATTTCATTTCCCGTGGCCCCAGCGCACGCAGACTCCAGTCATTGAGCTGTACGAGCAAACGTATACGACCGTGCGCCTCGTCGGCATCCGCGCCCATAGGCACCTCGTCAACGATTGCACCAAACTCGCCCTCGAAATCTATTCCGTCTGCTTCTGATGGCAATGTGATATCGGCCCTTGGCCCCCGAAAATCGTCACTGGCGCCCTGGTACATCACCGGCACGGTGTCAAATTCGGGAATCGGTGGGGTGTTGAAAGCTCGCTCCATCAAATGCCCGTGGTTGAGATAGGCCGACCCGTCGAGCCACTGCGGGCTGCGCGGCAAGGGCGCCAGGCAACGCTCGGGGTCGAACGCGAAGGTGTCGGCAGCCTCTCCGGCATTGACCTGCTCGTAGAGCGAGCGCAGCGCCGATTCAACTTCCTCCCAATGTTGGACGGCGTCTATCAGACTGGGCGCAATGGCAGAGGCATACACCGCGCACGTCAAATCCGCGGAGACCACTAAAAGTTCCCCGTCCAGCGTGTCGTTCGGATAAGTCGCAAGCTTCATACTATTATTGTCACTCCTCGAAGATAGCCACAGCTCTGGTCCAACCTGCGGAGGCCGCACGAATCTTGTGCGGGAAGCAACTGATGATAAAACCGGTGGCGGGCAATGCCTCCAGGTTGTGTAGTTTCTCCAGGTGGCAATAACCGATATCACGTCCGGCCTTGTGACCTTCCCAGATCAGGGACTTATCACCGGTTTCAGCAATTTTTTCAGCGGTATAGGAGAAAGGGGCATCCCAGCTCCACGCATCGGTGCCCGTCAATCTCACCCCCCGCTCCAGCAGATACATGGTGGCCTCGTAGCCCATGCCACAACCGGCATTGACGTAGTCACTCTCGCCGTAGCGCGACCCGGCCCGGGTATTCACAACAACGATATTCAGAGGCTCAAGCTCATAGCCGATACGGACCAACTCCCGCTCAACGTCCGCTGCGGTAACGACGTAACCATCAGGGAAGTGCCGAAAATCCAGTTTGACCCCGGGCTGAAAGCACCACTCCAGCGGCACCTCATCAATGGTGGTCGATTTCTTCTTTTCCCCCAACTTGGCATCCATGGTTGAGTGAAAATGATAGGGCGCATCGAGGTGCGTGCCGTTGTGAGTAGTCAGCGTAACCCACTCGGCCGCAGCGGCCTCCCCATCCGGAAAGTCGTCCTGCGTAGTGCCAGGCAACATGCTCATAAACTCGCGCACGGTATCTTCGTGTCGCTGGTAGGTAATTTTGGGGGCCAATGGCGGCGGGTCGGACAGCACGTCATTTTCGAGATAGATGGATAGGTCGACGAATCGACGCTTCACTTTCATTTTCATGCGCATCTCTCCACGCCACAAGCATTTATCCCGAGGTAGCGCTAGTCAGCCCTGCCCGGTGTTATCGTAAGCTCTTCAAGCCGAGCCAGAATCCGACCGTCTTCAGAGAAAGTCAGAGGTACGGGGGTCAGCGACTGCCCCTTACAGGGTCCAATAAAACAGGCTCCCGAAACAATATTAAAGCGCGCACCATGGGCCGCACAAACAATTTCCTGACCCGCCGCATCAAGGTAGGCATCCTTACGCCAAGGCAGAGGCATGCCCTCCAAATGGGGGCAGCTATCAAAGTACCCGTAGACCGAGTCTCCCTTGCGAACGACAAACACGGAATCTCTTCCCTCTTGCCAAGGATCAAAGCCGCGTGCTTCCCGGTCAGACAAATCGTCCAAATAGCACAGAAACATAAGCCCCATTAGGCCTTATTGGGCGGAGGCGGCCCCGTGGGCGCCCACTTTTCCCGGTGCTGAAACAAAAATACTTGGGAGGTGTCTGCACCGATTTCCGCTTCCCGCGCCTTCCAGCTTTCATCGTGCAGGTCCATGTCCGCGTCATACTCCATATTGCAACCCAATGGGCTTTTGAAATACCAAAACCAGTTGGAGCCGAATATGTGACGTCCCGGGCCCCAAAAGCTCTGGTACCCTTTATTCACCATGCGCGTACCCGCCTGCATGACTTCGGTAGGACCACCCATATGAAAGGTAAAATGCTCGCAGCCTTTCATATGCGGAGGAGTCTGGATCATGAACAGCGTGTGGTGATCCTCCGTACCCGCCGGGCGCATAAAAGGCCCCACGCCGGTAAAGCGGTCGGTAGTCACAAAACCCAACCGATCAGCGTAAAAGGCTTCAGCTTTAGCATGGTCTGGAACAAAATAAACCACATGCGACAACGTTCTCGGCCGGGGATCCGCGTCAGGCTCAGCGCCGATTACGTTCACGTCGCGCTGCTTCGGAGCGCCGGGAGCATTGACCGCTTCTGCAGCCATAGACAAGGACTTGCGTACACTCACCTGAAAGCCCAAGGTAAACCCCATATCGTCAACGGACTCCAGAGAACCGTCCGACAGGCGCTTGACCTCCCGGTCCTTGCTGAGCTCCGCCTCAATATCGTCCAGCACTTTCTGATCAGCCACACCATAAACCGTTTTGCGTAACTGAGTGGCGGTTTCGAGCGGTGGAGGTAGGGACGCATCGTCCTTTGAGCGTATCACCACAGACGTCCCATCCAGCGCTTCGAAACGGCCCTCACCGACTGACTCCAGGCCGTAATCTGTCAAGTATTGGGTACAGGCTTCGATGTCATCTACACCGAAGACTAAACTGTCAGGTCCTATAATATTCATTGCGCCAATCTCCTCTTATTAATTAGCTTTCTTCGACGTCGGTCGCGGTACGGCCGCCCAGCGTCTCGGCCACCCAGTCGGCAATGTAGTGGCCAGCATTAATACTGTTGTCAAAGCTCGAGTGCTGCACACCACCCTCGCGCTCGGTGAAAATCTTCAGCTCGCGCTTGGGGCTATTGACCAGTTGTTCGTAGGTCCGATGGGCCCACTTGAGGGGAATCTGGGAATCTTTCTCCCCGTGGGTAACCAGGAAGGGCACCTTGATGCGGTCGAGCACGCCATCCAGATGAACGTTTTCAGCGATCTGCATGAAGTCATCAACATCCTTGGCACCCCAAACCCAGCAAACGTGGGCCCAGTAATGTGGTACAGGAAAGTCTCCCTCCTTATCCAAGCGACGCTTCTGAACATCCCGCCAGTCGTGATTCGCACCCCAACAGACGCCGCAAGCGAAGCGCGGCTCAAAGGCCACGGCGCGCGGACAGAAATAGCCACCAAGAGAGACACCTTCCATACCGATACGCGCGGGGTCCACATCGTCCCGAGTCTCCAGCCAGTCGACGACCGCGCTGGCCCAATGCTCACTGTCATAACGCGCATGCAGGCCTTGGAGCCGCAACGCTTCGCCGGTGCCTGGCTGATCAATAATCAGTGATGAAACGCCCCGCTTTGCCAACCAGGACGGCAGACCGACGCGATACTTCATCTCTTTGGTCGAGTCCAGGCCGTTGACTTGCACCAGCAGCGGCGCGGGCCCTGTTACCCCTTCAGCGCGCACCAGAAGTCCGGCAATGTGTTTGCCTTCATAGGGAATTTCAACCCTCTCGCAGTTCTCGCCCGTCAACCGGACTCCGTTGTTGAACAACGCCAGTTCGCGCTTGTACAACTCCAGCCGCCCGGGCGAGTCGTGAGCCTGTAAGCGCTCACAGGTGATCAGGTAAATGGCCGCCCGGCCGTATTTTTCCCCCGCTGACTGAAGCCTGCCGCGCTCCTCATCCTCTTCGGCCAGCCCACACAACTTGTCAGCCATGCTGGCCCAGGCATCTCGGAAAGCTTGGGTTCCGGCGGCGTCGGGCTGCGTTGAGGCCTCTTGCAGTGGGGCACACATGGCTTCGATTTCACCGATGCGCGCGCCCATCTCGATCGCCAGGTCAACGGACATGCTCCAGACATAATTTTTCGGGAAATACTTGAACACAATTCCTCCTTACAGGAACTCTTGGGTGCTGTTATCCGACTCTGAGTCGACTATACCCATAGCCGACAACTCTGAATAATGGATACTTTCTATTTCAGGTATCTGGAAACTCGATACCTTGCGCCAATCTGGATCAAGCGTTGACATTGCAGTAGGCATGATGGAAAGTATCGTAATAATCGATACTTCAGCTAACCAAGGTGGAACATGGTGTGCGGTTCGAACATCTGGATCTAAACTTGCTGGTGGCGCTTGATGCCCTACTCAAGGAGCAGAACATCACTCGCGCGGCAGAACGATTGCATCTGACGCAGTCAGCCACCAGTGGCGTCCTTGCTCGGCTGCGAGCATACTTCGAAGATGATCTTCTGGTGCAGGTGGGACGCAAAATGCAGCCCACGCCCTATGCGCTGGAGCTGCAGCAACCGGTCAGCGACGTACTGCTCACCATCCGCTCCTCCATTATTACCAAACGGACATTCGATCCTGCTGGCAGCAAACGCCACTTTCGAATCGTCACCTCTGACTACTTGGTCACGGTGCTGCTTACCCGGCTGCTGCGGAGAGTTCAGCGCGAAGCTCCCCTGTGCACGTGGCAAATCATGCCGCCTTCGGAATCGGCTGCAGACATGCTCACTCGCGGTGAAATCGACATGATGATTGTTCCCGAGCAGTACCTTATAGAAGGCCGACCTGCCGAGCTGTTGTTCGAAGAGGAGCACGTTTGCGTCGTTTGGAACCAGAACGACCAGGTGGGTGACCAGCTAACCCTAGAACAATATCTAGAATTGGGGCATGTCTCTGTGGAGTTCGGCCATACACGCCTGACCAGCATTGAAGAGTGGTTTATGGCTCAGTACGGTGTAGCCCGGCGGCTGGAAGTCATTACCCAAGATTTCAACTCGCTACCGCAACTGGTGGTCGGCACCAACCGCATTGCGACCATGCACAGCCGATTGGCCCGTATCTGCGCTCAGCAATGGCCGATTCGCATTCTGCCGGCGCCAGTCAAACTCCCCACGATGCGCGAGTTCATGCACTGGAATCCGATAACCAACAACGACCCCATGCACCGATGGTTGCGAGAAAAAATCGTAGAAACCGTCGCCGAGGAAGACTTCTCGGGCTAATCTTTTCTCAAACCAGCCAGAGCGTCAAAAAACGACTGGGCCGCCACGGACAGTTCGTGGTCACGGCGGGTTATAATGCCAACCGGTTTCTGAATAGCGGGATCACTCAACGGTTTACAGACCGCCCCCAAAGCCGTCATCTGAGGCTGGCACAGATTGGGAACGACACTGACTCCCAACCCGGCGGCCACCAGGCTACCGATGGTGGCAAGCTGATGACTCTCCAAGGTTACTTTCCAGCGCAACCCCCTTTCAGCCAATTGCTGTTCCAGCATCAAACGGACACTGGATGGACGCTGCAAGGTGATGAATGGCTCCTTGATCAACTCGCTCCAGGCTACACTCTCCTGGTGCGAAAGCGTGCTGTCTCGCGGCACGACGGCGACGAACTGGTCAACAAAGAGCGTGGCAAAGGTCAGCGGACTGGAGGACGGTAGCTCAAACCCCACGCCGATCTCAACTTGCCGGGCGGACACCATCTCTATTACCTGCTCATTGACCACGTCTTGAATCTTGACGTTGATCCTGGGGTAGCGTTGAACAAAGTTGCGGATCACTTCCGGCATCATATTCCCGGCAAATGAGGGCATGCAAGCCACAGTAACCTGCCCCTGTTGCAGAGAAAACCGTTGCTGCATCTCGCCCTCTATATTGTCCCACTCGGCCAACAGGCGCCTTGCCAGAGGGAGTAGAGCCAGCCCTTCCGGGGTCAGGCGCACGCTTCGCGTGGTTCTACTGAACAGCGCCCCCCCAAGCGAGTCCTCCAGCGCCTTGATCGAGAGACTGAGTGCCGACTGCGACATGTGCAACTGCTCACAGGCTTGCGCAAAGCTGAAATTTTCCGCGACCGCCAGAAAGGCCCTTAGCTGCTTGGCTGTCATTTTTGAATCCTCACGGGCGTATTGTTTTGTTTTTCCAATCAATAGGACTATAAAACTCACTTAACAAATAAGTACTGTAGAGAGACACTGCTGTCAAGCCGCTTTTCACTTCGGGTGACGACAAGCGGCAACCTTTTGAACAACCAGTGGACACAGACTCTTATGGCAGGCTTTGACAAGCGAGTAGGTTCTTACCGCGAGGCGATGGAAGGGATTGAAGACGGCATGACCCTTCTGGCGGGAGGGTTTGGCCTATGCGGCATTCCGGAGAACCTTATTGCGGAGATTAAACGACGCGGCACACGAGATCTGACGGTCGTCTCCAACAACTGTGGGATAGACGGTTTCGGCCTTGGTGTCCTCCTAGAGGACCGCCAAATTCGCAAGATGGTGGCCTCCTACGTCGGTGAGAACGCCTTATTTGAACAACAGCTACTCAACGGTGAGCTGGAAGTCGTGCTGACCCCTCAGGGCAGCCTGGCGGAAAAACTGCGCGCCGGCGGGGCCGGCATTCCTGCCTTTTTCACTGCATCTGGCTATGGCACCCCTATCGCCGAAGGGAAGGATGTCCGGTATTTCAACGACCGCCCCTATATTCTGGAAGAAGCCATCCAAGGCGATGTCGCCATCGTCAAAGGCTGGAAAGCGGACTGGTACGGCAATGTGATTTACCGCCACACCGCCCGGAACTTTAACCCCATGGTCGCCTCCGCAGGAAAATTGACCATTGTGGAAGTCGAGGAAATTGTGAAGCCAGGTGAGTTAGACCCCGCTCAAATTCACACCCCGGGAGTCTATGTGGATCGGGTGATCCGCGGTGAATTTGAGAAGCGCATTGAAAAGCGAACCCTGCGTGACTGAGGCAGCTCAATACATAACTCGATAGACGATCTGGCACAGAGGTAGTAACCATGGCTTTAACTCGAGAACAAATGGCATGTCGCGTGGCTCAGGAGCTACATGATGGCTTTTACGTCAATTTGGGTATTGGCATTCCAACATTGGTAGCCAATTATATTCCCGACCATATGGATGTGATGCTGCAATCAGAAAATGGGCTATTGGGTATGGGTCCCTTCCCCACCGAGGCCGAGCTGGACCCCGACATGATCAATGCCGGCAAGCAGACTGTCACCGCAAGGGTCGGTGCGTCCATCGTGGACTCCGCTGAATCATTCGCCATGATTCGTGGCGGCCACATTGATTTGACCGTATTGGGTGCGCTTGAAGTGGACGTCCACGGCAATATCGCGTCGTGGATGATTCCCGGGAAAATGGTAAAAGGCATGGGGGGCGCAATGGACTTGGTGGCCGGGGCGGACAACATCATTGTCATGATGACCCACGCGTCCAAATCCGGAGAGTCAAAGCTCCTCTCCCAATGCAAACTGCCGTTGACCGGCGCGAATTGTATTAATCGTATTCTAACGGATTTGGCTTACCTGGAGGTCAAGGACGGCAGCTTCGTTCTCAAAGAGCGGGCACCGGGCGTCAGCGTTGCAGAAATCGTGGAGAAAACGGCGGGGCACCTGATCGTGCCTGATACTGTTCCGGAAATGAAACTTCAATGAGCCGCTAACCGCCTCACAGTAAGAGAGAGAATCATGAGAGACGTCGTTATTGTCGCAGCCAGTCGAACCGCCATTGGCAGATTTCAAGGCGGCCTGTCCTCCGTTCGGGCCCCAGAGCTCGGAGCCACGGTGATTCGGCGTTTACTGCAAGACCTGAATCTGGCGCATGCCGCTGTCGACGAAGTCATTATGGGTCAGGTACTTACCGCTGGCGAAGGGCAGAATGTCGCCCGGCAAGCCGCCATTCTCGCAGGGCTCCCCAACACGATACCCGCCACAACCATCAACAAGGTTTGCGGATCCGGGATGAAGTCCGTGCATTTGGGCATTCAGGCTATCCAATGTGGTGATGCGGATGTCGTGATCGCCGGCGGGCAGGAGAACATGAGCCTTGCCCCTTATGTGTTGCCTAAAGCCCGTTCCGGCTTGAAGATGGGCCACTCCCAACTCGTTGACTCTATGATTCAGGACGGTCTTTGGGACGCGTTCAATGACTATCACATGGGGCTGACGGCAGAGAACCTGGCCGACAAGTTCGATATTTCACGGGCAGAGCAGGACGACTATGCCGCCCGGTCCCACCAGAAAGCCTGTGAGGCTATCGCCGCAGGGCGTTTTGACGAAGAGATAACCTCCGTTCAAGTGCCACAGCGCAAGGGCGACACCACTCAAATGGACAAAGATGAGCAACCCCGGGCGGACGCATCGTGGGAGAAACTCGGTCAACTTAATACCGCTTTCAAACGAGACGGCACAGTCACCGCTGGCAATGCCTCAGGCCTGAATGACGGCGCTGCGGCGGTCGTACTGATGAGCGCTGACAAGGCCAAGGCTTTATCGCTGCCCGTTATGGGTAGAATCGCCGGTTACGCCAGCGCGGGCGTGGACCCGGCCATCATGGGCATTGGGCCGGTTTCAGCCACCAGGCGCTGCCTGGAAAAGTCCGGCTGGACGATAGCCGATCTTGACCTGATAGAGGCCAACGAGGCCTTCGCTGTCCAGGCTCTGGCGGTGGGCAAGCAACTGGGGTGGGACCCTGACAAGGTCAACGTGAACGGCGGCGCGATTGCCCTCGGACACCCCATCGGCGCATCCGGTTGTCGCGTACTGGTCAGCTTGGTCCACGAAATGCAGCGCCGAAACGCATTGAAAGGCTTGGCGACCCTTTGCATCGGCGGCGGCCAAGGCATTGCTCTGGCAATAGAATCGGCTAACCTGTAACCGAGGCGGGCGAAATTTTACAATAATGATTTGGAGACTAACGATGAACAAAGCAATTAAGAGCGCGTTGATAATTGGCGGTGGTTTTTCCGGCATGTCGGCGGCCATCGAGCTTCGTAAGCGTGGTATAGACGTGGAGGTTGTGGAGCTGGATCCAGAGTGGTCTCCACTCGGAACAGGGATCACACTATCACCCCCAACCCTCAGAGCGCTTGAGGTCATCGGCGTCGCGGACGAAGTGGGCAAGTACGGCTTCTGTGCTCCAAACCTCGATATCAGAAGCCATGACGGTCATCCAATTGCCCAGATCCCTACTCCAACGCCGGCCAACTCCAACCAAACCGGTGCTGGCATCCTGCGCCCAGATTTGGCAAAGATTCTTGCAAAAGCCACGCGTGAATCCGGCACCCGCGTTCGGCTGGGAGTCACATATAAAGACATTACACACAGTGACCAGAGCGTGAAGGTAAGCTTTACCGATGGCACCGAAGGCGAATTTGACCTCGTTATTGGCGCCGACGGCCTGCACTCCAAGCTCAGGGATCTGCTGTTTCCCGGACACACGCCTCCAAGCTACACCAAACAGGCTTGCTGGCGCGCGGTTCTGAATCGCCCAAAGACCATCGAGCGCCCCACCTTCTGGATCGGCCCAGTCGGCAAAATCGGGGCAAACCCCATCTCTGAAGACAAGATGTATATGTTCATTAACGAGTATCGTGAGTCCGATGACTACGTCGATCCCAGCCAGTGGCGATCAATGATGATCGATTTAATTCAGAAGTTTCCAGCACCAGAATTGCAGGAAGCACTGGCCGAGTTTGATGGCGATATTGATGTCGACTTCCGACCGCTTTATAACCTGCTACTGCCACGACCCTGGCACAAATCCCGCGTCGTTCTTATCGGGGACGCTGTTCACGCGACCACCCCCCACTTGGCTTCAGGTGCGGGCATTGGTATCGAAAGCGCTATTGTTTTGGCGGAAGAGCTCGGCAAAGAACAGAGCGTGGACGATGCGCTACAACACTTCGAGGATCGACGCTGGGAGCGCTGTAGACTGGTTGTCGAGAATTCGGCCCGGCTCGTTGAGATCGAAAACGCGCACGGAGACAAATCTGAACACTCCAAAGTCGTTAGTGAGTCGATGGGAAAACTCGCCAATGCTTTAGATTAAAGTCGACTGGGATTCGGCAGACTATCAGGGTACGGACCTGAACTGCCGAAATACCTTGAGCACCTGTTAATCACCTCACACTAGAATTTTACTTCTTTAAACTCCACCACCCGTTCCACCTTTTCCCCATCCCAAAACAACCGATAGTGCCGCCCCTGGCGCGCCGGGGGCACCAGAGCTTTGGGGCGCAGAAGCGCGACACATTCCCCACCGGGGTTGCGCACGGAGCGGTAGAGGATGCCGTTTTCATTTTGGCGCTTTTGTTCGGTGCCGAAGATCTGGGAGGGCGCGTAGTTGTCCGGGTGATGCAGGTCATTGCGTGCGCGCACGTCCACCAGCGCGGCGTCCACTTTGCAGCGGTAGCAGCGCAGAGTGACTTCCTGCGCGGCCTCGTTGGTGGCACGCAAAAAGCGGCTGCGACTGTGGACCGCTTCTTTAAGTGCCGTCTCCAATTCCAGCCCGGCGTAATAGATGCCGAAGCGGCCAGTGGTAAAGCGGCTGGGCACGCCGATATGGGTAAAGGCGGCCATAATGGGGGACGTACCGGCCCCCACGACCCGCTCCTCTGGTGCCACCAGGGAAATATCCCCGGTCAGATCCCGCAGGCGATCGTTGGTTATCGCCTCCAGGGCGTAGGCGGCCTCCAGCTCACCCGGGTCGAGCAGATTCTCAAACAGCTGGATGGGCGGAAAATGGCTGGGCACCAGACGGTAGGTGGTCTGTCGACAATGGACTCTGGCGAGTGCCTGCACCTTAGGCATAGTGCGCGCCCCGCCAACCATCCAGGTAGCGGCGCACATCAGCCAGATCCACCACCTTGCCCGCCAGCATCCGCTCCAGGGCACTCTGGCCGCCAAAGTCACGGTTGGGTTTGCGCACCCAGTCGCGCCAGGCTTCGGGCGAGGCAAACAGTATCTGCAGGGCTTTATAGATGCCGGCGATATAGGACAGCCGCTCCAGGGTGTCGGGCGACAGCTTGAGCGGCTCGCCGCTGTCGACCCGGTGGCGCCAGGTATTGAGCGTCGTGCGGCTGCTGAGGCCCGCCAGGGTGCAGCGCTCCTGATCGGTCAGGCCCCACGCCTCGGTGATGGCCAGAAACAACTTGGCCGCGACCCGGCCCAACTCACCCGGAGCAGGCTCTGGTTGTCTCAAAGGTTGTATGGCCATAGACACCTCCCAAGTGCACCTCTTGTGGCTGCGGAACCCATATTCCAATTATGAACATATTTAGTTAATTTGTCCAATAGTGTACACAGCAAGAATCCGGCAGGCGAGTGCCAAAAGCAATTGACAGCCCGTGGGTTCTTTGCAACCCTCATAAGCGC
Source organism: Marinimicrobium alkaliphilum (assembly GCF_003259155.1). Taxonomy (GTDB): domain Bacteria; phylum Pseudomonadota; class Gammaproteobacteria; order Pseudomonadales; family Cellvibrionaceae; genus Marinimicrobium_A; species Marinimicrobium_A alkaliphilum. The sequence continues at coordinate 207,912 of NZ_QGMQ01000006.1, forward strand.
CCGCCGAAGCGGGCCAACCCGAATGGAAATCCCCAGCAGCCATCACCGGAGACCGGCCACAATGCCCCGCCCAGCCCTGACGCTACTGTTTACGTTTTCGGTATTCGCCTTCGCGGCCTGCGACCACGGCCATGATCACAACGGCGACCACAGCCACGATCACCCCCATGAACAGCCATCGGACGCCGACGGCGAGACCCGGGCCTACTATGGCGACGAAGAGCCGGTGACCATTGAGTCGCTCCCGGACGACCACCACGGGCACGATCACGACGGCGACCATCACGGCCATGACCACGAGCACAATCATGACGGCCATTCCCATGACCACTGAGCCAACATCTACCTGGGGTTGGGGCCTGCGCGGCGGATTGCTGGCATTGGTACTGCTCGTAACAGCCTGCAGCGACCATTACCACCATTCAGATTCCCACGAGCATGAGTTGCCTACTCGAGAGATCACTCACTTTACCGACGCCACCGAGCTGTTTCTGGAATTCGGGCCCCTTATCGCCGGCGAGCGCACGGCCCTGGTGGCGCACTTTACCGATCTCAACGACTACCGCCCCATTGAGCAGGGCCACCTGGATGTGATCCTCTCCGGCGGCGGTGAGCCCATGGAGCGCTTTCGCATCGAGAGCCAGCGCGCGCCGGGGATTTTTCGCCCCACCATCGCCCCGCGCGCCGAGGGCGAACGCGAGCTGCGGCTGGTGCTGACCACCGACAAGCAGGAGATCACCCACGCGCTGGGCACCATCACCGTCCACGCCTCCAGGGAGGCCGCGCGCAGTGCCCGCCACCCCAGTGCTCCGACCGGCGAAATCGGATTGTATAAAGAACAGCAATGGCGCAGTGAATTTGCGGTCGCCCCGGTGCAGCGCCAGCCGCTGCGCGACTCGGTGAGTGCACCGGCCCGGGTGCGCGCGGCGGCCAATGGCGAGTTTGTGGTGACGGCGGTGGTGGCCGGATCGGTACGCGCCACCGGCGACTTTCCGGCGCTGGGCGACCCGGTCGAGAAAGGCCAGGTGCTGGCGACTCTGGTGCCCCGCGCCGGCGAGGGCATCGATCACGCCTCTCTGGATGCCGAGCAACAAGCCGCGCGCACGGCACTGGAGCTGGCGCAGACCACCCTGGCACGGATCGAACAGTTGCACGAGCGGGGCGCGATCTCCACACAACGGTTGGAGGAGGCACGCGCAGAAAGGGAACAGGCGCAATCGCGCCTGCGCTCCGCCGAACTGCGCCTGGCTCAACTGGGCAGCGATGACCAAGGCGGCCTGGAGCTGCTCGCGCCGCTGGACGGCATTATTGCCCGGGTGCCAGTGGCCCATGGCGCCGCTGTCGATGCCGGCAGCCACCTGTTTCATATTGTCGACCCGCGAGACCTGTGGCTGGAAGTACAAGTCAGCGAAGCCGATGCCGGGCGGCTGGATTCGCCCAGCGGCGCTGCCTTTGAGTTGCCCGGCGCGACCGAACCGGTCACCCTTGACGTCGGCGATAATGCCCGGCTGGTGGGTGTGGGCTCGATGATCGACCCCATCAGCCGCAGCCTGCCGGTGATTTTTGCATTGCAGCCGCCCGATCCCCGGCTCAAGGTCAATCAACGGGTGCAGGCCCGCATCTACACCGGTCAATCCCGGGAGGCGCTCTCTATTCCGTCATCCGCCGTGATTCAGGACGGCGGCGAGCCGGTGGTCTATGTGATGGTCAGCGGCGAATCCTTCAGCCGCCGCCCTGTGCGCCTGGGCGCCCGCGACGGCGACCGGTTCGAAGTACTGGAGGGCCTCTCCGAAGGCGAACGTATTGTCAGCAAAGGCGCCATGCAGGTTCGCCTGGCCGCTGCCACCCCCGACGCCATGGGTCACGGCCATGCGCATTAACCGGGGGCTGTTGGTATGATTGCACAGCTGATCCGCTGGTCCCTGGGCCACCGCCTTGTCGTTCTGTTTGTCGCGCTGCTGATGCTCGCCTGGGGCCTGATGGAAACGCGGCAGATGCCTGTGGATGTGTTTCCCGACCTGACCGCCCCCACAGTGACCGTTGTGACCGAAGCCCATGGCATGGCCCCGGAGGAGGTGGAAACCCTGATTACCCTGCCCCTGGAAACGGCGCTCAATGGCGCCTCCGGCGTGCGCCGGGTGCGCTCCCACAACAGCGTGGGCATCTCGATCATCACGGTGGAATTCGACTGGGAGTCCGACATCTATCAGGCCCGCCAGATTGTCGCCGAGCGTCTGGCCACCGCGCGCGGTGAGCTGCCCCCAGGGCTGCCCGAACCAACCCTGGCACCGGTCACCTCGATCATGGGCGAGGTCATGTTTGTCGCCCTGCAATCGGACCGGCACGACACCATGGACCTCAAAACCACCGCCGACTGGGTGGTGCGTCGGCGCCTGATGGCCCTGCCGGGCGTGGCGGAAGTGATTCCTAACGGTGGCGACACCCGCCAGTTTCAGGTGGTGGCGGATTCCCAGCGCCTGGCGGAATATGAAGTCACCCTTTCGCAGCTGATGGCCGCCGTGGCCCAAGGCAATGAAAATACCTCCGCCGGTTTTCATGTGGACAACAATCAGGAATTTCTGATTCGCGGCCTAGGCCGCATCAAACACAGCGACGAGATAGGCGAGATTTTTGTCGCCGAGCGCGGCGGCCGGCCAGTGCTGGTACGCGATCTGGCGGAGGTGGGCATAGGGCCCGCCCCCAAGCGCGGCACCGCCAGTTACAACAATGAATCCGCCGTGGTACTCGGCATCCAGAAGCAGCCCGGCGCCAACACCCTGGCCCTGACCCGCAGCCTGGATGAAACCCTGACAGACATTCAGCGCAGTCTGCCCGAAGGCATGACCCTGCACAGCGACCTGTTTCGCCAGGCGGATTTTATCGAGCTGGGCATCAACAATCTGGCCACCGCCCTGCGCGACGGCGCGCTGCTGGTGATCGCCATTGTCTTTGCCTTTCTCGCCAGTGCCCGCGCCACTTTGGTGACCGTGACAGTCATCCCGTTGTCGTTGGTCGCCTCCATTTTGGCCATGAAGGCCGCCGGCATTGGCATCAACACCATGACTCTGGGCGGCATGGTGATCGCCCTAGGCGTGCTGGTAGACGATGCCATTGTGGTGGTAGAGAACATAGTACGGCGCCTTCGGATCAATGCGGCCAGGCCCGAAGCCGAACGGGACAGCACCCTGTCGGTAGTCAACGCCGCCACCCGGGAAGTCCAGGGCGTAGTGGTTTTTGCCACGGTGAGTGTGGTGCTGGTGATGCTGCCGATTTTCTTTCTGGTGGGCGTGGAAGGGCGACTGATTCAGCCGCTGGGGTTTGCCTATATCGTCGCCATGTTCGCCTCGCTGGTGGTGGCGGTCACGGTCACACCGGTGCTGTCCTATTGGTTGCTGGGCAAAGGGCGCATCCTGCGCCAGACAAAAGAACCCCGCCTGGCCGCATGGTTCAAGCGCGGCTACGCACCCCTGCTCACCTTCACCCTGCCTCGCTGGCGGACTCTGGCCGCGATTTCTTTTATCGGGGTGGCCATCACCCTGTTTGCCCTGGCCTCCGCCGGCCGGGCTTTTCTACCCGACTTTAACGAGGGCAGCCTGACCATCAATGTGGTCACCCTGCCCGGCACCGACCTGGAACTGTCCGACGAGCTGGCCGGCCGTGTCGAGTCCATTCTGCTGAAACAGCCGGAGGTGGTGGCCACCGGCCGGCGCACCGGTCGCGCCGAGCGCGACCCCCACGCTCAGGAAATCTATGCGTCTGAAATCGAAGTTACTCTGGATATGCAGGAGCGCAGCCAGGCGGAACTGCTGGCCCATCTGCGCGAGGAGTTTTCGGGGGTTGCCGGAGTCAATATCACCATCGGCCAGCCGATTTCCCACCGCATCGACCATATGCTCTCGGGCACCCGCGCCAATATCGCCATCAAACTCTTTGGCGAAGACCTGTACGACCTGCGCCGCTTCGGCGCCCAGATCGAGGAACAGGTCAGCGGCGTGCCCGGCGCGGTCGATGTCTCACTGGAGCAGCAGGCGGAGATTCCCTTTGTCACCGTCGACTTCGACCGGACCGCCCTGGCCCGTTACGGCCTGAGCCTGGGCGAAGTCAGCCACCTGATGGAAACCGCTTTTTTCGGTACGGCGGTGTCCCGGGTGCTGGAGGGCGACGCCAGTTTTGATCTGGTGGTGCGCCTGCCCGACAGAGCGCGGGACAATATCGACACCATCCGTGAGCTGCCGGTCACCACCCACGAGGGCGCGCAAGTGCCCCTGTCGGCCTTGGCCCGGGTTGAATACGACCGGGGCCCCAACCAGATCGGCCGGGAAAATGTTCAAAGGCGCATCATCGTCATGGCCAATGTCGCCGGGCGCGACCTGACCGGCGTGGTCAATGAAGCGCGCGAGCGCATCCAGGCCAATGTCGATCTGCCAGCGGGTTACTTTGTGGAATACGGCGGGCAGTTTGAACAGGCCGAGGCCGCCACGCGCACTTTGTTGATGCTCAGCGCCGTGGTGATGGTGGGGATTTTTCTGTTGCTGCATCTGGTGCTGGGCGCCAGCCGGGATGCTCTGCTGGTGATGGTCAACCTGCCCCTGGCTCTGCTCGGCGGCGTGCTGGGCCTGTGGCTGGCCGGCGGTGTGCTCACCGTCGCCACGCTGATCGGCTTTATCACCTTGTTCGGCATCGCCACCCGCAACGGCGTGATGCTCATTGCCCATATGCAGCACCTGGCCCGCCACGAGGGCGTTACCGATCCCTGGGAACAGGTGCGGCGCGGCGCTCTGGAACGGCTGGTCCCCATTACCATGACCGCTCTGGCCACCGCATTGGCGCTGGTGCCCCTGGCTTTGTCCGCCGGCCAGCCCGGCAGCGAAATTCAGGCACCAATGGCCATCGTCATTCTGTTCGGGCTGCTGAGCTCCACCCTGCTCAATATGATTGTGCTGCCGGCGCTCTATCTGCGCTTTGGAGCACTGCCGCGGGAGGCAAGCCGGTAAGCTCACTGGAACTCGGGAAAATTTTCCGGCTTGTTCAGGCGCCAGTCATAATCGATAAAGGAATTGTAGCGCCCACCGTAGTCCCACACCGAGTCGACCATCCCGTCGCCGGGGTCTGTCAAGAGTTTCTGGATCATGAAGTCGTTGTAGGCGTTGTTCCAGAAAGCCAGAGCCAGCTCGCGGGTATCGAGCTGATCCGGGTCTAAGTCGGCAAGCAGCGCATCCTGTTGCTGCAGGCGACGTTCAGTCGCTTCATCTCCCAGGCCGCCGCGTAATCGAAGGCCGAGACCAAGCCCCCGTCATCCAGCTGCCTTTCCTGCAGAAAACCGTTCAGAAGATTCGCGTAGGGGGCAAAGGTCGCGTCCAGGTCAGCGGCCGCTGCACTGACCGCAAACAGTAGCGCCAGGACAAGTGTGGTGCGGCGCAGAATGGGTTTCATGGTTGGCTCCTGTTATCCCGTGCCTCTTGGTCGCCCGGTAGGGCCACGTCTTACGGCGCCTGCGCCAACCACCTGGCTCAAGTCAGCTCCGAGCGTACCCCACAATCGCAGAGCCGGGCAACGACCAGGGCTGGCGGCGGCGCCAGCCCTGGTAGCCGGTACTGCGCAGTGCAGCAAAAGAAAAAGTAGAAATAATTTTGCATGGCGGGAATAAAAACATGTGGCGCCCGTTGTCTCTTGTGAAACACAAGCAAAAGGCAAGAATCCGTTGCCTTTGCACTGCGATCAATCAAGAAGAGGTCTTACCATGAAACACCTAAAAAAAAGCGCATTGGCCACCTCCATCGCCCTGGTCCTGACGGGTTGCGGCGGCAGCAGCAGCGACACTGCCCCAGACACCAGCAACCCGGACAACAACCTGGACAACGGCGGCAGCACTGGCTCAAGCACCCGAGTCAGCTCCTCTGGTGTAATTACCGGCTTTGGCAGCATTTTCGTGAATGGGGTTCGTTACGACACAGCCACCGCCGAGATCGAATTTGACGGCGAAGGTCTGAAGACGGAAGACGACCTTCGTCTGGGCATGCGGGTCGCCATTGAAGCGGCTCAAGAGGGCGAAGAGCGTCGCGCAACCCGCGTTGTGTTCGACAAAGACCTGAAAGGTCCGGTCAGCAGTGTCTCTCCCAATGCCGACAACCCGGCTCGGGGCACCCTGGTGGTATTGGGTCAAACAGTAACCGTTGACGCCAACACCATTTTAGGTGGCGGCATCGGCGACGCCAATATGGACGGACGCATTGACCTGAATGACCTGGACAGCACCGAAGGACGTGTCGTGGTTGAAGTCAGCGGCTTCCTCAGCGACACCGGGTATATAGCCACTCGTCTGGACCGGCTCAACAGTGATGACGACGATGACGACGACAACGAAGTGGAAATCAAAGGTATCGTTTCCGATCTGGATACAGACAACGGCACCTTCATGATCCGAAGCCTGCTGGTTACCTATGACCTGACTGTTCTTAACGATGACATTGAAGAAGGTCAACTCAGCAATGGCTGGTTCGTGGATGTGGAGGGTGAACTGCAAGCCGACGGCAGCCTGCTGGCCACCGAAATCGAGCGCGAAGACGACTTTGATGATGACGATCGGGATGGTGAGTTCGAAATTGAAGGCTTCATTCAAGCCGTCGATACCGAAAGCACCCCCAATACCGTCACCATCAATGGTCTCGTAGTTCCCGTGACCGACGCCAGCCTGCTGGCCAACCTGATTGGCGTCAAGGTCGAAGTCGAAGGTTCGTTCAATGCCCAAGGCCACCTGGAAATCGATATCGAAGACGGTATCGAGTGGGAACGCACCAACAATGTTGAGATTTCCGACCGCGTTGAGACCGTCGGCACCGACAGCTTCACTACCCGCCTGGGGATCACTGTTACTCCGACCGGCAGGAGCCGGGTGGAAGACGATGGCGAAGACGGCGATCGCCTCAAGCCGGAGGACTTCATGGCCCGCCTGCAAGCCGGTGACGCCATTGAAGCCCGCGGCTATCTTGCGGAGGACGGCACCCTAACCTGGAACCGGATTGAGCGCGACAGCGATGAGGAAGACATGGACTGCTCTCTGCGTGGCCCGGTGGAAGCCGGCAGCATTGATGTCTCCAGCGGCATCTTTACCATCCTTGGGGTTTCCATCGATACGTCCAGTATTATGGACGAGGACAACTTCGGAGACACGGAAGACAACAGCCTCGGACGGGTCAACTTCTTCAATATCCTGGAGACTGAGGCCGGTGCTGTCGTCGAAGCCGAAAGCGACGAAGACAATACCGCCGGTTGCTCCAACGAACTGCTGATCGCCGAGGAAGTCGAGTTCAAGTGGGATGACGATGTAGCAACCACTTTTGATCGGGACGACGATGACGATGACGATGACGACGAAGATGACGACTTCGACGATGATGAAGACGACGATCAGGATGACGACGACGATGACGACATGGATGACGATGCCTAAGGCATAGAGGGCACACCGGGCCACAGGGACATGGCCCGGTTGAGGCCCCTCTGATCAGTCCCCCCAGGCTTTTTGCACAAACCCATGTGGGGACTGATCAGAGGGTCTTTGATTGCCAAACCTATTACCTCTGCACTACTCTATCTGTTCACGTTATAAGCCCTCATCCCTTTGAACCGAGCCAATGATCATGCCCCTGACTGACTTCCCCTCCGCTCCCCGCCTGCTGATTGGTAGCGTGATGGGTATTTTACTGAGCGCTGGTGCCGTTGGGGCAGAATCGCCATTTTCCTCCTTTGGCACCTCACAGCCACAGACACTGTATCTGGCGCAGCTTGATGACGACTTCGATGATGATGACGACTTTGATGATGATTTCGACGATGACTTCGATGATGACGACGACCTCGACGATGACTTTGACGACGACCTTGACGACGATTTAGACGATGACCTGGATGACTTTTTCGATGAGTCAGATCTCTTGGAGGACAAGGTTGAGGATCTGGTGGAGGACGCCGCTGAAGACTCCCTGGAGGACAATCTCGAAGAAGCGTTGAGCCAGAATGGCCTGGGCGACCGTTTCGATCAGGACGAGGCGTTGGCCGATGCCCTCGAGGAGCGGCTCCTGGACATGCTGGAAGATGACCTGGAGAACCTGATTGAGCTGAATACCGGCGATATCATCGTCAGCAATCAAATGCTGGTGGTCACCGACGACGCTCTTCTGGATCGGCTGGATCGCCACCCCGGTATTGCACTGCGGACCCGCCGCTCACTCTCCGCACTGGGGGTCAGCCTGGGCAGCTTTCAGGTACAGGGTGACCTGCCGCTGGAAGCCCTGCGCACCGAACTGCGCGAAACTTACCCCGGCCTGTCGGTGGATTTCAACCATGGCTATGAGCTGAATCAGGACTCGCGGGAAGCCAGCGAGGCCTCAGCGACACTGTCATCGCTCTACCGCACGGCGCCTCCGGGGCAAACGTCCGCAGCCATAGGCATGCTCGACGGCCCGGTGAACACAGCGCACCCCGCTTTTGCGGGCGCCCGCCTGGAGCAAAAGTCTTTTGTCTCCCGCCCCTCTGAGCGAGACCGGGCGCATGGGACGGCAACGGCCTCGCTGCTGGTGGGCCGCACGCCAGATTGGGAGGGGCTGGTGCCCGATGCCCAGCTCTACGCCGCCTCGGTATTTTCCGAGCACACCCAGTATGGCTCCATTGCTACGACCCAAAGCCTGATCAGAGCCCTGGACTGGCTGGTATCCCAGCCGGTAGACATCATCAACATCAGCCTGGCGGGACCGGCCAACCAGACCCTGGAGACCGTGCTGCAGCGGGTTCGGGACTTGGGCATCCTGCCCGTCGCCGCAGCAGGCAATGCCGGCCCTCTGGCCGACCCCCAATACCCCGCGGCCTACCCCAACGTGGTGGCAGTGACCGCAATTGACCGGCAGGGAAACCTTTATTCCTATGCGGTTCAGGGAGATCATCTGGATTTTGCCGCCTACGGGGTCAACCTGACGGCCGCGTCGGGGGATCAGGGGTTTGATCTGGTCACCGGCACGTCCTTTGCCGCGCCGGTGGTGTCGGCACTGCTTGCTCGCTATTTGGCCGATACAGGCTCAATGGAAGGCGCGCTGCAAGCACTGAAAGAGGACACTTTGGACTTGGGCGATCCCGGCAAGGACGTGCGATTCGGCCACGGCCTACCGGGAAGAAGTCAGCTTCAGAGCCCCGTTGAGCCCTGATCGCCACCTTTCGCAGCAGTGCCGCTTTATAGAAGCTCCAGGGTAAAGCGCGCTTCCAGCCGATTATCGGTGTAATCCACGCTGGCAAGGTTGGAGGCGTAATCCCGGTGCTCGTAGCGCAGCTCCAGCTCCAGCCGTTCCCCGAGCGGGATCTCCAGGCGCCCACGCCAACGCTGGCGCTCATCCAGACGCGGCCCGCTGACAGGCGTCGATGCGTCGCTCAGATACTGGCGCTCTTCGTAGCGCCAGTCCAGTTTCAGCGTGGCCCACCTCGACAGACGCCGGTTGTACATTATTCCGAACCGGTGCGCATCGTAATCAAACCGGGACTGTTCAGCGCGCTTGGCGTTAAATCGGTAATTGACACTGAGGTAGTGCGCCGTGCCATCCAGAAAATAATACCCGGCCAGGTCCGCCCGGGTATCGTCGTTGTTGCGCTGCGGAGCCCGCAGCAAATCCGTCTGCTTGAACGCGAGTCCACCGCGCAGGTAAACGGACCGGCCGGCCAGACCGGACAATTGCAAGCCAATCTGACGATTTTCCAGAAGGCGCTCTCCACCCAGATGGGCTACGCTTCCATCCAGCCGGGTAGTCCAGCGCACCGGGCCCAAACGTTGACTCAAATTACCGTAGCCGTGATGCAGGTCCAGGTCGTAGCTCGGGTATTCTTCAAATCGGCGCAGCTCCATGAAATAGCCAGCGCCGATCCGGCGCCCGCCCGCCCACTCGTGGGCCACATCGAGATCCACCGATCCGACTCTGGCCACGCCGGATTGCCTCGACACAGCGTCAAGCTCCTCCACCACCAGGTTGTCCTCGTAGCGGGCGCCCGCCGAGACAGACAGATCCACAGAGTCGCGCACGCCACTCCAGAGGGAGCTGCCCTCTTCAGCCTGAGCCATCGGCACAAGCATACACAGCGCAGACAACAGACTGAGCGGCGCCAAGGCGCCGCTCAGATTAACTCCCGGAACTGTCACCACTCAATTCATCCTCATTCGTCCAGAAGGCGCAACCGGGCAGCCTCTTCCTGCGCTGTCAAAGCTTCACCCGCCTGCAATTGTTCCAGCGCCTCCGCCACAGCCCTTTCAGGCCCGGATGCCGGCTGGAAGCCTGTAGCAGGAGCCCGGGTTTCGGACACCAGGATCTCCCATTCGTTGGTGTCGGTCCGACACGCCAGGCCGGACAGCGTATCATCGCCCGTGCGCCCGGCATACTCCCGGCATAACCGGCCGTCGGCGGTTTCGTAACTGGCCAGTGGCATCACCTGCCAGCCTCTATCAGGATCCGTCCTGCGTTCGCCGCTGGGAGTCTGTTCCAGACTTTGGTACACAAAGGTACGCATGGTGTTTGAATCCGGGCTGGGGGTGGCCGTCCAGAAAAAAACCGCACCCAGAGCCAACACCAGGGAGGCCGCCATGGCCCAGTGCGAGGGCGCCAGACGCCACTTTTCGGGAAAGCGGAGCAAGCGTCCCTTCGCAGGCGCACCCTCGGAAGCCGCCTGAATCAATCGCTCCGGAACCGGCTCATCCAGCACCCCGTCCAGGCTTGTTTTCACACTGCCATCCACCGCCCGAAGACGCGCAAGCACTGTGCGAGCATCGGGCTTCTCCGCCAGCAGCGCTTCGGCCCGGGCCGTGTCCTCAGGCCCGGTTTCGCCATCGGCATAGGCCATAATCAATTCAAAATCGGCATCATTCATTGCGCTGTCTCTCAATCAGTTACGCTGTCCAAGGGTGGCAGGCACTCCATCAGGCGGAGTCGCCCGCGCGCCAACCGGCTCATCACGGTCCCGATAGGGATCTCCAGCTGCTCCGCCACCTCCCGGTAGGAGTACTCCTCGACCACGACCAGCAGCATTACCAGCCGCTGCTCTTCGGGAAGCCCTTCAATGGCTCTCATGGTGTGCCGAAGCAGGTCTTCGTTCTCTGCACGATCGGCACTATGAGTATCCTCCCAGTCCGGTAGGGATTCTTCCGCCTGACTTACCGGCGCGTGCTTCTCCCGGCGCAGATGGTCAATCCTCTGGGTCTGGATAATTCGATACATCCAGGAATCCAGCCGAGTACCGGGCTGCCATTGATGCTGCTTGGCCAGCGCCTTTTCACAGGCAGCCTGAACCAGGTCGTCGGCCTCCTCCTGATTGGCCGTCAAGCCAAGCGCAAACCGCCTCAGTCGCGGCAGAAGGTCCACCAGTTGCGAGCAAAAATTCTCTGTCATTCAGGCCTCATATTACAGACAACGCGCCAATACGGGTTTTATTCCCGTCAAGAGTCAATAATTAAACATGCTGCGGCTATAGTCTGGCACAGAACCCACGTCACTGTGGCCGATTCAACACCAAGTGTCAGAAGGCGCCAAGGTTACATCTTTGTCGTGTTTTCGTCATACTGCGGACAAAGTTTTCCTTTTGCGACGGAGGCAAGGGGGTCGAGGGGAGCTTCAACACCGGACAAGCTATGGCAGTAAACTCACCAGAAAGTATTTTCCGGGATAGCCGATGGCGGACGAGAAGTGCTGAAAGTCTACGTGCCGCTTATATACCTATCGCGGCGAGGCACTGTCGCCGGCCTGTAGGCTCTACCGGGGCCAAACACGAAACTTTCGAACGCCCGGCGGCGGATTCGCGCCTACACTTCTCAAACAGGATCAAGTAATAAGTGTAACGATCCTGAAAGCCTGGCCCTGGAGAACTTCAAATGACGTCTGATGATACCCAAACAAACGCAAAAACCGCTGAACTCTACCGAATGGTGACCGATGAGCACGTCTGTCCGTTCGGCCTGAAAACCAAGGATCTGCTGGAGCGACAAGGCTTCGAGGTTGAAGACCACCTTCTTGAGACGCGCGAGCAAGCCGATGCCTTCAAACAAAAGCACCAGGTGGATACCACGCCTCAGGCTTTTATCGACGGTGAGCGCATTGGCGGTTACGAAGAAGTGAGAAAACATCTGGGAATGGATGTCCCTGGGGAAAAGGACGTCAGCTATAAGCCCATCATTGCGATTTTCTCCACCGCATTTCTGATGGCATTGGCCGTGGCCTGGATGGCACTGGGCACGCTCTGGTCGCTACACACCCTGGAGTGGTTTGTGGCCATTGCCATGTGCCTCCTGGGCTTGCAGAAGCTCAAGGATCTGGAAAGCTTCAGCACCATGTTTCTCAACTACGACCTGCTGGCCCAGCGACAGGTGCGCTACAGCTACGTCTACCCATTTGCAGAAACCCTGGCCGGCATTCTGATGCTGGCGGGCGTGCTGATATGGCTGGCGGCACCGCTGGCACTTTTTATCGGCACCATCGGTGCGGTATCGGTGTTCAAGGCGGTTTATATCGATAAACGCGAACTCAAATGCGCCTGCGCCGGCGGCGACTCGAAGGTGCCGCTGGGCTTCGTGTCACTGACCGAAAATCTGATCATGATTTTAATGGGACTGTGGATGCCTATCAGGATGTATCTGCTTTGAGGACGAGACGGTAACTAGCGTTTGGAGCCCCCTCGAAAAACACCGCGCACCGCGCGCCAGGCGTTGCCGGCGACGCTGCGCAGTTGCCGGCCCGACAGCTCACGATTTTCCTGCCGCTGGCTGCGATGCAGATAGCGCCAGTAATGGCTGCGCTCAGCCTGGGCGTGGTGCGCCGCGAAGGCGGTGTGTAGCTGCTCGCGCGCCTGCGCCGCCAGAGGATCTGCCAGGGACAGAGCAATGACATTCTCGGTGGGCATCGACAGTTGTTCCGCCACGTCGGCGAGGGCGCCCGACGCCTTCAACTTTTCACTGTGAGTCAGTGCCACCAACAGTGGCGGCTCGGGCTGACCCGCACGCCCTCCCAGCCAGCGCGTGAGTCGCGCGAGCTGACCGGCCTCATACGCCACATCCATCTCGCCGGCATGGCTGACCCAGAGGATAATATCCGCTGCCGCGACGGCTGCGCGGGCGCGACGCCGTGGCAGGCGCTTCCAGGCCGGCGTGTCCCACAACTCCAGCTCGCCCCACTCCACCGACTCGAGTCGGTGCACGCTAATCCACTTATCGCTAGCCTCCGGGTCGGCTTCTGCCCGGCCCTGGGTCAAGGTTTCAAGCAGGCTGGTTTTGCCACTGCCGGCGGGGCCGAGCACCAACACCTGCAACGGGTGGCCACTGCCGTGAGTCAGGGTGCCGCTCAACAGCAGATTGCCGCTGTAAAGCTCAATGGCGTAAAACCCGACTTTGCGCACATACTCCTGCAAGAGCCAGCGCTGCATCCGGTCACTGCCATAATCCAGAATATGCCCGCCCACCGCACGGCTGAACTCCTTGTAGAGCGCGCTCGCCGGGCTGACCAACGCGCGTCCCACGCGGTACACATTGTGGTAACGCGAGGCAGTCTGCTGCAAGCGCCGCGCCTGGACCAGGTTGCCCAGACTGAGACGATGACTGAAGGGCAAGGTGTGCACGATTTCCTGGCGCAGCTCACGGCTGGCGCGCTCGATAATCAATAAGGTATGGGGTACCGTCAGCTCCAGGAGCGGCTGCGCCTTATCGGGATGGAAATGGCCCGCAACCCGGGCTAACGTCTGCTGTCCCAATAGCCAGAGGGCGGAGCCGTCACTGAGCGCGTGCTCGGAGGGATTGGCGCTTTGCGCCAAGGCTTCGACCTGCACCCAGGCGCCTTCGGCCGTGGTCGACCAGTTGCGATCGGGGTGGGTTCGCGCCTCCAGTATTCGGCGTTTGTCGTTGCGCGCCAGCCACAGCTGCAAGAGCAGCGCACAACCGCCGCAGGCCGCCAGCAACAGCAACCAATACCCCAGGTACCCCGTCTGCCACAGCCACACCACGCCAGCCAGGGGAATAACAGCCAGCGGTATGTAGGTCAGCACCAACGCCAGGAGGCGCAGGCGACCGAATTGACGGATCAGGTCTTTCATGGCTCTACTATAGCAAAGGACTGACTAGGCTTTGCGCGCCCGAAACTTACGCCCTTTCATTTTGCCGTTATTGATCAGGTTGAGAGCATCGCGCGCCAACGCGCGTTTGACCGCCACATAGGCGCGATGGTCTTGCAGTTGGATCTTGCCCACGTCACTGCCCGCCAGTCCGTCTTTGGCAGTCAGAGCGCCGAGGATATCGCCGGGGCGAAGTTTCTGTTTTTTGCCCCCCTCGATCTCCACAGTCACCATGGGCGCCTTGAAACCCGACGTCTTCAGAATCGACGCATCCGGCGGCGCGACTTCCACCGGCTCCTCCGGTAACAGCTCGCGCAGCCGTTCAAGCTTGAAGCGCTCGCGCTCCTCAAACAGGGTGATGGCGGCGCCGCTCGCGCCTGCGCGCCCGGTGCGCCCGACCCGGTGCACGTGCACCGCCGGCTCCTTGGCCAGATGCACATTGATCACCAGGTTAACCGCCTCAATATCCAGCCCCCGGGCGGCGACGTCCGTGGCCACCAACACCGAGGCACTTTTGTTGGCAAACATGGCCAGGGTTTTGTCGCGCTCGCGCTGGTCCAGGTCGCCGTGCAACGCCAGGGAGTCCAGCCCCTGCGCCTGCAGATAAGTGGCCAGCTCGTCGGTTTCTTTTTTGGTGGTGCAAAACACCAGGGTCGCATCCGGACGCTCCTGCAACAGCCAGCGGTGAACCGCATCGGTACGCGCCACGCCCTCGAGCAGACAGAAACGCTGGTCGATATCCCGGCGGGTATCCGCATCGACCTTGACCCGCACGGGTGCCTGCATGATGCGTTCGGCAATCTGCTGAATCTGCTCCGGATAAGTGGCACTGAAGAGCAGGTTTTGGCGCTGCTCGGGCAGATAACCGACGATGCCATCCAGCACTTCCTGAAAGCCCATGTCGAGCATCCGATCCGCTTCGTCGAGCACAAAGGTATGCACGGCGTCCAGACGGAGGGTGCCTTTGCGCAGGTGGTCGTCGATCCGCCCGGGCGTACCCACCACAATGTGTGCGCCGTGTTCGAGTGAACCGATCTGCGGACCGATAGGCGTACCACCGCACAGGGTCAGCACTTTGATATTGGTCAGGGTACGCGCCAGACGCCGGGTTTCCTGGGCGACCTGATCCGCCAGCTCGCGCGTCGGACACAGGATCAACGCCTGCACCGCATAGTGTTCCGGCCGCAACTTGTTGAGCACCCCGAGGGCAAAGGCCGCGGTTTTGCCGGAACCGGTCTGCGCCTGAGCGATGACGTCCTGCCCGGCGAGCATCACCGGCAGACTCTGGGCCTGAATGGGCGTCATCTGATGGTAACCGAGGCTCGCCAGATTCGTATGCAGCGCCGGATCCAGGGCCAGATGGCTGAAGTCGTGGGTGGCATCCGAGGGGGTTTGGGTCATGATAGCTCCGGGCGGGTGATAATGGCGGTCAGTGTACCGCATAAAAAAATCCCCGGCTTGCGGGCCGGGGATTTTTATCGTGCCGTGAGGGTGAAAGGTTATTTCAGATCAAAACGATCGGCATCCATCACCTTGGTCCAGGCATTGACAAAGTCCTTCACAAATTTCTCTTTGGCGTCCGCCTGGGCGTAAACCTCAGAGATGGCCCGCAGCTGCGAGTTGGAGCCAAAGATCAGGTCCACGCGGCTGCCAGTCCACTTGACTGCGCCGGTTTTGTGGTCCTTGGCTTCGTACACGTCTTCTTCGCCAGACTTGGGGGCCCACTGGGTGTCGGTGTCGGTCACGTTGACGAAAAAATCGTTGGTCAACTTGCCCGGGGTTTGGGTGAACACACCGTGCTTGGACTGCTTGTAGTTGGCATCCAGTACACGCAAGCCGCCCACCAGCACCGTCATTTCCGGCGCACTCAGGCCCAACAACTGAGCTTTGTCTACCAGCAGTTCTTCATCCGCAACCGCGAACTTGGTGCGACGGTAATTGCGGAAGCCGTCGGCCTCGGGCTTGAGCCACTCGAACGACTCGGCGTCGGTCTGCTCTTCGGTCGCATCGGCACGTCCCGGAGTGAAAGGCACTTCAATGCTGTGACCCGCGTCTTGCGCGGCTTTTTCCACCGCCGCACAGCCACCGAGCACGATCAGGTCGGCCAGCGATACCTTCTTGCTGCCGCCTTTGGTATTGAAGTCTCTCTGCACGCCTTCGATCGCTTTCAGGACCTTGGCCAGCTGCTCCGGCTCATTGACTTCCCACCCTTTTTGCGGGGCCAGACGGATGCGCGCACCATTGGCGCCGCCGCGCATGTCAGAGCCGCGGTAGGTCGATGCGGCCGACCAGGCGGTGTAAATCAGTTCGCGCGCCGACACACCGCTGTCGAGCAGTTTCGCCTTGAGCGCTTTGATATCGCTCGCATCAATCAGGTCGTGATCGACTTTCGGCACCGGATCCTGCCAGATCAGGTCTTCGGCAGGCACTTCCGGGCCAAGGTAGCGATCTTTGGGGCCCATATCCCGGTGAGTCAGCTTGAACCAGGCGCGGGCAAACGCGTCGGCGAACTCTTCCGGGTTCTTGTGGAAGTGCTCAGAGATTTTCCGGTACTCCGGATCTTCACGCATCGCCATATCCGCGGTGGACATCATGATGCCTACGCGCTTGGACGGATCTTCCGGGTCGGGCGCGTGGTCTTTATCGGCCAAACCTTTAGCGGCCCACTGGTTGGCACCGGCTGGGCTCTTGCTCAGCTCCCACTCGTAGCCAAGGAGCACGTCAAAGTAGCTCATATCCCACTTCGTCGGGGTGGGGGTCCAGGCGCCTTCCAGGCCACTGGTGATGGCATCGCGGCCCTTGCCAGTGCCGTAACTGTTCTTCCAGCCCAGGCCCATTTCTTCGATGGGTGCCGCCTCCGGCTCCGGTCCCACATACTTGTCCGGATCGGCAGCGCCGTGAGTTTTACCGAACGTGTGACCGCCGGCGGTGAGCGCCACGGTTTCATAGTCATTCATGGCCATGCGCTTGAAGGTTTCCCGAATATCCTGCGCCGAGGCCAGTGGGTCGGGGTTGCCATCCGGGCCTTCCGGGTTGACGTAGATCAGACCCATCTGCACAGCGGCGAGCGGGTTCTCGAGATCGCGTTTACCGGAATAACGGCTGTTCTCTTTATCGCTGGAGGCCAGCCACTCTTTCTCGGCGCCCCAGTAGATGTCTTCTTCAGGCTGGTATACGTCTTCCCGACCACCGGCAAAACCGAAGGTTTTAAAGCCCATGGTTTCCAGCGATACGTTGCCGGTAAGAATGTACAGATCCGCCCACGACAGTTTGTTGCCATACTTTTGCTTCACCGGCCACAGCAGGCGGCGGGCCTTGTCCAGGTTGCCGTTGTCAGGCCAGCTGTTCAGTGGTGCAAAACGCTGGCTGCCGGTGCCCGCGCCACCTCGGCCATCGCCCACACGGTAGGTGCCGGCGCTGTGCCACGCCATACGGATCATAAAGGGTCCGTAGTGGCCGTAATCGGCAGGCCACCAGTCTTTGGAGTCGGTGAGTACCTTGGCGATGTCCTTTTTGACTTCGGCGAGGTCGAGCTTCTTGAATTCTTCCGCGTAGTTGAAGTCCTCGCCGAGCGGATTGGATTTGGGCGAATGTTGATGCAGGATGTTCAGATTGAGCTGGTTCGGCCACCAGTCCTGATTGGCAGTGCCGCTGCTGGTGGTGGTGCGCGAACCGTGCATGACCGGGCATTTGCCCTGATTGTCGCTATTAGCCATAGTTGTCTCCAATGATTGCTGTCCGGGTACTTTTGTACTTGTCACTGACTTTCTGCGGCCTTTTTACCGCAAGGCTGGAAAACCACGCCAATAAGCATAGGCCGAAATAACGCCTTTCGAAAGATGAATCCGATTTATTTTGGCATTAGCTTTAATAGTTAAAAACTAACACTTCAATATCAATCCGGCAGGTCGGTCACCGCGCCCAGCGAGGCGGAAGACACCGTGCGCGCGTACTTGGCCAGGACCCCGCGGGTCTCTCTGGGTTGCGGCGGTCGCCAATCGCGACGACGGCGTTCCAGTTCTTTATCACTCACGCCCAACTCAATAGTGTTGTTTACCGCGTCGATGGTGATGGTGTCACCATCCTCAACCAGCGCCAGGGGGCCGCCGTCGATCGCCTCCGGGGTGATATGGCCCACCACAAAGCCGTGACTGCCACCGGAAAAGCGCCCGTCAGTAATCAGTGCGACGTCATTGCCCAGGCCCCGCCCCATGATCGCGGAGGTGGGGCTCAACATCTCGCGCATCCCCGGGCCGCCCCTGGGGCCTTCGTAGCGAATCACGACCACATCGCCGGCCTGAACGCTGCCGTCGAGAATCTTTTCCTGGGCCTCTTCCTCGGACTGAAAGCAGCGGGCGCGACCGGTAAAATCAGTGCCCTCCTTCCCGGTAATTTTTGCCACCGCGCCGGTGGGCGCCAGGCTTCCATAGAGAATGCGCAGATGGCTGTCTGCTTTTATCGGGTCGTCAAAGGCGCGAATGATGTCCTGCCCCTCGGGATAGGGTGTAACTGCGGCGAGATTTTCCGCCAGTGTGCGCCCGGTGACTGTCAGGCAGTCGCCGTGCAGCAGACCGCGCTCGAGCAGCATTTTCATCAGCGGCTGAATGCCACCAATGGTCACCAGCTCGGACATCATGTACTGGCCGCTGGGGCGCAAGTCCGCGAGCACCGGCACCTGTTTGCCGATGCGGGTAAAGTCCTCCAGGCTCAGCGCCACGCCCACGGTGTTGGCCATCGCCAACAGATGCAGCACCGCGTTGGTGGAGCCCCCCAAGGCGATCACCACGGCAATGGCATTCTCAAAAGCGGCCCGGGTCATGATGTCTGAAGGTTTGATATCCCGCGCCAGCAGTTCCAGCACCGCCGCGCCCGCCGCTTCACAGTCGGCCACCTTGATGTCGTCCACAGCGTTTTGCGCCGAACTGCCGGGCAGGCTCATCCCCATGGCCTCAATCGCCGAGGCCATGGTGTTGGCGGTGTACATGCCGCCGCAGGAGCCGGGACCCGGAATCGCGGTTTCCTCGATCTGTTTGACCGCCACCAGGTCCAGGTCGCCTTTGGCGTGGGCGCCCACGGCCTCGAACACCGAGACAATATCCGTATGGTTGGCGCCCGGCTTGATGGTGCCGCCGTAGACAAACACCGAAGGCCGGTTGAGCCGCGCCAGGCCCATCAGACAGCCGGGCATATTCTTGTCACAACCGCCGATGGCCACCAGGGCATCGAAGCCCTCGCAGCCGGCCACGGTCTCAATGGAATCGGCGATCACCTCGCGCGAGACCAGTGAATACTTCATCCCCGGGGTGCCATTGGCGATGCCGTCGGACACGGTAATGGTATTGAAGATCAGGCTTTTACCCCCGGCACCATCGGCACCCGCCGCCGCCCGACGCGCCAGGTCGTCGATATGCATATTGCAGGGGGTCAGGTTGCTCCAGGTGGAGGCGATGCCCACCTGAGGTTTGCGAAAGTCCTCATCGGTAAAACCCACGGCGCGCAACATGGCACGACTGGCGGATTTACCAATGCCATCGACCACGGGGGCGGAATGGCGGCGGCGTTTGTCTTCGGTCATGGTCATCTCCTACTGGTTGCCGTTCGCGGCTCATACCATCAAGTTTTAATGGATTAAATTTTGATCACTTCCTGTGTAATTTGCCACCCAGCCGGATACTTTCGCCTAACATCGGCAAACGCGCCAAAAGTGTGCGCCAGTTCCTTGTTCAGACCTTCTTAAATCCCTAGCCTTGGCATCCTTTTCCACGTACGAGGATTCGCTCATGGGTTTTTCACGTTACCTGCTGCCTGCGGGGCTCCTGATAATAATGACAGGCTGCGGTGGCGAAGGCTCGAATGCCCTCAGCCCCCAAGAGTTCAGTGACAGCGCGGGTGCCGGTGTCCTGATGCTCGAATGGCGCATGCCGGATCACCGTGAAAATGGCGTCTACCTGGAAGACTCAGAAATTGGCGGCTACGAGCTGCGCTTCCGCGCGGCAGGCGAGCGCCAGTACCAACGCCTGGTCATCGAAGACGGCCTGGCGACCTCTTATTCGTTGCCGATGCAGGACTTGACCGACTACGTTGTTGAGATCGCCGCCTTTGATTCCGACGGCCTGTTCAGCCGCTACGTGCCGCTGACACCGGTTGAGGTGGTTCAATAGCCCGCGCGGGCTATTTTTTGAGCGCATCCCAACCTGCGTCCGGTGCAAAGCGCTCGCCGTGCAGCGCCTCCAGACTTTTCAGTGTCTCCACCACATCGTCCACTCCACGCTGGCGGGCATAATGCAGCGGCCCGCCGCGAAAAGGCGCAAATCCGGTGCCGAAGATCATGGCGCCGTCGAGCGCGTCCGCATCCTCGATAACCCCCTCCCGCAGACAACGCACGCAGGTGTTGAGCATGGGTAGCACCAGGCGATCGATCAGTTCCGCCGGCGGCTTAACCGGCTCACCTTTATCCGCCTTGCCATTGACCCAGCGGTACAGACCCTGTTCGGTTTTCTGACCCAGATCGCCGTCGTCGACTTTTTTCTGCAACCACTCGGGCACCTCAGGCATGGGGTCATCCAGGCGCTCTTTGAGCATTTTGGCCACACTCAGCCCGATATCAAGCCCCACCCGGTCGGCCAGTTCAATCGGCCCCATGGGCATACCAAAATCTTCCGCCGCCTTATCGATGGTGGCCTTATCATGGCCTTCGTCGAGCAACACAAACGCTTCCACCAGATAGGGCGTCAAAGCGCGGTTGACCAGAAAACCCGGCGCGCTTTTGACCGGTACCGGTAACCGCGCAATGGCACCACAAAAACCGCGCGCCGACTCCAGCGTGTCCTCGCTCACCTTATCGTGGCTGACCACTTCCACCAGTTCCATGCGCGTGACCGGATTGAAAAAGTGCAGCCCGACAAAACGCTCCGGGTGCTTGAGTTTTTCCGCCAGGGTTTCCAGAGGGATGCTGGAGGTATTGGTGGCGAGAATTGCGCCCGGCTTCATGCGCGCTTCCAGCGCTTCATACACCTTGCTCTTGATCTCCACTTTCTCCGCGACCGCCTCGATGATCAGGTCAGCCTGGCCCACACCGGCGCCGTCGAGATCCGGAATCAACCGGTCGAGGGCGTCACGTTGGTCAGCTCGGGCGCGCAGCTTCTTGCCGTAAAAGCTCCCGGCCCGGCCGATCGCTTTGGCGATCACGTCCGGCTCGAGATCAGTCAGGGTTACGCGCATGCCGCGACTGGCCGCCCAGGCGGCAATATCTGCCCCCATGGTGCCAGCACCCACCACGTGCACGTGGCGAATCTCGCACGGCGCTTTGCCGAAGCTTTTGAGCCGTTCGCGTAAAAAGAACACATGCACCAGGTTTTGCGCGGTACTGCCCACCAACTGCTGGGCAAAGGATTTGATTTCGGCCTTTTGCAGCGCCTTGCGATTGACGCCGTGCTTTTCCCACAGGTCAATCAGGGCGTAGGGCGCCGGGTAGTGCTCCTTGCGGGCTTTTTTGCCAGTTTGGCTGCGCATCTTGTTGGCACTGATCTGGCGCATAAAACCCAGCCGCCACAGACGGCTCATCAGATCCGGCTGACGCCGTACTTTTTTGGCCAGCAGTGCCTTGACCGCCTTGCCCACATGGCGCTCTTCGACGACCGCATCGACAAGGCCCATTTTTTTGGCTTTGCGCGCGTTGGCCGGGCGACCGGTGAGCATCAGCGTCATGGCGCTGATGGGGTTGATCAGCTCCAGGCTGCGAAAGGTGCCCCCCAGCCCGGGATGCAGACCGAGCATCACTTCCGGGAAGCCGAAGCTTGCGCCCTCAATGGCCAGACGCTGATCGCAGGCGAGCGCCAGCTCCAGACCACCGCCCAGGCAATGGCCGTGAACCAGGGCCAGGGTCGGGATGGGCAAGGCCTCCAACCGATCGATAATCCCGTGCGCCTGGGTCATGCGCGCGGCCACCACCTCGGCCTCGGTTTCATCGGTGAAGTCGCGAATATCCGCACCGGCGATAAAGCCGCTTTTTTTGGCGGAACGAATCACCAGACCTTTAAACTGGCCCTTTTCGATCACGTCAAGCAGATCGTTCAACTCGCTCATGACATCCGCCGACAGGCTGTTGGCGCTCTCGCCTTTGCGGTCGAGAATCAGCCAGGCGATATCGTCGCTGTCGCGAGTCAGGCGCCAGTGGTCGGTGCTGTGTTCGGGCTCCCGCTCGGGCCCCATGTTGCTATTGCGCGGCGCCAGAACCTGCCACGCAGGTGATTGCATCTGCGTCATGACATTGCCTCCAACAAAACTGAACCGCCGAGTCCGCCACCCACACACTGGCTGGCCACGCCCCGCTTACCGCCTTCGCGTTTAAGTGCCTGGGCCAGGTGCAGCACCAGGCGGTTGCCGCTGGTGCCCACCGGATGGCCCATGCTGATGGCGCCGCCGTCGATATTGAGTTTGTCGGGGTCAATGGCGCCAAAGGCCGAGCGCAGGTGCAACACCTCGCGGCAGAATTCCGTGTCGTCCCAGGCGGCCTGGCAAGCAAGGACCTGAGCGGCGAAGGCCTCGTTGATTTCCCACAGATCGATATCGTCTTTTTTCAGGCGCTGGCGCTTGAGCAATTCGGTCGAGCTAAGCACCGGGCCCAGCCCCATGATCGCCGGGTCAAGTGCCGACCATTGGGTATCAACCAGTCGTGCCAAAGGCTCGAGCTGGTATTTCTCTACCGCTTCTTCGGAGGCCAGAATCACCCAGGAGGCACCGTCGGTAATTTGCGACGCGTTGCCGGCCGTGACCTTGCCGTAGGGCCGCTCAAACACCGGCTTGAGGGTGCCGAATTTCTCCAGCGTGGTGTCCGGGCGAACACCGTCATCGTAATCGTAGAGACCGCCGTTGCGATCGATCAATGACACCATCTCATCTTTGAAATGCCCCGCCTCGTGCGCCTTGGCCAGGCGCTGATGGCTCTGGAAGGCGTAGCTGTCCATCTGTTCCCGGGAGATATCAAACATCTGTGCCAGCAACTCGGCGGTCTGCCCCATATTGAGCTCGACAATGGGGTCCGTCAGCCCGCGCTCCAGACCGATAACGGGCGTGAGCATACTCGGGCGCGCGCTGATCAGCGCCTTGAGTTTGGCCCCGACAGTTTTGGCGGTCATCATCTTGCCAAACCACTCCACCGCCTGACGGTTGTAGATCAGCGGCGAGTGCGACAGGGCTTCTGTGCCTCCGGCGAGAATCAAATCGCTTTGCCCGGCCTGAATATAGCGGAAAGCGGTATCGATGGACTGCATGCCCGAGCCGCAGTTGACCTGCACAGTGAAAGCGGGCATGGCGTGTCCCATGCCCAAACGCAGCGCCGCCACCCGGGCCGGGTTCATCTCGTCGGCCACGACGTTGACGCAACCGAGGATTACCTGATCAAAGGTATCCGGTTCAAAGGGTTGACGCAGTAGCAGCGGCCGGCCGGCCTGCACCGCCAGGTCGACCGGGGTAAACGGGCCGGGCTTGCCTCGGGCACGTAAAAAAGGTGTGCGCGCGCCATCAACCAGATACACCGGTTTCTTGCGCGGCTTAGGGCGAGGCCGCGGTTTCTTCTCAGGCTTTTTCTCGCTGGTTTCAGTTTCGGTGGTTTCAGCCATGCATCAGCTCCTTGGAAGTAATGTGTTTAGTCTAGCAGCTTATGGCGAGCTCGCCGGACGCTTACCCCTCTTGGGGCGACAGCGCATAATCGGGCTCCAGCACCGGCAATTGTTCGCGCAGGTAACGATAAAAAACCTGACCCACAGGGCTGAGTGGGCGACGCTTGTGGTGCACCAGATACCAGGAGCCCGCGAGCGGAAAGCCGCGCACCGGGAGCACGGCAACCGGCTCTTTGCGACTGCGCAGTATGTGCTCACTCACCACCGCCAAACCGAGACCGCCGGCCACACTGGAATAGATACCCTCGTTGCTTGCCACCTGCAGAGTTTGGGTCAATCCAACGGGTTGCTGCTCCAGCCAGGCGCGTAACGCCATACCTGTGCCCGAGCCTGGTTCGCGCACCAGCAAACGCTGCCCGGTCAAAGCCGCAGGCTCCAGTACCGACTGCCCCGCCAAGGGGTGATCCGGCGGCGCAATCATCACCAGCGGGTTGCGTAAAAACGGCGTCGCCACCACCTCCGCCACTTCGGGCGGGTGACTGAAAATATAGAGATCGTCGGCCTGGCGACGAAAGCGCTCAAGAATCTGGCCGCGGTTACCTGCCGTCAGCGACAATTCCACGTCGGGGTAAGCGCGCGCAAAGGCGCCCAGGATTTTTGGCAGTACGTAATTGGCAGTGGTGACCAACCCCAGACTCAGCTGCCCGCGGGTGCCCGCCTGTAAGTGTTGCAGCTCATCCCCCAACGCCTGCAGTCGGCCGAGCATATCGCCTGCCGCCAGGTACAGGGCCTGCCCGGCCTCCGTGGCCTGAAAGCGCCCATCGCGACTCTCAAGTAAGGGGGCACCGGCAGACTCCGCCAATTTGCGCAGCTGAATGGACACCGTCGGCTGGGTCAGGTGCAGATGCCGGGCGGCCGCACTGACCGAGCCTTGGCGCACGACTTCCTGAAAGACCTCCAACTGGCGTAAGGTCAAATGTTTTAAAGCCATAGATAATCATCAATACTGTGGATGGTAATATTTTATTAGCACAATGGAGCGCTTTTCGCCAGAATCCCGCCCGGCTATCATGGCACCCACGCAAAAACACAGGAAGCGACTTATGCCCGACGTGATTATTGCCCTCTTCGCCCTCGGCCTCGTGGCCGGGCTGGTGAATTCGGATCTGAAAATCTCCTCCAACACCTACGCCACCATCGCCATCTTGCTGATGTTCGCCATCGGTCTGAAAGGCGGTCTGGCTCTGCACGGCAACTGGAGTAACAGCCTGCTGCCAAGCTTGGGGGCGATCACCTTGGCGGGCCTGCTGGTGCCCTTGGCGCTGTTCCCGGTGCTGCGTAAACTGGTCAAGCTCGACCCGGCCAACGCTGCCAGCATCGCCGCCCACTACGGCTCGGTAAGCGCGGGCACCTTTGCGGTGGCCCTGGCCTGGGCCGCCGGACGCGGCCTGGAGCTGGCCCCGGAAACCACGCTGTATCTGGTGCTGCTGGAGCTGCCCGCAATTATTGTCGGCATCATGCTGTACCGCATGGGCGGGCACGGCCAGGGCGGTATCGGCTCGGTACTGCACGAAGCCTTTACCAGCCGAGGCGTGCTCCTGCTGATGGGCGGCGTCGCGGTCGGCTATGTCTACGGCCCGGAGGGCGCCGCCTCAATCACCCCACTGTTCATTACCCTTTTCCCGGGTCTGCTGGCGCTGTTCCTGCTGGAGATGGGTCTGTGTGCCGCCCGCCAACTGAGCGCCTGGCGTCCGGGCATGTGGCGACTGGTCGCCTTCGCCCTGGTCGCGCCCCCGATTCTGGCACTGGTGGGACTGGGACTGGGCCTGGCACTGGGCCTGCCCAACGGCTCGACGCTGGTACTGGCCACCCTGATGGCCAGCGCCTCCTACATCGCCGCCCCTGCTGCCATGCGCCAATCCGTACCCGAAGCGGATGTCGGCATGGCCATGCTGGTGGCACTGGGCGTGACCTTTCCGTTTAACGTACTGGTCGGTCTGCCACTCTACTACGAGATGTTGATGTGGATGGGCGGCTAGCTACGCGGGTTTATCCGGTTTGCTCGCCAGGGCGGCGGGCAAACCGGATTTGATGTGCAGATCCCGCTGGGGATAGGGGATAGTAATGCCCTCGCGCTTGAAGGCGCGCCAGATCGCCAGGTTGGTGTCCGACTTGACCGTTGCCGAACCATTTTCCGGGTCGCCGATCCAGACCATCAGGTGCAGCTCGATGCCGCTGTCGGCAAACTCCATCAGGCGTACCGCTGGCGCCGGCTCTTTGAGCACCCGGTCGGACGCAAAGGCGCACTCAAGCATTGCCGCCATGGCCTGCTCAGGATCGTCGTCGTAACTGATCTGCACGGGAATATCCAATCTCACGTTGCGATCAGAGTAACTCCAGTTGATCACCTCAGTGGTAATCAGGTTTTCATTCGGAATCAGGGTATCCACCCCTTCCCGATTGCGCACCACCACGTAGCGAGCCTTGAGCTCCTCGACCCAACCGAACTTTTCTCCCACAGTGATCACATCGCCGGGTTTGATCGACCGGTCCATCACCAAAATAAAGCCGCTGATAAAGTTGGAAGCAATACGCTGCAAACCAAAACCCAAACCGACACCGAGGGCACCGCCAAACACGGCAAGCGTACTCAGGTTAATCCCGACCGCATTCAGGGCCAGCAGGAACGCCAGCGTCATAAAGATAAAGCGGCTGAACTTGGCGAAGCCCACCTGCATGCTGGGCGTCACGTGCTTGGTCGTTTTCAGCCAGTTGTTCAGCAGGCTCGACAGCCACATGGCGAGGGTCAGCGCGATAGTGACCAACAACATCAGCTTAAAGACCGATAACACCGAGATGCGGGTGTCTCCGGCATCCACCGCCAGGCTATCCAAAAATTCGAGCACCGCCGGTAACCAGCCCAACAGGTGCAACACCACACCCAGCCAGACCAACAGGGCGAGCGCGCTTTCGGAGGATTTGAGGAGCGGGCTGGAGGTAAAGCTTTTGCGCAGGATATAGATTGAAGATCGAATGGCCGCCAGAGCGACCAATACCGGAACTGCCACGCTCAATAATTCAGCGGGTACACGGTAGTAATCAAGCACCGCAATACCGGGCAATAGCAGCAAGAGAACCATAACCGGCCAAAGCAGACGCTGCAGACTGCGAATCGCGATATGGCGCAGCCCTTGTCCCCGGTGCCCCTGCGCCTGTAGCACCACCTGCAAACGACGGTTGATCAACGCAGCGATGGACAGTGCCCCGAGCAATACCAACAGCTGCACCCAAACACCGGGAGTTTGCAGGTACGCGAGCTGCTCGTTCAAAAAGGTGTTAAATCGTTCGCTCATGGGCTGACTGTTTCACTCATCAAGGTTGGATAACGCAGACGCGTCCGCCTACATAATAGAAGTTATTGGCTAATAGCGCCAAGGTTCACCAGGTTGACCCGATCACGGCCCTGATCCTTACTGCTGTAGAGCGCCTGATCGGCGCGCGCATACACGGTATTCGGACTGGGCAAGACCCCCGGCGACACCAGCACGCCGCCTACGGAAACCGTCAGGGGGCCGCCCTGATCCAGCTCCAGCCGGCTCAATCGCTGGCGCAACTCATCGAGCTTGGCACGCACATCCGACTCACTTACTCCCGACAGCACTATGCCAAACTCCTCCCCACCCAAGCGAAACACACTGTCGGTATCACGCTGCCAATTACACAACAACTGTTCCCCAAAGTGTTTTAACACGGCATCGCCGGCCTGATGACCATAGTCGTCGTTGTAGCGCTTGAAATAGTCAATATCAATCAACAAAAAGGCCAGAAGCTGCCCGGCGCGATCACTGTGCTTGAGCTCGCTGGTCATGGTCTCGTAAAAACTGCGCCGATTGCGCAACCCCGTAAGAGCATCAGTGATTGACTCTTCCGCCAGGCGCTCGTTGAGCGCTCTCAGCTCGCGTGTTTTTTCGTCCACACGCGCCTGCAGGGAGTCACTCAACTCACGCTCCCGGACCAGCATATACTGCTCATTACGTCGCCGCTCGCGCTCCAGACGCTTGATGCGGTCGGCCAAGGCTAGCGCCAGCACCCACACCTCGATCAACGAGCCGATGTTGAGGGCGTTTTCGGTCAACCAGGTGGAGGGCAACCAGCCAAACACGCGCGCGTAGTAGGCCAGCGCCGAGGCAATCAACAAACTCCAGGCCAGCAGGAAAATACGCGCACTGCGCCGGCCCGCCAGTGACTGCTGCAAGGCAACCGCCAACACCAGAACCAGAATGATCACGGCGAGAGGAATCAATACGGCAAAGGTACTGGCGTAAAAGCCCAGCAGACTTTGCAGCAAAGGAATCAACAACAGTGCACAAGCTACCAACAGCAGCTGTCGATAGCGTGGTGAACGGCGCTTGAGTTCGAGAAATACCGAGGTGAACGCCACCAGGGAGGCAAACAGCGCAACACTCGCCACCGCCACTAATTGGTTGTTGATTACCGACCATTGGCCGAGGGGCGTAAACACACTGTAGCCCCGGAAAATAAAATTCCAGACCAGAAAGCAGGTAAGGTACAGGCTGTAGAGCAGAAAACTGCGCGACTTGAGACTGACGCCAACCACCAGGTTGTAAAGCAGCAGAATGACGATCGCACCGTAGTAGAACCCGAAGCCGAAGTTTTCCCGCTGGCGATAGTTGTAGAACGCCTCTTCGTCCATCAAGCGCAACGGTATGGCATCATAAAGGCCGTCGTGGCTGTCGAGCTGAACGTAAAGGTCATAGCGCTGGTTCGGCGCAAGTGGGAGCGGGAAGGCAAAGCCCCGATAGGCCAGCGCCCGGCTGTCTGCGGGCAAGCGATCCCCCGTCTGCCACTCGGCGACTACCTCACCCCGAGCATCGACCAATGTCACGGTGAGGTAGTCCTGCAGGGGTTGCGCCATATCGAGCACCAAAGCCTGGGGCTCTCCGGTGACGTTGTGCAGGGGAAAGTGCAACCCGTAACGGCTGCTGCTAAAACTGAAATTGGGGCTGGGGTCACGCAGCGGCTGCCAGTGAACATCGGCACCGGCGCGCAGCTGCGCCAGTGTCAGCGATCGATGCTCGTCCTCCCAGAATGACGCCTCACCCACGAACGGGTAACTGCCCCGCTCGCCGTCAATCCGTATGTCACCCCACGCCAGTGACGCGAGCAGACAGCCCAACGCCACCCAAATCCACTTGGTTCCCATGATAAATCCTGTCCCTGTTTTCGGCCTTTTGTGTTTTTTGTCCTCCTATTTTGACAGACCGCTATCGATAAGCAACCACTGACTTGAACCTCAGTCACCCAACTGGCGCAGGGTCTCGACCACCTGCGTATAACGCTCGCCGGCGGCGGCAAGCGCCTCGCGATCAAAGGTTTCGGACGCAACGTGAAGCTCTTCCAGGGTGTCCGCCAAGACTGTCATCTCGGCATTGATCTTTTCCAGCGCATTTTCCAGGGTGTAGGTCAGTTCGTGGATTTCCACCAGACGGGCGTCACTGAGCTCCTGATCTAACAGCGATGCCAGGCGGCGATTATAGGTCGCGAAGTTCTCGACCGCTTCAGTCAGGGTCTCAGCGGATTTGCCTTTGAAATGGTCAACGCGGTCTGCAACAGCTCCGCCGGCAAGTCCAAAGCCCAGCACTACCGCAGACAGATAACGGGTGGCAACAGCAAACGTTTTCATAAAAGTTCCTCAGATAACGGTGAACGCAAACGATAATCGTTATCACAAAATACGGCAAATGTGACCGCCGGGCAAGTCCTATTCGTTATAACTGCTCCAGCCGGTCCAGCCGCGCCCGCGCCGTTGCCAGGATTTTTCTGCGTTGCACAGGGTCCTGCTTGTCCCAGTTGGCGTAGATGAGTTTCATGCGCGGGTTGTCCGCGAGGGTCTCCCGGTGCCGGTCAATAAAGTGCCAATAGAGGCTGTTGAACGGGCAACTGCCGGGGCCGGTCTTTTCCTTGACGTCATAGGCGCAACCTGTGCAGTAGTCACTCATTTTGCGGATGTACTGACCGGAGCTGGCATAGGGCTTACTGGCAATCAGCCCGCCGTCAGCGTACTGACTCATGCCCCGGGTGTTGGGCATCTCCACCCACTCGATGGCGTCGATATAGATCCCCAGATACCAGGCATCGACGTCATCCGGGTGGATACCGGCGAGCAACGCAAAATTCCCGGTCACCATCAGGCGCTGGATATGGTGGGCATAGGCGTGCTCCAGTGATTGCCCAATGGCATGGGCCATACAGGCCATGCGCGTCTCCCCGGTCCAGTAGAATCCGGGCAGAGAGCGCTGGGCGCCCAGGTGATTGCGCTGCCGATAGCCGGGCATGTGGCGCCAATAGAGGGCACGCACATACTCCCGCCACCCGAGAATCTGACGAATGAAACCCTCCACCTGTGCCAGGGTGATACGCTTTGGATCACCGCGCCACTGCTCCTCGGCTGCGCGTATCACCTCCAGCGGATGCAGCATTTTGGTGTTGAGCGCAAACGCCAGACGGCTGTGGTAGAGACTCCAGCCACGATCGGTCATGGCGTCCTGGAAACGGCCAAAATTGGGCAGGCAGTGTGCCAGAAAGTGGTTGAGCAACTGGCGCGCCTCGCGCCGGGTCACCGGCCAGATAAAGGCCTTGGCGTCGATACTCCCCAGCGTTTTGACGCCGCGACGCGCCAGACGCTCGACCAGCGCACTTACATCCCGACTGAACAACAGCGGCTCGGCAAGGGTATGCGTGGCGGGCAGTGATTCGCGGTTGTCCTTGTCGTAGTTCCACTGACCGCCTTCGGGCTTGCCATCCCCATCCAGCAGTACCTTGTACTCTTTGCGCAGTGCCCGGTAGAAAAACTCCATCCGGTGATTCGGGTAACGCTCCCACGCATCGCGCGGGGTCAGAAAGTGCTCACTGTCGTGGCTGACGACGGGAATCGTCAGGCGCTGACTCAACGCCGCCAACTGCTCATCCAGCCGGTATTCATCGGGCAATTGATAATGCAGCTCGCTCGCCTTGAGCGCCTGACACTGGTGCTCGATCAGCGCCGTCAGGTCTTCAAAGTCCCGAGTATCGTCGAGGGTGAGATAGACTACCCGGTGCCCCGCGTTTTCCAGCGCTTGCGCAAAGGACTCCATGGCGGCAAAAAAGCCGACCACTTTCTGAATGTGATGGGTCACATAATCGGTTTCCTGGCGCAGTTCCGCGAGCACAAAGCAGACCTCGGGATCGATCTGCTTGAACCACGAGTGACCGGCGTTGAGCTGGTCGCCCAACAACCAGTGGACTTTTGACATAGGGGTAGACCTTAAAAAGGGTTTAGCCACACTAACGTCAACGCCGACCCTATGGATCACCCCAACGCACAGATGGTCCCCACTGAGGGCTGGAGCCTGCCGCGTGCAACGCGTATGATCGCGGCCTGACATCCCTTGGTTTGACCCGCAAAGGCTCATAGACTGCAGCGCATGAACGACCCCAGCACGCCCTTGACCGACAGTTATCGCCAGCGCTTTGGCGCCATCACCCGCATCTACGGTGCCCAGGCCCTGCCGCGCCTGGCGCGCGCCCATTTTGCCGTGGTGGGACTGGGGGGCGTCGGCAGCTGGGTCGCCGAAGCGCTGGCGCGCACCGGTGTCGGCTCCCTGACCCTGATCGAGCTGGACGGCGTTTGTGTGAGCAATACCAACCGCCAACTGCACACCACGGCCGACACCATCGGTGCGTCCAAACTGCAGGTCATGGCCGAGCGCCTGCGGGCCATCAACCCGGAGATCACCCTGCACCTGCAGGATACTTTTCTCACCAAAGAAAACACCGAACGCCTGATCGGCCCCGAGCACCATGTCGTGATCGACGCGATTGACTCGGCCTTTACCAAAGCGCATCTGGTGGCTTACTGCAGCCGCAAAAAGCTGCGTCTGGTGTGTATCGGCTCCTCCGGCGGCAAGACCGATCCGCTCAAAATCGTTGTTTCGGATCTGGCACAGACCGTCTACGATCCGCTGTTTCGCAAGATGCGCTCACTCCTCTACGGCCAATACCAGTTCCGCAAGGATCGCAACAAGCGCTTTCGGGTGGATGCGGTCTACTCCACCGAGCAGATGCTTTTCCCCCAGGCAGACGGCAGCGTCTGCGTCGGGCAGAAGGGGGGCGATGGGGGCATCAAACTCGATTGCGGCAGCGGACTGGGTTCACTGGTGATGGTGACCGGCAGCTTCGGGTTTGTGGCGGCCGCCAAGGCGGTGGAACGCTACTTTGAGGACTGCGCTCGGCGCGAATCCTAGAGGCCGAACAACCGGCAGCTGTTGGCCGTGGTCTGCTCGGCAATTTCACGTACTGATTGACCGCGTAACTCAGCCAGCACCCGTGCCACCTCGGGCAAGTATTCGGGACTGTTGCGCTGACCCTGGCGCCCTGCCAGGGGCATGTCCGGGGCATCAGTCTCCAACAGTAAGGCTTCCAGGGGTAACTGCTGCACCGCGCGCCGGGTTTTGGCGGCGCGCGCGTAAGTGATGGTCCCGCCAATGCCCAAATAGAACCCCGCGTCCCAGAATTGCCGGGCCTGTTCCGGACTGCCGCTGAAAGCGTGAATCACGCCGCCGCGCGCGGGCGTTTTCTGCTTGAGCGTGCGCAGTACGGCGTTGTGGCTGCGCACGCTGTGGATAATCAGGGGTTTATTGAGCTGCGCGGCCAGACCCACCTGCGCCTCGAACACGGCCTGCTGCTGTGCCAGCGGGGTCGCAATGGTGTTGTCGAGCCCACACTCTCCCAGGGCCACACAACGCGGTTGTGCCAGGACCTGGCGCAGGGACGTCAACCACTGATCGGTCTGCGGGTGGTCCGCCACCCACCAGGGGTGAACCCCCGCGCCATAGTGCCAATCGTAGTGCGCGCACAGGGCTTCGAGTCCGGGCCATTGCGCCGGGCTGACACCCGGCACCACCAGGCCGGTCAGGCCCTGCGCCTGGCAGCGCCCCCAGAGTGCGGGGCGCTCGCCATCAAACACCTCAAAATCGATATGGCAGTGACTGTCGAACAGGGGCGCTGAACTCACAAGGTCTCCTCAGTCAGCCTCACTCCAACCAGACCTCACGGTGCTGGTATTCACAGTAGGTAGAGCCGGTATCGCACACCTGCACAATCATGTACATGGCCTGGGGCAGGGTGTATACCAGATCGGCAATATCCACCCCGGGGTTATCAATCGTGCAGGACAGAAAGAAGTCTTCCGTGTACTGGCACAAGGTGCTGCCGTAGCTGTCGCAATTGAGACCGTCACCGCAGTAGAAGTCGTCAATAAACCGGGCGCCGCGCAGGCTCGGACGGTCATTGATCCAGACTTCGGCATAGTAGTCGCGCACGTAGCTCGCGTACCAGTACACCTCGAACAGGCCGTCCCAGATGTAGGGGTTCAACCCCAGCTCATAGTGGCGTCCAAGTCCGGTATCGGTCTCGTAGCTGTCGACCATATGGAAATTGTCGAGTACCGGCCGCGGATCGGTGGTCACCGTGGTGTGGCTGGTGTGCACATAGTGCTCGTCGCAGCCACTCAACATCAAAAGAGCAACGACAAGCGCAATAAGCCTGATGACAACGGCTGGGCGGTTCATCACTGGACGTTTCATCGCAACACCCCTTTCCTCAGTTTTTGAAGGTCAGGGTCAGCGTACAACGCCCAGGGTGAACCGAAGCTGAATGTCTCGCCTAATCGAGTTCCGCCAGGCGTGCGCGCAAGCGGGTCAAGCTGGCTCTGACGCTTTGCGCGTTCTCCGGGCCCATGCGCAGCATCAGTTTCTGGATACTGGGCAGGCGCTCCAACGCCGGGTCCTCATACTCATAGAATACTCGCGGGCGCACCAGAAGGATCTCATCGGGCGCGGGAGGGGTCGCCAAAGCCTGGTCGATCGCGGCGATCAGCACGTGGGTAAAACCGCCGTTGTCGACGCCGTGCTCTTCGTTAGCTTCGTCCAGCAACGGCTGGTAACGTTCGTAGAGAGCAACCAGGGTATCCGGGTCCATACGTGCCAACAGACTGACGTAGGGATCGTAGCGCCGGTAGTTGTCCGGCTGAATCCGAAAACGCTGGTTGATCTCCTCATCCGCCACTTCGCCCGCGCGCTCCGCCGCGAAGGGCGTGCTCGGCCCCTCAATAGGCCGGTACTCATGCACCACCGTACCCCCGGCAAGCGCGTGGGCGGCGCGCACAACCTTACGCAACACCTGCTCCTGGGTCGCTAACTCGGCGGCGCTCTCACCGCCATCAAGTTCGCTCAGATCGGCGCGCACGGTCTCGTCACTGTCGTCCAGAGCAGGCAGCGGTTCCGGCTCCGGTTCCGGTTCAGGCGCGGGTTCTGGTTCCGGGGCCGGCTCCGGTTCGGGTTCAGGCTCCGGCGCGGGCGCCGGCTGTACCCGCTCGCGAGGTTCAGGCACCGGCAAGGATTCAGGCTCCGAGTCCCCCGAGCTGCGCAGGAAGAAGAACAGGGCCACGGCCAATAGCACCGCCACTGCCACCAACAACAGGATCAGTTTTTGCGTGGCCTTGCGGTCAGCGTCCGAATCGGACGGGTGCTGAGATTGATTGTTTTCCATACGCTTTGAGCCCTTTTCAGTGGTGACAGTCAGGTTGATTATAGACCACGACCCCGATCCGGGGTTCAGCCAATCGCGGCACGCCATTATGCTACACTGCCGCGCTCGTTTACGCCCACCCGGGCGCGCCCATTTTCGCTGACCAAGGACACCCCCACTCGCCATGTGGTTTAAAAATCTGCGCCTGTACCGCTTCACCCAACCTGTTGATTTTGACCATGAGTCACTCAACGACGCCCTCGCCCAGCAGCCCTTTCGGCCCTGCGGCAGCCTCGATCCGATGCGCTACGGCTGGGTGCCGCCGCTCGGACGCCACGGCCAGGAGTGGGTTCACAGTGCCAACGGCTATCATATGATCTGCGCCAAACGTCAGGAAAAAATCCTGCCGGCTGCGGTGATCAACGAGCACCTGGAAGAAAAGGTCGCCGATATCAAGGCGCAGGAGTCGCGCCACGTTGCGCGCAAGGAAAAGCAGGACCTGAAAGACGAAGTGATCTTTTCCCTGTTGCCCAAGGCGTTCAGCAAGTCCTCCCTGGACTTTGCCTATATAGCCCCGCGCGAGGGCCTGATCGTAGTCAACGCGGCGTCGGCGAAAAAAGCCGAGGAACTGCTCAGCGCTCTGCGCGAAGCCTTGGGCAGTCTGAGCCTGATCCCCGTGGCGCCCAACACAATACCGACACAGGCGATGACCCACTGGCTGCTGCACGGCGACCTACCGGACGATTTTACGCTCGGGGAGGAGTGCGAGCTGCGCGGCGGCAAGGACGGCCGTGTGGTGCGCTTCAAAAACCAGGACCTGAGTGCCGACGAGGTCCTCAACCACCTCAACGCGGGCATGTATGTCAACCGCCTGGCCCTCACCTGGAAAGACGCCATTCACTGTATCGTGGACGACCAATTGGCGATCAAGCGGGTGAAGTTCGAGGATCGGATTCTGGAGCAGGCCGACGAGGGCAACCCGGAGACGGCCGCCGAAACCTTCGACGCTGATTTTGTGGTAATGACCACAGAGCTTTCGGCTTTTATCGGCGCCATGATGCAGGCTTTCGGGGGCGAGGACACCAGTTGGCAGGGTTGACGTCAGGGGCCGGCCGTTGTCGACGGCCTTTACAGGGTGGCGCCAAAATTCACATAAGGCATCACCTTAGCCTTTGTTTTTAAAACTTTTTTTGCTTATGGCACCAAACGTGCTTATGGCCTGTCGTGTTAATTCCAATTTACTTCATGACAAGGATATCGCCATGAAATTGCAACGCCTCATGATTCAACTGGGTGTGCTCACCCTGGCCGCATTGCTGGCCCTGAGTACCCAGGCGGCCACCATTGAGCTCAAATACAACCAAAACTTGGGCAGCAGCACCCCCAGCGGTCACATCACCGGCGCCGGCAACGTTTACGCCGGCGAATTCGAGTTCGAGATCCTGAACAAGTCACCCTCACTGATTCAGTGGGATGACGAGCTGAATGCATTTTGCATCCAGACGTCCACCACCCTGAAAAACTCGGCGACCTACAATGTGGTCGATGGCCTGGGCGCCTTTACCGGTACCTATCGGGGCATGCAACTGGATCGGTTGTTCTCTGAGTACTACACCAGCTCCAAAGAAAGCGCTGTGAATAGCGCTGCCATGCAACTGGCGATCTGGGAAATTGTTAACGAGAGCCCGGATAACCCGCCCACGCTTAGCAGCGGCAACTTCACCAGCGGCAACTTCAGCGGTGCCCGCGGCCTGGCCAACAACTGGCTTGCCAGCCTGAACGAAACATCCAAATCCGGTTTGTACGACTTCTACACCCTGACCTCAAGCAAGTCTCAGGATCTGATCACTGTGACCGCCCGAGTACCGGAGCCCTCGATCCTCTTGATGTTTGGCTTGGGTCTGCTGGCCATGTTTGGCGTGCGTCGCCGCCGGCATTAAGACGCTACCGCGTTACGGGTGCGGCAGGATGCTGCACCCCCCTCTTCGCTCTATTCTTCTCCTTCCTTGAACTTCGCTGTCCGGCCCGGACGCTTCACTACCTTGTGCAAATCTGAGCGATTGCGTCCGGCGAATCAGTCAGGATCGTTGGTGTATTTCAACAGTGCATTCGTACCCGAGATCCATCCGACCGCTTCACTATACAACAGCACTTTGTTGAGCTGGTTCGTGGTCATGACGCGAGATTGCCAGCTGGCACCGCCGTCCACGGTCTGGAGGATCAGGCCTGCGCTGCCAACGACCCAGCCGTGATCCCTGTCAAAGAAATTCACGGACAACCCACTCCTGCCGGTGACCCTGTTACTCATCGACGTCCAGGTGGCTCCCCCGTTGAGGGTATGCAGCAGCTCATTCACGCCCGTCGCCCAACCGTATTGGGCATCGACAAAATAGATGTCGTTTATCGCCCCCAGGCCGTCGGCTTGTTGCTGCCAGGTGAGGCCGCCATCCGCGGTGTGCAGAATGATTCCCCGATCGCCAATCGAGGTTCCTCCCCGGAGGCCGACTGCCCAGCCCAGTGTCTCAGAGGCAAAATGCACGGCTCGTAACTCTCCCTCACGCTCATCGTCCAGCCGCTCCCAAGTCTCGCCCCCGTCCGCTGTTCGCGCGATAATGATCTCTGTGGGCCTGGTCCCGGGAACGTCCCGACCCACTACCCAGCCGCGCTGAGCGTCGATGAAGTGAACGCTCTCCAGCCGGGTCCGATTCGGCAGACCGGTCGGGATTTCCTGCCATTGATTACCACCGTCCGTTGTCCGGAATATCCGATCGGTGTCACCGACGATCCAGCCAAGCGAACTATCGATAAAGTGAACGTCGTTGAAACTGTCCGTACCGGCGCCGGCATCCTGCGCAGTCCAGCTCAGCCCACCGTCGGCTGTCCGGAACACCGACTGCCGGGGACCCACGCCCCAGCCGACGCTCTCGCTGACGAAGGACATGGAATGGAAGGTGTTTGCCTCGCCCGCAATGTAGGCCCAGTTATCCCCACCGTCGACAGTGTGCAACACGTTTCCGCCAGTGCCGCTGCCGAACCCGATCGAGGCGTCCACAAAGTATGAAGAGGTCGTCGGCTGCAGCCGGTTCTGCGCGATGCGAGTCCAGTTCTGACCACCGTTGGTCGTGAACATGATGCGCTGCAGCGCGACTGCCCAGCCGACATTCTCGTCCAGGAAATACAAGTGTTGGAAGTTACCGCCACCCGTATCCTGCAACGTCCAGCTCTGACCGCCATCGTCGGTCCTCATCACGCCATTCTGCCTGCCGACCCAGCCAGTATGGGCATCGACGAAGTGCACGGCGCGCAGCACTATCGTGGTGCCGCTGTCCTGGTTGACCCAGCTCTGGCCGCCATCGGTGGTGTGAATGATCGTACCGCCTGCCCCGACGATCCAGCCCATCTGGTCGCTGATGAAGGAAACGTCGTAAAGGGGCGACGTGCCCGTATCGCTGGCCTGGCCGCTCCAGGTCACGCCGCCATCGGTGCTCTTCGCGATCTTGGTGCTACCGAAGGTCCCCCCACCGACCGCCCAGCCGGTGAGCTCGTCGACGAAGTAAACGGCATTGAAGTTTGTCTGGGCGCCCCAGGCTTCCGGGTTCCAGCTCTGACCGCCGTCAATCGAGCGGAGTATCGTGCCACCCGCGCCGACAATCCAGCCGGTATCACCAATAAAATAGACCGCGTGGAGGTGTTCGGCGCTGGGAGAACCCATGCGCTCCCAAGTCTGACCACCGTCATTGGTGAGGGTGATTGAGCCGTTATTGGCCACAGCGATGATCCGGTTGTCATCAAACACGTGCAGGTCATTGACGAGATTGCCGTGTGGCAACGGCGCCAGCCAGTTCAGCGCGCCCACCATGCCAGGCGGCGCACCGGACTCGCTGATGAATTGAGCGCTGACGATGCAGTGGGCCGTCACTGGCGCTGTCGTAAACATAAACCCGGCAAGTGTGCCGCCGCATCCCGAGACGAGGTCGATTTCGAAGCCTGTGTCGGCAGTAATGGCGAACTCCGCCGTCTGGCCATGTTCAACTGAGGCGTTACCTGGGGTGACGCTACCGCCCGCTGTCACGTTTGTTGTCACGGTGTAGGTTTGGAGAGCGAAGGTCGCGGTCAGGGTGCATGTCCCTGTAATGGGTCCGGTTGTGTAGGTATTACCGGACAGCGAACCTCCGCAGCCACTGACGCTGATGAGCGTGTGGTTCGACTCTGGGGTGACCGTGAACGTTGCCGTCGCGCCCTGCGTCACGGACGTGCTGGAAGGGCTGATGCTGCCGCCGGTGCCGGCACTGGTACTGACAATGAAGTTCTGGGTGCCTCCACCCCCCCCGCCGCTATCGCCGCCACCTCCGCCCCCGCATCCATGCAGAAGTAGCACCGCTATACAGATCCAGGCCAACCGCCTTGCGGTGCAACTGAAATCGGCGAATCGGCTCGGCCCGGGGCTGCGCGAAACCTGTGCCATCTCCGGCTCCCCCTCTTGAAAAGCGGATATCTGGCAGCGGCTCACTACGACCTTCTCTGCTTGCCAGCGGCCGACGGATACTAAACTCGCGCAAGATAGGGGCCAAATATATTTTTATAAATTTTTTCAAAAAGTTAGTGGCGCATGGGTTCGCTTGCCGATATTTTTTTGTAAATAAGATCGACAGGGTATTGCGGCTTTCGGGTGTGCCAGGTTGTCCCCCCCTCCTTTTAATCTTCGCTTTCCTTGAACGCTTCGCTGTCCAGCCCGTGACGCTTCATGACCTTGTACAGGTCTGAGCGATTGCGCCCGGATACCAGTGGCGAACTCGACGACGAAGATGATCTTCTGGAATTGAACGCCGGCTACTTTTTCAATCCTCATTTCGGCCTTGAAGCCAGTGCCACCTGGTTTGGTGAGTACGGCGGCTCCCTCGCCTCTGCGGGTGTCTACGGTTATGGACTGGCGGCGGTCCGGCCCCGCCCTCCTGGGCGGGGCCTCTTTTTGCTCGCCGAGCCCTGTTTTGACTCCCGTTTCGACGATTTTCCCCGGTAATAGTGGATTGCCGGGCCAACCCTCGGTAGAATTCGCTCTTTTTCCTCGGCGCCACACCCGGCCGCCGGGGTTGTTCATTCTGCCCACCAAAGGGGGTTGATCAGGCATGACTCAGGCCAAAGTTGCTGTGATCATGGGTTCCAAAAGCGATTGGGATACCATGAAAGGTGCCACCGAAGTTCTCGAGCAGCTGGGCGTTGCCTGGCATACCGAAGTGGTGTCTGCCCACCGCACGCCCAACAAGCTGGTCGCCTTCGCCGAGGGCGCTGCCGACGCCGGTTACCAGGTGATTATCGGCGGTGCCGGCGGTGCCGCCCACCTGCCGGGCATGGTTGCTGCCCATACGCGCCTGCCGGTCCTGGGTGTGCCGGTACAGAGCAAGGCCCTCAACGGTATGGATAGCCTACTCTCCATCGTCCAGATGCCCAAAGGCGTGGCCGTGGGTACGCTCGCTATCGGTACCGCCGGCGCTTTCAACGCCGGCCTGCTGGCAGCGCAAATTGTCGGCCTGCAAGACCCGAGCGTGGCCAAGCGCGTGGAAGCCTTCCGTCAGCGTCAGACCGACGCCGTACTCGACAACCCCGACCCGAGTGCCGAGTGAGAGGATTGCTGAGATGAGTCGACTCTGGGTTCTGGGCGCCGGACAACTGGGCGCCATGCTGAAAACCGCCGGCCGGCCGCTGGCGCTGGACGTGGTACCGGTGGACATCGACACCATTGATGCCCTGCACCTGCACGAGGGCGACGTGGTCACGGCCGAGCGCGAGCAATGGCCGGAAACCCTCGCGACCCGCCAGCTCGCCAGTCACGACCGGTTTATCAACCGCGACGTATTTGGCACCCTGGCGGATCGCAAAACCCAGAAGGCCCTGATCGACAGCCTCAGTCTGGCCACGGCGCCCTGGCAAACGGTCACCACGGACACCCGGGCTGACGCTCTGCACACCGCACTGGGTGAACGAGTCCTGCTCAAGCGCCGCACCGGCGGCTACGACGGTCGAGGCCAGCATTGGCTCAAAGCCGCCGAGCCGGGCGAGATCCCCGAGGGCTGGCACGACCAGGCCATCGCCGAGCAGGCGATCAATTTTGACGAGGAAGTGTCGTTGGTAGGCGCGCGCGACAGCCGCGGCAACTGCGTCTTTTACCCGTTGACCCTGAACCTGCATGTCAACGGTATCCTGATGGCCTCCCTGGCCCCCCTGCAACGCCTGCAACACCTGCAGGAGCAGGCCGAATCCATGCTCGGCACCCTGCTCAATGAACTCGACTATGTGGGTGTGATGGCCATGGAGTGCTTCCGGGTGGGCGACCAGCTGATGATCAACGAGCTGGCCCCCCGCGTCCACAACAGCGGCCACTGGACCCAGGCCGGGGCGCATATGAGCCAGTTTGAGGCACACCTGCGGGCCATTGCCGACCTGCCCCTGGCACCGCCCATGACCAAAGGCATCACCGCCATGGTCAACCTGGTGGGCACCGAACGCAACAACCAGTGGTTGACGGTACCGCCAGCGGAGCTGCACTGGTACGGCAAAAGCGTGCGTCCCGGGCGCAAGGTGGGGCATATCAACATCAACGACAGTCGCCCGGCGGTGGTGCGCAGCGCCCTGATGGCACTGGCCCCCGAATTACCGGAAAACTATAAAGCGGTCCTCGACTGGCTCGCCGAGCACCTGCGCGACTAGACCGCCTGGGGCCAGCGGGGCGGGTCTACCGGTCGGTCCGGATCTTCCGGCTGACGGCGGGCCTGCAGCCACGACAGAATCGCGGCTTGCAGAACCTTGCCCCCGCCTGGAATGCCCTGGTTGCCAAACAGACGATTGAACTCCAGCAGATAGGGGTAATCGCCCACCAGCGCGATATCAAAACCGGCGTGATCTACCCCCAAGGCTTTGGCCACCTGCAGTGCAAGCGCCGTGACCGCCTCGGGCACCGGACTGTAGTCCACCCGCCCGCCGCGGGCGACATTGTTGTGAAAGCCCTGCTCCGACTGGCAGCGCCAGTAAGCACTCACCACCTGGTCACCGACGATCACCACCCGCACATCCCGGTCGATGGGCAGGTATTCCTGCACGTAAACGGTGTCGGTGCGCGCCAGGTAGGCGTGCCACTGGGCGCGATCCTCGATCAACCAGACGCCCTCTCCCTGACTGCTTTTGGGCAGTTTGGCCACAAACGGATAGACCATCTGGGCCCAGGCATCCTCGGCAGTCTCAGGGGTGTTGGCGCAGATCACGGTGTGCGGGGTATGCGCAGGCGCCACCAACTGGAAGGCGCGGGTCATTTCGATTTTATTATGACCGATCCGATAGCTGGCTTCGCTCGGGAACACCCGGCAACCCAGACCGTACACCAGCGCGTTGAGCTGCCAATACTCCGGGAACAAAACCCAATCGGCCGCCGTCAGCTCCGCCTTGTGACGGAAAACCTGATCGGATTTGAGGGTGAGGGTATCGGGAAACCCGAGGGTGCGGAACACATCGAAGGAAACCAGGCGCATGAAGGCGGCACTCAAAATAAACCGCGCGGATTATTTGGGTAATCCGCTATTTTGGCAAGCGTTTTTTTATGGGCGTCCGCGTTAAAAAAACCGGTCAATCTCAGGGATGGTGCCGCTGCTCGGATCAGGTGCCTCAGTGTCGGATTACGCCCTTTGGGCTAATCCGACCTACGCGCTACACCCTGCCAATGCTCAAGTAAGTCGGATTAGCCCGAAGGGCGTAATCCGACAAGGTGATGTCGAGTTTCAACGAACACGCCGATCGGGTTGGGTGCCACACTGGCGGATTACGGCTTCGCCTAATCCGACCTACTCGGGCCCCTGGGCACCTTCAGGACTGTCCCAGAAGGCACTCCAGACCCGATCGCCGTAGAGAAAGAACACGGTATCATCGTGCATCCGGCTGCGGGCTTCATAGCCGTAGCCACTGCCCCAGCTGACGCTGCCACTACTCTTCTCGGCAATCATGGCGCCCGCCTGACGCATGCTCGCGCCCTCCCCGACAAAATCGTTGATTTCGAACAGGTAGAGCCCCGAATGCTGCCAGGACCAGTTTTGTGCAACGTCAATAGGCAGGGTAAAGCGCAGCTGGTCGTCCGAGACCTGCAGCATATTGAAACCGCGCAGGTCATACAATGCCGGACTGGTTGAGCCGCTACTGCCGATCACAAAGGTATCAACCACGCCTGGCTCAAAGACAGCGTCTGGATCCTCACTCTCACCCAGCGCACTGATGTCGTAGAGCTCCACTTTGACCCCGGCAGGCCAGCCCCACATTTCCTGCATTTCCACATCTTGCCCGATACCCAGCAGGTAATTTTCACCGATCGGGTGCAAGTAGGTAGAAAACCCCGGCACCTCCAGCTCACCGGCGATACGCGGGTCCTCGGGATTGGACAAGTCAAGCACATAGAGCGGATCGATCTGCTCGAAGGTCACCAGAAACCCTCGGTCGCCGGTAAAGCGCACGGCGAAAATATCTTCCCGCGGCTTACCTATCCGGGCCGGCCTGTCGTCATTAGGCAACTGCGATACTACCTGCAGGCGATTGCTGTCGGTCTGCTCGCGCAGCACGTAGAGGCGGTGGATCATGTCCCAGCCGCCGCCACCGGGTGATACGGTCGCATCGTCGCCATTGCCGTTACCGTTATCCGGGCGCACCGCATCGTCATCGCTGTCGTCTGTGGCGCCACCGCTGTTCGGGAACACCGATTCACTGGTCACCACCCGCAGGTCGCCCTGGTATTCGTTCATCCGGAACGATAGCGCGCGCCAGCCCAAAGCGCCGCGCACATCACCGGTGCCCCGGTACTCAATATCACCTTCATCGAGAGTAAACTTGTGAATCAGGGTGCGCGGCGGCTCGCTTTGCGCGTAAACACTCGCCCCCAGATACAGACTGGTGGCGGAGGCATGGAAACCGTCGACCCGGGTGTTCAGGCAAGCGGAGGACACCAGCTCCCGGGTATTCAGGTCAATCGCCGCGATGGTTACCAGGTGCGCAAAACCGTCGTTAGGGTCACGCTCCTCAGGCAGATAGCAGCGCTCGCTGGTGACCAGGGGCTGCCAGTCGCCGCCGTCAGTGCGGTAGCGCGGCAAAAGTGATTGCACCGGCGTGTCGGCGATCAACTGTTCATTGGCGCGGAGCTCGTCCGACGTCTGGGGATAGTAGATCAAGCCGTCGACATAAGGCGTATAGCGGGTCACCAAATAAAGAATGTTATCGACCCGGCGGCTCTGCTCCAGGGCACCATCCAGTTCCAGGCGCCAGTCGGTGTGTGGCTGGGTCGGTTCAGTCACGTCAATAGCCCGCACTTGCACAGATCCGACACTGCCGCTTTCGTAGGGCATGACCGCAGGCTCAATCATCATGGCATCGGTCATCCCCCCACCAGACATGGGGTGATAGCCATAGCGGTGACCTAAGGTGATCACATCGCGAGTGACCCCGGCCTCGGCGTGCAAATACAGGTCGCGCAAATGATGATCGTCGGCAAAGTCGTAACGCGCCACTTCCTGGGTCGCGGCACCGGCCGGATCGGTGGCAAGAATGCGGATGCCCTGCCCCTCGAACAACGAGTCCTCCTGACCCATCACCCGCCAGGGTGTCGGGCGACTGGCAATAAACAGGTGCTCGCCGTCATACTTGATCCGGTCGGCCTCATCCACACCCTCGACATGAACATTGGTGGTGGAGAAATTACCCGAGCGACTTCCGCCCCCGGCGTCGTCAAAATCCCCTTCCGCCACCGGCGCTTGCTCCGAACCATTGCCATTGCCGTTGGCGGGCCCATTCCCGTTACCATGGCCGTCAGCGGGAATCCGGATTTGCAGGCGCATGCCGTTTTTCAGATACTGGCCAAATTGATCTTCGGCTTCGCTCAGATGCAACGCCGCCGCACGGCTGTCGCCCGAACGCAAATTACTGTAATCCGGGTCGGTATCACCACCGCTGCCGCTGCTGCCGCCGCAGGCCGCCAGCACCAGGCTGATCGCACTGAGCGCTATCCATTGCTGTTTCATCGTTATTATCCTCGCTAATGTTGGACTGGGAACACCCTGTCATTCAACCCTAGCACAAGCGGCAGGGTCCTTCTGTGGCGAACTTGAGAAAAACTGTAAATTTCTGTAGCCCCCGCCACGCGGGCTTTTCACAAGTTTATAACAAATACTCACAGCCTCGACCTTTGCTCTGTGG
This sequence comes from Marinimicrobium alkaliphilum, assembly GCF_003259155.1. GTDB lineage: Bacteria > Pseudomonadota > Gammaproteobacteria > Pseudomonadales > Cellvibrionaceae > Marinimicrobium_A > Marinimicrobium_A alkaliphilum. Next base: position 252,458 of record NZ_QGMQ01000006.1, read on the forward strand.
CACACTTTGTTCACAGATGATTAAAAACCCGACATACGATCGGGACGGGGAAGCGCACACATGAGATTTTTCGCAGCACTGGCACTGGGCATTACGGCCCTGGGGGCCTCAACTGTCAGCCTTGGCTGCAGTGAGTCTCGCCCGGACTGTGTCGCCGTGGGCGAATGGCAGGTGGAGCTGGCAGTGGGCGCGGGCCTACGCACCAACCCTCTGGTCGACAAAAGCGACATACCGCTGGTACTGATTCCCCAGGTGACCTACTACGGCGAGCGCTTCTTTATTGACTACCTGGACCTCGGCGTCACACTGGTCGAGCAACCCCGCTGGATGCTCAACGCACTGGTCACCCCCGGCAGCGACGGCCTCTATTTCTTCCGCCGCAACAGCTTTGTACTCGATGGTGGTCTGCGCACCACGGCAGGCAGTCCGGTCAATGGCGCGGCGGGCGACGGCACCAACGGCCTGCACAGCCCGAATTTCAGCCCACCCGCGGTGGGTGATTCCTCAGAGTTTGGCGACGGATGGCAAGAAGATAATCGCGCGCCCAGCCCCGAATCACCCGATCCGGCACCCGTTAGCGAAAGCCCCCAACCGTCTTCACCGGAAACCCGCAAGCGCCGTATCGCCGGCATGGCAGGACTTGAGGCCTCAGCCCAGCTTGGCGGCACGGATTGGCAACTCCAGGTGCTTCAGGAGTTTACCGGCCTGCACGATGGCCAGGAAGTTCGACTGGCCGTCGGCTCAGGTACCCGAGTGGGCGAGCACCGGTTCAATGCCTCGATCGGTATGAGCTGGAAGAGCAGTGAACTTCTGGATTACTATTACGGTGTTACCGAGCGCGAAAGCCACGACGGCCTGCCCAGCTACCAGGCGCGAAGTGGCACCAGCCAATTTATACGCCTGGGCTGGACCCGCCCGGTAAGCCCGCGCTGGCGCTGGCTGATGAGCGCGCAATACGAGCACTTGAGTGACGCGATCACCGACAGCCCGCTGGTGGACAACAATAGCGTGATACAGGTTTTTGCCGGAGGCGTTTACCATTTCTGACCCGCCCCACACGACACGTTGGTGGCTAACTATCGGGCACCCGCTCAGGTGCTGCCAAGGGGTTTTACTGGCGGGCCTGGGGCTGAGTTTGTCACTCGCCGTATCGGCTCAGGATGCGGTGCTTTCGCTCGTCCCTCAAATTTGTGTCCTGGCGGCTGAGGAGTCCCGTTGCCGGGACAGTATCAAGCTGGTCTGGGAGGCGCCTGCAGCCCAGGATCTGTGCCTGTACGTGAATGACCGGGACGATCCCCTGACCTGCTGGCACGCCCAAACCCGGGGCGAGCATCATTATCAAGCCGATACCGAAGAGAGTCTGCACTTTCATTTGCGCCCGGAATCCGGCGCTGCGCCCAAGGCCAGTGCACTGTTTGCTGTGGTCCGGGAAACCAGCCAATACCGGCAACGACGCCGCAACCCGTGGAGCTTTTTCTAGCCATGTATCACATACTGCTTGTGGAGGACGACCACCGCCTGGCGACCCTGGTGAAAAACTACCTGGAGAGCAATGGCTTTACCGTTACCCTGGAAGACAACGGCGCGCGTGTCGGCGCCCGGGTGCGCGATCGCAACCCGGATCTGATCGTGCTCGATATTATGCTGCCCGGCAAAGACGGCCTGACCCTGTGTCGGGAGCTGCGCGACAGCTTTGCCGGGCCGATCCTGATACTGACAGCCCGCAATGAGGATGCCGACCAGGTGCTGGGGCTGGAGTTTGGTGCTGATGACTACGTGATCAAACCCGCCGAACCCCGTATTCTTCTGGCCCGCATTCGGGCATTGCTGCGCCGCAGCAGCCGGAGCACGCCGAGCGAGCCTCGCCACCTGGCCTTTGGTGCTTTAGCGCTGGACGAAGGGTCGCGCAGCGCGACCCTCGAGGGCGAGCCTATCGTGCTCTCGAGTCACGAGTTTGACCTACTTTGGTTGCTCGCCGAAAACGCGGGTACCGTGGTGAACCGGGACTTTCTGTTTCAGGGGCTCTACGGGCGCCCCTATGACGGCATGGACCGCAGTGTCGATGTACGCATCTCCCAACTGCGCAAGAAGCTCGGAGACAGTCCCGATCAACCCCAGCGCATCAAAACCATCTGGGGCCGGGGCTATCTCTTTGTCAGCGATGCCTGGGGAGCCGAGCAGCCGTGAAGCGAGCCTTCGCGTCGCTCTACCTGTTGCTGGTACTGACCCTTCTGGTCTTCGGCTGGGGCTTTGACCGTCTCTGGGAGCACTACCAGCCGGATCCACCCGGACTGCGTATCATTGCCCAAGGCGCACATACTCTCGCCCAACAGGGTGACCTGGCGGAAGTGCGACAGTGGCTCACGCCACTCGAGCGCAGCGGCGGCCTGCATGCGCAACTGCTGCCGACCGAGCAACTCACCGGTGAACGTCTTCTGACGCGCCTGGAAACGGGCCAACCGGTGACCCTGAGCGACGCCGAAGGCCGGGAGGCCCTGTACCAACAGCTGGGCCCCCTACCCTACGTTCTGGTACTTACGGAGCAACACCCACCCTCGACCCTGGGCTGGCTGCGCCCCGCGTTGATTACCGTTTTTTACGCCAGCATCGCGCTGGTCATTTTTCTTTGGCTCTGGCCGCTGACGCGGGACTTGAGTCAACTTGAGCAGCACGCTCAGACACTGGGCGTCGCCGGCCGTTACGAGCCCGTTGCCCTGCCCAAACACGCCACCGCCTACCGGTTGGGCGTGGCTTTCAACCGCATGACCGAGCGCGTGCGCCAACTGATTGCGACCCAGCGGGAAATGACCCACGGGGTCTCCCATGAATTGCGCACCCCCTTGGCGCGCATGAAGTTTGCTTTGGCCATGGCCGAAGACGCCGAGACAGGCGCGCGGGATGAGCAACTGCAGAACCTGAAAGCCGACGTTGACGAAATGGATACCCTGGTGTCGCAACTCCTGACCTACGCCCGGTTGGAAGACGCCGCCCCGAACCTGCAACAGACCCCTGGCGATCTCCACAGCCTGATCCAGGAGGTAAGCCAGCGCCTGCTCGACGACACGCATAAACGCGTCCAGGTTTACCAGGACACGCCCGAAAGCACCTATATTTGTGACTGGCCGCTCATGGAGCGCGTTCTGGTCAACCTGATCCAGAATGCGCTGCACTACTGCAACACCCAGGTCGACGTACGCCTGTCCACAACGCCTGAAGCCTACCGCGTCTGCGTCGACGACGATGGGCCGGGCGTCGCCCTGGCTGAGCGCGAACGTATTTTTGACTCCTTTACCCGGCTGCGCGACGCCCCCGAGCACCATGCGGCCGGTTTTGGCCTGGGCCTGGCGATTGTACGCCGGGTGATGGAGTGGCACGGCGGCCAGGTGGCTGTCACCGATTCGCCCCTGGGCGGTGCCCGCTTCCAAATCCTTTGGCCCCGCACACCCTCCTCCGCTTAGGTTATTACTGCTGTTTTCGGTTTCCCATACTTGATGCCAGTACAAACCGGGTGCGGGTACTCATGTCCAGGACCGTCTGCCGCCCGGACGGCGGCAGTCGAGCCCCCAGGGATGGGTTCACGGCGTGTCCTGGACATGAGTACCCGCACCCGGTTTGTACGCCACGGAAGCGTTGAGACCGAAAACAGCAGTAATAACCAGCCCCCTGCTAATAACAAAGTTTTATGGTAAAAGTGACAATAACTATAGACAGGGCGTAAAAGTCATGTACACTATAACTCTGGTTGAAAAGGTCTCTCTCCAACCATACAAGGATGTTTGCTTACTAAATATCGCTGCCCGCGATACCGGAAAGGGATGTGGCACCCTGCATCCCTTTCCGGTTCTTTTTTTCTCCTCCCACCTCATTGTTTCAAAGCCAAACAACATCGCGATCTGACCAAGTCCGATTGATGCACGCAATCATCTATTGCGGTAACATGCCTCTCGATCACAATAATATTGAGAGGAGAGACCACCATGTCGAATGCCTTTGTGCGCGCCAGCCTGGCCACGCTCATGACCGCGGCTCTAACCGTGAGCGCCTTCGCCCACGCCGAGCGCGGACACCCCTCGACCCGGGACGACTGGGCCAAGGCCAGTGAAATCGTTCAGGCCATTCAGCCCCCCCGAATCCGCAACCAGGACTACGTGATCACCGACTTTGGCGCCCGCAGTGGACACCGTCGGGACGCCCGCCCCGCTATTCTGGAAGCCATCGACAAGGCCTATTCCGAAGGTGGTGGCCGGGTGGTGATTCCGTCCGGCAACTGGCTAAGCGAAGGGCCAATCCACCTCAAGAGCGGAATCAACCTGCACGTGGCTGAAGGTGCACACCTGTTGTTCAGCCCCGAACCTTCGGACTACCTGCCGGCGGTACTGACCCGCTGGGAAGGCACCGAGATGTACGGCTACTCGCCCCTGATCTACGCCTTTGAGGTAGAGGATGTGGCGATTACCGGCAAGGGCACTATCGACGGCAATAAAGATAGCGTCTTCCACACCTGGAAGCCTTACGAGCCGGACGACCTGGTACGCATCCGCACCATGGGCATTGAGGGCGTGCCGCGCGAAGAGCGCCAGTTCCACGAGGGTCACTTCCTGCGTCCGCCGCTGATTCAGTTCTTCAAGGCCAAGCGGGTGTTGCTGGAGGACTACCACGCAACCCACTCCCCCTTCTGGATCAACCACCTGGTGTACACCGATCAGGCCATCGTGCGCCGGGTGAGTGTGGAGAGTCACTTCGCCAACAACGACGGCCTGGATATTGATTCGAGCACTTACGTATTGGTGGAGGACAACCACTTCGACACCGGTGACGATGCCTTTGTGGTCAAAGCCGGACGCGACTTTGACGGTCGCCAGGTCGCGCGCCCGAGCGAGAACATCGTCATTCGCAACAATGTCATGGGCGGCGAAGACGGGATTGCCCTGGGCAGTGAAATGGCCGGCGGGATTCGCAACGTGTTTGTGGAAAACAACCGCTACACCCATGGCGATGCGGCCTTTCGCTTCAAGTCCAACCTGGATCGCGGCGGGGTGGTCGAACATATCCGGGTGCGCAACATGCACATCGAGAGCACCGACCTGTTGTTCTGGTTTGAGCTGACCTATGCGGCCGGCTCCATGGGGGGCAACTTCCCGTCGATTTACCGGGATATTGTGTTTGAAGACATTACCGTGGAAAACGCCGGCGAAGTCTTCCGCGCCAACGCCCCCAAAGGCTACCCGCTCAAAGACGTGACCCTGCGCAACATCCGCATCGAAAACGCCGATGAGCTGTTTATCATCGACAATGTCGACAACCTGACGTTCGACAATGTGATCATCAACGGGCAGCGTGTGGATGGCAACCTGAGCTGGCAGTAAATAAAAAAGGCGGTACCCACAAAGGGTACCGCCCAAGCTCAGTCAGAGCATTGCTCTGCGTCGGACCTCTGAATTGTTTACGCTTCTTCTTCCCCCTCATCGAGGTCGTCAGTGATGTCGTGCTCGGAGTCTTCGCCTGCAACCACCTCAACATTGGCGGTACCTGCAAAGGTCAGTTCGTCCGCTTCTGCCGGGTCGTCGTTGATGGCGTCGCAGGTGTAGCTCACGGTATAGGTGCCTTCCGTCAGGAAACCGACTTCGTAGCTGTAATCATCGGCGCTGACCAGCGCGGTGATCAGCGGATCGGTTTCTTCGTCGCGCACATCCATCGGCTCCACGTCGGCGCCACTGTAGACATAAACCGCACCAGCGTTGGTGCCGGCGTTGTCACACAGACCGGCAACCACCTGATCATCGATGACGCCTGAGATACTGCCCACTTCCAGGTTGTTCACCAGACGCAGTGCCGGGCGCAACATGTAGCCTGGGCCTGCTACGGGACCACCCGGGGCACCGGGAGCGACAACCGCTTTGCGCAGATCAAAGTCGATGGTGAAGTCAGCCGTGCCGCCCGCCGCAACAGTCATGCCGCTGACCAGCTTCAGGCCGGTTTGTTCGCCGCTGGGAATCCACAGCTCATGTTCAGTCCCGTCATCCAGCGTGATATAGCTATCGCGCACACCGCGCTCAACGTTGACGTCGAGACGGATCCACTCGTAATCGCCGGCCAGCACTTCTTCGTTGTCCAGGAGCCCTTCGGAGGCATTACCCTGCAGCTGGAGCAAGTCGATTTCACGCGCCTCGTCGAACACAAAATCGACGCGCTCGCCGTTGCTGTGCTGCAGGGTGACGCCGGAAAAGCTGACAACCACGGCGGTTGCACTGTCAACCGGCGCGTCGGTTACTGACAACGACAGGGTTCCGGTGTTGCCGTCGTCATTGGAAGAAGAAGACCCGCCGCAGGCGGAAAGACCCAGTACGGCAAGAGCCACCAAGCTTGTCTGTGCGAAATTTTTAATCGTCATGAAATCACCTTCATTGGGAGTGTATTTGCTGCCTGATACGTTCTTTTGGCCTCAGGCCGACCGTCCGCCGACCCATATTTGACACAATACGCCCAAAAAATCCCCTTTGCAAGTTTTTGGGATATTTGCCCCAACCCAAAAAGGCGTTATAATCCTCCCATGAATGAAAAAACCCAACAGGCGCTGGTCCGAGCGCTCTATAAGCTCTTACGCCCCATGGTGCGACTGTTACTGCGCCATGGCGTCAGCTATCGCCTGTTTGCGGACATCGCACGGCGCGCCTACATCGATGTGGCCCAGGAAGAGTTCACCCTACCCGGGCGCAAGCAGACCCACTCGCGGGTCGCGGTGCTCACCGGAATCAACCGCAAGGACATCGCCCGGATCCAGGAGCAGCCCCACCCCCTTGAGGGCGATGTCAGCGCCCGCCCGGCGCCCGCCAGCCGCATCATCGACGCCTGGCTCAATGACCGGCGCTATATCAGCACCCAGGGGCACCCCAAGCCCCTGATGATCGAAGGTGGCGAAGACAGTTTTACCCAGCTGGTGAGAGATCACGGCAGCGATGTCCCCGTGCGAGCCATGCTTGATGAATTGGTGCGCATCGGCGTCGCGGAGCGCCAAGGCGACAAAATAAAACTCGCGACCGAAGGTTATATCCCGTTTGCCGACACGCATGAGAAGATCCGAATCATGGGCACCGCGGCGAGCGACCTGATCAACACCCTGGATCACAACCTGGGCGAAACAGAATCAGAGCCCTTTATCCAGCGCACCGTGGCTTACGACGACATTCCTCTGGAGCTGCTTGACGAGATTCGCCAGCGCAGTCGCGCCGAAGGTGAAGCCTTTATTCTCCAGGTCAACCAGTGGTTGTACAAAGCGGACCGGACAACAAACGACACCGTACAAGGCAGCGGTAAAGCCCGCGCCGGTATCGGCATCTACTATTTCGAGTACCCCCGCACCGACGACGGGGAACGGGAGAGCTCATGAAACGCCTGATTTTGCCCCTGACTCTGGGGCTTTCACTGATAGCGATTGGTGGCTGCGATGGCGGTGATGGATTTGCCGGCATTGAAGGTACCGGCGCACCCGTCGCAGCCAGTGGTACGGTCACCGGTTTTGGCAGTATCTACGTCAACGGACTGCGCTTTGACACCCACGATGCCGACTTCATCGTCGAAGGCGTATCGGGCGGGCACGAAGACGATCTGGCGCCCGGGATGCAAGTATCCCTGCGCATCGATCCCGACGCCCCTGCCGGCGCCCCCAGCGCGCTTGAGGTTCGCTACCTGCCCTGGCTGCGCGGTCCTGTGTCTGAGGTATCGGGCCAGCCCGAAGCGCTTACGCTGACAGTGTTTGGTCAAACCCTGACCCTGCCCGCAGACGCCGCCTTCAGCGGCGTCACTCCGGAGTCACTGCGTGCCAGTGACTGGGTCGAGATAAGTGCTTTGCCGGGCGATCCGGCCTTGGTCACCCGTATCAGTGCGGCGGCGCCAGAAGCGGCAGAATGGCTGAGCGGCTCGGTCAGCTCAGTCGACCCCGTCCTGCAACGTTTGACAATCGGCGACCAGGCCGTGGACTACAGTCCCGCTCAACTCGACGGCGATGCCCAGGCGCTGTCGGCAGGTACACCGGTGCGCATACGCGGTCAAAGCGATGGCGACAGCTTCGTCGCAGACTGGGTGCTGATCGGTGATCAATCACTGAACGCACAAGCGGGCGAACAGGTGCTGGTTGAAGGCCAGGCGACCGACGTTGACCAAGGGCCGCGCCCGGACTTCACGCTCAACGGGCGCCGGGTGAGCACGGCCAATGCCGAGGTGGACGGCGGGAACCTCAACATGTTGCGGGCCTCGGTGATGCGCGTTGTCGTGTCCGGGACACTGGCTGACGATGGCACGCTCGACGCGGACAACATCCGTATTATTCGTCCCGGTAACCAGGTCATCACCGGTGAGATAGACAGCATTGATCCACAGGCTCAGCAATTGCGCGTGATGGGCCGTACCGTTCGGGTCAATGACTTTACCAGCTTCGAAGACAGCGGTCCGCAAGCCAACCGCCAACTGCGCCTGGCCGATCTGAACCCGGGCGAGCGGGTGATTGTGTTTGCCACCAACAACGGCCAAAGCGAACTGGTAGCAACCCGCATTCGCCGCCTGAGCGTTCAAGACAACCGCCCCAACAGTGTTCAGGGGCCGATCACGCGCCTTGAGGACCCGCTGGTTTATCTGGAGGAGCTGATTGTCGATGTCGGCGCGATTGACCCGGACCTGCGCCAATCATTGACACTTCAATCGGTTGTCGCAGTCACCGGCGAGCGCCCGGACGGTGAGGTATTGATTGCCCAGGAACTGCGGGTCGTCGACAGAGCCGACAACCCGCAGAATTATCATTTCTGAACACCGGTCAGGGCAACGCCCGGTAGACCAGGTTACTGAACCGAACACGTCCCTCGCCACTGGCATAGATGGCCGGCTTCAGGCTGTGGAAACCGTGACCGACATTGTGATTGTAGCCAGAGACATCCAGCTGGCGGTCGTACTTGATCCAGCTTTCTCCACCATCGAAACTGTAGTGCATCGACATAATATGGCGATTATTGGTGACGCGTATACGCACCCGATTGCCGCCGGGGTTCGCTCTCTTTCCCTCGTACCGGTCCTGGCCATGGCGGTGCAGATGAAGGTTCTCTGAGCTGATGCCGAGGCCGGCGTAGAGTCTGTCGTTGTAGAACAAAAGCACACCGCCCTGAGCACCTTCATCAAAATCGATATCAACGTCAACCTGGTAAGCCTGATCGCCGGCAACAAATGTCAAAGGCGACGTGTTACTGGGTGAATCACCCTTGGCCTCCAGACTCAGAACGCCCTGATCGTGATCGTAGCTGACCCGCTCGTTCTCGTCGCGACCGCCCCGGAAAAAGCTCCACTGAATCCCGAACTTGTTCGTGGTGAAATCATCGGACAGCGCCATGCCGTGGGGCACGATGTCACCGCCAGCAGGCTTGGGAATCGGCTTGCTCAGATCATAGTCCTGACGCACCAGCCAGTCGTCGTCGGTCCACTCGACGGGCGACATGATGGTCTGCCTCCCCAGGGTGTGGAAGCCGTTTTCGTAGCCGTGGTACATCATGTACCAATCGCCCTCGGTGGGGCCTTCAATCAGCGTGGCATGACCGACCGACCACCATTTTTCCAGCGCAGATTCCGTTCGGGCGATAGGATTGTGCGGCGAAGGCTCCCAGGGACCATGAATGGATTTAGAGCGCGAGTGCACCACCATGTGCCCGGTGGGCGGCCCCGCCGTGCCGCCGATGGCGAGAATCATGTGGTAGTAATCCCCACGCTTCATCAGCTTGGGGCCTTCCTCACAGTAACACTCAACGTCCCAGTCATCGGGATAGCGCCACGGGTTGAAGGTGTGGTTGGTCACCTCCAGAATTTCCAGCCCGTCATCGGACAGGAGCGCCCGGTCACCGTGCGACAGAAACAGGTAACGATTGCCATCTTCACCGACAATGTGGCCCGGGTCGATACGGTCGTTGCCCAACGCGATAGGGTCCGACCAGGGACCTTCTATGTCATCGGCGTAAACCACGTACACATTGTTGTTGCCCGGATACTTGGCGGGTATGTAAAGATAGTAACGGCCGTTATGCAGGGTCAGTTCCGGCGCCCAGATACTGCCGATATACTCGGTCAGGGCAGGCCCCACAGGCTGCCAGTTCACCAGATCCCTCGAGTGCCAGATGGTCAATGCCGGGTAGGACTCAAAGGTCGAATAGGTCATGTAATAATCGTCCCCGTCCTTGATGATGGTGGGGTCGGGACGATCGCCAGACAGAATAGGATTCAGGTAGGTACCATCGCCCTGATCCGCTTGGCGTTGACCCTCGTGCGTGGTCTCCCACGTTTGGCAGTGACGCACAAAAGAAATACCCAAGTGAGGCGAACACGCATATCCGGCTTCGGTAAAATGCGTTTGGTCAGGCTGCGTTCCCGTAGGTGCATTGCATCCGCCCAGCAACAACACCCCACCTGTAAGGCCCAGCGTCTTTATCAGTTTCAACATGCTTTCTCTCCTTCCCATCGGGGCTACGCCCTCGTTCTCGTTAACATTATTCAACACACCGATCTGCTCCACATATAAGGAGCCGCCTCGTTTTGTCGCGCAACGCGGCGCTTAAGTATGCACCTGCTTTTGCAGTGCGGACGGCGCGTTAACCCAACTTTATCGTCCATCACAACAGTTCTTTACGCTCTCGAAATGCCAGCGCTGTCAATCAAATACTCACGCCCTTTTTAGACCAAAAACACCCAGACGGTATCGCTGCCTTAGATCAAATCAACCTACGAAGATTACAAAACTATACTTTGCAGGGACGGCGGCCCGTTATAGTCTATAAAAGAAATACGCAATCATGAAAAACGATATAACGCGGGTGCATAAGGCTTTAGGGCACGGGCGTTGTGCACACGGAAAACTTATTGTCATAAAAACAATATGACGCAGATTGCTGCGGCAAAGCGCCGCCAAGTTCGGTATGCGCCGAACAGCAAGCGGGGGACTTGCGCCCCCAACGCCGTCGCGGACTGCAAGTCCGCAACGGGCTTCCAGTGAGGCTTTCACTGTAGGTAACAACATAATCAAAGCAATAAAAGAGAGAGGACGTTTCACATGTTAAAACCATCTACATTCAACCGAAAAATTCTAGCCAGCAGTATTGGCGCCATCACCTTGGGGTGCGCTCTGGGTAGTCCTGCCGCACTGGCCCAGGGCGACATCCTCGAGGAGGTGATTGTCACCGGCAGTTTCCGGGACAGCCTCGCCAATGCACTGAATGTCAAACGCAATAACACCGCCGCTGTCGACAGCATCGTCGCCGACGATATCGCCTCCTTCCCCGACAACAACCTGGCCGAGGCCATGCAGCGTATCCCCGGCGTCAATATCGAGCGCGTCGGCGGTGAGGGCCGCCAGATCAGCGTTCGCGGTCTGAGCTCCGACTTCACCCGCGTCCGGGTCAACGGCATGGAAACCATTTCCACGGGTGTAGGCAACACCGGCCGGAGTTTCGATTTCAACATTTTCGCCTCAGAGCTGTTCAACCGCATCGACGTGCGTAAAAGTCAGTCTGCGGAGATCGACGAAGGCTCCCTTGGCGCGACCGTTGACCTCTATACCGGCAAGCCTTTGGACTACGAGCCTTTCGTTTTTGTTACCAGTGTCCAGGCGGGCTACAACAGCCAGGCCGAGAGCGTCGACCCGCGCCTGACCGCGCTGGTCAGCGCCACCAATGACGAGGGCACTTTCGGCGGCGCCTTCTCTATCGCCTATTCCAAGCGCAACCTGGAGCAGTTCGGCCACAACTCCGGCCGCTGGGAAGCCAACAACAACCAAGGCAACAACCAATGGGCCAACGCCGACGACCTCCCCGAAGAGGTCAACAACGCGGTGCATCCGCGCTTCCCGCGTCAGGTGGATCGCGACTATGAAATTGAGCGCACAGGTCTGACCGGCTCGCTGCAGTGGGCCCCCACCGACCGCACCATGGTGACCCTTGACGCGCTCTACGCGAAAATCGATACCACCTATAATGAGCTGACCCTGACACCTATTTCACTGGCCCGTACCGGCGCCACCGGCCGTATCGAAACCACCGTACTCGACTATGAGTACGATCCAAGCAATAACGGCCTGGTCTACGCTGACCTGTCTGGCGTTGATGTGCGCTCCGAATACATGCAGCAGTTGTGGAACACCGAATTCCATCAGGTCTCTGTCGCGCTCGAGCACGAGTTTACCGACACCTTCCGGATGAACGCATTGGTGGGCACCTCGGAATCGGACTTCCAGCGTCCGCAGGAAACCACCGCCATTTTTGAAAACTTCAACGCCGACATGAGCTATGACTATCGCAACAGCATGAGTCAGCCTCAGATTGAGTACGGTTTTGATCCTGCTGATCCGAACGTCTGGTGGGTATCGGAACTGCGCGACCGTCCGGCAAGTACGAAAAACACCTTTGACAACTTCCGCATCGGTGTAGAGTACGACCTGTTCCTGGGTGAGGTGGACTTGACCTTGAAGTCCGGTGTCTCCTGGAAAGAGTTCTACTTCCAGAACTTCCAGGCACAGCGTGACCGTGCCACCATTGATCAGGGCGACCACGAAAACCTGTCCACCAACTTCCCTGAAGGTTGCGACATCACCCTGAGCGATCTGGAAGTGACCGCCGATATGGGCAGCGTATTCCAGCCCAGCGGTGGCCTGCCGGCCTACTTCCTGCCCAACCGGCAGGCAGTGACCGATCAGTTTGGTCTCTATACAGACGATACCTGTTTCCCCGTCGCCATCAACCAGGGCGCCGATCGGGATGTGACCGAGGAGAGCCTGGGTTTCTTCTTCCAGGTGGACTTCGCCACGCATGTCGGTACCATGCCGCTGCGCGGTGATGTGGGCGTGCGCCAGGTCGAAACCGACCAGACGTCATCCGGCCTGCTGAGCGGTGATCGTATTGTGGTCAACCGCGATTACTCGGATACCCTTCCGGCCCTGAACTTGGTGCTCGAAGCCACCGATGATGTTCTGCTCCGCGCGTCTTGGTCAGAGGTTCTATCACGTCCGAGCCTTGGACAGTTGACCCCGGGCGGCAGTGTCGACGTCTTCAACCGCGGCCTGACCGCCGGCAACCCGGCCATCGATCCCTTCCGGGCCACCGCCACCGACCTCTCGGTGGAATGGTACTTCGCGCCCGAGTCGATGCTGTCCCTGGCCTACTTCCACAAGGACATCGAGTCTTTCCCGCAAACCCTGACCGACGAAGTGCCCTGGAGCACCCTGCGCAACCTGGGTTATCCGGACAGCCTGCTCGACGCCGGCCCGGCCACTACCGAAGATCAGTTCACCTACCGGCGCTCGGTCAACGGTGAAGGCGGGAACCTTGATGGCTGGGAACTCCAGTATCAACAACCCTTGTTCTTCGGCCCCGAGTGGCTGCAGGACTTCGGTATCCGCGCCAACTACACCTACATCGAGTCAGAGGTTGACGGCGGTGTTGATGCCGATGGCACCCGGATTCTGCGCCCACTCACGGGCCAGTCGAAGGTCAGCTGGAACACCACCCTCTGGTATGAAAACGCCGGTTTCAGTGGCCGTGTATCCTGGAGCCATCGCGACGGTTACATTCGCGGCTTCACTTCCACGGCAGGTCCGGGTGCCGACACCACCGACAGCGTCCGCGTTGTAGATGCTGCCTTCAGCTACGAGCTGAACGACAATATCCGTCTGAAGTTCGACGCGCTCAACCTGACCAACGAGCCTGAAACCATGCTGCAAAGTGACTACAACTTTGTCGACACCATGGTGAAATCCGGTCGTCAGTACTACCTGGGCGTTCAATACACCTACTAACTCTTAAACCCCTCTCCCCACAGAGAGTAAGAGTCTTCCGGGGACGCACCGCAAGGTGCCTCCCCGGCTTTTTTATACCCCCTGATTTTCCGGAGTGACTCACGTGCGCAAACTGTCTTGCAACAACGTCAGACATGATCGTCGCGGGTTTATCCGCACGACGCTTCTCGGTACCAGCGCCCTGGCCTTGTCCGGCGCTCGTACTGCCTACGCCAACAACCGGGAGGCCTACCCGGTGATAACCACCCGCAGCGGTCGACTGGTCGGCACGACCGATCACGGAATCAATGTTTTCAAAGGCATTCCTTATGGCGCAGATACCGGCGCTTATCGCTTTATGGCCCCGCGTCGGGAACAGCCCTGGAGCCACACGCGCGACGCCCTTGAGTTCGGCCCAGCGGCGCCACAGGGCTCAAGCCGCCTGGAAGGCACCAGCGAGGATTGTCTGTCTCTCAACATCTGGACACCGGGCGTGCGCGATCAGGGCGCGCGTCCGATACTGGTTTATATTCACGGCGGTGGCTATAACAACGGCTCGGGTGCCGACCCGCAGTACGACGGGGTCAACCTGTGTCTGCGAGACGACGTCGTTGTGATTACCGTCAACCACCGGCTCAATGCCTTTGGTTATCTGTACCTGGCCGATCTGGGCGGCCCCGCGTTTGCCCACTCGGGTAACGCCGGACAGCTGGATCTGATTCAGGCGCTCGAATGGGTCAAAGAACACGCCGGCGAGTTTGGCGGCGACCCGAACAATGTCACCCTGTTTGGCCAATCCGGGGGCGGCGCAAAGATCATTACCCTGATGGCCATGCCCGCCGCGCAGGGGCTGTTTCACCGCGCGTTCACCATGAGTGGCCAGCAGGTCACGGCCGCCGGCCCGAGAGCGGCAACACAGCGCGCAGAAATCTTTGTCGAGCACCTCGGCATCAAAGCGCGCGATCTCGATTCACTCAGAACCCTGCCCGCCGAGCGGATACTCGAGGGCACATCGGCGCGGGACCCTTCGCGCATTGAGGACAACCGCCTCTACTTTGGCCCGGTGCTGGACTTTACCGACCTGCACCGCCATCCCTTTTACCCGGATGCACCGGAACAGTCCCGCCACATTCCTCTGGTCATCGGCAATACCCGGGATGAAACCCGGGCGTTTCTCGGCGGCGACCCCGCGAATTTTGAACTGACCTGGGCCGAGCTGCCCGACAAAATCCGGACGCAACAATATGTCGACATCAAACCGGAAGTAGTGATTGCAGAGTATCGCCGCCTCTACCCCGACTACACGCCCTCGGAAGTATTCTTCGCGGCGACGACGGCTGGGCGCTCCTGGCGCGGCGCGGTGATTCAGGCGGAGGAGCGGGCGCGTCAGGGGGCTCCTGCTTTTGTCTACCAGCTCGATTGGGGCTCGCCGAGAGAGGGCGGTCGCTATCGCGCTCACCACTCCCTGGATATCCCCCTGGTATTCGACACCATCCTTCAACCCGGTTCGCCCACCGGCACCGGCGCCGCAGCGCAACAGGTCGCCGACCAGATGAGCGAGGCGCTACTCGCCTTTGCGCGCACCGGTAACCCGTCCCACAGCGGGATTCCCACGTGGCAACCTTACAGCCTGGAAAACCGGGAAACCCTGGTGATCGATACCCAATCCCGGCTGGTCAATGACCCCCGAGGCGGCGAACGCAAACTCTACGCCAAAGCACCGTTTATTCAACGGGGCACTTTCTGACAAGATATAACGACAAATCAATAAAGTAAGCGAGAAACGTTATGCGACCGACGATTATCCGTTTAACCACAAGCCTGGCCCTGGCCAGCATCATCGCCGGGTGCGCCTGGTTTGCCGCCGACCGTCCGGCGCCAAGGGAACACGATCCACTGACGCTCTGGTACGACGCCCCTGCCAGCAACTGGAACGAATCCCTGCCGGTGGGTAACGGCCGCCTGGGGGCCATGGTTTTTGGCGGCACGGCGCGCGAGGAGCTCCAGCTCAACGAAGACACCCTATGGGCGGGCGGGCCCAATAACAACGTCAATCCCGCCGCTGCGCCCTATATCAAAAAAATCACCCAGCTTATCTTCGAGGGCCGGCATTACGAAGCCCAGGACATGGCGAACGAGCATCTGATTTCGGCAACCAACCACGGCATGCCCTACCAGACCGCGGGGAGCCTTTGGCTGGACTTTCCCGGTCACGAGCAGGTGACACACTATCACCGCGACCTGGATATCGGGCGCGCGCTCGCGGGTGTGAGTTATCGGGTGGGTGACACCACCTTTACACGAGAAACTTTTTCATCGTTGACCGAGAACGTCATGTTGGTGCACTTGTCTGCCGACAGTGCCAACAGCCTGACCACCGAACTGAGTTTTACCAGCCCCATGGAACACCGGGTCACGGTTCACGACGATCACCTGCAGGTCGATGGGGTGGGCGGGGAACATGAGGGCCAACCCGGGGAGATCGAATACACCGTACTGATTCAACCGGTGACTGACGGCGGACGCATTGAACGCAGTGCCGACGGCCTGACGATCCGCGATGCCAACTCGGCGACCCTGTACATCGCCATCGCCACGAACTTCAACAACTACCGTGACGTCAGTGGTAACGCCGAGGCCAGAGCCCGCGAGCACCTGACGCAGGCACTGCCCCTGGATATCGAACACCTGCGCCAGGCCCACATTGAGGCCTACAAGGCCCAGTTTGATCGGATGTCTCTGGATCTCGGCAGTTCACCGGCAGCAAAACTGCCGACCAACGAACGGGTCGAGAAATTCGCTCAGCACCACGACCCGGAAATGGCAGCACTCTATTTCCAGTTCGGCCGCTACCTGCTGATCAGCAGTTCCCAGCCGGGCACCCAACCCGCCAACCTTCAGGGCATCTGGAACCGCCATACCAATCCGCCCTGGGACAGCAAGTACACGGTCAACATCAATGCCCCCATGAACTACTGGCCCGCCGAGCTGACCAACCTGTCCGAGCTGCACGAGCCGCTGTTCGCCATGCTCGACGATCTGTCCCAAGCCGGCCAGGAAAGCGCCCGGACGCTCTACGACGCCGAGGGCTGGATGATGCATCACAACACCGATATCTGGCGTATTACCGGCCAGGTGGACCGGCCCTTCTGGGGCCAGTGGCAGGGCGGTGGCGCCTGGCTGAGCCAGCATATCGGCTACCGCTACCAGTTCACCGGTGACGAGGATTTCCTGCGCGAGCACTACCCCATCCTGCGCGGCGCAGCGCTCTTTTTTGCCGACAGCCTGAAGCGCGAGCCCGACACCGGCTGGCTGGTCGTGGTGCCCTCCAACTCACCGGAAAACGACTACCGCCACGACTCGGAGGAACGTGCCTCAATCGTTGCGGGCTCCACCATGGACAATCAGCTGGTGTTCGATCTGTTTTCCCTGGTCATTGAGGCGGCGGAACTGTTTGATAAAGACCATGATTTTGCCCAAGAACTGAAAGCCAAGCGGGATCAGTTGCCACCGATGCAGATCGGTCAGCACGGGCAGTTGCAGGAGTGGATGCACGACTGGGATCACCCGGACGATAAGCACCGTCACGTGTCGCACCTGTACGGCCTGCACCCGGGCAACCAGATTTCTCCCTACCGCTCGCCCGAGCTGTTCAGCGCCTCGCGCACCTCAATGGAGCAGCGGGGCGACGAATCCACCGGCTGGTCCATGGGCTGGAAGATCAACCTGTGGGCGCGCCTGCTCGATGGCGACCGGGCTTTCAGCCTGCTGCGCAACCAGATCTCCCTGGTTACCGAGGACTCCGTTACCGAAGCCGGCGGCACCTACGCCAATCTGCTCGATGCCCATCCGCCCTTCCAGATTGACGGCAACTTCGGGGTCACCGCCGGGATCGCGGAAATGCTGGTCCAGAGCCACGACGGCGCCATCCACTTGCTGCCGGCGCTGCCCGATACCTGGCCCACTGGGCGTATTGAGGGGCTGGTCGCCCGGGGCGGCTTGGTCATTGATATGAGCTGGGAAGATCACAAGGTCACGGCGCTGAGTGTGCACGCCCGGTTGGGCGGGAACGTCCGTTTGCGGGTGCACAGCGAGCTAACGCCCACAGGAGGGATCACGCTAACGGAGGTCGAAGAAGGAACCCCCAACAGCAACCGCTTCTATCAGGTACCGGCGATCAAAACCCCGATCATTTCGGAACAGGCGGACATCCCCACTCCGGCGCTGCGCGAGTCTACGCTGGTGGAATTCTGGGCTGAAAGCGGGAAGCGTTACGACTTTACCGCCCCCTGAGAACCTACCCTGAAACGAACCCGCGCCTCCGCCCAAAGGGCGGAGGCGCACGTCCTGCCAGGCAGTCGTTTAGCCCTCCATCTGCTCCAATTCCCGTCCGCGGGTCTCGTGTACGTACTTGACCACAAACACGATCGAGAGAAACGCCGACAGCGCGTACAGGCCGTAAGCACCCGCCAGACCCACACCGGCCAGCAGTATCGGGAAGGACAGGGTAATCAGGAAGTTGGTGCCCCACTGGAACAGCCCGGCCACCGCCAGGCCCGAACCGCGGATCTGGTTGGGGAACATCTCACCGAGCATCACCCACATTACCGGGCCCCAGGACATGTTAAAGAACACCACATAGGCATTGGCCGCCAACAGCGCCACCACACCCATGGTATCGGACATACGCAGATCACCGGCTTCATTGAGGGTGGCGCTGCCGAAAGCAATCACGAGTATGCTCAGGGTGATCGCCATACCGACCGAGCCGAACCACAACAGCGGTTTACGGCCGATTTTGTCGATCAGCATGATGGTGACGATACAGGCCGCGATACTCACCGCCCCGGAGATGACGTTGATAAACAGGGCATCGCCTTCAGAGAAGCCCACGGACTGCCAGAGTACCGCGCCGTAGTAGAACACCACGTTGATACCCACCAGTTGCTGGAAACTGGCCAGGCCGATACCCACCCAGACAATCTTGCGCACCCGGCCGCTGCTTTTGTCGATCAGGTCAGAGAAACGTGGACGGTGATGATCGCTGGCCAATGAGTCATCAATTTCTTTGAGTTTGCGCTCGGCCGCCTCAACCCCATAAAGCTTGGTCAGCACCGCACGCGCCTGGGCCTGACGACCCTTCACGACCAGGAAGCGCGGGCTCTCAGGAATAAACAACAGACCGATCAGAAACACCGAGGCGGGCAGAATTTCCACCCAGAACATCCAGCGCCAGGCTTCAAATCCGAGCCACAGCTCCGACAGGGCGGAGCCGGCGGCACTGGCGAGCAGGTAGTTGCTCAAAAAGGCGATAAACAGGCCGGAGATGATGGCGATCTGCTGAATCGTGGTCAGGCGGCCGCGCATGTGAGCCAGAGCCACCTCACTGATATAAGCCGGGGTCATAACACTGGCCGCACCCACCGCCAGACCACCCAGCAAACGATAGAAAATGAACTCGCCCGAAGAGCCGGCAACACCCGAGCCCCACGCCGAAATCAGGAAGAACACCGCCGAGACAATCAGCAGCGAGCGGCGGCCATAAAAGTCCGCCAGACGCCCGGCAAAAAAGGCCCCCACGGCACAGCCGAGGAGCATGGAGGCCACACTGAAGCCCGTGCCGAAGGCATCCGCATTAAAGGCCGTCTGCAGGCCATCGACGGTGCCGTTGATGACCCCGCTATCGAAACCAAACAGAAAGCCACCAATGGTGGCAATACAGCTGATGAGAATAATGAACGGCGTATTGCCGTAAGGGACAGTAGCGCTTGGTTGGGTCATAAAGTTAACACCTTACTCTTATGTTGTTATGTGTCGCCTGAAGGCGACCGCCGTAAACAAGCCGATTTGACGACCACTATTGTGACGACAAAGGGACGCGGCGACAACGCTGTCAACGTCGATATACGTCCCACTTTCAGTGAAAAAAGTGGCAAATCGTACACAAACCCGACAATCTGGACACAAAATGTTAAACTCCCGCGCCTGCAGCGCCACGAACGGCTTGCGAATTCCTCACTTCAAACTTATAGTTAAATTGATTATATGGGGCTGAGTCAGTCCTGAAAAGAGATAACCGGATATCGGCCGCGCCATGAAAGCACATCGTCACACCGCCCACCACCTGAGCGAAATCCCGCCAGGCACCATTGAAGCCATCTCCATTGACTGCCTGATTTTCGGTTTGAACCACGGTGAGCTGAAGGTCCTTTTGGCCAAGCATGCGGAGGGCATCAGCGAAGGCAAATGGGGCCTCCCCGGGGGCTGGGTGCAAGAAGATGAGAGCCTGGACACCGCTGCGGCACGCCTCCTTAAAGAACTGACTGGGCTCGACAATGTCTTCCTCGAGCAACTGCGGGCCTTCGGCCGGGTCGATCGATTTCCTGGCACGCGAGTCATTACCGTAGCCTATTATGCCCTGGTCAATCAGGAAGATTACCATGTCGCCGCCGGCTTCAGTGCCTCGGACGTGATGTGGCGCAACCTTGAAGATGCCCATGGCCTCATCTATGACCACGACGAAATCATGGACTTTGGTTTCGATCGTCTCAAACACAAGCTCAAACACGAGCCTGTCGGCTTTAATCTGTTGCCGGAGAAGTTCACCCTCCTGCAGCTTCAGGAAGTATACGAAGCCATCCTGAGCGTCAGGCTCGATAAGCCCAACTTCCGCCGCAAGATGATGAAAATGGGCCTGCTGATACCCTGCAACGAAAAACAGAAGAATGTCGCCCATCGCGCGGCGGCTCTGTACCGATTTGACCCGATTGTGTACGAAAAACTCAAGGATCAGGGCTTCGTCTTCGAGATGTAACCCGCCCTTTCAAGGCCCCCTTCCCCGCTGCCGGACTCGCCCGGCAGCGCTCCTTTCATCATATAAATCCGCTTATCCACTCACAAAAAACCCGCACAACGACCGGCTTCTTATAGCTTATGGTCATTATGAATAACTTTTTTCAGCTGCCTTATGGTCAGATAGAACATTTGTGTGCTATGTTTGTACCTACGCCGTCGTACAAGGGGTGAACCCCCCAGTGCTGACAGCTGGAAGGAGGCTCCCCAGCCGAATTCAGTCAACTGAAGCTATTACGCTTACGACTAGAATAATAGAGGGTTAGAACATGTTACAGAACAAACTACTTATCGCGATGGGTGCTCTCACCTTGGCCGCCTGTGGAGGCAGTCTTGATCTGGGCCCCAAAATTCCAGCCCCCGTGCAGGAAACCCCCGGAAACGGCAATGGCAACGGGGCCTGTGAAATCATTCCCGGACAAAGTTTCGTCTATGACTTCTCGGAAGCCGAGCAGGTAGAAGACTGGTTCATCAATGGCGACGGCACCAACGTCCGCCTCGAGCACGATGCCGAAGAGTCCGCCATGCGTGTCATCCCCCTACAATGGGCGGATGAAGAGAACTGGCGCCGCCAGGCCCGCTTCCAGCTCGAAGAGACTGAAGACCTGAGTAACGCTGTAGTCACGGTCGAGTTCCACCTGCCTGAAGCCTACAGCACCGATGGCGGCCTGGCACTGCAATTGGTTGTCCAGGGTGACGAAGGCCTGTACACCGACAACTACCTGGGCGTGGGCAGCTTTGACCCAGGTGACAACACCTGGACGTGGGAAATGGGCGGCGCCAACAATGCCGACTACTTCGGCTTTCAGCTGGCCGTGGTTCCCAACGACGAAACCATTCTTGATGACATCCTCATCTACAGTGTCACTATCCAGACACCCGATGAAGAAATCTGCGACGAAGAGCCCGAGCTGATCACCCTGGAACTGGATCTGACTGATGGCTGGCTGACCCAGGCCAACTACCAGGATCCGGAAGGTGAAGCACCGCCGTTTGAATACGTGACCGAAGGTGTGATGGTCATGATTGACGACGTTAACCAGCAACTGGTCAAGCCCGTAGACGGCCCGATTGACTTCCGTCGTGCCGAAGTGACTTTCAGCATCTCCGTTGATGCAACCTATCTCTCAACGGCAAGTGCGCTCCAACCATTCCAGCAGGTCTTTATCCGCGGTGAGGACGAAGACGGCGAACCGGATAACGAAGAGGTCGGTGGCAACTGGGGTTGCTGGACAGGTATTGGTACCTGGACCGAAGCCGGCGAACCGGTTGATGTCGAGTGTAACCTGACCAATAGCGACATGTGGAACCTGGAAGAAGGCGAGTTCATGTACTTCGGTGCGCAATCGCAAGGCGACGACCCGCAGGGCAGCTTCACTATTCACGGTGTCACCATCTTGTACTACGGTGACGGCGCTCCCGAGCCCGAAGTTCCGGCACCGGGCTCTGAACTTGAACTGGCAACCGACGACACCGGTAACTGGTCGATCGCTGACGACGGCGCTGCTGTTGTCTACACCGAAGCGGGTGCAGCGTTCACACCGGCCTTCGACGGTGAGTACAACCCGAAACTGGTTTACCTGCTCGACGGCCCTGTTGACCTGGGCGGACAGCAGTTTGAGCTGGAAGTCACCGTGGAGCAGGCATTCCTCGAAGCCGACGCCATTCTGCGGGCTCACGTTCAGTTGAACTACGGTTCTTACACCCAGTACCAGTGCCGCTTCCCGGAAGACGAGCTGGTTGCAGGCGAAGCCTTCACCCTGGTCTGTGACGACATTCCGGAAACGATCCTTGCGGGCGAAGGTGAAAACCTCCGCGTAGGCATCGAAGTTGAAGGCGATGGCGACCTTGGTGTCATCACCATCAGCAAACTGAGCGTTACCGTTAACTAAATCCCTACAGACTTAGTTGACAGAAAACCCGCTGAGGCAACTCAGCGGGTTTTTTTATGAACCACAAAAAAGGGCGGCCCGCAGGCCGCCCTTTTTGCTCACAGCACGCACTACATCATCTTCACTGGCTCCGCTGCACAGTGTTGGGCAATGTATTCGGCATGGCTGGGCATATACTCCGCGGAGCGCGCCACCACCTCTTCGACGTTGTCCATATAACTCATGATCTGCTCCGGACTCAAAACATCCACCAGGGGGTGATAACCCTTGGTTTTCAGCCGCTGGCCGTGCATCACCTCAAGCCAACTCAGGTCATTGAAGAGCTCGTCCGCATCGCGGAAAATGCGCCCGTTAGCCGTGTACGTTTTAAGCTTGTGGGTCAGACTGTCCGGAACTGACATGGTGCGTACGTAATCCCAGAAGGGCGAGTCATTGCGCTCGGTGATATGGTAGTGGGCAATCAGGAAGTCGCGCACACGATCAAAGTCAAAATGCACCTGGCGGTTATACTCATCAACATCCGCCTGAT
This sequence comes from Marinimicrobium alkaliphilum, assembly GCF_003259155.1. GTDB lineage: Bacteria > Pseudomonadota > Gammaproteobacteria > Pseudomonadales > Cellvibrionaceae > Marinimicrobium_A > Marinimicrobium_A alkaliphilum. Next base: position 275,523 of record NZ_QGMQ01000006.1, read on the forward strand.
CGAAGTCCCGGCTCGGAAACAGGCTCATCAGCTTGGCAATACCCGCCTGCACAAGGTGGATACTGGTGGACTCCAGCGGCTCCATAAAACCGCCAGCCAACCCCAGCGCTACCACATTCTTGTTCCAGAACTTCTTGCGCTTACCGGTGGTGAAACGCAGAAAGTTGGGCTCCGCCAAAGGCTCACCGTCAAGATTTTTCAGCAGTACCGCCAAGGCTTCGTCGTCACTGATATAGTCGCTGCAGTAGACATGACCATTGCCGGTACGGTGCTGAAGCGGTATACGCCATTGCCAACCGGCCGCGTGTGCGGTTGAGCGGGTGTAGGGCGTGGGCTCAGCCACTTTAGCGCAGGGCACAGCCACAGCCCGGTTGCAGGGCAGCCAATGACTCCAGTCCTCATAACCGGTTTTGAGCGCACCTTCGATCAAGAGCCCACGAAAGCCCGAGCAATCGATAAACAGGTCGGCCTCAATCCGGGCGCCGCCCTCCAGCTGCACAGCGTCCACAAAGCCGGTATCGGGGTTGAGCGCAACCTCGGTAATTTTACCTTCCCGGCGCCGAACACCGCGCGCGGTCGCGAACTCCCGCAAGTACATAGCGTAAAGCGCGGCATCGAAATGAAAGGCGTAAGCAATATTGGACAATGGCGAATTACCCGCATCCACCGGGCGCATAAACTTACCCTGCTCCGCCGCAACCGCGGTGAGCGTGTAGGCATCCAAGCCCTTGGCCTTTCCTTCGTGGTGCATCTTCAGCCAGTAGTGGTAGAACTTCAGGGCATTGAAATCCTTACCCACCTCGCCAAAGGCGTGCAGGTACTTGTCGCCTACGCGGCCCCAATTAACAAACTGAATGCCCAGCTTGAACGTCGCCTGCGTACGGCGCACAAACTCGTTCTCGTCGAGACCCAAAAGTTTATTGAAGAGCTGGATCTGAGGGATGGTCGCCTCACCCACACCCACGGTGCCGATGCTGTCGGATTCAATCAGCTCAATCTCACAATAGTCGTTCTGCAACACCTTGGCCATGGCCGCCGCCGCCATCCAGCCGGCGGTGCCTCCGCCCACGATCAGCACTTTCTTGATTCGATTATCCGTCATAGACATACCACTTGATCAGTCATTAAAAAGCCCCGGTGGGCCCGGCGCCAGTATCCATGATACCAGCACCGAACCCGACCGGGGCCCTGTATTGCTTTGCGCCAGACTCAGACGAGGTTTACGCCTGACTGGGCGCCATCCCTGCGTCGGCACCTTCGGTCTCCTTCGTCGCCAACCGACGGGCGACCAGGTCACGCTCGATATCTTCCATCGTGGCGTTGGTGAGCGGGTAACGCGCCATCACCCCGACACAGACGATGCCGAACATCGCGGGCAGGAAGCTCATAATCATTACGATACCGGTCAGTGAGCGCTCGGTCTGGTCCACATTGGGTACAAAACCATACCATCCCAACACCCAGCCGGTAATCGCACCGCCCAACGCCAAGCCCATTTTCAGAGCGAACAGCGAGGCCGCCATAACCAGACCGGTAATCCGGCGGTTATGCTTCCACTCACCGTAATCGGCGGCATCGGTATACATGGCCCACTGGAGTACTGATACCGGCCCCCAGACAAAACTGATCACTGTGTTGATCAAGAACATGGTAATCACCGCGTCTGCGGGCAGCACAAAGAAGCCCACCGAGAGCACGGCACTGGTGCCCATGCACACGATATACGTCATTTTTTTATCGAAGCGCTTGGCCATGTGGCGGGTCAGAATGACCCCCAGAATGGTAATGACCATACCACTGGTCAGAAAGGTAGAGGTCAACACAGCAATCGACGGCGACCACTCCCAACCAAACAGGGAGATCGTCTGCTCGCCCACGTAGTAACGAAAGTAGTAGGTGATGGCGGTATTGCGCATCACGATAAAAATGAGCTGGAATACCGTGGCAATGGCGATCAGGCGCCACGCATGGTTGGCGAGCAGATCCAGGATATCTTTTTTGGCCGCCATTTTTTGCCCCGGTGGCGGCTCGACCCGCTCGCGGGTGGTAATAAAGGTGATAAAAAGAAACACCACCACCAATACACCCAGGGTTGCCATGGTCAGCTGCCAGCCCAGCTGCGGGTTATCACCGCCACCGTAATAATCGACGAGCACCAGGGTGGCGCTCTGCACAATAAGACCGCCGACGAAGGCACCCACAAAACGGTATGAGGACAGCCCCACACGCTCCATGGAGTTGGGCGTGATGACCCCCATCAGCGAGGCGTAAGGTACGTTCACCAGGGTGTAACACACCATCAACAGGTTGTAGGTCAGGTAGGCGTAGGCCAGTTTGAGCGGGTCATCAAACGCCGGCGAGGTAAAGGCCAGCACACCCATGCCCGCCAGGGGTACCGCGAAAAAGAACACGAAAGGCCGAAACTTCCCCCACCGAGTATTCATCCGGTCCGCCAGGGAGCCGATGATAGGATCGTTAATGGCGTCAAAGATGCGCGATACCAGAAACATGGTACCGACAGTGGCGGCCGGCAGGCCAAACACATCGGTATAGAAAATCATGATGTAGGTAACAAACAGCTGGAAATAGATGTTGGAGGCGGCATCCCCCAAGGCGTAGCCCGCCTTTTCCACCACAGACAACCGCTGCAGCTTGTTATCAATAGCGGTACTTGAGACGTTTTTCGGTTCCATAGTCATCATTCTTACGCAGGTTGAAGGGACAGTTCGCGCCTGGTGCCGCAGTCGCCGGCGGGCCCGATTATTTTATATGGTAAATATAACTATAAGGTGCCAGTATAAACCGATTTTGCCGCCAGCAGCAAACCCTTCGGCACGTCCAATGTAGCTTATCTCAACATCGCTCACCAGCCGTCATAAGTGATTAGTTTTCGACCAGGCATTGACTTGGGGGAAATGTTAGCGTAACTTGTAGTCCATATGACCACCAGGTGAAAGTTGGCACCTGCTTGTCCATTGGTCTGTGGTTTTTTGAGTCGCCCCCAATTGCAAGACACCGGGGGCGTTAATGGTGATAACAATAATGGGGTTATCCATATGAAGTTTGTAAAACACTACCTGGCCGGGCTTTCACTGGCTGTGCCAGTGGCACTGACAGGTATCAATGCTCAGGCTGAAGAGCCCTTGGCACAGGGCCTCGACAAGTTTTTGGGTGGCATCTACGCGCCCAGCCAACTCGAGGATTTCAGCCACTACTTCAATCAGGTGGTCGCGGAGAACTCCGGTAAATGGGGTGCCCTGGTATCAGGTAACCGTGCACCACTGACCGTAGAAGATTACAACGAAAGCTGGTTTGACAATAACGACTGGCACGGCGGCCTGGAAAATTCCATTCAGTTCGCCCGCGATAACGATTTCCCTTATCGCTTCCACGTACTCATCTGGGGCTCACAGCAACCGAGCTTTCTCAACGGCTATGTTGACGAGCCGGAAACCCAACGTATGGCGATTGAGGCCTGGTTTGATGTGCTGGCCGAGCGCTATGCGGATGATTTCGATTTCCTCGAAGTGGTCAACGAACCCGTCAATGACGCGCCGGATGCGGACTCCAGCTCGGGCGTCAACTATATCGAAGCGCTCGGCGGCACCGGTGAGACCGGCTGGGACTGGATCATCACGTCCTTTGAGATGGCCCGTGAGCGTTTCCCCAACTCGCAACTGATGATTAACGAATACAACGTGATCAGCGGCGGCGTGATCAATCCGTACACGGATATCATCGACCTGCTACACGAGCGCGAGCTGATTGATGCTATCGGTTTTCAGGCCCACGCCTTTTCGACCACCGGGCCCACCGAAACGCTGGCAGCGAATCTCGACCGCCTGGCGGAGTACGGCTTGCCCATCTACGTCACCGAAATGGACATCGACGCCCCCGGTGGCAACGAACGTACCCAATTGCGTGAGTATCGCCGCGTTTTTTCCCTGTTCTGGGAACACGAGGCCGTTGAAGGCGTCACCCTCTGGGGTTTCCGTCCGGGCATCTGGCGCGAAGAAGCTAATCTGATCCGGGAAGACGGCAGCGAGCGTCCGGCGGTCGATTGGCTGCGCTGTTATATGGACGGCCAGCGCCATCCCGACAGTCACGCAGGTATCGTTCCCGGGCAGGAAGTGACCGTGCCTTCAAACGCTACCGCCGGTGACGGTTATGGCGAGATTCTCGACTGCTACGGTGCTCACAGCTCACCGACCGACGGCTGGCACGTCAGCGGTGGCACAGGCCAAAGCGTTCTGGACGTCACTGAAGACGGCCGCGTAACCCCGGTTGCCGGTGCCAGCTTCGAGCAGAGCAGCTACACGCTGGACGTGGTTGCCCGCATGGGCGACAGCGAGAGCGAGCCCGTCACTGTCAATGTTGTGATTGGCGGCTGGCAGGATCGCCCCCCTTCAGCAGAGCTCCCGAGTGGCGGCGGCAGCAGCAGCGGCTCTACCGGTCTGCTGTTCCTGACCCTGCTGGGCCTGCTTGGCCTGGGTCGCTGGGCTCGTCGCGCCTAAGCGATAACCACAACGCCCGCAACGAAAAACGGCCCCTATCGGGGCCGTTTTTTTATGCCCGCTCATTGAGCGTCAATACACCCCCCGAATATGCTGCTTCACCTTGTCATGGTAGAAATCCGTCAAGGCCTGATGCAGCGCCTCGGGCAGGGGCGGCAGATCGCTGACAGCGGCATTGGCCCGCACCTGCTCGGGAGAGCTGGCGCCGGGAATGATCGTGCTCACCGCCGGCTGATCGAGTATCCAGCGCATAGCCATCTGGGCCATGGTGTAACCCTCAGGTACCCTGCTCTCCAGCTCGCGCACCAGCGCCACACCTGTGCTGAACGGAATACCGGCAAAGGTCTCACCGACGTTAAAGGCGGCACCGTCACGGTTAAAATGCCGGTGATCGCTCTCGGCAAAGCGGGATTGCTCGCTAAATCTGCCACTGAGCAGCCCACTGGCCAGGGGAAGCCGGGCGATAATGCCAATATTCCGGGCCTCGGCTACCGGCAGTAACTCCTCCACCACCTTTTGGCGAAAGGTATTAAAGATGACCTGAAGCGAGGTGATGCCTTCCTGTTCAGCGCAGATCAGCCCCTCTTCCACAGTTTCCACACTCGCACCAAAATAGCGGATATGACCCTCCTGCTGCAGGCGCCGCAGCCAGTCAAAAATCGCCCCGTCACGCATCACCTCAGTCGGCACGCAATGCAATTGCAGCAAATCCAGCGTGTCAATTTGCAGTCGCTCCAGCGCCCGACACACGGAATCGCGCATATGCGCCTCTGAATAGCCGTCTGGATAGGCGCCACCCCCTCTGCCATACTTTGTCGCAATCAAAGGCCGCGGCTGCAGAGCTCCCAAATGATCGCCCAAAAAATGCTCACTGGCGCCATCGCCGTAAACATCAGCGGTATCAAAAAAATTGATATCGCTGCTCAGGGCCGTATGAATAATGGCTCCGACGGTTTCGGCTTCAATAGGCCCAAAGTCACCCCCCAGCTGCCAACAACCGAGCCCAACTTCGCTCACGTGCAAATCGCTATTACCCAGTGTTCGCCGTTGCATAGACTCTCCTCGATGAGTGTTTAAGGTATGTAAAGGGGCTTTTCCCCCCCAGGCAGACGTGATTTAATAGTCAAATTAAATATAAGTCACTTGGCGCCATGCCTCAAGTCGAAAATGAAGGGTAACACTTATGACTCGCCTCTCCCGTCGCAATTTCCTGGTTGGTAGCGCCGCTGTCGCCGCCATGGCAAACATCAAAGCCTGTGCTGTCAATCGCGCAGCTGAAAACACCGGCTTGAAAGATGTTTACAAAGACGACTTTCTGATTGGCACCGCAATCAGCAACAGCACGCTGGAGCACGGCAACGCACGTCTCGAAACCGTCATCAAGCAAGACTTCAACTCCATCGTGGCGGAAAACTGCATGAAATCGGCGCTGATTCAGCCCCGCCAGGGCGAGTGGGACTGGACCCTCGCCGACCGCTTTATCGATTTCGGCGTCGAGAACAACATGACCATCGTCGGCCACGCTTTGGTGTGGCACTCACAAGCGCCGGAGGACTTTTTTGTCTACGAAGATGGCCGACAGATTTCGCGCAATGAATTGATTCGTCGGATGGACACCCATATCGAGACATTGATGGAGCGCTACAAAGGCAAGGTCGCCATCTGGGATGTGGTCAACGAATCCATCGACGAAGATCAGGGCTGGCGCCAGAGCCTGTGGTATCAGGTGATGGGCTCGTCCTACTTTCAGGAACGCGCATTCAACCTCGCCCACGAGCTCGACCCCAATGCGCACCTGATCTACAACGATTACAACATGCACAACCCCGGCAAGCGCAAGTTCCTGGTGGACGTGATTCGCGATTACAAACGTCGCGGCATCCCCATTCACGGCGTCGGCATGCAGAGCCACGTAGGCCTGGATTGGCCAGATATGGCCGAGTACGAAGCCAGCATCGAAGCCTTCGCCGCCGAGGGTATGCGCCTGCATATGACCGAGCTGGAAGTGGATGTGTTGCCGGTCGCCTGGGAGCACTCGGGGGCCGAGATCTCCACCGACTTTGCTTACGCCGACGAACTGGACCCCTATGCCGACGGTCTTCCCCAAGCCATTGAGGATCAATTGACCCGACGCTACGAGGAGCTGTTTACCCTGTACGTTAAGCACCGGGACAAAATTGATCGGGTCACCACCTGGGGCACGTACGACGGCGAATCGTGGAAGAATAATTTCCCGGTGCGCGGGCGCACCAATTATCCGCTGTTGTTTGACCGCAATATGGAGCCCAAGGACGCTTATTTTGCGGTTAAAAACTTGCGCCATCGCCTATAATTTTGGTGCCCCAAGCGTCGGATTACGGCTTCGCCTAATCCGACCTACTGGAGACATTGTTTAAGTAGGTCGGATTAGCCCGCAGGGCGTAATCCGACACATGAGGCACCCAACCCACTCAACATCCCTATAAAAAAACCGGGCAGCGCCCGGTTTTTTTATGCTTGATCAAGCCATCACTTCTGATAGGCACTGATCGTCTGAATACTGCCATCCTCGTTGTAATGCAACTCCGCCATCTTGATATTGCGCAGGTGCGTGTCGCCCTCGGACAGTTCACAGTCATGATAAAACAGGTACCACTTGCCGTCGTGCTTGACCACCGAGTGATGGTTGGTCCAGCCCAGCACCGGCTCCAACAGTGTGCCGCGATAGGTGAAGGGACCGTAGGGGCTATCGCCCGTAGCATAGGCAATACAGTGAGTGTCGCCGGTCGAGTAAGAAAAGTAGTAAACCCCATTGTGCTTATGGACCCAGGGGCCTTCAAAATAACGACGCACATTGTCTCCCGTCGTGACCGGATCACCCTTCTCATCCATGATCACAATATCTCGGGGCGCCTCATCAAACTCGAGCATGTCATCACGCAGGCGCGCAACCTTGCCACACAGCGCCGGCTCATCGTCCGCCGGATACTGATCTTCCTGACTGAAGCTGCCCGTGGGCCAACGCTGAAGCTGACCACCCCAGATACCGCCAAAGTATAAGTAGTAGGCTCCATCGTCATCCTCGTACACCGCCGGGTCGATGCTGAAACTACCTTTTATCGGTTCGGGCTGGGGTTTGAAAGGACCAGTGGGAGAATCACTGACCGCCACCCCGATGTAAAAAATGTCATCCGCCGTCTTGGCCGGAAAATAGAAATAGTACTTACCGTCCTTGTGCGCGCAGTCCGGCGCCCACATCTGCCGGGTCGCCCAGGGTACGTCATCCACATGCAGAGCCAGACCGTGATCGGTCACTTCGCCAAACGGCTCATCCATCGAGAACACATGATAGTCCTCCATCTGGAAGTGATCACCGTTATCGTTAAACGGAATGCCACCTTCAATATCATGGGACGGATAAATATAAATCTTGCCGTTGAAGCTGTGCGCCGACGGATCCGCTGTATACATATGGCTGACCAAGGGTGCAGACGCGAACTTGGGCTGCGCTTTTTTGTTGCTTTCAGTCATGGCGAACCTCGCTTTACAAAAATCTCAAAAAGGGAACCGGTAGACGACCCCGCTACCAGTTCCACAATGTGCCGTCTTCCAGGCGGTTTACAGGCAGACAGGCGCGCTTATAGGGGTATTTGGCGGCTTCCGCCTCGTCGATGTCCACCCCGTGACCCGGCGTTTCACCGGGAACAAAATGGCCATCGTCAAAGCGGTAAGCACGGGTAAACACCGACTCCATTTCGTCGCTGTGTGCCATGTGCTCCTGAATACCGAAATTCGGCACCCAGTAATCAAAGTGCAGCGCCGCGCCCATACACACGGGCGACAAATCGGTCGCACCGTGGAAGCCGGTCTGCACAGAATAGATGGAGGCAAAGTCGGCCAGGCGCCGAAGATGCGTAATACCGCCCGCATGCACGATGGTGCTGCGGATGTAGTCAATCAATTGTTCCTGAATCAGGGTGCGGCAGTCATGAAGACTGTTAAACACCTCACCCACCGCCAACGGCGTGGTGGTGTGCTGACGAATCAGACGAAAGGCTTCCTGGTTTTCCGCCGGGGTGCAATCCTCAAGCCAGAACAGGTGGTAAGGCTCCAGAGCCTTGCCCAGACGGGCCGCTTCGATCGGCGTCAGGCGGTGGTGCACGTCGTGCAGCAAGTGCACATCGGGACCAAATTCCCTGCGTACCGCCTCGAATACACTGGGCACAAAATTCAGGTACTTGTGGGTAGACCAGGATTCCTCTGTGGGCAGATCCCCGTCGGCGGGCTCGTAACGCTTGCCACCTTTGGAGACACCGTAAACCTTGTCGATCCCCGGCACGCCACACTGAATGCGAATCGCCTTGTAGCCTTTCGCCTGGGCCTTCTCCACCGCTTTCAGGGTTGACTCAAGGTCCGAGCCATTGGCGTGGGTATAGGTCATGATCCGATCGCGACTGCGACCACCCAGCAGCTGGTACAGGGGCATGTTGGCGGCCTTGGCCTTGATGTCCCAGAGTGCGACATCGACACCCGCCAGCGCCGTCATACCCACCGGCCCACGACGCCAGTAAACACCGCGGTACAGATACTGCCAGATATCCTCGATGCGACGCGCGTCCCGGCCGATCAGCATCGGCAACACATAGTCTTCGAGAAAAGACACAACGGCCTTTTCCCGACCGTTCAGGGTCGCATCCCCGATACCGTAGAGGCCGTCCTCGGTCACAATCTTTACCGTGACAAAGTTGCGCCCAGGACAGGTGACTATCACCTTGGCATCAGTAATTTTCATAGTGTATCCATTCCCATAGCTACTGCCTTAACGCCGGCGGCTCGGCGGAGGTCCCAGATAGGTCGGCTTCAAGCCGCCGGTATCGATCACAATATTTTGCAACGTTGCGCCCGGATCGACGCGGTAAAAACGCAAGCGGTGCAAGCCCGGCTCGTCGATGGTGTGGGTGCTGGTGGCGGTGCGAATATTGTCGAGCACCGAAATTTCCCAGGCGCGCTCGCTCAGGTCGTCGAGGAAATCGACAACCTGCGGCTTTTCACCCGCAAAGCCGATGCCGTAGCGAATGCCCCGACCCGGCACAAAGTTCAGGCTGGGCGCAAAATGGCTGTGAATGGTGAACTCACCGGTACTGAAAAAGTAAACGTCGTACTCGACGTAGGGCGCCTGCGAGAGATCGGTGGTGCTCTCGTCGCTGATGGGGTAGGCGCTGATGGACGAGCCGGTGCGACCGTGGTGAGTGATCACATCAAAGCGATAGCCGCCTTTCTCGACCTGGCGATCAAACATGCCGGCATCCAGACTGACGTAGCCGTCGGCTTCGATCGCGCCCTCGACCAGACTCAGCAACGACGCTTCCGGTTTGTCGGTGTGGACCGCAACCGTTGCGCCACCCCAACCTGTGCCCTGAATGAACACGCTGCCCTCGGCCTTGCCGGTGGGCGCCTTGCGCCAATCGATGCTCACTTCAATCACCTGGTCGCGCTCGATCTCGCCCTCGGAGGCACTGATGTTTATCCAGGGATCGCTCGCTTCTGCGGTAAAATCGAAAGGTGCGGTGCCGCGGTTGTAGACCGTAATCCGCCGCTCTTTCTGCCCAAAGGGAGTGAATGTCTGCAGGGCCAGGGGTCCGGGCACAGGCCAGGCACGCGCCATCCCCTCAACGGCCACGCCCATGTCCGGTTCGGCGTGGGGCTGGTAGTCGTGAATCACCGGACGCACGTTGGCCACAGGGCGATTCCAGTGGTTATAACCGATACGGGTCTCCAGCATCATGCCGTCCCACTTGCCGTCATTGAGGGCGTGGTAACGCTCCTCCAGATAAGCATCGAACTCGAACGCCGCGCGCACCTTATCACCGTACTCATTGGCATAGCGCCGACCCTGTGCGGCATAGAGATGGTTGCGCGCCTGATCGATATACATTTTGGTGGTGTTTGCGGTCGCCCTGACCTTGTGGCGCACCAGTTGCTCGTAGGTATCCCGGTAGCGCTCGGGAATCCGCTCGTACAAGGCGTCGGCACGCTCAACCATGTCCGCCAGTTCCGCATAGATGCGCTCGGCTTCGCGGTAGTTGTGCACACTGTAAGTGTCTTTGTCCTGAGCTTCAGGCTTGCGCCGACCGTTGTGGCGGGTGTAGTCGGTAATCAGCTGATAGATGTCATCAGCATACTCGGCCCCAAAATTCCGGGTCGCCCAGCGCACGCCGTACTGCTGGGTGTTTTCCAGGTCCCAATACTCCGGATCCCAAGCCATACGCAGGAAATAGTCGATGGGATACTCCATCGGCTTGAGGTCACCCACGTTCACCAGCCAGATCTGGTCGGCCTGGTATTCCCACGCCAGATGCATCTGCTCCCACATCTTCTTCAGGGGCATGGTGTTGATCCAGCGATAGGAGCGCGGCCCGCCCACATAATCAAAGTGGTAATAGACCCCGGCACCACCGGCGCGCTCGCGCTCCTCCGGCGTCGGCAGGCGGCGGTGGTTGCCAAAGTTGTCGTTGGCCCACAATAGAATCACGTCGTCGGGCACGCGCATGCCCGCCTCGTAGAAATACTGCACCTCTTTATAGAGCGCCCAAACCTGCGGCACCTCTTCCAGCGGCCGGTCATCGAACACCTCTGACAGAATCTCCCGTTGAGCGTCGACGATCGACTCCAGCAAGGCAATATCCTGACCCTCGGCCATGGGAGTATCTTCCTGGCCGCGCATCCCCAGGGTATAAATGCTGTCATAGCCCTTGTGCCGCTTCGGGCCTTCGCGCCAGAAGTCTTTCAGGTTTTCAGCGTTGGTGGAAAATTCCCACGCTCCTTCACCGTACCAGTCCCACTCTTTATCCCAGCGCATCATCGGCTCGTGGTGCGAGGTACTCACAACCACGCCATACTCGTGCGCGAGAATCATATTCAATTCGTCTTCATCAGCGAAGGCGTTGTTCCACATGGTGGGCCACAGGAAGTTGCCTTTGAGGCGCACAATCAGTTCAAACACATGCTCGTAGAATTCGTGATGGTAGCCGTCAAATTTGTCGTGCACCCAGGTGGTCAGTGCCGGCCACTCATTGTTCAGGAAGATGCCCCGATACTTGACCCCGGGAATTTCCTGAATGCGGGTGTCGGCGGCGATATACAGGTGCTCGCGGGTCTTGATCGGCACGTCGGCCCACCAGTACCAGGGCGAAACGCCGATATGCTCGGAGACGTCATAGGCCCCATAGGCCGCGCCTCGCCGGTTGCTACCAACAATCACCAGAGCGCGCTCTACGCCCGGAAGCGGGTTGTCGACCACTTCTTTGTGGTAGGCGTCCCACTCGCCCTCAATCCCGCTCGGATCGATTTTCCCCTCGGCCACCAGCCGATCAATCAGGGCGCTCTGCCCCACGGTGCCAATGATGACCGCCTGCTCGCTCAAGTCCTCGGCCGAACGCACCACTCTCGGCCGCTGGCCGGTAACCCGCTCGATATCGTCACGCAGAAAGCCCGCTGCACGTCGCACCGGTCCGTGATCTTCGTCATCCACATAGATAGGGGACAACTGCGCCGGGCCCACGAGCACAAAATCGCCGGGGCGGGGCTCGCTGTTGACGTAGTGGATGTCCTTCATGGCCAGCGCATTACTGGCAGGGAGCAGCAGGGCAATCGCCAGGGCGCAGACGGTGCGGGTCAGAGTCATAAGCGTCACTAACTGAGGTTGATTCGTGAGTTTGTCAGAAGCGCTGGCCGGTGAAGCGGCCTTCTTATCTTCTAGTCACTTGAACAATAAGATTATAGAAAATACGCACAAAATACAAGGGTGCCGGAAAGGCACCCTTGGATCGGATCGTCAAAAGTTGTAAAGAAGGGTTTAGCGGCTAGAACTCGAAGGAGAAGCCCTTCTCCGCGAGGCGGTAATAGGCATCGGCATCGAAGCGGAACAGATTGGCGGCGCGATGCGGGACGCCCTTCTGCTTCTCATTACAAGGCGTCAAGAGGTTCATTTTGAGCATCTTGCGGCGGAAATTGGGCTTGTCGAGCTTCACCCCGAGTATGGCTTCGTACAACTCCTGCAACTGCAGCAACGTGAACTTTTCCGGCAGCAGGTTGAAGCCGATGGGCTCATGGCAGACTTTATGGCGCAGGAAACCCCGGCCGTACTCCACGATCTCGGCATGGTCGTAAATCAACTCAGGCAGGTCATTGACCTCAAACCACTCGGCATCGGTCGCATCACGCCCCGCCACCAGAATGTAATCCTCGGCACTGACCAACGCATAATAGGCCACGGTCACCACCCGCTCACTGGGGAAGCGGTCGACCCGGCCAAAGGTCTTGAGCTGCTCCAGATACAGGTCTTCCACCCCGGTCAGGCTTTTCAGCAGACGGGACGCCGCATCGCGCAGGTTTTCCTTCATGCTGATAAAGCCGCCCGGTAACGCCCAGTGGCCCTTGCCCGGGCCAACACTGTGCTTGACCAGGAGGATTTTGAGCTGACCGTGATCAAGGCCAAAGATAAGGTTGTCAATCGACAAGCCCGGCATCACATCGTCCGGGATATGCAGTGGCTCCACGCGGCTGTGGGGCCGACTGGGGGTCTTGGATTTGGTTGTCACAACAGACTTCCTATTTTTTCCCATGTTTAACTGAATGAAAGATCAGTGGCAGCATAACCTATCGCGATAATGCCTGTACTGCCACACCTGCCGTCGCACCCGACGGCCCTACTCTCCACCACCGCGCCTAATGGCGCGTTATTGCTTTATGTATGATATATCCGTGTTATACCTCCCGAAGTCGTCCCAGTCAAAGCGAATAATTCCAGCAGCCCAAATAACAAGTGACAAAGTCGTGCAAATCGACTAATTTTCTATTTGACTATTATGCGAGCATGATGCACTATTTCGGATAGTGGTCTTGTTGACTATTACGTAAAGGGCTCGCAGAAGCTGCAAATAGGCACGCAAGAGACGCTTTCATCTAATTCAACAAGTGTTCACAGGTAGTACCGCGCCTGCTGTTCTACGGGCCCAGAGCCAAGTAAGGATAGGAGCGGTTTCCGGTCAATACTGTGTTGCATAATAACAACGGGGTTTAATGTTATGGCTTATCGAGACAACCTTAAGCAGAACGCCACCTTTAAAAAATCGCTCCTCGCCTTGTCTGTTATGGCGTTGAGCACACCAGCCCTGGCGCAGACCGGCGACCAGGATATGATTCTCGAAGAGATTATCGTCAGCGGCACGCGCCAGAACCTGCAGAACGCGCAGGATATCCGCCGCAACGCTGACACCTTCGTCGACGCCATCTCTGCCGAAGACATCGGCTCACTGCCCGACCGCAGTGTGCTTGAGGCCATGCAGCGGATGCCCGGTGTATCCATCGAGCGCTTTGCCGCACCGGACGACCCGGATCACTTTGGTACCGAAGGCAGCGGTGCCGTCGTGCGCGGCATGCAGCAAACCCGCAGCGAGTTCAACGGGCGCGACTCCTTCAGCGCCAACTCCGGTCGCGGCCTGAACTTCCAGGACGTACCGCCGGAGCTGATGGGCGGTGTTGATCTGTACAAAAACCAATCCGCCGACATGATCGAAGGCGGTATCGGTGGTACCGTCAGCCTGCGTACCCGCAAGCCCTTTGATCAGGATGGTCGCCAAGTAGCCCTCAGCGGCGATCTCTCCTGGGGCGACATGGCAGAAAAGTGGGGGCCCACGATTTCCGGCCTGTTCAGCGATCGCTGGATGACCGACATCGGCGAGTTTGGTCTGCTGTTCAACGCCTCCTACTCCCAGCTGTACAGCGAATCCCACGGTATCCAGAGTGACGCCTATGTACTCTACAATGCCGAAGACCTGAATGCGCCTTCAAGCGTAGTTGCCCGCGATGACGGCCGGGTGTGGATGACCAACGGCTCCAACTTCTTCACCAAAGAAGATGATCGGACTCGCCGCGGTTTTGCCGCTGCCGGTCAATGGGCCAGCCCCGACGGCACCATGGAAGCAACCGCCCAATTTCTGCGTTCAGACGCTCGCCTGACCTGGAAAGAGAACGCGGTCAAGTATCAGGGTGGCTACGGTGATGACGATGGCAGCCTGGCCGGCGCGGAAACCCGTCGTGCCCGCCCGCACCCGAACAGCGAGTTTGCTTGGCGCGACGACGGCGTGTTTGAAGCAGGCTATATTACCGACTGCTGCGGCTGGCGCGGTGCCAGTGGCGGCGCACCGGACAACGAATACTTCGGTCAAAAGTTCCAGGCTGATACCCGTGTAAAAGACACCCGTACCATCACTGACGATCTGAGCTTCAACTTCCAATGGAGCCCGTCTGATCGCTGGGATCTGGAAGCGGACATTCAGTTTGTTGATGCCACAGCGAGCGATGACGACCTGCAGATCGCGAACGGTTTCTACGCCCTGCAGAACTTTGACACCACCGGCAGTACGCCACGCCTGGCTATCGTTGAACCCTGGGACGGCCGTCGCGGTACAGAAGGTTTTGACGAGGACTACGAGCCTCAGGCCGCACCCTGGAACCCGGATCTGGTGGGCTCAGAGTGGTACTTCCAGAACCCGGAAAACTACTGGTGGCGCTCGGCCATGGACCACTATGAGCGCTCTGAGGGCGAACTGCGGGCCTACCGGTTTGACGCCACACATCACCTGGACGACATGCCCTTCCTGACCAGCGTAAAAGCCGGCGTGCGCTACGCCGACCGCAATCAGGTGGTTCGTCAAACCTCCTACAACTGGGGCCATATCGGCGCCGAGTGGGGACCGGGTGGCGGTGCTGGCGCCATGTGGCTCAACGAGAACGAAGAGCTGAGCACCGAATACGAATGGATTGACTGGTCCGACTTCCACCGCGGTGGCGTCGTCAGCATTCCCGGAGACGGCTTCCTGTTCCCGAAAGAGTCCCTGGTACGTGAAGTCATCGAAGGTCGTCAGCTGCCCCAGAACAACCCTGAGGGTGACGGCATCTGGGAGCCCTACCAGAATCGCGCCGACGTGATTCCCGGTACGTACTTCCAGGAACCTGAGATTTACGACACCACCGAGCGCAACTCTGCAGGCTACGTTCGCTTCGATTTCGAATCTGAAATCGCAGGCCGTCGCGCAACCGGTAACTTCGGTGTCCGTTATGTCGAACTTGACCGTATTGCTATCGGTTCGGTGATCTTTCCTGACCTGGTCCCCGGAACGCCGCCCCCGGAAGGTGCGCCAGACGTTCGCGCCGATCCAGAGGTGATTCGCGAGTGGGCTGAAGGTCGAGTGGATCCATACGAAGGCAACGAGGAAGAGTGGGACAACGACCCGCAGAACCGCGAAGATGCGGTATTGCGCGAATTGGCTTACTCTCGCGAAGCACGCAACTGGCTTACCGAGGAAGAGCGCGCCTTCGGTAACGATACCGCCGAGCTGACCCGCAACACCGGTACTTATACCGATGTGCTGCCCAGCTTCAACTTGCGCGTCGACCTCAATGACGACTGGATTGCCCGCTTCGCGGTGTCCAAAGCCATTGCCTGGCCCGACATGTCTGAAGTCCGCAACCGCGCTGTCTTGGGTGCGCGTCAGCTGCAGGTGGCTTACATCACAGAGGATGGCGAAATCATCGAGGAAGAGGTCGATCCCGATGAGCCCATCGATGAAGGCCGGAATATTGCCGACGTCAACCCGGTTCAGTGGACCGGCAGCGGCGGCAACCCGGATCTGGCACCGATGGAATCCTGGCAGTTCGACGCCGCGCTGGAGTGGTATTTTGCACCGGTCGGCTCAATGACCTTCAGTGCCTTTTATAAAGATCTGAAAAACTTCTTTATCGAAGGCTCTTTCCCACAGACTTACAACAACCCGAACAGCGGTGTTACTCAGCCTGTGGAAATGACCACCACCCGAAATGGCGGTGACGGTCACTTGCAAGGGTTTGAAATCGCCTATCAGCAGTTCTACGACATGCTGCCGGCGCCTTGGGACGGATTCGGTATCCAGGCGAACTACACCTATATCGACTCTGAGGGCATTCCCAATTTCGCCGGAAGTGACGCCCCGACTGAGGCCGAGCCAGGTGATGAAGTGGCACCGCCGCAGCCGGGTATGAACCCCGTCAATATCGAGTCTTTGACGCTGCCTCTGCGCGGTCAGTCCCGTCACACCGCCAACTTTGTGGCGATGTACGAGAAGAATGACTGGGCAGCGCGTCTGGCTTACAACTGGCGGTCTGAGTATCTGATCACCACCCGTGACGTGATCAGCGGTGCGCCGATTTGGAACACCAGTCAGGGCTTCCTGGATGGCTCGGTGTTCTACAACGTCACACCGGAAATCAAAGTCGGACTGCAGGGCACCAACCTGCTCAACACCCAGACCGAAACACGCATGGTTCTGGATGAAAACGACACGCGTACCGGTCGCTCCTGGTTTGTGAACGACCGCCGCATCGCACTGATCCTGCAGGCTACCTTCTAAGGTAACTCGCGAGGAACAATGCGCTAGTCGCCAGCAAGAGAAAAAGCGCAGTACCTCGGTACTGCGCTTTTTTGTTGTTTGTTGACCCGCTAACGCCTTGTCCGCGCTGCCTCTACCCGGCGCTTTACTGTGACACTGACGGATTCAACCTTATGCAAAAATTCACCCTACTCGCGCTATTCGGCGTTTATGCGGCGGCACTGCTGCCCAACCCCCTTATGGCCGATGTCCGACTGCCCCAACTGGTCAGCGACGGTATGGTTCTGCAACGCGATACCCCGGTGCCCGTGTGGGGCTGGGCCGATCCGGGCGAGGCCGTCCGGGTCGAGTTCCGGGGCGAGCGCTACACCACCGAGGCCGACGCCGAGGGCCACTGGGAAGTCACCCTCCCGCCCCAGGGCGCCGGCGGCCCCGAGCAGCTCGTGGTCGAGGGCAACAACCGCATTACCCTGAACGACGTTCTGGTGGGCGACATCTGGCTGGCCTCGGGTCAATCCAACATGGAACTCCCCATGGGCCGCACCAAGACCATCAACCGCGACGAAATGGCCCGCGCCGATTTCCCCGAAATCCGCTATTTCTACGTGCCCGACCGTTACAACTTCAAGGCCCCCGAAGTGGACCTGGACGGCGGTGAGTGGGTCGCCATCACCCCGGAGACCGTCTGGGATGTGGCCGCTGTGGTCTACTTTTTCGCCAAAGACCTGCACCAGCACACGGGCGTGCCCATCGGCGTCATGAATGCCGCCCTGGGTGGGTCTCCCATCGAAGCCTGGATCAGCGAGGAGGGCCTCAAGGCATTCCCCCACCATCTTGAAGAGGGCAAGCGCTTTCGCGACGACGACCTGATCGACGAAATCACCCTTGCCGACCAGTCCCGTGCCGCCCAGTGGGATGAAGCCCTTGAACGCACCGACCGCGGGCTGCGCAACGGCAGCTTCCACTGGGCCCGCAGTGATTACGACCACAGCGACTGGGATACCATCGAGCTGCCCCGTTTCTGGAGCGATCCGGAAGAGCCGGTCAACGGCGTCTGGTGGCTGCGTAAAACCATCGAAGTCCCGGACTCCTGGGCCGGCAAGCCGGCCTTTCTGAACCTGGGCACCATGACTGACGCCGACGCCACCTTCCTCAACGGAGAACTGGTGGGGCGTACCTGGTACCAGTACCCACCCCGCTGGTACCGTCTGCCCGAAGGCGTGCTCAAAGCCGGCACCAACACCCTCACCGTGCGCCTGGTGAGCGAAAGCGGGCGTCCAGGCTTCTGGGAGGACAAGGACTACGAGCTGGAGTGGCAAGGCGAGAGCATCGACCTCACCGGCGAGTGGCACTACCGGCTGGGAGCGCAAATGCCCGCCAAAGGTGGCTCCACCTTCATCCGCTGGAAACCTCTGGGGCTCTACAACGGCATGATCGCGCCCCTGCACAAGGTGCCCTTTACCGGTGTCATCTGGTACCAGGGCGAATCCAACGCCGGGCGCTACGGCGAGTACGCCGAGTTGTTCGAAACCCTGATTGAGGACTGGCGCGGACATTGGAACAACGATGAGCTGCCCTTCCTGTTCGTACAGCTCGCCAATTACATGGCCGCTCACGAGCAACCCACCGACAGCCATTGGGCCCGCCTGCGGGAAGCTCAAAAGCAGACCTTGGGCGTCGCACACACCGGCATGGCCGTTGCCATCGACGTAGGCGAGTGGAACGACATTCACCCCCTCGACAAGGCCTCAGTGGGTGAGCGTCTGGCACTGGCAGCCCGGGCCATCGCCTATGGCGAGGAGAACCTCGTATACTCCGGGCCCCTGTTCAAGGAGGCGCGCGTGCGCCGCAATCGCATCGATATCAGCTTCGAGCACACCGGCGGCGGCCTCGCCAGCTGCGATGGAGAGCCCTTGCAGCACTTCGCGATTGCGGGAGAGGATGGCGAGTTTGTCTGGGCCCAGGCCCGCATCCGGGGAGACCGGATACAGGTCAGCAACCCCGAGGTACGCCGCCCCCAGATGGTGCGCTACGCCTGGGCAGACAATCCCGAGGGCGCCAACCTGTGCAACCGCGAGGGTCTCCCTGCCAGCCCCTTCAGGACCGATGAACAACCTGTGAGTGAGCGCTAACATCGATCAAAGCCCCGTAAAACCGGGGCTTTTTTTGTATTAATATTTTTTTTCTGTCAAACTCTGTACAAACATTAATGTCAAATATACCATAAGCATATCGCCATGCTGTTCGATTCCGTGCGCGTGCACCAGAGCATAGCGGCCCAGAAGCCTAAATAATGTTTCGTCAGTGCCCATCGGACAGATTGATTAATTTGCCTTGCAACCCCCGTTTGCAATGCCTGCTACAGGACAGACTATGCACCTTCTCGGATTGGATATCGGCAGCTCCTCAGTCAAACTCGCGGTTATCGACGGCGCGACCGGCGAGCGAGTCGCGAGCGCCACCTATCCGCCTCAGGAAATGCGCATCGACGCCCCCCAAAGCGGCTGGGCCGAGCAATCGCCCGAGGCCTGGTGGGACGCCATCCGCCAGGGCTGCGCCCAGATGTGGGCCGAAAAACCGGCATTGAAAGACACCATCGGCGCCATCGGCATCTCCTACCAGATGCACGGCCTGGTGGCCGTCGACGCTCAGGGCGACGTCCTGCGTCCCTCGATCATCTGGTGTGACAGCCGTGCGGTCGCCACCGGTGAAAAAGCCTTTGACGCCCTGGGCAGCGACTGGTGCATGAAACACCTGCTCAACTCACCGGGCAACTTCACCGCGGCCAAATTGCGCTGGGTGCAAGAGAACGAGCCCGAGGTCTACAGCAAAATTCACAAAATTCTGCTGCCAGGCGATTACGTTGCCTACAAACTCACCGGCGAATTCACCACCACCGCCTCGGGCCTGTCTGAAGGGGTATTCTGGGACTTTGCTGAAGGCAAAGCCGCCGACAAGTTACTCGAGCACTGGCACATTGATCCGAGCCTGCTCGCCACCCAGGTACCCAACCTGGGAATTCAGGGTGAACTGAGCGAGGCTGCGGCCAATGAGCTGGGTATCAAGCCCGGCGCCAAGCTGGCCTTCCGCTCCGGCGATCAGGTCGCCAACGCCATGAGCCTGAACGTCCTGGAACCCGGCGACGTCGCCACCACCGCTGGTACGTCCGGTGTGGTCTATGCGGTTACCGACAAAAACATTGCCGATCCGGACCAGCGCATCAACACCTTCCTGCATGTGAACAAGGGCGACGCTCCGGCTCACAAGGGTCTATTGGCCTGTATCAATGGTGCCGGACGCATGAACAGCTGGCTGCGAGGTCTGCTCAGCGCTGGTGGTGATCTGTCCTACCCGGCCCTGAACGAGCTGGCCGAGGCAATCGAGCCCGGCAGCGACGGGCTCCGGGTCTTCCCTTTCGGCAACGGTGCCGAGCGGGTTATGCGCAACAAGCTCCTGTCCGCCCAGATGGACGGCCTGGATCTGAATCGCCACAGCGCCCAACACGTCGCACGCGCCACTCAGGAGGGCGTAGCCTACGCCATGAACCTGGGCTTTGAACTGATCAAGGGGCTGGGCGCGGAAACCCGCGTGGTGCGCGCCGGTCACAGCAACATGTTTTTAAGCCCCATTTTCAGCAGTGCCTTTGTTAACCTCACTCAGGCACCGCTTGAACTTTACCAGACCGATACCGCCGAGGGCGTAGCCCGGGCGGCGGCCTGGGGTTGCGACTACTACAGCAGTCGCGCCGACGTCTTCCGCACACTTACGCGCAAGGCGGTGATCGAACCGGATGCGGCTCTGCAGAGTCGCTATCAGGAGCTGTACGGTCAGTGGCGCGCTGCCGTCGACCGACGTCTGGCCGAGGCCAACTAAACACTTTGCACACTTAACACTGACATCAAGGGTTACATCATGAGCATTACACTAGGCGACAAAGAATACTTCCCCGGGGTCGACAAGATCCAATACGAAGGCCCGGAATCGGACAACCCGTTCGCGTTTAAATGGTACGACGAGAATAAAGTGGTTGCCGGTAAAACGTTGAAAGAGCACTTCAAATTTGCCGTGTGCTACTGGCACACCTTCTGTGGCGCCGGTCATGACCCGTTCGGCCCTGGCCCCTTCCATTTCCCCTGGAGCGAAGGCAAAGACGCCGACACCCGCAGCCGCATGAAGCTGGACGCGGCCTTTGAGTTTTTCACCAAGCTGGGCACGCCCTACTACTGCTTTCACGATGTCGACGTGATTGAAGAGGGTGGCTCGCGCGCCGAAACCCAAAAGCGTTTGCATGCGTGGACAGAGCTGGCCAAAGCCAAACAAAAGGAATCCGGTGTTAAGCTGCTGTGGGGCACTGCCAACCTGTTTACCAACCCGCGCTTTATGAACGGCGCCTCTACCAACCCTGACTTTGATGTGGTCGCCTACGCCGGCGCCCAGCTCAAGGACGCCATCGACGCCACCATCGCCCTGGGCGGTGAGAACTATGTTTTCTGGGGTGGTCGCGAAGGTTACATGAGCCTGCTCAACACCGACATCAAGCGCGAACAGGAGCACATGGCCCGCTTCCTGACCATGGCCCGCGATTACGGCCGCGCCAATGGCTTCAAAGGCAACTTCCTGATCGAGCCCAAGCCCATGGAGCCGTCCAAGCACCAGTACGACTTCGACAGCGAAACCGTTATTGGCTTCCTGCGTCACCACGGCCTGGATAAAGATTTCAAACTGAACATCGAAACCAACCACGCGACCCTGGCACAACACACCATGGATCACGAGATGCAAGTGGCGGCCAACGCCGGCATGCTCGGTTCCATCGACGCCAACCGCGGCGATTACCAGAATGCCTGGGATACTGACCAGTTCCCCAACAACATCAACGAAACCACCGAAATGATGTTGGTCTTGCTGCGCAGCGGCGGCTTCCAGGGTGGCGGTGTAAACTTCGACGCCAAACGTCGTCGTAACTCCACCGACCTGAACGATACCTTCCACGGTCACATCGGCGGCATGGACGTGTTTGCCCGCTCGCTGATCATTGCCGATCGCATCGTGCGCGAATCCTCCTTTGAGAAAATGCGCAAAGAGCGCTACGCCTCATTTGACGCCGGCAAAGGTGCAGACTATGAAGCAGGCAAGTTGAGCCTCGAGCAGCTGGCTGAAATCGGCAACGCCGTGGGCGAGCCCAAGCAGACCAGCGGTCAGCAAGAACTGTACGAGAATATCGTCAACCGTTACATCTAAGCGTTAGAAAAACTCTCGCCATCAGGGCGGCACCGCGACGGCGGGCCGCCCTTTTTTATGCCCAAAAAGTCGCAACATCAAGATGTTAAAAAATGTTAGCGAATAAATAGAAACTCTTTGGCATATGAATCATCTCGAAGCATTTCGATCAGTCATAAAAAAATCCCGCGTCATTCCAAATCCACCTGTTAGTCATATTGACAATGAGTTCAGCGAGTGTAATAGTCCTGCTGACTAATAACTATTAATCAGATTTTTGCTGTATCTGGTTGCCCTAGTTGTTGGCTCCGTCATAAAAATTAATGGGAGTTCAAAGACATATGTTCAGAAAAAACAAACTATCCCAGGCAATGCTGTCTGTTGCTATGGCCTCTTCAATGGCTGGTATGGCAGGTACCGCCCTGGCTCAGGATGAGGCCATCCTGGAAGAGGTCGTGGTCACCGGTATCCGTGCTTCTCTGGAGCGCGCTCAGGATATTAAACGTAACTCCAGCGGTGTGGTCGACGCCATCGCCGCCGAAGACATCGGCCGCTTCCCCGATGCCAACCTGGCAGAATCTCTCCAACGTGTTCCCGGTGTTTCTATCGACCGCAGTGCCGGTGAAGGTAACTCCGTGAGCGTTCGCGGCATGGGCCCGACCTATAACCTGGTTATGGTCAACGGTCGCCAAATGCCGTCCAGTAGCGACGGCCGTGATTTCAACTTCAACGACCTGGCGGCCGAGCTGGTCAACGGCGTCGAAGTGCGCAAAACCGCAAACGCCACTGATCCGTCAGGTGGTATCGGTGCCAGTATCAACGTCACCACCGCGCGTCCGCTGGATATCGGCCAGTTCCGTGCCGCCGGCACACTCAAAGGTGTGACCGATACCGATCAGGGTGATATCACGCCTGAGGTCTCAGCCCTGTTCAGCAACACCTTTGCCGATGACACCATCGGCGTCTTGTTCGCCGTGTCTTACCAACAGCGTAAGTACGAGCAAGAGCGGGTAGCCGTAGACGGCTGGCGCCCGAACACCAACTACGCTGACGGCGCCATCACCAACCCGGAAGTCAATCAGACGCCGAACCTGTTCTTTGCGCAGAACTACAACATCTCGGTGCGCGACACCGAGCGCGAGCGCACCAACGCGGCCCTGACGTTCCAGTACGCGCCTAACGCTGACCTGACCGTCACCGCAGACTATCTCTACTCAAAACTGGAAAACGATTGGGAATACTCTCAGTTCGGCGTTTGGTTTAACTCCGGCGCTCTGAGTGACGTAGTGATTAACGAGAACGGCACCGTTATCGACATGTTCGAAGAAGGTACTTTCGATAACATTCAGGATTGGGGCGCCAACGCGTCAGAGAACAACTCTTTTGGTGTCAACGTCGACTGGCAGCTGACTGATCGCTTCAACCTGAGCCTGGATGCCAACATGGCCCGCTCCGAGCAGAACCCGGGCGGCGAGTTCAACCAGTATCAAGCGATCATCGGCTACCGCAACCAGCAGCGCTTCCAGATCATCGACGGCGCCGAGCTTCCGGTACTGACCAATATCTACGATGCAAACCCGGATCGCGTCCAGGCGCCTTTCTGTGGTAACGGCAACTGGACCGACACCACCGAAGCCAACTGTCAGTCCTATGCGGCCGCCAATAACATCGATCCGGATTCAGCCGAAACCGGCACCGGCCCCGATGGCGAAATCTGGCAGGCAGGTCTGCGCGCGCACCGCAACGATATCCAGAGCGGCAACACGGTCGACGATCTGAACCAGTTCCGTATCGCCGGTACCTGGGAGGACGACAACCTGACTCTGCGCTCGGGCCTGATGTTCACCGACCAGAAGAAAAACAACCGCCTCAAGTACAACGCCCATGGCGGCGCTGACATGAATGTGGTTGAGCAGTTCGGCGGCTTCTACGGCTACCCGAACCTGAACGACAATGTTGATCTTTCCGGTCGCACCCGCACCGGCAGCGGCTTCCTGAGCCAGTTCAGCGGTAACGAGAACCTGCCCGACCGCTGGGTGTACTACAACCCGCAAGACGTGTTCGATGTGATCTGGGCCACCGCCGGAGACGGCTATACCCAAATTCCCACCGAGTGGTCGCCCAACAGCTACCAGGTGCGTGAAGAAACCCTCGCCACCTACGTGGAAGCGGATTTCGACACCTACTTCTTCGATATGCCGCTGAACGTTCTTACCGGCATGCGCTTCGAACGCACGGATATCAGCTCAACCGGCCAGGAAAACAACCTGATCGGCCTTGAGTTTACCGATCCGACCCAGATGCAGCCCATCTATGAAGAGGGTGGCTTGACCGAGTTCACCGACTCGCAAAACTACAGTGTGCTGTTGCCGAGCCTGACTCTGCGTCTGGACATTACCGATGACGTGGTCGGCCGCTTCGCTGCCAGCCGCACCATCACCCGTCCGGGCATTGGCAGCCTGCGCTCAACCCGCACGATTGGCGACACCCGTCCCGGCGGCGGTCTGACTGCATCCGCTGGCAACCCTGGCCTGAAACCTTTCTCCTCTGACAACATCGATCTGGGTGTCGAGTGGTACTACTCACCCTTGAGCTATGTGTCTGCAGGCGTGTTCGTCAAATTCATTGATGACTTCATCGTCGGCGGTACCCGTCGCGACAGCATCAATGATGTCACCGATCCGAGCTCCGCGGGCGGCACCATCGATAATCCGACGCCGCCGGCGCAAGCGTCACTCGCCATGTTCAACATCAGCTCTGATGTGAACGGCCCGACGGCCCGCGTTGAAGGTATCGAATTGGCGATTCAGCACGAGTTTGGTTACACCGGCTTCGGTGTGGGCGCCAACGTGACCTTTGTGGACACCGATCGCAAACTCGATCCGCAAGATGTTGACCAGCGCTTTGCCATCACCGGCCTGAGCAACTCCGCTAACCTGGTGGGTTACTACGAGCAGGGCCCCTGGTCTGCGCGTCTGGCCTACAACTGGCGCGACCAGTTCCTGCAGTGCTTCTGTCAGCTGCAGGGTGGCGACGCGGTATTTGTGGATGACTACGGTCAGTGGGACGCAAGCGTCAGCTACGATGTCACCCAAAACATCAGCGTGTTGCTCGAAGGTATCAACCTTACGGGCGAAGGCTACCGTTCAACCGGTCGTTACGACGAGCAGTTGTACGAAGCCATCTCCACCGGCCCGCGCTTTGCGCTCGGTGTACGCGCTTCTTTCTAAGCCAACCCTCTGCAACTCTGTTGTATTAGCTTAGTGCGTTTGGCCGCCCTCCGGGGCGGCCTTTTTTATGCGAATTTTATCGCCCGAAGCCCTTCGCATGCCCGTCAACTTCTGGTACTTTAGACATTATGCCCCTGTGCGAATCAGCACAATAACCGCACGGGCCACTACCTAAATAAAAGCCCTATTAGGTACATACTATGACTCAGCCCATTACCTCAGTCGTCATCGTCGGTGGCGGCACTGCAGGCTGGATTACTGCAGGCACCATCGCCGCCCAACACCAGTCGAATACCGACGCCGGCTTGCGCGTCAGCCTGGTCGAATCACCGGACATCAAACCCATCGGCGTGGGCGAAGGCACCTGGCCAACCATGCGCACTACCTTACGCAAAATGGGCATCTCAGAAACCGATTTTATTCGCGAATGCGATGTCGGCTTTAAGCAAGGTGCCAAGTTTGCAAAATGGGTCACCGGCGCCGACGACGATTTTTACTACCACCCGCTGGTGCTGCCTCAGGGATTTATGCACGGCAACCTGGCGCCCTACTGGCAAACCAACGGCCACGACAAGTCCTTCTCGGCGGCCGTGTGCTACCAGGAAGCACTGTGCGAGAACGGCCTTGCACCAAAGAGTATCGCGACCCCCGAGTACGAAGCGGTCGCCAACTACGCTTACCATTTGAATGCCGGAAAATTTTCCGAGTTTCTGAAAAAGCACTGCCTGGAGAAACTGGGCGTTAACTATACCTGCGACAACGTCACCCGAGTTATCAGCAAAGACAATGGCGACATTGCCGCCGTGGACACCCAGGCCAGCGGCGAGATTAAAGGCGACCTGTTTATCGACTGCACCGGTTTTCACGGCCTGCTGATCGACAAGCACTATCAGGTCCCCTTTATCGACAAAAGCGATGTGCTTTTTGTCGACTCGGCCCTCGCCGCACAAGTGCCTTACTCTAGCGAAGACGATCCCATTGCCTCACACACGATTTCAACCGGGCAGGCCGCTGGCTGGATCTGGGATATTGGCCTGCAGAGCCGGCGCGGCGTCGGCCACGTGTATTCCAGTCGCCATACGGATGAGGAGCGCGCCGCCGAAGCCCTGACCCGCTACATCGCACAGAGCGTAGGCGAAGCGCGCGCCAAGGAGCTGAGTTTTCGCAAGATCCCCATTCGTCCGGGACACCGGCAGGTGTTCTGGCAGAACAACTGTGTCGCCGTGGGCCTGTCCGCCGGCTTTCTCGAACCGCTTGAAGCCTCGGCTCTGGTGCTCGTGGAATTGTCCGCAGAAATGATCAGCGAACAGATGCCCACCTGCCGCGAAGCCATGGACACCATCGCCAAGCGCTTCAACCAGACCTTTCGCTACCGCTGGGACCGGATCATCGACTTTCTGAAGTTGCATTACATTCTGACCCAGCGCACGGACAATGATTTCTGGATCGACAATTGCGATCCGGATACCATTCCCGACAGCCTCAATGAACTGATGGCCCTGTGGCGCTACCAGCACCCCTGGGATCACGACTTTACCAGCCGACGGGAAGTCTTCCCCGCGGCCAGCTACCAGTACGTGCTCTATGGCATGGGTTTCAAAACCGAATCCGATCACATCCGCCTGACACCCCAGGAACGTGCTTTTGCCCAGCGGCAACTGCAGGAAAATGATCGCATTACCCGTATGATGGTGTCCAAACTACCGAGCAACCGGGCGTTGCTCAACAAGGTCCATGACTACGGCTTTCAAAAACTATAACCAGAACGTAAAACACACAAGAGGTCACTATGAGCGAACCGGTACTGCTCGATAGCAACACCCATAAAAACACCCGCGTACTCGGCGACGCCCGCACCGTTGTCGGTCCGGTCAGTCGCAACTGCTCGGTCATTACCCAGGAATTTCAGCGCCTGGCGTCGCACTTTCCGGTGTTATTGACCAAGAATGAGGACACCGGCCAGTTCGCCTGTGTCGCACTCTTCGGTTTTGATCCCGGTGAAAATCTGTTTGTGGAGAAGGATCGCTGGCAGGTGGGCTATGTGCCCCTGAATATCCGCCGCCACCCGTTTATGATCGGCGCGCAAACCACACCGGCGGGTGAAGAAGAGCATGTCATGTTGATCGACATGCAGAGCGAGCGCATCAGCGAACAGGACGGCGAGGCGTTGTTTAACGACCGGGGCTTCCCAACACCCTTCACTGAAAACATGACCTCGGTGCTGAAAACCCTGAAAGACGGTTTCGTGGAAACCCAGGATTTCATTCAGGCCCTGTTGGAACAGGAAATGATTGTGCCGGCCAATTTCGAAATCCAGTTTCGCAACGGCGAGCGGCGCGAAATCAACGGCCTGTACACAATCAGCCAGGACGCACTCGACGCCCTGACCCCGGAGCAGGTCGTGGCCATGCACCGCTCAGGCCACCTGCAGGCGGCCTACATGATGATTGCATCGCTCGGGCAGATGGAGCAATTGATCGAGCGTAAAAACCAGCGCCTGGGCGCCTAGCGTGTCACCCCTGCGCCGCGTCAGGAGCGGCGCAGCAGCTCGAACACCTGGCGCTTGAGCGCCTGATACAGTCTGGGCGTCATGCGCCCCAGTACCCCGCGCTTTTCTTCCGGGATATGCGCAACCGGATCGCCCTCCGGGCGGAACACATAGTGATCAAAGAAGGCACGCCAGGCCCGGCGCTCCGGCTCGGGCAAGTGGCTGATGGTCAGCAGGCCGTGCATCATGGTGGTAAAGGCCGCGTCCGGGCCCAGTTCGGTGGCGTTCCACCAGTAATTGACGATGGTGTTGACCGGCTCCAGCGACTCCACATTGTGCCACCAGAGCTTGGGGATATAGAGCGCATCGCCGGGCTCAAGCTCCACCACTTCGGCATGCTCCAGGGCTTCGGCAAAGCGCGGGTAGCGCGCCAGGTCCGGCTCATCCAGTGACACCATACTCACCGGCTGACCCGACAGGGTAAAGTCAATGGGACCGACATACAGGTTCACCAACTGTTCGGGGGGAAACAGCGTGAAGCGCCGCCGGCCGGACACCGCACAGACGACGTTATCGAGCATATCGTAGTGGGTCGACACCTTGGCCCGATTGCCCACCCAGATACGCGCTACGGCCGTGTTACCCGCCAGGTCACAACGGTGTTCACGGGCGAACTCCGGCACGGTGTCAGCGATACTGACGGCGCCGGTATAGATTGCCGGTGGTTCAGGTCGCTCGGCGGCATCCAGAATCCGCGCCAGTGCGCGGCTGAAAGGTTCGGCAATACGCTCAAAGTTGAAGCCCTCCAGATCGTCCTGGTAGAAAAAACGCCCGCCGATGGCCGAATCGCCCGTGTAGGTGACCACCTCTTTACCACTGTCGAGCTGCTGCAGGTAATCCACGTAAGTGGACAGGGAC
This sequence comes from Marinimicrobium alkaliphilum, assembly GCF_003259155.1. Taxonomy (GTDB): domain Bacteria; phylum Pseudomonadota; class Gammaproteobacteria; order Pseudomonadales; family Cellvibrionaceae; genus Marinimicrobium_A; species Marinimicrobium_A alkaliphilum. The sequence continues at coordinate 304,300 of NZ_QGMQ01000006.1, forward strand.
TGCGCCTGCCGCTGTACCGCCGGCCAGTGTTTGACATAGCCGCGAAACACGGCGGGGCGATACAGAGGCTGCACCTCCGCGCGGAAACGCTCCGGGGTCATGGCCTGCCATTCAGTGGTGGCTCGGCGAATCTCAGTCATAGGGATGCTCTACCTTATCGTTAGCTTTTTCGTTTGCGGTCCTTAACAGGACTTAATAGTCAGTCGCTTTCAATATAGTACAAATGACTTTATCATAGTTTGATATTCATCAAGTGATTTTCCGTCAACCGAGCTTCCATAGGCTTACAATATGAATAAACTCTTATTAATAGGTGTCATTCTGGTGACCGCCCTGGGGGCGGCACTCAAGGCCAACGCCGAAGACGGCTACGACATGTGGCTGCGCTACCAACCGGTCACCGACCCACAGTTGCTGCGCAGCTACCGCACGCAGCTCCAGCACCTGGTGGTGCAGGGGGATTCCGAGGTCCTGCAGTCCGCCCAGCGCGAACTGGTCATGGGCCTTGAAGGCCTGCTCGAGCGCGACCTGTCCACTGCCGACAGCATTCAACGCCGCGGCTCTCTGGTGATCGGTACCCCGGAGAGTTCGGCACTGGTTGCCGGTCTGGACTGGGGCGAACGCCTGGCCGCCGTAGGTCCCGAAGGCTTCATTATCGAGTCGACCCGGGTCAACGGCCGCCCCGCCACCGTAATCGCCTCAGAGGGCGATACCGGCGTGCTCTACGGCGCTTTCCATCTGCTGCGCAAATTACAGACGCAACAACACATCGGTGATATTGCCATCACCGAGGCCCCCAAGGTCAAGCACCGGGTGGTCAATCACTGGGATAACCTGGATCGCCGGGTCGAGCGCGGCTATGCCGGCCTGTCCCTGTGGGACTGGGGCACCCTGCCCGAATGGAAGGACAACCCCCGCTACCACGACTATGCGCGCATGAACGCCTCTTTGGGCATCAACGGCACCGCGATCAACAACGTCAACGCCGACCCGCGCATCCTGACGGACCAGTTCCTGGAAAAGGTCGCCGCCCTGGCCAGCGTATTCAGTCAATACGGCATCAAGACCTACATCTCGCTGAACTTTGATGCGCCCCGCGCCTTTGGCGACGTGGATACCGCCGACCCCCTCGACCCGCGCGTACAGCAGTGGTGGAAAGACACCACCGATCGCGTTTACGAGCACATCCCCGACTTTGGTGGCTTTCTGGTGAAAGCGGATTCTGAGGGCGAGCCCGGCCCCCACGGCTACGGCCGCACCCACGCCGACGGCGCCAACATGCTCGCCCGGGCGGTAGAGCCCCACGGCGGTGTGATCTTCTGGCGGGCATTCGTTTACGACCCGGAGCAGAAAGACCGCTTCCGCGAGGCCTATGACGAGTTTATGCCCCTGGACGGCAAGTTCATGGACAACGTGATCCTCCAGATCAAGAACGGCCCCATCGACTTCCAGCCCCGGGAGCCCTTCTCGCCCCTGTTCGGCGGTCTGAAAGAGACCAACATCATGCTGGAGCTGCAGGTCACTCAGGAGTACTTCGGTTTCTCCTACCACCTGGCCTACCAGGGTCCGCTGTTTGAAGAAGTGCTCCAGGCCGACACCTATGCCCAGGGCGAAGGCAGCACCGTCGGCCGGATTTTGGGCGGCGAGGTCTTCGAGTACTCCCAGACCGGCATGGCCGGCGTCATCAACCCCGGGACCGATCGCAACTGGACCGGCCACCCCTTCGTGCAATCCAGCTGGTACGCCTTTGGCCGCATGGCCTGGGACTATGAACTGACCTCGGACGACATCGCCGACGAGTGGCTGCGCATGACCTTCACCAACAACGCGGACTTCCTGGCCCCGCTCTACGAAGTCATGGACATCTCCCGGGAAGCGGGCGTCAACTACCGCAACCCCCTGGGCCTGACCCACCTCTACGCCCAGGGCCACCACTACGGCCCCGCGCCCTGGTACGACTACGCCGAGCGCATGGACTGGACCGCCTGGTACTACCACCGCGCCACCGAAGACGGCATCGGCTTCGACCGCACCGAGACCGGCTCCAACGCCGTCGAGCAATACCACGAACCCGTGCGCTCACACTTCGCCAACCTGGACGAGATCGACGAAGACTTCCTGCTCTGGTTCCACCACGTACCCTGGGGTCACGAAATGAACTCCGGCCGCACGTTGTGGGAAGAGCTGGTGTACAAGTACGACAAAGGCGTACAACAGGTGAAAGACATGCAGGCCCGCTGGGCCGAAGTGGAAGGGTTGATCGACGAGCAGCGCTACCAGCATGTGAAGGCCCTGCTCGAGATCCAGCTGCGCGATGCGATCCGCTGGCGCGACTCCTGTGTGCTCTATTTCCAGAGCGTCAATGGCCTGGCTATGCCGACCGGGGCCAGGGAAGCGCAGAACACCCTGGAGCACTACAAGATGCTGGAACACACCCACTACGTGCCCGACCCCTGGCACCCCAAAGGCAACGACCGCCGGGTCCACTTCGAACTCGACTAACGTATTGGGGGAGTCGGGCCCGGGTGTACCTTTACGAGGCACGCCGTAAACCCGGTCCCTACGCGCTCCCGGCGCTTCGGGACACTTCCCACTTCCCTGTGGGTCGTCCATGGGGGCTCGACTGCCGCCATCCAGGCGGCAGACGTCCTCGTAAAGGTACACCCGGTCCCGACTTAGCTGGCACTGAAGCCACTGGGGTCGGTAGTGCCTTTGGCAACCCTCGCGTCAGGGATGACGCGCGGGAGCTACAAGGATGTATTCACCGCGTTTGCCAAAGGCACTACCGACCCCAGTGGCCGTCCAAGCTAAAGCATAAAATCCGGCAACAACGACTCCGCATGCTCCCGCAACGCCCGGGCACGCTCACCATCCCCCCGATGCTCATAAATATCCGCCAGCAACTCATAGAACCGAGGCTCACCCGGCTCCTTGGCAATCGCCTGCTGCACCCAATCGTAGGCCCGATCCCACTCCTCCCGATCCAGATTGCGCCGCGCCAGCGTGTATAAATAGTAAGGATTGGCCCGGCGATGGCGCTCGGCCAACTCCGCCAGCTTATCGGCCAGCGCCCACTCGCCCATATGCCGGTACAGCCCCCCGAGATTCGTGATCGCGGTAAGATCATCGCCCCGGACCTGCAGCGCCTGCTGATAGAGCGCCTCCGCCTCCTGTGCAAAGCCCGCGCGCCGATAGAGCACCGCCAGATTGCTCCAGATATAGGCCCGGTCAGCACTGAGCGTGAGCGCCTTGCGCAGATACAGAAACGCATCCTGAGTTTGCCCGAGCGTCATCAGTTCCATGGCCCGGTTGTTGTAGTAGAGCGCCGCCATCGACTCGGGGGAAATCGCCCGCTGCGGATACACGGGACTGTAGCGCTCCATCTCCAGGTCGACGATTACCTGACTGCGATCGCGCAGATTGACAACCCCGTTGACGTGCCGCAACAACACAAAGTAGTCATCCGTCTCGTCAGCGCGCATATCCCACGCATCGGGCACGTCCACCTCATTGAACTCGGCATTGAGCCCCAGGTGCCGTGCCATAGCCACAAACAGCAAGGTAAAGCTGACGCAGTTGGCCACCCGATTCTCGAATGCCCGGCCGGGCGGCAACGTCAAGTAAGGATAATAGCGAATGCCGTGATTGGTGCTGAGCAGCAATGCATTGTGCAGGGCCCGGGCCTTCTGGAACTCACCCCGAACATGGCCGGTATTCTCCTCGGCAAAAAGCTGTTGCGAGCGGCTCAGCGCGAACAGTTCTTCCTCGGGCAGCTCACTGGCCTCGTACGGCCGCCCCAACAGAGGCGCACCCGACAGGGCACCGGCCAACACCACCGAATCGGGCGGCGCCACCGGCGAGGCGGGCGGGCCCGGGCTGGCGCAGCCGCCAGCCAGCAGTAACATCACAAAAAACAGCCAACGCAATACCATAACCTGAACCATTGGGAGCTTGTAAGTGAGACATACCCGCGAACACTTCTATCCATTACCTTAGCAGCCAGCGGCCTGAGCGCCGCCCCAAGAAAACCCATTGCCCATCTTTTTGCACCAAAAGCTGGATTACACATAGCTCCAGATCGCCTTCTCTCGGTGCACGTAAGCGCACCGGCCCGGCGTTTTGGAACCACAACCGTGCAAATCGACAAATACCCCAACAAATGTGCACCAACAATCGACAGCGGACGTTCTGGCACAAACCTTGAATAACCCTGTGTGACAAAGAAGCTGTGCACGCGGCCCAAAGGCGGGTTCGTGCACTCGGGTAAAGGCGCCCATCGACACACTGCGGACAACGCGGTCGACGATGCGGCGCCTTTTATTTTTTCAGGAGAAGAATATGACCATCAGCGGCAAACCCTTTATTCAAAATTGCGTCACCCAACTCAAGCACAGCGCTGCCGTCGCGGCACTGCTACTACTGAGTGCGCCCGGCCTCGCCCTCGGGCCACCGGAAAAAGAAGATCTGAACTTCGGTTTTATCAAGCTCACCGACATGGTGCCGCTCGCCATTGCCTATGAGCGCGGCTACTTTGAAGACGAAGGTCTGTACGTCTCCCTTGAGGCGCAGTCCAACTGGCGCGTGCTGCTGGATCGGGTGATCTCCGGGGAGCTGGATGGCGCGCACATGCTCGCCGGCCAACCTCTGGGTGCCACCATCGGCTTCGGCACCGAGGCTCACGTGGTCACCGCGTTTACCATGGACCTCAACGGCAATGCCTGCACCCTGTCCAACGACGTCTGGAACGCGATGCGCCCGCACCTGGACACCGATGAAGACGACCGCCCCATTCATCCGATTTCCGCCGCGCACCTCAAGCCGGTCATCGAAAACTTTGCCGATAAGGGCGATGCCTTCCGTTTGGGTATGGTCTTTCCGGTCTCCACTCACAACTACGAGTTGCGCTACTGGCTGGCGGCCGGCGGCATTCATCCCGGCTACTACGCCCCCCAGCGTAGCGACACCTCCGGGCAGCTCGGGGCCGACGTGCTGATTTCCGTCACGCCGCCGCCCCAGATGCCCGCGACCCTGGAGTCCGGCACCATCAATGGCTACTGCGTGGGCGAGCCCTGGAATCAGCAGGCGGTCTTTCGCGATATCGGCGTCCCCACCATCACCGACTATGACATCCGCAACAATATTGCCGAGAAAGTCTTTGGGGTCACCAACAGCTGGGCTGAAGAAAACCCCAACACCCACATTCGCGTGGTCAAAGCGCTGATCCGCGCAGGCAAATGGCTGGATGAAAACGACAACGCCAACCGTGCCGAAGCGGCAAAAATTATTTCCCGCTCCCATTACGTGGGCGCAGACGAGGAGGTCATCGCCAACAGCATGACCGGCATCTTTGAGTTCGAAAAAGGGGATGTACGCCCTGCGCCAGACTACAACGTTTTCTTCCGCTACAACGCCACCTACCCCTTCTATTCGGATGCGGTCTGGTACCTGACCCAGATGCGCCGCTGGGGCCAGATTCCCGAGCACAAGCCGGACAACTGGTATCAGGAAATGGCTCAAAAGGTGTTTATGCCCGAAGTGTACGAGCAGGCCGCCCGGGCGTTGATCGCCGAAGGCAAAATGACCGCCGGCGACTTCCCGGACTTCGAGACCGAATCCGGCTATCGCTCAGCGGAGCACACCACCTTTATCGATGGCATCACCTTTGACGCCAACAAACCCAACGATTACCTCAAACAATTCAGCATTGGGCTGAAAGGCGACGACACACCTTAGTGCCCCGCACCTGGAGTTGACCATGAATACCGCACAACTGTATCTCAAACGTTTTTCACCCTCGGGGATTTCAGTACCCGCGCTGGGTCGCTTCGCACTCAGCGCGCTTATCCCCATGCTTGGCCTGGTTGTCTTTCTGGCAATCTGGCACCTGGGTGCCCAGCGCATCGACACCTCTCTGGGGACCTTCCCCGGCCCCGGGGAGGTGGCGAGCCAGTGGTCAAATCTGGTGGATGAACACCGCACGGAGCGCGCCCGCGAAGCGGCCTTTTACGAGCGCCAGGAGGTGCGCAACGCCGAAGTACTGGCCCAGGACCCGGATGCCGAAATCCGCTGGCGCGAGTTTCGTGGGCGCCCCACCTTCTTCGATCAGATGTTCACCAGTCTGTGGACCGTGCTAAGCGGCTTTTTACTTGCGACCCTTATCGCCGTTCCTCTGGGCATCATGATTGGCCTGAGCCAGACGCTCTACCGGGCGATCAATCCGGTGATCCAGATTTTCAAACCGGTATCGCCCCTGGCGTGGCTGCCTCTGGTTACCCTGGTGGTCAGTGCCGTCTATGTCAGCAGTGACCCGATGTTTTCGCGCTCATTTCTGGTATCGATGATTACCGTCACCTTGTGCTCGCTCTGGCCCACGCTGATCAACACCGCCGTAGGTGTCACCAGCGTCAGCCAGGACCTGCAGAATGTCAGTCGCGTACTGCGCCTTAACTGGTTTACCCACGTGGTTAAAATCGTTTTGCCCTCGGCCATCCCCATGATCTTTACCGGCTTGCGCCTGTCACTGGGGATTGCCTGGATGGTATTGATTGCCGCCGAGATGCTGGCACAAAACCCCGGGCTGGGAAAATTTGTCTGGGATGAATTCCAGAACGGCTCATCCAGTTCATTGGGGCGTATTTGTGTCGCGGTGCTGGTTATCGGTTTTATCGGTTTTCTGCTCGACCGGGCGATGCTGTTTATCCAGCGCTTTGCCAGCTGGGATAAGTCCGCCATCCTGCGCTAACCGCCTATCAACTATCCGGAGAATGTTTTATGGCTAAGGTACATCTGGAACTGAGCGATGTGGGAATGACGTTTCCCACCCCCAAGGGGCCTTTTTGTGCCCTGCAAAACATCAATCTCAAGATCGCCAAAGGCGAGTTTGTCTCCCTTATTGGCCACTCGGGTTGCGGTAAATCCACCGTGCTGAATATTGTCGCCGGCCTGCATCAGGCCACCCAGGGCGGTGTATTGCTCAATGGCAAGGAGGTCGATGCCCCCGGACCGGAGCGTGCAGTGGTTTTCCAGAACCACTCACTGCTGCCCTGGTTGAGCACCTACCAGAATGTCGAGCTGGCCGTGCGCCAGGTGTTTGGACGCTCCAGGAGCCGCGCCGAAATGCGCGACTGGATTCTCCATAACCTGGAGCTGGTACAGATGGGACACGCACTGGACAAAAGACCGAGTGAAATTTCCGGCGGCATGAAACAGCGGGTTGGCATTGCCCGGGCCCTGGCCATGGAGCCGGAAGTCTTGCTGATGGATGAACCCTTCGGGGCGCTCGATGCACTCACCCGGGCACACCTGCAGGATTCACTGATGGACATTCAGGCCACCTTGGGCAACACCGTGATCATGATTACCCACGATGTCGACGAAGCAGTGCTCCTGTCGGATCGCGTCGTCATGATGACCAACGGCCCCTCGGCCTCCATTGGGGAAATACTGGATGTCGGGATTGAGCGCCCGCGCGATCGCCTGGCCCTGGCGGAAGACCGACGCTACAACGACTGCCGGACAGCCGTACTGCGCTTCCTGTACGAGAAACACAAAAAGGTTGAACCGCTTGCACCGCGGCGCAAGGCCAGCGCAGAGCCAACCGCAAAGGCCGGCTCCGCTTAGTCTCGAGCCGCGCACACCGGCCCTAGCCGGTGTTGCGCATGCCCGCCGCAATTCCGGCCATGGTCACTTTCAACGCGCGCTCCAGTTCCGGGCTGAACGCCTTGCCGCTGCGATGGCGTTTAAGCAACTCGGCCTGCAGGTAGTTAAGCGGATCCACATAAGGCTTGCGCACCTCCAGGGACTTCTGCAGCACCGGTTCGCTCGCGAGCAACTCACCCTGGCCTTTGATCCGGTTGATCAACTGTTCAACCTGCAGCAAGTCAGCGCGCAACTGTTTCCCCAGGCCGTGCAGTTCCGGGGGCACCAACTGACGTTCGTAGTAGGTACAGATGGGGCCGTCGGCTTTCCCGATCACCATTTCCAGAAGATCGAGGAAACTGGAGAAGAACGGCCACTCGTCCACCATTTCCGCCAGCAGCTCCGGCGACTCCTCGAGCGCATGCTCAAGCGCCTGGGCAGTGCCCAACCAGGCGGGCAAGTTCAGGCGCACCTGCATCCAGGCAAACACCCAGGGAATCGCGCGCAGACTCTCGACGCCGCCGCTGGCCTTGCGTTTCGCCGGACGGCTGCCGAGGGCCAACAGGTTGAGTTCCTGCTCCGGGGTCAGGCTGCGGAAGTAATCCACAAACTGCGGGTGGCCGCGCACCACGGCGCGGTAGGCTTCCAGACTTTTCTTGGACATGGTTTCAATGAGCGCGCGCCACTCGTCCTTGGGCGCCGCGTGAGGCTCCAGGGTCGCCCGTAAGGTCGCCGCCACGTAAGTGGAGAAGCTGGCAAAAGCCACCCGGGGCAGGCCAAACTTGTAACGGATCATTTCGCCCTGCTCTGTCACCCGGATGCGCCCGCGGACCGAACCCGGGGGCTGGGAGGCCATGGCCTTCTCCACCGGGCCGCCGCCACGGCCGACAGTGCCGCCGCGGCCGTGGAACAGTACCAGGTTGACCTCGGCCGCCTCGGCCAGCTTCACGAGATTTTCCTGGGCCTTGTACTGGGCCCAGGTGGCTGCAAATTTGCCCGCATCCTTGGCCGAATCCGAGTAGCCGATCATGACCGTCTGCCGCCCGCCGGTATACGCCTGATACCAAGGCAGATCCCACAGCCGTTCCATCACACTCGGGGCCCGCTCCAGGTCATCCAGCGTCTCAAACAACGGAGAAACGGGCATGGCCCAACGCAGGCCACACTCGCGCAACAGAAGCGCGACCACCAGAACATCTGAAGGCTGCTGCGCCATGGAGATGACATAGTGCGACAATATTTCCTGGGGTTGGCTCGCAATCACCCGGCAGGTCGCCAACACCTCGGCAGTGTCATCACTCATGGGCCAGTCGGCGGGCAACAGTGGCCGCTTGCCTTCTAATTGCTCCAGCAAAAACGCTTGCCGCTGCGCTTCATCCCATTCACGGTAACTGCCCAGTTCCAGGTATTGAGTCAGCTCGTCGAGCACTTGCACATGACGGTCGCCATCCTGACGGATATCGAGCGGCACAAGGTTTATCCCAAAGCTGTGAATCCGGCGAATGGTATCGAGCAGCGGACCGTTGGCAATGTGTGGCAGCCCCACGTCGTTCAGTGAGCGGTAGCAGGCCATCAGCGGCTCAAGCAGATCCTCGCGCGAAGAAATCAGTTCCCCCGGCACCTCCGGATTGCGCCCTGCCAGACTTGCCTCACTCCAGGCGAGGGTCGCATTCAGGCGCCGTCGCAGGCCCGCAAGTGCATCCCGGTAGGGTGTAGCGCTGTTGGGAAAACGCCCCATCAAATCGGCATTGGCTTGATGCATGCTCAGATCGCCGACCAGATTCTCCAGATCCCGGGCGTAAAGCTCAGCCGCCATCCAACGCCCGAGCAACAATACCTCGCGGGTGACCTTGTGGGTCACATTGGGGTTACCATCGCGGTCGCCGCCGATCCAGGAATAGAACTTGAACGGCTGCAGGTCGATGGGTAAACACTGCCCCAGGTGATTGCAGCACAACCGATCCAGATGGCGAATAAAGTCCGGCACGGCCTGCCAGAGACTGTTCTCGATCACCGCAAAGCCCCACTTGGCCTCGTCCACCGCACTCGGTCGCTCGGTGCGGATTTCATCGGTGGACCAGATTTCTTCCACCAGTCGGTGCAAGCGACCGTTGAGTTTGTCTTTCTCAAACTGCAGCAGGTTGCCGCGCTGGCGGTCGGCCAGGTTATTCACCATCTGATCGTACTTGCGGATCAGGGTCCGGCGGGTGACTTCGGTGGGATGTGCCGTCAGCACCAGTTCAATACTCAAATCACCGATCACTTCCGCCAGCTTGTCCTTGCCATAGCTTTCGGAGAAATCGAACAGCATCTTCTTGAGGCCGTCCTCGGGTTCGGCCTCGGCGCTGGAAAAATACTCCTGTTCGGCGATATTGGCCAGATTCAGAAACTGACTGAAGGCCCGGACAATAGGCAGGATCTCGTCGTCATTGAGCCCCTCCAGCAGCGCCACCAGGGCGCTGGCATCATCATCCTCACCCTCAATGACAGCTTTGCCCAGCTGGCGAATCTGCTCAATCCGGTCAAAGCGCTCCTCACCCTCGTGATCCTGAATCACGGCGCCCAATAACTCTCCCAGCCTGCGCACGTTATCGCGCAGAGTTTCCGGCAACGGTTGTGTCATCTCACAGCTCCCAGGCTATTTCTCGTTCCTGCCAGTATAAGGAGCGCGGCGCGCGGCGCAAGTGCCTTCTATCCACAAAAGCTGTGGACAAATATGTGTATGAGCTCTGCACAAGCGTCCGCGGGCTGCCTCTGGTCCCCCCACGCGCGCGCTGGTCAGATTGTCGCCAGTGCCACGTACCATTCGGCGCCGGGCTTTGCTAGACTCGGCAGATAGCCGCAGCACCCGCGGCGTTTGTTTCCGGAGGTCGGCATTGAGAACAGTGCCCTCGAGAATAGTTTTGAGTCTCGCACTGTTGCTGGGTGTGACCCTCGCCCTGCTGATGCTCAACCGGCTGCCGGGCGCCAGCGCCCTCGAAAGCGGCGCGTTCACCCAGCAAGGTCAGTGGCTCGATGGCCCACCCGCGCGCACCGGCGGGAGCGGCCGCCATGAACTGCAACTGCGCGTCAACGAAGAACCTCAGACCCTGATTGTGGACTTCCGCAATTCCGGCGTTGTGGGCCGTTACCAGCACCGCCTGTATAATGGCTCGGGACGTCTGCTCGAGGTCTATGAAGGCGGCCACACCCTCAGGGGGCGCAGCGACTATTTCCTGCGTCACGCCCACCGGCTGGCATTGACGCCGGGCGATTACACCCTGGTCACCGAACTCGAAAGCCCCTACTATCTGGCCCCGCCCACCCCAATCCTTTGGCCCGCTGCCGAGTTTGAGAATCGTATTGTCAGGAGTCAGACACTGACTCTGGTCATCATGGGTATATTCCTCGGGCTGGCGTTCTACTACCTGGTTACCGGCATCTGGCGCCGGGCCCTGAACGACCTGCTCTACGCCGGCTTTATCACCGGCAACATCCTGTTTCTGGGTACCTCCCAGTTGGTGTTCCGCGACCTGTTCGGCTGGACCTGGTTTCACCTCAGCAGCGTCCCCATCCTGTTTTCCAACGCCTGCTACATCGGCTTTGTGATGTTGCTGCTATCGATCAATCGTCAGCGCACACCTCGGCTTTTTTACGCCGGCTGGGCCGCAATCGGCCTACTTGCCAGCTTTTGGTTCACCGCCTGGATGTACCCCAACGGCAGCCTCGAACTGGCCCGTGCCGGGGTTGCGATTTTCGGCCTTTACGGCTTGGTGGCGGGTATCAATCAGGCTCTGGCGCGCAATCCGGTGGCCTATTTTTACCTGATTGCCAATGTCGCTTTCCTGTTACCGGCCCTGGTGTCCATCTCCGTGCAGTCCATGCGCCTGAATGACATGCTACTGCTTGAACAACTGGGCATGATGGCTGTGGCGGTCGAGGTGCTGCTGCTGGCGCAGGTGATGAGCTATCAGATTGGGCGCGTGTATCAGGCTGAGGCTCGCCAGCGTGCTGCTCAGGATCACAGTCAGCTACTCACCAATCTCGCCGCTCAAGTGCCCGGTGTACTCTATCAGTTTCGCATGACCCCGGACGGCCACTTTGATGTGCCCTATGCCAGTGAACGGGTCCATGAGATGTTTGAGCTAAGCCCGGAGGAGGTCATACGTGACGCCGCATCGGCATTCGGTCGGGTAATTCCCGAAGACTTCCCGGATTACTACGCCAGCATTGAAAAATCCGCGCACGAACTATCGCCCTGGGAGCAGGAATTTCGGGTGTTACTGCCCAAGCAGGGGCTGCGCTGGCGCGCCGGGCGCGCCTACCCGGAGCAACAGGACGACGGCACCATTGTCTGGTACGGTTTTATCAACGATATTACCGAGCGCAAACGGATCGAGGAAAAGATCCGCCACATGGCCCAGCACGATCCGCTCACCGGACTGCCCAATCGCACATTGTTTGTCGACCGGCTCAACCAGGCCCTCGAGCGCGCCAAACGCAACAATACCGGGGTAGGCCTGCTGTTTATCGACCTGAACAACTTCAAGGCAGTCAATGACCAACAGGGTCACCAGGCCGGCGACAGACTGTTGAAAAAGGTCGCCAGTCAGATGGTCCAGGATCTGCGCGGATCGGATACGGCTGCGCGCTTAGGGGGCGATGAATTTGTGATTCTGCTGGAGCCGGTAAGAGATCGGGACGACGCCCTTCGAGTCGCCCACAAGGTACTCTCAAACCTGCGGGTCACGCACCATATCAATAAGTGCGACTACCCGATCTCAGCCAGTATTGGCGTTTCACTTTATCCGGAACACGGTAACGATGTGGACAGCCTCATTCGCGAAGCCGATACCGCGATGTACGAAGCCAAACACTCGCACACCGAAGATATTCGTATTGCCCAACCAACGCAGGATCGCTAAGGCGAAATGGCTCGCCAGGAGGCGGCGATAATGGTGTCACGCATCTCGTCAGTGATATCGATAAAACCGCGCAGGTGTTGACGCACCAGAAAGAAGCACGGCTCAATGGCGAGGCCGCTCAGTACATCGTCCGACAGGTCACGGATGATACCCGCCTCACGCCCTTTGGCGTAAAGAACCAAGAGTGGCTCAAAGATCTGATGACTGTCTTCACGCTGGGAGCGTTGCAGGTGCGGCGGCAGATTGTCGAACTGACTTTTGCAGTAAAGGGTTTCCGGGTTGTCGACACAGAACTGCCAAAGGTTGCGCACCATGCGCCGGTACTGCTCATCCAAGGGCAACGAGGTGTCATGATCAACAAAAACTTTACCGGCCACATGGCGAATGATTTCACCGTGCAACTGGTTAATGACGTCTTCGCGATCTTTGAAGTACAGATAGATGGTGCCGACGGCAACACCGGCCCCTTCGGCCAGGCGTTTGATCGAGAAACCGTGGAAACCACGATTGGCCAACAAGAACAGCGCAGAGTCGAGGATGGCGGCGCGCTTGTCATTGCTGGCGGAAGGTACTGCTGCAGTCATATTTATTCTCTTATCGACGGGTAAGTCCAATGAAGTCTTACCATTCTACACCCAAGCGTTAAAAAGCGTAAAGTCACTCGTTTCCGGGGTATGTGTGCGCTTACAAATACGCACCGATAACACTCCCCATCCAACCCCAGGCACGCTTGTAAAATGACCGCTCACGCCACTCGGCCAAACCGTAAGGATGGGCGTCCTGCATATCCTCCTCGATCAATTCACGAATTTTGCGCGCAAACTGTTCGTCGTAAACGTTTACATTGGCTTCATCGTTGATTCGAAATGAACGATTGTCCAGATTGGTCGAGCCAAAGCTGCTCCAGTAGTCATCCACACTCATCAGCTTGGAGTGATACATGGATGGCTGATATTCGTAGAGCTCCACCCCTGCTTCAAGCATGGCCTCCCAGCGGTTCACCGACGCCTGGCGCAGGTAACCCTGATCGATACTCTTACCGGGCACCAGGATGCGCACGCGCACGCCTCGCTCGGCAGCGTCTATCAACGCCGCCAGATACTCATCATCGGGATAGAAATAGGCCGTGGCCGCGGTGATGCTCTCCTCGGCGGCGGCTACGGCATAGTGGAACAGCTTACGCATCCGGTGACGCCCTTCGCGGGGCGCACTGTTGACGACCTGAGCCCGATAGTCACCCTGGGATTCCAGTTCGGGAAAATAGCGGTCACCCTCGAGCAAATAACCGGTGGCGTCCAGCCAGGTTTCAGCAAAGGCCGCCTGTAGACTCGCCACCACCGGCCCGCGAATATGGAAATGATTATCCCGGTAGGGGTTTTCGGTTTCACTCGCGAGCCAGACATCCGCCACATTGGCACCGCCGGTAAAGGCCTCGCGCCCGTCAATGATCAGCAGCTTGCGATGGGTGCGGTGATTGAAGCGTGACAGGTTATACCAGGCCGGCTTGCGCCACCGGTAGGTTTCGACCCCCGCCTCGCTCAGACGCGCAAACTTCTCCGGGCTTGCCTCGCGCGAACCGATATAGTCCGGCAGCGCGTTAACGGCTACACCCCGCTCCGCCGCCCGGGCCAGCGCCTCCACAATAGGCCCGGCCGCCGCAGCCCCCCAGAATTCGTAGGTTTCAAAACTGACGGAGTGCTCGGCCCGATCAATCGCGTCGACCTTGGCCGCGTATATTGCTTCGCCGTCGCGTAGCAGTTCAATGGTATTGCCGGGCAGGATCGGCTGCTGTAGCAGGGCCCCCAGGGAACGCTCGAATTCCGGGGACCGGGTGTGATACTCAAGCATCAGCGGTTGCGTAAGGCGCTTGGGCTTGGGCATGGCGTTAAACCAGAGCACATTCACCAACACAAACAGCATCGGTGCAAGTACGACCAACACAGCCCATAGACGGTAACGACGAATCAGCATAAACACTCCCGGTGCGTCATTGAACAAGTCACAACACGCGCGCTTGTCAACTTTAAGTTATAACACGTCAGGCCCGTTCGGTATCAAAGCTGAGCACATCCGCAATGCCCTCGGCCTTCAGCAGTGTCATCAAAAGTCGATCCACCCCCAGTGCGACGCCCGCGCAGGCGGGCATACCGGCAGTGAGGGCGGCCAGCAGCGATTCGTCAATCGGGTATTGGGGCAGACCGTAGCCCTCACGCTTGGCCAGATCCGTTTCAAAGCGCTGGCGCTGCTCCTCGGCATCGGTCAGCTCCCAATAGCCGTTGGCCAGCTCCATACGGTTCAGAAACGCCTCGAAGCGCCGGGCGACCGGCTGCCCGGTAGGGTCCGGGACAATACGCGCGAGCGCCGCCTGGCTTGCGGGATAGTCACTGACCAGAACCAGTCCCTCGGGCAACCGGGGCTCAAGCACATGGGTCACCAACAGATCCATCCAGGCATCGCGGTCGCTCTCGTCCAGATCAATCTCAACATGCGCGCGCCCAACCGCCGCCAACTCGGCGCCTGTGGCCCGGTGCGGGTCAATACCCAGGTGTTCGACAAACCAGTCCCGATAGCGTAGCCGGGTCACCACCACACCGGGATGCAGGTGCCCGACCAGCTCGGCGACCTCGTCCATCAGACGCGTGTCGTCCCAACCCGGGCGATACCACTCAAGCAAGGTAAATTCCGGGTTGTGGCGCCGCCCCGACTCACCGTCGCGAAAGGCTTTACCCAGGGAATAGATAGGCCCACTGCCCGCCGCAAGCAGGCGTTTCATGGCGTACTCTGGGGAAGTCTGCAGGTAGCGGGTCGCGCCGTTGCAGCGCGCCCTGATGGGCTCAATGAAAGGATCGGTGACCGGCGCGCGGCCGAGCACCGGCAGTTCGACCTCCATCACGCCCCGGTCGTCAAAAAACGTCCGGATCTGGCGATTGATCGCCGCCCGCTGCGCGAGCCGCTCAAGGGAGGCCGAAGGCTGCCAGGACATAAGCCGGGCAGCTTACTCTTTGGCGCGGCCGAGGTACTCGCCGTTACGGGTATCGACGCGCACCACGTCACCGACGTTCATAAACAGCGGCACTTTCACCACGGCACCCGTGCTCAGGGTCGCCGGCTTGTTGCCGCCCTGGGCGGTATCGCCTTTCAGGCCCGGGTCAGTTTCAACCACTTCCAGCTCTACATGGTTGGGCGGAGTCACCGCCAGAGGCGCGCCGTTGTAGAGAGTAACAACACACTTGTCCTGCTCCTTGAGCCACTTGGCGGCGTCGCCCACGGCGTTTTTGTCCGCCTGATGCTGCTCAAAGGATTCGGGCTCCATAAAGTGCCAGAATTCGCCATCGTTATAGAGGTATTCCATTTCCCGGTCCATGACATCGGCGCTTTCCAGATTCTCACTACCCCGGAAGGTGCGCTCCCACACCCGACCGGTTTTCAGGTTGCGCAGCTTCACACGGTTAAAGGCCTGGCCCTTGCCCGGCTTAACAAACTCGTTTTCCACGATTGAACAGGGATCACTGTCCAGCATGACTTTCAGACCTGCGCGGAAATCGTTGATAGAATAGGTCGCCATATGCCCTCTCAAAAATTGGCTCAAACGTAAAAGGCGCCCATGATACCTCGAACTGCCGCCAAATGTCAGACTGAAAACTGGCAAGACGACGCCCGCGACCTGGTGCGCGACCCCGCCGAGCTGATCGAGCTGCTGGCGCTACCCGCCGAGACCCTGCCCGCCGCTCGTGCCGCGGCCGAGCAGTTTGCGTTGCGGGTACCGCGCAGCTATGTCGCACGCATGGCCCCGGGCGACCTCAATGACCCCTTGCTGCGCCAGGTGCTGCCGCTCGGGGACGAGCTGATCGACCATCCCGGCTACACTCATGACCCCCTGGGAGAGCAGGCCGCCAACGCCCTGCCCGGCCTGATCCACAAATACCACGGGCGGGTCCTACTGATCGTCTCAGGCAGCTGCGTCATCAACTGCCGCTATTGCTTCCGACGCCACTTCCCCTACGCCGACAACCGCCCAGGGCGCGATCAGTGGGGCGCTGCACTCGACTATATTGCCGCCGACCCCAGCATCACCGAGGTGATTTTCAGCGGCGGCGATCCACTCTCCGCCGCCGATGCCCAACTCGCCTGGCTGGCGGCGGCCATCGAGGCCATTCCCCATGTCCGTCGCCTGCGCGTCCATAGTCGCCTGCCGGTCGTGATGCCCAGCCGGGTGACTGACGCCCTGCTGGACTGGCTGGGCAAGAGCCGCCTGTGCGCGAGCCTGGTGATTCACGCCAACCACCCCAACGAGCTGGACGACACGGTCGCCATCGCGCTGGCCCGCCTGCGCGCGGCAAATATCACCCTGCTCAATCAAACCGTGCTACTACGGGGCATCAACGACGACCTCGAGACCCTCAGCCGCCTGAGTGAATCACTGTTTGCCCTGGGCGTGCTACCTTATTATCTGCATCTGCTCGATCCCGTGGCCGGGGCCGCGCACTTTGACACCGAGCGCAGCCACGCCCTGACCCTGCATCAACAGCTGCGCGAGCGCCTGCCCGGGTACCTGGTGCCCAAGCTGGTTCAGGAAATCGCGGGTGAGGCCTCAAAAACACCGGTCGCCTGAGCATAATGCGGCTGCCTGTGCCACAATAGCGGGCGAGAGATGGCGAAAACACAAGGCCTGCCACCCCGGCGGGCTTGATCAAGACGGCGCGCCTATGGACCCAAGGACAACAACGCTCTTACAACGACTGGTACTGCCCAAACAGGATCTGACTCAGCTCAGTTTCTGCCGCAGTGCCCGCCCTGAGGACGTCAAGGTTTGGGTGCAGGAACTGCCCCTGATCAAAATCAGTCACGCCAGCGGCCTGCTTTACAAGGCCTTACCGGAAGTAGCGCGGGTCAAGGCGACCCCGGCTCAGCGCCTGCGCCTGGCGGAACTCCTGCGTCCGGCCGTGCAGCACTGCGTCCAGGGCCTGTCACGCAACTTCCTGAACAAGCCCCTGATGCTGTCCGAAGCGGCACTGAAAACCGCCACCGTCGCCCAGGCCCTGCAAAAGCACCTCACCAACACCTATCTGACCGTGGTGCGCGACACCTGCGAAAGTGACGCCTCGGTGACCGAGGCCGTTCAGGCCCTACAGGCTCACGCCATCCACCGCGGCCTCACCGGCCTGGGGCTGTTGCTGCTGCGCGGGATGCAGCTATATACCCCGACACTGAGTCAAGTCTGGCGCGAGATCCACACACTGTACCAACTGGCCGAAGCCCTCGACGTGCACCGCAACCCGGTCGACGATCCACTGCCGGATCACGACCAACTGACCACCGTCGAGGCGGTCTACACCCGTCTGTTATTGCTTGCCGCTGCCCGTCCCAACCAGCTGCGCCAGGATGAAGTCCGGCAGGTCTACCAGTCGCTCAACCAGCTCGCGCCGCTGGGCCGACTCGCACCCTACACCCCGGGTGCGGGCGACAACCTGTTTGCGGTCATGCTCGACAGCAACTACGCCCCCATTTACCGCTCGCACCTGCCTCGGGAAGTCAACGGCGATGTACGCGAACTGCGGACCAAAGAGCTGTCCGCTGCTCTGCGCCTTGAGGGCCCCCCAAAAGCCGGCTCCAGCCGCAACCGCTACGGCCTCAATGCCGCGCTCTACGAGCACCTGCTCAGCAGCTGGAGCGTGCAGAGCCAACGTAAATTCGAGCGACGCACCGCCCAGAGCGAACTGGACCTGGTGGTCGGCCTGTCAGCACTGCATTACCACGTCAGCGGCGTACAAAGCTTTGCCCGTTTTCTCGGCGACGAAGATCATATCGACCAGGATGCGTCCTCGATCCCCCTGTTCCGCCAACGCACCGTTGCCCTGCGCGAAACCACCCACGAAGGCGACCCCTGGGAAAACGCCTTTGATGTTGGCGGCACGCGTCTGGTGGGCAAACCCGGTGCCGGAGCCAGTATTGAAGACAGCGTCCGCGCCCATAAAGGCGAGGAGAGCAACCCCGCCGCACAAGTGCACCGGGTCTCCGTGGTCGATACCAGCCGCGGTGGCTTCTGCCTGGAATGGCAAAGTGCCGTGCCCAGCCAGCTGCGCGCCGGCGAAGTACTCGGCATTCGCGAGCCCGGGCAGGAAACCTGGCGTATCGCCAGCGTGCGCTGGGTACAACAGGCGCGCGGGGTCACCCAAACCGGCATTCAGGTCCTCGCCGACTACGCCAAACCCCTGGCCGCCGCGATCGTCAATAAAACCGGCGAGCAGTCCGAATACCTGCGCGCACTCTGGCTGCCCGAGCGCCCGGCCCTGGATACCCCGCAAACCCTGCTGGTCAATGCCCTGTCATTTCGCGAAGGCATTAAGGTCCTTCTATTCAGCCCCGAGGGCGAAAGCAGTGCCCAACTGCGCGAGCGCCTGCACTCGACCGGCGCCATTAGCCAATTCAACTTCCGGGAACTGACACAACCCAAAGACAAGGCCGGCGAGCACGACCTGCCGCCACTCAATATGGGCTAGGGCAAGGCCATAAAAACCGAGACCTGTGCCTAACTTTGCGTTATAAGCTATTGAGACAACCGGCGATTCCGGTACTATAAGGCGACGCCGCGCAAAGCGCGGGCGCGACGCCATTTAACCCAGGACAACAACGCCCACACCTATGAGCTCTAACGACAAGATACGCCTGCTGATCGTCAACGACTCCCGCTCTGAGGCAGAGCGCCTGATCAGCATGCTGGAAAATGCCGGACGCCCTTCGCGCGCGCAACACGTCGAGAGCGAGGAAGGCCTGATCAAACTGGTGCAGGAGCACACCTGGGACCTGCTCATCGCCCACGATCAGGCCAAAAGCGTCCCCTCGGAGATCATCCTCAAACAGGTTCGACGTCTGAGTCGGGATATTCCCGTGATTCTGCAAACGGAAGACGAGACCAATGCCTCGGTGGTCGAAGGGCTCAAGCTGGGCGCCGCCGACGTGGTCCGGCTCGACGACGACCAGCACCTGCTGCTGGTCATGCAACGCGAGCTGAACAACCTCACCCAGCGCCAACAGAAGCGCGCCGCCGACCGACGCTTTCGCGAAGCCGAGCGACGCAGCCAGGCCCTGCTCGACAGCTCCCGCGATGCCATTGCCTACGTTCAGGACGGGCTCTACCTGTACGCCAACGAGTCCTTTTCCGAGCTCTTTGGCTATGACGACAAGGACGATATCGACTACCTGCCGATCATGGACATGGTCGCCCAATCTGACCAGGACAAACTGAAAAGCTTTCTCAAGACCTTCACCCTCAAAGGCGAGGAGGCTCAGGCTTCAAAATTGGAGTTTGAAGGGGTTAAACAAAACGGTGAAGCCACCCCCATCAGCCTGGAAGTCAGCAGTGCCACATATGATGAAGAGCCCTGCATCCAGTTTTTGGCGCGGGCCCGGATGGTGGAGAACAACGAGGAACTGGAAGAACAACTGCAGCAGCTCAAGCTTCAGGACCAGGCCACCGGCATCCACAACAAGGCCTACATGCTTGAGCACCTGGAAAAAATTGCCGGCTCAGCGGAGCGCGACCAGAGCCTGCTCTATATCGATCTGGACAATTTTCAGGACAAAGTTCACAACGCCTTGGGCGTGGCCGCCGTCGACCGGGCCCTCAAGGATGTCGCCGAGCTGCTCAGCGCCCAACTCAAACCGGGCGAGGTGTTGGCACGCTTTGCCGACCACGCCTTCACTCTGCTACTGCCCGACACCCATGCGGACGCCGCGATTGCCCGCGCCGAGAATTTGACCAAGGTCATCGAAGCGCACATTATCGATATCGACAACACCACCGTGCAGCTGACCGCCAGCACCGGTATCGCCCTGATTAATGACAACACCACCAACGCCGGCAGCGCCATTGAGCAAGCCCTTCAAGCGACAGAGAAGGCTCGCGCCGAAGGCGGCAACCGGGTACATCTGTATGAGCCCGAGCTGAGCCCGGAAGAAAAAGCCGAAAAGGACGTGGTGCGGGACATTCAGAACGCGCTCGACAACGACCGTTTCCGTCTGCTGTTCCAACCAATCATCAGCTTGCGCGGCTCCGAAGACGAGTACTACGAAGTGCTGCTGCGGATGCTCAACGAGAAAGACGAAGAAGTGTCGCCGGCGCAGTTTATCGAAACCGCCAACAAAATTGGCGTGGGCACCAAGATCGACCGCTGGGTGACCCTCGAAGCCATCAAAATGCTCTCCGATCACCGCGCCAAAGGCAACAAAACCAAACTGGTGATCAACCTGAGCAAACAATCGCTGTGCGATGAAAACCTCTTACCCTGGCTCGGTGTGGCCTTTAAAGCCGCCAAGCTCTCGCCCGAAGCGATTATTTTCCAGGCCAGTGAGAACGACATCACCAGCCACCTGAAAACGGCAAAAATACTCTCCCAGGGGCTGAAAAAACTCAAAAGCAATATGGTGATCAGCAACTTCGGCTGTGCCCTGACGCCCTTCAAAACTCTCGAGCATATCGCCGCCGACTACATCAAAATCGACGGCTCCTTCACCCAGGATATCCAACAGAACCCGGACAACCCGGAAGGCCTGGTGAAACTGCTGGAGCAGCTGTTGGAACAGGGCAAAACCACCATCGTGCCCTACGTCGAAAACGCCGCAGTGCTGTCCACCTTGTGGCAGGCAGGGGTACATTACATTCAGGGCTACTACCTGCAGGAACCCACAGCAAGCATGGACTACGACTTCAATACCGAAGGTTAAAGTCTATCCCGGTCGCGGAAACCCAGCAGGTACAGAATCGCATCCAGACCCAGCGTCGAGATCGAATGCTCGGCCGACGCCTTCACCAGAGGCTTGGCTCGGAACGCAATCCCCAGCCCCGCCACACTCAGCATGGGCAGATCATTGGCCCCGTCGCCCACCGCAATGACCTGCTCCAGGGAAATCCCCTCCTGCGCCGCCAGCATCGCGAGCAGCTCGGCCTTGCGCTGGCCGTCCACCACCTGCCCCACGACCCGACCGGTAACCTTGCCATCGACAATATCCAGCTCGTTGGCATAGACATAATCGATCCCCAACTTGCCCTGCAAGTAACGGCCAAAGTAGGTGAAACCACCGGACAGAATCGCGGTTTTATAACCCAACGTGCGCAGGGTTGAAATCAGCTTTTCCGCGCCCTCGTTCAGGCGCAGGTTGGCGGCAATATCCGCGAGCACATCTTCGCTCAAGCCCTCGAGCAGGGCCATGCGCCGGGCAAAGCTCTGTTTGAAGTCCAGCTCCCCGCGCATCGCCAACTCGGTGATTTCTGCCACCTGCTCGCCCACACCCGCCGCCTTGGCCAGCTCATCGATCACCTCCGCGTCGATCAGGGTCGAATCCATATCAAAGCACACCAGGCGGCGGTTGCGGCGGTAGAGGCTGTCCTTCTGAAAGGCGATATCCACCTCCAGGCGGGTGGACAACTCCATAAAGTCAGCGCGCAAGGCGTCCACATCGGCCGGTTCGCCCCGCACCGAAAACTCCACACAGGCGTTGCTGTGAGCATCCAGCGCATCCAGGGGGATGCGGCCCGAGAGCCGGTTGATATGGTCAATATTGAGGCCGTGATGCACGGTCACTGCCGTCAACTCGGCGATCTGTTCAGCGCTCACCTGACGCGCCAGCAGGGTCACGATGTAGCGCGCCTTGCCCTGATGCTCAACCCACTGCTGATAGCTCTCGTGAGTAATCGCCTGGAAGCGCACCTGCACCCCGAGCGGCGCCGTCTCGCGCTCGACCTCGGCCTGCAGCTCCGCCGCGCCGACCCGTCCGTTGTCCAGAGCCACCAGAATGCCCAGGGCCAGGGTGTCGTGGATAACGGCTTGGCCAATGTCGAGCACCTTGGCCTGATAACGCGCCAGCACCGAGGTGATGGCTGAAGTGACGCCCGGGCGATCGTCGCCGGACACGTTGATAAGCAGAATATCGTTCACAAAAGCTCGCTTGCGGTTGAGTGACAGCGGCCACCCGTCGGCTGGCCAAAAGCGCGATTATACCCAGCTTGTGCCCGCCACTACAGGGGCGGGTGTGGTTTGTCGGCGCTTTCCGCTAGAATGGCGCCTTTGCGCCCCTAAAACCCGGCCGGATGCCCGACACTATGCCCCTACCTTCCCTGCTTGCACACTTGCGCAGCCAGCCTCAATTACTGCTGTGCAGCCTGTTACTGGCCCTGGCCGGGCTGGCGGGGGGCGGCGTGTATGTGTACCAAAGCCTCGCCGGGCAGCAGATTCAGTCCGAGCGCTACGGCCAGGCGCTGGCCGACACGGCCGCGCGCCAGGCGGTCGAGCCCGCCCTCAACCAGGACATGATCAGCCTGCAGGTGATTGTGCGCGAACTGACCCGCCACCCGGGCGTGGTGGGCGCCACGGTTCACGATGTCGAGAACCGCCTGCTGGTACAGAGCGGTCACAACCCCGACCGACGCGAGCGGGAAGCATTTTTGCGTTTTGGCGCCACCATCGCCCTACACAACAATATCGCCGGGCAACTGCGGGTGACACTGGAGCGGCCCCGACTCGATACGGGCGAGCGAGTTTTTCTGGTTCTATGGGGCCTGGGGTTTGCGCTCCTGATCGGCGCACTCTGGCTCACGCCACATTGGCAGCAATTGCGCCGGACCCGGGCGAGCGCCGCGCCGGTCCCCGCGCCTGACACCTTCGAGCCCGAAGCCCCGGAAACCCCGACCGCGTCGGTGCGCCTGAGCCTGTACTTGAACAATCTGGCCACTCTCTACAATCAGCTCAACAGCGAGGGCTTCAGCGAGCGGGCCAGCACCTTCGAGCAACAGCTCAAGCGCGTGCTCAACCTCTATAGTGGTGAGCGCCGGCTGCTCTGGGGCGACGTGTTGATTATCGACTTCGCAGGCGACAACAATGCCGACTGCAGTTTCCGCGCCCTGTGCGCCGCACAGCTGCTCAGTGAACTATGCCAGGGCATCGAAGGCCCGCGCCTGCGCCTGTCCGCCTCCATCCAGGCGCTGCCCGACCCCAGCAGCCCCGCCTCACTGGAAGCCGACTTCTGCCATCAATTCAGTGAACGCCGCCACCCCGAAGGCGAAACCATTGTCATCGCCGCCGGACTGATCGACCCGGCCCTGGAGGCCCACGCCGAGATCACTCCCGGCACTGGTGAACTCAAGCGCATCCTGCCCCCCTACCGGGACATGCTCACCCGCCAGTGCGAGCAACTGCTGTCACATCAGTGACACAAAAACGTCACAGACGCGTCACCACCCCCTCCTAAGCTGAGCCTCACGAGTAATAAGTGAGGCATACAGCATGTTGGATATCGAATCCTCCATCACCCGTAAATTTCCGAACCTGGCACGCCCTGGCGCACGCCTGCGCCAACCCGCCGTCAGTTTGTTGCGCAAACTGATTCGCGAGCAGGACATCAACCACTTTCTCAAACGCCACCAGGGCCTGCGCGGTCTGGACTTTATCGACCGGATTTTTGAACACTTCGACTTCAGCTACCGGGTGTCCGAGCGCGACCGGGCCAACATTCCCGCCCAGGGCCGGGTGGTCATCGTTGCCAACCACCCGATCGGCTCGCTCGACGGCTTGGCATTGCTGCGCCTGATCAGCGCCGTGCGTCCGGATGTCAAAATTGTCGCCAACGAGCTGCTCATGGCGTTCGAGCCCCTGCACGACCTTTTGCTACCACTGGACAACATGAGTCGCAGCGGTTATCGGCGCAGCTACAAAGCCATTCTCGGGGCACTCGAAGCCGAGCAGGCCGTGATCATCTTCCCCGCCGGTGAAGTCTCCCGCGCCCGGCCTCAGGGCATTCGCGACGGCGCCTGGCAAACGGGCTTTCTGCACTTTGCCCGCAAGGCCAAAACGCCCGTGCTGCCGGTGTTGATAGAAGCCAAAAACTCGCTGCTGTTCTACGGCACCTCGGCACTGTTCAAACCCTTTTCCACGGCGCTGCTGGCTCGGGAGATGTTCAACAAGCGCTCGAGCGAAATCAGCTTGCGCGTGGGCGACCCTATTCCGGCCCACGCCCTGGACACTAAAAACCTGGCGGACAAGGCGCTGCTCAAGCGTTTGAAGAAACACCTGTATCAACTGGGCAAAAACCGTCGGCAAAGTTTCGTTACCGAAAAAACCATCAGTCATCCGGAAGACCCGCGCTCCCTGCGAACCGAGTTGGAAAGCGCTGAGCTGCTGGGCAACACCCGCGATCAACACCGGATTTACCTGTGTGATTATCATCAACACCCGCGCGTGCTGCGGGAGATCGGTCGCCTGCGCGAGCTGACATTCCGCCTTGTGGGTGAAGGCACCGGCAGCCGCCGGGACCTGGACCGTTACGATACCTACTACCGCCATCTGGTGCTCTGGGACGAACAGAACCTCTGCATTGCCGGCGCTTACCGCCTGGGCGATACCGCAGCCATTCTCGAACAGCAGGGCATCGATGGACTCTACACGGCGGAGCTGTTCCGGTTACGCCCAAGCTTAAAACCGTATCTGCGCGAGGGGCTGGAGCTGGGCCGCAGTTTCGTGAACCCGGCCTATTGGGGCAAAGCGAGTCTCGATTATCTGTGGCAAGGCCTGGGAGCCTATCTGGCCCGTCACCCCCATATCCGCTATCTGATTGGCCCGGTGAGTCTGAGCGCGGAGTATCCCAAGACGCTCCAGGATCTGCTGGTGTTTTATTTTCAGCGTTATTATTACTCGCCACCGGCATTGGCCGGAGCTCGCCATCCGCATTTTATCGAGCCGGAGGAGTTTCAACGCCTGAGCAGTTTGTTTGAGGGACTGGATCGGGATCTCGGATTTGCGTTGGTGCAGCAGCTGTTCGCGGAGCAGCAGCGCAAGGTGCCGGTGTTGTTCAAGCAGTACCCGGCGCTGTACGAACCGGGTGGTTATCAGTTGTTGGCGTTCAGTGTGGATTCGGCGTTTGGCCATTGTGTGGATGGGTTGTTTATGGGCGACCTGCAGCAGATGAAGGAGAAGAAGAAGACTCGCTATCTAGCTTGATGCTCGTGTTTGGGTGCCACTTGCCCCCAACACAGACTCTTACTCCCCTCACCCCCAACTTCGGTGGGTGCAGGCGAAACCTAATGCGAAGCCTGTCTTGGGATTACCTTCTGGGACTGTAGGAGGCAGGACGCCGACTTCAAGCCTACATGGACGACCCACAGGGAAGTGGGAAGTGCCCCGAAGCGCCGGGAGCGCGCAGGGGCCGTATTCACGGCGTGTCCCGGGTGGCCTTACCCCAAGCCCCGTCACAACAGCATAACCGTGGTGCACGCACAGCCCACTGGACAACACCCCCAAACCTCGGGACACTACACAAAACCCAGCAACGAGACACCCCATGCACCTACACATCCTCGGCATCTGCGGCACCTTCATGGGCAGCCTCGCCCAACTCGCCCAAGCCCAGGGCCACCGCGTCACCGGCAGCGACGCCAACGTCTACCCCCCCATGAGCACCCAACTGGAACAGGCCGGCATCGAACTGACCCAGGGCTTCGACCCGGCGCAACTGCAACCAGCGCCAGACCTGGTGATCGTGGGCAACGCCCTGAGCCGGGGCAACCCGGCGGTGGAATACCTGTTGGCCGAGGGCATCCCCTACACCTCCGGCCCCCAGTGGCTGCACGACCACGTCCTGCCGGGCAAATGGGTGCTGGCGGTGGCGGGCACCCACGGCAAAACCACCACCGCGAGCATGCTCGCCTGGATTCTGGAGTACGCGGGCATGAGCCCCGGCTTTCTGATTGGTGGCGTGACCCAGAATTTTCCCGTTTCGGCGCGCCTGGGCGACACGCCCTTTTTTGTGGTGGAAGCGGACGAATACGACAGCGCCTTTTTTGACAAACGCTCCAAGTTTGTCCACTACAGTCCGCGCACCCTGATCCTCAACAATCAGGAATTCGACCACGCGGATATCTTTGACGATCTCGCGGCGATTCAGAAACAGTTTCACCATCTGGTGCGCACCGTGCCCAACAACGGCCTGATCATCTCGCACGCGCATGACCAGAACCTCAACGACACTCTGGCCCAAGGCTGCTGGACGCCTCGGGAAACCCTGGCACTGACTGACGACGCCCCGAACGCCGACTGGCAGGCGCAACTCCTCGAAGCTGACGGCTCCGCCTTTGCCGTGCACCACCAGGGCCAGGAGATCGCGCGGGTAAATTGGCACCAGACCGGTAATCACAGTGTCAGCAATGGCCTGGCGGCAATGAGCGCGGCGCGCCATGTGGGCGTAACCCCCGAGGTCAGCGCGCGCGCTCTGGGCGAGTTTGCGGGCGTTAAGCGGCGTATGGAGTGCATCGCGGATGCCCACGGCATCAAAGTCTACGACGACTTCGCCCACCACCCCACCGCAATCAAGACCACCCTGGCCGGGCTGCGCGCCAAAGTCGGGCGCGAGAAAATCATCGCCGTGATCGAACCGCGCTCCAACACCATGCGCATGGGTACCCACAAAGACGCTTTGGGTAAAGCCTGTACCGACGCCGACGATGTGCTCTGGTACCAGCCGCGCGACGCCGACTGGCGCATGGACGAAGTGGTCAATCACAGCCCGGTCCCCGCCAAACTGGTACATGACCTGGATGAGCTGATCCACTGCGCCCTGGCGCTGAGCGAAGTGGGCAGCCATATTGTTATCATGAGCAACGGCGGCTTTGGTGGCCTGCACCGGAAATTGGTGCAGCAGCTTAATCGCCACGCGCTTTAACCACACAAGGGGACACATCAATGAGCCGAGAACGTACCGTCACTCTGGCCATGACCGGCGCCTCGGGCGCGCCCTACGGCCTGCGCCTGTTGCAGTGTTTGCTGGCGGCGGACTGCAGGGTCTATATGCTGCTCTCGGGCGCCGCCGAAGTGGTGATCCGCACCGAGACCAACTTCGAGCTACCCGACACCCTGGACGAGCAACAAGCCGCCCTGGCCGAGCGCTACGGCGCCGAGGATGACCAGCTGCAACTGTTCGCCAAGGATGACTGGTTTTCCCCGGTAGCGTCCGGCTCCAGCTCCCCCAGCGCCATGGTGATCTGCCCCTGCAGCGGCGGCACCCTCTCGGGTATCGCCCACGGCGCCAGCAATAACCTGATCGAACGGGCCGCCGACGTCGCACTCAAGGAGCGCCGGCAACTGATCCTGGTGCCGCGCGAAGCCCCCTACTCCGCTATCCACCTGGAGAATATGCTCAAGCTCACCCAGATGGGCGCCACCGTGATTCCCGCCAGCCCGGGTTTTTACATGCAGCCCACCACGATCGAGGAGATGGTGGACTTTATTGTCGCGCGTATTCTCGATCAGCTCGGCATCGAGCAGGATCTGATGCCGCGCTGGGGCGAAGACTGATGGTTGAGGTCACGCTGGTAGAGGTGGGGCCCCGGGACGGCCTGCAAAACGAACCCACACCGATTCCGTCACTGGCCAAAATCGCCCTGGTGGACGCCCTGGCCGAGGCTGGGCTGACCCGCATCGAGGCGGGCGCTTTTGTGAACCCCCAGTGGGTGCCGCAGATGGCCGACGGCGAACAGGTCTTTACCGACATCAAGCGCCGACCCGGGGTGCGCTACGCGGCTCTGGTGCCCAACGCTCGGGGCGCCGAGCGCGCCCTGGCGGTCAAGGCCGACGAACTGGCGGTCTTTGCCGCCGCCACCGACGCTTTCAGCCAAAAGAACACCAACTGCACCGTGGCCGAAAGCCTCGCACGCTTTGAGCCGGTCATCGCCCAGGCCAAGGCCGCGGGCGTGCCGGTGCGCGGATATATCTCCTGCGTCATCGCCTGCCCCTACAGCGGCGCGGTCGATCCCGCCCAGGTAACCCGCATCGCCGAAGACCTGCGCGCGCTCGGCTGCTACGAAATTTCCCTGGGCGACACCACCGGCGTGGGCACCCCCCGGCAGGTGGATCAGCTGGTCAACGCCGTCAGCGCCCGGCTGCCGGTGGACAAACTGGCGGTACACATGCACGATACCTACGGTCAGGCCCTGACCAATATTTACGTCGCCCTGCAGCAGGGCGTACGCGTGGTCGACAGTGCCGTGGCCGGTTTGGGCGGCTGTCCCTATGCGCCCGGCGCCGCCGGCAACGTTGCCACCGAAGATGTGATCTACCTGCTCAACGGCCTGGGCCTGGAGCACGGTGTCGACCTGGACAAGGTCGCCGCCGCCGGCCGCGCCATCTGCCAACAGTTGGGCCGCCCGAGTACATCCAAGGTCGCCCAGGCCCTGGCCGCTCGCCACTCATCAACAAAGAACGATTCATGACTCTCGATAACAGCGCTAACGAACAACTGCTCCAGGCCAAGCTCAATCAGGAAACCGCCCGTCTGCCCTGGCGCGACCTGCAACGCTTTTTTGCCAGCGGCAGCACCATCGCCGTGGACCCCACGCTGGATCTGCTCCAGGTCGCCCAGGTGATTGCCAACGACGATGCCGCGCAACTCAAGCACTGGCTCGACCAGGAGCAGATCGGTCAGGTCAGCGACGCTCAGGCCAAGACCTGGTACGAGGCCGACACCGAACTCTGGACCCTGGTGATCAAACCTTGGGTACTGGTTCAGGAACCCTCGGGCACCGGCGTTGACCAAGAGCTACCCCCGACCCGCAACCGGTAACGAGCTGCCATGATCCGCACCTGCATTCACGCTTGCCTGGCCACCCTGCTGGCCCTGACAGCCACTGTCACCAACGCTGAGAGCGAAACCGACGACGTCAGCCGGTATCAACGCCTGTTCAAGGAAATCGCCACCGCCGTGGAGGCCCCCAAGGACCTCGCACCGCTCTACAGCGCCATCGGCGACCGGCGCGCGGTGTTACTGGGCGAAGCCTCCCACGGTACCCGCGAGTTTTACCAATGGCGGGCCGAGATTTCCCAGCACCTGATCGAGCACAAGGGCTTCGCCTTTGTCGGCCTTGAGGGCGACTGGTCCTCCATTTACCAGCTCAACCGCTACATCAAAGGCCAAACGCCGGAGGGCCAAAGCGCCCGGGATGTGATGCGTGCAGACATCACCCGCTGGCCCCAGTGGATGTGGGCCAACGAAGAGTTTGCGGACTTTGTGGAATGGTTGCGTGCCCACAACGACGAGCGTGAGGCGGACGACAAGGTCGGTCTCTACGGCCTGGATATGCAGGACCCTGAGGGTTCCATGGCCCAGGTACTGGCCTGGTTTGAGCAGAACGATGAAGCCCGTCACGGCCAGGTCGCCGACGCCTACCGGCAGATCACCCGGTTCCCGGAGAATTTTCGCGGCTATGCCCAGCACCTGATGCGCGGCGGTGACCGCCTGGAGGACGCCGTGCGCCTGCCGGTGACCCTGCTGCGCGAAGCCATGGGCGATTACCCCAGCAAAGCCGACAAAGCCCAGTGGGCGGCGCTCCAGAATGCATTAGCCGTCAAGCGTGCCGAAGCCCAGTTCCACGGCGCGGCCAGCCGCGGCCCGGAATCCTGGAACGCGCGCGCTCGCTATATGCACGAGGCCTACCTGCGCATCGCCGAACGTCACGGCGACGGCAGCAAAGGCATCGTCTGGGCCCACAACACCCACGTCGGCGATGCCCGCGCTACCGATATGCGCAACCGGGGTGAAGTCAATATCGGCCAACTGATGCGCGAAAGCGAAGGCGAAGATGACGTGTTCATTCTCGGCTTTTCCACCCACCGGGGCACCGTTATCGCCGGGGCTGAGTGGGGCAACGAGCGCCAGACCATGACCGTCGTGCCCGCCCACCCGCAAAGCGTCGACGCAGCACTGCACAAAGCGGAGTTGGACCAGCACCTGTTGCTGTTCGGCCCGGACACCCGTGAGGATCAATGGCTCATCCCCATGCACAAGCGCGCCATTGGCGTCATCTACCGACCACCCAACGAGGCCTACGTGCCGACGCTGATCACCTTGCGTTACGACGCCCTGCTTTACTTCGACAAAACCCGGGCGCTCACACCGCTGAACAACTGATCGGCGTCGCCCTCCAGCGCCCGCGCGCCCAAAGCCTGAACGCCCAAGTCGACAGAGCCCTCACTCAACCCTCCTCTGGGGGCAATTGATAGTATTATATTTTGTATGATAGGGTCGATTTGGCACGGATAAAAAATGCACCGCGCAAAACAGGCGACCACACCACGCAGGATGTTTACCTGGGCGCCAAAATGGATGATGGAAGTACAGTGTGGAGAAATATGAATAAGAATATTTTGATTGTAGTACCCATTTTTTGCGCGCTTTTTATTACCGCCTGTGGCTCCGATGGACACCTAAGTTATGAGCAGCCACCTGTCGAGAATGAAGACGTTACTTGCTCTGATGTTGTGTATTATGACGACGCTCTGATCAGAGTTGTTTCTGTGATCGACAGTTCGAACGACGACAGATTGGTTCAGGTGACATTTAGTGAACTGACAATTGGCGACCGATCAAACTATAACTTTAACAGTCTGGAGCCTTCGGTTTTGTCTAGCGTAGACATAGCGTCCGACGGAGAATCGGCAATCTGCACTATTCCATGTGAGCTGTTCACCTTCGAAGCGGAGTATTCTATGGTCGTCAGTGCGCCCGCGTTCGAATCAAAGGTCGTCGAGTTCGAGCCCCGCTACGAAAGTGACGGTGGCCCTCCTTGCCGGAGCAATTACTCCGGGAGCTACGAGCTGTTTATTTCCCTTGATCCTGAACACTAGTCCCCGCCCTCAAGGGCCACCACCACGCCCCGGGCGCGACGCGCTTCGCAACCGAGCGATTCGAGCCAGCGCGCGACCCGGTGGTTGGAATTGTGGCCCATCCAATAGGCATCGGAGTGAGCCACAAAGATAAAGTCGTAAGGGCGATTGAGCTGCTCGCGCTGCGCCTGGCCGTCCTCGAACTGCTGGTCCAGTGCCGCAATCAACGCGTCCACTTTGGGCCCGGCTACGGTGAAGGCGTAGATCTCGGAAATTCCAGCTCTGACCGCCCGATGGACCGGCTCTGGCCCTTCGCCCCCGGCGCGGTAATGCTGGCGCCCCAGGGTCGCCGCCGAGGGCCAGACCAGCGCCCGGGTGCCGGACCAGAAGCCGGTTTCAGCCTCGGCGTAATAGCGCCAGTCGCCATAACCGTAGCGCAGCAGGTCGCCTCCCGCATCGGTGACCACCAGCGTCGGGTGGTGCCAGCCGTGCTTGACCAGATACACCGCCCGCGGCGCCTCCACCGCCTCGGGACAGGTCACCACACCGGTGCACCCGAGCAGCATCAAGGTCAGGCCCAGTGCCACCCACCGATTCACCCCTTGCAGCATCATAGACCCCTCCCGAGCAATATCTGGCGCCCACGACTACCACTGTAGCCCTTTTTATCCCCCTCCGCATGGCTCCTACGCTGGGCGCTAGCGCTGCCGGGCAATTGGCTTTTGAACGCTCAAGTATTACTATCAGCGCTCTAACTCGCGCACACCCTCACCACAGGAGCATTCGTTATGGCAGACTCTCGCAAAACACAGGTACTGGTACTCGGCGGCGGCGTCGGTGGTTACTCGGCGGCCTTTCGCGCCGCGGATCTGGGCCTCGATGTCGTTCTGGTCGAGCGCTACCCGAGCCTGGGCGGGGTCTGCCTGAACGTCGGCTGCATTCCCTCCAAAGCTCTGCTGCACGTGGCCCAGGTCATCAAGGAAGCGGCCCACGGTGATGACATTGGCGTGAGCTTCAACAAACCCAAGATCGACCTGGACAAGACCCGCAAATTCAAGGAAGACGTGGTCGGCAAGCTGACCCAAGGCGTGGGCGGTATGGCCAAACAGCGTAAAGTAGACGTGCTTCAGGGCGTGGGCCAGTTTGTCAGTGAGCACAAACTGGCGGTGGAGGCCGATGGCAAAACCGTGGAAGTGGAGTTTGAGCACGCCATCATCGCCGCCGGCTCCCAGCCCGTGAAGCTGCCCTTTATCCCTCACGATGACCCGCGGGTGTGGGACTCTACCGACGCCCTGGAGCTGCCGGAAGTGCCCAAGAAGCTGCTGGTCATCGGCGGTGGTATTATCGGGCTGGAGATGGGCACTGTTTACGAGGCCCTGGGCAGCGAAGTGAGCGTGGTGGAATTTGCCGACCAACTGATTCCCGCTGCCGACAAGGACCTGATCCAGGTCTACAGCAAATACAACAAAGACACCTTCAATGTCATGCTGTCCACCAAGGTCACCGAGGTCAAAGCCAACAAGGGCGGCCTGAAAGTCAGCTTCGAAGGCAAGAACGCGCCGGACGGCGATCAGACCTACGACGCCATTCTGGTGGCGGTGGGCCGCGCGCCCAACGGCAAAAAGCTGGCCGCCGACAAGGCCGGTGTCGAGGTGGACGAGCGCGGCTTTATCGCCGTCAACGACAAGCTCCAGACCAATGTGCCTCATATCTACGCCATCGGCGACATCATCGGCCAGCCCATGCTGGCCCATAAGGCCTCCCACGAGGGCCATGCCGCCGCCGAGGTGATCGCCGGGCACACCATCATCAAACCCCGCTCCATCCCCTCCATTGCCTACACCAATCCGGAGGTGGCCTGGGTGGGCCTGACCGAAAAGGAAGCCAAGGAACAGGGCGTCGAGTACCGCACGGCGGTCTTCCCCTGGGCCGCCAGCGGCCGGGCACTGGGTGCCGGGCGCAGCGAAGGCAAAACCAAGCTGATTTACGGCAAGGACAACGATCAGTTGCTCGGCGCCGGTATCGTCGGGCTGAATGCCGGCGAGCTGCTGGGCGAAATCAGCCTGGCACTGGAGTTTGGCGCCTCGGTAGAAGACCTGGCCCTGACCGTCCACGCCCACCCCACCCTGCACGAAACCGTGGGCCTGGCAGGCGAGCTGGCAGCGGGCACCATTACCGACCTGCCCAACCCGCAGGCAAAAAAGAAAAAGTAATTCAAAAAGCCCCGGGCCAAAAACCCGGGGCTTTTAATAAGAAAAATTGAACCGGACCCAACGCGGCTGCGACTCAACGGGTACAGAGGTTCTCGCAAAGTGAGCACTGGATGGCTTTATTTGTACTCCGCCCCACCGCCGTACTGAGTGCGCCGCTGCTGATCAGCAGTTGGCTGATACTGGCCGTGCCCGTCGCACAAGCCCAACCTCTGGTACAACTGACCCCCTCGACCAGCGCCGGCTTTTATCAGCCGGATGAACGTCTGCATCTTTTTGTGCCTGACAACGCACGCCCCGATGAGCCCGGCACGCTGACCCTGGAGCTGGACGGCATGGATGTGACCGCCCTGACTGAAATGCACGACGGCGAGCTGATCTATACGCCAGTACGCCCCCTGAAGCCGGGCGAGCACCAGCTCAGGGTCGTGTTCTACGGGGAGCAAGGTCGCGTTCAGGAGCTTGGACACTGGCGCTTTGAGGTGCGCCAATCGCGCCGGTTTCAGGAGCTGGAAGCACGCGGACAGCTTGACCTGGCCCTCAGTCAGCGTCTTACCCAGCACAATCAGGGCGGCGGCAACGACTTCAGTGTGCAGGGAGGAGGTCACCTGCAAGCCCAAGCGAGCGGCGACAACTGGCGCCTGGACAGCAGCCTGGATTTGATGGCGGTCAACGACACAGAACTGGCTATCGCTGGGCGAGAACTGGATCTAGCCCGTTTCAGTCTGCGCGGCGAATACGACCGCTACCGGCTGGCGCTGGGCGACCAGCAACTGGCCTCCGCCAGCTTGATTCAGGACGGTTTTGAGCGGCGCGGCATTTCAACCGGAGCCCGCCTGCCGGTGATGGGCGGCGCCCTGTCCCTGTACCGGGCCGACAGCCAACAGCAAGTGGGGATTGATGCCGGACTGGGCGGGGACGAGGCCGACAGCCGATTGACCGGGGGGCGACTGGAGTTTTGGCCCCTGCGCAGCGCTAACGCGCAGCTGCTGGTAGCGGGCGAGCAGCTTTCTGGCCGGGTCAGCACGCCGGACTACGGCAGTTTTGACCCGAACGCCGCACCCACTGTACACCGGGGCGAAGCCAGAAACCTGACCCTGGACGGGCTTTTTTTTCGGCGGCAATTACGGCTGCGCTACGAAACCGCCGAAAGCGAGTACGACTTTGACGGCAGAGACGGCGACCTGGCGCCGGAACGCGATAACGCCTGGTCCGCACTGGCGGTGGTCGACCCGACACCGATGGCAGACCTCAACTGGCGCCTCGGCTGGCAGTCAACAAAAATGGGGACCTGGTACAAAAGTCTGGCGAACCGCTACGCGCCCGCCGACAAAAGAATGGATCGGGTATTTTTTGATGTGTCCAAAAACCAGTGGAGCTGGGAAGGCGGCTACGCCATAGAGGACAACAACCTCGCCGAAGATAGCGCCTACGCCACCTCGGAAACCCGGCAGTGGAACCTCAGCACCCACTACGCCGAGTATGATGTGCCCGAGGGGCCGATCCTCGATTTTTTGGGGCAGCCGAGTTACCACCTGTCAGCCAGAGGCACCACCCTGGAAGACAGCTACACGCCGGAAGGCTATCTGGCCAACGACCTGGAAACTCGTCACTACGGCCTGACCGCCGCCTTCACCAAAACACAGCTGCAATGGTCGGTCGGTTATCACTACGATACCCTGGAGGACGCCACCGGCTGGCAACCAGAAGCCCGCACCCAGGCCACGCGCCTGGAAGCCGGCTGGCTTCCGAACCGGCGCTATCGGCTCTTTGCCAGTTGGCAGCTCCAACACACCACCTATCCGACGCTGGACGCAAGCACCTACCGGCACCTCTACGCCTTTGATGCCCAGGCAGAACTGATTCCAGGACGCCTGCAGACCGGCCTGACCATGAGTTTGAATCAAACCCACGCCCGAGAAGACCCCTTTTTCGCCCAACGGGGGGAAGATGCCTACATGAGTGCTCACCTGAACTGGCGACTTCGCGACCCCGATCCCCATTTTGGCGGTCTGGACCTCCGATTGAGCGTGACCCGCAACCGCTACTTAGAGCAACTGGCCTTCACCGACACGGTGGAAGGCTACCAAGCCTTTATCGAGCTACGCAGCCAGTGGCCGCTAGCCTACCCGGGAGGTCAACCATGACGATACTCCGCCAGGCCAGACGCGCACTGGCCCGTGTTCTACTCCCGGCCCTGGCGCTGGGCGTTGCCCTGCCCACCGCCGCCCAGGAAGTTGAACTGTGCTCGGGCATGCGACCTTGCCGGGTAGCCCAGCCGGTCACCGTAGGTGAACAAACCACCCTCTCCCTGATTTGGCGCGGCCGTGTCCAGCAGGTCGAGCGCTTTGCTGACGTCGCCTCGGACGTCGGCTACTTCACCCTGGGCGATCACGGCTCGGAAGAGTCGCTCGGGGCTGTACAACGCCCCCTGTCGGAGCGTGTTATGGCCTCCCCCGATGGCCAGGTGATCCTTTCAATTAACGAAACCCTGACCGTTCCCGCCGACGTCAGCCGGCGCGCCGCCGAGCGGGGCCACAGCACGTTATCTTTTGTGCGCCGGTTCAGTATCAATGGCATGGCTATCACCAGTGTGCAAACCATTCGCCTGTCCACGCCCGCCCCAGGCCCGGAGCCAGAGCCGGCGCCCATGCGCACCAACCCCAATGCCATGCGTTCGCTGCCCGAAGGCCAGGAGGTCACCGCCAGCGGGCTGCTGGTCCGCCGGGTGGCCTTGCGTTTTGAAGACGGCAGCCCGGTGGCCTCAGTGGCGCGCGACGAGCCACTGCGCGCGCAAGCCCACATCCACTATGACCGCGCCGGCCTGCTGGAGGCCGTATGGGAGCTGGCAACACCCGCCACAACCGGAGGCCAGCCGGTCTACCGCCGCCTGGACAATGTGCGCCAGTATCTGGGCGCCGGCCAGCAAGCCACCCTGCAAAGCCCGGTACTGCCCGTCGAAGAAGCGGGGCTCTACCTGCTGCGCCTGCGGCTGATTCAGCCACGCTTTGAGCAAGACACCCTCGACCTTCGCTATCAGGTCAGCAGCCGCTCGACGGAACCGGCGCGCGTACCGGTGTTGCGCGTGAGCGCACCCGCGGCTGGCGCCCCTCTGAGAGCCGACACCCGGTTTCAGTGGCGCCCCGTGGCCCAGACCCGCGCCTATCAGCTGGAGCTGTACGAGCGCCCGCCGACCGCCACAAACACCGACACACAACGTGAACCCCATACCGCTGCGGCGGAGATGACCGAAGCCCCCACGACGGGGATGCTGCTCCCAGGCAACACCGAGAGCACCCAACTATCGCCCGCCGCCTTGCAACGGCTGGCCCCCGGGCGCACCTATTATTGGCGCATTGTGGCCGTAAACGCCGACGGCGCCATTGTGGCAGCCAGTCCGGTTCAACCGATTCAAACCGAGGAATAATTTCACAGCGCTTATGGACACTTCTGTGCAGGAGACCGACGAACAACTGTTAGACGCCATGGCGGCGGGCGATATGGACGCAATGACCGCCTTTTATCGCCGGCACGAAACCCGCGTGTACCGTTACTTGATGGCCAAGTTGAACGATTCCTTCGTCGCGGCCGACCTATTGAATGAGGTGATGCTCGACGTCTGGCGTTCGGCCACCCGGTTTGCCGGGCGCGCCAAAGTCACGACGTGGATGCTCGGCATCGCCAACAACAAGGTGCTCACTTACTGGCGCAAACAAGGCAGGCGCGAGTTTACCGAGCTGGACGACAACCTGACCGACGAGACACCGGCCGCGGACCTGGAACAGGCGGTGGCTGCGGTGCAGGACGGCGATCGGTTGCGCGCCGGCATGCAAGGCCTGTCGCCGCCGCACCGGGAGGTGCTGCATCTGGTGTTTTTTGAAGAGCTGGACTATGCGGACATTGCCAACATTTTGCAGGTGCCCGAAGGGACCGTAAAGTCCCGGGTTTACCACGCCAAAAACTTACTGAAAAAACAACTGGCCAGAGCCATGAGGTCATCGTGAACAAAACTGATGAACAACTG
The DNA here is from genome assembly GCF_003259155.1 of Marinimicrobium alkaliphilum. Classification (GTDB taxonomy): domain Bacteria; phylum Pseudomonadota; class Gammaproteobacteria; order Pseudomonadales; family Cellvibrionaceae; genus Marinimicrobium_A; species Marinimicrobium_A alkaliphilum. The sequence continues at coordinate 341,717 of NZ_QGMQ01000006.1, forward strand.
AATCTGTGGGCCAACGGCCGCTTATCGGAAGCGGAGCGTTTGGCATTCGAACAACAAATGGCACAAGACCCGGCGCTGGCGCGCGAGGCCAAATTTGCCATGGCACTGCGTCAACAGCTGCAGGACGAGCCAGCGACGCCACCCGGGGAACTGGGGCTGGCGCGTTTACAGAGGGCCATTCGCGCAGGGCGCCAGGCGCCGCCAAACGTGCAGCTACGCAAAAATATCTGGAAGCCCGTGGCCATTGCCGCCTGTCTGATGGTGGCAATCCAGACAGGGTTGCTACTGGGCCCCGAGCCCTGGCGCCAAAACAATGCCATCGATGTTCGCCCGGCATCGGGCGAAGCCGCCACAGCCGGCCCCCGGCTGCAAATCGTTTTTGAACCCACGGCCAGTACGGCGGATATCCAGGCGAGCCTGCGCAGCGTCAACGGCAGCATTGTCGCCGGGCCCAGCGCCCTGGGTATTTTCCAGGTGCAGTTGCCGAAGGACAGCGCCGCCGACGAGGCCGCAGCACGGTTGCGCGAATTTGCGTTTGTGGATGAGGTGATCGCGCCGTGATGACACCCATCTCCGGAAGGCGGCGGTTGTTACAATGGTCGCTGTGCATCGGCGCCTTGGTCAGCCAACAGGCGATCGCTCAGGCGGTGGTCGAGCAGGAGGAGGAGACACCGAGATCCGACAGGGAGCTCCAACGGGCCGAGCCAATGGAGCGCACGGCACGGGAGCGGGAGGCACAACAAATCCGGAACGTGGAAGACATTCGTGCGGAGCGGGAGGCGCTGGAGGCCGAGCCCATAGAAGCTGAAGCACGTCCCAACCGGGAACGTGAAGAGCGAGAGCCGGAGCCGGCGCCTGAGAGAGAGCCAGAACCGGAACCGGAGCCTGAACCACAGCCGGAGCCGGAACGAGAACCGGAGCCTGAACCACAGCCGGAACCAGAACGAGAACCCGCGCCAGAACCGGACATCGAGCCGGAGCCAGACCATGAGCCAGACGCCGCCCCGGAGACGCCTCCCGAGGCCGAACCGGAGCCTTCAGAGCCCGAAGCGCGTCGCCCACCGATGCGCCGCGGCGGCAGTTTACTGAACGCCGCAATGACGCCCCCGCCCGTGCCGGTGCCACCGCCGCGCCAGATAACCCTCGATGACGCGTCACCTGACCCCGACACCCTTCCCCACGAGCCGCATGAGCTGCTGCTGGTCAGTGCCGATATGGCCGAGGCGCAGCAGGCAGCTCGGCAATTGCAGGGGTATCACCTGCAAGTAAAGTCCCGCGAGCAACTCGACAATCTGGGCCTGGTCATCAGCGTCCTTCGCCTTCCTCCGGACATTCAGGTACCCGCACTGCTCGCAAAACTGCGAGCGGAGCTGCCAGACCTCAACCTCGATACCAACCAGCGCTATCAACCGCTCAATGCTCGTCGCCAGTACGGCCAGCGCATGATCCGCTGGCCGGAGCCCCCACACACATGCCCCAGTCACTTTCGCATTGGGCTGCTCGATACCCAGGTGGCGGATCAGCATCCGGCGCTGGCGGGTACCGCCCTGGCCCGGCGCAGCTTTGTACGCGGCGAATCGGCTCCCGCCGAGCACGGCACTGCCGTCGCCAGCTTGCTGATCGGCAACCCGGAGTCCTTAGCGCCAGGGCTGTTGCCAGGCAGCGAACTGTTCGCAGCAGAGGTGTTTCGCCTGCGCGGCACGCCGGACGACCCGGTGGTAGACACCACCACCGACACCCTGTTGGCGGCCTTGGAGTGGCTGGCGAGCGAGCAGGTCCAGGCCATCAACCTGAGCCTGGGCGGGGAGCGCAACCGGATTTTTGAACTGGCCTTAACGCAACTGCTCGAGCGTGATATTCGACTGATAGCCGCAGCTGGCAATCAAGGCCCCGAGGCGCCGCCGGTATTTCCCGCCGGGCAGCCGGGGGTCATTGCCGTTACCGCCGTGGACGCTGCCGAACAACGGTATGCCGAAGCGAACCGGGGTGACTACATTGACCTGGCCGCCCCGGGAGTGGATGTCTGGAGCGCGGATGGCGACAGCGAAGGGCGTTACCATTCCGGAACCTCTTTTGCCGCGCCCTTTGCCACTGCCGCGCTACTGCTGGCGGAGTATCAAGGCGTCGACCTGATGCAGACCGCCAAGGACCTCGGCCCCGAAGGCCGTGACGACCAATTCGGCTGGGGCCTGATACAACACAGCGGCTGTCCATAAAAAAAGCCGGCTTCAGAAACCGGCTTAAATGAGGGGAGGAAAGACGAGGACTAGGGGCAGTTGCCTCCGTTAGCACCATGGGCACACTGCAACTCAAGCTCGATACTTTCGCCATCGTTCAGCGATCCGTAGGGCGAAAAGCTGGACGTTTGCGAGCCGTCATCGCCAGTCGCCATCAGCTGGACCCACTCGCCGTCGCTGGACATACCTTCCGGAAACTCCAGAGTCACTGACTCACCCACCAGGACGTCATCAAAGCTGCCCAGCATCGCGTAGCCGGCGCGGCTGCCTTCGACGTAGGCTTCGATGTCACAGCTGGTGGCCGCGGTATCCTGACTGTTGGTGCAGAACACTTCCACACTCTGCGCAGCCGGGCCCTGAACCACTTCTTCATCGAGAACAAGGATCACGCTACTGACCAATCCGGTCTCCATGCTGCCGGCGAGCAACACAAACTGACCGTTTTGACTGTAGGCACCGTCGGACTCAGCGGACCATTGAATCAGCGTGCTGGCGGACGGAATCGCGATGGACACGTCACTCTGAATGTACACATCGCTTTCGCTAACCTGATCGCCGTTAGGTGCAATCGCCACGAAATCCACGAGACAGGGAATGACAGTGCCATTGGCAGACTGGCATTGGACTTCTACGTCATCAATCGGTGTGGTATCCAGTGCGATGTCGACATTACCGGTAATGCCAGAGGTGGCCACACCTTCCGCCAGGACTTGCTGACCGCCGTGGCTGATGGGGGCCGGTGTTTCAGCAACCCACTCCAGCTCGGTGTGCTCATCCAGATTCGGCCAGGCGGTAACGATGTTGGCACCCGCTGCAGGGACTGCTTGAGTCAGGCTGTGAACGCCGTCAGTCAGCGTAACCGAGCACGCCACCGGGGTCTCGTCGGGCAACAGGCAACGCACGTGATTGCTGCTATCGGGCTCGCCCAGCTCAATCACCACATCGCCGGACATATCCGTGGTTTGCTCACCGATCAAACCACCGGCCGAGGTAGCCGACCAGTGAATGGTCGCACTGTTGGGCATATTGATAATGGTTGAACCGCCTGCGGGCAAGTGGCCGTTGCGGCTAAACATGGAGCCGTCGTCCAGAATCACCTCGGCACCAATACCACAGGGGGTCGCGCTGTTATCCTCAAGCCGACACTCCACGTGAATGCTGCCACCATACACAAACTTGAAGTCCCAATTCCAGGTAGAGAAGTGGCTCACCTCTGCGTACACCGCCAATCCCACAGGAGACGTCGGCGACTGCACCACGGTACCCATGATGGAGTCATCTTCCACCCACTCACCCTGTGCTTCGTCAAAGTGCCACATGGGAATGGTGCTGCCCACAGACAAGGCCTCGTTGTTGATACTGGCCACCGGCAGATCCATCTGTATTTCGGCTGTGGCGCCGGGCGAGAGCTGCAGGTAGTCGCCGTCCGCGTTGTGGATATCGACGGTCAACATGCCGGCACTGATCAGTTCCACCGCGTCACCGGCCGCATCGATCGCCTGACCGTTGCCGGGCATGGCCGTAAGCTCACCGTTGGTGATATCCCAAGGCGTAATCTGGACGGTAGCACTGCCAGTGGCGGGCTCGCCATCAGGGGTGACAAAGGCATCCGCAGGAAAGGTAATACGCGCGCCCAGATCGTTGGCGCTGAGCGTACGGGGCGCTTCAATATCCGCCAGGCTCAGGGTCTGCTTCACCGCTGTGAGACGTATGGGAGTAATACCGTCAGCCTCACCATCGACCTTGAGCGCCTGGGTGATAAAACCGTCCGCCTCGGCGCGCACCACATACGTATCCTGACTCGGCAAGGAGAACAATACGTAGCCATCGTCATCGCTCTGAGCAGTGTCTTCACCCAGGGTAACGGAGACATCCGAGAGCCGGGCGCCGCCGTAGGTTTGCACGCTGAAGCCCAGCTCAACGGACTCCGGTGTGGGGTCCGGGTCGTTATCGCCACCACCGGGATCATCAGGAAAGGGGTTGCTGTTGCTGCCACCGCAGGCAAAAAGGCTGCCGGCCAAAAGCGTGACCGCAAGCGTCCTCAGGTAGGATTTAGCATTTGAACTGTATTCTTGTTGCATGACAATCACCTCTTCGGTTGTTTTTTGTACCAATAGGGGTACCGTTGAGGTAGTCGTCAGTGCTGTCAAACAGGTTCAAATTAATTTTGGTTCCACAAATGCCGACATTTGCGTGTTACTCCGGATGCGGAACCGAGCCGGAATAGAACGCATCGCAGTCTTCATCAGTGATAGCCTGGATACCGCGCTCGACCAGATCAAGCAGCGGGCCGGCCGCCACCACCAGAAAGTTGGGTTGCCTGACCTCAGGCTCCCTGAAGGGGCCGGTGACTCTTTGTTCAACGATGGCGCAGCCATCAGCGTCGAGCACGGCTACCCGTAGCTCGTCAAACCGGTACTGAGCAAAATCCAAGCCTCCCGTCAGAGCCAGTCGATTTTTCGGTGTACGCAAGGCTACATCGCGTGCCCGAGCGACACCGTCCTCAATCGCCCATTCCGATTCCAGTTGATCAATGCGGGTGCTGCCATCACTGTCTTCCAACAAACCGGTAAAGGCATAACCACGACTTGCCACGAGACCGATCGGACCGACGAGAAACATAGCCCCGACATCGGTCAGGTTGAAGCTCTGCGTCTCGGTATAATCGTCAAGCTCGTCATCGAGATCGAAGCCATCGAGCACCAGCTCCCCGGCTTTTAGCCTCAACGAACCCTCGGCCGAGCTCCGAATGTCCTGCCAGGCACGACCTTGTGCGCTCACGTCCAGCGCGAAATCCAGTGTGCCATGGGTGGATTGCTGCGGCTGTACCATAGCCATGAACGCCCCGATTTCAAATTGGTCGAGGCTACTCGTCAGACTGAATGCAGGCGAATCGGGCGTCAAATCAACGTTCAGCTGCGCCGACGCCTGCCCTTCGAAAGCCGCTGCCGAATCCAGGACCAGGTCGAAAACGCCGTCCTCACCGTGAATTTCCAGCGCCAACCCGGAAACCTCAAGCTGTCCCTGACTCAGCCGTTTACAGCTCAGCTCACCCTCGGCGGCGAGCGTTGTACGCACCTGCACTGACTCACCGCCGGCATGACGGATATCGCGAAGGTCCACGTCACAGTGCTCAAACTGCCACTCCAGATCCGAGGGCTGATCCAGGTAGCTCAGTCGAGCATCGCTCACGCGCAAGCGTCTCAGCGACAACCCATTGAGTGGCCCTGTTTCTGCCTCTGAATCGTAGACGTTAAATACCCCCGGGCTGAAGCGCTCGACCGACAGCCTTGGCCGCTCCAGATGCAACTCAAGCGGGCGCACCTTGCCCGCCAAGAGACTGAACAGGGCAATGCGAAGGTGAGCGCTTTCAACCGTCGCGACAACCTGCCCCTCCCTCCGCAGTTCAACCTCTGCCAGAGACACGCTCGCGCCGCGAACCAGACCGAACGTCGGAGGTTGCCCCAACTGCACATCCATATTTAAGGCATCGCCAATCCTGGTCTCCAAATGATCTCCGAGCCGGTCTGCGTCGAGCAGCAGCCAGACCACCCCGGCCCCAACCAAGGCGACCAAAGCCGCAACGATCAGAAACATTCGTCGCATGGATTTCTTCATATTTTCACCCCGCGTCAGAGGCGCAATAAGCGGATCGGCGCTACGCGTAGAGGAGGTTATGAGTCGGGCGGCAAGTCCTTCAGAAGACCGGCCATGTCCTCGGCATGCTCCTCTTCCTGAGCCAGAATTTCTTCCATCAGTCGTCTCGAGGTCGGATCATCGTCGCCCAGATAACGGGCTACCTCGCGATAGCTGTCAATCGCGATTCGCTCGGCAACCAGATCCTCCTGAATCATCTCGCGCAGGTTGTTGCCTTCAACAAACTCCGCATGCGAGCGGCTCAAAAGCCCCTCGGGCGAAAAATTCGGCACGCCGCCAAGCTGCACGATCCGCTCAGCCAACCAGTCGGCATGCTGCTGCTCCTGTTCGGCATGCTCCAGAAACTCCTGCGCGGCTACATGGGCGTTGATGCCGTCAGCACGGAAATAGTGGCTTTTGTAACGCAAAGTGCAAACGATCTCGGTGGCCAACGCCTCGTTCAGGATGTTGATGACATTTTCCCTGTTGGCCGTGTAGCCCTCAGTAACGGCGCCTTCCTCCATGTGCCTGCGCGCGCGTTCTCGAAGCGTTTTGACGTCGGTCAGAAATGGTTGGTCGGTCACAATAAGCCTCCGTTTCAGTTCGGGGTTCAGGCGGCGTAGTCACACCGCGTAGTATTACTATGGTGCCTATAACGCGATTTTTCCAGTCGAGGAGACCGTTCAGTGCGCGAACGAACAGACCTGACGCGGCCAACAACCTACTATTGATCGAGATGAGGCGAAGGAGTGGCCTGTACAGGGAGTTGCATCGCGCGCCGCACGGGAAGCGGCGCAAATCTAATTTCGTGACTTTGTGCAGGAGAAGCTGCTAATGAACAATATCATCTATATCGTCGGTGCAATCGTTATCGTCCTTGTGATCCTTTCCTTTCTCGGTCTTCGCTAGGCGCTCACCCTTCGCTCAATGCGCTGCGTGTAGCAGTTCTGTAACCGGCGAAGGTCTTCGGGCTCCTTGATATGGGCCTCTGCGGTGGCAAGTACGCGCCCGGCATACTCCTGTATCGACGCTCGGCGGCGGGTGCTCGCACTGACCGTCACCAGATCGCCCAACACGTCCAGTAACCGATACAAGACCGCAGGGTTGGCGCTTCCCCACTGGCGCATCTGATCAAAACTGAGCCCCAAAAGATCACCAAAACTGGGGCGTGAAACAATCAACCGCACCTTGTCGCCTACCATCCTCCGGCGGTGCGGAAGACACCGAGCGCTCAACTCAGTCATTAATACGCTGATGCGGTCCAGCGCCATGATGGCATTGGTAGTGTCGTTTACCCCGGGGGAGAGCGCTTTCGTTGCCACATCAGCCAACTGGCGAATGCCGAACGCCGGGTCTTGGTGGATGGAGCGCTGGACCCCCAAAGAAAAGGCGCAGGATATCGCCTCAAGCTTCGATTCCTCCAACGTTGGCCCCGCCGCCACTTCCGCCAGGACCTTGCCGTGTACAATGAAGTCGCCCACGCAGTGCGGCACATAAATAACGGTATCCAGGCGCTCGGCGATATCCAGCAAGCTGCGTATGTCAATGTGCTGAATGTATCCGGCTTCAGTCCCCTTAACCTTTTGCGCCCACGGCCCCGACTCGCCCCCTAGTTCAGTATCTTCGTCATCCGGGACGTCCACCCCCTGTGGATAGATACGCGCAATGACCGTCAGAGTTTCCGCCTCAATACCTTTTAAGATGTTCTCGAGCTGGAGTGACTCTGCGATATGGTGAAAAAAATAGACCAGGTAGACGACGCTTCCCAAGGCGGCAACCAAACCGCCCATAATGGTCAATCCCGGCATGTCGCCGGCGTCCCCGCCCATACCTCGCAAGACGGTTAGGCAATAAGCATAAACGCCCAGAAACACACCCAATACCGATTGGTTTACCCGGTCACGTAAGAAATTACGCAGTACTCGAGGTGAATACTGGGCGCTGGCCTGGGAAAGAACCAGCAGCGTCAGCGAGAAAACCACCCCTGCGACAGTGACCATACTGGTGGCTACGGCCTGGAGCATGCCTCGGGCGCCGTCAATGTCGGCACCCGCCATACCCAAATCAAGCTCTAATTGACTGTCCAGGTGCAGGAGGCCATGTGCTGCTGCAATCATTAGCACCAGAATTCCGATGGGCACCACCCACATACTCGAACGCAAGCGATCGAGTATCACATCCGTGTGAATCAGCTTGTTAAGCTTGCCCCAGGCGCCATCGCTCATCAACCTACCCCGTTCTGGTTACTGGCCTGCATCATTACCCGGCCATCATTCACTGATATCCTGACGCTTCGAACGCTCCTCCCGACGCCGCTTGCGAAGGGTGCTGGACTTTACAAAGGGCAGGATTTTCAGCAGCGCCGTAACGAGTCGTGAACGGTAGTACTCAACGCGAACGATGAAGCGGACAGCCCTGTGTTCGTTTCCCAACTTGTCCTTGGCCTCGGTCATCGCTGCCTTACTCCCGGCGTTACGGACGCTGGACAGCCGGAACAGTTCGATCTGCCGGAGCAGCGCCGATTGTCGCAACAGCGGCAGTGGGCGGAGAAGTCGTATCAGCCGAGTGGACTTGAGTATTTCGTGAAGCAGCGGGAAGGACAGCAGGACGATCACTACCGATAGCCAGTTGTCTTTTGTCGTCTTCCAGCGGTCGCGCGAAATCGCCATGTAGAAAGCATACTCGGCCGCGAACACGGCCCAAATCAGCCAGTCGGCGACAGTGATCAGGGGGTGCTCAATCTCCAACCAGTAGGCAATCGTCAGCGGTGCGGTCAGTATCGCCGCAATGATGACCACAAAGGTCAGATGATTGCTGAGTGACTCCTCAAACGCCGATTCAAGCTTCAGTCGCATCGGCTCGCTCCTGCCAACCTTGATCGCCGCAATCTGGTACGTTCGTTATCACGACATACTGTCAACCATGATAGGTCGAGTTACGCTCTAGCGTCAGTACGGTGCCAAACATAAGGGCGTTCTTATGCCTCTAGTTACGTCTGGCTTTTCAGCTTTTCGGCACGCTTAGCCGCATACATACTTTGATCGGCTTGTTGCATCAACTGCTCCGGCGACAGTTCGTAGCCTGGATCAGCCTGAACATAGCCAACACTCAATGACAGCCCTTCCTCGACCTTATGCAGCTCACGGGCTATTCGGCGAGCGTAGATATCCTTTGCCTGAGATTTTGTGCAGTTGGTGAAAATAATGAAAAACTCGTCGCCGCCGGGACGAAAAGCATAGTCTTCCAGCCTCGTTCCACTTCTGATAGCTTGGGCCACAGTCAGCAGGATATGATCTCCGCGATCATGGCCCTGAGTGTCATTGATTAACTTGAAATCATCAATATCGATGTAAACAAAGGTCACCGGTTCCGAACGACGCTTGGCTCTATACAAGACGAGATCAAGTGTTTCGATCAAAGTGCGCCTATTCAACAACCCTGTTAACGGGTCTCGGGTTGCCATTTCGTGTAATCGGGCAACCATTGTTTCACGTTTAAATTCATACACATGAGCCATGGCCCAAATCGCCAATGCGCAAAGCCCAAAGTTACCCAGCACAATCCAGTGTACATCCATATCCTGCTGCCAGACTCTCGCTCCAAGAGCGCCCAACCCTATGAAAACACTGAATGCAGTCAAAACGATACCTAACCTGCGTCCCAGTAACAGGTAAGATAATATGGGAAAGATAAAAATCCATGCATACAAGCCCGACCGAAATTTGGAAATCCAGATACCGATCAACACAAGGCTCAAGAAAGAAATGAGGTAAACGAGGCTCCATCGCTGCAGATTTGGGGTGGTTTTAGAGATGCTCAATATCCCTCCCCAAAGACAAGCTACAGCAAACTCCAGCAGCGCGAACAGTTTCAAACCAACCATCCAGTTAAAAACCGAAAAGAAGATTGCGGACAATAGGGTAATCACGAGCAGTACACGCAGTATTGACCGACGGCCTTCTACATCAACAGGTACATTCACTCTCAGGTCCTTAGCTCGACTTATAGGTCTTCACGTCATCAATCAACTCATGATGCACACACACCGCGGTGCTCTTGGGCCGAACGGACATGCCTCTGCCTTCGAGGTGCGCACGCGTAAAGGCAGCCCCGAACAGGAGGATCATAGAGGAATAGTTGACCCAGAGCAGGAGTAACGCCAGGGAGCCAGCGGCGCCATAGGCCGATGCGGTCGCTGTATAGGCCAGGTAGATGGCAATCAGGGAGCGGCCAACCGTAAACATTACCGCTGTGATGAGGGCACCCAGCAGGACATCTCGCCAAGACAGGAGCACATCCGGCAGGATCTTGAACATCGCCGCAAACAGGAGCGTGACCACAAGCAACGACAGGAAGAATTCCATGCCCACCATCGCCCAACCAGGCACCGGCAGCCATTCCTCCGCGAACGCCATAATACCACGTAAAGCCACAGACAATATAAGCGAGACCAATAGGGTGAACCCGATGGCCAGGATGATGGTCAGCGACAGCACCCGGCTTTTGATAAAAATCCACACACTGCTTCTGGAAGGTCGTGGCGCGACGTCCCAAATCTGGTTCAGGGATCGCTGCATCTGTGCAAACACCGTGGTGGCGCCGACGATGGTGGCGAAGATCCCGATCAACGCCGGCCAGATGCCACTCTGGTCGATCTGCGAATTGACCACCGCCGTCTGCACCACGCCTGCCGCTTCCGGACCGAGCGCCCCTTCGAGCTGCTCGAAAAGTTCACCCTGAACCGCCCTTTCTCCGATAACCAGGCCGACCAGAGTGACAACCACGACCAGGATCGGCGCGATCGAGAAGACGGTGAAGAACGCCAGCGCTGCCGCGTAAATAAAGGCCTGGCTCGCCACCCAATACTGACCCGCAGCACCCAGGATGCTGAGCCAGTGCCTCATCGGACTGGGAAGTTTTTCGTAGATCCGGAAAGCCATGGTCGAAAATACCTCAGCTATGAAGCCACGGGCCTAAAAACCAGAAAAGAAGTCGTAGAGCAAGGGCCTAAAGCCTTGATTAGACTAAAAATACAAGAGGGAATCAAGCGTTTCAGAGGCAAACTGGAATAGTTGGGTGACCTAGACGAAAAGGTATTACTCTACGGAAGACCATCGACGCCATCCAAACTGACCCGGCGCAAGGCCGGGTCTATATCGAAAAGCAGCGGCTGCCCTAATCTGCTGTCAGGTGAATGACAAAACTCTTCATGGTGATGGTACCTTCAATATCATTGTTGACACCGCCCGCACTGTTTTCAATGTCACCACGCAGAATCTGAAGGCCCACCTTCCCGACATCGCCACCGTCCGCCAAGTTCAGAGCGTCGTTGTCTTCAGGCATGGTGCACTCGTAAGTAAAAGTGGTTGACTCAATAGCCTGGTTATCTGTCGCACAGGTCCACGCACCTTCCCAGGGGGCGTTGCTTTCCTGGACGTAGGCCACCAAGACGATGCCGCCCGGGTCGCCGCCATTGTCAAGAATGGACTGGGAGATTTCCAGCTCGACTACGAAGTGGCTACCACGTAAATCCAGAGGGCCGTCAACTGTGTGGTTCGCAACGTACATGCACCGCGCATCTGCATCCCAATCCTGTGGACACTCTACTCTCGTGAAGTCAGGGATAATGACCAGCACGTCATCGTCGTCGCGATACTCCAGGGTGGATTCGCGACCATCGTTGTTCCAGCGCGAGTCGCCCATGCTGAGAACGAGGGCATTGCTGTCATCGCCGTGGGTGTCGTCAGCGTCATCGGTATTGTCGTTATCGTTGGCGTCGTCCGAGTCGTCTGCCTCATCGCTTGAATCGTCAGTGTTAGCGGGAGGCGAATTCTGGGCGTCGGGGTCAGGGCTGCTATCGATGAGGCAGCCAGATAGCAGGAAAATGGTTAAAAGCGCAATAAGTAAGTTTTGCAACATTGGGGTAAGTCCTCTGTTCATTGTTATTGGCGATTCCTTAAATAGATACCGTGTGTGAATTCACCTGAGTTGAAATCGCCATAATTACCGCCAAATCTGGCCGCAATCGCCTATTCTGCATCATGTTACTGCTTCGCCTGGAAAGCCGCATACCCAAAATAGAGTATGCCCCGCTGCCTTGAATTGTTAAATGCTCGTGAACGCGATTATTTTGCGATGTACTTTCTCAAAAGCCAACGCTCTATGCGTGTACTAAAGGAGAACGCCGCCATAGTTGCGCCGACTATTACAGCAACTGCAACGCCGCTCGCCGACCCATTAAATATGGATATAGTAACGCCCGCCAATACCCCAAGGGTCGCAGCGCTCACCAAAAAAATAGACAAATACATCGTCCAGTATGTAAATTTCCCTTCTCTCTCGTAGGCCTTTTGGCGAGCCTGTTTTATACGACGAGAACCTCCGTCTCCTGAGGTTTTAGTAAACATGTTTTCTGAGGGTACCATTCCATTCTCCTCCTAATGCCGCGCACACCGGCGCGAGCATCCGACAGCCGAAGGCTGTGTAGTGCTGCGCAGGTTATGAGTTACCCGGACCATTTCCGGCACCGCGATTAACAACAAACATAGGGACATTCGCTAAATGCCAAGAATTGCCAGCCACGATTAAGACCCAGCCGACAGCATTTAAAGCATGCCCCAAGAGTAAAGCAGTATTAGTGCGACTCCAATCAAACTAGGAACAATGCTCCGGAACGAAAGCATCCGCTCCAACCTAAGTTCCGCGCCACATGAACGGCAAGTCACTATTGCCCCTGGCATCGAAATTTTCCGAAGCTTAGATAAAGCTGAACCGCCACAATTTGGGCATTTAACGTCGATATTCATAGTAATACTCATAACGCCTGCCATAAACGACCGAGCGAAGCGAGGTCCGGCGACCGCTGGGAGCGAATCTAATGGCCTTGTCAAGCTTAGTGTCGCCCAATATATTTTTGCTTTTTAAAATACACATACAGCGCCATGCTACCCGGAACATTGCATAAAACCACAAGGAACGCCGCTAGTACAACCTCCACTACACCCAATTGGTTTCGTTTAATACCGATAACAACGAGGGAAAAAACGACCAGAAATATGCAAGATACCACTAACATAATGGATAACGAGACGTTGGCATACCAGATAATGTCTTGTGGCTCACCAGCTGGTGCAATAATTACAGCAACTACTAACACCCAAAAGCTAATAATTAGACTTTTCCATACATTACCAATTAGTAGGTTCATATTATTTTCCAGTTCGTCAAACGTCTCCTAATGCCTGCCGGAGAAAAAATAGCTTGGGTGGCTTCCACTGTTACGGTTACGAGTTTTCGGGATTAAGCTTTGAAGTAAGAACATGATCCTCCCACACGCCATTGATCTTCAAGTATTTTCGGGCAAGCCCCTCTTGGGAAAATCCTAGCCTGTTCAGCAGGTCCGCTGATCGTGTATTGACAGGCATGTAATTAGCCATTATACGGTTTAGATCGAGCTCCTTGAATGCATATTCAATAGCCACTTGGCACACCTTGGCCATTACTCCAGTTCCTTCATGCTCTTTTGATACCCCGTAACCCATAAAACAGCCCTGCAATGGCCCATAAACTACATTGGTCAACGAACAGTGCGATACCACCTGGCCGTTAATAAGCCCTACAAAATGTGCTGCACTTCCATTTTCATGTTGCTCTTCATATTCAACCAGTCTCTTGGTAAGCGACTCTGAACTATGGTAGCCAGCTTCACGAATCGGCTCCCATGGCTGAAAATGCTCCCTATTCGCAGAAAAATACTCCGCCAAAATAGCAGCATCTTCTTTTGAAGTTAAACGTATTTCCATAGTTAAACTGGACTCGTAACGCCCCGCATATGCGGCGGCTGAAATTTAGTGAGGAACGAGCGAAATGTAGGCCGACCGAGCCACGAAGTGTCGATGTGCCGCAGCCGATCGCGGCGCTCCCTTCATATTCAGAAAAGACCGCCTCGCCTTTAGGGCTACGGAGGCGATTTTCGCTACAGACAAACAACAAATTCATAAGGTCTCATTGATTACGGAACGCCAAGAACACGGGATCGAGTTTACGAGCGTTCCGCCGCCGTTCACGGCGGTGTAGTGCTGCGATTGGTTACGTTCACTACCGAGGATTAATGACATTACTTTTCTCCAGAACAAGATCACTGAATGCATCTGAGGATTGCCAGTAGAACTCAATATCCCCGACGCTCGGAGAACCCTCGAAGTCACTTCGGAAATGGAAGTGTCCGCGATCAATCTTTAGCTGCTTAAGTGCAGCTATCAGTTCATCGATTTCCTTCGATGTAAGTCCTAATGTTAAGCCCTGCCAACCGGATTCAAATTGTTCCACTTTAACTTTCAAGACTAAAACTCCCGAGAGCACATAACGCCTAGCTCGCAGGCCCATATTTCGGGGAGCGTTTTGTGTAAAATCGAGCTCAGCGACTACACAAAGCGAGCGTAGCAATATGGCTCCGGGTGCAGCTAATTGCTATGTGTTGGTTTCATTTTACTTCGCTACTGGTTCTTTGGTTTTTTATCTATCAAAACATCCTGTTGCCACTTGCTAGGCTTTTTGTCCGTGCGATGTATGCACCCTACCCAGCAGCAAGGTCGCTTCTTCCCTCCCAAGAGCTCCTCGGTAGCTCGCACGATCCGTTTTACTCTAGTCTTCTCTTGTTTGGCGTCTTCAACCCAACAAATAAATTCGTTGCGGCCAATTGCTGACAAGGCTTCCCAGGCACTAATTACGTCCCTTTCTGTTAAGGCCTTAGCCAAATCAGCGGGCAATTCGTGCGCCAGCCCTCCAGAAAGTTTTGGCTTCATATCTAGCACCTATTTTCTACAGCTGGATTTACGAGCGAGGGTTTCGAGAAACACATAACGCCGCGCTTTGCGGCTGCTTTGTAGCGCCAGCGGAAAAGCAGTCCGACAACAGCGCCTTGTTGCAACTTGCCTCAATTGTGGCATATTGCTACAATTGAGAAAACTCAATTCTGGAGGTACAAATGGCCACGAACAGTATTCGCTTAGATAAAAATCTAATTGAAAAAGCCACTATTATAGCCAAAGCGCTTAATCGAACCCCGCCCAAACAGATAGAACATTGGGCAAAAATCGGCGAGATAATGGAAGATAACCCCGATTTACCCTACGAATTTGTAAGACAAGCAATCATCGCGCAGGCAGAGCGGGACGCCGGAAAGCTGGAGGCTTACGATTTTGGTTAAAGCCACGAGTGTATTACAGACCCCTACGTTCAAGAAAGCGGTAAAGAAACTCAAGTCCAACCAGAAAAAAGACCTGGATCAGGCTGTTAAAGACTTAATGGCCGACCCCAACATTGGCGAGCAAAAGAAGGGAGATCTGGCCTTTCTGCGAGTCCATAAGTTCAAGATGAACAAGCAATTGACTCTGCTGGGTTACAGTTTTGATGATGGTGCCCTTGTCCTTGAACTGATGGCCCTGAGATCACACGAAAACTTCTACCGCGATATCAAGCGGAAGAAATGACGGTTGCAACGCCTAAGCACATGGGCACGAGTTTACGAGCGTCCCGCCGCCGCTTGCAGCGGCGTAGTGCTACTTTTGGTTAAATGCTTTCCGCCAATATACGTGATAGCCAAAAAATGGCTAGCACAGATTATGGGCAACGAAAATATTGCAATATTTACCCACGAGCTAGTATTCGAGCCAACTTGCATAAGAGCGGCTATCGCTCCCATTAAGCAAAGTACCGTAACAGCCACGAAAGACAGCTTGATAGAAGACCGGAATACAACTACCTTAGCAAGGCTGTAGATGCCGACCAGCGCAAAAGCGCCCAGAATCATAGCGGCTAGAAAAATCGCGTAATTAGCTGATCCGCTCAACGTTTCCAATAGTAAACTCGGAACGGCCAGAAGCGCCCACAACCAGAGCAGTGTTGCAGGGCCAAACGATAGCCCTAGCTCCGCTGCATAAATATAACGATTTGTGACGCTCATATGCATTTAACGCTTTTGGCGTCCCGCGGAGGGCCGAAGGCCCGGAGAAAACTTGAACAATTGGTTATGTGTTTTTACTTTATTCGCCATGGCCCAGATTCGCCTACTCTTTCTATATGGCCGTCATATTCTAGCTCTCGAAGAAGAGCGACAAGCCAATACTGTTGGTGTGATGACGTAGCACTCTTCTTATCACCCCAATCTAGCCCACAACTCCGAAAAATTTCGGACTGCTTTATGCCTTCTGAGTTCGCCTGACAATCTGGATGATTTGCCATGAAGTCAATAACAAGACTTTTAGCTCTAGCTCTAATCGATGCCCCTTGGAATACGTATTTACTCACTAAATAGTTCTCCGAAAACGACAATACACATAACGCCGCGCAGACCGGTGCGAGCTTGCGAGCATCCGGCGGCCGACAGGCCGCGTAGTGCTGCGCTTGGTTATGTGATTTATCCAAGCCATTCTCCAAGTGCGTCCGCTGAAGAAAAGCCTAGCATCTCTATGCTCGCTGGATCACTGCCAAACCCTAGAGCAAAATCAGGCTTCCCATCCAAGGTGAGGAGCCAGTTATCCCCCGACTTGGCAATAGCCCATACCTTTGATTCGTGGTACTCCGCAAAACTGTACTCCGGGTAAGAAGCGGCCACAACCGTAGCTGAAACAGGTTGAATAATGCACGCGATCAGATCAGCCGCCTTCTCTGCAATATACGCTTCCCGGTCTTCTACCCAGGGAGCAGCCGTATGGCACCCGAGAGCTAAAGAAGCTTCTACTTTCTGTTTTGCCTGCTCTCTATTCATGACTCACATAACGTCGCCGACACGCGCAGCTTTGTAGTGGAGGCGAAGCCGCAACGGAAAAGCTGTCGCCGTGCTTGGCTTGGTTAGGCATTTTCATTTTTTCCGTACCTAATTGAACCATAGAACGAATAACCTATAAACGGCAGCAGCATTGCGACTGGGAGCCAGTGCCCGTAGTTATAAATTACGTGATAGAAGTATAGGTATTGAATTACAACAGCACAAAAGAAGCCAAACAGAAATATATAATAGCTGCGCTTCATCCAAGCTTTAGCTGTTGAGAATTTATTATTCAAGACAAGAGATGCAAAGAAAACGAACGCGAGGGGTCCACCCCAAATTAACCTAGGGATTCCTCTTTGCATTTCAAGATAATATAACCCACCTGCAGCCAATGAAATAAACGCGAACGCCAGCAGGCTTTCCAGAATAGTATTCTTCAATATTTCTCCATGATTATGCCTAACGTCCGGCTTTAGGGCGGACTTGAAGCCGCGCAGCGGCGGAAAGGCCGTCCCAGCCCCGTAGGGGCGATAACAGCCGATTGTTAGGCTGCTGATTATGCACTCCAGCTACCTCTGCATATAGATAGGATGGTCGTACCCCATTCACGTCCTTTGAAGTACCTATCGTTTTCTCGTTCAGTTTCTAACTTCATGCCTAGTAATCGACAAAGTCGAATGGCGGCTGTATTCTCTGAAACAGTTTCCGCATAGATTCTACTAGCACCAAGCTCACTAAACCCGAAGTTTATCATGGCCTTACCAGCTTCCAGAGCTACTCCCTTTCCATGCCAAAGTCTTTCAAGCTCACAACCTATTGAGAATTCAGAGGTCCCATCCGACCTAATACCGCAAGTGCCTATCAGCTCACCTTGCGTGGTTGTGATCGCTAGTTGATATTTTGATCTCGGGGTCTCCGCTGCCTGCTCAATGAATAGACTTAAAAGCTGATCTGCCTTTCGGTCCGCAGAGTCTTCTTCATCATAAAATCTCTGGAACTTCGCGTCACGCCTGATAGAACGAAACGCATCAAGATCTGATTTCCGAAAATCCCTTAACAAAAGCGTTTCTGTTACTATTTCAAACATTTTACTCTTCCCTTGGCACTCGGCCAGCCTAACGTCGCGTACAGAGGCGCGAGCTTGCGA
>NZ_QGMQ01000007.1 GCF_003259155.1 Marinimicrobium alkaliphilum
ATTGCCGGGAGCAATTTTGGACGCCCGCAGGGCGGGCCGAAGGCCGAGCCCCAAGGATGGGGCGAGCATTCCGCCCTCGGCCTCGCAGCCGACCTCTGCGCGTAATCGAACACTCTTTCCTCGGTGGTTCGATTGACTCGGGCCATCCATTTATCCTCAGCCCCCAATCCTTTAAGCTACGCCCCCTCACATACCCAACATCGCGACCCGACACCATGGCCCTGAAAACCATCATTACACACCAGATTCAACACCCGAGTCCGACCCAGTCAGTAACCACTCACTGTCGGCCAGAGCCCAATAAAATAGAAGGCTACCTGGAAGAGCTGGTGTATGAGCTCAAAAGCCAGTTCGTGCGCAAGGGAGGCAAGAACTACGGCCGGTTCTCGGCGGAAACCGCCGAGCATCCCTTTTCTGCCTGGCTTGCTGAGTACCGGGCCGAGCGTCTGGGCTTTACCAGCTTTACCCAAAAGGCCATGGGGCAATGTGCAAGTGAGCTGGAAAAGACCCAGAGCCCGCTCGACGCCCACCTGATGTTTGTGGAAGAACACATTGAGGCAGGGCAGTTCCTCTATGTGTTCCTGCTCGAGCATATGAGTGGTCTCTATCTGGATGCGGATATGGAACCGGACACCAGTCGTTATCTGGACACTGCCGGGTTTCGCTTTGCCGCCAAAATTGATCTTCAAGCCTGGGAAGCCGGTGACTCGGCCACCTATCTGACCATGATGCGCCTGCGTGGGGACAAAGAGCTGGCGGACGTGTTCAGTCACTTGTTGGGCTTCAGCGATAAGCACGACATCAAAACCGACACCAGCGAATTTCTGGCCCTGGTAGACAACTACAGTGAGTCACTGGACGAGTCCAGCGCCCGCCTGGCGCGCACACAGGTGGTGGATTACTGCCTTGAGCAGGACAAGGCCGGCAGACCGGTGGTGATCACCGAGCTGTCCGATACTCTCTCGCAAGCGCTGAAAACCCCTGAACCTGCGCACTTTTCCCGCTTTGTTGAAGAGCGTCAGAGTGAGAAAAAACCCGAGTTTATTCCCGATGCCGGACAGATTCGCAGCTACGTGCGTATCAGCGGGCGCACCGACTCGCTCAGCATGAGCTTCGCCTCCGAGTGCCTGGGCAAGGAGGTGGTTTACGACCCGGATCAGGATGTCCTTACCATCACCAAGCTCCCGCCCGCGCTCAAGTCGCGCCTTCTTAAGCACCTGAAACAGCGCTAATTGACCCTTGCGCGACGCGCAAAGGGTTTGTCTATTGACTTATTAACTCACTGTTAGTTAAGGTTGGGGGACATAACGATAGGCAATCAAGGGCCGCTGCGTGCGGCCGGGGGAGTTTTATGAAGATTCAACGTGCACTGGGCGCCGTAGTCTGGGCAGGCGCTCTTGCGCTGGGCCTTTCCGCCTGCTCTGACGAGGGGGGCTCTGGCTCGGACTTTACCGGGCTCCACCTGACCTATGAGGAGGGACGGCCCCTCGACGCGGTCAGTGCTTTCGATGTGATCGAAAGGGTGCCAGGTATCGAAGGGCAGGCGCTGCGCACGGACGGCTTTTCCTCCTGGGTCGAGACGGATTTGGCTTTCGATTCGCTTGATGCGCTGACGCTGGAAACCTGGGTCATATTGGAAAGCCACCCGTCCGACCGCGAGGTTCCCTATGACCAGCTCCAGCCCTCGGCGTTTATCAGCCAAACCGATGGCGAGCAGGGCTTTGCCATTGAGATCAATACCTACGGCCAGTGGGCCTTTGCGCTCTACCTTGACGGCGACCGGCATGAGGTCGCGGTGCTGGAGCCTTTTCCGGTGTACGAGTGGACCCATATTGCGGCGACTTTTGACGGTTCCCGCGGCGTCATGGCGCTGTATCTCAATGGCGAGTCCGTGGGCGAGGCGTCTGTGCCGAGCGGCGCCCGTGTACGCGGCGCCGATGTCCCCCTGTTTGTGGGCAAGAGCTCTTTCGACCGCTACATGATTGATGTTTTTCTGGTCAATGCCCTCAACGGTGCGTTTGACGAAACCCGGGTGCTCGATCGGGCGCTTGATAGCGAAGCGGTTGCGGCCCGTTACCGCGACGGCGCGGATCGGGCCGCCGACCTGACCATGGCGTCACTGGTGGTGTCGCCCGAACGCTTCGCCGGGGACCTGCAGCGTCCGCGTTACCACGCCATGCCTCCGGCCAACTGGACCAATGAGCCCCACGGTCTGGTTCAGGTGGATGGCCACTACCATATGTATTACCAGCGCACACCCAACGGCCCGTTTAAAACCAAAATGCACTGGGGGCACATGAGCTCCGGGGATCTGGTGAACTGGGTGCATCGGCGCGATGCACTCTGGCCCACGCTGGAAGATTCCGACAACTACGGTTTCGATATGAAAGGGATCTGGTCCGGGGATGTGGTCTACCACGACGGCAAGGGTTATGCCTTGTACACCAGTGCCAATTACGACGGCCCGAGACAGCACACGCCCATGATTTCCCTGGCCGTGAGTGAAGATGAGCACCTGGACTACTGGGACAAGCGCGGACCGGTGATTGATGCGCGCGACCTGGCGGATTACCGCGACCCCTATATTTTTCGTGAAAATGGTTGGTGGCATCTGATCGTGGGGGCCAAAATCGAGGGTGTTGGTGGTGTCGATTACTACCGCTCCCAGGACCTGGTCGAGTGGGAGCGCCAGCCGCGCTTCACCTCTCTGCCGTTCGAGCAAATGGATATTCAGTCGGATGTCTGGGAAATGCCGGTGTTCGAGCGCCTGGACGGCGATACCTTTGTGCTGGTGGTGAATCCGGTGGGCAATAAAGTACACAAGTACGACGAGCAGCGCCCGACGCGCCCGATCTATTGGACCGGCCAATTTGTGGATGGCCAGTTTCACCCGGATTATCCGGAAGGCAAAAACCTGGATATCATTTTTGGTCATCTATCACCTTCCGTAACCCGCACCGAAGAGGGTGAGCTGGTGGGCATCGGGATCATCGACGAACGCCGCTCATTGCACGCCCAGAAGGACGCCGGCTGGGCGCACACTTTCAGTCTGCCCCGCCAGTGGAAGTTGATGCCCGACCGCGAAACTCTGGGTCAGGAGCCCGTTGCCGCGCTGCGTGCGCTGCGCCAGCAAAGTAGCCATCGCGAGCAGGGTCCGAAGACTCTGGCCGGGCGACAAGCTGTAGAAGGCCGCGGGCGCCAGCGCGAACTGATCGTGACTTTCGATCCGGACAGCGGCGCGGCGCGCTACGGTATTGAGCTCGGGGTGGCCGATGATCGCAGCGAATTTACCCGCTTGCTATACGATGCCAACAGCCGCGAGTTCATTCTGGACAAGCGCGCGTCTTCACAGTCGGAAACGGTAGAGGATAAGGTGGTGTACCGGGGTGACTATGACGAGCAGGCCTTTGGCAAACCTGAAACCTTTCATATCTTTATTGACCACTCGGTGATCGACGTTTTTATCAATGATGCCGCCACTATCGGCTTTCGGATCTATCCCGAGCGGCCTGACAGTGACCAGGTCAACCTGGTGGCGGAAGAGGGAGAGCTGTTGGTCGAGCAGGTCGAATCCTGGGATATCGAGGCCCCTCCCCAGCGCTGGGAGTGAGCCGTCTTCTGGACATGTGCCGGCGCCTTTGGGTGCCGGTTTTTTTGAGATCGGTTTGACAGCGCTGTCATGTTATAGTAGTTTGCACTTTTACTTAGAGCGGTCAAATCCGCCTCCAATAATCAACGGCAGTGGAGTTTCCTTTCATGCGGCAAGTGACCTGGCCCAGGTTGACCAGTGCGGTGGCGAGCGACCCCGAGGTCGAAGCCCGAATCGATAAACTGTTGGCACGGATGACGCTGGAAGAAAAAGTCGGCCAGCTGATTCAGCCTGAGCTGCGCCATGTCACGCCGGACGATGTGCGCGACTATCACCTGGGCTCGGTACTCAACGGCGGCGGCTCCTTCCCCGGCGGCGACCAGCGCGCGCGGGTGAGCGATTGGCTGGCGGCCGCGGACGCCTACTATCACGCGTCGGTGGATACCCGCGGCGGGCGTACGGCGATTCCCATTATGTGGGGGACGGATGCGGTGCACGGACTGGGCAATGTCACCGGCGCTACCCTGTTCCCACACAATATCGGCCTGGGGGCGACCCACAATCCGGCCCTGATTCGCCGCATTGGCGAGGTGACCGCTCGGGAAATTTCGGTCACGGGGCTGGACTGGAATTTCTCCCCCACGGTGGCGGTGGCGCGGGATGAGCGCTGGGGACGGGCCTATGAGGCCTACTCGGAAGACCCCGAAATTGTGCGATTGTACGCGGCAGAAATGGTGCGGGGTCTGCAGGGGGACCCGGAGCAGGAAAGCTTCCTGAAGGATTGGCATGTGGTCGCCACCGCCAAGCACTTCATCGGAGACGGCGGCACAGTGGATGGTATCGATCGGGGTGACAACCGCGATGACGAAGAGCGCCTGCGCGATATTCACGCCCAAGGTTATTTCAGTGCGATTGAGGCCGGTGTTCAAGTGGTCATGGCCTCGTTTAACAGCTGGCACGGCGAGCTGATGCACGGTCACAAATACCTGCTCACCGACGTGCTCAAGGAGCGCCTGGGCTTTGATGGTGTGGTGATCGGCGATTGGAGCGGGCACGGGTTTCTGCCGGGCTGTACCCCCCAGGATTGTCCGGACGCCCTGATGGCCGGTCTGGACATCTACATGATCCCCGATGAAAACTGGAAGGATCTGCACCACAACCTGGTGGATCAGGTCACCCGCGGGGTTGTTACCACCGAGCGCTTTGAAGACGCGGTGCGGCGGGTGCTGCGGGTCAAGCTGCGGGCGGGCATGTTCGAAAGCGTCGCGCCCTCGGCGCGGGTGCTGGGCAAGTCGCCGGAGTTGCTGGGCGCGGCCGAACACCGCGCGGTGGCGCGTCAGGCGGTGCGCGAATCCCTGGTGATGCTGAAAAACCGGGATCAGTTGCTGCCCCTGTCGCCCGCGCAGCGGGTGTTGGTGGCCGGCGACGGCGCTGACAGTATCGGTAAGCAGTGCGGTGGCTGGAGTCTGACCTGGCAGGGGATCGGTACGCGCAACGAAGACTTTCCGGGCGCGACCTCCATTTATCAGGGTATCGCCGAGACGGTGACCGCGGCCGGTGGTCAGGTTCAGCTCAGCCCGGCGGGCGATTACGAACAGCGTCCGGATGTGGCCATTGTGGTCTTTGGCGAGGATCCCTACGCCGAGGCCCAGGGGGATATGCCCAATACCCTGTATAAGCCCGGCGACGAGTCGGATCTGGCCCTGTTGCGCAAGCTGCGCGCTGACGGGATTCCCGTGGTGGCGCTCTTTATCACCGGTCGACCCCTGTGGGTCAACCGGGAGATCAATGCCAGCGATGCCTTCGTGGTGGTCTGGCAGCCGGGCACGGAGGGTGCCGGTGTGGCCGAAGTGCTGTTTACGGATGCGGAAGGCCAGGTGCGCGAACCCGTGCAGGGTCGCCTGACCTTTACCTGGCCCAAGCGCCCGGATCAGGGCCCCATCAATCGCGGCGACGCGGATTACGATCCCCTCTTCCCCTACGGCTATGGCCTGCGCTTTGGTGAGGTGGACCGTCTGGATGAGTTGCCGGAGGAGGGTATGGCCGCCCACCAGTCCAGCGACGTGCTGGACATTTTCTACCGTCGCGCCATCGCCCCCTGGCAGTTGGAGGTCGAGGGCGCGCGCAACGACCGGGCCGCCATGACCGGCAGCCAGGTGAGCGTGTCGAGTCTCAGTGTTCAGGCTGTAGATCGGGAGATGCAGGAGGATGTGCGCCGGGTCACCTGGAACGGCGAGGGCTTTGGCAAGCTGACCCTGGCTGCGCCCGGGCGTCAGGATCTGAGAGACTACTTGCAGGCCAACGCGGCGCTGGTATTTGACCTGTGTGTCCAGCAGGCGCCGACCAAGCCGGTGCAACTGCGTGTGGCCAGTGCGGCTTTCTGTTACGCCGAAGTCGATTTGACCCCGTCGCTAGGGGCGCTGACGGTCGGTCAGTGGCACACTTTCGAGGTCGACCTCGCCCAGTTGCCCGACGCCACCTCCAACTTTGGTATGGCATTGACACCGGACGACCTTCTGCAGAGAGTGATGGAACCCTTTACATTGGTTACGGAGGGCGAGCTGCAGCTCACTTTCGGGCATGTCCGCCTGGAAAAGGGCGCCGGCAAGGGCGAACTTCTGCATCAGCGCCGCTAGTCATCGCTCATAGGCCAAGGTGATATGCTGTCGCGTAAAACATCTTTTTCGTGCTTACTTCCAATGGGTATAACGGATTAGTGCAATTTCCCCCATATGGGGTATGACGTCAAAAACCACCTCTCGTAAACTGAAAAAGTAATAGCTTACGAGCGGGGGTTTGACATGAAACGTCTATTTGGGGTGCCGATCGTGGTTATCGGCCTATTGCTTTCCGGCTGCTTTGAGGATGTTGGCGACGATACAGTGGCCGCTTCCAGCGGTGGCGGGGGTGGTAATTGCAGTGGCGATTACCGCGATCTGATCAGTGCCAATGAGCGCGAGGCAGCCAATGCCTGTGGCACTCAGGTATCGACCCAGTTCGCCGCGGCGGACGCCTATCTGCAGGCGGCACTGGAGGCTTGCCGTCAAGGTGAGACCGCTGCAGCCAATCAGTACTACAGCAATTACGAACAGCAGGTGAGTCACGCCCGCACGGTGGCCGAGGGCTTTAACTGCACCTCCGGCGGCGGTGGCGGAGGCGGTGGAGGTGGCACCAGTTTTGAAGACACCAGCTCGACAACCTACTACAACCTGTGCGTCGGCCAAACCAGCACCCATATTTACGCGGCCTGCTACGGTCCGGTCCAGTATTCCAACAGCAGCTGTGGTTCCGGCGGAGAGGTCTCCTACAATTATCTGCGCCGTTACGATTCCAGTGCCGCTTGTACCCGGGCCCGTGACGACTATCTGGATAACTACTGATGTTGACGTCAACGTTTGTCCGGATGGCTGCTGTTGCCGTGCTCCTGGCGGTGTTGAGTGGGTTGCTGCTTTACCCGGAGCGCGGCGCTGACCCTGTGATCGGGTACTTCGCGTCGAGTGAGGCGCCGCGCGGTGGTGACGCGGCGGCGATCTGGCCGACAGTCAGGGATGTCCGCGATGCGCCCGCTGCCCTGTCGGGGTCGGCGTCGTCGGCGCCGGCAAGCTACCAGAGCAGCACGCGAGCGCCGGCAGCATATCCCGGCAGTCATCCGCTTGAGCAGCTACATGCCGCACTGTCTCTGGGCTTCAGCCGCGCAGAGCTGCGCGCCTTTGCCGCAGAAATTGATACCGACGTGCTCAACCGGTTCTTTGCTCGCCACAGTCATATCGATCGTGATTGGCTGCATCGGCAGGGTCTGGATGCGTCCCTGCTGTCCGAGCTTTATGCGCTTTGGGGGGCCGGTGCGGGGCTCGAGGCGCTGGCCGAGGCGAGCGAGCCGGCCTATATCAGTCGCTTCTCGGCTGAGCGAGACGGTGGCACCCTGCGCCTGCAGGACAGCTTTCGCCAAACAGATCGCACGCTGTACCTACGCTACTCGGTGCCCGAGGACTACAGCGCGGATTCGGTGTTGATTCGCTGGAGTGATGACCAGGGGCAGTTGCGTCACTTTGACTGGCATGGCTTGACCGAGTCACCCGGGTTGCTCCAGGAGGCCTGGTATCGTCCGGCGGAGGATTGGGCCCCGGGGCACTATCAGGTAGAGGTCTACAGTGTCGGCGAGCGCCCCCGGTTGCTTGGCGGTGCCGACTATCGGGTTCACTGAGGCAGTGGAATGCGGGCCACAAAGTGACCGTTCAGGAGCGGGTTGCCCGGTAACTCGATAACGCTGTAATCCTCGTAGACAGCTTGGACGCGGGCCTGCAGAGTGCTGGGGGTCAGTGCAATATCGTACACTTGATAGCGATTCGGGCGCGGGTGCCGAACCAGCTGGTAGAGCGGCAGGGTGTCGCCCGTCTTGAGGCCCTGATCGCGTCCGCCCTGCAGGCGTAGCTGCCGCTGGGAACGGTTATCGAGTGTCACCCAATGGGGGTGGCAGTACGCGGTTTGTGCCAGGTCGTTGGCTGCGCGGGCGAGCAGTTGTTCCACAGCTTGCCCGTAGTCGGTCTCCGCGAAGGCGCGCGAACCAAACACGTGTGCATCCGGATCTTTGGCGTTCCAGACGCCGTAGGTCTGGTAGTCCTGCTCAAACACGAGTGCCCCGGTCAGCCCCTCGCGCACGCTCAAACGAAACACAAAATCCCGCTGTCGACTTTCACGGCTGCGCAGCCAGCCGCGCTGGTCGATGGCCCGGTTGCGCCAGCGGGTACCTGTCCCGGGGCTGTAGGTATCTTGGGGGTTGGCCATGCTCAGATCCAGAATCTCACCGCTGACCACGAGTTGCGCGCGGTGGTCGCGCGCCAGTTGCCGGGCCTGATGGTCGGCGGGTACGGCCCTGTCGGCCCCATTGGGAGCCAGGGTATGGGGTATATGCGCGCGAGTTGCCAGGCGGTGTTCGCCGGCCAGTTGACGACTCAGGCGGCTGGGCAGTTCGCGCTCGATACCGGTGAGCTGACCGGTGCGGCCCGGTTGAGTGCGGCTGTGTCCAAAGGCCGCGAACACAAGGTGTTTGGGATTGTCCTCGGGGCGGTAGCACTGAGGGGGCGTTACGGGTGCCGGTGCGCTGGCCTGTGTCACAGTCGGTTCGCCCGCCTCGGGCTCGGCGCTCGGGGTTTCGGGTTGCTCCAGCGTCGGCTCTGCCGCCACCGGTAACAGCAGCGGCGAGTACAACGGGCTGACCTCTATGGGCTGATCCGGGTCGGAAGCGGCGTCGCCGTCGTCTGTCGGCTCCGGTAGCCGGATGATGGTCGGGCTGCCGGTGCCGGTAAGCAGGGCGGGACGGGTATCGCCGCTGTCGGGGAGTGACGGCTGCAAAAAATCTTCACCGGCGCTGGCTGGCGCTGCGCCCGCAAGTCCGAATAGCAATAACAGTGGCAGTGTCTGGCGCGCCGACATGGCTGGTCTCTTTGTGGATAGTTGCCTGTGAATGCAGTAGGCTTTCCGATATCTAGCCATCGGCCTCACGGCCGATTTCTTTAACGGCAGAGACGGTGTTGGGGCAGGAGAGAATGGGTGTGAAAGGTTATAACAGGTGTCGGCTACTCGCGGTGCTCGTGCTGGCGCTGGCTCTGACGGGCGGATGCAGCTCCTCCGGCCGAGCGTTTCCCGACATGGATCAGCAGCTGTCGGTGCAGATCTGGCCCAACGACAGCAAGGAATTCGTCTATCGACTCAGCTCTGACTACGCTCCCCGCATTGATCTATCCCGGTCTGGCCGGCAGCGCCCGCCCTCTGAACTTCCCGCCGACAGGGCGTATCGTCACTTGCAGCGCAATGTCGATCTGGCGCTGGCGCATACCGGTTTTTGCCGCGAGGGTTATCTCGAGCTGGATCGGCGGTTAAACCGGGCGCTGATGTGGATCCGCGGTGAATGCCGGGAGGGTGCGACCCAGGAGGATCGCACCCGCTTTGGGGAGCGGGCCGAGTTGCCTTTGCCTGACGACTTTCGGCGTCCCTGAGTGCGATGGCTCAGGGATCGGGTGTGGCCTGGCTGTTGAAGGGGCCGGCGAGGACATCCAGGGTGTCGAGCCAGCGCGCGCGATTGTCGCTGGTGAGCGTTTCACTGCGCAGCTCCGCCACCAGGTGCTCGAGGTTATCCCGCCAGGTATCAACATCGTCGTCTATGGCGCTCAGGAGCGGTGCCTCGCCCGTACTCCAGGCGGCGTTCAGGTGTTCCAGAATATGCGCCAACTGGCGTCTTTCGTCACCGCCGAAGCGTCCCATGCGATAGCTGCTTGAGGGGGTCAGGTAGCCGGGGGCACGCTCGCGCAGCAAGTCGTCGCTGGCGGATGCCAGCAGCAGCAAGCGGGTAGCGGCGTTCAGCTGTTCGTAGGTCTGCGTCGCTACACCGTGCGCGGCCAGTTCATTGTCGTTCAGTTGTCGCAAGTCATCCAGAAGTTGGCGAGCGATCAGCTGAACCAGGTCTCGGCGGCGGTTATTGGGAATTTCCTCGACCGTGAGTCCCATCTCGGACTGCTCCGCCGACAGGCGTTCGCGAGCGCGAAAGTCGACCACAGGGCGTTCCAGGTTTTCCCCCCAGAGCATAAATGCCAGTGCATGAAACCCCAGGCTGACATCGCTGTCGTCAGTCAAACCGTGCTGCTCAAGCAGAGTGTCGCGGGTAATGGGCAGGCTGATGTCGTGAACCAGCCCCGAATAGGGGTAGCCGGCTACCCCATCCAGATAGCCTGGCTCAAACGGTTGGGCGTCGATGCGCCGCACCAGGGTGGCCAACTCCGGGAACGCCTGACGGTGGCGTGTGGCCAAGGCGCTGAGAGGGGTGAGAGCAAGCCACTGATCGTGGGTTTGGTGCCAATGCTGGCGTGCCTGGGTCAAGCTCTCGACGCTTGGGCGATCCAGCAATACGAGAACGGCTTCGTATAACTCGTCTGCACTTTGGGCAAGGGCGTCGGTCCGTTCGGCAGTGCGCTGCCATACGGCGAGGGTCTCGAGCGCAAGGGTCGGGTCATCCGCCTGGGGCTCTACCGCATTGGCGTCTACCGTAGGCTCGATGGGGGACGATGTTTCGCTGCGCTCGCACCCTGACGCCAGAGCCAGAACCAGCACTAGCGCCAGTGCGGGGCGGCAGCGTCTGACCAAATTTGCGCTCATGGCTAGTCCCTCAGGCTGATAACAGGCCACTGCCGGGTGATAGCCACGGCGTGCAGGCGTTCGTCCGGGTCCACGACCACGGGTTTGCCGACGTGCTCAAGCAGCGGCAGGTCATTGATTGAGTCGCTGTAGAAAAAGCTCTCGGTCAAATCAAAACTGTGGCTGCGCAACCAGTCGTGCAGGCGCTGGACCTTGCCCTCCTGAAAGCAGGGCACGCCGGTGATGCTGCCGGTGAAGTTGCCATCAACCAACTCCGGCTCAGTCGCCAAGATGTTGGCAACGCCCAGACGCTCGGCGATCGGGTGAGTGATAAAGCTGTTGGTGGCGGTAATGATGAGCAGAGTGTGACCCTGGTCGCGGTGGGAATCCAGCAGCGCACGGGCCTTATCGAGCATCAGGGGTTCTATCCAGTCAGCCATAAATTCCCGGTGTAGGTCACGCCGCTCGTTGGCTTCAAGGCGGGTCAAGGGCTCAAGCACGAAGCGTTGGTACGCGTAGATATCCAGCGTGCCGTTTTTGTACTCCTCGTAAAAACGGTCATTGGCCGCTTGGTAGCTGGCTCGCTCGACGATGCCTTTGTGGATCATAAACTCGCCCCAGCTGTAATCGCTGTCGCCGGCTATCAGCGTGTTGTCGAGGTCGAATATGGCCAGGGTCACAGGCAGTCTCCAGGGTCGGGGTGATATCTGAGGGCGCTAGCATAGCCCTTGGGCTGCCTCGGCTCAACTGCGTCGGGAATGGGGTTAGCGCTGATTGCTGTTGGGCGGCGGTTTGTGGAACAATAGCCCGCTACTATTTCCGGATCCGGCTGACCCGGGCACCGACTATAATGACCACAGGATGAGTTCCGTGATTGATGCCAATGGTTTCCGGCCCAATGTGGGCATAATTCTGACCAACGATCAGGGCCAGTTGCTTTGGGCCCGGCGTGTGGGTGGTCAGGATGCCTGGCAGTTTCCTCAGGGTGGCATCAACGACAACGAGTCCGCCGAACAGGCGCTGTATCGCGAGCTGCACGAGGAGGTCGGTCTGCACCCGGGCGATGTCGAGGTGCTCGGCTGCACCCGAGGCTGGCTGCGCTATCGCCTGCCCAAGCGCCTGATGCGCCACAATACCAAGCCTCTGTGTATTGGCCAGAAGCAAAAGTGGTTTCTGTTGCGTCTGCGCTCTGACGACGCCCAGGTCAGTCTCAACAATGGCGGGCGCGCCGAGTTCGATGACTGGCGCTGGGTCAGCTATTGGTACCCGCTGGGTCAGGTGGTGGCGTTTAAACGGGATGTCTATCGCCGGGCATTGCGTGAACTGTCGCCAGCCCACAGCAAGCTGGAAACCGCGTTATGTTGAATTCGCTTCGCTCGATCGTTCAGGAGGTCAACGGTGCGCGGGATCTGAAATCCGCGCTGGAGATCATTGTTACCCGGGTGCGTGCCGCGATGGAAACGCAGGTGTGCTCGGTGTACCTGCGCGACCCCGACGGTAATTACGTGCTTATGGCCACTGAAGGCCTGAACACCAGCGCGGTCGGCCAGGTGCGCCTGCGACCGGATGAGGGGCTGGTAGGCCGCGTGGTCACCCGCGAGGAGCCCATCAACCTGGAGCAAGCCGAAAGCCACCCGAGCTATCAATACTTCCCGGAGACGGGCGAGGAGCGCTACAGCTCTTTTCTCGGTGTGCCCATCATTCACCACCGGAAAGTGCTCGGCGTACTGGTTGTCCAGCAGGTGGAGCGGCGCCGTTTCGACGAGGGTGACGAAGCTTTCCTGGTGACCATGTCGGCCCAGCTGGCCGGGGTGATTGCCCACGCCGAGGCGACCGGCGTGATGGTGGCCTTCGGGCAGAAAACCGCAGAAGCCAAATTCCTGGGTGCCTCGGGCGCGCCGGGCATTGCGGTGGGCGAGGCGGTGGTGATGACGCCGCCAGCGGATCTGCGCTCGGTGCCCTACAAGAAATGTGACAACGTTGACGCCGAGCTGGAGTTTTTCCAGCAGTGCCTGGCAGCGGTGCGCAATGATATCAAGGGCTTGGGCGAGCAGCTCAAGACCCGCCTGAACCGCGAGGAACAGGCGCTGTTCGATGCCTACCTGGCGATGCTGGACGACGCCTCGCTCGGGGGTGAGGTTACCGAGCGGATTCGTCAGGGGACCAACGCCCCGTACGCCTGGGCCGAGGTTATCCTCGAGCACGAGCGCACGTTTAACAGTATGAACGATGCCTACCTGCGCGAGCGGGCAACCGATCTGCGGGATCTGGGGCGGCGGGTGCTGTCCTATCTGCAGGAGTCGACGCAGAAGTGTCGGATCTACCCTGATCGCACGGTGCTGATTGGCGAGGAGCTGACCGCCTCCATGCTCGGTGAAATCCCCAAGGACAAGTTGGTCGGGTTGGTGTCGGTCCAGGGCTCAAGTAACTCGCACGTGGCGATTCTGGCACGGGCAATGGATATTCCAACGGTGATGGGTGCGGTGGATCTGCCCTACACCCAGATGGAAGGTCGCACGGCCATCGTCGACGGTTACAAGGGGGTGGTATACAGCGACCCCAGTGACCAGCTGCTCAAGCACTACAAGGCGATCTATCAGGAAGAGCAGGAGTTGGTCAAAGGGCTGGAAGCACTTAAGGATCTACCCTGTGAGACGCTCGACAAACACCGCTTGCCCCTGTGGGTGAACACCGGCCTGATGACCGACGTGGTACGCTCCCTGGAGCGCGGCGCTGAAGGGGTGGGCCTGTACCGCACCGAGGTGCCGTTTCTGTTGCGTGACCGTTTCCCCAGTGAGGAGGAGCAGCGCGTGATTTACCGCGAGCAGCTCGAGGCCTTTGCACCCCATACGGTCACGATGCGCACACTCGATATCGGCGGTGACAAGTCGCTGCCTTATTTTCCGATCGAAGAGGCGAACCCTTTTCTCGGCTGGCGCGGTATCCGGGTGACCCTCGACCATCCCGAAATTTTTCTGGCCCAGGTGCGCGCCATGATCAAGGCCAGTGAAGGTCTGGATAACCTGCGCATTCTGCTGCCGATGATTACCAGCGTGCCGGAAATGGAGATTGCCAAATCCCTGATCTATCGCGCCTTTAACGAACTGCTTGAAGAAAATCACGACGTGCGCCTGCCCCCCATCGGGGTCATGATCGAAGTCCCGGCGGCTGTTTATCAGGCGCGGGAATTGGCCGCTCGGGTGGACTTTCTCTCAGTCGGTAGCAATGACCTGACCCAGTATCTACTGGCGGTGGACCGCAACAATGCGCGGGTTGCGGACCTGTATCAGGCCTATCACCCGGCGGTCTTGCGGGCGCTGCGACAAGTGGCCAACGATGGCCATTCTCAGGGCGTGAGTGTGGGGATCTGTGGCGAGCTTGCCGGCGACCCGGGTGCGGCGGTATTGCTGATGGCCATGGGCTACGATGTCCTGTCCATGAACGCCACCAACCTGCCCAAGGTCAAGGCGGTCATCCGCAGTATCACGATGGAGCAGGCCGAATCCCTGCTCGACGAGGTGATGGTGCTCTCCGATGCCGATCAGGTGACCGACAAAGTCAATCAGGCGCTGCGTGATGCCGGTGCGACCCGCCTGATTCGCCCTCAGGTTGACGACGCCCTGCCGGCCTCTGCGAGCTAGGCGTCGGCACGCGACTATTTATGGACAACTTTTAATAGGCTCACTGTTTATGCTGATACACCCGGATTTTGACCCCGTCGCAATTTCAATCGGGCCCATTGATGTGCACTGGTACGGGATCATGTACCTGCTGGGTTTTGCCGGCGGCTGGTGGGTGGCCATGCACCGGATCAAAACCACTGATGCTGTGATCAGCAAGGCACAGTTGGAGAGTCTGGTGACCTATGTCGCCTTCGGGGTGATCCTCGGCGGGCGGGTAGGTTCAGTGCTTTTTTACCATCTTGAGGATTTTCTGTCCGACCCGCTGATGCTGATTCGGGTCTGGGAAGGCGGTATGTCCTTCCACGGTGGTTTGGTCGGGGTGATTATCGCGTTGGTGATTTACGCCTGGCGGACGGAGCGTTCACTCTTGGCGTTGGGTGACTTTGTCGCGCCGACAGTGCCCTTGGGGTTAGGTTTTGGGCGTCTGGGTAATTTTATTGGCCAGGAATTGTGGGGCCGCGCCTCAGATGTCCCCTGGGCCATGGTCTTCCCCAATGATCCCTCGGGGCTGGCGCGCCATCCGTCCCAGCTTTATCAGGCCGCGCTTGAAGGCGGTGTGCTGTTCGCAGCAGTCTTCTGGTTTTCACGCAAGCCGCGCCCACGGGGCGCCGTGTGTGGCCTGTTTTTGTTGCTTTACGGCGCGTTTCGGATCTTCAGTGAATTTTTCCGTGAGCCGGACGCCCATATCGCGTTCGACTTGTTTGGCTGGGTAACTCGGGGCATGTGGCTGTCGCTGCCACTGGTGCTGGCGGGTGCCGGGCTGATGTTTTTTGCGTATTACCGCAGACGCGCCCAACAGGGCGGCTGATGCCGGGTGGGAGTAGTAGGGTATGAAACAATATTTGGCACTGATGCAGGATGTGCTCGACAACGGCGTTGAGCGCGGCGACCGCACCGGTACCGGGACCCGCTCTGTGTTTGGGCGCCAGCTGCGCTTTGACTTACGTGCGGGCTTCCCGCTGGTGACCACCAAGCAGGTGCATCTTAAAAGTGTGATCGTCGAGCTGCTTTGGTTTTTGCAGGGGCGGACCGATGTTCAGTGGTTGCAGGAGCGCGGCTGCCGAATCTGGAATGCCTGGGCGACCGCTGAAGGCGACCTGGGGCCGGTGTATGGCAAACAGTGGCGTAGCTGGGCCTGCCCCGATGGCCGCACCATCGACCAGATCAGTGACGTGATTGAGCAAATCAAGACCCGACCCACGTCCCGGCGGCTGATCGTGAGTGCCTGGAACCCGGCGGACCTGCCTGACGAAGCGCAGTCGCCCCAGGAAAACGTCGACGCCGGGCGTATGGCTCTCGCGGCCTGTCACACCCTGTTCCAGTTTTACGTGGCAGATGGTCGCCTGTCCTGCCAGCTGTATCAGCGCAGTGCGGACCTGTTTCTGGGGGTGCCGTTTAACATTGCCAGCTATGCGTTGCTGACCCATATGATCGCTCAGCAATGTGATCTGGAGGTGGGCGACTTTGTGCACACGTTTGGCGATTGTCATCTCTACAATGACCATATCACCGATGATATCGTCTATGAGCAGCTACGCCGCAAACCGCGTGCGCTGCCGCAGCTGCACATTCGGCGGCGCCCGGCGAGCCTGTTTGATTACACCCTCGAAGACTTCGAGTTTTTGGGCTATGAGCCCTGCCCCCGAATTGTCGCTCCGATCTCTGTTTGATTGTTTTTTGAACAAAAGAGGAACAAAAGTTGACCACCTTGGCACTAATAGTAGCGGCGGGTCGAAATCAGGCCATCGGTTATCGCAACCAGTTGCCCTGGCGCTTGTCCGGTGATCTGCAATACTTTAAGTCGGTGACCCTGGGTAAGCCCATCATTATGGGCCGCAAAACCTGGGACTCAATTGGGCGGCCACTGCCGGGGCGGCGCAACATCGTGGTCAGTCGGCAGCGTGACTGGCCCGCGCCGGAGGGTGTGTTGCTCGCGCACTCGCTCGATCAGGCTTTGGCGCTTGCCGAGCAGGAGCCGGGGGACGAGATCATGGTAATGGGCGGTGCCGAGCTTTATCAGCAGGCCCTGCCTTTGGCTCAACGGGTGTATCTCACCCGAGTTGATCTGGCGCCCGAGGCCGACACGTTTTTTCCGGTGTTACCGGCGGCGGAGTGGCAGTGTGTTTCCCGCCGTGAGGGCGACCCTGAATCGCCAGTGGCCTATCGATTTGAGGTTCTGGAGCGTGTGAAAGCACAGGTGTAGCGCCTCGGTAATAACCGGGGGTTATTAAAAACCCGCATCATAAAGTAGATTTGACCAGAAGCGGGCCGCAAGTGTTACCTTTGGGTGGGGTGGATTGATACAAGTGTTACCGTTTCGCTACCAAAATACACACCCGGGGTGGCTTTTGGATAAAGCATTGAATGTAAGCGAGGCCTGTTATTACAATGCTGCGTCCTTAGATGCCTCTGTGAGGCAACAATTAACCCAGTGATGTGACGGTTTACCCTGTCGCGAACTATTCAGTCAGTTGCAAGCACCCGAGTTGGGGGAAATATGAAACAGCAGCGATTTAAAGCCGTGGCATTGACCACTGCGCTGTCTGCCGGGGCGCTTTTGGGAAGCGCTGCCGTGGCAGATCAAACTCTGGATGAAATTCTCCAGGTGGGGCAGGCCAAGACGACTATGGCCCAAGAGTCCCAGCGTCGGATCGACCGGCTCGCCAACGAGACCAACGACCTCCTGCAGCAATACCGCACAGTGAGCAAGCAGATTGAAGATCTGCGGGTCTACAACAGCCAGCTGGAGCGTCAGATCGCGAACCAGGTCGAGATCCTCAACGATCTGGAGCAGTCGATTGAAGACGTCACCATCATCGAGCGTCAGATCCAGCCGTTGGTGCTGCGCATGCTGGATGGCCTGGAGCAGTTCGTAGAATTGGACAAGCCCTTCAACCTTGAGCGCCGCCGTCAACGTTTGGCCGATCTTCGTGCCAACCAGGATCGTGCGGATATCTCCGTGGCTGAGAAGTTCCGTCAGGTCCTCGAGGCTTACAAAATCGAGTCAGAGTACGCTCGCAGCATCGACATTTACACCGAGACATTGAATGTCGCCGGTCGTGAACGCGAAGTGAACGTCCTGCGTGTTGGCCGCATCGCCCTGATGTATCAAACCACTGATACTGAACTGTCCGGCGCTTGGGATACCCAGCGTGAGGCGTGGGTTGAATTGCCGTCGCGTGCGTATCGCAACGAAATCCTGAAAGGTATTCGTATCGCCCGTCAGCAAGCGGCCATCGATATCATGGAACTTCCCATTCAGGCTCCGGAGGCAGCACAATGAAGATGAAGTTTGTTAAAGGCTGTCTGGCAGTCTTGGCCGCTGGCCTGTTGACCAGTGGCGCTGCTGTGGCACAGAGTGAACGTGCGGCCACGCTCGACGAGCTGCTGCGTATGATCGAAGAATCCCGCGTCCAGGAAAGCCAGGAGCATCGCGACCGCGAGCGCCGCTTCCGTCAGGAGCGCGAGAATCAGGACAACCTTCTGAGCGAAGCCCGTGACACCCAGGCTTCTGAAGAAGCGCGCTCTGAGCGTCTGGAAGAGACTTACTCCGAGAACGAAACGGCGATCCAGAACCGTCGTCGCCAATTGCAAGAGCGTATGGGCGGACTGCGCGAGATGTTTGGTCACCTGACATCGACTGCCGGTGACTTGCGCACCTTGACCCGCAACTCGCTGGTCAGCGCTCAACTGCCGGATCGCGGCGAGTTCCTGAACGACCTTATTGACACCATGAACAGCCAGACTCGCCTGCCGAGCATGGCCGACATCGAGCGCCTGTGGTTCGAACTTCAGCGTGAGATGGTCGAAAGCGGTCGTGTAGTCAAGTTTGAAGGTATCGTGATCAAGCCCGACGGTGACCGCGAGACCCAGGATATCGTCCGTATCGGTAACTATAACCTGGTATCTGAAGGTCGCTACCTGAGCTTTAATCCCGCGGGCAACAAAATTGAAGAGCTGCCCCGTCAGCCCTCTCGCGGCATCTTGAGTGGTGCAGCGAACCTGCAGAACGCGAGCGAAGGCCTGGTGCAAGTGGGTATTGACCCCACTGGTCCGCGCGGTGGCTCCTACCTGTCTGCCATTATTAACACTCCGTCGCTGGAAGAGCGCTGGCATCAGGGTGGTGTAGTCGGCTACATCATTACTGCTGTGGGTATCTTCGGTATCCTTCTGGGTATCTGGCGTGTGATCGTACTGAGCAGTGTTGGTGCGAAAGTCAGCAAACAGCTGAAAACCAAAGAAGCCAACGAGAACAACCCGCTGGGTCGCGTGCTCAAGGTGGCTGAAGACAACAAAGGTGTTGATCCGGAAACCCTCGAGCTGAAACTCGAAGAGGCTGTGCTGAAAGAGCGTCCGGCGATCGAAAGCGGCCTGGCCGTGATCAAGATCATCGCCGCTGTGGCACCGCTGCTGGGTCTGTTGGGTACCGTGACCGGTATGATCCAGACCTTCCAGGCCATCACAATCTTTGGTGCCGGTGACCCGACTGCGATGGCAGGTGGTATCTCAAGCGCTCTGGTAACCACAGTAATGGGTCTGATCGTTGCGATCCCGACCGTACTGATGCACACCATTGTTAACGGTCGCGCCAAGCGTGTGATCCATGTGATCGAAGAGCAGACCGCCGGTATCATTGCCGAAAACGCGGAAAATAAGTAGGAGATAACGCATGCTGGCATTAATGGACGCACTTGGAGCCATTAGAGCCTTTATGGATCAGGGCGGCCCTGTGCTGTATTTGATAGCCGCCCTTACCTTTGTCATGTGGACCCTGATTTTCGAGCGGGTGTGGTATTTCAAAGGCGGTCTGAAAGGTGATGTACAAACCACCCTGGACGCCTGGGAGGCGCGCCCTGAGCGCAAATCCTGGAATGCCCGCCAAGTGCGCTACGCGCTGATTTCACGGGTATCGGAAAAGATTAACGCCAATATGGACATGATCGCGACCATGATCTCGATCTGTCCTTTGATGGGGTTGCTCGGTACCGTTACCGGTATGATCGACGTGTTTAACGTGCTGGCTTTCACCGGTGGTGGTGATGCGCAATCCATGGCTGGCGGTGTTTCCCGCGCCACTATCCCGACAATGGCGGGTATGGTTGCGGCACTGTCTGGTCTGTTTGCGAACACTTACCTGACCCGGATTGCCAAGCGTGAAAATCAGCTGATTGAAGACCATCTGACAATGGATCACTAAAGGCTGGTAACTAAGTATTTAACCGGTAATTAAGAGATTTGCCATGAGCAGGAAAGATAATTCTGAAGAAGAACAGGCTGGCGCCATCGACTTGACGCCCATGTTGGACGTTGTGTTCATCATGCTGATCTTCTTCATCGTGACTGCTACGTTCATCAAAGAGACCGGTATCGAGGTAAATCGGCCTGAAGCGACAATGGCTGAAGACCGCCCGCGGGCCCAGATTCTGATTGCTGTCAATGAGAACAATGAGATCTGGATCGACCGCGAGCGTGTTGACCGGGAAGCGGTGCGCGTTCAAATTGAACGTCTGCTGGCAGAAAACCCGAACAGCACTGTGGTCATTCAGGCTGATGAAGAAGCCAGTGTCCAACGCTTGGCCGATATTACCAATGCTGCGCGTGAGGCCGGTGTGCTTGATGTCGCTGTCTCGACTGACAGGAACTAAGCTGCTATGAATTTTGCAAGACTAGCTATCGCAGTAGCACTGGCCGCAGTGACGACCTTCGGCCTTCTGTTGCTGATGAACTCCTTGGTCAACGTTGATCTGGGGGAGCCGGACGAGGTTCGGGAAACTCGCATGCCCGACATTCATATGATGGATGAAGAGATTGAGACCCGTCGCGATACTCAACGTCCAGATCGCCCGGAAGACGTGGATCAGCCGCCACCGGATATGCCAGAGCCAGAGTTTGAGTCGCCGGATATCAACCCGGAAGCGCTCAGTATGGCGGCGCCAACCAGTACGGGCAGTGAAGGTATTGCCGGTGTGGGCCTCGGCGGTGATGGTGAGTTCTTGCCCATCGTGCGGGTCGCTCCTGAGTACCCGAGCAACGCCCTTTCCCGGCGCATTGAAGGTTACGTGACGGTTGAGTTTACTGTGACCGAAACCGGCTCTGTACGTGACGTGCAGGTGATCGAAGCGGTGACCAAAGACGGTAACCCGACCACGATCTTTAACCGTGCGGCCGTTCGTGCGGCGGAACGTTTCAAGTACCGCCCGCGGGTGATCGACGGTAATCCGGTGGAAGTCCCTGGCGTCCGTAACCGATTCACATTTGAAATTGCGGAATAAGGTGACCGGCGATGAAGACATGTATTAAAACGTTCGCGACCGGCGCATTCAGTAAAACGTTACTGGCGGCGGCGCTGGTTACCACACCTGTGGTGTCAGGCTTGGCTGTGCAGAGCGTAGCTCCGAACCAGACCTGGTTTACGACGGGCGTCGCTCAAGCGGATGACCGTCTGCTGCGAGCTCGTACGGGCGTAGAACGCCAGCCGCGACGGATTCCCGCTTTGACTGATGCCAGCGTGGATCAGTTGACCGAAGTGCAGGATTTTGTTCAGCCCGAAGAGCAGGAAGATGGCACCACGCCTGAGCCCAACTTCGAGGCAGCCATTCAGGTGCTCGATCGTTTGCTGGAACGCCGGCGCGACCGCCTCAACCAATATGAACTGTCCCAGGTTTACAACTACTACGCGTTTATCTATTACAACCGCGAGCAGTATGACCGGGCGATTGAAGCCTATGAGAACGTGATTGCGCAAAGCCCTCAGATTCCTCTGAGTGTTGAGGCGCAGACGATTTTCACTATCGGTCAGTTGCAGATGGCTGAAGAGCGCTACGAAGATGCACTTGAGACCTTCGAACGTTGGGCAGATGTAACGCCAGGCTCTATCAACGCCGAGCAATATGCACTCTTCGCCCAACTGTTTTATCAGGTGGACGATGTTGAGCGTTCATTGCTGCATATCAATGAGGCGGTGCGTCTGTATAACGAAGCGGGCCGTACGCCCCAAGAAAACTGGTACGGTTTGCAGCGCGCGATTCACTTCGAGCGTGAAGACTACCAGGCTGTTCTGGGTGTCATGAGGAATCTGGTTCGGGACTATCCAAGTTTCGCGTACTGGCGTCAGATGTCTGCGATTCTCGGCCTGCTCGAGCGGGAAGACGATCGCCTGCACGCGCTTGAGGCCACCTATGTGATGGGTGGGCTGTCGGAAGAGCGGGATCTGCTCAACCTGGCTTACTTCCTGCTCGAGAAAGAAGTGCCCTACAAGGCGGCCAAGATTCTGCATAAAGGGATCAATGAGGATGAAATCATTGAGCCGAATGTGCGCAACCTGGAGTTGCTTGCCAACTCCTGGCGCATGGCGCAGGAAATTGACCGGTCCTTGGTTGAAATGGAGCGTGCCGCTGAGAAGTCTGAAGACGGCGAGTTGATGTTCCGTTTGGCGTCTTTCTACAGCCTCAACGAGCAGTTTGAGCAAGTGCTTGACTCAGCGCAGGAAGCTATCCGTCGCGGTGGTTTGCGCCGTGAGGATCAGGCCTATATCGTACTCGGTACAGCCCATTTTAACCTGGGCAATTACGAAGAGGCGGTGGAAGCGTTCGAAGAAGCCAAGAAAGATGAGCGTAGTGAAACAGCTGCCGAGCAGTGGATCGACTACACTCAGCGCGAGCGTCGTCGTCAAGAGCGTTTGCGTCAAGGGGCAGAGGGCTAGAGTTCATTAGCTCTCGGCAACGCCCGCCAGGCGCGCGTTGCCAGCCCAAAAAAAAGCCGACAACCTGGGTTGTCGGCTTTTTTTATGCCCAGACCTCGATCATTCCAGTTTCGACAGATCCCGCACGGCCCCTTTGTCGGCGCTGGTAGCAAGCATCGCATAGGCTTTGAGTGACGCACTGACTTTGCGCGGGCGAGCTTCTACCGGTTTCCAGGCGTCTTTGCCTTTGGCTTGCATGGCGCTACGGCGCTTGGCCAGCTCCTCATCAGAGACCAGCAGGTCAATTGTGCGGTTGGGAATGTCGATACGAATTCGATCGCC
Organism: Marinimicrobium alkaliphilum; assembly: GCF_003259155.1. Classification (GTDB taxonomy): domain Bacteria; phylum Pseudomonadota; class Gammaproteobacteria; order Pseudomonadales; family Cellvibrionaceae; genus Marinimicrobium_A; species Marinimicrobium_A alkaliphilum. The sequence continues at coordinate 22,424 of NZ_QGMQ01000007.1, forward strand.
GTTCTCCACCAGAGCGATCGCCCCGCCGGCGGCCGCTTCAGGTGATACGTGGCCGATGGAGAGGCCTGAGGTACCGCCTGAGAAGCGCCCATCCGTGAGCAGCGCGCATTGCTTGCCGAGTCCTTTGGACTTGAGGTAACTGGTGGGGTAGAGCATTTCCTGCATGCCCGGACCACCGCGCGGTCCTTCGTAGCGAATCACGACCACATCGCCGGGTTTGACGTTGCCAGCGAGAATATTCTCAACCGCCGCATCCTGGCTTTCAATGACGTTCGCAGGGCCTTCGAACACCAGAATATCTTCGTCGACCCCGGCGGTTTTCACCACGCAACCATCTTCCGCGATATTGCCTCTAAGAACGGCGAGACCGCCTTCTTTGGAGAAGGCGTGCTCCAGGTCGCGAATACAGCCGGTGGCGCGGTCGCCGTCCAGGCTGGGCCAGCGTGCGCTCTGGGAAAACGCCACTTGAGTGGGGACGCCGCCCGGTCCGGCCTTGAAGAACTCCACCACTTCCGGCGAGGGATCGCCCATGATGTCCCAGGTGTCCAGGGCGGCTTTCAGCGTTTCGCTGTGAACCGTGGGCACGGAAGCGTCGAGTGCCCCAGCGCGATCCAGCTCGGCGAGTATGCTCATGATACCCCCCGCCCGGTGGACGTCTTCGATATGGTACTTCTGTGTGTTGGGTGCGACTTTACACAGCTGGGGGACGGTGCGGGACAGGCGATCGATATCGGTCATGCCGAAATCCAGTTCCGCCTCCTGTGCCGCCGCGAGCAAGTGAAGAATGGTGTTGGTGGAGCCGCCCATGGCAATATCCAGCGCCATAGCGTTTTCGAACGCAGTTTTCGAACCGATGTTGCGCGGCAGCACCCGCTCGTCGTCCTGCTCGTAATAGCGCTTGGCGAGCTCGACGATCTTGTGGCCAGCAGTCTCGAATAAACGTCTGCGGTCGGCGTGGGTCGCCAGGGTGGTGCCGTTGCCGGGCAGGGACAGGCCCAGGGCCTCGGTCAGGCAATTCATGGAGTTGGCGGTAAACATACCTGAGCAGCTACCGCAGGTGGGGCAGGCACTGCGCTCGACTTCGGCGAGGGTTGCGTCGTCAACGCTGTCGTCGGCCGCCATCACCATGGCATCTACCAGATCCAGGCCGTGGTCGAGCAGTTTGGTTTTTCCCGCTTCCATCGGTCCGCCGGAAACGAAAATCACCGGAATGTTCAGGCGCATCGCGGCCATCAACATCCCGGGGGTGATTTTGTCGCAGTTGGAAATACAGACCATGGCATCGGCGCAGTGGGCATTGACCATGTACTCTACGGAATCGGCGATGATGTCGCGCGAGGGCAGGCTGTAGAGCATGCCATCGTGGCCCATGGCAATACCGTCGTCTACCGCGATGGTGTTGAATTCCTTGGCCACGCCCCCGGCTTTCTCGACTTCCCGGGCGACCAGTTGGCCCATGTCCTTCAGGTGCACGTGGCCGGGGACAAACTGGGTAAAGGAGTTGGCAATGGCGACGATCGGCTTTTCAAAATCGCCGTCTTTCATTCCGGTGGCGCGCCACAGGGCTCGGGCCCCGGCCATATTGCGACCGGCGGTGGTGGTTCTGGAGCGATAAGCAGGCATGGCAATCTCGTTCTCAGGTACGTGAAGATGGGCGGACACGCCCGCTAAAAAGTCGCAATGATAACAGATGCGGTAAACGGGGTCTGCCAGCGCGGCAAGGCTGGCAGACCCGTTTCAGGGGAGGCTCAGCTCAGGGCTTTGATAAAAATCTTGGAGTTGCGCTGGTAGTTGTACAGGCTTTGCCGATCGCTGGGCAGATCCTTCAGTTCGCCCGGCACAAAGCCCTGCTCGATAAACCAGTGGGCGGTCTGGGTGGTCAGCACAAACAGCCGCGCAATCCCCTGGCGCCTTGCCAGCGCCTCCAGATCCTGCAACAGCATCGCCGCTCGCCCGCCCTTGCGGTAGTCCGGGTGGGTGGCGACACAGGCCAGCTCTGCCGTATCCCCGTAGGGGTAAAGCGCGGCGCACGCGATGATGGTGCCGTCTTTCTCGAGCACGTTGAACAGGTTGATTTCGGTCTCCAACAGCTCCCGCGACCGGCGCACAAGAATGCCGTCCTGTTCCAAGGGTGCTATCAGCTCGAGAATGCCGCCGACATCATCGATGGTGGCGGTGCGCAATTGTTCGTAGCGCCCGGAGTAAATCATGGTGCCCAGGCCGTCGCGGGTAAACAGCTCGGTCAAGAGCGCGCCGTCAGTGGCATAGCTGATCAGCTGGGACCGGGGGACACCCTGCAGGCACGCCAGGTAGCAGGCATTGATGGCCTGCTGCCAGTCCGGGTTGATGTGTTCCCCTTCACGCTCCAGAAACCGTTTGCATTCCCCCAGGGCGAGCTGGCGCACGAGATTGCCCTCGGCGTCAACAATGCCGTCCCGATCAATATAGGCGAGCAGCTTGTCGGCCTTGAGTGCGATCGCGGTTTGGGTAGCAACATCGGTAAACGACAGGTTGAATACCTCGCCGGTGGCGGAGTAACCCAAGGGCGAGAGCAGGGCGATTGCGCCCGAGTCGAGCGCCCGGTGTAGAGACTGGGTATTGACTCGCCGCACTTTTCCCGTGTGCTGTAGATCGACACCGTCGAGTACGCCGTGGGGCATGGCGGCGACAAAATTGCCGCTGACTACTTGCATGCGCGCACCGTGCATGGGGGAGTTGGGCAGGCCCGTCGACAGTGCCGCCTCCACGCTCACCCGCGCCTCGCCGATGGCCTGTACGATGCTGCTCAGGTGTTCAAAGTCGGTGATCCGCAGGTTGCGGTGAAAGCCGCTGACGCTGCCCTGTTGGGCCAGTCGGGCGTCGATATGCGGGCGGGCGCCATGAACCAACACCAGACGCACGCCCAGGCTGCTGAGCAGGGCGATGTCATGAACGATGTTATAAAAGTTGTCGTGGCTCAGCGCTTCGCCGGGCAGCATCAGGACGAAGGTCTTTCCCCGATGGCTGTTGATGTAGGGCGATGAGTGCCGGAACCATTTGACGTAGTCCTGGGTGTTGGCGGTCACGGTATCGGTCTCGTTGGTTAAAGTCCTAAGCTTACCGGCAAAAGAGGGCTGTCGGCTAGTTTGGTTTTTTTGTTTGTTCGTGGCGCTTCGTAAGTGAGAGCGTGACTTGAGGGGGTGAAGGCTTTTGAAACCGCATGAATACGTCCCTGTAGCTCTCTGACTTCATCCATGAAGTCAGAGTTTCAAAAGCCTTCACCCCCTCAAGTCACTTGCCGTAAGCTTTGCATTCCCTCTTCTTATCCGGGCACAAAAAACCAAACTAGCGGGTGAGGGGGGGTGTGGAGGGTCGGAGTGACTGTCTTGCAGTACTCTCCCCATCACATCACCACCACCCCTTATTGATTTGGGGCGTATCCAAAACAGAGTAGTGGTACTTCAGCCTCTGCAGAGGCGCAGTGCGGGGTAGGGGCTTCTGGAACTCTGACTTCATGGATGAAGTCAGAGAGCTACAGGGATGTATTCATGCGGTTCCAGAACCCTCTACCCCGCACCGCACCGTTCTTACTTACAGCGCACAAAAGCCCCTTGCCCTGCTACCAAGCAACCAATCAGCACTATAAGCAAAAGCGGCGGATTAGGCCTTGGATGACCTCGACGGCGGGTTCGAGCTGGCGGGTGTCGATAAACTCGTCGGGTTGGTGGGCCTGATCGATCGAGCCTGGGCCCATCACCACCGTCTGCATCCCCAGCGACTGCATAAAAGGCGCCTCGGTCGCAAACGCCACCGCCTCCGCCGACTGCCCCGTCAACGCCTCGCAGGCTTTCACCAGCTCGCTATCGGCGCTCTCACCAAAAGGCGCGACGCTCTCAAACAGCTCCGAAAGCACAATATCCGTGCCCGAACGCTCCGCCAGGGGGCGCAGGCGGGCGTCGATGGCGGCGTGCAGCTCGGCGTTGTCCATGCCCGGCAGGGCACGCAGGTCGAAGTGCAGCTCGCACTCGCCGCAGATCCGGTTGGCGCCGTCGCCGCCGTGAATGCAGCCCAGGTTCATGGTCGGTACCTGCACCGCGAAGGCCGGGTTGCGGTACTTTTCCTGCCATTCGCTGCGCAGCGCCATGAGCTCGCCCATGGCTGTGTGCATCACCTCCAGCGCATTTTTGCCCAGCGCGGGATTCGAGGAGTGGCCGCTTTGGCCGCGTACCCGTAAGGACTCCATCATGATGCCCTTGTGCATATGCACCGGGCGCAGGCCCGTGGGCTCGCCGATCACCGCGTAGCGGGCTTTCAGAGCGCTGGCGTCCACCAGCGCCCGGGCGCCGCTCATGCTGCTTTCCTCGTCGGCGGTGGCGAGCACGATAATGGGCTGCTTCAGGGGGGCGTCGGTAAACGCCCGCACCGCCTCAAGCACCACCGGGAAAAACCCCTTCATATCTGTGGCGCCCAGGCCGTAAAGCTTGCCGTCTTTTTCGGTGAGCTTGAACGGATCACTCTGCCAGCGCCCCGCGTCGTAGGGCACGGTGTCGCTGTGGCCGGAGAGCACCAGTCCACCGTCGCCCTGGCCCAGGGTGGCGATCAGGTTGGCTTTGCCCTTCTGTGCCAGCGGGATGACCTGGGTGCGGAAGCCCAGATCTTCAAGCCATTGGGCGAGCAGCTCAATCACTCCGAGGTTGGACATATCCCAGTCGGGTACAGCACAGCTCACGGAGGGCTGGGCCACCAGGGCCTGGAGTTGTTCGCGGTAGCGTTTGGCATCGAAAGTCATGCGGGGCCTGCAGTAGCGGTCGGGATTGGATTGCCCCTGATACTAGCAGAAAAGCCACGCCCTGCTCAGGGGGCGTGGCCGACACCACAATTTTTACAATTTAGTGACCCACAGGCCTTGCGGGGCCTGCTAGAGTGGCATTGGAATCGGCAAGGGCCCGCCCGCCGGTGTTCGCCGGTGCGCGGACAGGCTACAATTCCAGAACACGGAGCACAGAGACTCGTTGTTATGAACCAAGCCGCAACACCCAATCGGGTGCTGGATTTACGCCAGCTGGTCACCGACCTGCAGGCGGACGGCCGTTTGCGCCCAGAGGACGCGAATTACCTCCTGGGCCGTCCGCGTAACCGCGATCAGGCCGCGCTGCATCCGCTCGCCTATATTGCCAGTCAAAGCCTGGATGATGCAGGACGCCCGGGCAAGCCGCTGGACGGCGATTGCCTGAGCGAGTGGCTGGCGGACAAGGCCGATCTGCCCTTGGTGCATATTGATCCGCTCAAAGTGAATGTGCCGCGAATCACCGAGGTGATGTCTTATGCCTTCGCCAAGCGTCACGGGATACTCTGTGTCGAGATCACCGCCGAGGAGGTGATTGTGGCCTGCAGCCAGCCGTTTGTCACCGGCTGGGAGTCCCAGCTCGAGCATGTGGCGCGCAAGCCCGTCAAACGGGTCTTTGCCAACCCGGCGGACATTCAGCGTTATACCCTGGAGTTTTACACCCTGGCGCGCTCGGTCAGTCATGCCAGCGGCGGGCCGGGCGCCTCCCAGGTCACCAATATGGAGCAGTTGGTGGATCTGGGCAGTTTCAGCAATGACCCGGATGCCAATGACCAGCATATCGTCAAAATCGTGGACTGGCTGCTCCAGTATGCCTACGATCAGCGCGCCAGCGATATTCACATCGAGCCACGGCGCGAGATTGCCCGCATACGCTTTCGTATCGATGGGGTGCTGCACACGGTATATGAGTTGCCCGCCAACGTCGCCACCGGCGTGACCAGTCGCTTCAAGGTGCTGGCGCGGATGAATATCGCCGAAAAGCGCAAACCCCAGGATGGGCGCATCAAAACCCGGCGCGTCGATGACAGTGAAATCGAATTGCGACTGTCGACCCTGCCGACCGCCTTTGGCGAAAAAATGGTGATGCGGATCTTCGATCCGGACGTGCTCCTGCGTAGCTTTCATGATCTGGGCCTGGTGGGGGACGACTACGAGCGCTGGCACACCATGCTCAGTCGCCCCAACGGCATTGTCCTGGTGACCGGTCCGACCGGCTCCGGTAAAACCACCACCCTGTATTCTTCCCTGCGCCAACTGGCCACCGAAGAGGTCAATGTCAGCACTATTGAAGATCCCATCGAAATGGTGGAAGAAGCCTTTAACCAGACTCAGGTGCACCACAAGATCGGCCTGGATTTTGCCGCCGGTATCCGGACCCTGATGCGCCAGGACCCCGACATCATTATGGTGGGCGAGATTCGCGACCTGGAAACCGCACAGATGGCGGTGCAGGCGGCGCTTACCGGCCACCTGGTATTGTCCACGGTGCACACCAACGACGCCCCGGCGACAGTGGCGCGCCTGCTCGATCTGGGCATTCCCTCGTACCTGATCAATGCCACCCTGCTGGGTGTTATGGCTCAGCGCCTGGTGCGCACCCTCTGTCCCCATTGCAAGGAAGAGGACACCATCAGTCACGGTGACTGGCAACAGTTGGTGCACCCCTGGAAGGTATCGCCGCCCAAGACCATTTGCCGTCCGGTGGGATGCCTCGAGTGCCGCAATACCGGTTACCTGGGGCGTCAGGGCTTGTATGAAATTTTGGTGCTCGATGATTCCCTCAAGGGTCGAATTGACGCCAACTTTAATTTGCAGGAGCTGCGCCGCCATGCCATGAAAGAGGGCATGCGCACCCTGCGCCTGTCCGGCGCGCAGAAAGTGGCCGCGGGACTGACCACCCTCGAAGAGGTGATGCGGGTTGCCCCGCCGCCGGAAAAAGCTGACCGATAACCGATACAGAAGACAGGACGCCGATGTTAGAGCTAGCCCTTTTGCCCGAACCCCTGCGCGAGCAGGCCCAACGTTTTTACGACCAGTGGTGTGAACGCGCGGGTGCCGAGTTGCAGCAGCGACTGGAGGACGCCATCGCCCAGTCCAAAGACGGTGCGCTTTTTGCCGAACAGCTGACCCGGGTGCTGGCTGCGAGCGAGTTCGTGGCCAAGGCCTGTGCAATTCAACCCGAGTTGCTACCGGACCTGGTGGAGAGCGGTGACCTGTTCCGGGCTCTCGGCGACGAGGGCTACGCCGATCTGGCCGAGCGGGCCGGGGCCTGCGCCGATGAAGCCGAGTTCGATCGCTTGCTGCGCCGCTATCGGCGTCGGGCGATGGTGCGCGTTATCTGGCGTGACCTTAACCGGTCGGCGGACATGTGGGAAATTACCCAGGATATGTCCGACTTGGCCGGTGCCATGATTCAGCAGGCGGTGGCCTTTCATTACCCCCGTCTCGTGCAAACCCTGGGGCAGCCCACGGGGGAGGACAGTGGTGAGCCGCAGTCCTTTGTGGTGTTAGGTATGGGCAAGCTCGGGGCTTTTGAGCTCAATGTGTCCTCGGATATCGATCTTATCTTTGCTTACCCCGAAAGTGGCCAAACTGAAGGCGGAAAAAAGGCGCTGGGCAACCAGGAGTTTTTTGTTCGTCTGGGGCAGAAAGTGATCAAAAGTCTGGATGCACTCACGGCCGACGGTTTTGTATTCCGGGTGGATATGCGCCTGCGTCCCTACGGCGACAGCGGCGCGTTGGTGCACAACTATGATGCACTTGAAGATTATTACCAGACCCAGGGGCGGGACTGGGAGCGCTATGCCATGATCAAGGCGCGGCCGGTCGCCGCTTTTGGCGGCAGTGACCCCCAGGGCGCCGCCGATACCTTGATGGAATTACTGCGACCGTTCACCTACCGCCAGTACATCGATTTCAGTGTGATTGAATCGCTGCGCGATATGAAAGGCATGATCAGCCGTCAGGTGCAGCGCAAAGGTATGCACCTGGATGTGAAGCTGGGCGAGGGCGGTATTCGCGAAGTGGAATTTGTGGTGCAGGTGTTCCAGTTGATTCGCGGCGGGCGCGACCCGCGGCTGCGCGAGCGCCGAGTGCGCTTGATGCTGCCCCTGCTGGAGCGGGAGGGCTTTATGCCCGAGGGCTGTGCCAGGGCTTTGCTTGAGGCCTATGAGTTTCTACGCAATACGGAGCATGCTATTCAGGGCTATCAGGACCGCCAAACCCAGGCGCTGCCCCTGGATGTGGTCGGGCAGTTGCGCCTGGCTTGGGTTATGGGCTTTGACGATTGGGATGAGTTTGCCGCTGAGTTGGAGCTACAGCGTCAGCGGGTAAACCACGAGTTCAAGGCGGTGATTGCCGAGCCGGATGAAGATCAGTCCACAGACGATCAGAATCTGGAGGCTTGGCTCGCCATTTGGGAGGGCAGTCTGGACGATGATTCGGCGACTGAACTGCTTGAGGCGCACGCTTGCGACCACCCCGAGCGCATTATCCAGCAGTCTGAAGAGCTGCGTACCAGCCGTGCGGTAATGGCTATGCAGGCCAGCAGTCGCACGCGCCTTGACGCTTTCATGCCGCGCCTGCTGGGTATGCTCGCCGAACAAGCCGAAGCGGGAGAGTTGCCTGCGGGCGCGGCCAGTACACTGACCCGGATTCTGCCGTTGGTGCAGGCCATCGTCCGGCGCAGTGCCTACCTGGTATTGCTGGTGGAGAACCCGGTCGCCCTGCAGCAGCTCGTCCGCCTGTGTGCGGCCAGCCCCTGGATTGCCGATCAGTTGACGCACCACCCGGCCCTGCTCGACGAACTGCTAACCCCGGAAAGTCTTTACGCACCCCCGGGCAAGGACGAGCTGCGAGACGAGTTGCGGCGTGACACCCTGCGCTTGACCTGGGATGACCTGGAAGGGCATATGGAGACCCTGCGTTACTTTCGCTCTGCCCACGCCCTGCGGGTGGCCGCCAGTGAGGTCACCGATGCCCTGCCGCTGATGAAGGTGAGTGACTATCTCACCGATCTGGCCGAGGTGATCCTCGAACACGTGCTGACACTTGCCTGGGAGCAGCTCACCGGCCGCCACGGCTACCCACAGACCGCCGATGGCGGACGTGAGCAGAGCCCGGGTTTTGTGGTTGTCGGCTACGGCAAACTCGGAGGTATCGAGCTCGGCCACGGATCGGATCTGGATCTGGTCTTTATTCACAACACCGCAGCCGGCCAATCCACCGACGGCGAGAAGTCGGTTGATAACCTGACGTTCTATACCCGCCTGGGGCAACGCATCATTCATATCCTCAATACTCAGACACCCTCTGGCAAGCTCTATGAGGTGGATATGCGCCTGCGTCCGTCCGGCGATGCCGGATTGTTGGTCACGTCGCTGGGAGCCTTTGAAAAATACCAATTGGGCGAAGCCTGGACCTGGGAGCATCAGGCTCTGGTGCGCGCTCGGGTGGTTGCCGGCGACCCGGCACTGGCGCAGGCCTTCGGCGATGTGCGGCGCACGGTGCTGAGCCAGGAGCGGCCCTTGCCCAAGCTTCGGGACGAAGTGAAGGAGATGCGGGTGAAAATGCGCGAACACCTCGGCACCCGCGAAAAAAGCGGGTTATTCAACCTCAAACAGGATGCCGGAGGTATCGTCGATATTGAATTTATGGTTCAATACGCGGTTTTAGCTTGGGCCCACAAGGCGCCCGCCCTGACCGAGTACACGGACAACATCCGCATCCTCGGCTCCCTGGAAGCGGCCAGCCTGCTGGCTGGTGATTCAGTTGCCCAACTGGTTGAGGTTTACAAAGCCTACCGGTCCACCGGGCACCGCCTCGCGCTACAGCGCCAGGAGGCAGTTCTGCACGGCGACGAGCACTTTGTCGCCGAGCGCAAATTGGTGCGTGGCCTGTGGCAGCAGCTGCTGGAGTCCGACTCTTGAGGCACGCTAATCGGTTTTCTTTCTCGTATTCTAGGAGTTCTCTATGTCATTTGCCGATCGCGACGGCGTAATCTGGCTGGATGGCGAACTGGTGCCCTGGCGCGACGCCCGGGTCCATGTGCTCACTCACACCCTGCACTATGGCATGGGCGTGTTTGAGGGGGTGCGCGCCTACAACAGCGCCGATCGCGGCACCTGCATCTTTCGCCTGAAGGAGCACACCGACCGTCTGTTCCGCTCTGCGCATATCATGCGCATGGCTATGCCCTACAGCAAAGATGAGCTCAACGAAGCTCAAAAACTGGTGGTGCGTGAAAACCAGCTGGAAGAAAGCTATCTGCGGCCCATGGCGTTTTACGGCTCAGAAGGTATGGGCCTGCGCGCCGACAACCTGCAAGTGCACGTGATGGTTGCCGCCTGGCATTGGCCTTCCTACATGTCACCGGAGGCGCGGGACATGGGTATCAAGGTACGCACCTCCAGCTTTACCCGTCACCATGTGAACATCACCATGTGCAAGGCTAAAGCCAACGGCAACTACATCAACTCGATGTTGGCATTGCGCGAAGCGCTCGATAGCGGTTGTGAAGAGGCGCTGCTGCTGGACAACGAAGGCTATGTGGCCGAGGGCAGTGGCGAAAACTTTTTTATGGTACGCGATGGTGTGATCTACACTCCGGAGCTGACGTCCTGCCTGGATGGGATTACTCGCAATACCATCTTTCAGTTAGCCGCCGATTGCGGCTATGAAATTCGGGAGAAACGGATTACCCGCGATGAGGTCTATGTGGCGGACGAGGCGTTTTTCACAGGTACCGCTGCCGAAGTGTTGCCGATTCGCGAACTCGACGGTCGACAGATTGGCGAGGGCTGTCGTGGCCCCGTGACGACGGATCTGCAAACGCTGTACTTCAAAGCGGTCAAGGGTAATCTGGCTGAGCACGGTCAGTGGTTGAGCCCAGTGAGCGAGTGATTGCAAGCCTTTGAGCTGCAGGGTGAGGGGCCGTGGGCGCCTCACTCTTCAAACGGAATGGCGACAAGTGGACGGCCCATGAGTGCACCCCAGGATTATGAACAGTCAAACGCAAGGCAGCGGATTTCAGCGGTGCTGATCGTGCGCAATGAGGCGCAAAAAATTGCGGACTGTCTGGCCACTTTGGACTGGGCAGACGAAGTCGTTGTGTTGGATTCGGGCAGCGAAGACAACACTTGTGCGATCGCGCGCGAGCACGGTGCGCGCGTCAGTGTGCGCACCGATTGGCAGGGGTTTGGCGAGCAGCGCCGCCGCGCCGAAGCACTGGCCACGGGTGACTGGATCTTTATGATCGACGCCGACGAGCGAGTAACACCGGCACTGCGCGACAGTATTCTCGCCGCTGTCGCGCGCGGTATCCCGGCCATCTACCGGGCCAACCGCCTGTGCTGGTGTTTTGGTCGCTACATCCGCCATTCGGATATGCATCCGGATTGGGTGGCCCGTTTGTACCCCAAAGGGCAGGCGGAATTTCCGACCCAGCGGGTTCACGAAAAGTTGCACAACCCCAAAGGCTTGTCCGAGTACCGGCTTGAGGGCAAACTCCTGCATTGGGTGTACGACAGTGTTGCGCATCAAAAGCGCAAAGCCGCGCACTACGCTGAGGAGTGGGCGGCCGAGCGTGCGGCCAAGGGCGAAAGCACCAGCCTGAGCAGCGCGTACCTGCACGCGATCTTCTGTTTTGTGCGCATGTATTTTTTGCGCTTGGGGCTGCTTGATGGCCGCCAGGGATTTTTGTTGGCGGTACTGATGTCCCAGGCGACCTTTGCCAAGTACGCGGAGCTGTGGACCCGCTCGCGTGCTCAAGCCCCCGAGGATAACCACGCCGACCATGTCTGATCAGCCAGTCCGGGCCCCGGGCGCACAACCGGGTCAGTCGTCACAGACATCGCTCAAGGTGTATACGCGGCTGCTCGCCTACCTCAAGCCCTATTGGGCGATTTTCGTCTTCAGTATCTTTGGTTTTGTACTCTACTCGGCATCGCAGCCCGCGTTGGCCCAGTTTATGGAGTACCTGCTGGACTTTATCAACGACCGGGGCGACTCACCCGTGTATATGCCTACGCTGATCATCATGGCGATTGTCACGGTGCGCAGCGTCGGGGCGTTTCTCGGCAACTACCTGATTCAACGGGTGTCGTTTTCGGTGGTGCACAATTTGCGCGTCGAGTTGTTCAATCGCATGACCGGCCTGCCTGGGCGTTATTTCGATAACCACAGTTCCGGGCACCTGGTGTCGGTGATTACTTTCAACGTCAACGGTGTGACCACCGCAGCGACGGATGCGCTGAAAACTCTGATTCGCGAAGGCACGACGGTCATCGCACTGCTCGGTTACCTGTTTTACAAAGATTGGCAGCTCACCCTGTTGATGTTGTTGGTGACGCCCTTTATTGCGGTGCTGGTGGGTTTTGTGGGTAAACGCCTGCGGCGCTTAAGCACGCGCGTGCAGCACAGCATGGGTGATATAACTCAGGTGTCTTCCGAGATGATCAACGGCTACCGGGTGATGCGCGGCTTTGGGGGCGAACGCTACGAGAAACGCCGGTTCTTCGAGGCGAGCCTGAACAACTTCCGTCAGAATATGAAAATCGTGCTGACCTCCTCCCTCAACACCCCGGCGGTGCAGCTGTTGATCGCCATTGCCATGGGCAGCATGTTGCTGGCAGCGCTGACGGTTGTGGAAATTGATAATGCGGCTGCCTTTGTGGCTTACTTTGTGGCCGTGGGGATGATCCTCAAACCCATGCGTCAGCTCAGTGAAGTCGTGCCCACGATTCAGAAAGGTGTAGCCGCTGCTGACAGTATTTTCCAATTGATCGACGAGCCAGTAGAAGCCGACACAGGAACCCGTGAAATCGAGCGCGCCGAGGGCGCGGTGGAGTTCTGTGATGTTGATTTTGCCTACGGTAACGATGGCACTCTGGCGTTGAAGGGCGTCAACCTTTCGGTTCAGCCGGGTGAAGTGATCGCACTGGTGGGCCGCTCGGGCAGTGGCAAATCGACCCTCGTGAGCCTGATACCGCGCTTCTACGATGCCACGGGCGGTGAGGTGCGTATCGACGGTGCGCCGGTCAAGGATTACACACTGGCCAGTCTGCGCCACCAGATTGCACTGGTCAGCCAACAGGTGACGCTCTTTAACGACTCTATCGCTGCCAATATTGCTTACGGTGATCTTGCCGAGTGCGACCGCGAGGCGATCAAGCGGGCCGCGGATGCAGCCTATGCCACCCATTTTATCGAACAGATGCCCGAGGGTTTTGATACCGTGATCGGCGAGGCGGGCACCCGTCTCTCCGGCGGACAGCGCCAGCGCTTGGCGATTGCCCGTGCCCTGCTCAAAGACGCGCCCATCCTTATTCTCGACGAGGCCACCTCGGCCCTGGATACCGAATCGGAACGCTATATTCAGCAGGCGTTGGAGCGGGTGATGGAAGGGCGTACCACTTTTGTGGTGGCGCATCGGCTATCGACCATTGAGCGGGCAGATCGCATTGTGGTGATGGCCGACGGCGAAGTGGCTGAAGTTGGCACTCACGCCGAGTTGCTGGCGAAAGGCGGTCATTACGCTCGCCTTCACGCTATGCAATTCAAGGACGAGGCGCTTTAGGGCGCCGGGCTACTCTGGCGGAAACTGCGCGAACAGTTTACTCAGTACCTCGCTCAGGCGGGCTTCATTGCGCAGCGTGAAATGGCCTGTGGGTACGCCGCTGGCTGTGCCGCGCCAGAGAATGGTGTTGCTGGCGCGTTCGGTGATATCGGCAATGATCACCGCTTCTTCCTTGGTGCCGCTTCCCAAAGCCTGGCTGCCACCCACCCCGACGCTGCCGTGGCGGCCTACGGGTAATCCGATTGACAGACCGATGCCGGAAGAGCCGCCCTGGGACAGGCGGGTGACCAGGTTGAGGTCGATCAACAGCTCCCCGTCCTCCGCCTGGTATTGGTAGCCCTGAGCTTCGAGCTGGGTGCGCGCGAGGCGCTGAATGCGGCGCATATCGGCGTCCTCAAACTCGGATTCGGCACTGCGCCAGCTGAAGCTTTGATAGCGCTCGAAGGTGGTGTCCGGGCGGTAGTCCTGTTCATAGCGCACCGAGCTGCAGCCGACACTCAATAGAAGTCCGGCAATCAATGCTGTCAGTGTGCCAGCGCGCAGGATGGAAGAATTCATGGGTAGCTCCTGTGGAGTAAACAAGCGGCCTATTGTACTCTGAGACCCGTAAAACCGCGTTGGGTTTCCGGCCCTGTCACTGACTCAAACATAGCAGACTTTTATGGACATTATTCAGGCGATTGTGCTTGCCATTGTGCAGGGATTGACTGAGTTTCTGCCGATCTCCAGTTCCGCTCATCTTCTTCTGGTACCGGTGTTCACCGCGTGGGACGATCAGGGCCTGGCCTTTGATGTGGCGGTTCACTTGGGTAGCCTGGCGGCGGTCATCCTCTATTTTCGTCGCGAAATTGCAGACATGTGGAGCGCCTGGTGGCGCTCGGTGATCGAGCGCCGGATTCAGGACCCCGATGCCAAGCTGGCCTGGGCAGTCATTCTGGGTACCATTCCGGTCTGTGTGGTGGCCCTGCTGATCAAGGATCTGGTTGCCGACGCCTTCCGATCGCCGGTGGTGGTCGCTTTCGGGTTGATCGTTTTTGGCATTCTGCTGGGCTGGGCTGACTGGCGTAAGCACGGTCAGCGCACGGAATATCAGATGCGCGCACGCGATGTGGCGGTGATTGCTTTCGCCCAGGCTCTGGCGCTGATTCCCGGCACCTCCCGCTCCGGTATCACCATCACCGCGGCGCTGTTTATGGGCTTGAACCGCGAGGCGGCGGCACGCTTTTCTTTTTTGTTATCGATCCCGGTGATCGCGCTCGCCGGCGCTTTTGAAACCCGTGGCATGATCGTGGAGGGTGTCGGTGTCGATTGGCTCGCGGTGACCATCGGCACCGTGCTGTCCGGTCTCAGCGCCTACCTGTGTATTCATTATTTTTTGGCTTTTATCAAGCGCATCGGGATGCAGCCGTTTGTTGCCTACCGCATTGCGTTGGGCATTTTGCTACTGGTGTTGTTCTGGTAAAGGTCCCTGAAGGAGAATGACCCCATGACCAATAGTACCCATACCGACATTGAAGCGGCGGCCTTTCGGCGTCTCCTCAAGCATCTGGATGAGCGCAAGGATGTACAGAATATCGATTTGATGGAGCTTGCCGGCTTCTGCCGCAATTGCCTGGCGCGTTGGTATATGGAGGAGGCCCAGGCACGCGGTGAAAATATCGATAAAGAGGCTGCGCGCGAACGGGTTTACGGGATGCCCTACGCTCAGTGGAAGGCCGAGCACCAGACACCGCGCTAGTGTTCGCTGGCCTGATCCCGGCCCTGGCGTTTGGACTGGCGCAGGGCGGCGTCGGCGCGCTCAATCAATTGCGACACCTCACGGTCATCTGCGCGCTGTTCGGCTATACCGAGGCTGATGGTGCAGTGGCCTGACGCCGCCACCAGGCTACGATAGCGTTCTGCGGCCTGCAGCGCCGCAGGTAAAGGCGTTTCCGGGAGCAACACCACAAACTCATCGCCACCAAAGCGTGCCAGAATGTCATTGGTGCGCAGCGCCTGGCGCACGGCGCCAATGGTGTCCACCAGTACGCGGTCACCGTAGGCGTGACCATGAATTTCATTGAACTGCTTGAACTCATCGATATCCAGCATAATGACTGACAATGGTGTGCCATAGCGCTGGGCCCGGGTAAATTCGCCTTCGGCCAGGCTGCTGAGGGTGCGCCGATTGTAGGTATCGGTTAAGGGGTCTCGGGCCGCCAGGCGCTGCAGTTGCTGGTTGACCTGCTCGAGCTCGGCAGTGCGCTCGGCTACACGTCGTTCAAGGCGCCGATTCTGTCGGATCAGTGCGTTCTGGACATCGTGCAGGCGCGTGATGTTCTGGGAGATACCAAAAAGGGTGTCTACTTCCCCCTGGCTGTTGGCCAAGGGGACCAGCAACGTGAGCCAGTAGCCATCGTAAAAGCGGCCCTCTGAATCCTGATAGACCCCTTTCTCTTCATACCGGGTTGGCTCGCCACTCTCGACGCAGCGCTGGTAATTGCCGATAACCGCATCGACTTCGGGTGCTGGCATAACTTCCTCTAAGCGCTTGCCCGCCAGCGCTTCGGGGGTTGTACTCAACAGCTCCGCCTGAGCCGGGTTGGTCGCTGCCACGCGGAAGCGACGATAACCCTCGACGCGGATTAAAAACATGTTTTCTGGAAAGTGGTGCCACAAGCCATTAATCAGCGCGTGGATAGACGCTTGGCTGAGGTCGGTAAAGGCGAGTCCACAGGTGGGAAACTCGGTGCCATTCACAAGGTGCTCCTTGGCAGTATCTCTCTTGTTTGTCGATTCATGTGCCTCAGTATAAAGAGCGAGCGGCAGTGGCGTTAGATCGATTAGCTATGTAAACATCTGATTGAAAGACTTTTTTATTGTGTTTGGAGTCAGCCGATAAGGTTGACCACCGAGGTATCCGGGTCTCTGGACTGTCCGGCCCGGTCGAGTGCGTCGAGGTAGGCCTGCCAGTGGGCGTCCTGGTTGACGCAAAGATCGTGCAGATAGGCCCAGGTGAAGATACCCGAATCGTGGCCGTCGTCAAAGTGAATGGTCAGGGCGTAGTGACCTGCCATCTGGATATCCGCGATACCAACCCGTTTCTTGCCGTGCTGCAAGATCGCCTGCCCGGGACCGTGGCCTTTGACCTCGGCACTGGGAGAGTGGACGCGCAGGTACTCGGCACTCAGGTGGTACACCTGGGTGCCGAAGTGCAGCTCCAGAGTGCGAGATTTTTTGTGCAGCTGGATTTTGTCGGGAGTCATGGGCGTTTCCGGTTGTGAACCCTGCTGGTTCGTTGATTGCGTCGGTGCGCCAGTTGGGGACTGTGCCGTTTTGTCGGATTACGCCCTTCGGGCTAATCCGACCTACTGGAAACAAGGTGCCAATGCCCGCGTAGGTCGGATTAGCCCGAAGGGCGTAATCCGACACTGAGGCTCGGTCCTTGGCAATGACGAGAACCGTCGCCGGCTATTACAGAATATACCGACTCAGGTCCTCATCCTTGGCCAGCTCGCCCAAATGCTCATCGACGTAGGCCGCGGTGACCTCAAGCGCGGTCTGGCTGTTGCCGGCATCGAAGGACACCTCTTCCAGCAAGCGCTCAAGCAGCGTGTGCAAGCGCCGGGCACCAATATTCTCGGTGCGTTCATTGACTTCAAAAGCGGTCTCCGCCAGGCGTCGAATACCGTCTTTGGAGAAACTCAGCGTCACCCCTTCGGTGTGCAGTAGGGCCTGTTGCTGTTCGGTCAGAGAGGCGCTGGGCTCGGTCAGGATGCGTTCAAAGTCATCCGGGGTCAGAGCGCTCAACTCGACACGGATGGGCAGACGTCCCTGCAGCTCCGGAATCAGATCCGACGGTTTGCTCAGGTGGAACGCACCGGAGGCGATAAACAGAATATGATCGGTTTTGATCATGCCGTGTTTGGTGCTCACGGTGCAGCCTTCAATCAAGGGTAGCAGATCGCGCTGAACCCCTTCCCGCGACACATCGGCGCCGCTGGTGCCTTCGCGTTTGGCGACTTTGTCGATTTCGTCGAGAAATACGATGCCGTTCTGTTCGGCCGCCTCGATGGCCTGCGCCTTGATCTCTTCGTCGTTGATCAGCTTTGCGGCCTCTTCTTCTTGCACCAGCTTGAACGCCTGTTTGACGGTCATGGTGGACTTTTTGGTTTTGTCCTTGCTCATCGAGGAGAACATATTCTGCAACTGGCTGGTCATATCCTCCATGCCGGGGGGTGCCATGATCTCGACCCCCATGGGGCTGGCGGACACATCGATCTCGATCTCCTTGTCATTGAGATCGCCCTCGCGCAGCTTTTTGCGGAAAATCTGCCGAGTGCTCGACTGGGTCTGCTCGCTGGTGTCACCGCTGCGCGCCGGGGGCAACAGGACGTCGAGGATGCGCTCCTCGGCGGCTTCGGCGGCCCGGTGCTGGACGCCTTTCATGGCCTGCTCGCGGTGCAGCTTGATCGACATGTCTACCAGATCGCGGACGATCGATTCGACATCCCGGCCGACGTATCCGACCTCGGTGAACTTGGTGGCCTCGACCTTGATAAAGGGCGCGTTGGCCAGTTTGGCCAAGCGCCGGGCAATTTCAGTTTTGCCGACCCCGGTGGGGCCGATCATCAAAATATTTTTTGGGGTGATTTCAGCGCGCAGGTCTTCGCTGACCTGCATGCGCCGCCAGCGGTTGCGCAGGGCGATTGCCACCGCGCGTTTAGCCTCCTGCTGGCCGACAATGTATTTGTCCAATTCGTGCACAATTTCCCGGGGAGTCATATAAGACATACAGAAACCTTCCGTCGTGTTTGGGTGCCGTCAGGGCAGTATTGAGGGCGCGCCCAAGGCGCGGGCCAAGGCTCAGTAATCGAGCGTCTCAATGGTGTGATTGTGGTTGGTGTAGATGCAGATGTCGCCGGCGATGGTCAGGCCTTTCTTGACGATGCTGCTGGCATCCAGCTCGGTGTTGTCGAGCAGTGCGCGGGCGGCGGACTGGGCAAAGGGACCGCCGGAGCCGATGGCGATCAGATCGTCCTCGGGCTGAATCACGTCGCCGTTGCCGGTGATGATCAGTGAGGCCTCTTTATCGGCTACCGCCAGCAGGGCCTCGAGTCGGCGCAGGGCGCGATCGGTGCGCCAGTCCTTGGCCAGCTCGACCGCTGCGCGGGTCAGGTTGCCGCTGTGGGCTTCGAGCTTGGCTTCAAAGCGCTCAAACAGGGTGAAGGCATCGGCGGTGCCACCGGCGAAGCCCGCAATCACCTGGTCTTTATACAGGCGGCGGACCTTGCGAGCGTTGCCCTTCATGACAGTGTTGCCCAGGGATACCTGGCCGTCGCCGCCAATCACCACCTGGTTGCCCCGGCGCACGGAGAGAATCGTTGTGCCTCGATACTGTTCCACGTTGTTTCCTTCAGTTAGCGAGTGTAATGGCTGAAGGTGGGGGCGGCGGGGGAGGATTTCAAGCGGTGCCGGTTATTCCGGCGCGCGCTTCAACACCAGTGCGTTGAACTCATTGGATACCAGGGTTGAGCGGGCGCTGGCCAGGCGCGACTGGTTATCGAACGGGCCGACCAATACCCGGTGCCAGAGTTCGCCGTCGCGAATATTGACCTGCTCGGTATAGGCGTTCAGGTTGAGTAGCAACAGCTCGGCGCGCAGGCGGTCGGCATCGGTGGGGTTGCGAAAGGAGCCCACCTGCAAAATATACTCGACCCGCTCGGCCGGGCTGCTGGGCGCACTGTCCTGAGGTTGGCTGCGGTTGCGCAGGGGTTGCTCCGGTTCGGTGGCGGGGACGATTTCTTCGCTATCACGCAACAGTTTATAGAAATCGAAACGGGGCTTCGGACGGCTCGGTTCGGGCTCGGCGGCGCGCTGGGTCTGTGTTTCGGGCGCGCTGACACTGGCCGTACGCGGCTCATCCGAGGGTTCGGGCAGCTCCCACAGGTAGATGAGAAACATCACAAACGCGCCCAGTACACAGCCGGTAAACAGCCACACCCAGCCGGGAACTTGGCTCTTCTTCTTGGTGGGTGCGCGGCGGCGATTCTTTTTGGCGTAGTCTCGGGTCATAGGGTTGTTTGTGCACTGCAGGTTGAGGTGGCGCTATTGTACTGCTTTCGTTGGGCGGAGGCGACCGATTGCCGGCCGTGTTCAGCTTTGCTCCTGGGGGTCGACATCAATGGACCAACGCACGCGCTTGCCCAGCGGGCTCTGCTCCAGGCGTTCAGCCAGCGTGGGCAGTATCGTCTGCAGGTCCTGGCGCCGGTCAGCACCCACTTGCAGCTGATAGCGGAAGCGCCCACCACGTTTTTCCATGGGCGCGGGTAGGGGGCCAACATAACTGGCTTTCGGACTCGGTGGCAGTAACTGTTCGCTTTCGCGCCGGGCCACCTGTAAAAAGTCGGCGGCGTTTTCGGGGCGCTTGGATTCCGCCCGGATCAGCACCAGGTGGCGGAAGGGCGGCAGGCGTGTGGCACGGCGCTCCTGGAGGATCAGGTCGGCAAAAGGGTGGTAGCCCTGGCGCATCAGCGTGAGCACCAGCGGATGCTCGGTGTAGTGGCTCTGCAATATGACCTCGCCCGGATCTTCTGCCCGCCCGGCCCGTCCGGCTACCTGAAGCAGCAGTTGCCCCATACGCTCGGGGCCGCGAAAGTCAGCACTGAACAGTCCCGCGTCGGCGTCGAGTATCACCACCAGTGTCACTTTCGGGAAGTGGTGCCCTTTGGCCAGCATCTGGGTGCCCACGAGAATCCCCGGCTCGCCTTTGTGAATCTGTGTCAGTAAGTTGTGCAGGCGGTTTTTGCCCCGGGTAGAGTCCCGGTCGATACGCAGCACCGGGTACTCGGGAAACAGTTGTTGCAAACGCTCCTCACTGCGCTCGGTCCCCTGGCCCTGTACCTGCAGCCGACTGCTCTTGCAGTTGGGGCAGCGCTGGGGAAGAGCCCGCTGGTGGTCGCAATGGTGACAGTGCAGGTGGCGTGGACTCTGGTGCACGGTCATGCGGGTGTCGCAGTGGCTGCACTCCGCCAGCCAGCCGCAGTCGTGGCACATCAGGGTTGGGGCGTAGCCCCGGCGGTTGAGAAACACCAGCGCCTGATTGCCGTCTGCCAGGGCCGCACCGATGGCATCGAGGGTGGACTGGCTGAAGCCGCTGTCCAGGGGCTGGCGACGGATGTCCTGTAAATGGATTGCCGGCGCGCGGGCGTTGCCGGCGCGGGCGGTCAGGCGCAGGTGCTGATAGCGTCCGGTGCGGGCGTTGTGCAGGGTTTCCAGTGAGGGCGTGGCGGTGCCCATAATCAAGGGAATCCCCAGTTTGTGAGCACGTACTACCGCCAGATCCCGGGCGTTGTAGCGGAAGCCGTCCTGCTGCTTGAAAGAGGTGTCATGCTCTTCGTCCACAATCAGGATGCCGGGCTGCGCCAAAGGGGCGAAAATGGCCGAGCGGGTGCCGATAACGATACGCGCCTGACCGCTGCGCGCCATCAGCCAGGCGTCCAGTCGTTCGCGGTCGTTCAGGCCCGAGTGCATTGCCACCACCGGTTGGGCGAACCGGGCCTTGAAGCGCGCCAGGGTTTGCGGGGTGAGACCGATTTCCGGCACCAGCACCAGCGCCTGACGACCCTGGGCCAGGACTCGCTCGATGGCCTGCAGGTAGATTTCGGTTTTGCCGCTGCCGGTGGCGCCGTCGAGCAGGCTGACCTGAAAGCCTTCGGTGGCGATCTGGGCCAATGCTTCGCGCTGCTCATTGTTCAGCGTCAGGGGGGGCTCAGCCAGGATCCGGGTTTCGTGGGCGACTTCGGGCCAGTGCTCGAATGCCGTGACCAGGGCTTTGTCTTCCAGCGCCTTGACCGTGGCCCGGTTGATCTCGAGCGCGTCCAGGTCTTCTTTGTTGAGGTGCGGGTGGCGCTGCAGAGCACTCAGCAGGGCCGCCTGTTTGGGCGCGCGCTTGAGGGCGCCTTCGGGCAGGCCCTTGCCTTCGTGGGTCAGTGCCCAGACGGTTTGCGGGCGCAGTTGATCGGCCTCACCCTGGCGCAACAGCACCGGCAGGGCGGTATGCAGGGCCTCCCCGGGTGGGCTCTGGTAGTAGCGCGCGGCCCAAAGCACGGCGCTCAGGACCTCGCTGGGCACGACCGCTTTCTGGTCAATGACCGCCAGCGCCGGCCGCAGTTGCTCGGGGGGGAGGTCACTGTGGGTACTGACGCGTACCAGAATGCCCAGCAGTTGCTGGTGTCCAAAAGGCACACGCACGCGCATGCCCGGGGCCAAGGTGGCAGCGTCCACCCCCGGGGGTACCCGGTAGTGGAATAACCGGCGCAGCGGGGTTGGCAGGGCGATGTGCAGGTAGGGGCCTTGGGCCATGGGGCATCCCGATAGTCTGATCACGTATATTGGTGGCGAGTGCGGGCTCGATTCAGGAGCGCAGGATAACGTACTTTGGCGGGCTTGTGCGCGCGGCCCCATTTTGCTGTCAGGTGGTGAAAAAGTGACCAGAAAAGGGGCTTGGATGCTTGCGTTGTGCGCGGATTCTGGTACTATCGCCGACCTTCAACGCCGTTCCATTAACCGTTGTTCCGTGCCCGGCAAAAGATCGGGTGGCGGGCAAAGTAGACAAGGCCTAGACATGAAAGCTGATATCCATCCGAATTACGTCGATGTTACTGCGACCTGCAGCTGCGGTAACGTTATCAAGACCCGCTCCACGCTGGGCAAAGATTTTTTGGTTGACGTGTGCTCCGCTTGCCACCCGTTTTACACGGGCAAGCAGAAGATCGTTGACACCGGTGGTCGTATCGACCGTTTCACCAAGCGCTTTGGCAGCCGTATCAACGCCAAAAAGTAAGCGTTTGTGTACCGTTAGTATGCGGATCGCAAGACTGAAAACGCCGAGAGCAAGGGCTCTCGGCGTTTTTTTTGGTGTCTGCGTTCTGAGTTTGTCCAGTGCTGCTTGGGCGCGCGACTGCCCGCCCTCAGGGCCAACGCAAGCGGTGCTTGTCGAGCGGGTTATCGACGGCGATACGTTGCGCCTGGCTGACGGCTCCCGGGTGCGCCTGATTGGGGTTGATGCGCCCGAGCTGGACCACCAGGAGGGCCGGCATGAGCCCTTGGCCGAAGCCGCAAGCGCGGCGGTCAAGCAATTTCTGGCGGGTGGTAAGGCGTATTTGGTGTTTGGTGAGCAACCCCGGGACCACTATGGTCGCACCCTGGCATACGTCTACAACGGCGAACGCGAGAGCCTGGAGGCTCTGCTATTGCGTCGCGGCTTGGCTTTCCATGTGACGGTGCCGCCCAATCTTGCGCAGGCCTCCTGTTTTGCTGTGATCGAGCGCGAAGCCCGAGATGCACAGCGGGGCGTTTGGGGCGAACCTTATTGGCGGGTGCGGCCGGCAGCGGCGTTGGGGGCGGCTGACGCGGGCTTTCGTCGAGTTGTCGGGCGCGTCACCGGTGTCAGCATTGGGCGGGATATTTGGCTGGAGCTGGACGGGCCTCTGGTGTTGCGTATCGGTGCTGATGATCGCGAGCGCTTCACCCTTGAAGATTGGACCGCCTTGGTCGGGCGGCGGGTAGAGGTCCAAGGGTGGGTTGTAGACCGCAGCGACTCCTCAGCAGCCCAGCGGGGCTTCAAGCCCCTGCTGATGCCGCTGCGCACCCCGTTCCAGTGGTTGGTGTTGGACTAGGTCCCTAGAACAGCTCGTCCGGTAGAGTTTCCTCCCGGCCATCGTTTCCGCCATTGCCGTCGTTATGATAGGGCGGAACATCTTCGCGCCGGAAAATTTCAAACACGGCCTGAGTGTCGCCCGGGCGGGCTCGCATCCCGGTCTCCGGGTTGATGCGCACCGTCACTATGCCATCGGGCTGGTTGGCTGGGCGCTCCGGTACGCCCGCGAGTGCGGTGCGCATATATTCGATCCAGATGGGCAGCGAAGCCACACCGCCGTATTCGCCCCGGCCGAGCGACGTGTTGCGATCAAAACCGACCCAGGCGACCGTCACCATATCCGGGCTGTAGCCGGCAAACCAGGCGTCGCGCGGGCCGTTGGTGGTGCCGGTCTTGCCGCCAATGTCACTGCGTTCAAGCACTCGCGCCCGGCGTCCGGTGCCGCGCTGAATAACGTCACGCAGCATGGAGTCCATCAGGTAAGCCGTCTGTTCGTCCATGACCCGGGGAGCCGGGGGCGGTGGTGCGAACATCGGGTCGACCGGCTCAGCGAGTGCGCCGGGCTCGTCGCCGTCCAGCGGTGCGCTGAGCGAGGCGATCACATCGGGCGGCGTCGTCGGCTCTGTGGCCTGGCAGTCGCGGCAGACAGTGTAGGGCTTGGCAATGTAATCGATGCTGCCTTCGTCCATCTCCACCCGCTCAATGATATAGGGCTCTACCCGATAGCCGCCATTGGCAAATACCGCGTACCCCTGAGCCATCTGCAGAGGCGTCAGCGCGTAGCTGCCGAGCGACAATGACAGGTTGCGGGGCATATCGTCGGGGTCCAGGCCAAAGCGTTCCAGGCTGGAAAGCATGGTATTCATACCCACCGCGCGCATCATCCGGATCGACACCAGGTTGCGCGACCGGTACAGGGCCTCGCGTACCCGGGTCGGCCCCAGGAAGGTGCCACCGTCGTTCTCGGGGCGCCAGGCACCCTCAAGGCTGGCGTCATCAATGACAATAGGTGCATCGTTGACCAAGGTGGCGGGGGTATAGCCGTTCTCCAGGGCCGAGGCATAGATGAACGGTTTGAAGCTGGAGCCGGGCTGGCGCGCGGCTTGAATGGCGCGGTTGTAATTGCTCTGACGGAAGTCAAAGCCACCAACAATCGAGCGGATCGCGCCGTTGCTGGGATCCAGGCCTACCAGAGCGCCCTGGGCATCGGGCACCTGGCTCAGTTGCCACTCGCCGTCCTGGTTGATCAGGCGCACCACGTCTCCCCGGCGAAGGATATCGGTGGCACTCTCCGGCGCCGGGCCGCGGGCGTTTTCGTTAATGTAGCGGCGCAGGCTCGAAATTCCTTGGTCCCAGCCCAGCTCGAACGCCTCACCCTGGGCGGTAATCAGGTCGACAGACCGCTCTCGCACCTGTGTGATGGCGGCCGGGTGCAGGCCTCCGAACACCGGAATGCTGCGCAGTTCGCTGGCCCAAGCGCTGAAATCGCCATCGGCCGGGACGTCAAGGCGCCGCTCTGGGCCCCGGTAGCCGTGTCGGCGGTCGTAAGTCATCAGGCCAGTCGCTACCGCTTGTTGTGCCGCGAGCTGCAAGCGGCTGTCGATGGTCGTGTAGACCTTGTAGCCGTCGGTGTAGGCGGCGGGGCCATAGAGCTCCAGCATCTCCATGCGCGCAGCTTCGGCTACGTAGGGGGCGTATACTTCCAGCGTCAGGCCGTGATAGCGGGCGGTATCTGGCGTGTTTACGGCCTGCTCCCACGTGGCCTGGTCGATAAAGTCCAGTTCCAGCATGCGCCCGAGAATCCAGTTGCGGCGGATCATGGCCCGCCGCGGATTGGCCAGCGGGTTGTAGGCTGAAGGCGCTTTGAGGACGCCGACAATCATGGCGTATTGCTCAACGCTCAGGTCCTGCAAGCTCTCGCCATAGTAGATCTGGGCGGCAGCGTGGATGCCGTAGGCCCGGTTGCCGAAAAACATTTTGTTGCTGAACAGCTCCATGATTTCCTGTTTGGACAGGGTCTGTTCAATCTTGAGGGCGAGGAGGATTTCATTGAATTTGCGGGAGAATATTTGTTCGCGGGAGAGGAAGAAATCCCGCGCCAGCTGCATGGTCAGGGTGCTTCCCCCCGACTGAATTTGCCCTGTTTGCAATAATTGTGACGCAGCTCTCACCAAACCTCTAATAGAAACGCCACTATGGGCGTAAAATTCATCGTCTTCGGCGGCCAGTAGTGCCTTGATGTAGAGGGGGGGCAAGTCCTCGTAAGCGACCGGTGTGCGACGCTGTTCACCAAATTCGCCAATAAGTCGATTGTCGCTTGAATAAACTCTCAGAGGGGTTTGTAATTGAACGTCCAGCAGGCTCTCAACCGGGGGCAACTGGGGGCTCAAATAGAGATACATCCCGCCAAGTGTGACAAAAGTCACACCGGAGCCGGCGACGACGAGCCAAAAAAAGACAGATAGTACGGATTTTTTTAGGGGCATTTTTTCTAAGTTAATTAGCAAGTTAGCGAATTTTGTGTCAAACGGCGGCCATTATAAGGGCTTTTTGACTGTTTACATACGGGTTCTCTTGTTGCACGCTTAATTTAAAGTGCTATAACATAAACTGCGTCTAAGTCACGGAAATAGATAGAAAAATGGGCATCTTGGGCTTCCTGGATAAAAAATCGAAACCGGTGCTTGGGCTAGACATCAGCTCAACCTCGGTCAAATTACTCGAACTCAGTCGTCAAGGCGGCCGCTATCGGGTGGAGAGCTATGCTGTCCGGCCCCTGCCTGCGGACGCTGTGGTCGAGAAAAACATCAACGACCAGGAAGCGGTGGCCGAGGCCATCAAGGCCATGGTCAAGCAAGCGCGCACCCGGGTCAAGCATGCGGCCGTGGCGGTGGCCGGTTCGGCGGTCATTACCAAGACCATCGATATGCCCGCAGGCCTGAACGACGACGCCCTCGAAGCGCAGATTTCGCTTGAGGCTGACCAATATATACCCTTCCCGCTCGAAGAAGTTGCAATTGATTTTGAAGTTCAAGGGGAATCGCCTCGCAATCCCGAACAGGTTGAAGTGCTTCTGGCCGCCTGTCGGCGTGAAAATATTGAGTCCCGGGTCGCCGCGCTGCAGTTGGCGGGACTGGCTGAGGAAAAGGTCGATGTTGAGGCCTACGCTATGGAGCGGGCCTTCAGCCTGATCGCCGAGCAACTCGAAGATCAGAGCGGGCAGGTGGTTGCCGTGCTCGACATCGGCGCGACCATGACCACCTTGAGTGTCATTGTCGATGGCAAAACGATTTACACCCGCGAGCAATTGTTCGGGGGCAAGCAGTTGACCGAGGAAATTCAGCGCCGCTACGGCCTGTCCATGGACGAGGCCGGACTCGCCAAAAAGCAGGGCGGCCTGCCGGACGACTATGAGAGCGAGGTCTTGCAGCCCTTCCAGGACGGTGTGGTGCAGCAGGTGACACGCTCCCTGCAGTTTTTCTTTGCGGCCAGCCAGTACAACGATGTCGATTACATTGTGCTGGCGGGCGGCGTTGCTTCAATGGACGGTCTGGCGGGGCTGATCGAAGAGAAACTGGGCACCCAGACTCTGGTGGCCAATCCGTTTGCCAATATGGCGGTTTCCTCCAAGGTCAATGCCTCGGCACTGGCCAGTGATGCGCCATCGCTGATGATTGCAGCCGGCCTGGCGCTGAGGAGTTTTGACTGATGGCAAAGATTAACCTGCTGCCCTGGCGCGAAGCCCACCGCCAGGAGAAGAAAAAAGAATTTATCGGCATTCTGGTGGTGGTGGTCATTGCCGCCGCCGTTGGGGCTTACCTCTGGGTGTCCCAGGTGGAGTCGGATATTGCCAACCAGAATCAACGCAACCGCATTTTGCAGAACGAGATCACCGACCTGGACAAGCAGGTCGCCGAGATTCGCGAATTGCGTGAACGACGCGAAGAGTTGCTGGCACGCATGCGCGTCATTCAGGAGCTCGAAGGCACACGCCCGGTGATAGTGCGTTATTTCGACGACATGGTGCGCGCGGTGCCTGATGGCGTTTTCCTGCGCAGCCTCAGTCGCCGAGGCCAGGTGATCACCCTGGAGGGTGTGGCCGAGTCCAACATGCGGGTGTCAAGTTTTATGCGGAACCTAGAAGCCTCGGACTGGTTCTCCCAGCCCAGCCTGGCATCGGTCACCGCTGCACCCGGTGCGGGCATGGGCGAACAGGCCAATGCTTTTCGGATGACTGTGCGCACCTCGGCTCCGGCCGAGCTCCCGGAGGATGAACAATAATGGCCTTTCAAGACTCCCTCGAACAGCTGAAAAACTTCGACGTCAATGATATTGATTTCGACCGTATGGGCGTGTGGCCACTGCCGGGCAAGATATTTGTCTGTGTGTTGCTGGTTGCCATCGTTCTGGCGGGCACCTATTACTTCAAAATCCGCGATATGAATACCCAGCTTCAGCGCGCCGCCGCCCAGGAGAATACGCTTCGGGAAAACTTCCGCCAGCGCGTGTTCCAAGCGTCGAATCTGGATGCCTACCGGGAGCAGATGGTAGAGATGGAAGAGTCCTTCGGGGCACTTCTGGCGCGCCTGCCCAGCGACACTGAAGTGCCGGGCCTGCTCGAAGACATCGACGCGCGCGGTTCTGAGTCCGGGCTGACCATCAACAGCATCCGGCTCGAGTCCGAGCGCCAGGCCGAGTATTACATCGAGCTGCCAATCAGCATTGACGTCGAGGGCTCCTATCACGATCTGGGTGGTTTCGTCAGCGGCGTTGCGGGCATGCCGCGCATCGTCACCCTGCACGATTACACCATTACCACCCGGCAGGGTTCGGGGGAGCTGAGCATGCAGATTGCCGCTAGAACCTACCGCTACCGTTCACAGGACTGATGACAATGAAAAAGACCCGTTTTACCGTCGGTGTATTGTCTGCAGTATTGCTGCTGTCCGCGTGTGGCGGTAGCAACAGCAACCAGGACCTGCAGAACTTTATTCGCGACACCAAAGCCCGCCCGGTTGGGCAGGTGGATGAGTTGCCGACTTTTCGCCCTTACCAGCCCTACAGCTACAGTGCGATGACGCTGCGCAGCCCGTTTGAGCGTCCGGTCCGGGAAGAGGAGCGCTCTCAACTCAGTGGCCGCTCGGTTGAGCCGGACATGGACCGCGAGCGCGAGTATCTCGAGCGTTTTGCGATCACCAACCTGCGGATGGTGGGGACCCTCAATCGCGGTGGTGGTTTGTGGGTGTTGATTGATGACGGTCAGGGTGGCGTGCACGCCGTGACTCAAGGTAATTATCTGGGGCGTAACCATGGTCGGATCGTTTCGACCAGCCGCACTCAGATCGAAGTGCTCGAAATCGTCTCCGACGGCTCAGGTGGCTGGGTCGAGCGGCCAAGAATTGTCAGTTTGCAAGAAAGGGATTAAGCCGTCATGCGCGCTCTGTCTTTATTGGGGTTAACTATGCGAAATATAACTACTCTACTGCTCATGCTATTGGTGTCGCCCCTGCTATGGGCCAACACTCTCGATGATATTCGCTTTGCAGAGCTGCCTGGTGAGCGCTTTGAGGTGCGCATGGGGTTCTCGGGGGCGCCGCCGGAGCCTCAGGGGTACACCATTGAGCAGCCTGCCCGGATTGTGCTCGACTTCCCGGATGTTGACAGCGCGCTGACCCAGCGCCGCTTTCCGCTGTCGTTCGATAACTCCGATAGCGCCATGGTGCTGACCTCGGAAGGCCGCACGCGTCTGATTCTCAACCTCAACGAACTGACCGGTTACGACACTCGGGTCGAAGGCAACCAGTACATTGTTGAGGTCGGCGCCAGCCGCGGCGGTTACGTCGAGGCTCCGGCCGCGCAGGCCGTGCCCGTGCGCCAGACGCGTCAGGCCGAGCGTCAAGCACCGGCGCAGCGCGGTCCGGCAATCACAAATATCGATTTCCGGCGCGGCGAAGCTGGTGAGGGCCGGGTGATCATCCAGCTGTCCCAGCCCAATGTCAGCGTCGATATGGACGAAACCGGTGAGGGTGTGCGACTCAACTTTAACGACGTGCATCTGCCCCAGGAGCTGCGTCGGCGCCTGGACGTGGTCGATTTTGCGACCCCGGTATCGCTGATCGCCGCGACGCATGACAGCCGCGGGGCAACCTTGAATATCCGCGCGAGCGGTGACTACGATTATCTCGCCTATCAAACTGACAACGAGTATGTCCTGAGTGTCAAACCGTTGAGCGAGCGTGAGCGGGAAGAGCGCGAAGAGATGTTCGCCTACACCGGCGAGCGCCTCTCTTTGAACTTCCAGGATATCGAAGTGCGCGCGGTCTTGCAGCTGATTGCAGACTTTACCGAGCTCAACCTGGTGGCCAGTGATACCGTCAGCGGCCGGATTACTCTGCGCCTGGAAAATGTCCCCTGGGATCAGGCGCTCGACCTGGTGTTGCGTACCAAGGGTCTGGACAAACGCGTGGTCGGCAATGTCATGATGGTGGCTCCTGCAGCTGAAATTGCCGAGCGCGAGCGTCAAGAATTGACCACGCGCCGTCAGCTGGAAGAGTTGGCGCCGCTGCGCACCGAATACATCCGAGTGCGCTACGCCAACGCTCGGGAGTTGTTTGAACTCTTCCGGGGTCGTTCTGGTGGCCAGCAGGCTGGTGGCGCCGGCGGTGCGGGTGGCGGTCAGCGCGGCGGCAGCCTCTCCACGGGCAGTGTCCTGTCCGAGCGTGGCTCAGCGGTGGTGGACGAGCGCACCAACTCCATTATTCTCACTGACACGGCCGAACGCATTGAAAACTTCCGGCGCATGGTCGACCAGATCGATATTCCGATTCGTCAGGTCATGATCGAGGCCCGTGTGGTCATCGCGAATACCGACTTCCGCCGTGAGATGGGTATTCGCTGGGGGGGTGTCGGCTATCGTCAAACCGGGGGTAGTCTGGTTGAAGTGGCGGGCTCAACCGCCGGCCTGGACTCCAACCCCGGTTCGCCCTTTGAATACCTGACCGGTCAAGGTGCGATTGATCTGAATGAAAACATGATTGTCGATCTGGGTGTGCAGAACCCGGCCGGAAGTCTGGCTCTGGGTATACTTACCGACAACGCGTTCCTCGATCTGGAACTGTCCGCACTCGAGAACACGGGCTACGCCGAGATCGTCTCTCAACCGAAAGTGATTACCGGTGACAAACAGCGCGCCAGTATCCAGTCGGGTACAGAAGTGCCTTATCAGGAAGTATCGCCCGCGGGTGGTACCACTACTGCTTTCAAGGAAGCAGTACTGAAGCTGGACGTTGTGCCGCAGATTACGCCGGACAACCGTATCATTATGGACCTTGTGATCAACCAGGATTCCATTGGTGCACTCAACCCGCAAACCGGTATCCCGACCATTGACGTGACCCAGCTGGAAACCAAGGTCCTGGTTTCGAACGGGCAGACTGTTGTACTGGGTGGTGTGTTCACAGTGGAACAGTTTCGCGAACAGAACAAGGTGCCAATCCTGGGTGACCTACCGTTCCTGGGGCGACTGTTCCGTCAAGACATCAACAGTCAACAAAAGCGCGAGCTGCTGATCTTTATTACGCCCAAAATTATGGCCGATACCCTGACCAATTAGAGATTCATGCCCAAGACCAATGTAATCCTTGTCGGCCCCATGGGGGCCGGCAAGTCCACCATCGGGCGGCTGTTATCAGCCGAACTGGACTACCCGTTTCGCGACAGTGACCGGGTGATTGAAGAGCGCACCGGTGCGGATATTCCCTGGATTTTCGATGTCGAAGGCGAAGAGGGTTTTCGCGACCGGGAAACCAATATTCTGGCGGAGTTGATCGAAGCGGACGGCCTGGTTATTGCGACCGGCGGCGGGATCGTTCAGCGTGCGCAAAACCGTGAGCTGATGCACCGGGGTGGCTTGGTGTGTTATCTGACGGCCTCTATCGATCAGTTGGTGGAGCGCACTGCCAAAGACAAAAAGCGGCCCCTGCTTCAGGTGCCGGATCCCCGTGCCAAAATCCGTGAGTTGATCGAGACTCGCGATCCCCTGTACCGCGAAGTTGCCGATCTGGTGGTCAGTACCGAAAAGCGTTCGCCTCGTGCTGTGGCCCAGGAAATTGCCGAGCGCGTGCGCGCCGCGAATGCGATCTCCGGGCACTGACGGCTCTGCTGCTCGGGGGCGCTTTGTGCTAAAGTAGGGCCCATGGTACATCCCCCCCTGAACAGCGTAAGAGACGGATAATGCGTGAATTGAAAGTCGATCTGGCCGATCGCTCCTACCCTATCTATATTGGCGATCAGTTGCTGGCACAGCCCGAGTTGCTGACCCGACATATTCGTGGCAAACAGGTTTGCATTGTCACCAACGAGACCGTTGCCCCGCTTTACCTGGCACAGGTTAAGGCGGGCCTGAGCGACTACCAGGTCGCCGAGGTTGTGTTGCCTGACGGTGAGGCCCACAAGACCCTGGATGTATTGGCACGTATTTACGATGGCTTGCTTGAGGCGCGCCACAACCGCACCACCACCGTGATTGCCCTCGGTGGTGGCGTGGTCGGTGACATGGCCGGTTTTGCGGCGGCGACTTACCAGCGCGGTGTCGACTTTATTCAGGTGCCAACGACCTTGTTGTCCATGGTGGATTCATCCGTAGGCGGCAAAACCGGGGTCAATCACCCGCTGGGCAAAAACATGATTGGGGCATTTTATCAGCCCCGCTGCGTCATTGCCGACACCGGCGTCTTGGCTTCGCTGCCGCCGCGTGAATTGTCTGCCGGTATTGCCGAGGTGGTCAAATACGGATTGATTTCTGACCGTCCGTTTTTCGAGTGGCTCGAAGCGAACATGGATGGTCTGCTGGCGGGTGAGCGCGAATTGATGGCTTACGCTATTGAGCGCTCCTGTCAAAACAAGGCCGATGTGGTGGCCCAGGACGAGCGCGAGGGCGGTATTCGTGCCATCCTCAATCTGGGGCATACCTTCGGTCACGCGATAGAAACGGCCCAGGGTTACGGTAATTGGTTGCACGGTGAGGCGGTGGCGGCCGGTATGGTCATGGCCGCCGACCTTTCGCATCGCCGCGGAGCCATCAGTGCCGAGGATCTGAAGCGCACACGTGTGCTGCTTGAGCGTGCGAGCTTACCGGTTAAGGCACCCGCAGACATGACTCCCGGTCAGTTTATCGATCTGATGGGGGTGGATAAAAAAGTCCTCGATGGTCGGTTGCGCCTGGTTTTACTGGCGGCCGTGGGCGAGGCGATCGTGACATCAGACATAGAGCCGCAGCTACTGCAAGAGACCTTTGCCGCCTGCTCGGCCTGAATAGGCGGATCTCCAATAACGGGGAGCCGCCGTCTACCCGGAGTTGACACCTATGGCAACGGAATCACCCTATCGAGAAGCCTCCGAACCGGTCGATTATCGCCAGTACTATGGCTTGGCGCAGGATCCCTTTGCCGACGACCCCGAGTATCCCCTGTTTACCGGCGCCGGACGCCGGGCCCTGATGGACCAGTTGCTGCACTTGAGCCAGTTCAGCAGCAGCTTGCTTGCGGTTCTGGGGGAGCCGGGTACCGGCAAGACGCGCATCGCACGGGTGTTTATCGAGAGCCTGCCCGAGGAAATCGACCACTGCTTTATCACGGCCTGGGACGGCGCCGAGCCAGAGCAGATATTTACTGCCATCATGGAAACCTTCGGCCTCGCCGGCCCTGAGCCCAAAGGCCTGGGGCCAATGGTCGCCGGGCTGCGCCGCTTTAGTCAGTCTGCGGATGAGCTGGACAACACCGCGCTGGTGATCATTGATGACGCTCACCATCTCGACGACAAAACCCTCGCAGCTCTGGTGAGCCTGTTTCAGGGCCAGCAGGACGGCTGCTTGCACTTGGTGTTGATAGGGGAGCCGTCACTGATTCAGCGGCTCGACAGTTTCAATATGCCCGACGTGATGATTCACGATCTGGTGCTTGAGCCCATGACCCTGGAAGAGGCCACCGATTACCTCAACTTTCGCATTGAAATGGCGGACTACCTGGGCCCGGAAATCTTTACCGAAGACGGCGTCGAGCCTTGGTGGCGCCGCGCCGAAGGACACCTCGGACGGCTCCATCAGCAGGCCCATCAGTGGTTGCTCAGCTCATTGCAGGAGCCGGAGACGCCTGCCCGCAAACCGCTGCCGGTGATTCATATTATCGCGGTGGCGTCGCTGTTGACGATACTGGCGCTGGCGTTTCTCTATCGCAGTGGTGACAGCGATCGGGCAAGCGAAACGCTGGCGCTAGAGCCGGTTCCCGAGGTGCTCGAGACGCCTGTAGAAGCGCCTGCGCCGACTCCAGAGCCTGAGTCAGCCCCGGCTCCCGACCCCTTGACCGATGCTCGCCCCGACGCGGAAATCGACCCTCAAGTGCCGGCGCTGAGCCCCGTGCCAGCGCCCGAGCCCCAGGCGCCGCCCCAGGCCGAGGCGCCATCCGAGCCAACTGTGCCGGCGGAACCTGCGCCCGCGCCTGAGCCTCCGCCGGCACCTGCGCCCAGTGCGCCTCAAGTGACCGATGACGAACAGCGGCTCCTGTCCTGGCGCGCCAGCGATTACACGTTGCAGTTGCTCGGCGCGAGTAGTGAGTCCGCCGTGCGCGACTTCATCCAGCGTCAGCCCAATCGTGCCCAGTTACTGAGTTTCCGCACTCAGCGCCAGGGCAACCCCTGGTATGTGGTGGTCACAGGACGCTTCAGCGACGCCGACAGCGCCCGCGCAGCGGTTGCCAATCTGCCCGATGCCCAGCGTCAGGCCGGCCCCTGGGCGCGGCCATTGAGCGGGATTCAGGAAGAGATTGAGCGGGAAAGAGGGTTGTAAACCAAAAAGCCCCGGCGGTAGCCGGGGCTTTTTTATTCTAACTGAAACGCTGTCTAGTTGATGTTGACGCGAAAGTTGCTGATCAGGCCGCCGGTATCAACCTCAATGAAAATCATCCCGGATGCAGCTTCATCTTGGCTTGCAGTCAAGAAAATGGTCGCTCTGTTGGGCTCCCCGTTGACTCTTACCGCCAGGTCCTCTGGCATCGCTCGGGCTTCAATATTTTCCGCGCTGCTTGTGTCTACGGAGATAGTAGTGCCTGGGGGCAGCAGATTGCCATTGATATCAGCCAGACCCACGGAGAATTCCACACTTTCACCGAGTCCCAGGGCTACGGATGCTGGCTGGCCGGGAAGGCGTTCGGTTATCGGGTCTACATAGACGTTTTCATCGGGCATTACCAGTACGGTTTCGCCACGGACCACCACCGTTTCGCGGGTACAATGGCCAGCGTCGGCGTCACC
The DNA here is from genome assembly GCF_003259155.1 of Marinimicrobium alkaliphilum. GTDB lineage: Bacteria > Pseudomonadota > Gammaproteobacteria > Pseudomonadales > Cellvibrionaceae > Marinimicrobium_A > Marinimicrobium_A alkaliphilum. Next base: position 56,771 of record NZ_QGMQ01000007.1, read on the forward strand.
TTCTCGGCACAGGATGCCGTCGTAAATCTCGTTGCCTGGCTCCCTGGCGGTGCCGCCACTCATCTCGGCCGTTTTCCACACAGGCTCCAGGCCGTCGTCGTGAGAGGCGTTGCGGTTGGTGTCCAGGTAAGCGTCGCCCAGATCGTCGCAGGCGTGATTTTCCCTGAGATCCTGGTGCAAGTCGGCGGCACTGCGAGGCACATTGGGGGCGCAGTTGCCGTTGAGCCCAAAGAAGTCGACGCCATGATCGTAACGACCGTTCTGATTCAGGTCGATAAAGGATTCATTGCCTATTGCAGTGGCCATGATCAGGACCCGCCCAGCGCGGCACTCATAGCCTTCAAGGCATGTTGTGTCGCCCAACTGATTGACAGTGAAGTTGCCGGTCCCGGACGGCCGAGGGTTCTGGCTTGTCCAGAGGACTGTACAGGCTCCGCCTTCCGTCATACAGCCCGGTTCGATCGCGCCGCTATTTGTGGTCAGATAAACAGCGGTCCCGTCAGGCACAGGGTTGCCAAACTGGTCGGCCATGCGGACCGTGATCTCTGAAGGCACGCCGTCCATACCCAGACCCAGAGGGTGCAGGTCACTGGCGGACACGCTGAAATGGCTTTGGACCGGAATCCCGCTCGATACTATCAGCATGCTCGATTGGGTAAAGGCATCCGCCTCGTCGAGTTTAGCGGTGACCCTGACGGTCGTTGCCGCGTAGCCCGATTCGACACGTGCTCTGACCATGCCCTCGCGATCAGAGATACCGGTCTCGTCCAGGAGCATGACGTCGCGATTCGCCCCGCTCAAAGAAAAGTTGACCTGGGCGCCGCGAATGGGCTCGAGTGTTCTACCCAGCACCTGGAAAGTGACAGTGGCAACTTCGGTGCCGCCGACATGTTTGATACTGATGAAGTTGGTGTCGGCCTCGATAAAGCTGATGGCGGTTTCAACGTCGGCGTCGATGTCGAGGGTTGTTGAAGCGGCCAGGGTGGTGTCACCGATTCCCAGGTAGGCAGTGATCGAGTCCTCTCCGGCGCAGCCGTTCGCGGTGTAGGTAGCGCTGGCCTGGCCGAAACCGCTGGATATGTCGCTGATGATGGCGTCGCCTGATCTCAAACAGGGTGACTCGAAGCTGACCTCGAGGGGCTCGTTAACGCGCGCACCGTCCTCGTCAACCAATGTTACGTTGAGGCCCGCGCTGCCGCCTGGAGTGAGTGCGGCGGTGACCGATTTTCCTATGACGCCTTCCTGGAAGTCGTCACCTGAACCGCTCCCGAAGTAGAGGTTGAGTTCAGGTATGCTGGAGCCGTCGTCGCCCCCGCTTCCGTTCCCGTTTTCACCGGAACCGTTGCCATTAGTGCCCGCTCCATTACCATTCTGGCCGGAGCCGCCGTTGTTGATGTTGTCCAGCCTTGAGGGGCCGTCGGAGCTACTGCCGCAGGCGGCGAGGGTAAGGCTGAGGACAGCCATAAGAAGGGTGCTGCCAAGCCCCCGTTTGATGGGTAAGCGCATACCGATCATCTTGAATTCCTTGTTGGTTTGAGATTATTGGCCTTTCTATATATTCCTCTGAGGGCTGGAATACGAGCCTTAGGCCTATCCTAGCTCGCCTGCCGTACCATGTAGAGCGTTTAACAGCCGCATTCTGGCGGAAAATACAGGCTTTGTGAACTGGTTCACACTTTGTTCTCGTGCGGGTTTTGAGCAATGATTCATTTTCGGCGTATGGAAATCGGCAGGAATCTTGCTCCACTATCCCGCCTGCGGCGATAGGTCTACACCGCGAAACTTGCTATCAGGCAGGGTAACGGGTAATATTCTGCGCCCATTTGAGCCCCGTTTTTGTCAGGGGCTTTTTTGTCTGAAGTGCGATTTTAGATGCTGGGGCCCGCGTGGGCCGTGGCTTGGAGTCGTTGAGTAACCCGAACGATGATTGAGAGACAGCGTATGACCACTGGCCTCTACAGGTTAGACGAGTTTAAAGACAACTGCGGTTTCGGCCTGGTTGCCCATTTAAAGGGCAAAACCAGCCACCGGTTGCTGGAAACGGCCATCGAGTCCCTGACTTGCATGACCCACCGCGGCGGTATCGCCGCAGACGGCAAAACCGGTGACGGCTGCGGATTGTTGCTGCAGAAGCCCGACGGCTTCCTGCGTGCCGTGGCCAAAGAGGTGTGTGGCGCCGAGCTGAGCGACATTTATGGCGTCGGTGCGGTCATGCTGAGCCGGGATGCCGACAAGGCCGAGGCCGCACGCAAGATCATGAGCGAAGAATTGACCGCTCAGGGCCTGGAGGTTGCTGGATGGCGTGAAGTGCCGGTGGACAGTAGCTGCCTGGGCCCGATCGCGCTCAAGTCCCTGCCGTCGTTCTATCACGTGTTTATCAACGCCGACAGCACGCTGCCGCTGGCGCAGGTCAACGCCCGCCTGTTTATGGCCCGGCGTAAGACCGAGTTGCGCCTGGAGGGCGACAAGGCCTTCTATATTGCCAGCTTGAGCACCACCGTCATCTCCTACAAAGGCCTGATGATGCCCGTGGATCTGCCGCAGTTCTTTGCCGACCTCGCCGATGAACGGGTAGAGACGGCGATCTGTGTGTTCCATCAGCGCTTCTCGACCAACACCCTGCCCGAGTGGCCGCTCGCGCAGCCGTTCCGTATGCTGGCACACAACGGTGAGATCAACACCGTGATGGGGAACCGCAACTGGTCGGTCGCGCGCACCTCCAAATTCAGTACGGATCTGCTGCCAGAGCTTGAGAGCGTTGCGCCGCTGGTCAATCGCACCGGCTCTGACTCTTCCAGCCTGGACAATATGCTCGAAGTGCTGCTCACCGGCGGCATGGAGCTGCACCGCGCCATCCGTATGCTGGTGCCGCCGGCGTGGCAGAACGTCGAGCACATGGATCCCGAGCTGCGGGCGTTCTACGAATACAACTCCATGCACGTCGAGCCCTGGGATGGCCCGGCAGGTCTGGTTATCACTGATGGCCGCTACGCTGTCTGTACTCTGGACCGCAATGGCCTGCGCCCTTCTCGCTGGGTCATTACCAAAGACGACGTCATTACCGTCGCGTCGGAAGTGGGTGTGTACGATTACAAGCCCGAAGACGTGGTGGCCAAGGGGCGCCTCGGCCCGGGTCAAATCCTGTCTGTCGATACCGAGACTGGCAAGCTCTATCACACCCAAGACGTGGATGAGCAGCTCAAAGGCACCAAGCCTTACAAGCAGTGGCTGAAAGACAAGGCCTTGCGGATCGAGTCGACGTTGGCCAATGACGAAGCTGAAAACGGCATTCACAACGGTGAGCTCAAGGCTTACATGAAGCTGTTCCAGGTCACCAACGAAGAGCGCGACCAGGTGATGCGTCCGCTCGCGGAAGGCGGCCAGGAGGCCGTGGGCTCCATGGGTGACGATACCCCCATGGCGGTGCTGTCACGCCAGCAGCGCCCGCTCTACGATTATTTCCGTCAGCAGTTCGCTCAGGTGACCAACCCGGCTATCGATCCGCTGCGCGAAGCCATCGTCATGTCCCTGGAAACCTGTCTGGGCCGTGAGCTGTCCGTGTACGAAGAAACCGAGGCGCACGCCGATCGCATTATTCTGCGTTCGCCGGTGCTCTCGCCGGTAAAATTCCGTGCACTGTTCAACTTGCCCCGTACCGGTTACGACGCCGAGACTTTTGATCTGTCCTACGATCCGAACGAGAAGGGCCTGCAGCAGGCGATCGCCGATCTGTGCGAGCAGGTGGCGGCGTCCGTGAAACAGGGCACCGTTCTGGTGGTGCTGTCAGACAACGGTATCAAGCAGGGGCGTTTGCCGGTGCATGCGCTGCTGGCGACCGGTGCCGTGCATCACCATCTGACCAAGGTGGGCTTGCGCTGCGAGGCCAATATCATCATTGAGACGGGCACCGCCCGGGATTCTCATCAGGTGGCGGCGCTCATTGGCTACGGCGCCACGGCGGTCTATCCCTATCTGAGCTATCACGTGCTCAACCAACTGATCGAAACCGGCGAGCTGCTCACCGACGTCGATCAGGCGTACAAGAATTACCGCAAAGGTGTGGACAAAGGACTGCTCAAAATCCTGTCAAAAATGGGTATTTCCACCATTACCTCCTACCGCGGTGCCCAGCTGTTTGAAGCTGTGGGCCTGGCGGACGATGTGGTCGATATCTGTTTTGAAGGCACGCCCTCGCGTATCAAAGGCGCCCGTTTCGAAGATCTGGAAGCCGATCAGAAAGCCCTGGCGAAAGTGGCCTGGCTGGATCGCAAACCGATCGTTCAGGGTGGCCTGCTCAAATATGTCCACGGTCAGGAATATCACACCTTTAACCCGGACGTGATCCAGACCTTGCAGGCAGCCGTGCAGGCGGGTGATTTTGGGCTGTGGCGCAATTATGCCGACCTGGTTAACCAGCGTCCGGTGGCAACCCTGCGTGACCTGCTCAAAGTGCGTGAAGGTATCGAGCCGATTCCCCTGAGTGAAGTCGAGCCGGTGTCGGAAATCGTCAAACGTTTTGACTCCGCCGGTATGTCCCTGGGCGCGCTGTCGCCCGAGGCTCATGAGGCGTTGGCGGAAGCCATGAACCGTTTGGGCGGTCGCTCCAACAGCGGTGAAGGCGGTGAAGATCCGGCTCGTTACGGCACCATCAAATCATCCAAAATCAAGCAGGTGGCGTCCGGCCGCTTTGGTGTGACCCCGCACTACCTGGTCAATGCCGAAGTCATTCAGATCAAGGTCGCCCAGGGCGCCAAGCCCGGTGAGGGCGGCCAGTTGCCCGGTGGCAAGGTCAATGAGCTGATCGCGCGTCTGCGTTACTCCGTACCCGGTGTGACCCTGATTTCGCCGCCGCCGCACCACGACATCTACTCTATTGAAGATCTGGCGCAGCTGATTTACGACCTCAAGCAGGTCAACCCGAAGGCGCTGGTGTCGGTCAAGCTGGTGTCGCGCCCGGGTGTGGGCACCATTGCCGCCGGTGTGGCCAAGGCTTACGCCGACCTGATCACCATTTCCGGTTATGACGGTGGTACCGCCGCGAGTCCGCTGACCTCGATCCGCTACGCCGGTTCGCCCTGGGAGCTGGGCCTGAGTGAAACCCATCAGACCCTGCGCGCCAACGATCTGCGCGACAAGGTGCGGGTCCAGACCGACGGCGGTTTGAAAACCGGTCTGGATGTGGTCAAGGCGGCCATGCTCGGCGCCGAAAGTTTCGGCTTCGGTACCGGTCCGATGGTGGCGCTGGGCTGCAAATACCTGCGCATCTGTCACCTGAACAACTGTGCAACCGGTGTCGCTACCCAGCGCAATGATCTGCGCCGGGACCACTACATCGGCACCGTCGAAATGGCCATGAATTTCTTCACCTTTATGGCCGAAGAGACCCGCGAATGGATGGCCCGCCTGGGCGTGCGCACACTGGCCGAGCTGGTGGGTCGCGTTGACCTGCTCGAGCGTATCGAAGGTCAAACCGAGAAGCAGAAACAGATCGACCTGAGTCCGATGGTGTACACCGATGCGCTGCTCGACAGCAAGCCGCAGCTGTGCGCGGTCGATAAGAACGAACCGTTCGATAAAGGTGAGTTGGCGGAACGCATGGTCGCTACCATGTTGCCCGCGATCGAAGCCAAAGCCGGTGGCGAATTCGAGTTCCGGGTGACCAACTGCGATCGCTCCATCGGTGCGCGTATCAGTGGTGAAATCGCCCAGCGTTACGGCAACCAGGGTATGGCCGAGGTGCCGGTGAAGCTCAAACTCACCGGTGTTGCCGGTCAGAGCCTGGGCGTCTGGAACGCGGGCGGTCTGGAAATCTATCTGGAAGGCGATGCCAACGACTATGTCGGCAAAGGCATGGCCGGCGGCAAAGTTGTACTGCGTCCGCCGCGCAACTCCAGCTTCAAGTCCCAGGACACCAGCATCATGGGCAACACCTGCCTGTACGGTGCTACCGGCGGTAAGCTGTTTGCCGCGGGTGTTGCCGGTGAACGCTGTGGCGTTCGCAACTCCGGTGCCCAGGTGGTTGTTGAAGGCGCGGGCGATCACTGCTGCGAATACATGACCGGTGGTGTGGTCACCGTGCTGGGTAAAACCGGCGTCAACTTCGGTGCGGGCATGACCGGCGGTTTTGCTCTCGTGCTGGACGAGGCCAATGACTTTGTCGATCGCTACAACCACGAGCTGGTGGATATCCATCGTATCGACACCGAGTCGCTGGAGGCGTACCGCAATCATCTGCGCGGGGTGATTACCGAATTTGTGAATGAAACCGAGAGTGCCTGGGGGCGTGAGTTGCTGGAAAACTTTAACGACTATGTCGGTAAGTTTTGGCTGGTAAAACCCAAGGCCGCCAGCCTTGCCAGTTTGCTCGACAGCGTGCAAAAGCGCGGCGAATAACTCCCGGTTAATCCGTTTTAGAGGCGTAGAAAATGGCCGAACGTTTAAGCAACAATTTTCAGTTTATTGATGTCGGGCGCCAGGATCCTGAAAAAAAGGATATTGAGACGCGCAAGCATCAGTTTGTGGAAATCTACCAGCCCTACACCCAGGATCAGGTGGCCGGTCAGGCGCACCGCTGCCTGGACTGTGGCAACCCTTACTGTGAATGGAAGTGCCCGGTGCACAACTTCATTCCCAATTGGTTGAAGCTGATTTCCGAGGGCAACATTTTTGAGGCGGCCGAGCTGAGCCACCAGACCAACTCCCTGCCGGAAGTGTGTGGCCGGGTGTGTCCGCAGGATCGCCTGTGCGAAGGCGCCTGTACTCTGAACGACGGTTTCGGTGCTGTGACCATCGGCAACGCCGAGAAGTACATCACCGACACCGCTTTTGCCATGGGCTGGAAGCCGGACATGTCAAAGGTGAAGTGGACCGATAAAAAGGTCGCGGTCATCGGAGCGGGCCCCGCCGGTATCGGCTGTGCCGATGTCCTGGTGCGCAATGGCGTCAAGCCCGTGGTGTTCGACAAATACCCGGAAATCGGTGGCTTGCTGACCTTTGGTATCCCCGAGTTCAAACTGGAAAAAAGTGTCCTGACCCGGCGTCGGGAAATTTTTACCGAGATGGGTATCGAGTTCCGTCTGAACACCGAAGTTGGCAAAGATGTGACCATGGAAGAATTGCTGCGCGACTATGATGCGGTGTTCATGGGAATGGGGACTTACACCTATATGAAGGGTGGTTTCCCTGGCGAGGATCTGCCGGGCGTTCACGATGCTCTGCCGTTCCTGGTATCGAACGTCAATCGCAACCTGGGCTTTGAAAAAGATCCGAGCGAGTTTATCAGCGTCGATGGCAAGCGTGTGGTGGTGCTGGGCGGTGGTGATACCGCCATGGACTGCAACCGTACCTCTATCCGTCAGGGCGCCGAAAGCGTGTCCTGTGCTTATCGTCGGGACGAAGAAAATATGCCCGGCTCGCGGCGCGAGGTGGCCAACGCGAAAGAAGAGGGCGTCAAGTTCCTGTTCAATCGTCAGCCGGTCGCGATCGTGGGTGAAGACAAGGTCGAGGGCGTCAAGGTAGTAACCACCAAGTTGGGTGAGCCGGATGAAAACGGCCGTCGTCGCCCGGAGCCCATTGAGGGCAGCGAGGAAGTTCTGCCGGCGGACGTGGTATTGATTGCTTTTGGTTTCCGCCCGAGCCCGGCCGACTGGTTTGGCGATCACAAGATCAATGTTGCTGATTGGGGTGGTGTGGTTGCCCCCGAAGAGCAGACATTCAAATTCCAGACCTCGAACCCGAAGGTCTTCGCCGGCGGTGATATGGTGCGCGGCTCTGATCTGGTGGTGACCGCCATTTGGGAAGGACGTGAAGCGGCTGAGGGGATCATGGATTATCTGGAGGTCTGATCGACCTTCAGGTGCCTCAGTGTCGGATTACGCTGCGCTAATCCGACCTACTCGATACGGCGTGCCATTGTTTGAGTAGGTCGGATTAGCCCCAAAGGGGCGTAATCCGACACTGAGGCACCCAACCTTCAAGGTGCTACCAATGCCCCGCCCCGAGCGGGGCTTATTTTATTTCCCCAGGTGAACAACATGAGCGAACTCAAAAACGACCGTTTCCTGCGCGCTTTGATGCGTGAGCCTGTGGACGTCACGCCCGTATGGATGATGCGCCAGGCCGGACGCTATCTGCCGGAGTATCGCGCCTCACGCGAGCGCGCCGGTAACTTCATGGGGCTGTGCGCCAACCCCGACATGGCCTGCGAAGTGACCCTGCAACCGCTCGAGCGCTACCCGCTGGACGCGGCGATTTTGTTTTCCGATATCCTGACTATTCCCGACGCCATGGGCCTGGGGCTCTATTTCGAAACCGGCGAGGGGCCCAAATTCCGTAAGCCGGTACGCACCGAGGCCGATATTCAGGCGCTCAAAGTCATGGATCCCTACAAGGATCTCGGCTATGTGATGGACGCGGTGAAAACCATCCGCCGAGAACTTAACGGCCGGGTGCCGCTGATCGGTTTTTCCGGTAGCCCCTGGACCCTGGCCACCTACATGGTCGAAGGCAGCTCGAGCAAGGATTTTCGCCGTGCCAAAACCATGGCCTATGATCAGCCGGAGGTGATGCACCAGCTGCTCGACACCCTGGCGCAGTCGGTCACCGCTTACCTGAATGCTCAAATTGAGTCTGGCGCTCAAGCGGTACAGATTTTCGATACCTGGGGCGGAGCACTGTCTCACGCGGCCTACCAGGAGTTTTCGCTCAAATATCTGCAACAGATCGTATCGGGTCTGATTCGCCAGCACGATGGCCGGAGGGTCCCGGTGATTCTGTTTACCAAAGGCGGCGGCCAGTGGCTGGAGCAGATGGCTGACACCGGTGCCGACGCCCTGGGCCTGGACTGGACCACAGACATCGGTCAGGCGCGCAGCCGGGTTGGTCAGCGGGTGGCGCTGCAGGGAAATATGGATCCCACCATTCTGTATGCCAGTCCCGAGCGTATTCGGGCCGAGGTTGGTCAGATTCTTGAGAGTTACGGCCGGGGCAGTGGCCATGTTTTCAACCTTGGTCACGGGATCACCCCTGAGGTGGATCCAGCCCATGCCGGGGCTTTTATCGAGGCAGTGCACGAGCTGTCGGCAGTCTATCACGGGGAGTGATAGGCTAACTTGGCGCATTTTTCGCTCTAGCAAGCCGTAAAATAACCGGCTACACTGGCGTATGGATCAGCGTTAGGTGGAGCGCGGCGTGGCCGTAAAACAAGTAAAATTGGACGTCAGCCAAGTCACTGTAGGCATGTTTGTCTCCGGTCTCGATAGACCGTGGAGTCAGACTCCTTTTGCCCTGCAGGGCTTTCCGGTCAAGACCCAAGACGATATTCGCCTACTGCAGAGCCTGTGCAAGCAGGTGAGCATTGACGTGGCACGCTGCGATGCCCCGGCGCGTGCGAACCTGCGCGCCTATGCCTACGCCGATAGAAAACCATCCCAAGACACTGCTCCCGACACCCGACGTCCTCAGTTGCGCAAGCTGGCCAAGCCGGTTGCCCCGATCAAAGTCGAGCCTGACCGCTACCCGGTAACCCATAAGCTGTCGCGCGAGATCCAGGTCGCACGGCAAACTCACCTGCAAGCCTGTGAGGTACTGGAGCAAACCTTTGAGCGCCTCAAGGAGGGTGCGGATGGTTCGGTGGCCGAGCTGCGTGAGGTGGCGGGTGATTTGGTGGACTCGGCGTTGCGCAATCCCGATGCCATCACCTGGGTTGCCCGTATTGAAGGGCATGATCGCCACACCTATGATCACGCCGTGCGTGCCAGTGTTTGGGGTATTCTGCTGGGGCGGCATATGGGGCTGTCAAAACCCGACCTGGAGGCGTTGGCCCAGGGCTTGTTACTCAAGGATGTCGGCAAGACCCGGCTCGATCGGGTGACCCTGGAAAACGCCGAGCGCACGCCTTGGGAAGAAGAACAGTACCGTCGCTTTGTCAATTTTGGGGTCGAGATACTGCGTACGGTTCCCAATATCGATCCGCGGGTGATGGGGATAGTCAAAACCCATTGCGAGCGCCTCAACGGTACGGGTTTTCCCCTCGGGCTCAAAGGCGACAAGATTCCGTTGCTCGGGCGTATTGCGGGTATCGTGACCTTCTACGACGAGATTACCTATCCGCGCGCGGCGCAAGAACCACTGGCCCCCTCGAAGGCGGTTGCCCGGCTCTACGAGCAGCGTAATATCTTCTTTCAGGAGCAGCTGGTGGTGGAATTTATTCGCGCCATTGGTCTTTACCCTACAGGCAGTCTGGTGGAGCTGGATACCGGTGAGATTGCCGTGGTCGTGGAACAGAACTTCAAGTGGCGACTCAAGCCCCGCGTTGTGTGTGTGCTCGACCGTCGACATCAGCCCGTGTCTGAATACGAAGTGCGTGATCTGGCAGCGTATGCCGGACGCCTGGAGCGCGGTGAGCGCTTCCCGGATCCTGACGGTTACCGGATCATGCACGATTTACGCAGTGAAGGACTGGCTGTTGATCTGGAGTTGGTACGCGATTTTTACCTGCACAGCCGCCGCTGGCCTACCTGGCTCCCCTCCCTGGGATTGGCTCGCTAGGCAATATCAGATTTTGCGGCCCAGCACCTGGCCCATCACGGTGGTGCTCCCGGCCCCGTATACCGACGACCACTCATTCGCGTCTTTCGGAAACAATAAAACCACCGTTGAACCGAGTTTAAACCGGCCCATTTCTGCGCCCTTGGCCAGGCTGATATTTTGCTCCGCATAGTGGGCATCGGTCACCTCGCCCCGGCAAGGCGCCACCTCTCCCGCCCAGACGGTTTCAATACCCGCCACAATCATGGCGCCCACGAGAACCACTGCCATCGGGCCGATATCCGTGTCGAAGATCGCCACCAGTCGCTCGTTGCGGGCAAACAGTCGCGGGACTTGATTGGCGGTGGCATTATTGACGGAGAACAGCTGTCCGGGCACGCTGATCATGCGCGTGAGAGTGCCACCATAGGGCATGTGCACGCGGTGGTAGTCCCGGGGTGAGAGGTAAATTGTCGCAAACTGGCCGCCGTCAAACTGTGCCGCCAGCTCGGCGTCGCCCCCGAGCAGTTCCCGGGTGCTGTAGTCCTGGCCTTTGGCCTGAAAGATTCGCCCGTCACGAATCGCTCCGAGTTGACTGACAGCGCCGTCCGCGGGGCAGACAATGGCCCCTGGCTCCTGTGCGATGGGGCGCGCATCGGGCTTGAGGGCGCGCGTAAAAAAGTCGTTAAAGCACTCGTAGGCCAGAGGGTTCTCCTGTGCGGCCAGGGCCATGTTGACCTGGTAACGGCGTACGAACCAGCGGATAAAGGTGTTCTTTACCCAGGGCTTGCGGCAGTTGGCGATTTTCCCCACCAGGCGCGAAAGCGGGTGTTGAGGCGTGATGTACTGCAGGGCAGCGAAGAGTTTCTCGTTCATAAACGGCCGGTCATCGTGTCGGAAGGTTGGCAGGCATCTTAGCAAAAAAAAGCCGCGCTGAAAGGGCCTGTATCACACCGGCCAAGGGGCCAATTTCGGTTATGCTTATACGACTAGCGCTGAAAGTGTGGTGCACCAGAAGCTGAAAAGAGAGTACGCATGGATCTGATGACCGTCTTTGTCGGCGTGGCCGGCGGTTTGGGCTTGTTTCTGTTGGGTATGGCACTCATGACCGAGGGCCTGAAGACACTGGCCGGAGACGCCATTCGCGGGGCGCTGATGCGCTTTACCCGGAGCCCCTTCACCGGCATGTTGACCGGCGTTGTGGGCACGGCGGTGCTCCAATCTTCCAGTGCTACCATCATCGCGACGGTGGGGTTCGTGGGGGCCGGATTGCTGAGTTTTTCTCAGGCCCTGGGCATCATCATCGGTTCGGCATTGGGAACCACGTTTACGGGTTGGCTGGTGGCGCTGCTCGGCTTTAAGCTCCAGATTACGGCGGTGGCGGCCGTGCTGGTCTTTGCCGGTGCGCTGATGCGCCTGTTTGCCGGGCGACGCTGGGGTGGCCTGGGCTACGCCTTGGCCGGTTTTGGTCTGATTTTTATCGGTATCGCCGGGTTGCAGGAGGGCCTCGACGGCCTGCGAGGCTATGTGGACTTCAGCGGCTTCGCGGTTGACAGCCTTTGGGGTAAGCTCAAGCTGGTGGCGATCGGGGTGATCTTTACCATCATCACCCAGTCCTCCAGTGCCGGGGTGGTCGCGGCCTTGACCGCCCTCTTTGCGGGGACCATCAACTTCGAGCAGGCCGCCGCATTGGTCGTGGGGATGAATATCGGCACCAGTTTTACGGCGGCTGCGGCGACCATCGGCGGCAATATCCATGTCCGGCGTACAGGCTTTTCCCATGTGCTCTACAACACCACGGTCAGTAGTCTGGCGGTGTTTCTGATCACGCCCTATATCGCGCTGTGGCAGTGGTGGGCACCGGGGCAGTTGTACGCCAACGCTGAAGTCGCTTTGGTGGCCTTCCACACGTCTTTCAATCTGCTCGGTGTGGTGTTGGTGCTACCTTTTGCCCGCCAGTTCGCCCACTTTATTGAGCGCCTATTTCCGGACAAAGTGTACCCTTATCAGAAAATTCTGGATCGGGGTCTTCTGCAATACCCGGAATTGGCGCTGACGGCGGTACATACGGTGTTGACCAAAGAAGTGCAGCGAACCGCTGAACAGTTGGCCTATTTGCTGGGCGACAGTTCACGCCCGCGCCCTCTGGGAGAGGGGGACGGTGAACTGGACGCGGTGGAAGACTATATTGATGCTATCCACCTGGAGCAGACCCAGGGCAGCCAGTGGGAGCGGTTATTGGCGGCTCTGCATGTGGTCGATCATCTGCAACGCCTGCAGGATCGGAGCGAAAATAAAAGTATCCGTATGGCGTTGCGCAGCGAAGAGCGCATGCTTGAGGCTAAACAGTTGGTGTCGCAAATGGCGGCGGAGCTGCTCCATCCCAAGGGATTAACAGCCGAACAGGTGCGTGAATGGGTCGACGAACTGACGGTAATGGAAGACAATGTGCGCCAACTGACCTTACAGCAAGTGGCTCAGGGCCGCATGGAGCTCAAACAGGGCGTGAGCATGATGGACCTGATCCGCTGGTTGCAGCATGTCGCGGTGCACATCGAGAAGATCGGCGCCTATATGCGTGAGCTCAATTACCGACAACCCCAAAGTGCCGACCCCGGCTCAGGACATCATGACTGACACTGCCGACGATATTGCACTACGCAGCGCTCAAGCGCAGGACCTCGACGCCTTGTTGGCGTTGGAGAAGCGCTGCTTTGAAAGCGACCGCCTGAGTCGGCGCAGTTTCAAGCGTTGGCTCGACAGTGACCAGAGCGTCTTTCTGGTGGCTGAGAAGGCTGGGGCACTGGTGGGTTACTGCCTGGTGCTGTTTCACCGGGGCACACGCTTGGCCCGACTCTATTCGCTCGCGGTCGATCCTCAGTGGCGCGGGCGAGGATTGGCCGCGCGCCTGATTGCGGCGGGCGAGCAGGGCGCCAGCGCCAGTGGCCGGTTGGAGATGCGCCTGGAGGTGAGCAGCCTCAATACCGGGGCCATTCGCCTGTATGAAACGCTCGGTTATCGGCGTTTTGGCCTGTATCACGATTACTACGAAGATCACAGTGATGCCTTGCGCTATCAGAAGCGTATCCGTGTCTATGCGGGTGAAGGTAGCAGTCACGGTGCCATTCCCTGGCTGGCCCAGACCACACACTTCACTTGTGGCCCGGCGTCCCTGATGATGGCAATGACGGCTCTCGATCAAAATTATCAAGCCTCGCAGATGGAAGAGCTGCGCATCTGGCGTGAAGCGACCACGATTTTTATGACCTCTGGGCATGGCGGGTGCCACCCCATGGGCTTGGCCGCTGCTGCGGCCAAGCGTGGATTCAGAGTCGAGGCTTGGGTCAGTCAGGAGGGGCCGCTGTTTCTCGATGGTGTGCGCGACGAACACAAGAAAACCGTCATGGCGAGCGTGCACGAAGACTATCGTCAGGCGCTGGTGCAGGCGGAGATTCCGGTGCATTACCGGGAAGTGCGTCAGGAGGATCTGATCGCGGCCTTCCAGCAGGGCGCGGTTCCCCTGATCCTGATCAGCACCTGGCGTATGGATAGCAAAAAGGCGCCCCACTGGGTAGTCATGAGCGGTTACGACGATGATTGTATTTATGTGCATGATCCCGACCCTGACGATAACAGCCAGACCGCGCTCGACTGTCAGTTTATGCCGCTGGCGCGCAGTGATTTTGAACATATGACCGCCTTTGGTCGCAGCCGCTTGCGTACGGCGGTGATGGTGTACGGGCAAGAGGAAACGCCGCGCACATGACTTTGCCGTTCGACTACACCCTCCGCCATTCGGACCGGCGGCGCACCATTGGCCTGGAAGTGAACAAAGGTCAGGTGATTGTGCGAGCGCCTCGGGCGATTCCCCAGGCGAATGTACTGGCTTTACTTCAGGCGCGCGTGCCTTGGGTGCTGGATAAACTTGCCCGCCAGCGCAAGCGCCTGGCGGAAATACCCGAGCGCCGTTACCATGCAGGCGAGTCGCTGCCGTTTTGCGGTGAGTCACTGTCGCTGGTGATCGAGCGCGCGACGAGAGCCAATATCGAACGAGCGGGAACAGCGTTGCGTGTGGTGCTTTCCACACGCAGCCGGCTCAACGATACCGAGCAGGCCCGGCGTCTGGTGGAGCAGTGGTACAGGACCGAGGCGCTGAACCTGCTCGCAGCCAAGAGCCACGCTCTGGCCGAACGCATGGGGCTTCGTGTTGCCAATGTAAAAGTGCGGGCTACGCGCAGCAAGTGGGGCCATTGCACCCACCGGGGCGAGCTGCAGTACAATTGGCACATTCTGCTGGCACCCGCATCGGTGATCGACTACCTGGTGGCGCACGAAGTGTGCCATTTGCGCCACCCGAATCACAGCAAAGCCTATTGGCAGTGTGTGGCCAGTGTCTGTCCCAACTATCGTGCCGAGCGCGACTGGCTAAAAACTCAAGGTCATACTCTGGTGCTATGACCCCCGGATGCAACCCAAAGGAATCACTATGGAACCCCTGAGCGATGATCTGACCGAAAATTTCGACCGCTTTGTTGTCGAAGCCATAGCGACCGGCTGTGTTTGGGGGCTTGAAGGCGCGGAGGGTTGGGCTTTGTGTCCGTCCGAGGTCTGGAATACCAGCGATGTCATGCCGCTTTGGTCACAGCAGGAATTCGCGCTCGCGCACTGCCAGGACGAATGGAAAGACTACAAGCCGCAACCGATTTCTCTGGAAGAGTTGCTCGACGACTGGCTGCCGGGGATGCACGATGACGGACTGCTGATCGGCGTCAATTGGAATGATGAGCTCGAAGGTGAAGAAATAGAGCCCCTCGATCTGCTCCACGAATTCGAACAAGAACTGAGCTGAAACGCCCCGCAGCAGCGCGGCACTCACCCCAAGTAGATCGGCATTCGGTGCTCCATTGTCGGATTACGGCTGCGCCTAATCCGACCTACTTGAACAATGGCGCGCTGTCTCCTGTAGGTCGGATTAGGCGCAGCCGTAATCCGACAGTCAGGCACCCAACCCAAAACACCGTGCCCATGCCCAAGTAGGTCGGATTAGCCCGCAGGGCGCAATCCGACAGTTGGGCACCCAAATCCAGCAAGGGAAGCTATCAATTACCCTGTGAATTGCAGGTATTCACGCCGATACAGCTCTGCTCATTCTCCCAACCCCAGCCATCGCTTTGTTGTTGGCACATGGGGAAGAGCGAGCCGTACCAGTCGCAGGTGGTGGGGTCGGTATCGCCATTGTCATCGTTGTCGTTGATGACACAACTGCGCCCGTCCTCCCAGCCCCAGCCGTCTCCGGTGGCCGATGAGGAGTCGCAGCAGTAGGGGTAGCCGTTGTCGGCTGTGCCGCAGGCTGGTTCGGTGTCGCCAACAATATCCTGGCAAATCTCTGATCCGATACAGCTCTGATTGTTTTCCCAGCCCCAACTGTGATCTTGCGCTTCGCACAGTGGGTAGAGTGAGCCGTACCAGTTGCATTGTTGTCCCTCGGTGCCGCTATCCTCGTCACCATTGCCATTGCCATTGCCATTGCCATTGCCATTGCCATTGCCATTGCCATCATCGTCCTCGGTAAAGATACTGGCGATTTGTGCGGTATGGCTGATGCCGTTGGTGCTGTTAAAAAGCAGTTCGCCCCAAGGGGTGAGGTCGTTGCTGAAGTTGTAGACGATGTCGAGGGAGGCCAGCTCCGGGTTGTTGCCGGACCAGGACCAGCCCAGGTAGCCGTAGCCATATTCTTCCGCCCGGGTAATGGCCGCCTCGGCAGCGACGGCCACCCCGTAATGGTCGGCAGCGAACTCGCCGATCACGAGAGGCAGGTTCATGTCCTGAAAAGCGGATAGGTAACTGTTGACGGCGGCATCATCCGGATAGACCTCGTACATGTGTACGCTGAACACAATGTTGCGTTCCGGGTCAGCCTCGAACACGGTGGGGGCGTTGTTGAGCATGATCTGCTCCCAGTCCTGGCCCCAGTTGGCGGCATCCACCATCAAGGTGTGGCTCAGGCCGGCATTGCGCAAACGCTGGATTGCGGTGATGTGGCCGTCGGTCCAGTCGTTGGCTGAGGGTCCGTTGCCAAAGGGCTCGTTGCCGATGTTGATAATGACATAGCGTTCCTGACCGGCCAGGACATCCTGAATGTCCAGCCAATAATCCACGGCCTGGGCCAGAGTCGAGGCGGTTTGCTCGCCCCAGCCGGTGGTGTCGTGAATCTCCAGTACCGCGATCATATTTCTGGCCTTGGCCATCGCAATGATATCGGCCACCTCGGCGGCGCTGGTGCGCTGCCAGAGGACGCCATTGCTGAGCACCACGCGTACGCTGTTGGCCCCGCGGGCAGCAGCGTTTTCAAAGGATTGTGCCGTTTGATGAGTGAACCAGGCGTGCGGGACGTTGACCCCGCGCATCACAAAGGGGTTGTCGTTGGCGTCCAGCAATTGGGTGCCAGAGACGCTAAAGCCAGCCTGCGCGGAGAAGCTCAACAACAGTGCGGTGATCGCGAGTAGTGTTTTTACGGATCTTATCATCGTTATGCATCCTCAGAGTTGGTCTTGTTTTGTAACCGGTTACAAGTTCGAGGTATGCTATCCCTTAGGGTATTCAATTCCGGGGAGCTCAAAGTGACTACCGGTTACGTTCAGGGCCAGAGTGTAGTCATGTCAAAGAGAAAATCTGCGAATCTGTTGGCAAAAACGGCTTTTGTCAGCGAAGTCGCTATTCTGCATTTATCCGCCAACGAGTGGCCGGAGTGATCTCAGGGGGGCTGCGGAAGTGAGCGGTTACCCTTTTGAGGGTAAGGCGCTGCTCAAGGGCAGACCAGACAAGTGTGTACGCACGGCCTGCTCAAGTCCCTCGGCATCCAATCCTTGATCGGCCAGTTGTTGCCTTTGAGTGTCATGCTCTACAAAGGTATCGGCAAAGCCCAGATGCAGCACCGGTGTATTTCGTCCCTGGGTGCTCAGGTATTCACTCACGGCGCTGCCCGCGCCCCCGGCAATGGCATTCTCTTCCACGGTGACCAGCAGTGCATGGCTTTCTGCCATCTGGTCGATCAACGCCGTATCCAGGGGTTTCACAAAGCGCATATCGCAGACGCTGGCATTGAGGGCTTCGGCGGCACTGAGCGCGGCGGGCAGGGAAGTGCCGAAATTCAGTATCGCGACCTGCTCCCCGACTCGAAGCTGTCGGCCTCTACCCAGGGGCAGCGGCGCAAGTGCCGGGTCGATCTCGGCGCCGGGGCCGGTGCCCCGGGGGTAGCGTACGGCCGCCGGGCCGGCGTGCTGATAGGCGGTGGTCAGCAGTTGGCGACATTCGTTTTCGTCACTGGGGGTGGCGACTACCATATGGGGCACACAGCGCAGATAGCTGATATCAAAGGCCCCGCTGTGAGTGGCGCCGTCTTCACCGACCATGCCGGCCCGGTCGATGGCAAAGGTCACATCCAGATTCTGTAGCGCGACATCGTGAATCAGTTGATCGTAGGCGCGCTGTAAAAAGGTGGAGTAGATGGCCACCACCGGCTTTTGATTTTCACAGGCCATGCCCGCCGCCAGGGTCACCGCGTGTTGTTCGGCAATGGCGACATCGTAAAAGCGCTCGGGGTACTGTCTGGCAAAGTCCACCATGCCCGAGCCCTCGCACATGGCGGGAGTGATCCCGACCAGGCGCGGGTCCTGTGCCGCGGTGTCGCACAGCCATTGTCCGAACACCTGTTGGTATTTGGGGCGTTTTGTTGTCGTGGCGGCCGGGGCTTTGCGCGGCTCGATTTTGGTGAGCGCGTGGTAACCGACCGGGTCATCCTCCGCTGGCCCAAAACCCTTGCCCTTGCGGGTGATCACATGCAGCAGTTTGGGGCCTTTGACCGCGCGCAGGTTGCGCAGGTAGTGCGTGAGTTCGCCCAGGTCGTGGCCGTCGATGGGGCCAACATAGTTGAAACCCATTTCCTCGAACAGGGTGCCCGGGGAGACAAAGCCTTTGAGGTGCTCCTCGGTGCGCCGGGCAAACTCCCAGGCGGTGGGGATTTTGGTGAGTACCTGTTTGCTGCCTTCGCGCAGGGAGTTGTAAAACTTGCTGCCCCAGACTTTCGACAGGTAGGTGGCCAGCCCGCCGACGTTGGGCGAGATGGACATGTTGTTGTCGTTGAGTACCACCAGCATGTCAGTGTCGGTGTGGGCGATATGGTTCAGGGCTTCATAGGCCATACCTGCGGTCATGGCGCCATCGCCGATGATGGCGGCACATTTGCGCTTGCTGCCCGCCATTTCGCTGCCGATGGCCATGCCCAATGCGGCGCTCAGGGAGGTGCTGGAGTGGCCGACACCAAAGGTGTCGTAGTCGCTTTCGTCGCGCTTGGGGAAGCCCGACAGCCCGCCCTGTTGACGCATGGTGAACATGCGCTCGCGCCGCCCGGTCAGGATTTTGTGGGGATAGGCCTGGTGGCCAACGTCCCATACCAGGCGGTCGTCGGGGGTGTGGTAGATGTAGTGCAGCGCGATGGTCAGTTCGACCACGCCCAGACCGGCACCGAAGTGTCCCCCTGTCTGGCCTACGCAGTAGAGCATAAATGCCCGCAGCTCTTCGGCCAGTCGGGGCAGGTCCTTCTCCGCCAGTGCACGCACGTCTATCGGTGAATCGATGGCGTCCAGCAGGGGAGTGCGGGGGCGGCTTGTGGGTATCTCGTCAAACATCGCGACTTATCTTGACCGAAAAACGGTACATTGTAGGGAGTTTGCCCGGTTGTGCCTAGCTCAGTTGCCCCGGTCGACAATATATTGCGCCAGTTGGCGCAGCGCGTCGGCCCGATCATCGAAGGGGCGTAGGCTGTTCAGGGCCCGATCGCGCAGCTCGTCGGCTTTGGTGCGAGCACCCTCGAGTCCAAGCAGGGCGACATAGGTGGGTTTGTTGCGGGCGACATCGGCGCCCTGTTGCTTGCCCAGCACGGCAGTTTCCGTGGTGACGTCGAGGATGTCATCCTGCACCTGAAAGGCCAGACCGATGGCGTCTGCGTAGTCATCCAGCGCCTGCAACTGGGTCGCGTCAGCATCGCCCAGCAGCCCACCGATGGTAACGCTGGCGCGGATCAGGGCACCGGTCTTGTGTTGGTGCATCCGTTCAAGCTGAGCCAGGTCCAGGGTTTTGTCCACGGCGGCCAGGTCAATGGCCTGCCCGAGCACCATGCCCTGCGCGCCGCTCGCCTGGGTCAGCGTTCGCAGGGCCTGCAGGCGGGCTGTTGCGGCGGTCGCGGGTAAGGTGGTCAACAGTTCGAACGCCAGAGTCTGGAGCGCATCGCCGGTGAGAATGGCGGTCGCTTCGCCAAAACGGATGTGGCAGGTGGGCTGCCCGCGGCGTAGGTCGTCGTCGTCCATGGCGGGAAGGTCATCGTGGACCAGGCTGTAGGCGTGGATGGCCTCAAGTGCGCAAGCCGCCTGATCCACCGTGGCATCGGCGCTGCGGCCCAGCGCCCGGGCAGCGGCGTAGACCAATAACGGGCGTACCCGTTTGCCGCCGTTGAGCAGCGCGTAGCGCATGGCGCTCAGGAGCGGATTGTCCTCGGTGATGTCGAGCAGGCAGGCGTCCAGTGCCCGATCCACACGTTCGCGGCAGGTTTGGGCGTAGTGCGTAAAGTCGTCGCTCATGCGGCCCTCAGCCCTCGGCGCTGTCGGGCTCGGCGTCGAACGCCTGCAGCGTCAGCTCGCCCTGGTTTTCGGTCAGTTTCTGTACCTGCTGTTCGGCGGCCGCGAGTCGGGCCTGGCAGTCGCGGGTCAGGGCAATACCTTCCTCAAAGGCCTTGAGGGACTCCTCCAGGCTCAAGTCGCCGCTTTCCATACGGTTGACCAGGCCTTCAAGAGCGCTCAAGCTCTGCTCAAAATCGGCCGATTTCTTCTTTGTTGGCATAATGTGTCTCTGACAGGTTGAGAATTTGGCGTTGCCGCCGATGACCTAGTATAAACCTGCAGCGGCCATCTTGGCAGGGCAGTTCGGTCAGCGGTGTACAACAAGATGACCTGCGCCCGGCGATAGCGGATAATGGCCGGCAATGTGTGATTAACTGGGGAGTCGTTCTGTGGATCTGGCAACACTCATAGGGCTGGTCGGCGCGGTCGGCCTGATTTTCGTGTCCATGTACATGTCGGGGGAGTTTGGCATGTTTGTCAACCCGGCTTCCCTGGTGATCGTGATCGGGGGCAGTACCTTTGCGGTCATGGCCAAATACAGCCTGGGCCAGTACTTTGGCGCCTTCAAAGTCGCCGGCAAGAGCTTCGTGTTCAAAAACGATGACCCGATGGACCTGATTGATGAGATCGTTGACCTGGCGGACAATGCCCGCAAAGGCGGTCTTCTGTCCCTGGAGAACCGCGAGGTCAGCAACCCCTTTCTGGCCAAGGGCATCCAACTGCTGGTGGATGGTCACGAGGCGGATGTGGTGCGCACCATGCTGCAGAAGGACAAGTCCCTGGCGGAGCAGCGGCACTACAACGGTTCCTCCATTTTTGCCTCCCTGGGGGAAGTGGCCCCGGCCATGGGGATGATCGGTACCCTGATCGGCCTGGTGGCGATGCTCGCCAATATGGACGACCCCAAGGCCATTGGCCCGGCCATGGCCATCGCCCTGCTGACCACCCTCTACGGCGTACTTCTGGCCAATGCCATATTCCTCCCCATTGCCGACAAGCTCAAGCTGCGTGCGGCAGAGGAGTCTATGAACAAGAACATGATTATCGATGGTATGTTGGCGATTCAGCAGGGCCAGAACCCCCGGGTGATCGATGCCATCCTGCGTGCTTACCTGCCCGAGAACAAGCGCGATGTTATTGACGCTGGAGGCTGACGGCTGGCGCCATGAGTGACGATACCGAGTTCAAGCCGCCCGAGGCCCGTTCGCTGCCACCCTGGATGGCCACCTTTGCCGACCTGATGGCACTCTTGATGTGCTTTTTTGTGTTGCTGTTGTCGTTTTCCGAGATGGACGCCATGCAATTCCGGCGTTTGGCCGGTTCGCTGGCACAGGCGTTTGGTGTGCAACAGGAAATTCGGGTCGATGAGGTCCCCAAAGGCACCAGTATCATCGCCCAGGAGTTCAGCCCGGGGCGCCCGGAGCCGACCCCAATCAATGAGATTTTCCAGAGCACCGACGACATCACCCAGATGAGCCTGGAAGTCCTGTGTGCGCAAGAGTATGACATTCAGCGCGGCGAAATTGATGAGACCGGGCGAGAGGCGGTCACCCAGCGGCTGGAAGCGCTGATTGCCCAGACCGAGGAGGCCGCGGCGGATCTGGCTCAGCGGCTCGAGAGTCGTATCGTTTCCGGGCAAATCGAGATCGAAACCCGCGGCCGACAGATTATCATCCGTATTCGTGAGCAGGGCTCATTTCCCTCGGCGTCGGCTCAGCTCAACCCCGATTATTTTGACGTGATGGACGAGATTCGGGCGGTACTGATGCTCAAGCCCGGGGGCATTCAAGTCCACGGTCATACCGACAGCTTGCCCATCAGCTCGGAGCGCTTCCGTTCGAATTGGGATCTGTCCTCGGCGCGCGCCGTGTCGGTGGCACACGAGCTGATGCGCGGAGACTATCTGGAGGAGCGGCGCTTTCAGGTATCCGGGTTCTCCGATACCCGGCCACTGGCGACCAACGCTACCCCGGATGGTCGAGCGCGCAACCGGCGCGTCGAGATTGTCATTCGTCAGGGCCTGGACGACGAACTCACGGACGAAGAGTTGGAGCTCCTGCGCAGTACCGAGGGGGAGGACATCATGCGCGATCTGGACTTGGAGCCGGATTACATCTTTGATCTGGACGAGGATGAGGTCTTCTGATTGGTGAATTCATACTGTCTGCACATTTAACCGCTAGTCTGGCCGACAGTGTTACTACCGGATCCCGGTTATGCGTATCCGTCTGAGGTACAAACTCTTCGCGCTCCTACTGCTCGCCAACGCGGCTCTGGCGAGCGCTATTCTGTATGCCAACAGTCGCGCTTTCAGCGACAGTTTCGATACTTATTTGAACCAGGTGCAATACCGGCGGCTTTCGCCTTTACTCGACCGTCTGGCGGACGAGTACCGGCGCGAGGGCAGCTGGGACTTTGTCGATGACCGCGCCGAACACCTCGCCCGGATCGGGCGGCGTTTTTTCTGGCCAGAGCACCGCAGAGGCCGCAGTGAGCGCCCCGGCGAGCCGGACTATCGGCGCGCCCGGCAGGGGAGCGGTGACAAGCCCGACCCGCCCATGCAATTACGCAGTGCCAGTGGTGAGTTGGTATGGCGTATCGGCGCATCCGACAAAGCGCTGAGCTGGTATGCCATTGAGGTCGATGGCGAGGCGGTGGGCGAGCTCGGGGTGCCGCGCAATCTGCGCTTGATGCATGAGTTTGATCAGGTCTTTGCCGAGCAGCAGCGTCGACAGCTGTTTTGGATCACCCTGATTGCCCTCAGTCTCGCGGCGGCGATTGCCATTCCGTTCGCGGCCGCCATCGTGCGCCCGATCAGTCGCTTGCAAGGTGCGAGTGCGCGCCTGGCCGCGGGTGACTACAGCCAGCGCTTGCCTGAACAGGGCCGCGATGAGTTGGCCGACCTGGCCCGTGACTTCAATCATTTGGCCGCGGCGTTGGCAGACAATCTCAGCGCTCGTCAACGCTGGGTTGCGGATATTTCCCACGAGTTGCGCACCCCCGTGGCGGTGCTGCAAGCGGAGCTCGAAGCCCTGCGCGACGGCATCAGTCGACCCGACCCCGAGACCCTCAATTCATTGCATCAGGAAATTCTCCGCCTGGGGCGCCTGATCGGTGACCTGCACGAACTGTCGCTCGCCGACGCCGGGGCGCTCAGCTACCGCATGCATTCCCTCGACCTCATGGCGGTGCTGCGCCAGGCTCTGGAACACGCCCGCCCGCTGATGGCGCAGCGGTGTATCAGCTGTACGCTCAAGGGGCCCGACACAGCCGTGCCGGTGCGTGGCGACAATGAACGCCTGACCCAGTTGTTCAACAATCTGATACGCAACACCCTGGACTACACCGAGGGCAGTGCCGAGCAGCCGGGAACATTGGTGATTGAGGTTCAGGTAACCCCGGAGCAGGTCTGGGTGTCCTGGCAGGACTCACCCCCGGGCGTGCCGGACGAGGCCTTGAGCCATTTGTTTGAGCGTCTGTACCGGGTCGATGGGTCGCGCGACCGCGCCAGTGGCGGGTCGGGCCTGGGCCTGGCCATTGCCCGGGAAATTGTGCACGCTCACGGTGGTGAGATTCGTGCGACCCACTCCCCGTTGGGCGGTCTGGCCCTGCGACTGACACTGCCTGCCGCGAGGGTGTGAGATGTCCCATATTCTGATTGTCGAAGACGAGCAAAAACTGGCACAGGTGCTTGAACAGTATCTCATCCGCGAGGGGTACGCGGTGCAGTGCTGTTACCGGGGCGACAGCGCGCTCGATTGGCTCGCCCGCAACAGCACAGACCTGATCCTGCTTGATCTGATGTTGCCGGGTGTCGACGGTCTGTCCCTGTGCCGGGAGCTGCGCAAAACCAGAACCACACCGGTGATCATGACCACCGCCCGGGTCGAGGAAATTGACCGCCTGCTGGGGCTGGAGCTGGGCGCCGACGATTATATCTGCAAACCCTACAGTCCGCGGGAAGTGGTTGCGCGCGTGCGCGCCGTATTGCGCCGAACGCAAAGCTTGCCCGAGCCGGAGAACAGCGAGGCATTGAGGCTCGAGCCCGACAGCAATCGGGTGCACTTGGCGGATGCCTCCGTGGAGCTGACGGCCATTGAAATGCGCCTGCTGGACACGCTGATTCAACGTCCGGGGCGCATCTATTCACGCGATCAGTTGATGGATGTGGTCTACCCGGACCAGCGGGTGGTCAGCGACCGCACCATCGACAGCCACATCAAAAATCTGCGCAAAAAACTCCAGCAACTCGCGCCACAGCAGGAGTTTGTGCGCTCGGTATACGGCGCCGGTTACAAATACGAAGGCTAAGTTCCTCGGTTTCTCCACACTCTGTGCAAATGTGGTGGGCATAGTGGCTACGGTGAGAGGGCAACCCCCGCCCCGATTATCAAACCCCTGAGGAAACAGCCATGAAACTGATGACCATTGCCTTGCTGAGCGCCGCCCTGATGACCAGTGCCGTTCCGGCCCTGGCCGATAGCCAACAGCACCCCCGTGCCGAGCGCTTCACTTACATTTTTGAGCAGCTTGAGTTGACCGATGCCGAGCGCGAGCAGGTGCGCGAGGTCATGCGTGAGGTGATGCAGGAACGACGTGAGATGATGCGCGCAGCGCGTACAGCCGGCGCTGAACGCCCGAGCCGTGAGGACCGACAACAAGCACGCGCCGAAGCCAGAGAGACCCTCACCTATCGCCTGGGTGAAGTCATCTCAGCCGAGCAAGTGGACGGTTTGTTGACCTATATGGATGCCCATCGAGGCGAGCGTGGCCACGCCCGTCAGCACCGGGGCAAACGCGGTGAGTGGCGCTCGCGCTAGTTCAGTTCTCCGATGCAGTCGAGCCCGGACCCGGGCTCGACGTTCAACCACGGAGTACTAGGCGGGTTCGGCTTCCGCTGTTTCGGGTGCCGCGACCTCGTCGTCGACCGACTGACGAATCAGGTAATCAAAGGCACTCAGCCCCGCAGTCGCACCGGCACCCATGGCAATGACAATCTGCTTGTGGGGGATGGTGGTGGCATCACCGGCGGCAAACACACCGGGCATTGAAGTCGCGCCGTGAGCGTCGATCTCAATCTCGCCAAAGCGGTTCAGTTGCAGGTCGCTGCCCTTGAGCCACTCGGTGTTGGGCACCAGACCGATCTGGACAAAGATGCCTGCCAGTTCGATGCTTTTCAGTTCACCGCTGACCCGATCCTTGTAGGTGATGCCGGTCACTTTCTCGCCGTTGCCGTTCACTTCGGTGGATTGGGCGTTGAGGATGATGTCGACGTTCTTGAGCGAACGGGCTTTGCGCTGGAGTACGTCGTCTGCCTTCAGGGTGTCAGCAAATTCGAGTACGGTGACATGCTCGACAATGCCCGCCAGATCAATGGCCGCTTCAATGCCGGAGTTACCGCCACCGATCACCGCCACGTGCTTGCCTTTATAGAAGGGGCCGTCGCAGTGCGGGCAGTAGGCCACGCCCTTGTTGCGGTACTTGGCTTCGCCGGGTACGCCCAGTTCGCGCCAGCGGGCACCGGGGGCCAGGACGATGGATTTACTCGACAGGGTGGCACCGCTTTCGAGTTCAACATCGACCAGCTTGTGGCGGGCGACGCTGGCCGCGCGCTGCTCGGTGATGATGTCGACACCGTATTCCTTGACGTGCTGCTCCAGGGCGGCAGACAGCTTCGGTCCTTCGGTGTAGGACACGGAAATAAAGTTCTCAATGCCCATGGTGTCCATCACCTGGCCGCCAAAACGCTCGGCCAGTAGGCCTGTGCGAATGCCTTTGCGCGCGGCATAAATGGCCGCTGCGGCGCCGGCAGGTCCGCCGCCAACGATCAGCATGTCATAGGGTTCCTTGTCGTTCAGGGCCTCGGCGGCGCGCTGGGCGGCGCCAGTATCGACCTTGTTGACGATCTCCTGCAGGCTCATCCGGCCTTGGCCAAAGTGCTCGCCGTTGAGGTACACTGCGGGTACTGCCATCACCTGGCGCTGCTCGACTTCTTCCTGGAACAGGCCGCCGTCGATCATCACGTGGGTGATGCCGGGGTTCAGGGTCGCCATCAGGTTCAAAGCCTGGACCACGTCCGGGCAGTTCTGGCAGGACAGGGAAATATAGGTCTCAAAATGGTACTCGCCCTTGAGTTCGCGAATCTGCTGGAGCAGTGCGGGGTCCGCCTTGGACGGGTGGCCGCCGGCTTGCAGCAGGGCGAGTACCAATGAGGTAAATTCGTGGCCCATCGGGATGCCGGCAAAGTTGACTCGCGGCTGCTCGCCCGCAGGCCCTACTGCCATGCTCGGGGTGCGCTTGTCAGTACCTGGCTGGAGGGCGATTTTGTCAGAAAGCCCGGCGATTTCTTCCGCGAGGCTTTGCAGTTCTTTGGCTTTGTCACTGTCGTCACTGGACACACGGATTTCAATCGGTTTGACGATATTCTGCAGGTAGGTGTCCAGTTGCTTCTTCAGATTGGCATCCAACATCGGTGTGTCCTGTCGTCGATAGGGTGGCTAAAAAGGGGGTAAAAAAGCCCACCTTGCGGTGGGCAAAAACACGAGCTTACATACCCGGCTAAAAGACTGGCCGGGCACAGGTTCCGGGCAGCGGGGGCGCCGCCCGAAGAGGGCAAAGCTTAGATTTTGCCAACCAGGTCCAAAGACGGCTCCAGAGTGGCCTCGCCTTCTTTCCATTTGGCCGGGCAAACTTCACCGGGGTGAGCGGCAACGTACTGAGCAGCTTTGATCTTGCGCAGCAGCTCTTCGGCGTTGCGGCCGATACCACCGGCAGTGATTTCAACGATCTGTACGCGGCCTTCGGGATCGACAACAAAGGTACCGCGATCGGCGATGCCTTCTTCTTCGATCAGAACACCGAAGCTGCGGCTCAGTTGACCCGTGGGATCAGCCAGCATCGGAAATTGCAGCTTGCCGATGGTTTCAGAAGAGTCGTGCCACGCTTTGTGGGTGAAGTGGGTGTCGGTAGAAACCGAGTAGATCTCTACGCCCAGCTTCTGGAATTCGGCATAGTTGTCCGCCAGGTCACCCAGCTCGGTGGGGCATACAAAGGTGAAGTCAGCGGGGTAAAAGAAGAATACAGACCACTTGCCTTTAACGCTGGCGTCATTGACGTCGACGAACTCGCCGTTGTGGTAGGCTTTGGCGGAAAAGGCTTGCAGTTCAGAGTTGATATAACGTGACATAGTCATGAAGCTCCTTGTTCATAGATGGGTGGAATAAGTGATAACGGTGCGTATCCTATTAAATCTGCTGATTTAATTGAAGTAACAAATACCAATAGCGGTAATAGCCTTAGGTAATAACCGCCGAAGACGTCCGGCGTGTAGGAGATATCCCACAGTAATCTCCGCCTTTTGCCTCTGGAATCAAACGGTTAAAACGGGAAAACTGATCAGCGTAGGGATACGGCACAAGGAGTGTGAGCGAGGGAAAGGATGAATGCAACTACAGGGCCAGGCAAGGCCCATCCTGTAAGTGAGCCCCATACGGCATCCCCCTGTCGTATGGGGCTTTTTTTGTGGGTTTGGCAGGCAATATGCACAAAAAACTGGCGCTTTGGTCATTAAATGTTCATAGTTATCCGTAAGAGTATTTAGGTGTAAGAGCCGGCGTCAAAGCCTGTTTACCCGGGGGTGTTGATGGAAGCGAGAATTCTGCGACTCAATGCGGCGGGGCAGCCCATCGAATGGCTGCACTGGAAAGATGCGGTCTGTCTGTATGCCCGTGATCTGGTCTGCTGGAGCCTGGGTGGCTTTGTGCGCCGGGTACACGGCGGGCGCTCGCGCATCACCGGCCAGCAGACCACCATGGACTTACCGGCCATCATCGCCTGCGGCGGCGGGCGTCTGGCCCAAATGCGGCGGGTGCCGCCCCTGACCAATCGGGCATTGTTTGCCCGTGATCACCATCAATGCCTGTACTGCGGCCGCCTGTTTGAATTTGGCCTGCTCTCGCGTGACCATGTCCACCCGATCAGCCGCGGCGGGCGCGACATCTGGAGCAACGTGGTCACGGCGTGCAAACGTTGCAATCAGCACAAAGGCAACCGCCTGTTGAGTGATATCAACATGGAGTTGCTGGCACTGCCCTTCTGTCCCAATACCGCCGAGTACCTGGCGCTGATCAACAGCGACCGGATTCGCGGTGATCAGATGGAGTTTTTACGCCCGCAGTTTAGTCGGCGACGGGATTGGCACTAGCGGTCGGAGTCGCCCCCTGACACCTGAAAGCGGTTGGCCAGTCGCTCCAGCGCTTGCGCCAAGGCGATCAGCTCTTGCCCCGCATTGGCGGCGTTGCCGGCATTGCTCAGATTCTGGGCGCTGCTGCTGACAATATTGCCAATGCTGGCGCTTACTTCTCCCGCCGTACTTTCCTGCTCTTCCGTGGCTTGGGCTACCTGGGTATTGAGCTGGGTGATCCGATCCATGGCGCTCACGACTTGGGCCAAACGCGCCTGGCTGCTTTTGATGTGGTCCACGCAGGTTGCGACCTGGGTCTGGCTGGTATCGATCGCGGCCACAGCCTGCTTGCTGCCATCCTGAAGGTCCTGAATGATGGTGCGAATTTCCTGAGTTGACTCCTGGGTGCGTCGGGCCAGGGTGCGCACTTCGTCGGCGACCACGGCAAAGCCGCGCCCTTGCTCCCCGGCGCGCGCCGCTTCGATGGCGGCGTTAAGTGCCAACAGATTGGTCTGTTCCGCGACTCCCTGGATGACTTCCAGTACCCGGTCGATATCGGCGGTGCGCTGGTCCAGAGCCCGAATGGTGTCGGCGGCTGAGCGGATGTCTTCGGCCATCAGGTTAATGGCTTCTTCGGTCTGTTGGCCTGCGTTGCTGGCGGCATCGATGTCCCGATCGATCTCATTGACGGTTTCGGCCGCACGTTGGGCGCTGCCCGAGATGTCGCGTGCGGTTACAGAAAGCTCTTCGGCTGCCCGCGCTACCCGGTCGGTATCCTGTTGCTGGGCGCTGGCGCGGGTGTGAATATCGGCGGTGAGTTCACCTACGCGCCGGCCGCTGATGCCAACCGCCTGGTTGACACTTTTGACTTCGCTCACCAACTGATCAAGGGCGTCCGCATAACGGTTGAAGTGCACCAGGGCTGGCTGCGAGCCATCGGTGCGCGGGCGCAAGTCGACCACCCTCGGGTCCCGAGTGCTCTCGTCGATGGCGGCCATCAAGGCCTGCCCCTGGATGGCGTCGCCTCGTGCGCGCAATGCAATCCAGATCAGAATCAGGGCCTCGGCGGTGGCGTAGCCGGCGTGTACCCAGATGATCCACCAGCCCGTTGCGGTGTCGGTCACCAGCCACACCCCGGCGCCCTGGCTCTGAAGGTAAAAAAAGCTCAAGTGGTGAACAGCCACCACCGCGAGAGCGGCGACAATGGGCACCCAGTCACGGTAGTAGAGCAGTACTGCCATCAATGCAAAAATGCCGAAATGAAACTCCACCATGCCGTGAGCCTGGTGAATATTAAGGGCGGAAAAGACCATCAGGCCGGCGCCCATCACCGCGCGCGTCAGGATCTCCCCGGGGGCGATGAGGCTGAGGGCGTGCATGGCGGCGAGGGTGGCACCGCCAACGATCAGGGCCTCCGCCCAGGTGTTGTACCAGAAGGCCAAGAGCAGGCTGTACACCATCAGACCATAGGCCACGGCAAGGACCAGTCTGTCCGCGTTGGCGTAATGGGTTTGCAGGTGGGCGTGCAGGGAGGCGTTGTTCATAAAAGTACCGTAACTATAGAACACAAGGGGGAGTGCGAGTGCTTACCAACAAGATCGGCCGTGTCGGTTAAAACTGAAATACTCAGTTATGAGCAAGTGGCCACTGGCAGTAACAGCCGACCGCTTCCTGATTGACCCAGTGCGGGTTCTCGCCGCTTTCCAGGGCGATCATCACCCGCGCTACCAGGTCGTCGCCGACACCGCAAATGACGCCGCTGTTATAGGGGCCCAGGTAAGCGAGGTCGCCTTTGGCGTCCCAGATTGCAACAGCGGGTGAAGCCGGGATCCAATCAAAGTCAGTTGCTTTGGCGTCTGAAGCATCAATACGCAGGCTGTGTACGGCAGGATCATATTGAGCTTCTAATACGTCGATGTGTGGCAAGCTGAAGCGGGTGCAAGGGCAACGGCGGTCAACAAAATGCACCATTACAATCTGCCCGTCGGGGGCTGTTGCAGGCGGGGGCGGCGGCGTGCCCTCGGTGCGGAAGGTGTACCACTGGTTATTGTCGTAGGCGCCGGTCCAGCGGGCCTGAAAATACCAGAAGGCGACCGCGCAGATAAGCAGCCAGGAACCAACCACCAGCCAGGCGAGGGCGCGATGTCGAAGGGTGGCTGGGCGTGTCATGAGGGTACCTGGTCGGCATGGGTGCGGCTGGCCCTATTGTAGCGGCCCGGGCACATGCTGTCAGCCTGACGGTGTCGAGCTCAGTCGATCGCCCGCCCCCGATACATCCGCTTGGGTTTGGCGGCGGTATCGCCGCTGGGCTTGCTGTCGGTCAAGGTCACCTGGCCCCGGTAGACTTTTGTGGTCTGCTTGGGCAGCTCTGGTTGGTGTGCCGCCAGCACCCCGGTCCAGGGTTCGCCGGCCAGCTCAAACAGTTCCTTGATCAGGGTTTTGCTGATAACGTCCTTGCTTTGATGGTAAAACGCGGCCAGCTCATGGAACATGTCCGGGTTGGCCATTTTTATGCTTGGTTTCATATCCGAAGGTACCCGGCGTCTGATTTCGTAAACCAGTTCGATCATGGCTCTGGTATATTGCATGGGTGACTCCAACGACTAGGGCATAAGCGCATTGGCTTTTATGCAGCAAGAATCTGGCCATGCTGTACCGGGTGCCCGGTCGCTGGGCCAGGTCTCCGTGCGGGCGCACCAATTTGGTGCAAGGTGATCTGTTTTCTGCCTTAATGTGGGCTTCCAATAGGATTGACTGGGGAGTAGTCAGTGTTAGATACCAGCTTATTAGCCGATAACCCGTTCCTGGAGTTCTCGGCCTTGTTGCTGTTGGCGGCGGTGTTTGGCATCGCTGCCCGTTTCTTGAAGCAGCCGCTGATCGTGGCGTTTATCGCACTGGGTATTATCGCGGGCCCTTCCGCGCTCGACCTCATCTACTCCACCGATCAGGTGCACCTGCTGGCGGAGGTGGGTATTGCCATACTGCTCTTCGTGGTGGGGCTTAAGCTCGACGTCAGCCTGATAAAAACCACCGGTGGGGTGGCGCTGTCGACGGGGCTGGGGCAGGTCCTGTTTACGTCCCTGTTTGGCTTTCTGATTGCCCTCGCGCTCGGTTTCAGCGCGATGGCCGCGCTCTATATTGCTATCGCGCTGACGTTCTCCAGTACCATCATCATTGTCAAACTGCTCTCGGACAAGCGCGAGATCGACGCCTTGCACGGGCAGATCGCCATCGGCTTTTTGATCGTTCAGGACATCGTCGTGATCCTTGTGATGATCGTGCTTTCGGCCATGGCGCTGGAGGGGACCGGCAGTATGGGGATGATTGTTGGTGGCGTGGTGCTCAAAGGGTTTGCGCTTGTGGTTTTCACCGGCCTGATGATGAAGTATGTGTTGCCGCGTTTTACCAACTACCTCGCGGGCAACCAGGAATTGTTGGTGCTCTTTGCCATCGCTTGGGCGGTGGCGCTGGCCGCCGGTAGCGATCTGATGGGGTTCAGCCGGGAGGTGGGAGCCTTCCTTGCCGGTGTTTCATTGGCATCGACCCACTATCGGGAGGTCATCAGTGGCCGCCTGGTCAGTATCCGGGATTTCCTGCTGCTGTTCTTCTTTATCCACCTGGGCTCTCAGCTGGACCTGTCGCTGCTCGGGGCGCAGGTCTGGGCGGCGTTGGCGTTGTCAGTTTTTGTGCTCGTGGGCAACCCGATCATTGTCATGGTGATTATGGGGTTGATGGGCTATCGCAAGCGCACCGGGTTTCTCGCCGGTTTGACGGTGGCGCAGATCAGTGAGTTCTCTTTGATTTTTGCGGCCCTGGGGTTGACCCTTGGCCATATCAGTGACGAGGTGGTCGGCTTGATTACCCTGGTGGGGTTGATCACCATCGCCATGTCTACCTACATGATTCTCTATTCCCATCCGCTGTTCGAGCGCTTGTCGCCCCTGCTCAGTATTTTCGAGCAAGATCGGCCGCATCGGGAGTCGGAGGAACGCAAAAATGCCGGGCGCCAGTTCGACGTGATTGTGTTTGGGCTGGGCCGCTATGGCGGCAGCATGGCCCGCAAACTCAAGGCTCAGGGTAACAGTGTGCTGGCGGTGGATTTTGATCCCCAAGCCGTGCGTCTGTTTCAGGAGGAGGGCATCGATACCCAGTATGGCGACCTGGAGGACCCGGACCTGGCGGAGCAGTTGCCCATCAGCGGCGCGCGCTTCGTGATCAGCTCCGTGCCCATGGTGCATGGCAATCGCAGCTTGGTAAAAAGCCTACGCGCGAATGGCTTTGAGGGTAAAGTCATTGTTACCGCTCACCATGAAGGCCAAGCTGCGGTGCTGCGCCGTGAACCCGGTATTGACCGGGTGTTGATGCCCTTTATCGATGCTGCGGAACAGATTTGCGAGCATCTGGAGAAAGCCTGACCGGATGACTATTTGTCCTGCAGCCGGTGGTCCATGGAGCGCGACGGTTGGTTGCAGTTGCTGTCACCTACGACGGTAGCCGGGACGCCCGCGACCACTTTGCGCGCGGGCACCGGTTTGAGTACGACGCTGCCTGCCCCCACCTTGGCACACTCGCCAATTTCGATATTGCCCAGAATTTTCGCGCCGGCACTGATGAGTACGCCGCGGCGCACTTTCGGGTGGCGATCGCCGCTCTCTTTACCGGTGCCGCCCAAGGTCACCGATTGCATCATCGACACATCGTCTTCGACGACGGCGGTTTCGCCGATGACAATGCCCGTGGCATGATCGAACATGATGCCCTTGCCGATGACCGCGGCCGGGTGGATATCCACACCGAACACCACCGAAATCCGGTTCTGTAAATACAGCGCCAAGGATTGCTGGTTCCGTTGCCAGAGCCAGTGGGCAATACGGTAGCTCTGTAAAGCATGAAAGCCCTTGTAGAACAGAAAGGGTGTGGTCAGAGCGTGGCAGGCGGAGTCGCGCTCGTTTACCGCCATCAGGTCGGCGCGTACCGCAGCGCCGATGGCGGGATCATCCGCCAGGGCCTGCTCGATCACTTCGCGCACCAGCATGGCGGGTACCGCCGGGCTGTCGAGCTTGTTCGCCAGGTGGAAGCTCAGCGCTGCCTCCAGGGTGTCGTGATTGAGAATGGTGGTGTAGAGGAAGCTCGCCAGCACCGGCTCGGCCTGGGCTTGGTCCCGGGTGTGGCGACGAATCTCTTCCCAGACGGGGTCATTGCTCAGCGGCGCGACGGTGGCAGTCATGGCGGTTCCTGATTCTCATAAGTGTCAGGTCCCCATTATTGGGGGTGGGCGGCGGAATTTCTACCCCCGGCGTTGCCATCGCGCGGTTGACAGCAAGGGCCAGAGTCATTACATTAACGGACTGACCAGTCCGTCCGTATTGAGGCCAGCCCGAAATGACCGAGCTTAAACCGAAGCGAGTCCATAAGCCCGCAGATCAGCGCCGTTCCGAAATTCTCGCAGCCGCCTGTCGCGTCTTTGCCGAGCAAGGCTATCAGCGGGCCGATATGCAGGCGGTGGCCGATGCCGCCGGGGTTGGCAAGGGTACGGTGTATCGGCATTTGGCGAGCAAGGAGGAGCTGTTTTCGGCCGTGCTGGATGATTGTCTGGAGCGCCTGATGCAGGCGATTGCCGAGGGCGTAGAGAGCCGAGAGGACCCCATTGAGCAGCTGCGCGAGCTGATGCGTGCCTACCTGTTGTTCTTTGAAAACAATCCCGAGGTTATCGAGTTGCTCGCCGAGGAGCGGATTGCCTTTCCGGATCGCAAGGCCTCGAGTTATTTTGCCCGTGCCCCCGAAGGGCGCGAGGAAATCGGCTTACCGCTGTTCGAGCGTCTGGCACAGACCTGTGAGCTGCGAGATTTTGCGCTGGAGGACATTATGGATGCGGGAGCTGACCTGATCCATGGCGCGGTTTTCTTGCAATGTTCGCCGCACCGGACCAAGCCCCTGAGCGAGCGCTTTGACACCTTGTTCGAGATTTTCATGCAGGGGATTCTGAAGCCTCCGCACTGAGTCTTGTTGGACCCCTCTGGGTGCCGTGCGCAAGATTGACTGATTTACCGCTATCACTTTGACATCTAAACCAAACCATTGGAGCGTCTGACAATGAACCAATTTTCATTTTCCCGGGTTGCGATTCGCGCCTGTCTGCCTCTGTGTGCGCTGGCACTGATCAGCGCCTGTAGCAGCGAGCAGCAAACGCAGGGTCAGCAGGGGATGCCGCCCGCGCCGGTTACCGTCCAGACCGTTGACCGGCAGAGCCTGACTCACCGCGCCGAGTATGCTGGACGAGTGCGTGGCCTGCGAGAGGTGGATGTCCGCGCGCGGGTACCGGGCATCCTGCAGGAGCGCCGTTACCGGGAGGGCGACGTGGTCGAGCAGGGCCAGACCCTTTTTCAGATTGAGCCCGAGTCCTACGAGCTGGCGGTGCGCAGTGCGGAGGCCGAGCGGGCCGATGCCCGTGCCGCTAACGCCCAGGCCGAGCGCGAGTGGGAGCGGGTCTCTGGTCTGTATGAGCGCGACGCGGTGAGTCGGCGTGAGCGCGATCAGGCCGAAGCCAATCGCGAGGCGGGCAAGGCGCGCCTGGCGAGAGCTCAGTCGGCGCTCGACGATGCCCGGCGCAATTTGCGCTATACCCGGGTGGAGGCACCCGTGAGCGGCATCGCCGGTATCGAAGGCTTCAACGAAGGCAACCTGGTGGAGCCGGGCATGCATTTGACCACCCTGACTCAGCAGGATCGGGTACACCTGCATTTTGCTTTGCCCGAAACCGACGCGGCGATTCAGCGTGCGCACGGCGATCGAGAAGGGGCGAGAGCGGCCCAGCTAATTCTGTCGAGTGGCGAGGATTATCCCGCGCAGGGTCAGATTGATTTCACCGACAGCCGGATCGATCCAGCCACCGGCAGCGTGCGCATGCGTGCTGAATTTCCCAATCCCGAGGGTGACCTGGTGCCAGGCCAGTTTGTGCGCGTGCGGGTGACCCTGGCGGTCTACGACGATATTTTTCTTATCGATCCGGCGGCGGTGAGCCAGGGCCCGGAGGGTCCTCAGGTCTTTGTTGTCGCCGATGACACCGCCGAAGCTCGTCCCGTGCGCCTCGGTCCGGTGGTCGACGGCAAGCAGGTGGTGCACGAGGGGCTGTCCGGCGGCGATCGCCTGGTGGTGAACGGGCACGTGGCGCTGGGGAATGGCGCGCCGGTGCAGGTGGTTCACACCCTGGGCGAGGAGGCGTAAGTATGTCGCGGTTCTTTATTGACCGGCCAATTTTTGCGTCGGTCATCTCGATTCTGATCGTGCTCGCGGGCTTTGCGGCCTTGCGCGGCCTGCCTGTGGAGCAGTACCCGGATGTGGTGCCGCCCCAGGTTGTGGTTTCGGCCACTTATCCGGGTGCCAGCGCCGACGTTCTGGCTGAGGCCGTGGCCGCACCGTTGGAGCAGGAAATCAACGGTGTGGACGACATGATTTACATGGAGTCCACCAGTACCGATGCCGGTTCGCTGCAAATTTCTGTGTCCTTTGAAATGGGGACCGACCCGGATCAGGCAGCGATCAACGTCAACAACCGGGTGCAGGCGGCATTGCCGCGCTTGCCTCAGGTGGTGCGCGACATGGGGGTGCGGGTGCAGTCCCAGAACACCAATATCCTGTTGGTGGCGGTACTGACCTCACCCGATGGCAGCCTGAGTTCACTCGACATGAGTAACTATGCGCTGCTCAATGTGCTCGACGAACTGGTGCGCCTGGAGGGTGTCGGTGACGCCTCCTTGTTCGGTGCTCAGGACTACGCCATGCGCATCTGGCTTGATCCGGAAAAGCTGGCCCAGCATCAACTCAATCCCACCGATGTGGCCGCCGCGATTCGCGAGCAGAATGCTCAGTACGCCGCTGGCCGTATTGGCGCCGAGCCCACAACCAACGGTCAGGCGTTTACCTTTACGGTAACCAGTCAGGGCCAGCTGGACAGCGCAGAAGCCTTTGAGCGGATTATTCTGCGCAGTGATTCAGACGGTGCCACGTTGCGCCTGGGCGATGTCGCCCGCGCCGAGTTGGGTCCCCAAGGCTACGACTTTTCCGCTACCTATAACGGGCAGTCCACAGTGCCCATGGGCGTCTACCTGCAGCCGGGCGCGAACGCCCTGGAGACCGCCGAGCGGGTGCACGCGACCTTTGAGGATTTGGCGACGCGCTTCCCGGACGGGCTCGAATTCAATGTCCCTTACGACACCACCGAATTTATTCAGGTGTCCGTGCGCGAAGTGATCATCACTTTGTTGATTGCCGTGGCGTTGGTCGTGGCGGTCACTTTTCTTTTTCTGCAGCACATTCGCGCTACGTTGATTCCGGTCGCGGCTATTCCCGTGTCTCTGATCGGCACCTTCGCGGGTATGCAGGCCCTGGGTTTCTCGGTCAATATGTTGACCCTGTTCGGATTGGTGCTGGCCATCGGTATTGTCGTGGACAATGCCATCATTGTGATGGAAAACGTTGAGCGCCTGATTGTGGAAAAATCCATGAAGGCGCGCGAGGCGGCCGTTGAAACCATGAAGCAGGTGTCCGGCGCGGTGGTGTCATCAACCCTGGTGCTGGTGGCGGTGTTTGCCCCGGTGGCTTTCCTCGGTGGTCTGAGTGGAGAGTTGTATCGCCAGTTTGCGGTCACCATTGCGGTATCGGTGGTGGTTTCCGGGGTTGTGGCGCTAACGCTGACGCCGGCCATGTGCGCGCTCTTGCTCGATAAGGAACCGCACACCGTCGCCAAGCCCTTCCAGCTGTTTAACCGCTGGTTCGACAAGCTCACCCATGGCTTTGTGGCTGCAGTCAGTTGGTTGTTGCGCCGCTGGATCATCGGTGTTGCGCTTTTTGCCGGATTTTGTCTGCTTACCGTGTTGCTTCTGGTGCGCATGCCCTCTGGCTTGGTGCCCCAGGAAGATCAGGGCGTGGCCATGGCCGTGGGGCAATTGCCAGCGGTGTCTGCGCTGGGTCGCACAGAAGCCGTGCGCGACCAACTGGCCGAACAGCTGGTGGCGCTCGACGGGATTGAAGAGTTCACCGCCTTTGCCGGCTTCGACATGATTGCGGGCTCTCTGCGCACCAACGCGCTGGCGGGCTTTATCAACCTGAGCGACTGGAACGAACGTACCAGCGAGGGCCAGAGTGCCGCCGAGATTGCCCAGCAGGTGATGGGCATGGGTTTCGGTATTCAGGAAGCCAATGTCTTTGCCTTCACGCCGCCTCCGATTCAGGGGCTGTCATTGACCGGTGGGGTTGAGGGTTACTTGCAGGTGCGCGAAAGCGCCGATACGGCGGGCATTGCCCGGATTGCCAACCAGGTGGCGGCGAAAGCCAATGAGCACCCGGCGCTCACCAATGTGCGCACCACCCTGGAGACCAATATTCCCCGCTACCACGCCGAGGTCGACCGGGAAAAAGCCAAGGCCATGGGGGTGCCCATCAATGAAATTTTCAGTACGTTGCAGAGCACCTTCGGCGCCATGTATGTGAATGATTTCACCTACCAGGGCCGTCTGTGGCGGGTGAACCTGCAATCGGAAGCCCAATACCGGAGCCAGCCCGACGATCTGCGCCATGTGTTTGTGCGCAGCAGCAGCGGCGAGATGGTGCCCCTCAGTTCGGTGGTCACGCTTGAACGTCGCGCCGGGGCGGACATCATCAACCGCTTCAATGTCTTTCCCGCCGCCAAATTGATGGGTGATCCGGCGCCGGGCTATACCACGGGTGAGGCCAAGGCAGCGCTGGAGCAGGTCGTCGCTGAGCTGCGGGAGGCGTACGACATGCAGCTGGGC
This sequence comes from Marinimicrobium alkaliphilum, assembly GCF_003259155.1. GTDB lineage: Bacteria > Pseudomonadota > Gammaproteobacteria > Pseudomonadales > Cellvibrionaceae > Marinimicrobium_A > Marinimicrobium_A alkaliphilum. Next base: position 94,945 of record NZ_QGMQ01000007.1, read on the forward strand.
TGGACCGGCGAAGCCTACCAGTTGGACGTGGCTGCGGGCACCGGCGGCGCCGCCTTTGCCATGGGGTTGTTGATGGTGTTTTTGATTCTCGCCGCGCAATACGAGCGCGTCACCTTGCCTCTGGCAGTGGCCACAGCCGTGCCCTTCGGTGTCCTCGGCGCGGCGCTCGCAGGGACCTTGCGCGGCTTTCCCAACGATATTTATTTTCAGGTGGGGCTGTTGGTATTGATCGGCCTGGCGGCCAAAAACGCGATTCTGATCGTAGAGTTCGCCGCTCAAAACCGGCGTGCGGGAATGACCTCGCACGAGGCGGCAGTGACCGCGGCGCGCCAGCGCTTCAGGGCCATCATCATGACCGCTGCCACTTTCATCATCGGCACCTTGCCGCTGATGTTTGCCACCGGTGCCGGTGCCGCCAGTCGGCAGGAAATCGGTACAGTGGTGGTAGGTGGCATGGTGGCCGCCAGCACTCTGGCGCTACTGTTTGTTCCCTTGGCTTACAAACTTTTGGAAGACCTTGCGACCTGGCGTCAGGCGCGCAAAGACCACACCGAAGCAGGAGATGCGAAGCATGCGTAAGCTGATGACAGTGACGGTCGCCATTGCCCTGCTTGGTGGCTGTAGCCTCGGGCCTGACTATCAGGCCCAAACCCTTGATTTGCCCGATGCCTGGCCCGAGCACGACCTGCTTGAGGGGGCCGCGCAAGGTCAGGCGCTGCTCGATTGGCAAGCGTGGTGGACGCGCTTTGACGATCCGGTGCTCAACCAACTGGTCGAGCGGGCGCTGGACGATAACCTGACTCTACGTGCCCAGGTCCAGCGTATTGAACAGGCCCGCGCCCAGCTTGGTCTGGCTCGGGCCAATCGCTGGCCAAGCTTGAGTGGCCAGGCCGATGCCAGCCGCGAACAGCAACCGGAAGCCTTGATGCCCCCGGGTCTGGGTGGTGGCGAAGCGCGCAATCAATTCGTGGTGGCCGGTGCTCTGAGTTATGAACTCGATCTCTGGGGTCGTCTGGCGCGCGAGCGCGAGTCGGCCAGTGCCCAGCTGGAGCAATCAGCTTTTGGCGCGCAAGCGGTGCGCTTGAGTCTGATTGCCGATGTGGTCACGGCGTACTTTAATTTGCGCGCGGTGGAGCAGCAGTACGCGCTCGCCCGGGATGCCCGCATCTCGCGCGAGCGTACGCTGGAGATCGAGCGGGCCCGCTACGACAGTGGCGCGAGCAACCCACTGGCAATACGTCAGGCGGAAGCCCAGCTTGAGGGTGTGCGTGCTCAGTTGCCCGCGTTGCGCCAGCAGGCTGCGATGAGCCGTAATACCCTGGCGATGCTGGTGGGCTACTCGTCGGCGGAGCTGCTCGGGGAATTGGATTTTGGCGAGACCCGTCTGACCGACATTCGCTTGCCCGACAGTGTGCCGGCGATCATGCCTTCGGCGCTGTTGCGTCGTCGCCCGGATGTACGTGCCGCCGAGGCGGGGTTGATCGCGGCCAATGCTCAAATTGGCGTGGCCGAAGCGTCCCGCTGGCCCAATCTCAATCTCACCGGCATGGTGGGCAGTGCGGCCCTTGATACCAGCGATCTTTTTACCGCACCTGCACAGACCTGGAGTCTGGGGGCCAACCTGGCGGCGCCCTTGTTTGACTTTGGTCGCACACGGGCCCGCGTTGAGGCTGCCAAGGCTGGATACGAGGTGGCACAAACCGAGTATCAGTTGGCCGTGACGGGTGCCTTTCGCGATGCCCGGGATGCACTCACGTTGTATGACAGTGCGGAGGAACGTATAAGCGCTATTCGGCGCCAAGTTGAGGCGGTTGAGCAGACCTTGGTGTTGGCCGAGCTGCAATACGAGCGCGGCGCCATTGGGTTTTACGAGTTATTGGATGCACAGCGAGCATTGCTCGATGCTGAAATGGCATTGAGCGAAGCCCTCAGCGATCGCCTGGCCGCAACCGCCACCTTATTTAAAGCGATGGGGGGTGGCTGGCAGCCGGATGCAATGGCTCTGTAAGCGTGATGTACACGTTTTTACAGAGTTTTGCTTCGCACAGCCGGCGGATTCTACTAGGCTATCCAACAATTTTTGGGCCTTTTCAATACTCATGTATTCGCGTAGCTGAGTGTTCAGCGGCCGGTCCATTCAGTGAGGGATCAACGTATGAAAAGTAATGCGGGTGTTGCAGTGACGGTGTTACCCTGATGGGAATGACCGGTGGAACCGGCAGCATCACCGAGCCTGGAGTTTATGCTTCGCCTCTGCCGGCCCAGCCGGTGGGTCAGTGGCGCCGGAATACCGTTCGTTATACCCAGCTCGACGACATCGTCAAGCGCCTCAAACACCTGGAGAAGCGTGCCCATTAAGCGTTCATCGTTGTTGTGTGTCAAAGCTCATGTGTTGCTGGCGCTCTTGGTTTTGGCAGCGAGCGGGCATGGTGGAGAGTCTGCGCCCGATACCGTGCCGGGGAATACGATTCCCGAATCGCTCGCGACCCGCGCGGCCTTGACGCGCACAGTCCATGGCCCCGCTCTCGACGATAGAGCTCAACTGCCCGACCGTATCAACGCCCGGGAGCTTTTGGTGCAAATAGACACCGGCCGCCCGTTGCCGGATGTGTTTTGGTTTAACCGTGATGTGCGTGTCTGGTACGCCGCTCAGTCCCAGCCGGCACCATTGGTAATTGTTGTTGCGGGTACCGGTGGCGGCGCCAATACTCAAAAAAATCAGCTCTTACGCAGGGCGTTATACCAGGCCGGTTACCATGTGCTGACCGTGCCTTCTCCGACCTTTCCCGGTTTTATCGTGGGTGCGTCCAGTACCGGTGTCGCGGGGGACCTTCTGCAGGATGCGGAGGATCTTCACCGGTTGCTGGCCGAAGTTCTTGTGCAACTGTCTGGGCGCTTGGAAATCGACGGCCTGCATGTGGTTGGTTACAGTTTGGGTGGCGCCCACGCTGCCGCACTCAAGGCGCTCGATCAACGCCCCGATGGCCTGGGTATTGAGCGTGTCGTGATGATCAACCCACCGGTGAGTCTGTTTACTTCCATCAGTCGGCTGGACGAACTGTTTTCGGTCAGCATTGGTGACCAGCAGGAAGACATCGAAGCGCTGTTTCGCTGGCTTTATTCGGATCTGGTCAGGATGTATCGCCAGTCTGGATCGCTCGAAATGGATGAACAGTTTCTGCTCGAGGCCGCAGCCCGGTTACTCGAAGGTAGCCGAGAGTATGCGGCGGCAATCGCGCTCACGTTTCGGGTGTCGCTCGTGAATATGTTCTTTGCCGGCGATTATTTTGCCGGCACCGGTGTGGTGGTCGATCCGGATGATCCTCCTACTCGCAGTAGCTCGCTAGAACCGGTTTTACGTGAACTACGAGCCCGCCCCTTTGCGGATTACATGCGTCATGTTTTTGTGCCTTTTTATCTGGCGCGGGAGCCTGAACTGACTGAAGAGGCGTTGATTGCGCGCAGTCACTTGCGAGTGCTCGAGCCTCTGCTCAGTGACGGCTCAGATATTTTTGCGCAGCATTCACGCGACGACTTTATTCTCGGGCCAGACGATATGACCTGGCTGAAAGGTGCGCTTGGCGAGCGTCTGAAAGTGTATCCTGTCGGGGGGCACCTGGGCGGGCTGGGCGAGCGTGAGCAGGTCGACGATCTGCTCAGAATGCTTGAAGGGCGGTGGCCCTAGATGCGCAAGCGTTGTGTATTTCTGCTTATGGTTTTTTCGGCTTTTCTGAGTGGGTGTAGCAGCACCGCCAGTCATGATCTCGACGCCTGTCATGACGACAGCGTGGCGGTGGATAATGGCGCTGATCTGATGTTTGATATCTACGACCCGATGGAGCGGATGAATCGGGCCACTTACCGCTTCAATGCGCGCTTTGACGAGGCGATTCATTGGCCCGTAGCGGTGCGCTACCGACGCTATGTCCCTCGGGAGGCGCGCGCGGGTATTCGCAATGCCTTCAGCAACCTGCGCGAGATCCCCAACACCGCCAACCACATTCTGCAGGGGCGACTCGGGCGCGGTGTACGTACCACAGGCCGCTTTACGCTCAATACCACGCTGGGCCTGCTCGGGTTGTTTGACGTCGCATCGTCGATGGGCATCGACCCGGCGCCGACGCGCTTCGGCGATACTCTCGGGCGCTGGGGATTGGGGGCGGGGCCCTACCTGGTGGTGCCGGTGCTGGGCCCGTCCAATCTGCGTGACGGGGTTGGCGAATTGGCAGACCTGGGGATCGGACGTGTTGTCAATGTCGGTGGCATCTACTCCGGCAAAGAGTCCTGGGCCATGGGTACCCTGCTGGCGGTGGACCTGCGTGAAGGGATTAATTTCCGCTACTACGAAAGCGGGTCGCCGTTTGAATATGAGCTGCTGCGTTTTTTGTATATGCAGAAGCGCGCGATAGAGGTTGAGGGCGCCCGTGCTCGGCGCCCGTCCTTGTGGGGGCGCGCGCCTGAGTGTGAGCCCGGTGAGCGATCTGGATTTTGATCGTTTTGCGTCTTCTCTGCGTACCCCTATAAATGCTTCCCTCAACAACCAAAGGCCAGCTAACACCGGCTAACCATTCTTTACGTTGCTTGTGCCGATCGTGCTGGTGTTGCCCTCGCCATTTGTATGATTTTAACGTAGGGTAGTGAGTCGCCCTTTACCCGGGCCCCATGCAATCTGATAAACGTCTACGATGATGAATATTCCACTGTGTAAGGCTGTGGCGCTGGCCGCGCTTTTTGTGCCGCTGATGTTTGCAACGGCGTGCTCCCAGTCTGACCAGGACGCCAATGAGCCGGGCGGCCGCTCTGAGCGCAAACAACCGGTGATGACCGAAGGTATCGTCTACCAGCGCGAGCTGACGCGGGTTGAGGCCGTTGCCTCCTCGCGCGCGCTGCGCTCAATCGAGCTGCGCCCCTCGGTGACGGGCGAAGTGATGAGTGTCGAGTTCAGCCCGGGCCAGCGGGTGGCTCGCGGGGACGTACTTTTGCGCCTGGATGATCGCGACCAGCGCCTGGCGGTCGAGTTGGCCCAGGTGGAGCTGGAAGATGCCGAGCGCCGTCTCGATCGTTACCGCCGTAGCGCCGGTGCCGGCGGTGTCACCGAGAGCATGCTCGACGACGCGCGCAGCGAAGTCGAGCGCGCACGGATTGCCTTGCGTCGGGCTGAAGTGGATCTGGCGTACCGCACTATCGAAGCGCCTTTTTCCGGTTATGTGGGGTTCACCAACGTCGATCCCGGGGCCTGGGTTTCCACTGCCGATGTCATCACCACCTTGGATGATCGAGACACCTTGTTGGTCAGCTTCCAGTTGCCGGAGACGCTGTTCGGACGCCTGAGCGAAGGTGAGAGGATTGAGTTGCGCACCTGGAACGATAATGCCCTGCGCCTTGATGGCGAAGTGGTCGATGTGGATTCGCGGGTGAATGAAAGCCGGCGTACCTTCACCCTGCGCGCCCACGTGGATAATCCCGGCGATCTGTTGCGACCGGGCATGAGCTTTCGAATTGCGCTCAACCTCGAGGGTAATCGTTATCCACTGGTGCCGGATATTTCCCTGCAGTGGGGTAGTGAAGGGGCCTACGTCTGGACCGTAGAAGACGGCGAAGCCGTGCGGACCTATGTCAATGTGGTACAGCGCACGGACCGTGGCGTCCTGGTGGATGCCGATTTACCGGAAGGCCTGCCGATCGTGACCGAGGGCGTGCACATCGTGCGTGCGGGGATGGATGTGCAGGTGGTCAATACCGCACTGACCCGGAAGGAGCTTAAAGCGCCGCCCAAGGTAGAGGCTGAGAGCGGAGCCGAGTCGTGAGCGCTGCGCAGCAACCCCCCGAAGTCAACGATCTTCCCAGCCTGAGTATTCGCCGGCCGATTCTGGTGCTGGTGATCAATCTTCTGATTGCCCTGGCGGGCCTGGCCGCGCTGCTGGCGGTCGAGGTGCGCGAACTGCCCGATGTCGATCGTCCCATCGTTGTAGTGCGCGCCGAGTACCCGGGTGCCTCGCCCGAAACCATGGATGCGGAAGTCACCAGCATCGTTGAGGGCGCTGTCTCACGGGTTACCGGTCTGCGCAATATTCGTGCACGCAGTGAGGAAGGCAACTTCCGCATGGTGCTCGAGTTCTCCCCGGGGGTATCGATCAACGATGCCGCCTCGGAGGTGCGCGAGGCGGTCAGCCAGGTACAGCGTCGACTGCCCGAAGATGTCGAGCAGCTCTCGATTGTCAAAGCGGACCCCGATGCGCGCTCCATCATCAATATTGCCGCCATCAGTGACACTCTCTCGGACACAGAGCTTACCGAGCGCATCGAGCGCGATATCGTCCCGGAATTGATTTCCGTTGAAGGTGTAGCCGACATCCAGGTGTTTGGCGGGCGCGCCCGCTCCTTGCGGGTGGTCATCGACCCGTTACGCCTGGCCAGCCATGGCCTGGGGATGTCCGATGTGGCTGATGCCCTGCGCACCGCCCCTTTTGACGTCCCCAGTGGCAGTTTTCGTGGGAGCGATCAGGAGCTGCTGGTGCGCGCTGATGCGACCGCAGTCACTGAAGAAGATCTTCGCGACATAGTGATTAGCGGCAATACCCGAGTGGGTGATGTGGCGCGGGTGTTCTTTGCGCCGCGCAATGCCAACTCACTGGTCCGTTTTAACGAACAGCCTGTGGTGGGTATGGGCGTCATCCGCCAGGCGCAATCGAACACGTTGGAAATTTCTGACAGTATTCGCCAGGTTCTCGGCCCGCTGAACGAACGCTTCGCCGATATCGAGCTGACCGTGACGGAAGACGACGCGATTGTTATCAAGAGCTCGGTGCGGGAAGTCATCACCAGCTTGTTGCTGACGGTGGCGATTGTTGTGGCCACCATCTGGTTGTTTATCGGGTCGCTGCGGATCACCCTGGTCCCGAGTGTGGCCATTCCCATTGCCCTGATCGGCACCGTCGCGGCCATCTGGATGATGGGTTTTTCGATCAATGTGCTCACTCTCCTGGCGCTGGTGCTGGCCACCGGGCTGGTGGTGGATGACGCGATTGTGGTGCTGGAAAATATCCAGCGCCGGCGTCAGCAGGGTTTGGGCGCGCGCGCGGCGGCGGTGCTCGGTACCCGGCAGGTGTTTTTTGCGGTGGTAGCCACCACCGCAGTGTTGATTTCGGTCTTCGTGCCGATTGCGCTGTTGCCGAGTACTGCCGGGCGCCTGTTCCGCGAGTTTGGGTTGGTGCTCGCGGTGGCGGTGGCCATCTCTTCGTTTGTCGCCCTGTCGCTGGTGCCGGCGGCGGCCGCCCGGATTTCTCCGGAACCTGCCGGTCGGGCGCATCCGCTGCGCGATCGCCTGGAGCGTTTCGGCCACGCCCTGGCGAACGGCTATCAATGGTTGATCGAGCGGGCCTTGCGCTACGCCTGGGTCACCTTTGGGCTGGCGCTACTGATTGTGGCGGCGGCGGGCTATGCCTACACCCAGGTGCCTCAAGAATTGTTGCCGGAAGAGGATCGCGGCATTCTCTACATCGGTGCGCGCGGCCCCGAAGGCGTGGGAATCGAGTACATGGAGCGCCAGGTCAACGCCATGCACGATATCATTCACCCGATCCTCGAGTCGGGTGAGGCGCGCCTGGCGTTTTCCATCATCGGCTGGCGCGATCCCAACCGCTCGCTGATCGTATTGCCGCTGGCGGACTGGAGTGAGCGCGAACGCACGCAACAGCAAATCGCCGACGAAATTCGCGAACCGCTGCGGGACCTGCCGGGCGTCAGCCTGTGGGTGGGCGCAGGCAACAGTCTGAACCTGCGCGGCGGCGGTGGCGGCAGTAGCGTCGAGCTGGCCCTGACCGGCCCTGACTACGAGAGCATCTACGCGGCCGCTCGCACCCTGATGCGCGAAGTTGAAGAGCGCTACGAACACCTCTCTGATCCGGATATTGACTACGATCCGAACAAGCCGCAATTGTCCGTGGATATTGATCGGCGTCGGGCGTCGGAGCTGGGGGTCGACCTCAACGATGTGGCGACCACCCTGCGCGCCATGGTGGACGGCTTCCGGGTGGTGGATCTGAGTATTGATGACGAGGCGGTTCCGCTGATGCTCGAATCTGCCACGGGGCAGATTCGCAGTCCCAACGACCTGAACAATCTTTACGTCACCACCCGCGACGGTGAGCTCTTGCCGCTGTCGAGTGTGGTGCGTTTGCGCGAAGACAACATAGCCGCGGAACTGGAGCGCAATGCCCAGCGGCGCTCTATCGAGATGGACTTCAACCTCGACAGCGATTATCCCCTGCGGGCGGCGGTGGAAGATGTTCGCGCTGTGGCCAACGAGGTGCTTCCCAACGGCATCGGTCTGGTGTTCCAGGGTGAGGCCCAAACCCTCGACGAAACCTCGCGCGAAGTGGCGCTGACCTACATCATCGCGCTGTTGGTGGTGTTCCTGGTGTTGTGTGCCCAGTTCGAAAGTTTCACCAGTGCGGTGATCGTGATGGTGACCGTGCCCTTCGGTATTGCCGCTGCCATCCTGGCGCTGGTGATTACCGGCACCAGCATCAACATCTATTCCCAGATCGGGCTGGTGATGCTGATCGGGTTGATGGCCAAAAACGGTATTCTGTTGGTGGAGTTCGCCGATCAGCTGCGCGATCAGGGGCACTCTGTCTACGACGCGGTACGCACGGCGGCCCAGGTGCGCCTGCGCCCGATCGCCATGACCCTGATGTCCACGGTGCTCGGCGGCCTGCCCTTGATTCTCAGTACCGGAGCCGGCGCGGAAGCCCGTTGGGCCATCGGCTGGGTGATCTTCGGCGGGCTGGGGTTGGCCGCGATGTTCACGCTGTTCCTCACGCCAGTGGTCTATTTCGGGCTGGCCCGCTTTGCCAAGCCGCGCGCCGCCGAAGGCGATCGTCTGGCGCGGGAGATGAGCGCAGCGCTCACCATCCCCGACACCGCCACCCAGCGCCGGGATTCGTAGGTCGGATTAGCCCGCCGGGCGTAATCCGACTTCGCGGCGTCTTACACTGTCTCGGCAAAGAAGGTTTGCAGCGTCTCTTTGTGGCTCTCCATTTTCTTCCACAGGACTTCGTGGAAGTAGTAGGCCACGGTGTTCACTGCTGGCTCAATCAACGCCACCGCGCCGCCAATAACCAGATCGCCGGTAATCGCATAGGTCACAGAAAAGGCCACAAGGACATGGACAAAGCCGAAGGACAAGGTTTTGGTCTTGGTCATTATCGTTCTCCAGGGAAGGCACCAGGTTCTTCACCATAATAACCAAGCAATATTTTTAATAAAGTTAATTGATTTTATATCTTTGATTGTAAAAAGGTATGGATTCGGCCTGTCACTCCGTTTTCTCCGAACTTATCTCGTCCACCAACGTTTGCAGCGGCTTGGAGCGAAACTCCCGTCGGTAAAGCACCGCCATGACTAGGGTCGTGGCCAATACAAATAGCCAGGTATTGAGCATCCAGGGCAACACCGCCAGGGAGAAATAGTAGGCGCGCAGGCCGTAATTGTAACTGTGTCCGGCCTGGTCGATGATTTTGGCCGAGTGATTGGCGTAGCGGTGCCGGGCCTCGTCGGACACAGTGGCATCGTTGTGCAGTGGTGCCGCGCCCAGCAGGATGGCGCTAAAGCCGTACTGGCGCACGGCCCAGGTCAGGGTGAAAAAGGCATAGGCGTAGATGCCCAGCATCAGCATGATTTTAAACTGCAGGTGCCGTGGGGTCATGTCGCTGTTGGCAAAGGGCAGGCTCACCAGGGTGTTATGTACCTGCTCGATTGAGGCCATGATCGTGACCAGACCGGCAATAATAAAAATCGAGGTAGAGGCCAGAAACGTGGCTTGGCGTTCCAGCTCCGCCAGCAGTGCGGTGTCGCCGATCCGGTTATCCCGGCGCAACATGTTGTGCATCCATTGCTTGCGATAGATTTGCAGCACCGAGGACAGGTTGTAAGAGCGCCGGGCTCGGTGTCGGGCAAAGCTGGCATAGCCAAGCCAGACGGTAAAAAACCAAAGCACGGCGGCCAGGGTGGTCAGATCCTGTGGCGTCATCGACATCGTTCCGCTGGAGGGGGTTGTTTTAGCGAGCATAGCACAGCCTTGCAACAGCGTTACCGGACAGCGGGTTGCGCGGGCGCTCTCGTTCGCCTATATTGTACTATCATAATATTTTAAGGTGGTTGTTAGAGGTAGCTTGAAAACAGCCAGAACGCAGCGTCGCGTATACGTTGCCACAGCGGACGCCCGTCGAGTGACTCGAGGGTTACCGGGGTGCTGACAGCGATCGCTCGCTGGACGTGAGCCTGCAGCTCCAGCGCCAGTTCGTCATCGAAGACTTCGACGCCCAGCTCAAAGTTCAGGCGCAGACTGCGCGCATCCAGATTGGCCGAACCGGCCAGCACATAGTGGTCGTCCACAATCACCAGTTTGGTGTGCGCAAAAGGCGCGGGCTTGTAGTAGACCGCCACGTCCCAGAGCACCAGCTCCCAGAGCATGTTGCGGGAGGCCCAGTCGACATAGGGCAGATTGCTGCGTTCGGGCAGCACGACGCTGACCTGTACACCGCGCAGCACGGCCGCCTGGAGCATGGCAATCATATCGGCGCTGGGGAGAAAGTACGGCATCATGATGGTGATGCGCTTGCGCGCTGCGGCAAAGACGCCGTTCAAGGTCATAGCCAGGTGATTAAGGGTATCGTCCGGGCCGTCGTCGATCACCCGGCAGCGGGTATTGCCGCTCGGCTCCGGGGGGGTGGGGGGAGGAACTTCGGTACCGGTCACCATGTGCCAGTCGCGCCCGAACAGTTCATGCAGGGCGCTGACCACTGGCCCGCGGGCCTGAAAGTGTACATCTTCGGTGGGGTGGCGGTTGTCCTCCGCTTCGACCATGTGCCGGTGATCAACATTGATGCCGCCAAAGAAACCGACCCGGTTATCGATTACCGCAATTTTGCGGTGGTTGCGCAGATTGATATCGAGTGTCGGCGGGAGCAATTGCGGCGGCGCGAAGAGCGCGACCTTCACGCCGGCGCGACGCAGCGGTCGCAGGGCACGGCGAAACGAATAGAGTGCGCCCACGCCATCAATCATCACGCGGGTGTCGACACCGCGCTCGGCGGCCCGACAGAGCGCGTCGATGACCTCGCGGGCGACGCCGTTGGCGGCGAATAGATAGCTGGAAACAAAAGCCAGGTTCTCGGCGTCGTCGAGGGCGCCGATCAGGCGCGGGAAAAACGCTTCACCGTTATAAAGCGCGGTGACATGGCTGCTTTTGATCAGTGGGTGACGGGTCGCCCGGCCTCCGACTTCAGCCAGGTGTGGGTGGGGCATATGGCCAAGTAGCGGCTCGTGAAAAGGCCGATCGGTGCGGGTCGAGCGTTCATAACCAAAATGCAAGGCGGGTATACGGCGACCGGTAAACGACTTGGCCTTGGTGCGCACCCGATTGATGCCGAAGAGAAAGTACAGCAGCGGTCCGGCGATGGGAAAGATAATGATCACCCCCATCCAGCCCAGCGCAGCGCGGTGATCGCGCTTGCAGATGAGTGCGTGCAGAACCGCCGCTGACATGACGACCAAATGAAAAACGGCTATTAGCCAGTAGAGCATAGGCGCACCCGTCCTTTGATGATTTTCGTGAAGTAATCTGTGAAACCAATAACAAGCGACAAGGAGCTTAACAATGAATAATTTTCGACACCTGTCTCTGGGGGTTCTCGTGAGCCTGCTGCTGGCCGCCTGCGGCAGTGATAGTAGCCCGCCGCCCGCTACTCCCGAGGACCAGTCCGGGCATAGTAGCAGCGCTTCATCCGAGCCGCCACTGGACGATATTCCCCGGGCAGAGTTTGAGCATACCTTGGAGTGGGATCTGTCGGCGTCTCTCAATGCGCTTGAGGCGGGCGTGGTGGCGGATGACGGCACGGATCAAACCGACGCGCTCAATGCGGCCGTCGATCAGGTCTACGACGACCAGGGGCTCGATACCCTGTATATCCCCGAAGGTGTGTATCGGGTAGCGGGTAATCTGAGGCCGCGCGCCGGGGTCAATATTGTCGGTGATGGTATCGGCAAAACGGTACTGGTGCGCAACAACCCCGATGGCTATCTGGTGGCCGCCGCTCGCGACCGGGATCTTGCGGACGTGGTCATCGCCAAACTCAGTTTGCACAACCCGGTGCGCACCGTACTGTTGCAGAATGTCAGCAACCTGGCCTTTCGGGAAGTGGAGTTTCACGGCGGCCTGGTGCGTTTTGAAGGCAGCAGTTACGTCACTATCGACAGCAGCTTGTTCCTGGAAAACCAGGCGTCCGCCGCCTACTCCAGCGACCAGTGCGAGCACATGACTCTCACCAATAACACCTTCAACTCAATCGTCGATGGCAGTATCAATCTCAGTCGCCATTCCCACAGCTACGTGGCGAACAATACCATTACGGCCGATCACGTGATCCAGTCCGGGTATGCGGGTATTCGATTGCCCAACAATGCGCACAACAACCTGGTTGAGAACAACACCATTACCAACCACGGTCGAGGGTTATTTGTATTGTCCAGCTCGACCCATAACACGCTGCGCAACAACGTCGTGGATACCACCGCCTATCAGGGTGTCTTTATTGAGGCGTCGGACAACGTCTTTGAGGGCAATACGGTAATCAATGCCGGGGATGAGGCGTTCCTGGTGCAGGATGCGGTGGCCGAATCGTCGCCCACGCCGTCAATCGCCGATCGCAATGTGATTCGGGATAATATCATTGAAGATACTCGTGCTATGGGTGGAGAGCGCAACTACGGGCTGCGGATTTATGGGGATAACAATACCGTGACCGGCAACTCGGTTTCGACTGAATTTGGTCGAATCTGCAAGGACATTGGGGCGACTAATACCGAGAGCGATAATGTCTGCGTTGAATAGCGGGAGCTGCTAAGCTAGGGTTTCTGCCAATCGACCCCGGAGGTTTATCCAGCATGAGCGGCACCGCCCGGTCTCGTACAGCTCAACCCCAGGCGCTTTGGATCAGCCATCGCGGCGCCTGCGCGACGGCGACGGAAAATACCGCTGAGGCGTTTCGCGCGGCACGCGCCCGGGGCTTTACCCACCTGGAAACCGATTTGCGCTCGACGGTTGACGGCGAGCTGGTTCTGGCTCATGACCGGAACCTGCGCCGCATCAGCGACTGGGATCTCGACGTGTGTGAAAGCACCCGCGAGCAATTGGCCGAAGTGCGTCTGAACGGCGGCGAGGCGCTGCTGTTTTTTGATCAGTTTTTGCCCGAGTTTGCCGACGTCCACTGGATTTTTGATATCAAGCCCGAGCAAGGTATGCGCACGCTCGATACGCTGTTTGACTGGTGGCAGAAGCCGGATTGGCGCGAGTTTTTCAAGCGTCGAGTGCGCTTGCTGCTCTGGGATAAACGTCAGCAGCAATACCTGCTTGAGCGCCACCCGGAGGCCGTTTGTCTGGCCAGTGTCAGTGAGTGCCGGCGTGCCGGTGTTGCCTGCTTGTTGGGGCTGCCGGTGTTTGGTGGGATTGAACCGGGAAAAACTTATGCCCTGCCGCCACGCCTGGGGGGGATCAACCTGATGCGCCCGGCGATGATCGCACGTTTCCGTCGGTACGGTGGCCGGGTGTTGTCCTATCTGCCGGAGACCGAAGACGATGTTCGCCACTCGTTGGCGGTGGGGGTCGATGAGGTGCTCACCAACCACGATATTATTGAATAGGATAGGTGCCTCAGTGTCGGATTACGCCCTGCGGGCTAATCCGACCTACGCGATACACCGTGCCATTGCTTGAGTAGGTCGGATTAGCGAAGCGTAATCCGACAATAAGGCACCCAACCCGATACCCCGCACCATCGTCCGAGTAGGTCGGATTAGCGAAGCGTAATCCGACACTGAGGCACCCAAGCAAAAAACTTAAAACAACGCCAACGGCGGCTCGTCCAACGCCGCCAGCTGCTCGCGCAACTCCAGAATATGCTCGCCCCAATAACGCTCGGTATTGAACCACGGAAAACTGTGCGGAAATGCCGGGTCATCCCAGCGCCGGGCCAACCAGGCGCTGTAATGCATGATGCGCAGGCTGCGCAGCGCCTCGATCAGATTCAGCTCGGCAAAATTGAAATCACAAAATTCCTGATACCCCTCCATGATCTCCGACAGCTGCGCGGTCTGCTGCTCGCGCTCGCCCGATAACAGCATCCACAAATCCTGCACCGCCGGGCCGTTGCGGGCATCGTCGAAGTCCACAAAGTGAGGCGCGTCGTGGCGCCAGAGAATATTGCCCGGGTGGCAATCCCCGTGCAGGCGGATGGGGGTGTACTCGACCTGCTCAAACACCCGTTCGAGGCGCGCGATCAGGTCGGCGCCCAGAGTGCGGTAGGATTCGCGCAGGTTGTCCGGAATAAAAGCGTTATTGAGCAGGAAGTCGTAGCTGTCTCGGGCGTAGCTTTGGATATCGACCGAAGGCCGCTCGGCAAAGGGGCGGGTTTGACCCAGCGCGTGAATGCGCCCGATCACCCGGCCCAGGGTGAGCAACTGGTCGAAGTCGTCGAGGTTCGGCGCGTGGCCACCCTGGCGCGGGTAGAGGCTGAAGCGGTAGTCGCTGAAGCTGTGTAGGGTCTCGCCCTGGGCGTTGGCCAATGGCGGCACTACCGACACTTCCAGATCCGCCAATGCCTGGGTAAACACATGCTCTTCCAGAATCTGCGCGTCGCGCCAGCGGGCCGGCCGGTAAAATTTCGCAATGAGCGGTTCTGCGCCCTCAATACCCACCTGGTAGACGCGATTCTCGTAGCTGTTCAGGGTCAGCACCCGGGCATCACTCAGATAGCCGCAGGCCTCAACGGCGTCGAGCACCAGGTCCGGAGTCAGGCGTTCGTAGGCGTGGGTCATGATCAATGGGCGCTCTGGCAAATGGGTGGAGCGCCATTGTACGCACTTATGCTTCGGGATGTTGAGCCGGGTCCCGGCGGTCGGGCTCGGGCGTGCGCGCCAGCGCCCACAAGTGCACCTCTGCCGCGCCTGCACCCAGCAGGACCTGGCTCACCACTCGGGCAGTGCTGCCGGTGGTGATCACATCGTCGAGCAGCGCCACACACTTGCCCTTGACCGCTGCCAGTGTCGACGGGTTGATGCGAAAGGCGGAGTGCAGGTTGTGCAACCGCTGACGACGGCTCAGCCCCTGTTGCGTGGACGTGCGGCGTACCCGGCGGCATACCCGCGTCGCCACAGGGATGTCCAGGGCCCGTTGCAACTGTCGGGCGAGCAGGTCGCTCTGGTTGTAGCCCCGCGCCAGTCGGCGACTCCAGTGCAGCGGTACAGGGACGATCAGCTCGGGCCAGGTTAGCTCAGGGTGTTCGTCGTAATGGTGCTCTATGTGGGCGGCCAGACATTGTCCCAGGGCGCGCCCAGCCGCCAGTTGGTGCTTGTGCTTGAAGTTGTGGATCAGAGCGTCGAGGGGAAAGGCGTACCGAAAAGGCACCACAGCGTGCTCAAATCCGGGTGGTTGCTGCAGACATTGCCCGCAGCGTTCGGCGGCACTGTCCAGAGGCAGGGCGCATTGGACGCAGTGGTGGGTATCGAGATAGGGCAGATGATGGACACAGTCCGGGCACAGCAGTTCGCCCCCCAGCGGGGTCGTGCACAACAGGCAGCGGGTCGGCAGCAACTGATTGCCGAGCGTCGGCACGGCGCGCCACAGGCGTTGGGAGACGCGGTGAAGAGGGAAGGTGAGCATCGTTGTGACCTCCGTGTTACCAATGCCAGGGCTTAACATTATAGATCGGATCGCCCGTCACGCAAGTTTGCGTCAGTTAACCCTTTTTCAGTTTTTTGGTTGACAGCGGTTTGGGGGCCGCTAAGATAGAGGGCTTTGACATTTGACAGCCCTTTTTACGATTGACCGGAGCGGTTATGAACGCAACTCACCAAGCCCCGATACGCCACGACTGGACACGCGCTGAAGTACAGGCCCTGTTTGATCTGCCTTTTAGCGACCTGATGTACCAGGCCCAGACCGTGCACCGGGCGTTTTTCAACCCCAATGAGGTTCAGGTGAGCACGCTCTGCTCCATCAAAACCGGCGCCTGCCCGGAAGACTGCGCCTACTGCCCCCAATCGGCCCGCTACGATACCGGCCTGGAGCGGGAAAAACTGATGGCGGTGGAGAAGGTCATCGAAGAAGCCAAAGCGGCCAAAGCCGGTGGGGCTACCCGCTTTTGTATGGGGGCCGCCTGGCGCTCTCCCAAGGGCAAGGACATGGGTTATGTCACCGAGATGGTCAAGGGTGTCAAATCCCTGGGCCTGGAGACCTGTATGACCCTGGGGATGCTGAGTGAAGAACAGGCCGGTGAGCTGGCCGGCGCCGGGCTCGACTACTATAACCACAACCTGGATACCTCGCCGGAATTTTACGGCGACATCATCACCACCCGCACCTACCAGGATCGCCTCAATACCCTCAGCAATGTGCGCAAAGCGGGCATGAAAGTCTGCTGTGGCGGCATTGTGGGCATGGGTGAAGAAGCCAGCGACCGCACCGGTCTGCTGTTGCAGTTGGCCACCATGAGCGAGCACCCGGAGTCGGTGCCGGTAAACATGCTGGTCAAGGTCGAGGGCACGCCCCTGGCGGATCAGGCGGATCTCGATCCCTTCGATTTTATCCGCACCATTGCGGTGGCCCGCATTCTGATGCCGGCCTCCCATGTGCGCCTGTCCGCCGGGCGCGAACAGATGAACGACCAGATGCAGGCCATGGCCTTTCTGGCGGGCGCCAACTCCATTTTCTACGGCGAGAAGCTGCTTACCACCGCCAACCCGGAAGCCAACGAGGATATGCAGCTGTTCAAGCGCTTGGGCATCCAGCCTGAGGCCTATGAGGTTCACCAGGACGAAGAAGAGCAGGAAGCGGCGCTTTTGGGCGCGGTGCAGGAGGCCCAGCTCGACGAGTTTTTCTACGACGCGGTCAAGTAAGCCTTTGCGCACGTGGGATATCGGGCGATGAACCCCTCTCAACACCTGGACAGCGTCTTGGGCCCGGCGCTGATACAGCGCAAGGTTGAGCACCGCTACCGGCACCGGCGCACCCTGGGCTCGGCTCAGGGGCCACTGGTGCGCGTCGATGGCCGGGACTATCTGGCCTTTTGCAGCAACGATTACCTGGGCCTGGCCAATCACCCGGCGGTGACCGCCGCCCTGCACGCCGGTGCCGAGCGCTGGGGCGTGGGCAGCGGCGCCTCCCATCTGGTCAACGGTCACTCCCTTGAGCATCACGCCCTTGAAGAAGAGCTGGCGGCCTTTTGCGGGCGTGAGCGCGCGCTGCTGTTTTCCACCGGTTATATGGCCAACCTGGGGGCGGTGAGTGCCCTGGTGGGCAAGGGCGATGGGGTGTTTGAGGACAAACTCAACCACGCCTCCCTACTCGACGCGGGGCTGGCCAGCGGCGCCCGCTTTCAGCGCTTTCTGCATAATGACACCGATAACCTGGCTCGGCGCCTGGGCGCCAGCGATGCCCGGCGCAAGCTGATCGTGGTCGACGGGGTATTCAGCATGGATGGCGACACCGCGCCCTTGCCGGCCCTGGCTGATCTGGCGGAGCGCGAGGGTGCCTGGCTGATGGTGGACGATGCCCACGGCTTTGGCTGTCTGGGGGCCACCGGCGCCGGGTGCGCCGAGCACTTCGGACTCGGTCAGGACCGGCTGCCGGTCCTGATGGGCACCCTGGGCAAGGCCTTTGGTACTGCCGGAGCTTTTATCGCCGGCAGTGAGACCCTGATCGAGACGCTGATCCAATTTGCCCGTACCTACATTTACACCACCGCCATGCCGCCCGCCGTGGCGGCTGCGAGCCGGGTCAGCTTACGCCTGATGGCCGAGGAGCCCTGGCGCCGTGAACACTTACATACCCTGATCGCCCGATTTCGTCGGGGGGCGCAATCTCTGGGGCTGCAACTCATGGACTCGGCGACCGCCATTCAACCCATCGTGATTGGCTCGGATGCCGATACGCTGGCGATGAGCGATGCTCTGGCTGCGCGCGGCCTGCTGGTCATCCCGATCCGGCCGCCCACCGTACCCGAAGGCACGGCGCGCCTGCGTGTCACCTTGAGCGCCGCCCACACCGAGGCCCAGGTGGATCAGCTGCTCGACGCTCTGGCAGACTTGGTGCCGCGCACCCTGACACAACGAGGAGTAACGTCTTGATGGCGCTAACCGCCGCCCGACCCGAGCGCCTGTCACTGGCCGTACAGCGCCACCCGGCCACCCGCCCCGAGCAGGCACTGGCCGAGCCGCTGGTACTGCTGCACGGTTGGGGCTGCGATAGCCGCAGCTGGGCGCCTCTACTGCCGCACCTGCAACAACTGGGGGAAGTCTGGACGTTGGATCTGCCAGGCTTTGGGGGCAGCGAGCCCCTGCTCGACGGGGCCGGTCAGGGTGCATTGGAGGCCCTGTTGACCCGTATTGAAGACAGCCTGCCCGCCCGGGCCGTGCTTCTGGGCTGGTCGTTTGGAGGAATGCTCGCTACCGCCCTGGCCGCACGCCAACCCGAGCGGATCACGCACCTGGTGACCTTGGCAAGCAACCTGTGCTTTGTCGCCCGCCCTGAGTGGCCAGCGGCGATGCCCAAGGCTGTCAACCGCCAGTTCAATAAGAGCTTTGAGCAGCAGCCCGAGCAGACCCTGAAGCATTTCGCCGGGCTGCTCGCCAAGGGCGACGGCGCCGAGCGGGCTCTGCTCAAACAGCTTCGACCGCTGTTCACCGACGCTCGATTGACACCGGATTGGGCTGCTGCGCTGGCGCTGCTGGCGCGTATGGACAACCGCGCCGCCTATGCGCAACTGCGTCAGCCGGGCCTCCACCTGCTGGCAGAGCAGGACGCGCTGGTACCTGCCGAGGCCCTGGGCGCCATGCAGACATTCAATCCGGCTCAACAGTTGGCGCTGATCCCCAGTGCGGCTCATGCTCTACATTGGAGTCAGCCGGAGGCGGTAGCGCAGGAGATTGCCCAGTTTTTGCGTCCGGCCACGCTTGATAAGCGCCGGGTCGCCCAATCTTTTAGCAAGGCAGCGGCGACCTACGACAGCGTGGCCCGGCTACAGCGCGCTGTGGGTGAGCACTTGCTGACCCAACTGCCTTCGACGACTTTTGTGTCGGACGCGCAGGCGCCCATGATTCTCGACCTCGGTTGCGGCACCGGCTATTTCACCGAGCAATTGGCCCTGCGTAGCCCGGGCGCTCAAGTGATCGGCCTGGACATCGCCGAGGGCATGTTGCAGTTCGCGCGGCGCGAGCGCCCGGGTCCCGGCTACTGGCTCGGGGGCGACGCCGAGAGCCTGCCGCTGGCGGACGCGAGCATAGACATCATCTATTCGAGCCTGGCCATTCAGTGGTGCAGCGACCTGCCGGCGTTGTTCGCGGAGCTGCGCCGGGTGCTGAAACCCGGGGGCCACCTGCTGTTCAGTACCTTGGGTCCGCAGACCTTGTGGGAGCTCAAACGGGCCTGGCAGCAAGTCGATGGCTATACCCATGTCAATCGCTTTGCCACCGCCACGGCCGTGCGTCAGGCCTTGGATGCCGCAGGGTTGGCGGAGCGCGACTGGCAGGCGCAAACACGTGTTTTGGGGTACCCGAAACTGCACGAGCTGACCCGGGAGCTGAAAGCGCTGGGGGCTCATAACATCAATAGTGGCCAGGCCGCGGGACTGACCGGTCGGCACAAGATCGACGCCCTGAAGTTGGCCTACGAGCAGCACCGGGATGCCGAGGGCTGGCTGCCGGCCAGCTACCAGGTGTTTTATGGCCAAGCCCAAGCCCAAGTAACGAGTGATAGCTGATGAGTAAACGCACCTACTTTGTGACCGGCACCGATACCGGTGTCGGCAAGACCCTGGTGGCCTCGGCCCTGCTATACAAGGCCGGGCAACAGGGTCTGAGTACCGCAGCCCTCAAGCCGGTGGCAGCGGGCTGCGAAGACACGCCGGACGGACTGCGCAACGACGACGCCCTGCAATTGCAGGCGGTCATCAATACCCCGCTCACCTACGAGCAGATTAACCCGGTGGCGCTGGCGCCGGCCATCGCGCCCCATATTGCCGCTCAGCACGCCGGCAAAATGCTTTCGGTCTCGCGCCTGGCGGGCTACTGCCGGGGCGTGTTGGGGCAAGCCGATTTCTCCCTGGTTGAAGGCGCAGGCGGCTGGCGGGTGCCACTGAACCCGACCGAAACCCTGGCGGATCTGGCCCGGGAGCTCAAGTTGCCGGTGATTCTGGTGGTGGGGATGCGCCTCGGGTGCCTCAACCATGCCTTGCTCACCGCCGAGGCGATCCGCCGCGATGGCCTGACGTTGGCGGGCTGGGTAGGCAGCATTCTCGAACCGGATATGCCCTGTCTGAAGGAAAACCTGGGCACTTTGGGGCTGATGCTTAAGGCACCCTGCCTGGGCATCCTGCCCCATTTGGCGCCTGTTTCTGCAGAAAACGCGGCAGAGTATGTGGAGCTGGGTGAAATTTGAACAATGCCGGGTTATACTGGCACCAGAACGCGTTAAACTTTCCTGTAAGACAGCCTACCGAGGAGGCCGCGATGGATATTGGTTCAGCGACAAATCAAGCCCTGATCGGCATGCAGTCCAGTCAGCGTGAGATGGTCAATTCTGCCCAGCAGATAGCGGCTGCGGGTACCACCCAGACACAGTCCCAATCTGCCGCCCAGCCCGTCGCTGGCAACACCATGGATGTGGTCGAGCCTCTGATCAATATCACACAGCAGCAGCAAGTGTTTGATGCTTCTGCGCGGGTCGTCAGTGCCGAGAGCGAGAACCTCGGCCGCCTGATCGACACCGAGGCCTGACGCTTCAGGGCGTAGGTATCGAGCCGTGATCCCAAGCGTGCCCTTGACGGGTTACAGTGCCAGCGCTATTACGCCCTACACCCCAGCAGGGGGCCAGCCTGTCGGGCTGGAAACGCCCGATCAACGTCCCACGACACTCAAGCCGCTCGAACAGTCCGCCGAGAGCGCGCGTCAGGAGAACTACCGTTCTCCCGACGAGCGCAATGGTCAGGACAGTGAACGCGAGCGTTTGAAGGAGCGCCAGCGTGAACAGGAGCAGCAGCGCGAGCGCCAGGAGCGGGAACAGATACGTGAATTGGCCGCCCGCGACCGCGAAGTGCGTGCCCATGAGCAGGCCCACGCCGCGGCCGGCGGGCGCTATACCGGCGCTCCGAGCTACCAGACTGTGCGCGGCCCCGATGGGGTCAGTTATGCCGTCGCGGGTGAAGTGCCGATAGATACGAGCGAGATTCCTGACGACCCCGAAGCAACCATCGAAAAAGCCCAGCAAATCCGGCGCGCAGCCTATGCTCCGGTCGAGCCGTCAGATCAAGACCGCCGCGTTGCTATGGAGGCCATGCGTATGGAGCAACAGGCTCGCGCCGAGTTGAGCCGTCGGGAGCGTGAAGAAGTGGTCGAGCAGGAACAGGAGCGGATTGAAAAGCGGGAGGCGCGGGCAGAAGCCGAGGCCGAGCGTAAGGCCCAGGAGCAAGCTCGCGAAGAGCGGCGCAATGAGCTGATGGGCGAATCCGTGCAGCGCAATATGGATATTAACCGCCGATTGGTCGAGATCGGCATCACCACTGGTAGTGCCCCGGGCGCATTTTTTGATCAGCACGCCTAGGATTCCCCGCTTTGTTCTTTACACCTGTCTTTCTATGGAGTGAGAGGTGGTTTTGGTGAGCCCCGATTTCCTCTAGAATGACCGCATTGTTTACGCCTCGGAGAAAGACATGCCCAGCAAGCTGTACCCAGAAGATCAGGCCAGAGTTGATGAATATCTGAAAACCGGTGTCAACAGCGTTGAGCGCAAGCCCTTTCGGATGTGGACTCTTCTGGGCGTGATCGTTCTGGTGATGTTTGCGTTGGGCGGTGTGAGCCTGATGTTGGCACGTATGGAAGGGGTTATTTAGAACCCGGGGTTGACTGGATTGGGGATTTCGATTCCCTCGGCGTGGCGCGCCATAAAGCCGCGCACCCGCTGGCTCCAGTAGTGCATATGATCCTCCCGTCGGGCCAACTCCGGACCTGGCAGCAGCAGCGGCTGGTAGTGCTCGACGCCCGCGCGCATGGCCGCAGCCCGCTGGCGCCGGCGCTGTTCGGCTTGCCCGGCCGGTTCCGGCGTCAGAAAAATATCCAGTACCGGCAGCGCCGGTGCCGCAAATACTGCTTCCAAGCCTTCTCGATCCAGCAAATTTCCGCGCAACAGATTGATCATCACCAGGGCCCGAATCTGCCCCTCCAGCGGATTGCCGTCGGTGCTGATATGGTTGGTACCCGCCGCTACAACACCCGCCGCCGAACCATTGTCCACTAGCAGCGTGATGTTGAGCTGACCCTGATCGCGCAAAAACGCCAGAGCCGCGTCCAGGCGGGCGGCAATGATCGGATTGCGCTCTTCGGCACCCGGGGAGGGCAGGTTGAGCGCCAGCGTGGCCCAGCCGTGGCGGGGCAGTTGGCGCCGCAGTTGCTCCAGCGGCAGGGGCCAGCCCGGTGGCTGGTCGGCGGTATGCAATAACAGTAGAGCACCTTTGGTGACCCGGGTCTCGGCCAGTGTGAACAGGGCGGGGACGGTTCCCTGAGGGGTCTCCAGCCAGCGCACCTGCTCGGGTTCGGCCGCCGCCAGCAGACGGTTGTCGCGCGCCTCCCGAGACGCATCGATGGGTTCCTCGGGAGGCACTTCCGGTTCCGGCTCGGGGGCATCGACCTCCGCTGCGGCGGCTTCGCCATTGTCGGGGACGCCGTTGTCCGGTGCCTCCTCGTCCTGGGCCAGACTGTTCAGACTCCAGAGCAACAGGAGTCCAAACAGCAGCGGCAGGCCGCGCAGGCCGGAGCGAAAGGCTGAATTCAGTGGCTGGCGAGTCATTCGGTTCAGGGTGGCCCCGGTTGCGCGTTTCGGTTATGGGTAACTTTGAGTACAATGGCTGGCTAATACTAGGTCATCGGGTGGTTTATGCAGAACTTTACCAGGGATTTCAAAATTGCACCCTCAATCCTCGCCGCCGACTTCGCGCGCCTGGGTGAAGAGGTGGATGCGGTGCTCGCGGCGGGCGCGGATATCGTGCATTTTGACGTCATGGACAACCACTATGTGCCCAACCTGAGTTTTGGTCCGATGATCTGCAAGGCGCTGCGTGACTATGGCGTTGAGGCGCCCATCGACGTGCACCTGATGGTCGAGCCGGTGGATGCGCTGATTGAGCAGTTTGCTGATGCCGGCGCGACCTATATCACCTTTCACCCGGAAGCCTCGCGCCACGTCGACCGCTCGCTGCAACTGATTCGCAGCAAAGGGTGTAAGCCGGGGCTGGTACTCAATCCCGCGACACCACTGAGCACCATCAAACACGTGCTCGAGCAGTTGGATATGCTGCTGTTGATGTCGGTGAACCCGGGTTTTGGTGGTCAGACGTTTATTCCCTATACTCTGGACAAACTGGCAGAGGCTCGGGCGCTGATTGACGCGAATGGCACCGCCACACGCCTGGAAGTCGACGGTGGCATCAGCGTCGAGAATATTCGTGCCGCCGCCGAAGCCGGTGCCGACACTTTTGTGGCGGGTTCCGCCATCTTTAATGCGTCCGATTACGGACAGGCCATCGGTGCCCTGCGCGCTGAGCTGGCCCACGTCAAATAAGGCTTTGTGATGACTCCGGAACATTTTCAGGCATTGGCCGATCAGGGCTACAACCGCATCCCGGTGATGCGCGAAGTGCTCGCGGATCTGGATACGCCGCTCTCCTCCTATCTCAAGCTCGCGCGCGGGCGATACTCCTACCTGTTTGAATCGGTGCAGGGCGGTGAGAAGTGGGGCCGCTACTCCATGATCGGTTTACCTGCACGAACGGTGCTCAAAGCCTGGGGCGAAAACATTCAGGTGGAGCGCGACGGCGAAGTGGTCGAACGCGTGGAGCAGGCCGACGCGCTGAGCTTTGTGGAGACGTTTCGTGAGCGTTACAAAGCGCCGGAAGTCGACGGCTTGCCGCGCTTTACCGGGGGGCTGGTGGGCTACTTCGGTTACGACTGTGTACGTTATGTGGAGCCGCATCTGCGCGCCACCATGCCCGAGGACGTGATTGGCAGCCCGGACATTCTGCTGACTGTGTCCGACGAAGTGCTGGTGTTCGACAATCTTGCGGGCAAACTGATTCTGGTGGTGCACGCCAACCCGGAGGTAAAAGATGCCTTCAACAAGGCCAACGCCCGCCTGGATGAACTGGTCACACGCTTGCGCGGTGAGACGCCGCCCACGGCCAACCTGAGTCTGGCTCACAGTGGCTTGAGCGAAGATAACTTCACCTCCAGCTTTGGCGAAGAGAATTTCCTGCGCGCCGTGACCCGGATCAAGGATTACGTGCTCGCCGGAGACACCATGCAGGTGGTGATATCCCAGCGCCTGTCGGTGGATTTCGAGGCCGAGGCGCTCGATCTGTACCGGGCGTTGCGCAACCTGAACCCCTCGCCCTATATGTACTTTATGGATCTCGGGGATCATCAGGTGGTGGGCGCGAGTCCGGAGATTCTCGCGCGCCTGGAAGACGGCGAAGTCACCGTGCGTCCGATCGCCGGTACCCGTCGACGCGGGCACACGCCCGAAGAAGACAAACTCATGGAAGAGGACCTGGTCAACGATCCCAAAGAGATCGCCGAGCATTTGATGTTGATCGATCTGGGGCGCAACGACGTTGGTCGGGTTGCGGAAATTGGCAGCGTCAAGCTCACGGACAAGATGGTGGTCGAGCGCTATTCCCACGTGATGCACATTACCTCCAATGTCACCGGTAAACTCAAGCCCGGGCTCAAAGCCATGGACGTGTTGCGTGCGGCACTGCCCGCGGGCACCTTGTCCGGCGCTCCAAAAATCCGCGCCATGGAAATCATCGACGAACTGGAAAGTGAAAAGCGCGGTATTTACGGTGGCGCTGTCGGCTATATCGCCTGGAACGGCAATATGGATACCGCCATCGCCATCCGCACCGCGGTGATTCAGGACGGCAAACTCTACGTGCAGGCCGGTGCCGGCGTAGTCGCCGATTCGGTGCCCGAGTTGGAGTGGAAGGAGACCATGAACAAGGCGCGCGCCATCTTCCGGGCGGTGGATATGGTCAACCGTGGCCGCAACGAGCCGCATTGACGGCTAGTCCCGGGTTAGTACGCGCGGCTTCTGGAAGGGTGCCTCAGCGTCGGATTACGCCCTGCGGGCTAATCCGACCTACGCGAACATTGGCGCGTTGATGCCGGGTTGGTGCCACATTGTCGGATTACGCCCTGCGGGCTAATCCGACCTACGCGGACATTGGCGCGTTGATGCCGGGTCGGTGCCACATTGTCGGATTACGCCCTGCGGGCTAATCCGACCTACGCGGACAATGGCGCGTTGATGCCGGGTTGGTGCCACATTGTCGGATTACGCCCTTCGGGCTAATCCGACCTACGCGAACATTGGCACGCTGTTTCCAGTAGGTCGGATTAGCCCGCAGGGCGTAATCCGACACTGAGGCACCGCCCTCTCCCATAACCATGACGCCCCCAACCCCCGTCCATTCCATGCTAAAATCCGCCTGATTCCGATATTTGGCCCACCCCCGCGACCTTGGGCCCAAGGCAGCCAGAGGGCTCGAACCCATGATTTTGATGATCGACAATTACGACTCCTTCACCTACAACGTGGTCCAGTACCTCGGGGAGCTGGAGGCGGACGTCAAGGTGGTGCGCAACGATGAAATCACCGTTGACGAAATCGCGACTCTGGCGCCGGAAAAGATCGTGATTTCTCCCGGTCCCTGCACACCCAATGAAGCGGGCATCTCGGTGGCAACCATTGAGGCCTTCGCGGGCAAGATCCCGCTTCTGGGCATCTGCCTCGGCCACCAGAGTATCGGCCAGGCTTTCGGTGGCAAGATCATTCGCGCCCCGCAGGTCATGCACGGCAAAACCTCTCAGGTCTATCATGCCGACAAAGGTGTGTTTGCGGGTCTGAGCAATCCCTTCGAGGCCACCCGTTACCACTCTCTGGTCATTGAAAAAGAAAGCCTGCCGGACTGCCTGGAAGTGACCGCCTGGACTCAGGACGAGGAGGGCAATCGCGGCGAGATCATGGGCGTGAAACACAAGACCCTGGCGGTGGAAGGCGTCCAGTTTCACCCGGAATCGATTCTGACTCAGCACGGGCACGACCTGCTGCGTAATTTTTTGAATTCCTGAATGATGAAGAAGAACCGGCCGAGCGCCGGTATCCACGCAGAATAACGAGGCTGATTTATGGACATTAAACAGGCACTGGCGAAGGTGGTCGAGCATATCGACCTGAGTACCGATGAAATGACGCAGGTGATGCGCCAGGTCATGACCGGCGAAGCCACCCCCGCCCAGATCGGCGCGCTGCTGGTGGGCCTGCGTATGAAGGGTGAGAGCCTGGACGAGATCACCGGCGCCGCCAGCGTCATGCGCGAACTGGCCACGCCGGTGGTGATCGATGTCGAACATCTGGTAGACACCTGCGGCACCGGTGGCGATGGCGCCAACCTTTTTAATGTTTCCACCGCCAGTGCCTTTGTGGTGGCCGCCGCCGGTGGTCGCGTGGCCAAACACGGCAACCGCTCCGTTTCCAGCAGCACCGGCAGTGCCGACGTGCTCGAAGCCGCAGGCATCAATCTCAGTTTGACACCCGAACAGGTGGCGCGCGCGGTACAGGATATCGGTGTGGGCTTTATGTTTGCACCGGCGCATCACAGCGCCATGAAACATGCGATTGGCCCGCGCAAAGAGCTGGGCCTGCGCACCATTTTCAATATGCTCGGCCCCATGACCAATCCGGCCAAGGTTAAACGCCAGGTGATTGGTGTCTTCAACGGCAAGCTCTGTCGGCCCATGGCGGAAGTGCTCGGACGCCTGGGCAGTGAACATGTCATGGTGGTACACGCCCAGGACGGGCTGGATGAAATCAGTATTGCCAGTGCTACCCAGGTGGCCGAACTCAAAAACGGCAGCGTTACCGAGTACACCATCACCCCGGAAGATTTTGGTTTGCAGAGCCAGAGCCTGATTGGCTTGAGCGTCACCGACGCCCAGAGCTCGCTCGCCCTCATTCGCGATGCCCTGGGTAAGCGCAAAGGCGAGCACGGGGAAAAAGCGGCGGACATCATTGCCCTCAACGCCGGCGCGGCCATCTATGTCAGTGGCGTGGCCAGCAGTCTGGCTGAAGGCGTGGATATGGCCCGCGATGCCATCGGCAGCGGGCTGGCAAAAGAAAAAATTCAGGAGCTGGCAGACTACACCTCTGTGTTTGCCGATTGACGAGTAGTGACCATGGCTAACGAAACCCCGACCGTACTGCGCAAGATCATCGCGCGCAAGCACGAAGAAATTGCCGAACGCAAAGCGCGCACCAGCGCCCACGATCTGCAACACCAGATTCTGGAGCAGAGCGCCCCGCGCGGGTTTGTCGACGCGATCGCGAAAAAAATTGAAGCCGGTGAAGCCGGTGTCATCGCCGAGATCAAAAAGGCTTCGCCCAGCAAGGGCATCATTCGCGAGCATTTTGTCCCGGCGGAGTTGGCACGCAGCTACGAGCGCGGCGGGGCCGCCTGCCTGTCGGTGTTGACCGACGTGGATTTTTTTCAGGGCGCGGACAAGTATCTGCAGCAAGCCCGGGAGGCCACGGAGCTGCCGGTGATCCGTAAAGACTTTCTGGTAGATGAGTACCAGATTTATGAAGCCCGCGCGCTCGGTGCCGACTGTGTGTTGTTGATTGTGTCGGCGCTGGAGCGCCAGCAGTTACATGATCTCAATACCCTGGCGCTGGAGTTGGGGCTGGATGTGTTGGTGGAGGTGCACGATGCGGCGGAGTTGGAGCGGGCGCTGGAGCTGCCCAATAAGCTGATCGGTATCAACAACCGCAACCTGCACACCTTTGATGTGACTTTGCAGACCACCTACGATCTGCTGCCGCAGATTGGCCCTGAGCGTATTGTGGTGACCGAAAGCGGAATTCTGTCTCCCGCTGATGTGCAGGCGATGCGTGCGCACCATGTGCATGCGTTTCTGGTAGGCGAAGCCTTTATGCGCGCCCGAGACCCCGGCGCCGAGCTGAAGACGTTTTTTAGCTGATTTTTCAGTATTGGAGTGGGGGCGCCCTGCGGGGGTAAGGGGTGCGGGACACGCCGTGAATACATCCTTGTAGGCTTGTAGTCGGCCGTCCAGGCCTCCTACAGTCCCGCACCCCTTACCCCCGAAGGGCTTCGCATCGCGTCTGCGCGCTGTAGAAATAAAATCAGCTAATAAAACGGGGGAAGGAAGTGTTGAAGCAAGGGTCGAGCTACGAAGCCGCCTTTCACTTTCACCCTCAAGCGCTAAGGGTTGCGGTGGTGAAGTAACGTGGAGGCCTTGGGGGCTTGCTCCCGGGACCGTAGGAGGCATGGGTGAGGCCGAGCGTTTGCAAAGCACAGCTTTGCGCTTGGCTGAACGCCCGGAGCTTTAGCGGAGGGCCGGGCCGCTTGCGGCCGACTTCGAGCGTACAGGGACGTATTTACAGCGAGTCCCGGGAGCAAGCCCCCAAGGCCGTAAACCGGCTTAAGCACGAAAAGAACCCAACCTTAGCGTGTCCCATACACCACCATGGTTTTGCCTTTCACGGCCACCAACCCCTGATCCTCCAGCGTCTTCAACACCCGCCCGACCATCTCCCGCGAACAACCCACAATCCGCCCGATTTCCTGGCGGGTGATCTTGAGCTGCATGCCGTCCGGGTGGGTCATCGCATCGGGCTCGTCGCACAAGTCCAACAGCGTGCGTGCCACCCGGCCGGTAACATCGAGAAACGCCAGGTCGCCGACTTTGCGGGTGGTGTTGCGCAACCGGCGGGCCATCTGGCTGCCGAGGGCGAACAAAAATTCAGGGTGGTTTTCAGCCAGCTCCTGGAATTTTTTGTAGCTGATTTCAGCGACTTCGCAGGCGGCCTTGGCGCGCACCCAGGCGCTGCGGGAGTCCTGTTGGTCGAACAGACCCATTTCTCCAAAAAAGTCGCCGTCGTTCAGGTAGGCTACGATCATTTCGCGGCCTTCGTCGTCCTCGATCAATACCGAGACTGAACCCTTGACGATAAAAAACAGCGAGTCACTCTTGTCCCCGGCGTAGATGATGGTGCTCTTGGCGGGGTAGCGGCGGCGGTGGCAGTGGCTAAGGAATTCGTCCACATTCGTGAGTTGGGGTGAAAATGAGACGGCGACCAAGTGTCAACTCCTGATTCTATTTGTAATGTAGTGCAAACATTGTAGCAGTATTGAGACACAGACCATAATCCGAATGGGGGCGTATGGCAAGCGTCTGTACTCGCGCTGCGGTTGGGCTGGAGGCGGCGTTTGACCCGTATTGTCGGAAGAATGTTCCCCAGTGACTTGAGGTGTTGATTAGGGCGACATTATTGTTCCCATGACCAGTGTGATAACCTTGCCGCCAATTGATTCAGTCAGTGACCAAATTGAGGGTAGACGCATGCAGGCAACCGTAAAATGGGTTGATGGAAAAATGTTTTTGGGTGAGTCCGGCAGTGGCCACACGGTGGTGATGGATGGGCCGCCGGATCACGGCGGGCGCAACCTTGGGGTGCGGCCGATGGAGATGCTGCTGCTCGGGTTGGGTGGCTGCTCGACCTTTGACGTTATGAGTATTCTGGAAAAGTCCCGCCAGGCGGTGACTGATTGCCGAGTGGAGCTGCAGGCTGAGCGCGCGGAGGGGGTGCCGTCGCCGTTTACCAGCATTCATCTGCACTTTGTGGTGACCGGCAAGAACCTGAAGGAAAATCAGGTGAAGCGGGCGGTGGAACTGTCGGCCACCAAATACTGCTCGGCCTCGATTATGCTCGAAGCGGGTGGTGTCGACATCACCCACGATTACGAGATTGTCGAAACCCCGTAATCTGCACGGGGTCGGGTCGGTGGTGTTATTGTCGGATTACGGCTGCGCCTAATCCGACCTACGTGGACAATGGCGCGCTGTCCCGAGTAGGTCGGATTAGCCCGCAGGGCGTAATCCGACACCTGAGGCACCCAACCCAACTCAAAACGCCAACCACAACCCTGTAGGCCCGCCCTACACCCGATAACTACTCTCGGTCATGACCTTGGACACAAGCCCCATGGCCGCCTTCACCGGCCGGGGAAACACCATGCCCCCCGCATCCAAGGCCGCCTGGCCGTGCTTGGCCTCATCCTCCAGCATCTGCGCGACAATCCGCCGACTCTTGTCATCGTCCACCGGTAGGCGCTGGAGGTGCTCCTCGAGATGACGGCACACCCGGTCCTCCGTGGCCGCCACAAACCCCAGACTGACCCTGTCGCTGATCAAACCCGCTCCGGCCCCGAGGGTAAACGACAGCCCGTACCATACCGGGTTGAGGTAGCTGGTATGGCTCCCCAGCTCCTTCACTCGTGCCTCACACCACACCAGATGATCAATCTCCTCGGCGGCGGCCTGTTCCATCTCGGCACGGACGGTGGGCAGTTTGGCAGTCAGGGCCTGGCCCTGATAGAGCGCCTGGGCGCACACCTCGCCGGTATGATTGACCCGCATCAGGGCCGCGGCGCGCTTGCGTTCGCGCCGGGTCAGGTCCGGCTCCGGCATGTCATGGGCGGGGGAAGGGCGCTCAGTACCCGCCTGGGTGCCGCCGGTAATGGTGCGCAGGGCGTGGTCAAAACCGTCAATCAGACGGTCGATACTGTTCAATGTGCGCTGGGTCATGGCAGAAAAACCCCCGTTGGCATAATCTTTGGTTCCCAGTATTCTACGTGAAATTCCATAACGACAACAAAAGCTCAAGGACCGATGTGCATGCAAGACCTCAAAGACCTGCAGCTGCTGCTCGATTCACGGGTACCGCTGGTGGTGATTGAAACCCACGAAGAGAAGAAAGCTCTCGACATGCTCCAACGCCTGGCGCGCCAGCGCGCCCACGATCTCTATCGCTGGTCGCTCACCGACGGCCTCAGCCAGATGAGTTTTGGCCCTCAATTGGTGCCCAAGGGTGCCGACCACACCGAGCCCGAGGCGGCTCTGGAGCAGATCAAGGCCCAGCAGAGCCCGGGCCTTTTCGCCCTGTGCGACCTGCACCCGTTTCTCGAGGATCGTCCCCGGGTGGTACGCCTGCTCAAGGATATCGCCCTCAACCACCTGGCCGTGCCCCACACCCTGGTGCTGATCAGTCATCAGCTGCGCCTGCCGTCGGAGCTGTCCCGCTATGCGGCGACCTACCCGCTGCAGCTGCCCAACGATGAGCGGATCATGGAGATCATCCGTGAAGAAGCCAAGACCTGGTCCGAGCGCAACGGCCGGGCGCGCATCAAAACCGACAATATCACCCTGCGTAAACTGGTGAGCAATCTTCAGGGTTTGAGCGTCAGCGACGTCCGGCGTCTGGTGCGCATCGCCATCTGGGAGGACGGCGCCATAACCGATGCCGACCTGCCCGCGGTCAACAAGGCCAAATTCGAGCTGCTCGATATGGAAGGCGTGATGAGCTTCGAGCAGGATACCCAGTCTTTTGCCAATGTTGGCGGGCTCAGCAATCTGCGCCGTTGGCTCAATGCCCGGCGCGACGCTTTTATCGGCACGGACAGCAGCCTGGATCACCCCAAGGGCATTATGCTGCTGGGGGTTCAGGGCAGCGGCAAGAGCCTGGCCGCCAAGGCGGTGGCGGGTTTGTGGGGGCAGGCCTTGCTGCGCCTGGATGTAGGCGCCCTGTACAACAAATACCACGGTGAAACCGAACGCAACCTGCGCCAGGCTTTGGCCCTGGCCGACGCCATGGCACCCTGTGTACTCTGGCTCGATGAGATCGAAAAGGGGATGTCCCAGAGCGACAATGACGGCGGCACCTCCCAGCGGTTGCTGGGGGCGTTTCTCACCTGGTTGTCCGAGCGCCAGAGCCGGGTATTTATCGTCGCTACCGCCAACGATATCACCCGTTTGCCACCCGAGCTGATTCGCA
The DNA here is from genome assembly GCF_003259155.1 of Marinimicrobium alkaliphilum. Lineage (GTDB taxonomy): Bacteria > Pseudomonadota > Gammaproteobacteria > Pseudomonadales > Cellvibrionaceae > Marinimicrobium_A > Marinimicrobium_A alkaliphilum. The sequence goes on from NZ_QGMQ01000007.1 coordinate 126,959, forward strand.
AGGGGCGTCTGGACGAAATCTTCTTTGTCGACCTGCCGGACGCTGATGTGCGCGCCGACATCTTTGCGATCCACCTGCGCAAGCGCGGCCACGACCCGGCGCGCTTCGACCTGGCGATACTTGCCGAAGCCAGCGACGGCTTTGCCGGGGCCGAAATCGAGCAGGCCGTGGTCAGCGCTCTTTACCGGGTGTCTGCCGATCAGTGCGTGCTCGATACCGATCAGATCCGCCAGGCGATTATTGAGACCAATCCGCTCTCGGTGGTCATGTCCGAGAAGATTCAGCAACTGCGGCACTGGGCCGGCGAGCGCACCGTGCCCGCCTGATCTACACTGGTACCAGACCGGTGCGGGCCGCACTTCAGCGTGAGGGAAAGGCAATGACCAACTGGAAATCCGACGACAAGCGCGATTTTATCCGTATGTCCGTAGATGCCGAGGCGCGGGTGTATATCGAAGGCCGAAGTGAAGCGCTTGCGGCAACCTGCCGTGATTTGAGTGCCACTGGCGTCAGCTTGCGGGTGTCGGATCCGGTGCCCCCTGGCACTCAGCTTCGCGTGCAGATTGCCTCTCCTAACGCACACCTGAGTGCCTTCGATGCCGATGCGGAAGTCGTTCACTGTGAGCCGGAAGGTCAAGGTCATCGCCTGGGCGTAAAAATAACCAAAATGCGTTAGGGCGCGATCGCCGGGCCAATGCGACCTGCTCGGACATTGACGCGCTGTATTGGGTCGGTGGCAAACTGTCGGATTACGCTGCGCTAATCCGACCTACCAGAAGCGACGCGCCATTGGTTGGGGTTTGGTGTGTTTTTTGTCGGATTACGCTGCGCTAATCCGACCTACCAGAAGCGACGCGCCATTGGTTGGGGTTTGGTGTGTTTTTTGTCGGATTACGCTGCGCTAATCCGACCTACCGGAAGCGACGTGCCATTGGTGGAGTAGGTCGGATTAGCCTGCAGGGCGTAATCCGACAATGTGGCAGCCAATGCCAATCGGAAGCGTAATACCTTTCTAAGGCACGACTGTGATTTCTCCAATCCGCACTTCCCCCAACAACCGGCCACCCACATCAACGCCCAGATAGATGCCGTGCTCGGTGATGGCCGCACCCTGATGTCCGCGCACAAAATAATGATCTTCAACAATCTCACCCGGCTGCCACAGGTCTGTGGGGTAGGACCAGTCGCCCGGCTGGTGGAAGCGATAGGTATCGCGATTGGCCCAGACAGGGCCTTCGTCGTCCGGTCGCAGGCGAACGGTAATCAGTGCAGACTGGTGCACAGGGCTATCCGTTTTCCAGTAACTGGTCACAAAAAAGCCGTAACGGTGCTGGACCTCCGCTGGCACCGGGCGGACGCCGAGCAGGGTCATGCCGTTGCTGAAGACGTGGTTCACGGGGATCAGGTCGTCGGGCAGTTGGTCAACCAGGGCGGCAGGGTGAACACTGTCCCGTGACGGCAGTGAGCTTACCGTCAGCGGCTCCAGTGAATGCTTGCCCGCTGTCGCAGTGTCTCGCTGAGGCAGTTTCAGGCGGTTGTCCTGCACGGCGAAGTCGGCGTCAAACTCCCGGCTCAGCGTGATCAGTCGCTCCATGATAGCCTCGGCGATTTCGCCTTCCGCCGGTACGGTGCGGGTGTGGTGCAATTGGATGGGACGAAACACAATCTCGCTGACGCCGCCCGGTGTCAGGCTCAGTTCAAATAACAGCGATTGCGCCTCCCAGGTGCTGCCCCGGTAGTCGAGCAGCATATTGCCGGCATCATAGACAACCGGCTTGCCGTCGATGACTTCAACACCCTGAATCCTGTGGGCGCTGTGTCCAAGGATCGCGTCCACACCCGCTTCGCGAATCAATCGTGCGGCGAGTTCGCGTCGCTCTTCCGTGGGTCGGTCCGCACCGTTTGGCCCCCAGTGTACGGTCATCAGTACTAGGTCGGACTCTCTCCGTGCCCGACGCACCTGCCGATGCACGGCGCGCACATAGGCATTCGGCCGGCGCTCGTCCAGATAAAAGGTGCCGGGTCGACGCCAGCCAGCTTTGAAGTGGGGCATGGTGGAATCCACACCAATCACCGCCACGACCAGGTTGCCCACAGACATTCGCCGGTAGCGGCGTGCGTCGCGCCAGGACTGACCAATGCCGGTGGCCTCGATGCCCGCTGCGGCGAGAATCTCCAACTGCTCGGCGACACCCTCGGGGCCGTAATCCCCTACATGGTTGTTGGCACCGGTGACCATCGTGACCCCGGCGCTGTGCAGCACCTGTGCCAGATCCGGCCGTCCGCGAAACAAAAACGGACTGCGCTCGCCCTTGTTACTGTTCGCTCGCCCCTGGGCGTTGAGTACCGCCTCCAGATTGATCAGTACCGCGTCGCTGTCATCCAGCCAATGCTGAATGCCGGCAAAGGGGTGGTCGTAACCGTGACGATCAATGGGCACGTGAGCGTAGCGAGTGAGAAAAACGTCGCCGCCGAAGATGAGCTGGCCGTTCCGCTCGGCGCCTTCTGGCGAAGGCGTGTCGGATTGTGGGCCGCAACTGATAAGAAAGCCAAGAGTTAATCCCAGCCAAAGATGATGCCAGTATTCCTTGCTCATGATGGATCACCTGTTGTCCGTTATTGGGGGCGATCAAACAGCGTCAATGAAACGCCGGCAGGATCAAACCCGCCGGCGCTGCGGTTACTTCAACGGCTTGTACTTCATCCGCTGCGGTTGGGCGTTTTCGCCTTTGCGTTTGACAAAGTCTTCGTGGTATTCGGTGTAGTTACCCTCGAAGAACACCACTTCCGAGTCGCCTTCATAAGCAAGGATGTGGGTGGCGATCCGGTCCAGGAACCAGCGATCGTGCGAGATCACCAGAACGCAGCCCGGGAAAGCCAGAATGGCGTCTTCCAGGGCGCGCAGGGTTTCAATGTCCAGGTCGTTGGAGGGTTCATCCAGCAACAGCACGTTGGCGCCCTGCTTCAGGGTGTGGGCCAGGTGCAGGCGGCCACGCTCCCCCCCGGACAATTCGCCCACGCGTTTCTGTTGATCCGAACCTTTGAAGTTGAAGCGGCCCACGTAGTTGCGTGAGCCCACCTCGTAGTTGCCGATGCGCAGCATGTCCTGGCCGTCGGAGATGGCTTCCCAGACGGTTTTCTTGTCTTCCAGGTTTTCCCGGCTCTGCTCCACATAGGCGACCTTGACGGTCTCGCCCAGAGTGACTGTGCCGCTGTCCGGTTGCTCGGTGCCGGCGATCATGCGGAACAGGGTGGATTTACCCGCACCGTTACCGCCGACGATCCCGACCACGGCGCCTTTGGGCACACTCATGGTGAGGTTGTCGATCAGCAGGCGGTCGCCGTAGCCCTTGGTAACGTTTTCCAGCTCAATCACCTTGTCCCCCAAGCGCTCACCCGGCGGAATGTAGATTTCGTTGGTCTCGTTGCGGGACTGGAATTCCTGGGATTGCAACTCGTCGAAGCGATTCAGGCGCGCCTTGCTCTTGGCCTGGCGGCCCTTGGGATTCTGGCGTACCCACTCCAGTTCCTGCTTGAGGGCCTTCTGGTGGGCGGCTTCGGAGCGGGACTCCTGGGCCAGGCGCTGTTCCTTGGCTTCCAGCCAGGTGCTGTAGTTGCCCTCGTACGGAATGCCGTAGCCGCGATCCAGTTCGAGAATCCAGCCAGCGGCGTTGTCCAGGAAGTAACGGTCGTGGGTAATGGCCACCACGGTGCCGGGGAAACTCTGCAGGAACTGCTCCAGCCAATGCACGCTCTCGGCATCCAGGTGGTTGGTGGGCTCGTCCAGCAGCAGCATGTCCGGGCGGGATAGCAGCAACCGGCACAGGGCGACCCGGCGGCGCTCGCCCCCGGAGAGTTTGGTGACGTCCGCATCCCAGGGCGGCAGGCGCAGGGCATCGGCGGCCACTTCCAGCTTGTGCTCCAGGTTGTGGGCGTCCCAGGCCTGGATGATGTCCTCCAGCTGGCCCTGGCGCTTGGCCAGGGCATCGAAGTCGGCATCGGGCTCGGCGTAGGCGGCGTAGACCTCTTCCAGCCCTGCCAGGGCGTCTACGGCTTCGCGCAGGCCGTCTTCAACGTTGCCGCGCACGTCCTTCTCGGGGTCCAGTGCGGGCTCCTGGGGCAGGTAGCCCACTTTGATGTCCGGCATGGGCCGGGCTTCGCCGTTAAAGTCCTTGTCCACGCCGGCCATAATCCGCAGCAGGGTCGATTTACCCGAGCCGTTCAGACCCAAAACGCCGATTTTGGCGCCGGGGAAAAAGGACAGGGAGATATCTTTGAGAATCTCGCGTTTCGGGGGCACCACTTTGCCAACCCGATTCATGCTGTAGACGTATTGCGCCATGGGGGCATAAACCTCTTGATGATCAAAAGGCGCAAGTTACCGAAAGCGGCGGGGGAGTGCAATTGCTAAGCCTCATTCCCTTGTAATTGCGAGCCGGGTCTTATAGGCTAAACACCATATAGTCCAAGTGAATTTAAGGTGGCTTTTGGCGCCTCAACAATAATGCACAATAACCTACGGTGACCTATGAAAACTTTCTTATTGCTTCTGGTGATGTTCAGCCTGGCGGGCTGTGGCAGCAGTTCGTCCGACCCTCTGGATACGCCGGGCGGGCCCAGCAACGGCAACGCGACCAATGGCAATGGCGCCGGCAACGGGAATAGTAACGGCAACGGCGAGCCGGACGACGGGCCCGCGGAACCTACCGGGGTGACTGCCGAGCTGGATTTCGACCACTTACACGCGCTCGCCGATTTCCCCGTGGGCATCGCTGTGTCTGCGGGGGGCGAGAGCCGCAGTATCCTTCGCTCGGGCGAGCGGGGGGACCAGGAGCGGGCGGTGATCGAGCAGCATTTCAACCAGCTCACCGCCGGCAACATCATGAAGATGAGTTATCTGCACAACCAGTGGGGCAGCTATACCTACGGTGAGGCCAACGCCCTGCGTGACTATGTTGAGGCTGAGGGGATGACCCTTCACGGCCACGCGCTGCTCTGGCATTCCTGTTATCAGGTGCCCCAGTGGGTGCGCGACTTCGACGGTGACCGGGATACTTTCCTGGATCAACTGACCACCCATATTCAGACCGTTGCTGCCGAGTTTGCGGGCAGTGTCGAGAGCTGGGATGTGGTCAATGAGGCGTTCCTGGATAGCGGTGAGTACCGGACCGGCATTGAAAATTGCTGGAACGACGGCGATGCGTCGATCTTCTACGAGCGGGCCGAGGGCCCAGGCTACCTCGAAACCGCTTTCCTGGCTGCCCGTGCCGGTGATCCCAGCGCTGACCTTTATTACAACGACTTCAACCTTGTGCCCAACGATGGCAAGTTGGCGGCGGTGCTGGATATGGTGGACGACTTTCAGGCGCGTGATATTCCCATCGACGGGATTGGTTTTCAGATGCATATCCAGCTGGGGTGGCCAAGTATCAATAATATTCGCGCGTCTTTCGAGCAGGTGGTTGAGCGCGGGCTGAAAGTCAAAATCACTGAGCTGGATATTCCCATCAACAACCCATTTTCGGGTCAGGTGGATTATGAAAGCTTTACCCAAGCCGCCGCCGATGCCCAACGCCGGCGATATTGCCAGGTGGTTGAAGCCTATCTTGAGGCGGTGCCTGAGACCCTGCGTGGCGGGGTCACCGTGTGGGGGTTGGCCGATGGCGACAGCTGGCTGATTGACCACTTTTTTGACGATGGCGTCGAGGCGCGCCCCTTGCTGTTTAACGACGACCTTACACCCAAGCCGGCGTTGATGGGCGTGGCGGACGCCCTGCGTGAGCGGGATTGTTAATTTCCCGAGCGCCTGTGTCTAGAAGTGTAAAATCCGTCGCGCCAATATTGTCACAGTAACTATAACGCGCTAACGTTCACGCATTCCGATAAATAATGGGGAACACCGAATGCGTTGGCGCAACAGTTTGAGCTTGGGGGGGATCGTGTTGGTGCTGTGCCTGGTGGGCTGTCAGGATCAGCCTGAACCGACCGCCTCGGAGCCGACCGACATCGCCCCGCTCGCGCGGTTCAACTGGTTTGAGTATCGCGGAGAGGATGACATTTTCGCCGAGCCTTTGGCCGAGGATGAATTCCAGAATCCGATCATCGCCGGTTTCTATCCTGATCCGAGCATTGTGCGGGTCGACGATGACTACTACATGATCCATTCATCGTTCGCGTGGAGTCCGGGAATTCCCATTTTCCACAGCCGGGATCTGGTGAACTGGGACAAGCTCGGTCACGTGCTGACCCGGCCCGATCAGTTGTTGCTCGACGAGCGGCAGGTCTCCGAGGGCATCTTTGCGCCCACGATCCGTTATCACGACGGCACCTTTTACGTGATCAGCACCGGCGTCTGGGCCGGAGGCAATTTTATTGTCACCGCGAAAGATCCCGCTGGCCCCTGGTCGGATCCCATCTGGTTGCCGGAAGTCGGCGGTATTGATCCGGACATTTTCTTTGACGACGACGGGCGGATTTATATTGCCCACAACGATGGCCCGCCCGATGATGAGCCTCTGTACGAGGGCCACCGGGCGCTGTGGCTGTGGGAGTATGATCCTGAGGCGCGCGCGGTGATCCCTCCGCGTCGGTTGCTGGTGGATGGAGGTGTCACGATTGAAGACGAGCCAGTCTGGATCGAGGCGCCGCACATTTTCAAGCACAACGACTGGTACTACCTGACGGCGGCCGAGGGCGGTACCGGGCACGAACACTCGCAGGTCATTTTCCGCTCGCGCAGCCTCGATGAGCCTTTTGAAGCCTACGCAAACAACCCCATTCTGACTCAGCGCGACTTGCCGGTTGACCGTGACAACGCCATCAACAGTGCTGGACATGCGGATTTTGTGCAGCTGCCTGACGGCGACTGGTGGGCCGTCTTTCTCGCGACCCGGACTTACGAAGGGCGTCACCATAACACTGGCCGTGAGACCTTTTTGCTGCCGGTTGCCTGGGAGGATGATTGGCCCATTATTCTGCGTGCGCAAACCGAGGTCCCTATGCGGCTCACGCGTCCGGACCTGCCGAAGTGGGACAAGACACTGCCGCCGCGCACCGGAAACTTCACGTGGCGCGACGATTTTGATACCGCGCAGCTCGCGTTCGAGTGGAGTAGGCTGCGGGTGTCTGAATCCCGGTGGTACCGTCAACGCGAGGGGCAGTTGATACTGGCACCCCAGCGTCTGACCCTGGCGGATCGGGCGCAGCCCTCGTTCCTGGCTCGGCGTCAGGCGCACGGGCGCTATCAGGCCAGCACCGAACTGCAACTGCCTATGGCTGAGGGCATGTCGGCAGGGTTGGCGGTCTTTCAGAACGAAAGTCACCATTACTATCTTGGTCTTGAGCGCGCCTCTGAAGATGGCTATCGGCTATTTCTGGAGCAGGCCGCCGGGGAGTCAGCCGCCGAGATAGCGACAACCCATATCGAGGGTGCCCGGGCGATCGAACTGTTCGTGGTGGGCGATCAGGGCGACATTGGGTTTTACTACCGGGTCGCGGGTCAAGCTGAACGCCAACGGTTGGCGGAAAATCTTGATGGCAGGGTTTTGAGTACCGCCGTTGCCGGCGGGTTTGTGGGGGCTCACATCGGCGTGCACGCGCGTATCGAGAAGTACAAATAAAAAAGGGACCGCCTGCTGAGCGGTCCCTTTTTTATTTACAGTGATCGTCAAGGCGGCGGTGGGCGCCGACCTGTGATGGCAAAGATAATAGCCAGTATCAGGCCTACGACAAACAGTATCCAAGCGATATTGGTGGCGACACCTGCGATGCCGCTCAGGCCCAAAACCCCGGCGATGACGGCAATGATAAGAAATACTAACGCCCATGAAAGCATAATGTCTTCCTTTTAAGAGTGAATGGGGAGTACTTCACGTCGGTCACGGCGTTGCGCGATACTTCGCGCGACCTTGATACCAAGACTAGATCAAGCGCCTAAAGTTTCCAGTTTTTCATAATGAGCCCTTTTCTGAGGAGTTGGGCGCCAAATGCGTGAAAGTGTGTGTAAAAAGCTGGATTTTTCTGTCACTCTGGTCTAGCGTTGTAGGCGTTACTCGCAAGTTTTGGCATGAACTTTCAACATGAGCGTTGTGTTTTAGCACCGGAGGTTCAACCGGTGCTGGCCACAGACGATCAAGAGGATGATATTCATGAACGACAACAGCAAGAGTAAGTTTCGTACCCTGGCCCTGGCGTTTGTCCTGGCTTTGATGGGGGGCACGCTGCTCGCGGCCTGCGACAATCAGGGTCCCGCCGAAGAGGCCGGCGAAAACATCGACGATACCATTGAGGATGCGCAGGATTCCTGGGATGACACCCGCGATGAAATCGAAGAAGAGCTGGACGATGATTAATGGTTTGCGTGTGCTGACCCGGCATTGACGTTATGCCCGGGTCAGGCACCGAATCGCGGCGGCTGCGGCCGCCGTTCTGTTTTCTACCCCCAATTTTTTAAAAATCTGCTCCAGGTGTTTGTTCACCGTACGCGGACTCATTTCCAGAATCTGACCAATTTCCCGATTGGTCTTTCCGTTGGCGATCCACAGCAACACATCCGCTTCCCGTCCGGTCACCGCAAAGTGCTCGCGCAGACGCTCGGTGGCTTCACTGGGGCTGGCATTGGCTTTCAGTCGGAGTAGGTACTCCTGTGTCGAAATGTTGGCCAGAAACTCCAGCGTCAAAGGCCGTTCACTGTCGGTTGTCAGCAGATGTCCGGGCGCGGGTTCGTGCGCAATCCAGGTGCGTAGTGCCTGGCAAAAGTCTGTGCCCGCCGCTTCGCTGAGTAAACCACAGGCGTGCATTTTCTGGCGTGCTTGCGGCGTCGCCCATAGCAGCTGCCCTGCATCATCCACCGCAAACAGCAGTTGCCCGGCCTGGTCAAGGGCAACCCGTGTGCTGCGCGCCATATGAGCATTGGCCATGTGCACGCGCATGCGCGCCACCAGCTCGTCGGGATTGATGGGTTTGGTAATGTAGTCGACGCCGCCCGCGTTGAGTCCCATCACCACATGTTCGGTATCGCTCAGGCCGGTCATGAATATGATCGGGCAGTCTGCCAGCGCCGGGTTGGCTTTCAATTGGCGGCAGACCTCGAAGCCGTCCATACCGGGCATGACCGCGTCCAGAAGAATCAGGTCCGGGCTTATGTTGCGGGTGATGTTGAGCGCTTGCGAGCCTTCGAGCGCGACCAGTACGGTCATTCCCGCTTGCTCAAGCACGTCGTTGATCATGCGGATACTGTCGAGGGAGTCGTCCACAACCAAAACGGTTTCGGGGCGCTTTTTAGGTAGAGGCATTGTCAGTCACCTGAAGCAATTTTTTAATGGTGTCAAATTGAAAGTCATTGGTCAGCCGAATCAGTTCGGTGTAAAAAGTGTCGTTGCCCTGGGAGCTTTTACGCAGCTCGTACAGGGATTCGAGCAGACCTTTACGGTGGCCAATCACCGCGAGCCCCAGAAGGTGTCGGATGTGGTGGGGTTCGGGCAGACGTATACCGTCCAGTGTCTGGGTTTGAATGTGTTCGGCCGGTGTGCTTGAGCCAGTGTCATGGCGCCACTGAAGACCCAGTAATCGGCCCATGTGTTCGAACAACTGGTCGAGCCGGATGGGTTTGACAAAATACCCGTGATGGTCCGGGCGCTCATCGGCCTCATGACGTCCTTCGCTGGCGTCGCCTGACACCATCACCACCGGGGTGTCCGCAAAACGCGCCCGCAACTGGGTCAGTAATTGCCAGCCGCTGATGCCGGGCATGGAAACGTCAAGCATAATCAGGTCGGCTGGGCGGCGCTCAAGAATTGGCAGGGCATGACCGGGATCGCTGACCTCAACCACATCGAACCCCAATGGGATCAGCGCTGTGCGCATCAGTTGCCGATGAGATTGTTCGTCGTCGATGATGGCGATACATTTTCGCTCGCCCTCGTAGCCGAGCAACGGCCGCTGGGTTGCCGGCTCGGGCATACTGTCGGCGCTGCTGACACTGCTCAGCATCAGCGCAACTTTAAAACAGCTGCCTTTGCCGGGCTGGCTGCTGACAGAGATGTCACCGCCCATGATTTCGGTGAGCAGTTTGGTGATGGTCAATCCCAAGCCGGTACCACTGGCTCCATTGCCTGGCGCACTGACGCGTTCAAAGGGCATGAAGATACGTTCCAGGTTGTCCTCTGCAATCCCCGCCCCGGTATCTTCAATGATGAATTCCGCCACCTGGCTGCGATACCGCAGAGTCAGAGTGACGCCGCCCTGGTCGGTGTACTTGATGGCGTTGGACAGCAGGTTGATCAGAATTTGACGCAGGCGCTTCTCATCAGTCCGGACTTTGTGGGGCAGCCGGTAGGGGCAATAGAAGTCAAAGGCCAGACCTTTGTCGCGGGCCTGTAATTGGAACATGGTTACCAGCTGATCCATCATCAGATCCAGGCGCATCTCGTTCTTGTGCAGATCCAGACGCCCGGCTTCGATCTTCGAAATATCCAGAAGACCTTCGATCAAATCTGACAGGTACTCACTGCTGCGACGGATGACGCCCAGCGCTTCGCGTCGCTCCGGCGGAATGCTGGGGTCCTTTTCCAGCAGCTGAGCGTAGCCGAGAACCGCATTGAGTGGCGAGCGCAACTCATGACTGATTCCGGTCAGGTAGCGGCTCTTCGCCTGATTTGCGGATTCAGCCTGCTCTTTGGCACACTGCAAGGCTCGGTCAGTCACCTCGTGGGCCTCAATTTCTTCGGTCAGGAGACGGTTTTGACGGCTTGACTCTTCCTGCGCGACAACGCGACTTTCGTGCGCGAGCACGAACAGCCAGCTGATGACGCCGGTGATGATCAGAAGAATAAAAAATACTTTCCATAAAGTGCCAGCCATCAGGGTCATCGCGATAGCGTCAGTGACCGGGGCCTGAAAGTAGATCAGCGACAGCAGCAGTGCTGACAAGCCGTTGACCAGAAACATCAGGGCGATAAAGTGGCCCATGCGGGAATTGATCCGGTCGAGTACGCCCGCTGGCACCAAGGGCCGCGCTATGCTGTGCAACTGCTCCCAGTAGCTCGCGCCGGGTTTGCAGGCGTCGCCACAGCGTGCGTCGAGCGAACAGCACAGCGAACAGATATGGCCAGCATAGGCAGGGCAATGGGTAATGTCTTCCGGCTCAAAACGGTTCTCACACACCGAACACCCGACCCGACCGTCATTTTCGCCGTGGATCAAAACCGGGTCGCGGGCGATGTAGTACTTTCCATCAGTGGCCCAGGCGATCAGCGGTGCGACCACGAGTGCGATGCCGAGGGCAATGAAGTGTGCGAGCGCTTGCGCCACATCGCCCACGGTGCCGCTCAGGCAGATGAACCCCACCAGGGTGGCGCTCAGCATGGCCCCCAGCCCTACCGGGTTGATGTCGTAAAGATGGGCGCGCTTGAATTCGATGTGTCTGGGCGAGAACCCCAGGGGTTTGTTAATCACCAGATCGGCGACCAGTGCGCCAGCCCAGGAGATTGCGACGATACCGTAATAACCCAGTGTTGCTTCCAGGGCTTCGTAAACACCGAGTACCATGACCAGCAGCGCGATACTGACATTGAACACTAGCCAGACGACGCGGCCCGGGTGGCTGTGAGTCAGCCGAGAGAAGAAGTTGGACCAGGCGATGGAGCCGGCGTAGGCGTTGGTGACATTGATCTTGACCTGACTCAGAATGACAAAAATGCCGGCGACGGCCAGAGAGACCTGAGGTGAACTGGTGATATAGCTGAATGCCACCATATACATACGGGTCGGATCGGCGGCTTCATCCGCACTGACGCCGTGACTCAGGGCCAGCACCGCCAGAAACGAGCCCGCGAGAATCTTGATTACCCCGATGACTATCCAGCCCGGTCCCCCGGCCATGATTGCCGCCCACCAACGCAACCGATTGCCCGGACGGGCCTCGGGAACGAAACGCAAAAAATCCACCTGCTCACCGATTTGCGCAATCAGTGCAAACATTACTCCGGCCGCAGCGCCAAACATCAGCAGGTTCAACCCTGCTCCGTCGACCGTATTGAGCCCGGCGAACTGGGTCCAGTCGTCCACCGCTCTGGCGTCCAGATAAATGATGAAGACAAAAGGCAGGAGTTGCAGTGTCACCCAGACCGGTTGAGTCCACAGCTGAAAGCGGCTGATCAGGGTGATGCCGTGGGTGACCAGGGGAATGATCATGACGGCGCACAACAGATAGCCCGCGATCAGGGGCACGCCGAACAACAGCTCCAGCGCCATGGCCATGATCACCGCCTCAAGGGCGAAGAAAATAAAGGTGAAGGTGGCGTAAATCAGAGAGGTAACCGTTGAGCCAATATAACCAAAGCCGGCGCCCCGGGTGAGCAGATCACTGTCGACCCCATAGCGGGCGGCATAGTAGCTGATCGGAATGGCAGTCAGGAGAATGACCAGACCCACGGCCAGGGTTGCAGCCACCGCATTGGCAAAACCGTACTGTAAGGTGATGGCCCCGCCAATGGCCTCGAGCGCGAGAAAGGAAATGGCGCCCAGGGCGGTGTTGGCAACCCGGCTCGACGACCAGCGTCGGGCGCTCTTGGCCGTAAAGCGCAATGCATAATCTTCCAGGGTTTCGTTGGCCACCCATTGGTTGTAGTTACGCCGTACACGAAAAATATGTTGTTTCGCTGTCATAAGACGTTGCTTGCCCCAAAAAGTCGCATCTGATGAAAAGTGCCCTGTGCTGTCGCACGTTTTTGGGGCTGCGCGGGCAATCTTCCTGTGCCTTGGCGAAATCAGGCAGCCTGACAAGTGCCCAGTCAATTTATGTGCCAGTAGTCCCCCGCGCAGCGTTGCGCTCAACCCCCAGTTGTAAAACCTTTCTGCGTCCGACGCCATGCGTCAAATAACGTACTGCCTTGGGGTATTTGTCGAATGGGCAGCGAGGTGGTCGCCACGCACAATGGTGACCATGGACAAAAGTCCTGTCGCTAACCTGAACGAGGAACCGCCATGAACATGTCAAAAACCCAAGGCCCCTTCAAAGGGCTCACTCGCCGAGGCCTTATGGCCGGTAGCATTGCCGCGTTCGCGGCGACGCTGATGTTGTCGGTACCCAGTTGGGCCGAAAAGCCCCCCACCGCTGAAGTCAACACTACGGGGCTGGCGGTGACCGATGACACGGTCACCGTCGGGATTCTGCATTCGGTTACCGGCACTATGGCCCTGAGTGAAGAAGGGTCGGTGCAAGCGGAGATTCTTGCCATCGAACAGATCAATGCCATGGGTGGTGTGCTTGGTCGGCAGATTCAGTACATTCAGGAAGATGGTGCCAGTGACTGGCCGACCTTTGCGGATCGGGCGCGAAAACTGATCCGTCAGGACAACGTCGCATCAGTGTTTGGCTGTTGGACATCGGCCTCGCGTAAGGCCGTGCTGCCGATCTTTGAGCGCTACAACAATATGCTTTACTACCCGACTTTCTACGAAGGTCTGGAGCAGTCGCCGAACGTGGTTTACACCGGGCAGGAGGCCACCCAGCAGATTCTTGCGGGGCTGGACTGGGTGCACCGTGAAAAAGGCGCGGAAACCTTCTACCTGCTGGGCTCAGACTACATCTGGCCACGCACCTCCAACAAGATCGCGCGTATTCATATCGAAGAGCATCTCGGTGGTCGGGTTTTGGGAGAGGATTACTTCCCGCTCGGGCACACGAGCTTCAACTCCGTGATCAACCGTATTCGCCTGCGTAAGCCCGATGTGGTCTACGCCATTATTGTCGGTGGCTCCAACGTGGCCTTCTATCGGCAGCTGCGCGCCGCCGGTCTGGATATGACCAGTGAAGACTTCACGCTGATGACCATTTCTGTCACCGAGGATGAAGTCTTGGGTATCGGCGGTCAGAACATTGAGGGCGCCTACTCGGCCATGAAGTACTTCCAGAGCCTGGACAACCCCAACAACGAGGCCTTTGTCAAAGCCTTTAAAGAGCGTTGGGGTGAAGACTCTGTGATCGGCGACGTAACACAGGCCGCCTATCTGGGCCCCTGGTTGTGGAAGGCGGCTGTTGAGAAAGCTGGCTCCTTCGATATCGACAAGGTCCGTGAGGCCACGCCGGGCATCGAGTTGACCACCGCCCCGGAAGGCTACGTCAAGGTTCACGACAATCATCACCTCTGGTCCAAGTTGCGTATCGGCAAAGCCCGACGTGATGGCCAGTTCGACGTGATCTATGAGACTGAAGAGCTGATGGAGCCCAACCCTTTCCCGGAAGGCTATCAGTAACTCGTTACCCGCTCCGCGCCCTCGGGCGCGGAGATCTGTTTGAGCGTGGATAAATCACTGCGACCTGGGAGTAAGGACCATGTTTTCAGATTTTACTACGGCCGAGTTGGGTGCGATCTTCGCAATGCAAGGGTTCGCTGGCTTGATTCTTTTTGCCGTGTTTGTATTGATGGCGCTGGGGTTGGCGATCATCTTCGGGCAGATGAAGGTGATCAATATGGCCCACGGTGAGTTTATGATTCTGGGCGCATACGTTACCTATGTGACCTCGAATATGTTCGCCAGCCACATCCCGGATTTTTTTGGCTACTACTTTCTGGTCGCGATTGTGCTCGCATTTCTTGCTGCCGGGGCTCTGGGTGCACTGGTCGAGTGGGGCATGATCCGGTTTCTCTATAAACGGCCTCTGGATACGCTTTTGGCGACCTGGGGCTTGAGCCTGATCTTGCAGCAGACCTACCGCTCGGTGTTTGGTGCGCGCGAAGTTGGGGTGGTAACACCCGAGTGGCTCGACGGCTCCTACCGCTTGACCGATATGATTGAGGTACCCATTAACGGCATGTTTGTGATGGCGATTGCCGTCATGGCAACGATTGCCGTCGCCTTGCTCATGTACCGGTCTTCCTGGGGTAAGCAGGTGCGTGCAGTTGTCCAGAATCGGCCCATGGCGGGCGCGGTCGGTATCAATACCGCGCGTGTTGACCGCATGACCTTTGCGCTGGGTTGCGGTATCGCTGGTATCGCTGGCAGTGCCTTCACCATGATCGGCTCGACTGGGCCGACCGCGGGCCAGGCGTACATTGTCGATACTTTTCTGGTCGTAGTATTTGGCGGCGCAGCCAGTCTGATGGGTACCGTAGCTTCAGCGTTTACCATTTCCCAATCACAATCGATTCTCGAATTCTTTATGGGCGGCTCCATGGCCAAGGTGCTCACCCTGCTGACCGTAGTGGTGATCCTGATGCTTCGCCCGCAAGGTCTGTTCACCCTCAAGGTCCGTCGCTAGGAGGACACTGCTATGCCATTCAATACTTTCAAAGAGTATATGTCGCGTCAGGACGTTCTTGCCTTTGCCGTGCTGGCCTTGCTGCTATTGGTAGTTTTTCCGCTGAGCCTGGATATTCTGCGCCTGAACCAGGTGGGAAAATTTCTGAGTTTCGCCTTCGTCGCTGTGGGCCTGGTGTTGTGTTGGGGTTACGGCGGCATTCTCAGTCTCGGGCAGGGGGTGTTCTATGGCCTGGGTGGTTACGCCATGGCCATGTACCTCAAGCTCGAAGCCTCCTCGCCTGAGAACACCAGTATTCAGAGCACACCCGGTATTCCGGACTTTATGGACTGGAACCGGATCACTGAGCTGCCCTGGTTCTGGGTGCCCTTTAACAGCCTGACAGTTGCCTTGATTGCGATTGTTGTGGTGCCCGCGGTGTTCGCCTACCTGATCGGTTTCGCCATGTTCAAGCGGCGGGTGAGTGGCGTGTACTTTGCGATCATCACCCAGTCGATTGCCGCCATCATGACGATTTTGATTATCGGTCAGCAGGGCCTGACTGGCGGTGTCAATGGCATTACCGATCTGCGAACCCTCAAGGGCTGGGAGATCAACACCGACTTTGCCAGCTACGTTTTTTACTTTGTGTGTGTCGCCATGCTGTTTGTGTGCCTGTTCATTGCCCAGTTTATCCGCATGAGTAAGGTGGGGAAAATTCTGATTGCCATGCGCGGGCAAGAAGATAGGGTCAGGTTCTCCGGTTACGATATCGCCAACTTCAAGATATTTGTGTTCTGCGTCGGCGCAGCCTTCGCCGGTATTGGCGGGGCGATGTTTACCTTGCAGGAGGGGTTTATGTCTCCAAGCTTTGTTGGCATTGTGCCCTCCATTGAAATGGTGATTTTCTGTGCGGTGGGTGGGCGGCTGTCCTTGCCGGGCGCGGTGTATGGTGCACTTCTGGTCAACATCGCCAAAACCACCTTCGGTGAGGCTTTTCCTCAGCTGTGGCTGTTTGCCATGGGCCTGATCTTTATCGGGGTTGTATTGGCATTGCCCAACGGCGTTGCCGGCGTCTACAACACTTTCTTCGCGAGGCCGGTCGACGCCCTTATGGCGCGTGTCCTTGGGCGCGATAAGACACGCAATACCCTAACTGTACCTGAGCAGGGAGTGACCTCATGAGTCCGACCAATACTGATTTTATTCTCGCGGTAGAAGGCTTGACGGTATCGTTTGACGGATTCAAAGCGGTCAACGATCTCAACTTCTACGTTGACAAGAACGAGATCCGCGTGGTGATCGGCCCCAATGGCGCCGGAAAGACAACGGTGCTCGACTTGATATGCGGACGAACCCAGGCGACCTCCGGCTCTATCAAGTTCAAGAACCGTGAGCTGACCAGAATGTCCGAACCCAATATCGTGAAAGCCGGCGTAGGGCGAAAGTTTCAGAACCCCTCGGTATACACAGATCTGACGGTGTTTGAGAATCTGGAGATCTCCTACCCCAGTGGCCGCAGCGTTTTTGGCTGCCTGGCGTTCAAACGCTCGCCCGAAGTGATCGCCCGCATTGAAGAGGTGGCCGAGCGGATTTTTCTTTCCGACCAGCTGTATACCCAGGCGGACCTGCTCAGTCATGGACAGAAACAGTGGCTGGAAATCGGCATGTTATTGATTCAGAAGCCGGAGCTGCTGATGCTCGACGAGCCGGTGGCGGGCATGTCCGTAGCCGAACGGCGCCAGACGGCCGTTCTGTTACGGGAGATTGCCAAAGAACACACCATGATTGTCATTGAGCACGATATGCAGTTCGTGGCAGAGATCGCGCACAAGGTCACGGTGTTGCACCAGGGGAGAATTCTGGCGGAAGGCTCACCAGACAAAGTGAAGCATGATCCGAAAGTGATCGAGGTCTATCTCGGCCATTAATCCCGGCCCTGGCGAATGAGAAGGTGACGCTATGTTGAATGTAAGTAACTATTCAGTGGCCTACGGCCAGAGCGAGATTCTGCGCAATCTGAACTTGACGGTTGGCAAGGCTGAAATCGTCGCGGTGATGGGCCGCAACGGTATGGGTAAAACCACACTGATGAACTCGTTGATCGGCACGATTCCCAGCCGGGCGGGAAATATTGTGCTCGATGGCAAAGATGTGTCGGGTCTGAAAAGTCACGATCGGGTAAAAGCGGGCTTTGGTTTTGTCCCTCAGGGGCGGATGATCTTCTCGACCATGACGGTACGCGAGAATATCGAAACCGGGTTGGTGTCGACCGGGCGGCGCTCGGTACCGCAGGATATCTACGACCTGTTTCCGGTGCTGCTGGATATGCGCAACCGGCGTGGAGGAAACCTCTCGGGTGGTCAGCAGCAACAGCTGGCCATTGCCCGGGCGCTTGCCAGCAATCCCAAGCTGCTACTGCTGGATGAGCCCACAGAAGGTATTCAGCCGTCGATCATCAGTGAAATGGCGCGCACGCTCAAGCTGATCCGTGATCAACGGGGTCTGTCCATCATTGTTTCCGAGCAGGTGCTCAAATTCGCCCTGGATATTGCCGACCGGATTCTGGTGATAGAGAAAGGCGAGATCGTGCATGAAGAACTGCGTGAAAGTGTTGACGAGGCCAAGGTGGCCTCTTACCTGGCGGTTTAGCGACCCGGTTCTCCCGTCGAGCAAGCGCTGACGTTGCGGCCATACCTGTACGCGGGTGTGGTCGTTTTTTTGTAGTGGCGGTTGGCACTTCAGAGACCTACGTCATTTGACGTAGGTCTCTGCGCAATTGGCGTATTCACCCACCCCTGGGGATCTTTGATACTAACCCTCAAGCGTGCTCTACGCGCTCGTCCCTATACCGAGGAGAATCGCCATGACCGATACCATTATCAAGATCGACCTGAACAAATCCCCCTACGAGAACGACATGATTCACAACCGCTGGCACCCGGACATTCCGATGGTGGCAACGGTCAAGCCCGGCGATGACTTTATTGTCGAGTGTTACGACTGGACCGGCGGTCAGATTGCCGACAACGACAGCGCCGACGACGTGCGCGATGTCGATCTGACTCAGGTCCACTTTCTCTCCGGTCCCATTGGGGTCGATGGCGCCGAGCCGGGTGACTTGCTGGAAGTGGATATTCTCGATATTGGCGCATTCGAAGACAGTCAGTGGGGCTTTAATGGGTTTTTCTCAAAGCAGAATGGCGGCGGCTTTTTGACCGAGCACTTCCCTGAAGCGCAGAAATCGATCTGGGAGTTTAACGGCATGTTTACCAAGTCCCGGCATATTCCCAACGTTGAATTTGCCGGTCTGATTCACCCGGGCTTGATCGGCTGCCTGCCCTCCAAGGAAATGTTGGCGGAATGGAACACCCGGGAGCAGAAACTGGTCGACACCGATCCCGAGCGGGTACCGCCGCTGGCAGCTCTGCCTTATTCCGACACCGCGCATATGGGGCGCATGAAACCCGATGCGGCGAAGAGCGCGAGCGCCGAGGGCGCGCGTACTGTGCCGCCACGAGAGCATGGGGGCAACTGTGACATCAAGGACTTGTCTCGCGGTGCGAAAGTCTATTTCCCGGTCTACGTAAAAGGCGGTGGCCTGTCCGTGGGGGATCTTCACTTTAGCCAGGGCGACGGCGAGATCACCTTCTGTGGCGCGATTGAAATGGCGGGCTGGATTCACCTGCGCGTCAATCTGATCAAAGACGGCATGGCCAAGTACGGCATCAAGAACCCGATCTTCAAGCCCAGCCCGATCAAGCCCAGTTACGATGATTACGTGATCTTCGAGGGCATTTCGGTCGATGAGCAGGGCGAGCAGCATTATCTGGATGTACACGTGGCCTACCGGCAAGCCTGCCTCAATGCTATCGAGTACCTCACCAAGTTCGGCTACACCAAAGCCCAGGCTTACGCGATTCTCGGCTGTGCCCCGGTTGAAGGGCATATCAGCGGGGTCGTGGATATTCCCAACGCCTGTGCAACCTTGTGGCTACCGACCGGGATTTTCGATTTTGATATCAACCCCAGTGCCGAGGGGCCTGAGAAGAAGGTCACCCCGGGGGTGGATATTCCCAAATCGGCTGACAAGGAGTAACGCCTTATGCCCCTGTACGATTACAAGTGCCGGGAACACGGTTTGTTCTACGCGCTGGCAAGTCTGGACGAAAGCGGTGATGTAAAGCCCTGCCCCGCGTGCGGTAAGGCTTCGGCGCGCGTCATTGTGTTGCCGCCGCAACTTCGGGTTATGGACGAGCAGCAGCGCGAGGCTCGGGAGCGCAACGAACGCAGTCGCCACCAGCCGCTGTTTTCCAACCCTGAGCAGCGTCGCGAAGCCCAGGCCCGACGTGAGCATAAACATGGCAAAGGTTGTGGTTGTGGTCAGCAGTCGGTGAGTAAATCACAATTGTTCTATACCGCTGACGGCAAAAAGATGTTTCCTTCAATGAGGCCGTGGATGATCAGTCACTGAGGTGGGTCAACATTCACGTTAGCCGGGGCACTGCCCCGGCTTTTTTTGTTGTGGACGGTGGGCGGCCTAGTCGGCCCGGTTGCGCCAGCTCCGGCGCTCGTTGTCGCCACTGCTGCGCGTTGCGGGTGCAGAGCGTTGATTGCCTGCCGGGCTTTGGCGGGTGCTGCGATTCTGCGTCCCAGCGTTGTCATTGCGCGGTTGCGAGCGCAACTGCGTGGCGCCCGAAGGCCGCTGTTGGCGCTCGTTGCCCCAGCTTTGCCGTTGTTGCTGCTGGCCCGAGCGTTGCGGCTCCGCCTGCTGACGTGGCGTAGTGCTCCACTGGCGCTGCCGGGTCTGCGGCTGTTGCTGCGTTTCGCGCTGTGGTGCCTGCTGGCGTTGCGCTGGCTGCTCTTGCCGCTGCACCGGTTGCTCCTGGCGCTGGCGGTTGCGGTCCATCCAGGTTTGGCGCTCAGGACGCGTGTTCCGTTGAGCCTCTCCGGTGGTGCCGCGCTGCCGGGTTGCACCGCGCTCTTCGCTGCCGCGGTTTCGGGTTGTGGTCGTGCGGCTGTCCTGACCACTCAACCGGTTACGCAGGCGCTCGGTACGCGCCGGCGCTTCGGTGGTGCCGGTCGGGCGTCCGCCGGATGCCCGCTGTTGCTGGCGACTGACGCCAGTGTGCACCCGCTCATTCCGGCGCTGCTGATCCCACTGGCGGCGGTTTTCGTGGGCGTAGCGATCGCGCAGGCTCGGGTTGGAATAAACCACACCCCGCCGGTGCTGAGGGTTGTGGCGCCAGTGATGGGCGTTGCGGTGGCTCGCGACACTGCGTCCGCTGTAATAGCGGTGCGGATGGTGATGGCGATGATGGATCACCACCACCTGGTGCCGGGGCCAGTAAAAGGAGCTGAAATAAAAGCCGCTGTGTACCCGGTAGCCGCTGCTCCAGTAGATGCCGCTATGGTGCGAATAATGGGCAGGGTAGCCCCAGTACACCGGCGGGTAGGCGTCCCACCACCAGTGACCGTAGACCACGCGGGTGTCGTAGTAGGGCACATACACAATGCGTTCGCGCGCGGGCTCAATGTAGATTACCTCGCGTTCGCGCTGCACCTGAATATAGTCATTGGAGCTCAGGTTGCCGGCTTCATGAGCCCGGTGGCGCAGGGTCTGAATGGTGGCCACCATGCGCTCCTCGTCCAGCAGGAAGGCGTCTCCCAACTGCTGGGTCCACTCCAGGTCGTCGCTCATCTGTTCGAGAATGCGCGGAAAGGCCAGCAGCGCTGTCACGCTCGGGTCCCAGCCTCGATCCTCGGCGGCGTTGACGGCGGCTTCGCCCTCGAGCCCGGGATTGTTCTCAAGCCAGCGCTGGGCCTGAACCACTTCCAGCGGATAGGTGGCGGCGATCAGGATATGGGACAGCAGGGTATCCGGGTAGAGCGCCACCGGCGCCAGCATGCTGTCGAGCTGGGCCTGACTGAAGCCCGCCTCATCATCGGCACTGGCGGCGGTGCTCCACAGCAGTGGCAGTGCCACCAGGAGCCATAGTATCGGTGAAATAAACCTGTTCATAAGCCAGTCCTCGCACTGGGTATTCAAGGGTCAGGTTACAGCATACGCATCCCGGCCTTAACCCAAACTGAATGACTCAACGTATGAGCCACATTAACACCGTTCATGAGTATTTTGCATGGAACACCCCTGAGTGAATAGTGTACAATTCGCGCTCTTTTTTAGTTGGGTGTCCTCGCCTTTCCAAACGGTTTTTTACATTTACTTACGCCAGCACCGCGCTGGCCGATGCAGGGTATTGCCATGTTTGACAAAAGCCAGTCCATTGCCGCTTACGATCCCGATATCTGGTCCTCCATTGAGCACGAAGGTCGACGTCAGGAAGAGCATATCGAGCTGATTGCCTCTGAAAACTACACCAGCCCGCTGGTGATGGCGGCACAGGGCAGCAAACTGACCAACAAATATGCCGAGGGCTACCCGGGCAAGCGTTACTACGGCGGCTGCGAGTACGTGGACCAGGCCGAGAGCATTGCCATCGAGCGCGCCAAGCAGCTGTTCGGTGCCGATTACGCCAACGTTCAGCCGCACTCGGGCTCCCAGGCCAATACCGCTGTGTATGCGGCCCTGTGCAAGCCCGGTGATACCATCCTGGGCATGAGCCTGGACGCCGGCGGTCACCTGACTCATGGCGCCAAGCCCAACTTCTCCGGCAAGATTTACAATGCCGTGCAGTACGGCTTGAATCCCGAGACCGGCCTGCTGGACTACGAGCAGGTAGAGCGCCTGGCGCTGGAACATAAGCCGCGCATGATCGTCGCCGGCTTTTCCGCCTACTCCCAGGTGATGGATTGGCAGCGCTTCCGCGACATCGCCGACAAAGTGGGGGCTTACTTACTGGTGGATATGGCCCATGTGGCGGGTCTGGTCGCGGCGGGCGTCTACCCCAGCCCGGTTCAGATCGCCGACGTCACTACCTCTACCACTCATAAGACCCTGCGCGGTCCGCGCGGCGGCATCATCCTGGCCAAGGCCAATGAAGAGATTGAGAAAAAGCTCAACTCGGCAGTTTTCCCGGGCGGCCAGGGCGGCCCTCTTA
The DNA here is from genome assembly GCF_003259155.1 of Marinimicrobium alkaliphilum. Classification (GTDB taxonomy): domain Bacteria; phylum Pseudomonadota; class Gammaproteobacteria; order Pseudomonadales; family Cellvibrionaceae; genus Marinimicrobium_A; species Marinimicrobium_A alkaliphilum. The sequence continues at coordinate 149,261 of NZ_QGMQ01000007.1, forward strand.
TGCATGTGATCGCCGCCAAGGCCATTAGTTTCAAAGAAGCCATGACCCCGGAGTACAAGACCTACCAGCAACAGGTGGTCAAAAACGCTCAGGCCATGGCCAAGACCTTTATCGAGCGCGGCATCAAAATCGTCTCGGGTGGCACGGAAAACCACCTGATGCTGGTGGATCTGATCGGCAAGGCGTACACCGGTAAAGACGCCGACGAGGCCCTGGGCCTGGCCAATATCACGGTCAACAAGAACGCCGTGCCCAACGACCCCCGTTCGCCCTTTATCACCTCGGGCCTGCGTGTCGGGACCCCGGCGATCACCACTCGCGGCTTTAAAGAAGATGAGTGTACCCAGTTGGCCAACTGGATGTGCGACATCCTCGACGCCCTGGAAGCCGGCAGTGCCGATAAGGCCATTGAGGCCACCAAAGCCAAAGTACTGGAGGTGTGCAAGCGCTTCCCGGTCTACGGCCAATAAGGCCGCGGCCCCCGGGCTTCAGCGTCGGGGTGGCTCTGGTCACTTTTTAACCTTGCATCGCAGGGGTAAAGTCCCTAGAATAGCCGCCCCTTAACGGGCCCCGCATCGGTGGGGCCTCTCCTTGTCTCACCGGTGCCCCGTGCATTGGGAGGCTTTAACCCGTAAGGAGCTACAATGCGTCATTACGAAATCGTGTTTATGGTCCACCCGGACCAGAGTGAACAAGTGCCCGGTATGATCGAGCGCTACACCGCTGCCGTTAAAAACGGTGGTGGCCAGGTCCATCGCCTGGAAGACTGGGGCCGCCGTCAGCTGGCTTACCCGATCAACAAAATCCACAAGGCTCACTACGTGCTGCTCAACGTTGAGTGCACCGAGGAAGCCCTGGAAGAGCTGACCACCAACTTCCGTTACAACGATGCCGTGCTGCGCAGCATGGTCATCCGCGAAGACGAAGCCGTTACCGGCGAGTCGCCGATCCTGAAGGCGGAGAAAGAAGGTCGCGAGCGTAAAGCCCGTCCGGCCCGTCGCGAAGACAACCGCGATGACAACGACTCCGACGACGCCTCTGACAGCAAGCAGAGCGCCGAGTCTGACGAATCCGCCAACGAAGAGCAGGAGGTTTAACCATGGCTCGTTTTTTCCGTCGTCGCAAGTTCTGCCGTTTCACCGCTGAAGGCGTCAAGCGTATCGATTATAAAGATATCGAAACCCTGAAGGCCTACATCACCGAAACCGGTAAAATCGTGCCCAGCCGCATCACCGGCACCAAGGCCAAGTACCAGCGTCAGCTGTCGACCGCGATCAAGCGCGCTCGCTACCTGGCCCTGATTCCGTACACTGATAGCCACGACAACTAAGTTTTACCATGCGTGCACTGGCAAATTTTATTATGCGCAGTCGCACGCGAGCCGCAGTGGTCGCCCTTTTGGGTAATTGGGTGCCACTGATAGGCCCGGCGACAATCTCCCTGGTGGGATTGCGGATGGGCTTGCGCGAAGGCCTGCTGATTGCCGTTTGGGGCCTGTTGCCGGCGCTGTTGACGCTGCTGTTTAGCGACTTCAGCCCGGTTATGCCCCTAATGACGGTGGCTGCCGTGGTAACAGCGCTGATCGCAGCGCAAATCCTGCGGGTCAGTGCTTCCTGGCCCCATGCGCTGATGAGTTTGGTGGCCCTGAGTGTTCTGGCGGCGCTGACTGTCTCCCAGCTGGCGCCTGAGGCTCTGGCCAGTATCGCGGTCGTGCTTCAGGAACTCCTGGACAGTCTCCAGGATGAGGCCGCCGAGGGCTTGGCAGTGGGTCAATCCACGGTGTTGGGGCTGATCGCCTATGGCGTTGCCTTCAGCACCTTGCTCGGGCTGCTGCTCGGGCGCTGGTGGCAGGCCCTGCTGTACAACCCGGGCGGGTTTCGCCAGGAGTTTCACGGGTTGCGCTTGCAGGCGCCCCAGGCCATTGTCAGCTTGGGTGCCGGGGTCTTCGCTCTGTTTCAGGGACCGGAGTACGGGGTTTGGGCAACGGTTTTTACCCTGCCCTTGACGCTCGCCGGGTTGGCGTTGTTTCACGGCCTGGCCGCACGCCGAAAACTGGGAACCCCGTGGTTGGTAGTCTTCTACCTGCTATTGGTATTTGTTCCCCCGGCGGGCCAGTTACTGATCGCTGTGGCTTTTGTCGATACATGGCTTAATTTTCGCGGACGGGTCAAGCCCAAGCAGTAAAAGAGCTGCCGTTCGTCAGATAGATGACAACATTAGAGGGTTAACGAGATGGAAGTTATTCTGCTCGAGAAAGTGAGTAATTTGGGTAATATTGGCGATAAAGTCGCCGTTAAGTCGGGCTTTGGCCGCAACTTCCTGTTGCCCCAAGGCAAAGCGGTTCCGGCAACGGCCGCCAACCTCGCCGATTTTGAAGCGCGCCGCGCTGAGCTGGAAGCTGCTGCTGATGCCAAAAAAGCCAACGCTGAAGAGCGTGCGGCCAAGCTGGCTGAAATCAGCGTGACCATCGCCGCCAACGCCGGTGACGAAGGCAAGCTGTTCGGTTCTATTGGCACCCGCGACCTGGCTGACGCCATCACCGCCGCGGGCGTTGAAGTGAGCAAAGCTGAAGTCAAACTGCCGGAAGGCGCACTGCGCGAAGTGGGCGAGTACGAGATCGACGTACAGCTGCACGCCGAAGTGATGCAAACCGTCAAGCTGACCGTTGTGGCCGAGTAAGTCCGCCGCTCGGCCTTAGGGCCGGACTGCTGACAAGCACAACGAAATCGGGCACACTGCGACAGCTACCGCTGTCGCGGTTGCCCGATTTTTTTATGCCGGCCATGGCCGCACAGGGATACAAGAATACTGACTCGCTATGTCTGACGCCCCCTACGAAATTCCCGACAACGAGGCCGAGAGCCCGCTGCTGACCCAGGCACCACCGCATTCAGTGGAGGCCGAGCAGGCTGTGCTCGGCGGCCTGATGCTCGACAACAAGCGCTTCGACGCGGTGCGCGAAGTGGTATCCGAGGTCGACTTTTACCGGGGTGACCACAAGGCGATCTTCCGCATGATGTCCATCTTGGTGGAGCAGTCGGCGCCGCTGGACGTCATTACACTGTCCGAAGAGTTGCATCGCCACGATGAGCTGGAGCGGGTCGGCGGGTTGGGCTATCTGACCGAGCTGGCCGCCAACACCCCGAGCGCCGCCAACATTCTGGCTTACGCCCGCATTGTGCGTGAGCGCTCCACTCTGCGCCAACTGATATCCGTGGCTCAGGAGATCAAGAAAACCAGCTACAGCCCCGCGGGCCTGGACGCGGATGACCTGCTCCAATTGGCGGAAAAGCGCATGGCCGAGATCGCCGAGGATCGCCCGAAAGAGGGCGGTCTGCTCGGGGTCAACGACCTGCTCAAGGAGGCTGTGGCGCGCATCGACGAGCTGTTTCGCTCCGGGGATGACATCACCGGGGTGACCACCGGCCTGGCGGATCTGGACGAGCGCACCTCCGGCTGGCAGCCGGGCGAGTTGATCATTCTGGCGGCGCGGCCGTCCATGGGTAAAACCGCGCTCGCCCTCAATTTTGTCGAAAGCGCGCTGTTCAGCCAAAAACAGCCGGTGCTGGTGTTCAGCATGGAGATGCCCTCGTCGGCGCTGGTGATGCGGATGATGTCCTCGGTGGGGCGAATCGATCAGGGCCGGATTCGCAACGGTAAACTTACCGAAGAGGATTGGCCCAAGCTGTCGGCGGCCGTGTCCAAAATCAAGGACAGGCCCCTGTTTATTGACGATACCCCAGGCTTGACCCCCCAGGAGGTGCGCGCCCGTACCCGGCGCATCGCGCGGGAGCACGGCAATCCCAGCCTGATTATGATCGACTACCTGCAGTTGATGCAGGTGGCGGGCTCCACCGAGGGCCGGACCCAGGAAATCTCGGAGATCTCACGCTCGCTCAAGGCCCTGGCCAAGGAGTTCAGTTGCCCGGTGGTGGCCCTGTCCCAGCTTAACCGGGGGGTGGAGCAGCGCCCCAACAAGCGCCCCATGAACTCGGATTTGCGGGAATCGGGCGCGATCGAGCAGGATGCGGACGTGATCCTGTTTATCTACCGCGACGATTACTACAACGAGGACAGCCCGGATAAGGGCATCGCCGAGCTGATTTTGGGTAAGCAGCGGAACGGCGAGATAGGCACCTGCCGGGCGGCCTTTATCGGCAAATTCACCCGTTTTGAGAACCTTGCGCCCGAGTATTTCCAGCAGGACGAGTATTGATTCCGGTTGAGTGGCTCATTGTCGGATTACGCCTCGGCTAATTCGACCTACATAAACATTGGCATTTTGCTCCCTGTAGGTCGGATTAGGCGCAGCCGTAATCCGACAAAAAACGGCACACCCTCTCATTTGCCCTCAATGCGCAAAAAATGTACATTTTTGGCACAAAAGTGTATTATCGCGCGCCCGACCGGGGCTCCGCCCCGAAACGGCGGGGCCGAGCCGCAAACAACACCCCAGGTTAGACTTCATGCAGGTTTTCCATCATATCCAAACGTTGCGCGACGCGCTGGCCAAGGAACGCCGGGCCGGTAAGCGCATTGGATTTGTGCCCACCATGGGCAACCTGCACGAGGCGCATCTGGCGCTGGTTGAGCGGGCTCAGCAGAGCTGCGAGGTCACGGTTGCCAGTATTTTCGTCAATCCGTTACAGTTCGGATTGAATGAGGACTGGGACAAGTACCCTCGGACCTTGGCCGAGGACACCCGCAAGCTGGAAGGAATCGGCTGCGATTACCTGTTCTGCCCGGATGAGACGGAGATTTACCCCAATGGCATGGCGGAGCAGACCCGGGTGGTGGTGCCCACCATGACCGACGTGCTCTGCGGCGCCAGTCGCCCCGGGCACTTCGAGGGGGTCACCACGGTGGTGACCAAGCTGTTCAATATTGTTCAGCCGGATGAGGCGGTATTCGGCGTCAAGGATTTTCAGCAGTTGGCTGTGATCCGGCGGATGGTCGAAGACCTGTGTATTCCGGTGCAGATTATCGCCGGGGATATCGTGCGCGAGGCCGATGGCCTGGCCCTGAGCTCGCGCAATGGCTATATCGGTGACGATGAGCGCCCGTCGGTGTCTCAGCTTTACCAGAGCCTGCTGTGGATCAGCCAGCAGATAGAACAAGGCCGGCGGGATTTTATCGCGCTGGAAGACGAGGCCCGGGAACAGATTCGCCAGGCCGGGTTCAAGCCCGATTACATCACCATCAGCAACAGCCGGACGCTCGAGCCGGCCGCCCATGATGACCGGGAAATTACTGTATTGGGCGCCATGTACACCCGTGCTGCGCGCTTGATTGACAATGTCTCTCTGGTGCTGGATCGGCCGCAAGGCTGATTTGGCGCACGATCACTGGAGGAGCTATGCTCTCGACAATGCTGAAAGGCAAACTGCACATGGCCGCGGTCACCCAGGCCGAGCTTTGGTATGACGGCTCCTGCGCCATCGATGCGGATCTGGTCAAGCTGGCCGGGCTGCGGGAGTTTGAGCAGATTGATATCTACAACGTCAATAACGGCGAGCGCTTTACCACCTATGTGATTCTGGCCGAGCCGGGCTCCGGCACCGTTTCCATGAACGGCGCTGCCGCACGCAAGGTGCAGGTGGGGGACCGGGTGATCATCGCCGCCTATGCCCAGTACGAAGAGGCCGAGCTGGCCAAATTCAAGCCCAAGTTGGTGTACCTGGATGAGCGCAATCGGGTAGAGCGCACCACCAATACCATTCCTGTCCAGGTCGCCTAGTCTCTGTTTGGGTGCCTCAGTGTCGGATTACGCTGCGCTAATCCGACCTACTCGAACAATGGTGCGTCGTCTCCAGTAGGTCGGATTAGCCCGAAGGGCGTAATCCGACACTGAGGCGCCGAACCCGGCTTACCAGCCCCCAGTCTGAATCGCCGCCACCCCGCCCCCTTCGGCTCGCTGAACGACATCTGACTCGCCTCTGAGCGATAATTCAGCCGCGGGCTCGACCAATCCGAAGAAACCCGCTAGAATTGGCCTGACCACTTTACCTTTGGCGGCCTGTTGCGGAGATTTCATGAAGATCATCAACTGTAAAACCATCATCACCTGTCCCGGGCGCAACTTCGTCACGGTCAAAATCGAGACCGACGAGGGCGTTTACGGTATCGGCGATGCCACCCTCAACGGCCGTGAGTTGGCGGTGGTGGCCTATCTCGAAGAGCACCTCTTTCCCTGCCTGATCGGGCGCGACCCGGCGCAGATCGAAGACATCTGGCAATACCTCTATCGCGGTGCCTATTGGCGTCGCGGTCCGGTGACCATGACCGCCATTGCCGGCATAGACACCGCCCTCTGGGATATCAAGGGCAAGGTGGCAGGTCTGCCTCTGTATGAATTGCTGGGCGGGCGCTCGCGGGATGGCGTGATGGTTTATGGTCACGCCAACGGCGTCGAAATCGAGGAGACTGTGGACGAGGTCGCCAAGTATATCGACTTGGGTTACAAGGCCATTCGGGCCCAATGCGGGGTGCCTGGGCTGCCTTCCACCTACGGCGTCGCCAAGGACAAGATGTACTATGAGCCTGCCGACGCGGAGCTACCTTCCGAGAACGTCTGGTCGACCGAAAAGTACATGAAGCACGTGCCCCAGCTGTTCGAGCGCCTGCGGGATAAATTCGGTTTTGATCATCACCTGCTGCACGATGTCCACCACCGGCTCACGCCGATTCAGGCCGGACGCCTGGGCAAGGACCTGGAGCCCTACCGGTTGTTCTGGATGGAAGATGCCGTTCCCGCGGAGAATCAGGAAAGCTTCCGCCTGATCCGCCAGCACACCACCACACCGCTGGCGGTGGGGGAGATTTTCAATACCATCTTTGACTGCCAGCAACTGATCACCGAGCAGCTGATCGACTACATCCGCACTACCGTGGTCCATGCCGGGGGCATCACGCATTTGCGCCGGATTGCCAATCTCGCGGACCTCTACCATGTGCGCACAGGCAGTCACGGAGCCACCGACCTGTCACCGGTGTGCATGGGCGCGGCCCTGCACTTCGACACCTGGGTGCCCAATTTCGGGATTCAGGAATATATGCGCCACACCCCGGAAACCGACGAGGTCTTCCCCCACGACTATCACTTTAAAGACGGCTATCTGCACGCCGGCAGCAAACCCGGTCACGGGGTTGATATCGACGAGACCCTGGCAGCGCGCTACCCTTATAAGCCTGCCTATCTGCCGGTCAACCGTCTTGAAGATGGCACCATGTACAATTGGTAGATCGTTGACAGCAAATATAGTAATTTAGACTATTTGGCGTCCGCGCCCCCCTTGCCGAGCGGGGTGTGGGCACGGAGTAGTGCATCATCAATCGAGGAGTATTCGCAATCGTGACCGACCGTCTCAGCAGTGCCACCCTGGCCCGAGTTCCCGCTTCTATTGAAACCCCCCGCTACGACCGCACAAGCCTAAAGCCGGGCATTGTCCACCTGGGCCTGGGCGCCTTCCATCGGGGACACCAGGCCGAGTACACGGATACGGTATTGAATCAGTCCGGGGGCGATTGGGGCATCATCGGGGTAAGCCTGCGCTCGCCGGCCGTGCGGGATCAGCTGGCGCCACAGAACGGCCTTTATACCGTTGTGGTGCGCGACAACGACGAGCGTCGTCTGCGGGTGGTGGGCTCGGTCACGCAGGTCATGGTCGCGCCGGACGACCCGGCCGCTGTCGTCGCCGCGATGGCAGACCCGGGTATCAAAATCGTATCCATCACCGTCACCGAGCGGGGCTACTGCCACGACACGACCACAGGCAACCTCAACCTCGGCAACCGGGACATCCAGTCCGACCTGGCCAGCCCCGAGGCCCCGAAAACCATCGTCGGCCTGATCGTCGCCGCACTCCGGGCGCGCCGTGCCGCCGGGCACAAAAGTTTTACGGCCCTGAGCTGCGACAACCTGCCGGACAACGGTGAAGTCCTCAAGCGGGTCATAACCCAGTACGCCGCCCAGCTCGATCCGGCGCTCGCAGACTGGATTGGTGAGCACACCGCCTTCCCGAGCACCATGGTGGATCGCATCGTACCGGCCACCACCGACGCCGACCGCGACGAACTGACACAACGGCTGGGTCTGCGGGACGAGGGTGCCATTTTCACGGAGCCCTTCAGCCAGTGGGTGATTGAAGACGACTTTGTCGATGGTCGCCCGGCGTGGGAAAACGCCGGTGCCCAATTGGTAGAAAGTGCCGAGGCCTTTGAGAAAATCAAACTGCGCCTGCTCAATGGCGCCCACTCACTGATGGCCTATTCCGGCTATCTGGCCGGCTATGAATTCGTTCACGACGTCATGGCCGATCCCGCCTTCGAGACGATGGTCACACAATTTCATGCCAAGGATGCGGGCGAAACCGTGAATGCGCCTGGCGATTTTGATATCGAAGCCTACAAGGCGCAACTGCGCGCCCGTTTCCACAACACCGCCCTGCGACATCGCACCTTTCAGATCGCCAGCGACGGTTCACTCAAGCTGCCCCAGCGCCTACTCTACCCGCTGCGCGAGCAGCTGGAACGCGGCGGCGCCATCGACATCATCTGCCTGGCGGTTGCGGCCTGGATCCGCTTCGCCACCGGCGAAGACGAAGCGGGCCAAGTCATCGACATCAACGATCCCCTGGCGGACACCCTCAAGACCACCCTCGCACCCCACAAAGGCGACCCGGCCGCCATGGTCAAAGCCGCCCTCGCCCTGGACGCTGTGTTCGACACCGACCTCCAGCACCAGCCCCCCTTTGTCGACGGCGTCACCCGCTGGCTCACCGCCTTCGACAAAGACGGCGTCCGCACCACCGTCCAACACCACTTCGGATAACGCTGAGCGTCTCCGTTGACTGGTCGGGTTTGGGTTTAGTCTTTCAAGACACGCCGTAAACCCATCCCTGGGGGCTCGACACCCGCAGTCCCGCGGGTGACGGTCTTGAAAGACTAAACCCAAACCCTCGTGTGGTGGGTGAAGCTCAGAAGGGTAAATCCAGGGCGAAAGCGAAACCCCTTGGGCGACCGTCACCGACAGGATGTCGGTGTCGAGCCCCACGGATGGGTTTATGCGTGTCGCCCAAGGGGTTTCGCTTTCGCCCGCCCCCCAAACGACCCAATCACCCACCGCAAAAATACCGACAAGCTGGCCCGTCCTGACAATTTCTGCCAAACTAACTCAAAACCATTCGCCAAGAACAAGAGTCAGTGGAGGCCCAATGTCAGAGAAACACGTCTACCCGGTACCTGAACAATTTCGCGCTAACGCCCACATCAATGCCGAACAATACCGGGACATGTACCAGCACTCCGTCGACGACCCGGACAACTTCTGGGCCGAACAGGCCGAACACTTTCTCGACTGGCACAAAAAGTGGGACAGCGTCAGTAAAAGCGACCTGCGCAAAGGCGAGGTCAGCTGGTTCGCGGGCGGACAACTGAACGTCAGTGTCAACTGCATCGACCGCCACCTTGACCAGCGCGCCGAACAGACCGCTATCATCTGGGAAGGCGACGACCCTGCCGAAGATCAGCTGATTACCTACAAGGTATTACACCGGGAAGTGTGTCGCCTGGCGAACGTCCTGCGCGAGCGCGGTGTCAAGAAAGGTGACCGGGTGTGTATCTATATGCCCATGATTCCCGAGGCTGCCTATGCCATGCTCGCCTGCGCACGTATCGGCGCTGTGCACTCGGTGGTCTTCGGAGGCTTCTCCCCCGGCGCGTTGAAAGACCGGATTCAGAATGCCGACTGCCGTACCGTCATCACCGCCGACGAAGGCGTACGCGGCGGTAAAACCGTCCCGCTCAAAGCCAATGTTGAAGAGGCCCTGGCTGACTGCCCCAACGTCAGTACCTGCCTCGTGGTACGCCGCACCGGCGCCGACATCGAGTGGCGCGAAAAGCGCGATGTCTGGTATCACGAAGCGATTGCCGGTCAGCCCGAAACCTGCGATCCCGAGTGGATGGACGCCGAAGACCCGTTGTTCATTCTGTACACCTCTGGCTCCACGGGCAAACCCAAAGGCGTGCTGCATACCACCGGCGGTTACCTGCTGCAGGCAGCCATGACCCACAAGTACGTCTTCGATTATCAGGAAGGCGATGTCTACTGGTGTACCGCCGATGTCGGCTGGGTTACCGGGCATACCTATATTGTCTATGGCCCACTCGCCAACGGCGCCACCACCCTGATGTTCGAGGGTGTGCCCACCTATCCCGACGCCTCGCGCTGCTGGCAGGTAGTGGACAAGCACCTGGTCAACAGTTTTTACACGGCCCCCACCGCCATCCGGGCGCTGATGGGAAAGGGCAACGACTTCGTCACCAGCACATCGCGCGAGTCGTTGAGGGTGCTGGGAACCGTGGGTGAGCCCATCAACCCCGAGGCCTGGGAGTGGTATTACCAAGTGGTGGGCGACCATCGCTGCCCGATCATGGATACCTGGTGGCAGACCGAAACCGGGGGGCATATGCTCACCCCCCTGCCGGGCGCTGTAGACCTGAAACCCGGCTCCGCAACCCTGCCGTTTTTTGGTGTCCAGCCGGTACTGCTTGATGCGGAAGGCAAGGAGCTGGCGGGCCCGGGTGAGGGTAACCTGGCCATCAAGGCCGCCTGGCCAGGTCAGCTGCGCACTGTTTATGGCGACCACCAGCGTTGTATCGACACCTACTACAGCACCTATCCCGGCTACTACTTTACCGGCGATGGTGCCCGGCGTGACGAGGATGGCTACTACTGGATTACCGGACGGGTCGATGACGTGCTCAACGTCTCTGGCCACCGCATGGGCACGGCGGAAGTCGAAAGTGCCCTGGTCCTGCATAAGCAAGTGGCGGAGGCGGCGGTGGTAGGCTATCCCCATGACGTCAAAGGGCAGGGCATCTATGCCTACGTAACCTTGATGGGCGGCGAGGAGCCCAGCGATGGGTTACGCGCGGAGCTGGTGGCGTTGTGTACCAAAGAGATCGGGCCCATCGCCAAACCGGACGTCATCCAGTGGGCACCGGGGTTGCCAAAAACCCGCTCGGGCAAGATTATGCGTCGTATTTTGCGTAAAATAGCCGCCAACGAGTTGGACAACCTGGGGGATACCTCAACCCTGGCTGACCCGGCGGTTGTGGATGATTTGATCGAAAATCGTGCCAACCGGTAATCGTCCGGCAATGGTTCAACGTAAACAGCAGTAAATACGGGAGCAGTATGCCAAGCAAGCAGGCGACTTCGCGCACGGCTTTTGGTCTGACCATGCGCAAGAACACCCACCCACACATGCGGCGCCTGCGCCGCCAGCTGGGAGAAGCCGATATTCACGGCAACAAGGTCTGGCACTCCAGTCTGCTGCTCATGGATTACCTGAAAACCATCGACATGGAGCCGGGCTTGCGGGTGTTGGAGATCGGCAGCGGTTGGGGGCTGTCGGGCATTTTTTGCGCCAAGCGCTACGATGCCCAAGTGACTGCCCTCGACGCCGATCCCAAAGTGTTTCCCTACCTGGCCTACCATGCGGCGCTCAATGGCGTGGAGGTGGAAACCTGGGATTGCCGGTATGAAAAGGTGCGCAAGAAAGACCTAGAACCCTTCGATCTGGTGATCGCGTCGGACATCTGTTTCTGGGATTCTCTGATCAAGCCGCTGCAAGGGCTGATAAACCGGGCCCATCAAGTGGGTACCCGGGTGATTGTCACTGACCCCGGCAGGCCGACCTTTACCGCTGTGGCTGAGTGGTGCGAAGCCAAATTTGATGCTTACCACACCCCTTGGGAAATGAAGCGCCCCCAGGCAATGGTGGGCTATATCCTTGATTGTGACCCGGCCGAGGAGGACTGAGGCCGGGCGCGCTGGCGCTAAGCAGGCAGTAACCATGAACCAGAACGATCACGGCGATGACGGGTTTCGTGCCGCGATGCGCGATGTTGTTCGCCATCAGCCCGACAATCGAGTGGCCTTGACGGAAAAGCGCCCGTCGGCGGTCAGCCAGGCCAAACGCCGGGAAGCGGCTACCGAAGAGGTGCGTGCCGACAGCAACTTCCTGTCCGGTGACCACGTCGAGGCGGTTGATCCTCATGCCATTCTTGAGTTCAAGCGCGACGGGGTGCAGCACGGGGTCTACCGAAACCTGCGCTTGGGCAAATACACCATCGATGCGCGCCTGGATTTGCACCGTATGACCGTCGATACGGCGCGCCGCGCGGTGTATCAGTTCGTCAAAGACTGCATGGCCCACGATATCCGCTGTGCCTTGATCACCCACGGCAAAGGGGTGGGGCGCGAGCAGCCAGCGCTGCTCAAGAGTTGTATAGCCCATTGGTTGCCCCAGTTTGAAGAGGTGCTGGCCTTCCATTCGGCGCAAAAGCAGCACGGAGCCAGTGGCGCCACCTATATTCTGTTGCGTAAAAGTGAGCGCAAAAGGCTCGATAACTGGGAACGCCAACACAAACGCCGCTCCTGACGGCAGTCAGGTCACAAAAAACGCCAAAACCCGGCCCTTGGCTCTGGCGAAAAATCGGCGGACGGTTTAAGGTTGTGAGTGAGTGTAAGCGACCAATAACGGACGATATAACAGCGAGAGCGGCGTGCGCCTGATACAGATTACCGATTGCCATTTGGGCGCCCAGGACAACGACCAGTTACTGGGGCTGAATACGGATGAGAGCCTGGACGATGTGCTCCGCTTGATCGCGCGCGAACAGTCCACGGTTGACGCTCTGGTGTGCACTGGCGATATTGCCAGCGCGGGCCACGAACACTGCTACCAGCGTTTCGTCGATCACGTGCATCACTACTTTGACGTCCCGTTTGGCTGGCTGCCGGGCAACCATGATTCTGCGCGCCTGATGGCGGATATCGGTGTTACGCCGACGCCGGAAGCGCGAGTCATGCGCCTGGAGAATTGGCACATCATTCTGCTCGATTCCAGTGTTCCCGGGCATGTCCACGGGTATTTGGCGGACGATGAGCTGGCCTTTCTCGAGCGCAGCCTCAACGCCATCGGCGCGGGTGAACACGCTCTGGTGATGCTGCACCACCAGCCGGTGCCGGTGGGCAGTACCTGGATCGACCAATATATTCTTCGCAACGCTGAGGCCTTTTTTGCCCTCATCGATACCTCACCCGCTGTAAAAGCCATCTGCTGGGGCCATGTGCATCAGGACTTTGCCGCTGATCGCAACGGCGTGCCGTTACTGGCCACACCGGCAACCAGTATCCAGTTTAAACCCCACAGTCATGACTTTGCCGTTGACGATGCGCTACCTGGCTACCGTTGGTTCGAGTTGGCCGCCGATGGCGCTTTTACCACCGGTGTTTCCCGGGTGGCTGACAAGGCTTATGGTATCGATTACCAGTCTGCAGGTTACTGACCGGTAGCGATGACTTCACTTGTTTATATTCACGGCTTTCTGAGCTCGCCCGGGTCCTACAAAGCCCAGGCTACGGCCCGGTGGCTCAAGGCGCACCGGCCCGACATCGGCTTCTTTTGTCCCCACCTGACACCCTATCCGCGCCAGACTCAGCTCTATCTGGAAAATCTGGTGGAGTCGCTCCAGGCGGCGGGGCCGGTGGTGCTGATGGGCAGCTCCCTGGGCGGTTACTGGTGCACCTGGCTGGCGGAACGCTACGATCTCAAGGCGGTTCTGATCAACCCCTCGGTAAAGCCTTGGGCATTTATGCCGGAGTACCTTGAGGTTGACCTCAAAGGCTATCACACGGATGATAGCTACCGGCTGCACGCCCACCATGTGGACGAGATCAAAGCGGTCTACGTCGATGCGCTCACCCGCAAGGACAACTATTGGTTGTTGGCGCAGACCGGGGATGAAACCCTGGACTACCGCGAGGCCGTAGCGCGCTATCAGGGCTGCAAGCAAACCATTGAAGAGGGCGGCGATCACAGTTTTCAGAACTTTGACCGCCACCTCCCCGAACTCATCGCGTTTCTGGTCGCCCGCGACCGGTAACCCGGCAACACCTTACGGAATTCAGTCACCGAATTATGGCCAATTATTCTGCAGAAGATATTGAAGTCCTCACGGGGCTCGACCCGGTCAAAAAGCGCCCGGGTATGTACACCGACACCACTCGACCGAATCATCTCGCCCAGGAGGTGATCGATAACAGTGTCGACGAGGCGCTGGCCGGACACGCCAAAACCCTCGACGTGACGCTGCACAAAGATCACTCGGTTACCGTCAGCGACGATGGTCGCGGTATGCCTGTGGACATTCACCCGGAACAGGGCAAGCCCGGGATTGAAGTGATTCTGTGCACCCTGCATGCGGGGGGGAAGTTCTCCAATAAAAACTACCAGTTCTCCGGCGGTCTGCACGGTGTCGGGGTGTCGGTGGTCAACGCGCTGTCTACGCTGGTGGAAATCACCATCAAGCGCGATGGCAGCATTCATCGGATGGGCTTTCAGAACGGCGATAAAGCCACGGAACTGGAGGTGATTGGCAGCTGCCCCAAGCGCCAGACCGGTACCAGCTTACGCTTTTTGCCTAACCCCAAGTACTTTGATTCCCACAAATTTTCGGTCAGTCGCCTGCGTCATATCCTGCGCGCCAAGGCGGTGTTGTGCCCCGGGTTGACGGTCAACTTTACCGACGAGCAATCCGGTGAGACCGATACCTGGTACTACGAAGACGGTCTTAAGGATTACCTGCTGGCCGCTACCCAGGGCTGGGAAACATTGCCAGAAGCGCCGTTTACGGGCGAGTTCAGTGGCAAAACCGAGGCCGTAACCTGGGCCGTGCAGTGGCAGCCTGAAGGCGGTGAGCTGATTCAGGAGAGTTATGTCAACCTGATCCCCACCGCCCAGGGAGGGACTCACGTTAACGGCCTGCGCACGGGCCTGTTGGAAGCGCTGCGTGATTACTGCGAATTCCGCAGCCTGTTGCCGCGCGGGGTCAAGCTCGCACCTGAAGACATCTGGAACAACTGCAGCTTTGTGCTCTCTTCCAAACTGGCCGATCCCCAGTTTTCCGGTCAGACCAAAGAGCGCCTGTCCTCGCGCGAAGCGGCGGCGTTTGTCTCCGGTGTCGCCAAAGATGCGTTCGCTCTGTGGCTCAACCAGCATACGGAAGATGGCGACAAGCTCGCCGAGCTGTTTATCAATAACGCCCAGCGCCGGGTGCGTTCAAGCAAAAAGGTCGCGCGTAAAAAAGTCACTCAAGGCCCAGCCTTGCCGGGCAAGCTGGCGGACTGCGCCAGCGACGATCCGGCGCGCGGCGAGCTATTTCTGGTGGAAGGGGACTCGGCCGGCGGCTCGGCCAAGCAGGCCCGGGATCGGGAGTTTCAGGCGATCATGCCCCTGCGCGGTAAAATCCTGAACACCTGGGAGGTGGACTCGAACGAAGTCCTCGCCAGCCAGGAGGTACACGATATTTCAGTGGCCCTGGGCATCGACCCCGGCAGTGACGATCTGGAAGGGCTGCGCTACCACAAAATCTGTATCCTTGCGGATGCCGACTCTGACGGTTTGCACATTGCGACACTGCTGTGCGCGCTCTTCGTGCGCCACTACCGCCCGCTGGTGGAACGCGGCCATGTATTTGTGGCCATGCCGCCACTGTACCGTATCGATGTGGGCAAGGAAGTCTATTACGCCCTGGACGACAGTGAGAAAAGCGGTATTCTCGATCGCATCGAGGCAGAGAAAAAGAAAGGCAAGGTCAACGTCCAGCGTTTTAAAGGCCTGGGCGAAATGAACCCGCTGCAGCTGCGCGAAACCACCATGGCCACCGATACCCGCCGCCTGGTGCAATTGACCATCGAGGCAGACGACGAAACCGACAGTATGATGGATATGCTGTTAGCCAAAAAACGCTCGGGCGACCGCAAAACCTGGCTGGAGTCGAAGGGGAATATTGCGGAGATCCTGCTGTAAAAAATCAGGCGCCCTTGCGGCGCCTGACCTGTTTGAAGTCGGCGAGGGTATCAATCCTCAACCAGAAGTTCGAGATAGTACGACGTGCCACACACCTCGGTATAGTCGATAGTGGGATCGAGCGTGACGTCGTCCGGACAACCCCAAAACTCTTTGGAACCGACCGAGCCTTCGCCCTTGACGAAGACGCTCATGTAGACATCTTCGTACTCCTTGTCGTGCTCCATGACGATAACAACATCCTGGTAAGTACGAGCTTCAAAGCCGCCGCCCGGCTCAAAGGTGTAGCTGCTGTAGGGGCCGAACGCCACTTCACGTATGTCCTCATCGTCGATATAAGCACTGCCGGAATTGACGAAGCGCGGATACTGTACTTCAAAGCCCATCGCGCTCATAGAAATGCGATCGCTATGAATAGTGGCTGTCAGGGTAAAACCCATTGAGCTGGTAACGCTGACTTCATTGCCGTCGCGGGTCCAGGTTTCTGTGTAAGTGCCGTAGTCAATGTTTTCGCCGAGGTCGACGTCGTACTCCTGGTACGTGAGGGTGGCATTGCCAGCGGGAAAGCCGTACTCGACCATGTCGATGTCGCCGCTGGTGGCAAAGTTGCCATCGCCAATCGGAATTTGGGTGCCGCCGCCGTTACCGTTGCCGTTGGTGGGCTCGTCGTCGCTGCTACTGCTGCCGCAGGCTGTCAGCCCCAAGGCCAATGCGAAGGTGACAAGAAGGCGCAAAAAAGCGGCAGGGGGGGTGAGTTTCACTGCTAGGTTCATGGGTTTTCTCCTGTTCCATGGGTCAGCACTGGTGTGCCCATCACTCCCAGTGGAGAGCGATGTCATAAGTATACCGCCGAAGAAAAAGATAGTCGGTTGATAAATGCGCCAATCTAGCGGTTTTCCAGCCGGTTGTAATCCAGTAAACCCGCTTCACGGCGCTGATAGCCCAAATACCAGGCATGAATCCGGTCGCTGGTGGCCCAGAATTCCGGGTCGTTCCGGCGAATACCGTAGCGGTCGCGTAGCGCCCGGTAGTCGGTTTCGCTCGCCAGGGTGCCGATGCGCCGTGTGAAGTCCGCCAGCTCATCTTCCTCGACCCGCATAAAGGCGTTGGGGTAGGCGCCGATGATGCCGAAGGCGAGGGTGGTAGAGTCTGCTTCGGGCCGGCGCCGCTGGTTCTCCCAGAACAGCGACGACAGATTGCTGTAGGCGTTGTTGCGCAGCACGGTGAATACCCCCACCTCCGGGACCTCAATCAGGGTGGTCTGGGGCAGATAGCTGATGGCTGAGCCGCGCTGATTGTGCAGCTGGCTCAGGGTGTCGCGGGTACCTTCGCTCAGACCTTCGGGCCACTCGTGCTGGCGACTGAGGACCGGGTCGAGTCGATCGCGCAGGCGCTCGAACAGTTCCGCCTTCGGGTTGCCGCTCTGGTAATCCACGGCCAGGTCCGCCTCCAGACTTTTGATGTAAATCGACAGGTAATTCTCAATTTCATCTTCGGCGTCCCGGTACCAGTAGGCCACTTCGTTATCCTGGGCCTGCTCGGGCAGCAAGGCGATAAAGTTCATTTCTCCTTCGATCCGCAAAAAGTCCATATACAGTCGGCTGAGCAGTTGATGGGACACATTGCCGTAAACGTCGAAGCCGGCCACCAGCAGGTAATGAATGCGTTCGAGCAGCGGATAGTCGATCACCCAGGCGGTTTTCGGTTGCTGACCGATCAGGCCTTTGCTGACGGTGGCGCTATCGCTGTGGCGGAAGATGGTGAGTGCGGCATTGTCGTTGTTGCCGTCGCCGTCCCAGATCCAGTCGAGGCCGATTTCGCCGTTGCTTTCTTCGTCAATGCGGGTCTGCAAATGCTCGGCTTTGGCCGTAAGGAAGGCTTCCTGCTGGCGGGAGTAACGCCGCCAGTGACTGATGGGACGCCAGGTATCTCCCACCTCGGCGGGCAGGTGCAGTGCATCGGCGTTGTTGGCCAGGAACTCGGCGTCTTTGTGGGTGACCAGGTCTGGGTCGGTAAAGTACACCCAGAAGTGATCCTGAATCACGTTGAGAGCCACCTGGCCCCGGCAAACGGGGCCCTTGATAAAGTTCATGATGGTGAACTGGGCTTCGTCCAGCAGGAAGCGGTAGCGACCCTCGACGGGCAGGTCGGCAAAGGTGATAAAAGGGTTGGCCGAGCTTTTGGAATCATAGTCGGGCAGGGCGTCGACCTGAGTCGCGTCGCTCAAAAACCACTGTCGCCAATTGGTCTTGCGCGCCTCATCCAGTTTGTAGGGCAGGTGCAGTTTGGCAACCACGGCGGAATGATCGTGCCACAGGCGGTAATAGACCCGCTCAACCCCGGGATCGTCAAACGGGCGGCGGGTGCTGATGCGCTCAATGGGTTCGCCCGGCGGGGTTTTGGAGCGCACCAACTTGAAGTAGGTATCCGGTAGTTTGTCAAAATGGAGGTTGGCCAGGTACAGATGCTCGTACAGGTAGCGCGCAGTCAGCCGCTCGGCTTTGCTGCCGCCATTGAAAAACGCTTCCCACTCAGTCAGGGTCTCGTCAATGGCCGGGTTGAGGCGCACCGGCTTGCCCTCGGGGGCGCCCCGAGCGAGCCAATCCATGATTTTGTTGTGCTCACGCCGGTTCAGGCTGGGCAGCCCATAGGGCATACCCCACTGGGCGTAGCGGCGCTCGTAACGGTCCATCTCTTCCAGCTTCGGGCACTCTTGGCTACGGTTGGTTTCAAAATCGAAGCCTTCGAGCTCGGCGACATCGGTCGGCAGGGGATTGTCCTGCTTGAGTACCAGAAGGCGGGCCAGGACACTCGCCCGCTGGTTGGCTTCGGCATTGTTGTCGCGCTCGTTGAGCACCGGGTAAAAACCCTTGTCGCGCCACTCGGCAGTGCTTTGGGCATCCTCGAACATGCGCGTGAGGGTCGCTCCACTCAGGCGGGTGCCGTCGTACACCTTGTCCTTGTGGGCGCCGCGCAACAGACCGTCAAAGCTCTGGAGGTTGAGTTGGCAGGGGGCGTCGAAACAGCCGTGGCAGACTACACAGCGTTGTTCCACAATCGGGCGAATGTGATCCTGATAGTTGATCTCTGCCAGCGTTTCTTGCCGCTCGCGCGCCTGGGGTGGGCCATACTCACGGTCCCACTGGTTGACAGCGTAAGCGGTGCAGCCCACCGCCAGAATGACAAAGGCGCACAGGGCGAGGCGAGTCCAGCGGCGGTTCGGGCGCATGGTGCGGGGGGTCCCTGCGGTCGGAGGATTTCCGCCAGTATAGCGAAAGGACTGCGGCGTCGCACTGTCGGCGCTAACGGGCTAACATACGGCCTCCACTTGCGAGGAGTCAGTATGAGTCAAGAGTCAGCGCCCGATCACCCCTACCCGGACTATCCCCGCTTGGGCGCCTTTTATCAAAAAATCAACGAAGACGAGGATGCTCGGGTCTGCAAGGACATCCCGGAGAGTGCTTGTCGGCATCAGCCGCGCAACTATTTTGCGTACCTGGGCGCCAATGCCCTGAGCAAGATAGCCGATGAACTGTCCAGCGCGCGCCTGATCCTGCCCTGGCTGCTAGGGGCCGCGGGCGCCTCAAGCGGCTTTGCCGGTTTTCTGGTGCCGATTCGCGAGGCCGGCGTGCTGCTGCCGCAACTATTGGTGGCTGCCTGGATTCGGCGTCTGGCACGGCGCAAGTACGTTTGGCTGGTCGGTGCCTTATTGTCCCTGCTGGCGCTGGTGGGTATGGCGCTCTCGGGCGCGCGCCTGGAAGGGAATGCCGTGGGTTGGCTGGTGATCGGTTTGCTGGTGATCTACAGTCTGGCGCGAGGGCTCTGTTCGGTGTCGGCCAAGGATGTGCTCGGTAAAACCGTGTCCAAGACCCGGCGCGGCGCGCTTATGGGTTACAGCGCCAGTATTGCCGGCGTGGCGACCCTGGGTATCGGTATTTACACGGAGTATTTGCGCGGCGATGAGGCGGGCAGTGTCTTTACCCTGTTTTTGCTCGGTGCGGCGGGGCTGTGGGCGCTTGCGATGGTGCTGTTTGTACAGATACAGGAGGCGCCCGGGGCTACCGAAGGTGGCGGCAATGCCTTCAGCGAGGCGCTCAAAAGCGTGAGTCTGCTCTGGCGGGACCGGGATTTTGGCCACTTTGTGCTGGCGCGGGCACTGCTGCTCAGCTCGGCGCTGGCACCGCCGTTTTTTGTGCTTCTGGCTCAGCAATATACCGACAATATGACCGGTCTGGGCCTGTTGATCATAGCCAGCGGCCTGGCAGCGAGTCTGAGTGCGCCGGTGTGGGGCAAGATGAGTGACCGCTCCAGCCGCCGGGCCATGGCCCTCGCCTCAGCCGGGGCCGGAGCGCTCTGCCTCGTGGCGTGGCTACTGGCAGCGTTGGACGCGAGGCTGCTGACGTCGCCCTGGCTTCATGCCTTGCTGTTCCTCGGCATCAGTGTCTGCCACGGCGGCATTCGTTTGGGGCGCAAGGTCTATCTGGTGGATATGGCGACCCGCGAAACGCGCGCGAGTTATGTGGCGGTGAGCAATACGGTGATCGGCGTGCTAATGTTGGTGGCAGGCAGTATCGGTTTGCTCAGTATTTGGTTGGGGGTGGCGGGCGTGCTCGGCATTCTTGGTGTGGTGGCCCTGGTGGCGGCTATTTATGGTGCTCGGCTGAAAGATGTCAGCGGTTAATCGGTTGTAGGAAAAACGTTTATGGCACAGGTTTCAGAGAACAAACTCCAAAAGGCGGGCTCCCAGCTTACGGTGCGCAATGCCGTCCTGCAGGATGTCCCGGCAATTGTCGAGTTGTCCGACCGGGTATACAACCCTGTGGGCATGGAGGGGTACACCCACTCGGCCATTGTCGGCCAGATCAATAATTTCCCCCAGGGGCAGATTGTGGTTCTGGTGGATGAGACAGTGGTGGGCTACTGCGCCACCTTTCGGGTGTCCGGGGATATCGCGCTCAAGCCTCATACCTGGAATGAGATCACCGGCAATGGCTATGCCAGCCGTCACGATATTCACGGTGACTGGCTCTACGGGATGGAAGTCTGCATCGATAATGCCTACCGGGGCTACCGCATTGGTCAGCGCCTGTACAACGAGCGTAAAAAACTGTGTCAGTCATTTGGTTTGAAAGGCGTGGTGTTTGCGGGGCGCCTGCCCAACCTGCGTAAACGCATCAAAAAATGCAAGACTGTCGAGAACTACATTGATCAGGTAGTCCACAAGAAAATCAAGGATCCTGTGCTCAGCTTTCAGTTGCGCAATGGCTTTTCGGTCCACGGGGTGATTGAGGGTTATCTGGACGACGACCTCGAATCTATGAACTGTGCCGCGCATATGGTGTGGTACAACCCAAAAGTGCCTGCTGAAGACGACACCCCGGTGAAAAAGTACGGCGTGCGTATGCCTGACGTGGTGCGTATTGCCACCGTGCAATACATGCTGCGCAAGGTCACTTCTTTTGGTGAATTTATTAAAAACGTCGAGTACTTTGTCGATGTGGTGGCGGATTACAAAAGTGATTTTGTCGTCTTTCCCGAGCTGTTCACCCTGCAGTTGCTGTCCATTGAGGACCAGGAGCTCTCGCCCTTCGAGTCGATTGAAGCGTTGACCAAGTACACGCCTGCGATCAAGGAAGTGTTTCGCAATATGGCGCTCAAATACAACGTCAACATTATCGCCGGGTCGCACCCGACCCGGGTCGAGAACGGACGCATTGAGAACATTTCCTACATCTTTTTACGTGATGGCCGCTCCTTTGAGCAAGCCAAGATTCACCCTACGCCCAACGAGCGCTACTGGTGGGATATCGAAGGCGGCAGCAGCGTGCGCGCCATCGACACCGACTGTGGACCCATTGGGGTATTGATCTGTTACGACTCGGAATTCCCCGAGCTCGCGCGCCATTTGGTGGATCAGGGGATTCAGATTCTGTTTGTACCCTTTTGCACTGATGAGCGCCAGAGTTACCTGCGGGTGCGCTATTGCTGCCAGGCCCGGGCCGTGGAGAATCAGATTTACGTGGTGATGTCCGGTAATGTCGGTAACCTGCCTAACGTGTCGAACCTGGATATTCAGTATGCCCAGAGTTGTATTCTGACACCCTGCGACTTTCCTTTCGCCCGCGACGGTATTGCGGCCGATACCACGCCCAATGTTGAGACGGTGGCCTTTGCTGACCTGCGCCCGGAAGCATTGATTGGCGCACGCAACGGCGGCACCGTACAGAACCTGAAAGACCGGCGCCACGATCTGTATCAGGTGTTGTGGAAGGGTGACAAGCGCCGTCGCCGGCGCACACCGGGCTCCAAGAGCCGCTAGGGAGTTATCCACAGCGGTGAATGGGGGCCGGGGACAAAACTTAACATTTCCTGTCTGGCCGGGGCCACACCGGACTTGTTAGTGTCAAAGGCGATAATACATAAAACCCAATGAGAGACTTATGAAAATACTTCTATCGACCTTAGCGGTGGCAGTGGTCGCCGGCGGCCTGTCCGCCTGCCAGCCCTCTGCCACGGCGCCTTCGGCGCCCTCAGAGGCCCATAGTCATGGGGTGAACGCCGATTCGGCGGCCTGGCAGGCCTATCTTGAACGCTCCGAGCATTGGGCCAGCATAGACCGCGACTATATCGAAGCTGAGCTGGCCGCACTGGGCTGGGAGGAGCAGGCTATTCCGACCCGCGCCAATCGCTTTGGCTTCAACGTGCACCCGGATCTTGATTGGTTTAATACCGATGAGGGCCGGCGCATCATGAACAATGTGCTCAGTTTTCAGACGCCCTCCGGGGGCTGGTCAAAACGCACCGATATGAGTGAGCGCCCGCGTCAGCCGGGAGAGGCCTTCGGCAATGAGCCCAAGTATGTGCCCACCTTCGACAACGACGCCACCTTTGCGCCCATGCGTCTGCTCGGGCGGGCCCACCACGCCACTGGCTCTGAAAAGTACGCAGAAGCCTTTATTCGCGGCTTGAATCTGGTGATTAACGCCCAGTATCCCAACGGTTGCTGGCCCCAGATTTACCCGCTGCACGGGGGCTATCACGACCACATTACCTTTAACGACGAAACGGTCGAGAACAATATTCACATGCTCACCTGGGCGATTGAGGGCGGCGACGATGCGCCTTTCGATTTTGTGTCCGATGAGCTGGTCGAGCGCGCGCGCGTGGCAAGACAAAAAGGCTTTGAGTGCATCACCAACTCCCAGGTCGTGGTGGATGGTGAGGCTACCATCTGGGCCGCTCAGTATAATCGGTATACCCTGGAGCCGGATTGGGCGCGGGCGTTTGAACCGCCGTCGCTGGCAACCGGGGAAAGCGGTTCGCTGTTGATCTTTCTGATGGGACTGGACGAGGTGCCCGAGCACCTGGTGCCGGTAATCCACGACGCAGTGGCCTGGTTTGATGCGCACAAAATTGAAGGTTACGAGTGGGATCGGCGCGAGCGGGTGGTGCGCGCCAACCCGAATGCCGAGCCCATCTGGGGGCGTTTTATCGAGGTCCCCAGCATGCGTCCGATCTTCGGTGATCGCGATGGCTCCATCAATTATGACGTCATGGACATTTCCGAAGAGCGCCGCCGGGGGTTTGGTTGGTACACCGA
This sequence comes from Marinimicrobium alkaliphilum, assembly GCF_003259155.1. Taxonomy (GTDB): domain Bacteria; phylum Pseudomonadota; class Gammaproteobacteria; order Pseudomonadales; family Cellvibrionaceae; genus Marinimicrobium_A; species Marinimicrobium_A alkaliphilum. The sequence goes on from NZ_QGMQ01000007.1 coordinate 172,739, forward strand.
CAATGGCAACGAGGTGTTGGCGTTGTACCCTGAATGGCGCGAGCGCTTTCCCGATCCGCGCGAGTGACGCCTTGGCGTAAAATCACTTATTTTTGCAGACACAATAAGCCCCCGTTTGGGGGCTTTCTTGTATCAGTAAGTGTGATTTGTATCACATTCCGGTCTATGCGCGTTGTTTTCGAAGAGGGCGGTTGCTAATATCCGCGCCGGACCGAAGTATTCCGCCCAAGTAGGGAATGACCAGGGAGTCAGCGGGCGGATAAACGGATATTTTAATCAGGAATGAAATGGAGTTTACGCATGTCTAAGACGCGTTCAGCTTTTCCTTTCTTTGCCCGTCGCGCGCTCCTCGGCGCTTCAATTTTTACCGCAAGTATGGCTCTGACCGGCTGTCTGGTTGAAGGTGATGAGTCGACCTCGACATCTACCTCCAACGCCGATACCGTCACAAACCCCGTCCACGATATTGAATCCGAACGCCAGATTACCGGTACCATCCAGGGTATTCTGCGCGATCGTGTCAGCGGCAATCCGATTGTTGGTGCCGTGATCAGTGTCGGTGTTCAGCAGGCCACCAGTAACGAGCTCGGACAGTACGTTATTGAAAATGTTCCGGTGACCACGCCGACCTACGACGACGGCGGTGATGAGGTCTATCAGGTCACCATCGATCTTCGTGACATTGAAGGCGAGGCGGATTACCCCTACCCGGACTTTTTCTATGACACCGCGCGAGTGACTTTTGGTCGCTTCACCCCGATCGAAGCCGAAGCGATGGACGGTGAAAACTTCCAGCAGGGCACCTTCCATCAGGTCATCTCCGGCCTTGTTACCGCTCTGGATCTGCAGGTAGGCAAGCTTTCTACCAGCGTATCGGGCCGTGTTGTAGCCGGTTTGAATGAACTGCGCCTCGACCCGCATGCGCCGCTTACCGGTGCCACGGTCAGCCTGTATCAAACCTCCAGTGTTGACCAGAGTAACCGCGTCGTCGCCCAGACAACCACCGATGCCGATGGCAACTTCTCGTTCAGTGAAGTTGAGGCCCAGGCCGGCTTGCGCTTGGTGGCGCTGTTTGAAGACGACTATGGTGAAGAGTATTACGGCGAAGTGAGCTTCGTGGCGCCCGAGCGCGACGGTGAAGAAGTCCGCTTCAATCTGCTCGACAGCGCTGGCGTTGTGGGTCTGCGTGGCCCCGCACTGCAAGTCAGTCTGCTTGAGCAACAGGGCCCGGTTATTCGCCAGGTTACCCCGGAGAATTACAGCGACCTGAGCCTCAGCGACGGCAGCACTGAAGTGCGTTTCTACTTCAACCGCCCGCTGCGCGACAACGTTTACGCGCGTGCGCTCGAGCCGTCTGCATCCGCGATTGAGGGTCTGTACCGCGATGTGGAAGTCACCTACGACGGCACCAAGATCGATCACGGCGCTTTGCGTCCGAACGACGACGAGCCGCGTCCCAACTACACCCTGAGCTGGGAAGACAACTATCAGGTGCTCGTGGTCAGCCTGGAAAACCTGGCCGAATCCGCGCTCTACACTGTTGATATCAGCGCGGCCGAAGGTGCCAGCAAACTGGTTGACCTGCTCAATCGCCCCGCTCGCTTGAGTGGTTTTGGGAGCCATGCCGCCATCGCCCAGCCGCGCGTAGAGTTCACCACCCGTGGTGATGGTAGCCCGGACGCGCCGGAGATCAGCCTGACCGCCAGCAATGTCGATATCTTCGATACCCTGATGCTGCAATGGTCTGCCGTCGATAACGCACGTCTGTACCGCGTATACACCCAGCGTGTCGCGCTTAACGGTGATGTTGACGACTACCTGCCGGGTTACTGGGAGCTGGACGAAGTCACCACCGCGCACTACAGCGTGGGTGCCGATCTGATTTCTTCGGATAACCACCCAGTGGCCGTGTACTTCAAGGTCACCGCCGTGAGTGCTGACGATACCGAGAGTGGCTACAGCAATGTGATCGGCCCGATTACCGATACTGTGGCTCCCTCATTCGTGGTGCCCAACGACGTACTCAACCTGACCGGCACGTATCTTGAGTTGCCGATTAGCGAACCGGTGCGCGAGTTTGTTGAAGAGGACAGCGCCCGCGTTGAGATTTTGCTGAGCGACGCGGACGAAAACGTGATTGATGTTGTCGAAGTTGAAGCCTTTGGTTTCTCTCCTCACCTGGCGGTAGAAATCAACGAAGCGATGGATATCCCGAGCTTTGATGACCTGGCCGACGAAACCCTGGGGCAGATCCGCACCGGTTGGAACGGCGTCTGGCGCGCGGGCTTGAACACAGTGCTGGAAAACAACAACGTTTTCGACTATGAACGCGTCAACCGTCAGCCTGCGCTGAGCACGGGTCTGTGCCTGGTGGTCGACAATGCGGAAGGCAATCTCTTCAGCCGCAACTCTGATGACTACCAGGACGGCGAAGTGCTGTCGATGACCCTGTCAGTTCTGGATACAGGGTTGGATGAAATCGTTCATGACGACGACAATGATGTCTTCTACGTTTACACCGGCGCCAATGGTGTTTGTAACAGCATCTCGGCACTGCTGAACTTCTATCACGATGAGCTCAACGATGGTTCGAACGACTCGCCGTGGATCGGCGTGGCGGAGAATGAGGACGGTGCAGTTGTAGACAACGATTTCAGCGGCGTCGCCCAGTGGGCTGTGGCTGAGCTTGAAGGCGCGCTCCTGGGTAGTGTGTCGGTCGAGATCGACTGGCGTCATTTCCGCTTGGCCAATCGTGCCGAGTCTCTGACCCAGCTGGCGCGTGCCGGTGTCGATGAGTTCTGGACCGATCCGGATGACCTGTCTCTGCCCACCCTTAGCCAGCTGACCCAGAACAATGACGTCTCTCGTCCCGGTTCGGCCGCGCCGCTGGGTGCTCAATGGCAATTCGTATTGCCGGGTGAGGCCCCCATCGATAGCCGTCCGGGTGTGCTGTACTTTGATGACGATGCTGAAGAGGCCAACTTTGCCTGGCGCGGTACCCGTACCAACCCGAACACCAACGTCGTGGTTTACGAGTTCCGTGATAACAGTGCCAGTGACTTCGAAGGCCTGGAAGACGACGTTGATGCGCGCGGTGAGCGGGCGCTGCCGTACAGCCTGAACGAGCATGTGCGCAGTGTTGAAGTGCTGCGGGTCGTGGCGGATAGCGTAGAGGATATTGCCGGCAACACCAACGCCAGCTATACCCTGGTGCGTACCTACACCCGTAGTGAAGACTTGTCGACCACAGAAGCCGAAGATCGCTTTATCGCGGACTGACGCTGGTTGATGCTGACTCCTGTCCAAGGATGGACACAAAAAACCCGGCAGCTGCCGGGTTTTTTGTGTCTCGGTTAGCGGTCTTCCCGCACCCGCCGTTTCTGCTCAACCCGGTTAATAAACTCCTGCATGATCATCTGATACAGCTCGTCACCGATAAACTCGTCTTCAACTCCGGCGTCGATACTCGGGTTGTCATTGACTTCGATGACCACGACGCGTTTTCCAGCCTGCTTGAGATCGACGCCATAGAGGCCGTTACCAATCAGAGAGGCGGCTTTGATGGCGGTGTTGACCACAGCCTTCGGCGCTTCGTATGTGGGCATGGTCTGATAGCTGCCGGAAGGATCGCCGCTCTGGCTGTGATCATAGATTTGCCAGTGGTTGCGGGCCATAAAGTATTTGCAGGCGTACAGGGGCTTGCCGTTGAGCACGCCAATGCGCCAGTCGTACTCCGTGTATAAAAACTCTTGCGCCAGGAGCAGGGCAGAGTGCTTGAGTAGACTGTTGACGGCGCTGTCCAGCTCCGCGCGATCTTCGACCTTGACCATCCCCCGGGAAAAAGAGCCGTCCGGAATCTTCAGGATTAATGGCAGCCCCAGTTCTTCGGCAATGCTGTCGAGCAGCGCCGGGGTGCTGTTGGACAGCAGCCGGGTTTTTGGTGTTGGCACCTTGCGGTTGCCGAAAAGGTCGGCAAGGTAAACCTTGTTGGTGCAGCGGATAATCGACTGGGGATCATCCATGACCACCAAGCCTTCCGTTTCTGCCCGACAGGCAAATTCGAACGTGTGATGGTCGATATTGGTGGTCTCACGGATAAACAGCATATCGTATTCGGGCAGTCGCCGAATGTCCTTGCGCCCGATAAAGTCCACGTCGATGCCGAGTTTTTCGCCTGCGCGCACAAACTTTTTCAGCGCCTTCGGGTCGCTCGGGGGCAGCTTCTCATCCTTGTCTACCAGTATCGCCATATCGTAACGACTGGGTTTGCGCTTTTTAGGATTGCGCCACAGCTGGGCGCTAAAGCGGTCCAGGGCATTGGCAAAATGCTCTTGGGCGTTGTCGTCAAGTGCATGCAGTGGGCTGATTTTGAGGGCACTGATGCGCCAGCCGTCTTCCCACTCCAGCTGAACCCGCAGGAGTGGGCAGGGGTGCTGATCGAACAGTTCGCGCGCGAGTTTCTGCAACTCGGGCACGCTGCTTTCACCCAGGAAAATCCAGAAGTCCAGTCGCTGGTCCGTATGGCTGGCGAGCTTTTTCAGCAGCTTTTCTGACTGGCTGTGGAGCTGTTCCTGAATCACCGCAAAGCTGCGTCGGTTGCGCAGGTCGTTAAGGGTCTTTACAGACGGGATGACCGAGTGTCCCCGGGCCTCGGCCAGCAACGAGCAGTAGTAACCCTTGCTCAGGTAGCCGAATTTTCGGCACAGGTTGATGACCCGGGTGCGGGTGCCCGGTTGGGCTGGTAGTTGTAAGTAGTCATCGAAGGTGATGACCCGTTCACTGGGGAAATAGGGCGCCCAGTCCTGGGCGCTTTCCACAACAATTATCAGGCGCGACAAGTGTCAGTCCTCGTTAAGCTGTTTCAACCGGAGTTTCCGGGTGGTTGCCCCACTCGGCCCAGGAGCCGTGGTAGCCTTTGATGTCAAAGCCCAGTACCTTACCGACCAGGTAGGTGAAGCCCGAGCGATGGTGCGTCTGGCAGTGGGTGACAATGCGTTTGTCTTTGGTAATGCCAAGCTTGGCCAGGTAAGCTTCGGCGTCCGGGCGAATGCGTAAACTGTCTTGGTGGTCCATCAGGCTGGTCCACTCGGCGTTGATCGCGCCGGGAATGTGGCCGCCTTTTTGTGCAAGGACTTTCTCGCCCCGATACTCGGCGGGGCTGCGCGCATCCCACACGAGAAAGTCCTCTTTATCCAGGTTTGCCAAAATCTCCGGGATTTCCACTAGCACATCCGGGTTGATGGTGACGCTGGCCTCGCGCATCTCCACCTGCTCTTCTTTGGTAGACAGCGGTAGTCCCTCCGCTTTCCAGGCGTGCAGGCCGCCGTTGAGGTAGCTGTAGTGAGGGTGGCCAATGGTATCCAGTGTCCAGATAAAGCGCCCAGCCCAGCCGCCACCTTCATCGTCGTAGACAATAAAGTGCGTATCCGGGGTCAGGCCCAAATAGGTAAACAGGCGGTCGAGCTGCTCCGCGGGGGCAATCCGCCCGGGAGCTGGGGGAATGTTGCACAGCAGCATCTGCGGCGGCACATGCACTGAGCCGGGGATGTGTCCGGCGCGGTAACTGCTTTCGCTGCACAGGTCGACGATCACGACGTTTGCCGGCAGCGGTTTGAGTTCGGCGAGAACTTCGGGCTCAATAAGCAGGGGTAAGTCAGACATACAATCCTCTTCCGTTTATCAGGATTCAAAAGCGATAGGGCTCTACTGCTGGTCCAGCGTCGCCAGAATATGGCGGTAACTGGCCAGGCGTTCCGGGCGAACCTCGCCCTTTTCCACCGCCTGGAGAATCGCGCAGCCAGGCTCCTGAGTGTGTGAGCAGTCCCGAAACTTGCAGTAGCCGAGCAGGGGGCGCAGCTCCACAAAACCCTCAATCACCTGTTCCGGTTCCATGTGCCAGAGGCCAAACTCGCGAATGCCGGGCGAGTCGATCAGGTGGCCGCCACCGATGACATGGAACAGCTTGGCGTTGGTGGTGGTGTGCGTGCCCTGCTGCTTCTCCGACAGGTCACCGATGCGCAAGTTGCTGTCGGGCAGCAGGTGGTTGATCAGTGAAGACTTGCCTACCCCGGACTGACCGACAAAGACACTGGTGAAATCCGCCAGGTAGCGGGTCAGGTTGTCCATGCCCGCACCGGTATGACTCGACACCTCAAGCACAGTGTAGTCCAGAGAGCGGTACAGGTCGCACAGTCGAGCGATCATTTCGCGGTTGCTGTCTTCGATACGGTCGGACTTGTTCATCAACAGAACCGGTTTGATCTCCATGGCTTCCGCCGCCACCAGATAGCGGTCGATCAGGTTGGCGTGAGGTTCGGGGTAGGGGGCAAAGACCACCAGGATGCGGTCAATATTGGCCGCGACCGTCTTCAGGTCGCCGTAGGGATCGGGCCGGCTCAGTGCCGACAGGCGCGGCTCGATGGCCACGACCACGCCATAGGGCTCCGCGTCGCGCCAGATGACCCGATCCCCGGTGACCAGAGAGCCCAGGTTGCTACGAAAGTGGCAGCGCTTGCTTTCGCCCTCGGCTTCAATCAGCACCTGGGTTCCGTAGTGAGTGATCACCAACCCCGAGCGTTCGGGGCCGAGCGCGTTGTCGTCCAGCTGTTGATCGGCTTGGGCACTGCGCTTGTCAGCCCGGCTGCGGCGTTCATCCTGGATTTTTTGAATCCGCCATGCCTGGCGGCGGGTCAGTCGGCGTTTGCTCATCAGTGTTGTACGGCCTGGCTCCACGGGTTACTCTTGCGAGCAATTGTGCCTGAAAAGCTGGGGAAAAACTGCTATGCCCGACGAAAATAATTTGATCTGGATCGACCTCGAGATGACCGGTCTGGACCCGGATGCGGATGTCATCATTGAAATCGCCACCGTCATCACCGATGCCCAGCTCAATATCCTGGCGGAAGGCCCAGTGCGGGCCATCCACCAGCCGGAATCGGCCCTTGAGGCCATGGATGAATGGAACACCCGCCAGCATGGCGGCTCGGGCCTGACCCAGCGGGTTCGTGAGAGTCAAACCTCCCTGGCGGATGCCGAAGCGGAGACCCTGGCGTTTCTCGAGCAGTGGGTACCCAAAGGCAAATCGCCCATGTGTGGCAACTCCATCTGTCAGGATCGGCGCTTCCTTGTGCGCGGCATGCCTGAGCTGGAGCGCTACTTTCACTATCGCCATATCGACGTCAGCACCCTGAAAGAGCTGGCGCGGCGCTGGCGCCCGGAGGTGGTTGAGGGCGTCAAAAAGAGCGGTTCTCACCTGGCTCTGGATGATATCCGGGATTCGATTGAGGAACTGCGCCACTACCGCGAGCACTTTATCAACGGTTGATAGCCGTAGACCCTCCTTTCCGGGCCAGCCTGTCCTGGCTGGCCTGTTATTCTCTTTTGTTATTAAGACTTGAGGCATATTAGTCGTCATTGGTCTAAGCCACGCAAAAAATCATTTGTCACACAAATCATTGCTATTATATTATTATATTCCAAGACCCCTCCCGTTGAGCGGTCAGTGGCCCACAACGGGCGCGCGCACAATAACATTAACAACTCGACAAGCAGGTAAAGCAATGAACAACAAGCATTTACTTCTCGCACTCCTCATGTCCGGTGTCCTGACGGCCTGTGGCAGCAGCTCCTCGGACGATCAACCGCCCGTAGGCAACGGCGATCAATCCTCATCGGAATCCAGTGAAAGTTCCGAGAGCTCCGAATCCAGCGAGAGCTCCGAGAGCTCCGAGAGCAGTGAACCCGAAGTGCCGACCACCGTTGGCCTGGTGGCACACTACCAGTTCCAGGATGACCTGAGTGATTCTACCGGTCACTTCTCCGACGGTACCGTCACCGGCAACCGCATCAACAACACCGAGGGGGGCTCCATTACCTACGCCTCCGGTGCCTTTGACGGCTCTACGGCGGTCGCTCTCGATGGCAGTAGTGGTGTGCGCCTGGCCGATGGTCTGATTGGCCCTGGAGCCTACACCATTTCCATCTGGTTGCACCCCGATCAACTCAGCCAGTTCACACCCAGCTTTTTTGGTGCGCGCACAGAAACCAGCTGGATCAGCCTGACACCAGCAGGCCCGGGTGACAACCAGAACACCATGTTCTGGTATGGCTCAGATATGGGTACAGGCTGGTTTGATGCGACTGCCGGCGAGCAGATCCCTGCCGGTGCCTGGAGCCATGTCGTGGCCTCGGTAACCAATGATCGCGATATCGTCGTTTATATCGACGGCGAGGAGAAGTTTACCGGCGCCAATGTGCCGAATGTGTTCTCCACCGAGGACGCGCTCTTCGCCCTGGGTGTGAACTATTGGGACGTTCCTTACACTGGTCTGATTGACGACCTGCGCATCTATGATGTAGCGCTGAACGCCGACGAAGTCGCGGCCCTGTTTGCCGGCGAAGAAATCGAAGTCGGCGGTGATCCGGTCGAAGAACTGCCGGAAGATGACGACGACGCCAACGGCGATGATGACGATGCCAGCGGTGGTGACGACGATGACGCCAATGGCGATGATGACGATGCCAACGGTGGTGACGACGACGCTAACGGTGATGATGACGATGCCAGCGGTGGTGACGATGACGGCGCTAACGGCGATGACGACGATGCTAGCGGTGGTGACGACGATGGCGCTAATGGCGATGACGAGGATACCAGCGAGAGTGCCATCGACGGCATCGAAGGATTGATGGTGCACTATGCCTTTGACGACAATCTGACTGACAGCGTGACCGGTGACGACGCACGAGTAGTTGGCGCCACTCCGCAAGCTTTCGACGAGGGTGCAATTACCTTTGTTGGCGATGCGGTGCGCGGATCTGCAGCCGTGTTTGACGGCACCAGTGGCCTTCGTTTGGAGGATCGCCTGATTACATCCTCTGACTTTTCCATCTCCTTCTGGATGAAGCCCGACGCCCTCACGCATTGGACCTCGGCAGTTTTTCTGGATGCTTATGGCCACGGTTGGGCCACGCTCGCGCCCGCCATTCACGTAGACGACCTCCTGTTTTACGCTTACGATTTTGATGGCGAGCGTCCAGGGGTTGCCGGTGGCACGACGATCGTTAATGAGTGGGTGCACGTGACCCTGACAGTGAGTGGTACCGTAGCACGTCTTTACAGAGACGGAGCGCTCGCTGGAGAGAACGTAGATGTGACCAACAACTTTGCTAACATCGCTGAAGATCATTTGATGGAAACGTCCATCGGTGTCAATCCTTGGGACACTCCTTACCAGGGGCTGATGGACGAGCTGCGCATCTACGACCGCGCGCTTACCGCAGAGGAAGTAGCTACTCTGGCTGGTGAAGCCAACGATTAACTCACCCCTCAACTGCAACTGAGTTACGCCCGCCGGGTCTCCCGGCGGGCGTTTTTTGTTTTCTGAAGCACATTTCGTTGTGCCGAGCCAGGTGTGATCGATATGACCGAAAAAGCGCAATCGCAATGTTAGAGTTTTTGAGGATCATGTTGTTTGGAACTACCGTTTTGTTGACGCCGGAGCCGATGGATATTGTTGATGGAGGCATCGAGATTGACCTTGATAAGCCTATTTCAGCCATTACGTCAGGCGCCGCCTTGTATCTTGACGTGTCTTCAATGCGTCCGCCGGAAGTGAATGATATTTTAGAGACCAGAAGCTGGGTTGATGAGACTTTCAGTAGCGGGTTTGTTTCAGTGAATTTGTTCAGTGCTTCTGGCAAGGAGGATCTTGAGCTTTCGTATCGGGGTTCGTCTTCTTGGGGGAAGGAGGTTGTTTATCTCATGCTTACGGCGAGAAGTGGCGTTCCTGTCGGTGTGGAATATGACCGACTGACCCTAAAGACTGATATTGATATCCACGATGTGCGCATAATTTGGAAAAACTACAGGCATTGAATGGTGAGCTTAGCGCGGGAGTATTTAGCGAGTAACGTATCATCGATGCCTCAGAGGGAAGGTTAATGCCGTGATTTCGCAGTAAGTTGCGGTTGAGAGCCTTACCGTCAACTGCGCCGAATCTTGCGCTTACGTCGATGATTGGTATCGTTCTGCCGCGCCAGCGCCCAGTCGATATGCTCAGCCACCAGCGCCGAAGCATCCGCGCGTCTGGCTTCCAGGGCCGCGATGATGGCCGGATCACTCGGGGCATTGCCCAGCCCCACCGCCAGGTTGCGCAGCCAACCTTCGTAGCCGGTGCGGCGAATGGCCGAGCCTTCGGTGCGCTGTAAAAACTCCGCTTCACTCCACTGAAACAGATCCACCAGATGACTCGAGTCCAGTTGATGGCGCGGTAAAAAATCCGTCTCGCCGGTAAATTGTGCGTACTTGTTCCAGGGGCAGATGGCCTGGCAGTCGTCGCAGCCGAACACCCGGTTGCCCATGGGTTCGCGAAACTCTTCCGGGATCGGCCCTTTGTTCTCGATGGTGAGATAGGAAATGCAGCGCCGGGCATCCAGTTCATAGGGCTGGGGAAAGGCGTCGGTGGGGCACACTTTCAGGCAGGCGGTGCAGTCGCCGCAGCGGTTGGGTTGTTCGGAGGTGTCCACCGGCAGGGGCAGATAGGTAAACAACTCGCCCAGGAAAAACCAACTGCCCGCTTCGCTGTTGAGAATCAGCGTGTGCTTTCCGGTCCAGCCCAGGCCGGCCTTGTCCGCCAGAGGACGCTCCAGTACCGGGGCACTGTCCACAAAGGGTCGGTGTTCGCCGGTGCGCGGAAAGTCCTCGGGTAACGCCGCTTCGATCTGTTGGCCGAGTTTGGCCAGGCGCTTGCGGATAAGCTTGTGGTAGTCGCGCCCGAGGGTATAGCGGGAGATGTAGGCTTTGGTGGGGTCCTTGAGTACCTGAATCTGTCGGGTATCGCCGGGTAGGTAGTCCATGCGCACCGAAATTACGCGCACTGTCCCCGGCACCAGCTCCGCCGGGCGCGTGCGTTTGTTGCCGGGCGCCGCAAGCCAGTCCATGGAGCCCTGATAGCCTTTGTCGAGCCAGGCGTGGAACTGGCGCTCGGCGTCGTCGAGGGCAATGTCGGTGATACCCACCTGCTGAAAGCCCAGCTCGCGGCCCCAGCGTTTGATATCGGCGGCGAGCTGGTGAAAATCGAAGGTATCAGTCATAGGGCCTGTCAGCGTAGGGGTGATCACGCGTATAATTCTGCCAGAAATTGCCCGGGGCTGCTGGCCCTGTGTTTCAGCCGCTTCACGCCAAAGGACGCCGTTGCGCTTATGACTACTGCCCTGTATACCGCCGATCAGGTGCGCGCCCTGGATCAGGCCGCCATCGCCGCCGGCATTCCCGCCATCCATCTGATGAAACGCGCCGGCCGCGCCGCTTTCGAGCAGTTGCTCAAGCGTTTTGGGTCGCCCAGCGAGCTGACCGTTTATTGTGGCGCAGGCAATAACGCCGGCGATGGCTATGTGATCGCCGCGCTCGCCGCCCAGCGACGCCTGTCGGTGCGGATCGTGCAAGTGGGTGACCCGGCCAGGCTGTCCGCTGAGGCGCGCCAGGCCTACGAATTCGCCTGCCAGGAGCAGGTGCCCATGGCTCCCCTGGGGGCAGCGCCCACTCAGGGCGCGATTGTCGATGCGCTGCTGGGCACAGGGCTGAAAGGCCCGGTTCGGGACGATTATGTCCCGGCGATTGAGCAGATCAATGCCAGTGGCCTGCCGGTGCTCGCGGTCGACATCCCCTCGGGGCTCAACGCCGATACCGGCTGTGTCGAGGGCGTCGCAGTCAAGGCGGGTGTCACCGTCACCTTTATTGGTCTCAAGCAGGGTCTGCTTACCGGACGCGGCCCGGCGCTGTGTGGTGAGTTGGTGTTGCGCGACCTGTCGGTACCGGACAGCATTTACGCGCAGGTGCCTGCCAGCCTCGAGGGCCTGGCGTTGGGCGAGCTTCTGGCCGCGTTGCCGGAGCGCGCGGCGGATGCTCACAAAGGTGACTTCGGTCATGTGATGATTATCGGTGGTGACACCGGCTATGGCGGAGCCGCGTTGATTGCGGCGGAAGCCGCTGCCCGCAGCGGCGCGGGACTGGTCAGTATCGCCACCCGGCCCGAGCATGTCCCGGCGATGCTGGTGCGCTGCCCGGAAGTCATGGCCTGCGGTGTGACCTCCGGACAGGAGTTGGAGCCCTGGTTGGCCCGGCCGACTGTGCTGGTGATCGGTCCGGGTCTGGGGCGCTCTCCCTGGTCTGAACAGATGCTTCAGCAGGCCGCCAACAGCGGTCTGCCCATGGTGGTCGATGCCGACGCCCTGAATCTGCTCGCCGAGGGGCGGGTGGTGCCCGGTGTGCCCAAGCGTGACAACTGGGTCCTGACGCCGCATCCCGGAGAGGCCGCGCGCCTGCTCGGCCAGGGCACGGCGGACGTGCAGGCGGATCGGATCAAGGCCGTTTCGGCGCTGCAAGCCCGCTTCGGCGGTGCCGTTATCCTCAAGGGGGTGGGCAGTCTGGTGGCGGCCGGCGGTACGACCGGACTGGTGACCGACGGCAACCCGGGCATGGCCTCGGGCGGCATGGGTGATCTGCTCAGCGGCCTGCTCGGCGGGCTGATGGCGCAGGGCCTGTCGGTCACCGACGCCGCGCGTCTGGGCGCCGTGCTGCACGCCAGTGCGGCCGATCTGGCCGCCGCCGAAACCGGCCAACGCAGTCTGTTGGCGACCGATCTGCTGCCCTATGTCTGCCAGTTGCTGAGTGTCGACTGACATGGACCGGATCTGGATGCTGGAGAATGAAGCGGCCACCCTTGCCCTTGGGCGCGCCCTGGGGCAACGGCTGAAGGCTTTACCTGAGCAGGTCACGGTATTCCTCGAGGGCGACCTGGGGGCCGGTAAAACCACCACCACCCGGGGGTTGCTCCAGGCCTTTGGCCACCAGGGGGCGGTCAAGAGCCCCACCTACACCCTGGTGGAAGCCTATGAGTGGCCCGAGCGGGCCGTGTATCACTTCGATCTTTACCGTTTGGGTGATCCCGAAGAGCTCGAATATATGGGCATTCGGGATTATTTTGCCGATGACAGTGTCTGCATCCTGGAGTGGCCGGAGCGCGGGCAAGGGTACCTGCCGACCCCGGATATCAGCCTGCAATTGCGGGTGGCGGGCAAGGGTCGGGAGGCCCGGCTGAGCGCGGCGACAAAAAAGGGTCAAGAGATACTGGCACAAGTGCTAGAATCATATTAAAGTAGTGCATAAGGATAAGTGGCTAACTTCTTGATAAGCGATAGAAAAGCCGTTTTAGAGGATGCCTGACGTGTTCCACAAGCTCCGCTTAAGACTCCGCACGCTCGGATTGATTGGGTGCCTCGCTGCACTCATGGCGGGTTTGTGGGTGCCTGTTGCCCAGGCGGCGGATGTCGAGGGTGTGCGTCTGTGGCGTGCCCCGGATCACACCCGGGTGGTCTTTGATCTGAGCCGACCTGCCGAACACCGCCTGTTTTCCCTGTCCGGGCCGGACCGGGTCGTGGTCGATATCAGCGGTGCGGACCTTAACGCTTCCCTTTCCGATTTGTCCCTCGATGATACGCCCTTGCGTGGCGTGCGCAGTGCCGTGCGCGACAACCGCGATTTACGCGTGGTGTTTGACCTGAAGCAGGGCGTCCGTCCGCGCAGCTTCCTGTTGCCCGCCGAGGGCGGCCAGGGCGATCGCCTGGTGATTGATCTGCACGATAACGAGGTGCGTGAGCGCCGGGTTGAGCCCGCCAGCGAGCCCGCGGGCAATCGCTCCCGGGATGTCATCATAGCCATTGATGCCGGCCACGGGGGCTCCGACCCCGGTGCCATTGGTCCGGGTGGGCTGCGCGAAAAAGATGTGGTATTGGACATTGGTGAGCGCCTGGTGGAGCTGATCAACAGCAAGCCGGGCTTCTCCGCCAAGCTGATTCGTACCGGCGATTACTATGTGCCCCTGAGCCGCCGCCGGGATCTGGCCCGGCAGATGCAGGCTGACCTGATGGTGTCGGTGCACGCCGATGCCTTCACCCATCCCTCGGCCCGCGGTGCTTCCGTTTTTGCGCTGTCCCGGCGCGGGGCCACCAGTGAGACCGCGCGTTTTCTCGCCCAGCGGGAGAACGAGGCCGATCGCATTCACGGTGTTGGCGGCATCAGTCTGGACGACAAAGACGAAATGCTTGCGGGGGTACTGGTGGACCTGTCCATGACCTCCACTCTGAACGACAGCCTGCGTGTTGGCGATTCGGTGCTCAAGTCCATGGATTCTGTGGCACGGTTGCACAAGCCCCGGGTCGAGCAGGCCAACTTTGCGGTTTTGCGTTCGCCGGATGTGCCGTCGATCCTGGTGGAAACCGGTTTTATTTCCAACCCCGAAGAGGCGCGCAAGCTCTCCACGTCGGCCTATCGGCGGCAGATGGCGGAATCCATCGCGCGCGGCGTTGAGCAGTACTTCGGGCAGAATCCCCCCGTAGGCACTCTCTTGGCCGAGCGCCGCGGTGGTGGCGGTGGCAGTGAGCAAGAGTACGTCATCTCCCGGGGTGACACTCTCTCGGGTATTGCCCGCCGCTATAATGTATCGGTCACGCGTTTACAGCAGGCCAACAACCTCAACGGTCACACCATTCGCGTTGGACAGACGCTGCGGATTCCGTCATCCTGACAGGCTTTTCCCACTGACAAGCCCTGACGATACCGCATGAAACGCATTCAACTGCTCAGCCCCCGCCTTGCCAACCAGATCGCCGCCGGTGAAGTGGTGGAGCGGCCTTCCTCCGTAATCAAAGAACTGCTCGAAAACAGCCTGGATGCCGGCGCCGACCGCGTGGAGTTGGACGTAGAGGATGGCGGCATCAAGCTGATGCGAGTGCGCGATAACGGCTCGGGCATTGGCAAGGACGACCTGCCTCTGGCGCTCAGCCGCCATGCCACCAGTAAAATCCACGTGCTCGACGATCTGGAAGCGGTGGCTACATTGGGTTTTCGGGGCGAGGCTCTCGCCAGTATCAGCTCGGTGGCACGCCTGGCCCTGACCAGCAACGACGGTGACACCAGCGCCGGCTGGCAGGTGGTAGCCGAGGGGCGGGATATGGAGACTGAGCTGTCGCCAGCGCCGCACCCGCGCGGCACCACCGTGGAAGTGCGCGACCTGTTTTTTAACACCCCCGCCCGGCGCAAGTTTCTGCGCACCGAAAAAACCGAATACAACCACCTGGAAGATGTGGTCAAGCGCCTGGCCCTGTCGCGCTTTGATGTCACCTTCAGTTTGCGCCACAACGGCCGCGCCATCCATAACTGGCGCGCCGGAGCCACTCAGCTGGAACAGGAGCGGCGCGTGGCTCAGGTGTGCGGCCCGGCGTTTATGGAGAATGCGGTCCATATCGATATCGAGCGCAGCGGTCTGCGCCTGTGGGGCTGGGTGGCCCTGCCGACCTTTTCCCGCAGTCAGGCGGATCTGCAACACTTTTATGTCAACGGCCGCTCGATTCGCGACAAGCTGGTGAGCCACGCAGTGCGCCAGGCTTATCAGGACGTGCTCTACCACGGTCGCCACCCGGCCTTTGTGCTCTATCTGGAGGTGGAGCCCTCGACCGTGGATGTCAATGTGCATCCCACCAAGCACGAAGTGCGCTTTCGCGACAACCGTACCGTGCACGGCTTTATTTACAGCAGCCTGCACCGGGCCCTGGCGGATGTGCGCCCGGAAGACCGACTTGAGCCGGGCGATCCGACCCTGGCGCAGAGCGCACCGGCGAGCGGCGCCGGTGCCGGTGAGTTTCAGGGCCAGGAGGCGATGCGCTTCCAGCCGTCACGCCCGACTGTTTCTGGCAGCTCAGGGTGGGGTGGCGCGCCCGCCTCTGGCGCGGGCCCTGACCGGGGTGCGATCCGCGATCAGATGGGTCACTACGCCGAGCTGCATCGCCCGGGGCCGGGCGCGGCACTGGCAGAACGTCCCTCTTCAGCGCCTATGCCGGAGGATGATGCCCAAGGTATTCCGCCGCTCGGCTATGCCATTGCCCAGCTCAAAGGCATCTATATCCTTGCGGAAAATGCCCAGGGCCTGGTGGTGGTGGATATGCACGCGGCTCACGAACGCATTACCTACGAGCGCATGAAAACCGCCTTTGCCGGTGGACGGGTGCAATCCCAGCCCCTGCTGGTGCCCGAGAGTATCGCCGTCAGCCAGAAAGAGGCCGACTGCGCCGAGGAGCACCTGGACACCTTTACCGCACTCGGCTTCGAGCTCCAGCGCGCCGGCCCGGAAACCCTGTTGATCCGTCAGCTGCCGGTAGTGCTCAACCGCGCCCCCGTCGCCCAGTTGGTGCGCGATGTCCTGGCCGACCTGATTGAGTACGGCACCAGCGACCGCATTCAGCAGCATATCAATGAAATCCTGTCCACCATGGCCTGCCACGGCTCGGTGCGCGCCAATCGCCGGCTCACCCTTGAGGAGATGAACGCCCTGCTGCGGGACATGGAGGCCACCGAGCGTAGCGGTCAGTGCAATCATGGCCGTCCCACCTGGTTCTTGCAGTCGCTGGACGAGCTCGACAAGTTGTTTATGCGCGGTCAATAGTATGAAACCGCCGGTCCTCTTCCTGATGGGCCCCACGGCCTCCGGTAAAACGGCGTTGGCTATGGCGCTCTATGACTGTTTACCGGTCGACCTGATCAGCGTCGACTCGGCTTTGGTGTACCGGGGTATGGATATCGGCTCCGCCAAACCCTCGCCCGACGAGCAGGCCCGTTATCCCCATGCCCTGATCGATATCCGCGACCCGGCCGACAGCTATTCAGCGGCAGACTTTGTCGCCGACGCGGAGCGGGAAATTGCCGCCAGCCATGCCCGGGGCCGGATACCCCTGCTGGTGGGCGGCACCATGCTCTACTTCAAGGCACTGTTGGATGGTCTGGCCGCCATGCCCGCGGCCGACCCGGCGGTGCGCGCCCAGATCGAAGACGAGGCGGCGCGTCTGGGCTGGGCGCATATTCACGCCCGCCTGCAGGCGGTGGATCCGGCTATGGCGGCGGAGATTCACCCCAACCATTCCCAGCGCCTCAGTCGCGCCCTGGAGGTGTACCTGGTGAGCGGTAAGACCATGACCGAGTTGCGCCAGGAGCAGCAGGCCGAGCGCGGCAACCCCTTCTCTGAGCGCTTTGCGTTGACCCAGCTGGCGATGGCCCCCCGTGATCGAAACCTGCTGCACGAGCGTATCGCTCTACGGTTTTCGCAAATGCTGGAACAGGGGCTCGAGGATGAGGTCAGAGCCCTGTACAACCGGGGTGATTTACACCCCGGTTTACCCGCCATCAGGGCTGTGGGGTATCGCCAGGTGTGGCAATACCTCGATGGTGAGTGCAGTCATGAGCAAATGCGTGAGCGGGGGATCATCG
This sequence comes from Marinimicrobium alkaliphilum, assembly GCF_003259155.1. Taxonomy (GTDB): domain Bacteria; phylum Pseudomonadota; class Gammaproteobacteria; order Pseudomonadales; family Cellvibrionaceae; genus Marinimicrobium_A; species Marinimicrobium_A alkaliphilum. The sequence continues at coordinate 190,056 of NZ_QGMQ01000007.1, forward strand.
CCACCCGCCAACTGGCCAAGCGGCAGCTGACCTGGCTGCGGGGGTGGGACGGCCTGCAATGGCTCTATACCCAGTCAGAAGACGGGAAAACGCGGCAAAATGAAGAAATTTTGCGCCAAACCTTGAATTTGATAGGTAAAGAGACCATATAATAGGCAGTGAGAAATCTAGTCAGTTTTTCATGCTTGTGTCCGCCCCCTTTTGGTGCAAAACCTGCACAAAAGTCTTCGGCGATCTTACTTTTTTAGCTTAAGGAGAATAAAACATGTCAAAAGGGCATAGTTTACAAGACCCTTACCTGAACGTGCTGCGCAAGGAGCGTGTTCCGGTTTCCATATACCTGGTAAACGGTATCAAACTGCAGGGCCAAATTGAGTCTTTCGACCAATTCGTCGTACTGCTGAAAAATACTGTCAGCCAGATGGTCTACAAGCACGCCATTTCTACCGTTGTACCTTCGCGCCCTGTGCGTGTCCCGCTGGTTAATCCGGCCGAAGGTGAAGGCGAGGAAGGTCTTGGCGAGTAATCAGCCTCTGAGGTACTTCTTTGTTCTTTGATCGTCCCGAGTCGGGTGAACTGGCGATTCTGGTTCACCTGAGCTTCTCCTCCGGCCAGGAGCCGGAAGACCCCCGCGAATTTGAAGAATTGGTTCTGTCCGCTGGCGGCGACCCGGTTGCTCTGGTCGGTGGCCAGCGTGCGGCCCCGCACCCCAAATATTTTGTTGGCACCGGCAAGCTCGAAGAGCTGGAAGCGCTGGTGCTTGAGCACAAAGCGGAACTGGTGATCTTCAACCATACCCTGTCGCCCAGCCAGGAGCGCAATGTCGAACACGCACTCAAGTGTCGTGTACTCGACCGCACCGGTCTGATCCTGGATATCTTTGCCCAGCGTGCCCGTACCTTTGAGGGTAAGTTGCAGGTGGAATTGGCGCAGCTGCGCCACATGGCCACGCGCCTGGTGCGCGGCTGGACGCATTTGGAGCGTCAGAAGGGCGGTATCGGCCTGCGCGGCCCGGGTGAAACCCAGCTCGAGACCGACCGTCGCCTGCTGCGTGGGCGCATTACCCACATTGAAAAGCGACTGGAAAAAGTGCGCTCCCAGCGCGATCAGGGACGGCGCTCGCGCCAGCGTGCGGATATTCCCACGGTCTCTCTGGTGGGCTACACCAACGCCGGCAAGTCGACCCTGTTCAATCACATTACCGGCGAGAGCGTCTACGCCGAGGATCAGTTGTTTGCCACACTGGATCCGACCATGCGTCGGATCGAGATGAACGATGTGGGTGCGGTGATCATGGCCGACACCGTGGGCTTTATCAGCCACTTGCCCCACAAGCTGGTCGAGGCGTTTCGTGCCACGCTGGAAGAAGCCAGCAATGCCAGCCTGCTGCTGCACGTGGTGGATGCCGCCGCGGACGACCGGGTACACAATATCGAGCAGGTGGATCTGGTGCTGGAGGAGATCGGCGCGGGCGATCTGCCGCAACTGCGGATCTACAACAAGATTGACCTGCTTGAAAACGGCGAGCCGCGCATCGACCGGGATGACGAAGGGCTGCCAGTGGCTGTGTGGCTGTCAGCACAGACTGGCGCCGGGGTCGAGCTGTTGCTCGATGCGATTACCGAGCGGGTAGGCCGGGAGATGGTTGCGGGAGATCTGCTGGTGCCCGCCGAGCGTGGTCGACTGCGCGCCCGGCTGTACCAGCAAAATGCGGTGGCTGAAGAGGATCACCGCGAGGACGGCACCAGTATTCTGCGTATTCGCCTACCCAAAAGTGATCTGTTGCGGATCCTCAGTGCGGAGAATATAGACTATAGGGAGCTGCGCTGGCAGGATCGGGACGAATCTGGTCGAATTGCCTGTTAGACTACCCCCCGGCTTTGGTAGAATCCCTTGCTTGACTGAATTCTAGAGCACCCAGTAACCGTCGTGCCGGTACCCGGCGCGACGAAATGTTTATGCGGAGAAAGTGATTATGGCCTGGAATGAACCGGGAGGCGGTAAAGACCCCTGGGGCGGCAAGGGCGGCGGCAGCAACAACGATGGCCCGCCGGACCTGGACGAAGCCCTGAAGAAATTTCAGGACAAACTCAACGGCCTGTTTGGCGGTGGCTCCGGTGGCGGTAACAAATCCGGCGGCGGTCGCGGCAATTTTGGCGGTATCGCCGGCGTGGTGGTGGTCATCGCGCTGGTCATTTACCTGCTGGCGGGCTTCTATCAGGTGGGCGCCCAAGAGCGCGCCGTGGTTCTTCAGTTCGGTGCCTTTAAAGAGATCAAGGATCCGGGCCTGCGCTGGAATCCACCCTTGATCAGTAAAGTGTTCAAGGAAAACGTCACCCAGGAGCGCCAGTATGCGACCCAAGGGCTGATGCTGACTGTGGATGAATCCATCGTTGAATTGCCGCTTACCGTGCAGTACAACGTTGATGATGTGAAAAGCTTTGTCCTCAATATCCGCAATCCCGATGCCAGCCTGCAGCAGGCCACAGACTCCGCGCTGCGTCACGTGGTGGGCTCCACTGAGCTTAATCAGGTGCTGTCCGGTGGTCGTCAGCTGATTTCCGAGGACGTGCGTCGACGTGTACAGACTTATCTGGATAAGTACGAATCCGGTATTGCCGTGCGCGATGTCAACATTCAGGAAGGTCGCCCGCCCCAGGAAGTGCGCAGCGCGTTCGATGACGTGATTCGCGCCCGAGAGGACGAAGAGCGCTTCAAAAACGAAGCCCAGGCCTACGCCAACCGCGTGATCCCTGAGGCCCGTGGTCGCGCCCAGCGGATGCTCGACGAAGCCGAGGCCTACCGGGCCGAAATCGTCGCCCGTGCCGAGGGTGAGTCCGAGCGCTTTGGGCTCCTGTTGGCCGAGTACAACAACGCGCCTCAAGTTACCCGTGAGCGTCTGTATATCGAAACTGTAGAGGCGGTGCTGAGTAACACCAGTAAGATCTTTATCGATGTCGAAGGTGGCAACAATATGATGTATCTGCCGCTCGATCGTCTGATGCAGCAATCCCAGACTCAGGGCGGCAGCTCGGGTAGTGGTGGTCAGGCTTTCACGCCTGAGCTGATGCGTCAGCTCACCGAAGGCGCGGCCGGGCGCGATGCGCCGACACGCAGCCCGCAACCCACACTGCGTCGGGAGGTTCGCTAATGTCCAGTAAAGGTACTTTGGGCCTGATCGTACTCGGTCTGGCGTTGATTGTTGGTTCTAGTAGCGTCTTTATCATTAACCAGTTCGAGCGCGCTGTCGTGCTGCGCTTCGGTGCTTTGTACAATGTCGACGTCGAGCCGGGGTTGCACTTCAAGATTCCGTTTGCCGATCAGGTGCGCAAGTTCGATGCCCGGGTGCTCACGGCCGACGCCCGCCCGGAGAGCTTCTTCACCATCGAGAACAAGCGCTTGATTGTGGACTCCTACGCCAAGTGGCGCATCGTCGATGTGCGCACCTACTACGAGGCCACCGGGGGTGACGAAAGTGTCGCCGACTCCCGTCTGGCAACCCGTATTGCCGATGGTCTGCGTAACGAGTTTGGTCGTCGCACGCTGCACGAGGTGGTCTCCGGTGAGCGTGACGCGCTTATGGATGACCTCACTGAGAGCCTGGACGTGCTTGCACGTGACCTGCTCGGCGTGGAAGTGATCGACATCCGGGTCAAGCGGATCGATCTGCCCACTGATGTGAGTGAGTCGGTGTTCGAGCGGATGGCTGCTGATCGCGAAAAAGAAGCCAGTGAACACCGCGCCATCGGTCGCGAGCAGGCTGAAGTGATTCGCGCTGACGCTGACCGCCAGCGCGCCGTGCTCGAGGCCAACGCCTACCGGGATGCCGAGCGTATCCGTGGTGACGGCGACGCTCGCGCGGCCGCCATCTTTGCGGATGTGTTCCAGGGGGATCCGGAGTTCTATGCATTCGTGCGCAGTCTCTCGGCCTACCGAAACACCTTCAGCAGCAAGAACGACATGATGGTGATCGACCCGAGCAGCGACTTCCTGCGCTTCTTCAAAGGCTCGCAGGGGGAACGATAGCCGCTTGAGCTAAAAGGTGGTAAAATCCCGCAGCCGGGTCTGAATGGCCCGGCTTTTTTGTGTTTTCTCGGTCCGGGAGCCTCTCCGAGGTGGCCTGCTGTGAGTGCCTGAACTATGTGGGAAGATCTGGCCCGGGCTCTGTGCCTGGTACTTGTCATTGAAGGCATACTTCCTTTTTTGTACCCGGCGCGCTGGCGGCATTTAATAGCCAGTATGGCGACCGTGACCGACCGCCAGTTGCGTATCGCTGGCCTGGCGAGCATGCTGCTCGGGATCGGACTGTTGTACTTGCTCAAGTAATCGTGACGTGAAACTCATCTAAAGCTACGGAACCCGAAGAGTCTGCTATGACTTATGCCGACCGCTGGCTGCTGCCCGATGGAGTGGAGGAAATCCTCCCCAACGAGGCCCGGCCCATTGAAGACCTGCGCCGCCGTTTAGTCGACCTTTACGGCACCTGGGGATACGATCTTGTTATCCCGCCCCTGCTCGAATTTACCGATTCCCTGCTGATTGGCCTGGGTAGCGATGTCGATCTGCTGACCTTCAAAATGACCGATCAGATCTCCGGCCGTACCCTGGGTATCCGCGCCGACATCACCCCGCAAACCGCCCGTATGGATGCCCACACCTTCCAGCGTGAAGGCGTCAATCGCCTGTGTTACGCCGGCCACGTCGTGCACGCCCGCCCCAAAAATCCGCTCGCCACCCGCACGCCCATCCAGGCCGGCGTCGAGTGTTACGGTGAGCCGGGCAGCAGCGCCGATATCGAAGTGATTTCCCTGCTGCTGGAATCCTTGAAGGTGGCGAACCTGCCCAGGTTGCATATCGACCTGGGGCATGTGGGTATCTACCGCGCGCTGGCCAAGGCGGCCGGCCTCAGTCGCGAACAGGAAGACTTCTTCTTTGAACTGCTGCAACGCAAAGCGGCTACCGAAATACGCATCTGGGTCAGCGAGCAGATCACCGATAGCGCTATGGCCGAGCTATTCCTGGCACTGCCCAATCTGGCGGGCGATCGCGAGGCTCTGGCTCGGGCGCGAGCGCTACTGGCCCCTGTCGGCGCCGAGGCGGTTGCCGCCATCGACCAGCTCGATGAAGTCGCGGGTGTCATTGCTGAGCGCTACCCCGAGGCCGAGTTGTACTTCGATCTGGGTGAACTGCGTGGCTACCACTATCTTACAGGGCTGGTGTTTGCGGCCTTCGCGCCGGGCTATGGCAACCCGATTGCCAGCGGCGGGCGCTATGACCACATTGGTGAAGTCTTTGGTCGGGCGCGCCCGGCCACCGGCTTTGCCGTCGACCTCTCTGCCATCAGCAAGCTCGGCCTGCTCAGTAACGGTGAGCGTGCGGCGATTTTGGCCCCGAGCGACAGCCGGGACAAAGCGCTTTGGCAGGCAATACAGGCGCTGCGGGCCGAGGGTGAGCGCGTGGTCTGTGCCGATCCGGGGTCGGCCAAAAGTTTGCACTGCGACCGGCGCCTGGTGGCGCACAATGGCGGTTACGACGTCGAGCCTCTGGCTTAAGTGCCGGGGCAGACTTTTACACTTTGATAGCAATTGACTGACAGCGAGACGAGCGAAGCATGGGCAAGAATGTTGTGATTTTGGGCACCCAGTGGGGTGACGAAGGCAAGGGTAAAATCGTCGACCTGCTGACCGAGCGCGTGTCGCTGGTGGCTCGCTTCCAGGGCGGCCATAACGCGGGCCACACGCTCGTGATCGACGGCAAAAAAACCGTTCTGCACCTGATCCCCTCCGGGATTTTGCGCGACGGTGTGACTTGCCTGATTGGCAACGGTGTGGTGCTCTCGCCCGAGGCACTGCTGAAAGAGATGGCAGAGCTGGAAGCCAACGACATTCCGGTGCGCAAGCGCTTGCGCCTGTCGCCCGCCTGCCCGCTGATTCTGCCATCCCACGTGGCGCTGGATCAGGCGCGCGAAGTCTCCAAGGGCGATGCCAAAATTGGTACCACCGGGCGCGGCATCGGTCCCGCCTATGAAGATAAAGTGGCGCGTCGCGGCCTGCGCCTGGGCGATATCCACAACATGGATCGTTTCGCCACCAAGCTCAAGGAAGTGCTGGAGTATCACAACTTCATTCTGACCCAGTATTTCAAAACCGAGGCGCTGGACTATAGTCAGGTGCTTGAAGAGGCCAAGGTTTGGGCGGAGGAGCTGCGTCCGCTGATTGCCGATGTCACCGATATGCTGCACACCGGGCGGGAGCGCGGCGACGACATTCTGTTCGAGGGTGCCCAGGGCTCGCTCCTGGATATCGACCACGGTACCTACCCGTTTGTGACCTCTTCCAATACCACCGCTGGCGGCACCGCTACCGGCTCGGGCTTTGGTCCGCTGTACCTGGATTACGTGCTGGGTATCACCAAGGCCTACACTACCCGCGTGGGCTCGGGCCCCTTCCCGACGGAGCTGGATTGCGGTGTGGGCCAGTATCTGGGCGAGAAAGGTCACGAGTTTGGGGCCACCACCGGGCGCAAGCGTCGCTGTGGTTGGTTTGATGTGGTGGCCGTGCGTCATGCGGTGCGCATCAACAGCATCTCCGGCATCTGTCTGACCAAGCTGGACGTACTCGACGGCCTGGAAGAGGTCAACATCTGTGTCGGCTACCGGGATGGGCAGGGCAATACCGTGGGTATTCCCTGTGACGCAGAAGGTTGGGAGGATGTTCAGCCGGTGTATGAAACTCTGCCGGGCTGGAGCGAATCCACCGTGGGTGCGCGCAGCCTCGATCAGCTGCCGGCCAACGCTCGTGCCTATATTCAGCGTCTGGAAGAGCTCCTGGTCACGCCCATCGACATCATCTCCACCGGTCCCGACCGGGTCGAGACCATCGTCCTGCGCGACCCTTTCAGCGCCTGATTCCTCTCTCGTGAGAGGCGCGGTGCCTCAGTGTCGGATTACGGCTTCGCCTAATCCGACCTACTCCAACCGGGCCACGCTGTACCCAGTAGGTCGGATTAGCCCGCAGGGCGTAATCCGACAAAACGCCACCCAACTTTCCTGTGGCGTTAGAAGACTCTGATTCTCAACGAGCAGGCAATAAAAAAGGCAGAACCTTTCGGTTCTGCCTTCTTAAATATGGTGCCCAGGAGAGGACTTGAACCTCCACGGCCTTGCGGCCACTAGCACCTGAAGCTAGCGTGTCTACCAATTTCACCACCTGGGCATGCGGTCAGCGTCTGCTGAGTTGTCGCCATTGGCCTCATCGGCCAACGGGGCGGAACTATAATGATCTGGCGGGAGACTGTCAATAAACTTCGGCCATTTTTTTTGCGCGGGTAGGTTTATTGGCCGCATTCACCTATAATCATGCCTGAAACCATAAGCTCGCGTGGCAGGCTGCAGCCTTGAGCGACAGAGACTACACTCCCGGTAACAGGATCCCCCTGACCGATCATCGCAGTGCAACAGGATAACCATTTTGACTGATTCCAAGAACGACCCCCGCCTCCAGGACCCGCATTTCGAGCGCGAGGCAGAAAAATACGAAAATCCCATCCCCAGCCGGGAGTACCTGCTGGAGGTGCTTGATAAAGCGCCGGGGCCCATGAGCCACCCGGCTGTGTGCGAGGCGCTCAAGATTTCTGACGAAGACGGCGTCGAAGCCGTGCGTCGCCGCCTGATCGCGATGGCCCGCGATGGCCAATTGCTGAGTAACCGCAAAGGCGATTTTGCGCCTCTGGATAAAACTGATTTGATCCGCGGCCGGGTGCTGGGCCACCGGGACGGCTTCGGGTTTGTTGAGCGCGCCGACGGCGGTGCTGACATCTATTTACACAATCGCCAAATGCGCCGGGTTTTTCACGGTGACGAGGTTTTGGTACGCCTGCGCGGCCAAAACCACCGAGGTAAAGAAGAAGGTGCGATCGTTGAGGTCCTCAAGCGCAATACCGAGCAGATTGCCGGGCGCTTTGTGCGCGAGCAGGGCATCCAACTGGTACAGCCGGAAAACAGCCGCGTCACCCAGGACATTCTGATTCCTGCCGGCGCGGAAGGCGACGCCCAGGAAGGCCAGATTGTGGTGGTGGCCATTACCCAGCAGCCGGAAAAACAACACCGGGTCGCGGGCAAAGTCATCCGTGTGATGGGCGATCATATGGCGCCGGGCATGGAAATTGACCTGGCGATCGAAGTTCATGGCATCCCCAATAGTTGGCCCGCAGCCGTGCTCGATCAGGCCAAGGGCATTCCGCCCGAAGTCCAGGAAGAGGATAAGGTCCACCGGGTCGATTTGCGCGATAAGCCCTTTATTACCATTGATGGCGAAGACGCTCGTGATTTTGACGACGCCGTGTTGTGTGAAAAGCGCAAAGACGGCTGGCGGCTCTACGTCGCGATTGCCGATGTCTCCCACTACGTCCACTGCGAGAGCCCGCTCGATCGTGAAGCGCAGCGCCGGGCCACCTCGGTCTATTTCCCGGACTATGTGGTGCCCATGTTGCCCGAGGCGCTGTCCAACGGCCTCTGTTCGCTCAACCCGGAAGTGGACCGTTTGTGTCTGGTGTGCGAAGCCAATCTCAACAATCAGGGTGAGGTCACCAGCTACCAGTTTTTTGAGGGGGTCATACACTCTCACGCGCGTATGACCTACACGCAGGTGGGCGAAATACTGGCGCATGATGGCGACGATGAGCACCCCATGCGCAAGACCTTTAATCACGTCTTGCCCCAGGTGCATCTGCTCCACGGGCTGTACAAGTGCCTGCGCAAAGCGCGCGATGAGCGCGGCGCGATCGATTTTGATACCGTCGAAACGCGCATTGTGTTTAACGATGCCCGCAAGATCGAGGAAATCGTACCGGTGCGTCGCAACGACGCGCACAAGCTGATTGAAGAAGCGATGCTGTGCGCCAACGTGTGTGCGGCAGACTTTCTCGCCAGCCACAAGATTCCCTGTCTCTACCGGGTTCACGAAGGTCCCACAGAAGAGCGCCTCGCCGGCGTGCGGGAGTTTTTGAGCGAGCTGGGTCTGGATCTGCCCGGTGGCGATCAGCCCTCATCCGCTGACTACCAGACGTTGATGCAGAAAATTGCAGACCGTCCGGACAGCCACACCATTCAGATGGTGATGCTGCGCAGTCTGCGCCAGGCCGTATATCAGGTGGAGAACAAGGGACACTTTGGCCTTGGCTACGACGCCTATGCCCACTTTACCTCGCCCATTCGCCGCTACCCCGACCTGATGGTTCACCGGGCAATCCGCTCGGTGATTCGCAGTGACCGGCAGAGCGACAAAGTACGCCGGGTCGAAGGCGCCAAGCCGTTGCCCAAAGATGTTATCTACCCGTATGACACGGCATCGGTGGTGGGCCTCGGTGATCACTGCTCCGTGGCCGAACGGCGCGCTGACGAAGCTACCCGCGACGTGGTCAGTTGGCTCAAGTGCGAGTACCTTATGGATCGGGTGGGCGAAGTCTTCCCGGGGGTGGTGACCGCCGCGACCAACTTCGGTCTCTTTGTCGAGCTCAAAGACCTGTACGTCGAGGGCCTGGTTCACATCACGGCGCTGCCGTCTGACTACTACCACTTCGATCCGGTCAAGCACCGGTTGGTGGGTGATCGCACCCGTCAGGTCTTCGGCCTGAGTGACGAGCTGACCGTACGCGTGGTGCGGGTCGACCTGGACAGTCGTAAAGTGGACTTTGAATTGGAGTCGGTGATCCAGGCCAATCGCGCCAGCGGTAATAAGCCAGCCGCCAAATCGAATAAAGGTAAGGGCAAAGGCTCTCAAGGCAAGTCTGGTCAGGCAAAATCTGGACAGGGCAAGTCTGGACAGGGCAAGTCTGGACAGGGCAAAGGCGGTCAAGGCAAGTCGGGGCAGGATAAGTCAGGTCAGGGCAAACCCGCTCAGAACAAACGTGGCCGCTCCGGTCGAGGCCGAGCGGACAGAGGAGCAAGCGATGGCAAACATGGCAAGGCACGTCAACGCCCGTCGTCGTCTGCGTCAGTTCGACCGACGCAAAAGCCGGCGGCGCCTGAGAAACAGTCTGTCTTTGCAAAGGCAGCGTCTGGCGTTAAAAAGGCGCTGGCTCGCTTTACGAAGAAAAAGTAAATGCTGGATCACCAACCTGCGTGACCTCCATCGCAGGGGTGATCCCGACGATTCGGATCGGACATCATCTTGAGTAAGTTAACCACGGTTTACGGTCTGCACGCAGTGCAGGCCGTTCTTAAAAGTGCCCCACAACGGGTTCAGGCGCTCTATACCCAACAGGGGCGTCAGGATCAGCGCCTGCAAAAAATTCTCAACCTCGCCAAGGTCAATGATCTGCCGGTCAAGCCCCTTGCGCGCGCGCGCCTTGATGCCTTGTGTGATGGGGAAAATCATCAGGGCGTCGTGGCCGAGTGCACCCCAGGGGAGATCCACGATGAGGGTTATCTGGAAGCGCTGCTGACAAAACTCGACCGGCCGCCGTTTCTGCTGATCCTTGATGGCGTCACCGATCCTCACAATCTCGGCGCCTGCTTGCGCAGCGCCGAGGCGGCGGGTGTGGATGCCGTTATCGCGCCCAAAGACAAGTCGGCAGGGCTCAGTCCGGTGGCGCGCAAGGTAGCCTGCGGCGCCGCTGAAGTGGTGCCGTTTATTCCAGTGACCAATCTGGCGCGCACCATGAAGCAGTTACAGATGGCCGGCGTCTGGCTGGTCGGTGCAGCCGGTGAGGCCGAGCAGAGCCTGTATCAGATGGCGTTGACCGGCCCGATCGGGCTGGTGATGGGTGCAGAAGGGGAGGGCCTGCGGCGCCTGACCCGGGAGCACTGCGACCACCTGATCAGCATCCCCATGGCGGGCAGCGTCAGCAGCCTCAATGTCTCGGTGGCTACTGGCGTCTGTCTGTTTGAGGCGGTACGCCAGCGGAATTCGGCATCTTAGGCGGGTGGGTGTTGGGCGCGTAGCAGCGCGCTCGATGCCCGGCGCGAGGCCTCGGTGTCGCGCGCGCTGATGGCCGCATATAACGGACGATGATGATCGCATCCCAGCCCGTCCAACCAATCCTCCCGTCCGCGCAAGGCCGATACCTGAGCCGTCAGCAGGGTGTGACCAATGTGCGCCAGCAGCTCGTTAGTGGACAATGCCAATAGCGTTTCATGGAAGCGTTCGTAGGCGTCCAGTAAGGGTGCCTGTTCCCGTTCCCGCTCGATCACCTCAAGCGCTGATTCCAATTGTTCACAATCCTGCCCGGTCGCCCGGTGCGCCGCCTGAGCTGCGCATTCGGGCAGCACCACGCCTTGCACCCCGAGCAGCAAGCCGTCGAAATCTGCGACTGGCATGGCTTCAATCATCCAGCTCAAGACCTGATGATCGAGCAGATTCCAGCGCGCACGGGCCTGCACCTGCAGTCCCACTCGGGGTTTGGCGCAGAGCATACCCTTGGCGCCCAGGGCTTTGGTGGCTTCGCGCAGTACCGGGCGGCTGATGCCAAAGTTCTCGCACAGCTCCGCCTCCAGGGGCAGGCGGGTGCCTTCCGGGTAGAGGCCCGCGACAATATCCTTGCCGAGTGCGTCCAGCACCTGATCAAAACGGGTACGGGTTTTAGGTGATAATTGTAATATAATAATGTTCCTCGTTTGCTGCTTGCCGACCCATTTTCACCGAAGAAGAGCGACAATTGTCGCCAGTACGCTCCTGTTAGTGAGTTTGAGCGTCAATTGAGGGCCCAAAGTCGGATTTAATCGTTGAGTTCACCAAACTCTGGGGTTATATTATATTACATTTGGTGCTGAGCCAAGCGCCGACTGACTCACAATAACAAAGGTGGCATTCATGGCGGATAACCCCAAAACGCCCAAGCACCCGCTCCGGTCTGCGCAATGGTTTGGCCTCAAGGACAAAAACGGCTTTATGTACCGCAGTTGGATGAAAAATCAGGGGATTCCCGAGCATCACTTCTGTGGTCGTCCGGTGATCGGGATCTGTAACACCTGGTCCGAGCTGACGCCCTGCAACGCACACTTCCGCGAGCTGGCGGACAAAGTCCGCCGGGGCATTATCGAAGCCGGCGGTGTGCCGGTCGAGTTCCCGGTATTCTCCAGCGGCGAGTCCAACTTGCGGCCCACGGCGATGCTCACCCGCAATCTGGCGGCGATGGATGTGGAAGAGTCGATCCGCGGCAACCCCATCGACGGCGTCGTGCTGATGGCCGGCTGCGACAAGACCACCCCCGCGTTGCTTATGGGAGCGGCGAGCTGTGATGTGCCCGCCATCGTAGTCACCGGTGGCCCGATGCTCAATGGCAAACACCACGGCCGGGACGTGGGCTCGGGCACCCTGGTGTGGACCATGCACGAAGACTACAAAGCCGGCCGTATCAGCCTTCAGGACTTCCTCGATGCCGAGGCGGGCATGTCCCGCTCTGCCGGCACCTGCAATACCATGGGGACAGCGTCCACCATGGCCTGCCTGGCCGAGGTGATGGGCGTTTCACTGCCGCACAATGCCGCGATTCCGGCGGTGGATTCGCGCCGCAGTGTGCTCGCTCATCTGTCGGGGATGCGCATCGTGGACATGGTTCATGAAAACCTGTGCCTCTCGAAAGTGCTGACCCGTGACGCCTTTATCAATGCCATCCGCACCAATGCGGTGATCGGCGGCTCCACCAATGCGGTGATACACCTGAAAGCCATCGCCCAGCGGGTTGGCGTGCCCCTGAGCATGGATGACTGGCAGACCTACGGCAAAGACGTGCCCACGCTGGTCAATCTGCAACCCTCCGGGCGCTACCTGATGGAAGAGTTCTACTACGCTGGGGGCTTGCCCGCGGTGCTCAAGCGCATGGGGGATGCCGGGCTGTTGCACAAGGAAGCGCTCACGGTGAACGGCAAGACCCTGTGGGAGAACAACCGCGAGGCTCCCTGCTATAACGACGATGTCATTCGCCCGCTGGATAATCCGCTATGTGCCAATGGTGGCATCTGCGTGCTCAAAGGCAACCTGGCGCCACGCGGTGCGGTGCTCAAGCCGTCATCGGCCACGCCGGCATTGATGCGGCACCGGGGACGGGCGCTGGTGTTCGATTCGTTCGAGGACTATAAGGCCCGAATCGATGACCCGGACCTGGATGTGGATGAGAACAGCGTCCTGGTGTTGCGTAACTGCGGGCCCAAGGGTTACCCGGGTATGGCCGAAGTCGGCAATATCGGCCTGCCGCCGAAGTTACTCAAGAAGGGAGTGACCGATATGCTCCGGGTCACGGATGCGCGCATGAGTGGCACCGCCTACGGCACTGTGGTGCTCCACGTCACCCCAGAGTCCCGGGAGCTGGGGCCGCTGGCCGCCGTGCGCGATGGTGACATGATTCGCGTGGACGCGAGCACGGGCGAGCTGGAGCTGGAGGTCTCCGATCAGACCCTGGCCGAACGGATGGGCGAGCTGGTTGCGCCCGCGCCGCCCTTGACCGGTTATATGCGCCTTTACCTGGATCATGTCACCCAGGCCGATGAAGGCTGTGATTTCGACTTTTTAGTGGGTTGTCGGGGCGCCGACGTCCCCGGCCATTCGCACTGATTCTTTACCCTCCGGAGTGAGCTGCATGCCGCTGAGCAATGTCTACCCGAGCCTGAAAGGCAAAACGGTTTTGATTACCGGAGGCGCCACCGGGATTGGCGCCAACCTCGTGGAATCATTTGCGCGCCAGGGGGCGCACGTCGCTTTTATTGATGTTCGCGACGACGAAGGTTGGGCGTTGGCGGAGTCACTGGCCGGTGAGGTCGACCTGTCGCCGCGCTACTACCATTGCGACCTGCTCGACATAGACGCCTTGCGGGACACCATTGCCCGGGTCAAGGAGGTGTGTGGCCCCGTGTCGGTGTTGATCAACAACGCCGCCAACGATGCTCGTCACGATTTTCGCGATGTCACGGTGGCGTACTGGGATGAGCGCATGGCGGTCAACCTGCGCCACCATTTCTTCGCTTCCCAGGCGGTTTACTCCCACATGTGTGAGCTCGGCGGCGGTGCGATTATCAATCTGGGCTCCATGAGCTGGTACGCCTCCCAAGGGGGGATGCCCGGTTACACCAGCGCCAAAGCGGCGATTGAGGGCCTTACTCGCGGTCTCGCCCGGGATATGGGCAGCGACGGCATTCGGGTCAACACACTGGTGCCCGGTTGGGTGATGACCGATCGTCAGGTGGAGACACTGATAGACGCCAGCGCGGTGAAGGGGATTCGCGCCAGTCAGTGTCTGAAAGCCGCCGTTATGCCGGAGGATATCAGTGCCATGGCACTGTTTCTTGCGTCAGACGATAGCCGCCTTTGCACCGCCCAGCACTTTATCGTCGATGGCGGCTGGGTGTAGCGCACAGCGCGGCGTAAGCCCGCGTACGCACTGGTTTTCAGCGTGCCGCCCGATCGATGCGGCAAGCAGTATTCACGCTTCTTAACGGGCTCTGGCATTGACAAACCGCTTCCTGTCCCGATAATATTATAATACAATAGCGCAAATAAGCTTGCGGCCTTAAACGCAAGTCTGCGCGTGACAGATCAATACATGAATAAGGTGGTATTTATGGCGTCTTATGCCCTGGGCCTGGACTATGGCTCGGACTCTGTGAGGGCTCTCCTGGTCGATGTTGAAACCGGTACCGAGGTGGCCACCGACGTGGTCTATTACCCTCGCTGGAAGCAGGGCCTTTATTGCGAACCGGCCAAGGATCAGTTCCGTCAGCACCCGCTCGACTATGTCGAAAGTCTCGAACAGGTCGTCAACGGGCTGTGGAGCAAGGCGCCTGCCGGTGCCGCACAGCAGGTTATCGGCATGAGCTTTGATACCACCGGCTCGACGCCTGTCGCTGTCGATGCCGAGGGGCAGGCGCTGGCGCTCAAGCCGGAATTTGCCGACAACCCCAACGCCATGTTTGTGCTCTGGAAAGATCACACCGCGGTTAAAGAGGCGCAGGAAATTACTGCCGCCGCCGAACAGGCCGACGAAAATTACCTGAAGTACGAAGGCGGCATCTACTCATCCGAGTGGTTCTGGGCCAAAGCATTGCACGTGCTGCGTGCCGACGCGGACGTCGTGGCGGCAGCGCATACCTGGGTCGAGCACTGCGACTGGATGACCGCCATTGTGACCGGCACCACGCATCCGGATAGCTTCCGCGCCAGCCGTTGTGCCGCGGGCCATAAAGTCATGTGGCATGAGAGTTGGGGCGGTTACCCCCCGAACGATTTCTTTACCGGTATTGACCCGCTGCTCGACGGGCTGCGCGATCGCCTGCCCGCGGATACCTTTACGGCGGATCAGAGTGTGGGCCCATTGACCACCGAGTGGGCGCAAAAACTGGGCCTGCCGGTGGGCACGCCCGTAGGCTTCAGCGCTTTCGACTGCCACATGGGCGCCGTGGCGGCCAACGTCCAGCCGGGCGCACTCACCAAGGTGATGGGCACCTCGACGTGCGATATCACCGTGGCCAGCTACGAGGACATTGCCGACAAATGCATTCGCGGCATCTGCGGGCAGGTCGACGGCTCGGTGCTGCCGGGCATGGTCGGGCTGGAAGCGGGGCAGTCGGCCTTTGGCGATCTTTACGCCTGGTTCCGCAAGCTGGTCAACGGACCTGCAGCGCAGGTGTTGGCGGGCACCTCGACGGTGGACAGTGCAACCGCGCAAAAATTGATTGAAGAGATTGAAGACAACACGCTGCGGCTGCTCGGCGACACAGCCAGCCAGTTGCCCCCCGGTGCCAACGGCCTGACCGCCCTCGATTGGGTCAATGGTCGGCGCACGCCGGATGCGGATCAGACCGTGAGCGGTGCCATCGCCGGCCTGAAAATGGGCAGCGGCGCTGCGGAAGTCTTTCGTGCTCTGGTGGAGGCTACCGCCTTTGGTGCCCGCGCCATCATTGAGCGTTTTCGCGAAGAGGGCGTTGCGGTGAACTCGGTGATCGGTATCGGAGGCATTTCGAAAAAGTCCGACTTCATCATGCAGACCTGTGCCGACATCTGGGGTTGCCCGGTGGATGTACTCGAAAGTGAACAGAGTTGTGCCTTGGGGGCGGCAATTTTCGCCTCGGTGGTCGGCGGTGCTCATCCGGATGTGGCCAGTGCGCAAAAAGTCATGGCCTCACCGGTGAGCAAAACCTACACCCCGAACCCGGACATGAAAGCCACTTACGACACCCTCTACGCCAAGTACCAGGCCTTGGGTGCTTATGTTGATGGAGGCCGTGCATGAGCTATCGCGAACTGAAAGAGCAGGTGTTCGAAGCCAACATGGAGCTGCACCACCGCAACCTGGTGGTGTACACCTGGGGCAATGTCTCCCAGATTGACCGCGCCCAAGGTGTGGTAGCGATCAAGCCCAGCGGCGTTGCCTACGAGGCGTTGACCGTGGATGACATCGTTGTGGTCGACCTGGAGAACACCGTGGTTGAAGGCAAGTTGCGGCCGTCCTCGGATACCAAAACCCATACCCACCTGTATCGGCACTTTGCCGATATCGGTGGCGTGACTCACACCCACTCGACCTACGCCACGGCCTGGGCTCAGGCTCAGCAGTCGATTCCCTGCTACGGCACCACTCACGCGGACTACGCCTACGGGGATATTCCCTGCACAGCGGTGATGAGTGACGACCAGATCGAGAGGGATTACGAAGAGGAAACCGGTGTGCAGATCACCGATTGCTTCAAGGATCGCAGCCCGGTGGAAACGCCGATGGCGATTATCGCGGGGCACGCGCCGTTTACCTGGGGTAAAGACGCCGCGCAATCCGTGTATCACGCGGTGATTCTCGAAGAGATGGCCAAGATGGCTTACCTGACGCGGACCCTCAACCAGGGGGTCCAGCCGCTCAAGCAAGCCATCGTGGACAAGCATTACCTGCGCAAGCATGGCAAAGACGCCTATTACGGGCAATCCAATTAAACATAAGCAGTAGCGATTACTCGGTATCACCGGGCTACCACTGAACAGTTGAAGGTGAAATTCATGAAAGTGTATGCAGATAAAGAAGTCTGGCTGATTACCGGCTCCCAAAACCTGTATGGCCCCGCCGTGCTTGAGCAAGTGGCCCAGGACAGCGCAAAAATTGCCGCCGGTCTGGACGGCGCCCCGCAAATTCCGGTCAAAATCGTGGCCAAAGATACAGTCAAAACCCCGGCTGAAATTCTCGCAGTTTGCCTGGAAGCCAACAGTGCGCCCCAGTGCGTGGGTGTGATCCTGTGGATGCACACCTTCTCGCCGGCGAAAATGTGGATCTCCGGCCTGCAGGTGCTGAACAAGCCCTTCCTGCACCTGCACACCCAGTTCAATGCGGCCCTGCCCTGGGACTCCATCAACATGGACTACATGAACCTGCACCAGAGCGCCCACGGCGATCGGGAGTTCGGTTACATCGGTGCGCGTATGCGCCTCGAGCGGCGTGTGGTTGTGGGTCACTGGGACAGCGAAGCGGTCAAGAACCAGATCGACAACTGGTCGCGCGTTGCCGTGGCCTGGCATGAAAGTCAAAACCTGCGCGTGGCCCGCTTCGGCGACAACATGCGTCAGGTGGCCGTGACTGAAGGTGACAAGGTTGCCGCACAGTTGGCGTTTGGCTATGAAGTTCACGGCTACGGCCTGGGCGATCTGGCACAAGTGGTCAACGCCGTGAGCGCGGGCGACATCGATGCCCAACTGGATCTCTACCGTCAGGAATACACCGTTTCCGAAGCCTTGCTCAAAGATGCACACCAACTGGAGTGCCTGAAAAACGAGGCGCGTCTGGAATTGGGCATGCGTCGATTCCTGGACGACGGCGGCTTTAAAGCCTTCTCCAACACCTTTGAAGATCTGCACGGTATTACCAACCTGCCGGGCCTGGCCACCCAGCGCCTGATGCAGGAAGGCTACGGCTACGGCGGTGAAGGCGACTGGAAAACCGCGGCGCTGGTGCGCATCACCAAAGTGATGGCCCAAGGCCGTGCCGGTGGTACCTCCTTTATGGAAGATTACACCTACAACTTCGGCGACCAGAACCTGGTGCTGGGTGCACACATGCTCGAGGTTTGCCCCACCATCGCCTCGGCCAAACCGCGTGTGGAAGTGGCCTTGCACACCATCGGTTGTCGCGCGGACATTGCCCGCCTGATCTTTACCGGCGAGCCTGGCCCCGCGCTCAACATCACCTGCGTCGACATGGGCAACCGCCTGCGCCTGTTGGTGAACAAGGTGAACACCGTTGAGCCGCCCAAGGAAACCCCGAAACTGCCCGTAGCAAAAGCCCTGTGGGAGCCCATGCCGAATATGGAGGTGGGCGCAGCTGCCTGGATTCTGGGCGGCGGTGCCCACCACAGTGCCTACAGCCAGGCGGTGACCATCGATCAGGTGGAAGATTTCGCCGAGATGGCTGGCGTCGAGCTGGTGGTCATTGATGAAGACACCCGCCTGCGGGACTTCAAACAACAATTGCGTCACAATGCAGCCTATTACCACCTCAAGCAGGGCGTGTAATCAAGGTTAAGCAGGGAGTCCGCCACGGCGGACTCCCTTTTGTTTCATGCAGTAAAGGGTAACGATAATAATGGCCACTCAATCGCAAAAACTTACGGTGGTAGAGAAAGTCGGCTTCGGCGCGGGCGATATGTCAGTCAACGTCATGATCGCGGCGATGTTCTACTTCATGCAGTATTTCTACACCGATATTTTCGGGCTGAAACCCGCTCATGTGGGTATCCTGTTTTTGGCGGCGCGTTTTATTGATGCCTTTAGTGACCCCCTGATGGGTCTGGTGACCGACCGGGTTAAAACCCGCTTTGGCCGCTTCCGGCCGTATTTTCTGTATCTGGCTGTACCCTACGGCTTTGCCGTTTTCCTGCTGTTTACCACGCCCGATCTGAGCTATAACGGCAAGCTGGTATGGGCGTATGTAACCTACTTATTCGCAACACTGATGTTTACCGGGATCGCGATTCCCTATATCTCCTACATTGGTGTTTTGACGGGCGACCCGAAGGAGCGGTTGTCGGCCAATGGCTATCGGATGTTCTTTGCCAAAATAGCCAATGTCATTATTGTTGCCTCGGTTCCCTGGTTGGCGGGCATCTGGGGTGGTGGCGATTCCGCTAAGGGCTACCAGTTGGCGATGGGTCTAATGTCTCTAGTGGGGACTGCTTTATTGCTGTTCTGCTTTTTTACGACCAAGGAGCGGGTTGAGCATATTGTCGATGACAAGCCCTTGATGAGCCAACTCAAGTTGCTGCTGAAGAATGATCAGTGGCTGGTTCTGGTGGCGGTGTGTGTGCTGGGCACCATCGGTTATGCGTTGCGTGGCAGTGTCGCCTTTTACTATGCGATCTACTACTTGGGCGGTACCGAAAAGCTGGCGGCAACGTTTACCAGCGCCGGCATCGCTGCGTCCATCGTCGCGATGGTGGCCTCTACCTGGTTCACCAAGAAATACTGCAAAGTGCAACTTTTCCGCTGGTCGCAGATCATGGTCGGTATACTCAGTGTGCTGATGTTCTTTGCGGTATCGCCCGGCGATATCTGGATGGCGTTCGTGCTCTATATCCTCTTGTCCTTTGTGGTGGACTTGCACGCGCCGGTATTCTGGTCCGCGATTGCCGAAGCGGTCGACTACGGTCATGTCAAAAATCGGGATCGGGTTTCGGGGCTGGCCTTTGGTGGGATCTCGTTTGCCCAGAAAGCCGGAGCGGGTATCGCGGGCTTCCTGGTCGGCATGCTACTGACTTTCTTTGGCTATCAGGCTGGCCAGGAGCAGACCGCTTTTGCCATGACCGGTATTGCGCTGATGTTGACGGTGATACCAGGGCTGTTCCATACCCTGATGGGCCTGGCCATGTTCAAATACAAGATTACCGATAAATTCTATGTGGACATGCAGGCTAAACACCCGCACACCATCGGTAGCCGTCCCGGCGAGGCCAAGCCCAAGTCCGGTCTTGAAGAAGACTACCTGAACGAACAACCGCTGTAATTGCAGGAGAGAATTGTGGAACTGCTAAAACCTACGATCGAACAACGCGCTGATCCGTTTGTGTACAAGCACACGGATGGCTATTACTACTTCACCGGGTCGGTGCCGTCCTACACGGGCGTCGAGCTGCGTCGGGCGAAGACCATCGCTGGGCTGGCGGATGCCGAGCCGGTCATGGTGTGGACCAAGCCGGATGAAGGCCCCTACAGCGATCTGATCTGGGCGCCGGAAATCCACTTCAATCAGGGCGCCTGGTACGTATACTTTGCGGCGGCACCGAGTCGTGAAATCAAAAACGACCTGTTCCAGCACCGGATGTACGCGCTCAAATGCACAGACGCCAACCCGGTTGAGGGCAAGTGGGAATTCGCCGGGCAGATTGATACAGGTATGGATACCTTCTGCCTGGATGCCACCACCTTTACCCACAAGGGCGTGCTTTATTACGTGTGGGCGCAGAAGGAGGAGGGTATTAAAGGCAACTCCAACCTGTATATCGCTCCGATGAAAACGCCCACTGAGATTGAGGGTGAGCCGGTGCGCCTGACGATCCCCGAATATGAGTGGGAAATTCGCGGTTTCTGGGTCAACGAAGGTCCGGCGGTGCTGAACCGCAATGGCAAAATCTTTATCACCTACTCGGCCAGTGCCACTGACGAGAACTACTGCATGGGCCTGCTCTGGGCCGACGAAGATGCCGACCTGCTCGATCCCAAGAGCTGGCACAAAGCCAAAGAACCGGTGTTCCAGACCTGCTACGAGCACGGCATTTACGGCCCGGGCCACAGCAGCTTTACCGTAGCGGAAGACGGCAAGACCGATATGCTGGTGTACCACGCCCGTACCTACACCGAGATCGAGGGCGACCCCCTGTGGAACCCGGATCGCCACACGTTTATCAAACCGATCCGTTGGGACGATCAGGGTTTCCCGGTGTTCGGTAAGCCATCGGTAATTGAAGGCTGAGCCTTTGGCGGTAGTAAAGTCCGCTGCCTCAGTGTCGGATTACGCGCTTCGCGCTAATCCGACCTACTCGAGCGGTGGTGCGATGTTCGGGTTGGGTGCTGGATTGTCGGATTACGCCTAGCGGCTAATCCGACCTACTTGAGCAGTGGTGCGATGTTTGGGTTGGGTGCTGGATTGTCGGATTACGCGCTTCGCGCTAATCCGACCTACTTGAGCAATGGTACGGTGTATCGCGTAGGTCGGATTAGCGCGAAGCGCGTAATCCGACACCTGAGGCACCCAATCTCGACAAAACCCTAAAACCTGAAATCCTTAAAAAACCGCCACCCCCAAAACCAACACTCGGATGCCAGAACCGAAAAACAATCAATAAACCGGACCCAAAACGGTAACCTCATGAAAAAACTCCTGATCGCCGCCATCGCCCTCTGCGTCGGCACGGCCTGTACCCAGACGTCAAAACCCGAGCCCCAGGCTGCCACCAAGCCACAGGTCAACAGCTTCCACCTGTCTACCGTGCGCCTGCTCGACAGCCCCTTCAAACACGCTGAACAACGCGGGCGGGACTACATCATGTCCCTGGATGCCGACAAACTCATGTCCCCCTACCTGCGCGAAGCCGGGCTGCCCACCAAGGCACCGACTTACGGCAACTGGGAAGGGGATGGTCTGGACGGGCATATTGGCGGTCACTACCTCACCGCGCTCTCATTGCTATATGCCTCCACCGGTGATGAAGAGGCCCTGCGCCGGCTCAACTATGCCCTCGACCAACTGGACGCCGCACAGAAGGCCAATGGCAACGGTTATATCGGCGGTGTACCTGGCGGTGAAGCGACCTGGGAGCAGGTCGCCGCGGGCAATATCGATGCGGACCTGTTCTCCCTCAACGGCAAGTGGGTGCCCTGGTACAACCTGCACAAGGTCTATGCAGGCCTGCTCGACGCCTATCGTTATGCCGGTCAGGACCGGGCACTGGACATGTTGCTCAAGCTCACCGATTGGACTCAGGCCCTGGTGGCAGACCTGAGCGACGATGAGATTCAGACCATGCTGCGCACGGAGCACGGGGGCATGAACGAAGTGTTTGCCGATTTGGCCGCGATCACCGGCAATCCCGAGCACCTCAAGCTCGCTCGACAGTTTTCTCAGCACCTGATTCTCGACCCGTTATTGGAAGAGCGCGACCAGCTCACCGGTCTTCACGCCAACACCCAAATTCCCAAAGTGGTGGGTTACAAGCGGGTCGCGGATGTTGCGGGTGATGAGGATTGGGATCGGGCCTCAGCGTTCTTTTTCGACACCGTGATCAACCATCGCACGGTCGCTATTGGTGGCAACAGTGTACGGGAACACTTTCATCCGAAGGATGACTTCACAGCTATGATCACTGACCCGGAAGGGCCGGAGACGTGCAACACCTACAATATGCTCAAGCTCGCCCGTTATCTGTTTGAGAGCACGGGTGACTATCGCTATATGACCTACTACGAGCGCGCGCTTTACAACCATATACTTTCCAGCCAGCATCCGGAGCACGGAGGGTTGGTGTACTTCACCTCCATGCGCCCGAGTCACTACCGTACCTATTCACACTCGCAAAAGGCCATGTGGTGCTGTGTTGGTTCCGGCATTGAAAATCATGTGAAATACGGCGAGCTGATTTACGGCTACAGCGATGACGCGGTTTACGTCAACCTGTTTATCCCGTCGCGCCTGAATGCGCAGGCGCAGGGTGTCGCCCTGACCATGGACACCGTATTTCCCGATGATGAATCCGTGCGTATTCGCTTTGACGCCGATAGCGAGCGTGCGCTCAAGGTGCGCTACCCGGCGTGGGTAGAAGCCGGGCAGTTACAGGTGACCATCAATGGCGACGCACAGGCTGTCGATACCCCACCGGGTGAGTACGTGACCCTTGAGCGCCAGTGGCAGCAGGGCGACACGGTCGAGCTCCTGGCGCCCATGCATTTGCACAAAGAGCAGATGCCGGATCAGAGCGACTATTATGCCGTGCTCTACGGTCCGTTGGTGCTGGCCGCAAAAACCCAGCCGTTTCCCGGTGAGCGCTTGAATCTGGTCGCGGATGACTCGCGCATGGGTCACATTGCCAGCGGTGAAATGTGTCCGACTGAGCAGTGGCCGGCATTTGTGGCCGAAAATCCGGATTTTCTCGATCAGATGGAGCCAGTCCCCGGTCAATCGCTGACCTTTCGGGCACCGGGGCTGATTGATAATGTCGGGCGCGACAATTTGGAGTTGATACCCTTCTTTCGCCTGCACGATTCCCGCTACGTGGTGTACTGGCCCTTTTCTACACCCAATCGCCTGGCGGAACTGCGCGAGGCCCGCGCACGGGATGAAGCCCAGCGCCGGGCCCTGGATGCGCGCACCGTCGACCAGGTCGCTCCGGGTGAACAGCAGCCGGAAGCCGATCACTACTTCCGCGGCGAGCGCACGGAAGCGGGTGTGCATCAGGGGCGCCATTGGCGCCACGCGGAGGGCTGGTTCAGCTATGAGTTGAATGATCCCGAGCGCGAAGCTCGCGTGCTGCGTATTACCTATTATGGTCTGGACGCCGGACGCGAATTTGAGATTCTGATCAACGGCGAGTTGTTGGCGGAAGTGGCGCTAGAGGAAGGCTACGGCGACAGCTTCTATACCGTGGATTATCCGATTCCGAGCGAATGGGTCGAAACCGCACCTGAAGGAAGGCTGACCGTGCGCTTTCAGGCCAAACCCGGTTCCATCGCCGGCGGGTTTTATGGCGTACGCTTATTGCGCGCCGAGTAACAGCAATGTGCCACAGTGTCGGATTACGCCCCTTTGGGGCTAATCCGACCTACTCAAACAGTGACGCTCTGATAGGGGTTGGGTGTATTTTTGTCGGATTACGCCTGCGGCTAATCCGACCTACTCGACCAACGGCACTCTGTTTCCAGTAGGTCGGATTAGCGCGTAGCGCGTAATCCGACACCTGAGGCACCGCACTTCAATAAATCTATGCCGAACTTACAACCTACCGATTCGCCTTATCGTCGTCGGTGATCTCGCGAATGACCCGGCACGGATTGCCTGCCGCAAACACCCCTTCAGGAATATCCCTCGTTACCACACTCCCGGCGCCAATCACTGACCGGGACCCGATGGTGACCCCGGGGCAAATAATCGCTCCACCGCCCACCCACACATCCGAACCAATGGTGATGGGTTTTGCATACTCTTGCTCACGGCGCAGTTCGGGGTCAAAGGGGTGGGTCGCGGTGTAAATCTGCACCGCCGGGCCAAACAGGGTATGGTCGCCAATGGTGACCGGCGCCACATCCAGGACCACACAATTAAAATTGAAAAATACCCGCTTACCCAGAAAAATATTGCAGCCGTAGTCACAATAAAACGGCGGCTGCATCCAGACAGTGTTGCCGCCTTTACCCATCAACTCCCTGAGAATCTTGCGGCGGCTTTTACCTTCGCTCTCCCGGGTCGCATTCAGATCCTGGCACAGATCCCGCGCCCGCTTTCGCGCTTGCGCAAGCACCTTGTCAAAGGGATCGTAAAGCTCACCGCTGATCATTTTGTCCCACTCTGTCTTCGCCACTAAGCGCCTCCTTATGGCTAAGAAACGATGAGCGTGAATATGAATTCACAGCAGGGGCGACAGTAGCGTTTTTTCCAGTGCGGCGCAAGTTGCGCCGCAAGCAGTTGCTTGATCAACTGGAAACATTGGAGCCCTGCACTGTCGCGATGGAGGCCTGCGCGAGTGCCCACTGCTGGGCCCAGCAGGCCGGGTTAGATGCAGCCGTAACCCGGCAAAAATATTCCGGCCCCCAAGCAAGCTGTAAAGATATCTTTATATTTGTATTATAATGTTATTGTAATACTGTTTTGATTGATTTAATCTTGCCACCCTCTTGGTCTTTTCGCTCAAACCCGTGTGGCAGAGGGCCCAAGGGAACTTTCTTCGAACCCGGAGTTATCGCTTACATCACTTCCGGCGACCGCTGAGTGCGTCGCTAGCGGCCTGCGTGCTGCCCGGGCAAATAATAAAACATAAGATCGTGTTGGAGTTTTTTATGAAGGACAAAAGACCTTTTCATCTGTCCCTGACTCCGCTGGCTTTAGCGCTGGCTGCAGTATCCCCCCACGTCTACGGACAAGCGCCCGATGCGCCCGAGCTGGCGGTGGAGGAGGTGGTTGTCACCGGGATCCGTCAAAGTCTCAGCCGCGCCCAAGACCTGAAAGCAGAGTCCGAGGCGATTATCGATGCCGTGGTGGCGGAGGACATCGGTAAGTTGCCCGACCGTACCGCTGCCGAAAGTGTGGCCCGACTGGCAGGGGTTCAGGTAACCCGTGCCGGCGACGAAGTAACGGGTGTGCTGGTCAGAGGGCTCCCCGACGTCACCACAACCTACAATGGGCGCGAAATCTTTACCGCTGAACTGCGTCGCGTACAACTCCAGGATTTTCCCGCCGCTGCCTTGGCCGGGATTGATGTTTACAAGTCAGGCACCGCCAATATTGTCGAGCCGGGCCTGGCCGGATTGGTCAATGTTCGCACCCGTCGCCCCTTTGACTTCGACGGCCAGAAGGTTGCCGGTGGCGTCCACGGCGCCTACAACGACCAGAACGAAGAATTCAATCCAAGCGGCAACTTCCTGTATTCCAATCGGTGGGCAACCGGTGCCGGCGAGTTTGGCTTTCTGGGTAACGTGTCGCGGACGCAGTACAGCTTCTACAACGGCGTGCGCTTCGCCGGGACCCACTATGTCGAAGCACAGCCTCACTGGGATATTGAGCAAGAACAGTACAGTGAAGGCGGTTTTATCCTGCCCGACATTGTCGGTCTGCATAACGATGGCGGAAAGCGCTATCGGCCCTCCGGCAACATCGCCCTTCAGTGGCGCCCCAATGACGAGCTGGAGGTTTACTTTGACGGCATTTACCAGGGCTACAGGGGCGAATTGTTTACCGACCATATCAATGCCAACCTGACCGGATGGCATCATGAGCATGGCGACCCGGTGCTTACCGACATCGTCATGGTTGAGGGCACCGACGATACGCAAGTCAAAAGTGTCGTGAAGAACGGCGGCATTCCTCCTGAAGGTTTCCGCTCCACCCGAAATGACTATACCAACACCTACCATGCAGCTTTGGGCGTCAACTGGCAGCGAGGGCGTTGGGAGCTCAATACCGACCTTTCCTACACCAAAAGCCGCTATAACATGGATGAGTGGAGCCTGGATTTCGCCTTGAACCAGCCACCGGAAATCAATGCAGACTTCAATACCGGCGGTGGCGCCGCGTTTGGCATTAGTGGCGTGGATATGCTGGAGCAGGACAACTACCGGTGGCGAGGTTACTGGGAAAGAAGCTTTATGACATCGGGTGAGGGTTTTGAGTGGCGATTCGACACCCGCTATCACACTGACTGGCCGATCCTGCAGCGACTGGATATGGGGTTCAGAATCACGGACCGGGATGCGACTCTCGAGGACGGCGGGCGCTATGCATGGACCCTGGACCTGGCCACACCGCTGGCCGACCTGCCGGTTGACATCGTTTCGACCACCAACCCCTTCCGGGGCGATGCCCAGGCTTTTCGCTCCTACCTGGCGCCGTCCAGAGCCAGTGTGATTCGCAACCGTCAGGCGTTGCGTGATCTGTCACGAGCAGCATTGGATGAACTCGACTATGAATGGCAGGCGCGGGACCGTGAACGCTGGGCTAACGACCCCGTTGCGGTCGATCCGAACACAGCATTTTTGGCGGAAGAGCAGTCCTATGCCGCTTATCTGCAGGGGCGCTACTTCTTCGAGCTGGGAGGCGTGGATTTCGATGGTCTACTCGGCGTTCGGGTGGTTCAGACCGAGGGCACCTATGCCGGCGTCTCGGCGGTGACCTTTGAGGGGGAGACGCGCTACGAGCCGAGAGAGCGAGAGGCCAGTTATGTTGACGTCTTGCCGAATTTCAGCTTGCGCGCCAAGTTGACCGATAAAGTTCAGGTCAGAGCCGGTTTTACGCAAACCCGAACACGCCCCGAGTTTGCGGCCCTCAATCCGGCCATGCGGATTGATCAGGTCGTAAGTACCGGCCCGGAAAACCCGAACGCACCTGAGTCGGAAATTGATGCTTTTGGCTCGGCGGGGAACCCGGATCTCGAACCGCTCACCTCGGACAACTACGACCTGAGTATCGAGTATTATTTCTCAGACTCCGGGTACGTGAGTCTGGCCGCTTTCTATCGGGATCTGTTCGGCTTCACCAATCATTACACCCGCCGCATCGAGGATCCTGAGTATGGCACTGTCCAACTCAGTCGGCCCGAGAATGCCGGGGAGGGGTCGATCACCGGGTATGAACTCAATGTACAGACCTTTTTGGACTTTTTGCCGGGAGCCTGGAGCAACATCGGGGTCATGGCGAATACCACCTACATGGACGGCAAAAACCGGGAGCCTGATGGTGAGGGCAACTTTGGTGAGTACGTTGAACTGATAGGCCTGTCTGAGTGGACGTACAACGCGGCGGTCTTCTATGAAGACGGTGCCTTTACCACGCGCCTGTCCTATAACTACCGTTCACCCTGGATCAACTGGTACGGGCAGACAATGGAGGGCGGCGGATTTACGGGGAACAAAACCCGCTCCCGCGACCGGCTGGCCCTGCACTTCGGCTACCAGGTCAACAAACATATCAATGTCTATGCTGACGTTGGCAACCTTCTGGCGGAGCCGTTCCGCAACTATGTGCAGATTGACGAAACCCGGCACTATGAGCAGGATGTCCGCGATGAAGGCCGCTACTTTGGGGTGGGCATGAGGTTCGATTTCTAGCCCTTAGGGTATCGCGTCGGGTTACGCCCTGTGGGCTAACCCGACCTACATGAGAAGAGGAGCCATTGTTTGAGTAGGTCGGATTAGGCCGCAGGCCGTAATCCGACACTGAGGCACCAAAACTGAACGTACGTATCACTCAGTCGAGACGCTGCACCGCGAGGTCGAAACTCCCCTCCATAGTCACCGTACCCGTCGCCTCGGCGGTCGAGCCCCCGCTGTTGTCGGGCATTGCGACCAACTGAAACGAGCCGCTAACGCGATTGTCGGTCAAGGTGTCGATCGTGATAGAACCGCCGCCGCCCTCGATGTAGGTGCTCCATATTGCCGCCTGTCCGTCAATGGATTTGGCGTAGGAGGCATAATTGAAAGAGAATGTCCCGTCGCCGAACCCACTACCGAACGGAGTGAGTTCGTAGGTGCCGGGTCCTGTGATGCCGGATAGTGATAGTGAAATAAGCTGTACCTCTGTTGAGGACGTCATGTCCTGACGCAGAAGAGATAGGTGGTTGTTTTGCTCGTGGTAATGCGCCGTTGACACCGTCATCGCATTCGCAAGCGGCGGTTCACCATTGATCAGCACATTGATACCTTCATCGTCACCCAGTCCACCACCATTGCTGCCGCCATCCCCGGGAATAACGCCGAAATAGACGCACATGTAGGCAGTATGAACGCTGCTGGTATACAGCGCCTCCAACTCCGCTATGGTGTAGAAATTACCGTTGATATAGACACCACCCTCCACGTATTCTATCGTGGTCGAGTTGCCCGCCTGATCACTTAGGCGCATACGGCCGCTGACCGGCTGCTGATTGATAACTTCCATATACAGCGGTTCCAATGTCTCAACCGTGAATTGGCCGTCGATCTCCCGGTGGCCGCTGTAGTTGATGGTGCCGTTGCTTTCATAAGTCATGCCGCCACCCTCCATCTCGAGGGTGGTTACCGTGGTGAACTGGGTCCTGTAGTTTTCCGCAAGATCGTTACACCGGTAATCATAATCAACGCTCAGATCGGCTTCGTAGTGGTGGCGCAGGTTGCCGGAAAATGAGCCGACTTGGGTGCCGTGCATCACTTGAGAGAAATAGTTGTCGCCGCGGGTGAAACGCGATTCAAACTGATCCATGGTGTAGCGGTACGTGCTGTCATAGCCCGTCCGGGGGGCTTGTCGAACTTGTGTGTAATGTCCATGTGTTCGATTGGTTAGCGCGCCGTAGTCGTACACACACTGGTTGTACTCCGCCGACATATCCGTGTCGTTGGGGTCAATTTCACTGAGCTCGTAGCTGAAAAATGCCGTTCCCCCTCCTGTGCAGTCCACCTGCTGGTCAGGCACCACCATCAATGACATCGCCTGAGGATCGCCCTCGTTCTCCGGTGCCGGTGGAGCATAGGCCCCAAAATCCAGAGTTGTTGCTACCAGGTGATAAGAGATTTCGTCGAGAGTTGGCTGGCCGCCACCCGATGAGCTGCCACCACAGGCGGCAAGAAACGCGATACAGAAAAACGTGAGTGCAGCGAGTGAGCGATACCCATACATGACTTTCTCCTTGGTGACTGAGTGCGGCCGAATACCTGCTGGCGGGACAATGCGTAAAGCAAGACCTATTCCCGGCACTGCGGAAGCGGTTGTTTTATAAAGGGAAAGCGTGCCAGGCAGAAATGCTTTTGTTGGAGGGTGTTAAGGATTCTGACAGATTGTGGCGCGCAATCCGTTACAGGGCCCTGAGCAGCCGCTGAATATGTTCCTTCAGTGCGTCTTTCAGGGCATCGGGTGACTGAATGGTGAACTCGAACGGCAGCTGTGTCAGCCACCACGCGAACCAACAATAACTGTCGGTGCTGGTGGTCAGCAGGGTGCCGTTATCCTGGCGATCGAGCATCGCCTCCATATCGCTCATACACGCCGTCACTTTTCCAATGTCTGTGTGCAGGAGTACGCTGACCGGGTAACGGCGCCGGGCGCAGCTCAAACTGTCTTGCAAATGGCGGGCAGCATTAAAATTGGCGGGTCGCTCAAACACCCTGTCCAAAAGGGTGATACCGGATAGCCGGTCGAGCCGAAAGGAACGCAAGGCCTGGCGCAGGTGACAGTAGCCACTCACATACCAGTAGCCCGCGCGAAACACCAGACCGTAGGGGTTGAGCTGACGTTGCATGCGATCGCCCTGAGGTGATTGATAGGTCATGCTGACGTTCTGACGGGCCTGAGTCGCTTGTGTCAGGTCGAGCAATTGCCGATGGTTCGACGCCTGGTTGGGGCGAATCAATTGTGTCGTGGTGCCGATGGCCTGAACCTGCGCTTTAAGGTGCGTCGGCATCACACGCTCAAGTTTGGCCTGTACGCTCGCCAGGGCGACGTCATCTTCAAGGAGGTCATGTTCACGCATGGCGAGCAGCGCCAGGGTAATGACCTGCGCTTCTGCCTCAGTAAACATCAGTGGGGGCAGCTTGAACCCGGGGACCAGCATATAGCCCCCGTAACGGCCTTGCTCGGTGGTCACGGGAATGCCCAACTCTTCGAGTACCGATATGTAGCGACGCACGGTGCGTCGATCCACGTCGAGTTGTTCGGCGATTTCGGCGCCAGAGAGTCGGCCTCGAGCCTGGAGCAGCTCCAGCAGTGCCAGCACGCGGGTAGTGGGACCTGACATGGGTGTTCTTTTCTCCCTATTCGACACCAGGCAATGATGAACCATAACTAGGACGGGTTCCAGCCTATTTAGGGCGTAAAGTCGGTGGCGTGGCGTTGGAGTGGCTGGAGCGCGCGCCCGGAATTCAATCTGTGAATGATGATAATCAAGGAGCAAAGACGATGAATACCATGACCCTGTACACCAATCCGCAATCCCGTGGCCGCGTAGTTCGCTGGATGCTGGAAGAGGTGGGCCAGCCCTATTCGGTGGAAGTAATGGAATTTGGCGGCAGCATCAAGTCACCGGAATACCTCAAGCTCAACCCGATGGGTAAAGTACCCACCCTGACCCATAAGGGCGCTGTGATTACGGAAACCGTGGCGATCTGCACCTATCTGGCGGAACAGTTCCCGGACAGCGGCCTGGCCCCCGCGCTCGATAGCCCGGCGCGTGCAAGTTATTACCGTTGGCTGTTTTTTGCGGCGGGGCCGTTTGAAATGGCAACCAGTGCCAAGGCCTATAAATGGCCGATTGATGACGAGTGTGCTGTCGCTATTGGCTGCGGTCACATCGAGGACGCGATCAATACGCTCGAGAAAACACTGACGGCGCAGCCCTACCTGTGTGGCGACAGTTTCACCACGGCCGACCTGGTCATGTCGAGCTACCTGGGCTGGGAAATGATGATGAAAAACATCGACCCGCGCCCGGCGTTTACCGCCTACGTTGAGCGCTGCGAAGGGCGCGAGGCGGCCAGACGGGCCAATCGCCTGGATGATGCGCTGATGGAGGAAAGCGCCGTCAGTTAATTGTTCAGTCCTAAAGGGGCGCGGTTCTCATTCGATTTTTTGTCCAATGCGATCCGCGTCCTGACTATTCCTCAGGCATCTCTTCAACCATCTGCAGCAGGGCTTCCATAAACAACTGCGTTGTGTATTCCCTGTAAGCTGCGCGCAGTTCGTGCATGTATTCGGATTCGCCAGGAATATCGAGCCGTGGAAGAATTTGCCGGACGGCTTGGTCGCCGTCGGTGGGCACGGTTTCCTCAGTGACAAAGCTGGTGCGGAATTTGATGTACTTGTCTTTTTCGATAAAGAGATAGGTGTTGGAATGGATCTCCAATCCGCCCTGTAAGACCATTTCGAACGACGCTTTCAGACCCTCGTAGTGAGCACCGTCGTGAACGACACTAAAAGGCTCGGTGGACGCGTCGGTGCGCGATTGATAGTGCCCCAGGTCAATGGCGTGGTCGATTTCGTCCAGCGTTTCCTGCATTTCGCCTTCGAGCATCTGCTCTTGATTATCCCACTGAAAGTGAGGGATGGGGTAGACGTACAAGGAAATTTGATCCGTAGGGAAATAGCGATTTTTGTAGGTCAAGAGCGTGCCGAGCAGTGGCTCTTCGAAGGTGGTTCTCTCCGTGAGAGCGAAATCTTCGGTATTTTCCGGGGCCCCCAAGGCCACATCGTAATCAATATCCGGAAGTCGCTGTTGCGTGGTGGTGCACGCGCAGAGGGTCAAGCAGGTTATCGCTATTATGGCTATTCTGTGCACAAGGGTGCTCCTTGCCGAGGTGGTTTTAGCCAGTATAGACCGGTTTTCGAAATATCAGTAAGCGATTGTTGGCGGGCAGCGCGTTGTCTTCGTCCAATCGCAGCTTGTGCCTTTGGGCCTCCGCACATACCGCTTCGAAGTCACGGATGCCGCTCTCCGGGTCGCGCGCGCGCAGCATTGCGTCAAACTCGCGGTTGCTGTCGCTGGTGTGGCGACCCTGATAATTGAAGGGTCCATAGAGCGCGAGGATCCCGTTCTCGGGCAGGCCGTTGCCGGCGAGGGCCAATAGTCGCTGCACCAGAGGCCAGCTCACAATGTGCGCTGTGTTGGCCGAGTAGACGCCATCAAACGGGCCGGGCCAAGCGCTGGTGCGCAGGTCGAGGGTAACCGGGCGGTGCAGATTGGGAGCGGGATAGGCATCGATCCAGGCGTTGATGCCGCTGTGGTTTTCGGGCAGGTCGCTGGTGTGCCATTCCAGGTGTGGCAGCGCCCGTGCGAAGTGCGCGGCGTGCTGGCCGGTACCGGCGCCGATTTCCAGCACACGACGGCGATCGCTAAAGGCCCGATGCAACACGTCGAGAATCGGGTGCTTGTTGTTCTCACAGGCTTGGGAGTAGGGCAATTGCGGCATCAGCAGTCTCGGACCAGGTAATTCAGCACCTGCACCATCAGCCGGTTGAGCCCGGCGTAGTCGCCGGCGTCGGCGCTCAGCAGCTCTGCTTCTGACTGGATATAGCGCTCGGCCACCAGTTCGTGGCGGCTGTGGTCGATAATGTCGGCGGCACTCTCGGGCGTGGTTTCCAGGTGAAACTGCAAGCCGATGGCGCGCTCTCCAATCTGGAACGCCTGGTTTGTGCACCCGGCGCTACGGGCCAGGTGCACGGCATGGGTGGGCAGCTCAAAGGTTTCACCGTGCCAGTGAAAGGCCATAAAGGTCGGGGGAAAGACAAAGGCATCGGCGCAGTGTTCAATCGCCTCCACCGGAAACCAGCCGATCTCCTTTTCCGGCCCGGGGTAGACGCGGGCGCCCTGACTGGCCGCCATCAACTGCGCGCCCAGGCAGATGCCGATGACCGGTAGTCCGGCCGCGATGGCTTCGCCGATAAAGCGCTTTTCTGGTGCCAGCCAGGGGAGGGTGTCTTCGTCATTGATGCTCATGGGGCCGCCCATGATGACCAGCAGATCAATCTCGGCTACGGCGGGAAAGGCGGTGGACTCAAACAGGCGGGTGGTGGTGACCTCGGCCTGGCGGGCTTTCAGCCAGTGGCCAATACTGCCCGGGCCTTCAAACGGGACGTGCTGCAGAATATGTGCGCGCATGGCGCGGCCTCCTTTTAGAACTGATCGGCATGCTCCTCGACCCAAGCCGTCAAGGCGCTTTCCCGCACCATGCCGCTGACGCCAACCCGGCTGCCATCGGCGGCGTAAAAGTAATTGCGGGGCAACTCCCCGAACCACTCCGGATCTACAGTGTAGCGAAGTCGCTCGATGTTGGCATCCGCAAAGAGCCAGGCGTCGGCCCCGGACAGGCCTTTATCCGCCAGTATCTCGGCCACCTCGGCGCGGTGGCGGAACTCATCGGTGGCGATCAGCGCGATACGCAGCGCCGGATAGGCGGCTTTTAAACGGCCGAGGACGGCCAATTCCCGCCGACAGGGTGGGCAGGACACTTCCCACATCACCAGGAGAAAGGGCTTGCCTGCATGTGTCTCTTCAATCTGTTTCAGTGTATCGGCGGTAAAGGGCTGGGGCTCGGTCGCCCACGCGGGCATGGCCGAGATCATGAGCGCCAGTACCCAAAAACCGCGTCTGAGTGAAATCATAGTGCCACCAGCCGTAGTCCTTCATCCTGGGTATGCCAGCTCAGCCAGACGTTATCCTCGTGGGTGACCAGCAAGGGGTGGTCCGAGCCGCCCGCCGTCGATGCCAACACCTGTTCCGGCTGCCAGCTGGCACCTCCGTCGGTGGAGATGATCCGTCTGATCTGCGTGCGCTCACCGTCAAATTGCTTCCACACCAGGTGCAATCGACCCTCTGCCCGGGCGATAGCCGGGTGGCTTGCACCCGCGCCGGCCACCTGCCGCCGTTGGTGCTTGTTCCCGGTGTCCGGGTCATAGTGCGCGTAGAAAATGCCGCTACCGACGTCGCCGGCGGTAAACCAGGCGAGGTGATAGCCGTCGTCGTCCGCCGACGCCAGAGCCGGGCCGTGGTGCGGGCAGCCGTCCAGCACCCAATGGTCCCGTGTGGCCCGCTGTGTGCCTAGCGTGACGCCTTCGCGCCCGAGTATCGCAAAACCGTGGTCGCGGATTTCCAGTTCCTCTCCGAAAATGTGGCGCCAGAACACCGCCACCTCGCCGCCGGGGGCCGGTGCGGTGGCTATCCGGCAGCATTCGCAGCTGTGATCGGCGACCTTGCGGTTGCGGGCAAAGCTGTCGCCCCGGTCGGTGGAGACCGTGTAATACAAGGCTGCGCCGGGGTAATCCTTGCCCGCCGTGCGTGCGGCCACCTCGTCGCGCTTGTCCAGCCAGGTGAGAAACAGCTTGCCCTCGTCATTGACATGAAGCGCATCGAAACGGTGGCTGGTGATCAGGCCGTCATCGTTGAGGGTGCGAGGCGGCTCAAACTGGTCGCCGCCGTCGAGGGAGCGGGTAAAGCGCACGTCGCCGTTAAACCGGCCCTCGGTGACCATGCTCCAGGACAGATAGACTTCGCCCGCCGGCCCAAAGGCAATTTTCGGGCGGTTTTCGCCGTTGGTGTAAATGGGCTCGGGGATGGCATTGACCTGAACCGGTGCCTCGAAGGATACGCCCTCATTCTTTGAGCGGCTGATAGTCACATGCTCACCCACCACATAGACGGCCCACGGCTCGCCGTCGGGGGAGAAAGCGGTGCTGGGGGTGCGGCCGCAATGCACGGTCAGCATCTGATCCGGTTGGTCGCAGTCGACAGTGTCGCCTGCCGTTTCTGTGGGTTGGTAGGGGTGTGTGCAAGCGGCCAGTAGCAGGCTCGCGACAATACTGCCAAGGAGCCTGAAGCCCCCAGGGCTGCAATCTGTGGAAGACATCACCGCGAATCCTTGACTGGGCTTTAACAGGGTTTGGGTACATGACCGCACGATGCTAGCACAATCCGCGTTTGGGGGGATGTGGCAGAATGTCGCAGTGGCCTGATCAGTTGTCGCAGGAACAGCCGGTACGGCCATCTGACGTTGGCCATTCACGGTATCGGCTGGCGCTACAGGTCGTGCTCATATGTAAGCAACTGGAACCGTAAGCGATTCTGCTGTCGGATGCTTCTTGCAACGCTTCAACGGCTAGCCAGTTTCCGAACACTGAACAACCGCTTAAGGCCACCAGCATAGTGAGGACTGCCAACCGACTGAAAAAAATTTTCATAAGCTCATCCTTGGGGAACTGATATTCGCGTCACTTAGAGCTACTGCGCGGCGATGAGTTCGCTCGCAGGCCAACAGCAAGAATGTCGACTGTTCTCATCGTGCGCTATTGTGTCAGTCAATCAAAAAGTTCATGGGCAATAATTTCTCAGGCTCAGTCTGGAAGAACATCGAGGTTGCTGCGATTCCGTTGGATGCTTGATAGTAGGTCGCCACAAAGAAGGCTGGCCCATTTTGATACTCAAGTACCCCGATGAGGTAGCAAGTACGGTTTCCGATGAGCTTGGTGCTCAAAACACTTCCCGATTCAAATTTTCCAAAGAAATTCTCTATTTGATTGAGTGACTGAGATTGTGAAAGAGCGCGTTGATCGTTCTCTAGTGGGCCACCTTTCAGGATACGTTGAATAAACGCTTGGCTACCGTTCTCTTTGTATACCGCTATTGCTTGGAAAAACTCAGGCTCTGTTTTATCGCAAACAGCGAGGGCTGCGGGGGTTGCCAGAAGCAGGAAAAGGGCGAGTGAGCTAAAGACGGTTTTCATAGTGGTTTCTCAGTTTAGGTTTTTCGGGGTGGGGGCAGAATTGCCACTCAAGGCAGTCCATTTGTGATAGGTTCCAAAAGCGTAGAGTGCGCCCAGCACCAAACAGATACTTGAGCTCACCAGCCAGAAGGTCAGGCTGTTTTCCGGGAAGGCTGGCATAAGTCCGACAAACGCCACCCCTCGGACAAGAAAGATAGCGGCGATCAAGCACAGGGCGAGGCGTAGAAACGGTAAACGTCGGATGACACCCGCGCCCGAGAGCGCATAGAGTGACCA
The DNA here is from genome assembly GCF_003259155.1 of Marinimicrobium alkaliphilum. GTDB lineage: Bacteria > Pseudomonadota > Gammaproteobacteria > Pseudomonadales > Cellvibrionaceae > Marinimicrobium_A > Marinimicrobium_A alkaliphilum. The sequence continues at coordinate 226,229 of NZ_QGMQ01000007.1, forward strand.
GATCAACAGGAGGGCAACAATGGCAGCGGTGACCGCAGCCGGATACCAGTGGCCTGCCTCAGCCATCCGGGCCATCTCCTCGCCGGCGCCGAAGAAACGGTACCACTCTGCTCCGAAGACGATGCAGCCGATGTGTGCAAGGGCTGCCAGAGCGGTAAAAAAAGCGGCGGCAATGAGCAGGTTTTGACCGGGTTGACGCATAATCCCTCCTTGGAGCGGCATTACTTTAGTAGGGTATAAGTCTACCCCAAGATCAGCGCCTTATGAATCCCTGCATCTTCCACAAAGTAGTGGTCGTGGCTGACCACAACCAGCGCGCCAGGATAGGCCTTGATGGCTTGCGCCAACTGCTGTTTAGACAGAATGTCCAGGTGGTTGTCCGGTTCATCGAACAGTAGCAGTTCGGGTTCAGGTTGCAGGGTAACCATCAGCATTGCCAGCTTCATTGTCTCTCCGCCGCTCAGGGTACTGGCCGGGCGCTCCGCGGCCTCTCTCGTCAACCCGGATTGGACCAGTGCCGTGCGAGCTTCAGTGACTGACAGTGCGTCTGCGTACGCCGTGAGATTTTCCAGCACACTCAGGTCTGGATTTACCAACGAGAACCGTTGATCGAGAAAGTGCGCGCGGGTATTCAGTGTCAGCGTGCCGCTGGCAGGGCTGATCTGCTGAGCGAGTACTTTCAGTAAGGTCGATTTTCCGCTGCCGTTGGCCCCGCGCACATGAAGTTTGTCGCCCGGTCTCAGCGTGAACGTGCAAGGCTCATTATTGCCAAAGGGCAACACCAGATGTTCAGTATGCAACAAACGTTTTTTCCGGGTAGCGGCGCTGTCTGAAAAACGGATATGAATGTCTTGTCTTGCTGCGACGCGCTGTTGAGCCTCCGTGAGTTCTTCTTTGGCCTGCGCCGTCTGGCGCTCTACCTGTGTCTTCAGCGCCTTTGAGGTCTGCTGGGAGCGCTCTTTGGAAAAGTCGAGCATCACTTTGGCCTGGCCGCCTTTGGCCCGGTCAGCCTTGCCTTTCGCTCCGCGCTTTTCCGCTTTCTCGCGGGTTTTCTGCAGCTTCTGTTGAATGTGCTTCTTCTGCTTGATGGCATCGTGCAGCTGCCGTTCAGCGGCTGTCCGTTTTATGTCGGCCTGCTCCGCATAGTCGCTGTAGTTGCCACGGTAATGTCCCAACCCGAGCGCGGTAAGCTCGCTGACGCTATCCACATGCTGTAACAGTTGCCGGTCATGGCTGATCACCAGCAGGCAGCGATCAGGCAGAGCACAAAAGGCTTCACACTGTTTCAGCAGCCACGCGCGGCCTTCCGCATCCAGGTGGTTGCTCGGCTCATCGAGGATGAGGTTATCCGGGCATTTGCCAAAGACCTTGAGCAACTGCAGGCGCATAAACTCACCACCGCTCAAGTTGGCTAGGGGCATGTCGAACCCCATGGCGGGCAACCACAGGTCTACGTCCTGGAGCTGTTGGCGAAGGTCATCGGCAAAATGCCATCGATCACCTACCTCATCAAAGTCAGCAGCCGCTACGCTACCCTCGGCGATGCGCTGCAGAGCTGCCAGTCGGGGTTCAGCACTCAAGTACGTGGCCAGTGTGCCTGTTGGTGCTTGCTCGCTTTGGCCGACATAGCCAAGGCTGCCGGTTCGATGAACGTGGCCGCTGCTGGGCAGCAATTCGGGTTGCGCCGCCTGACTCGCCAGCACCCGCGCGAGACTGGACTTTCCGCAGCCGTTGGGGCCAACCAATGCGTGAAACCCCGGTGATAAGGTATAGCTGAGGCTGGGAAAAGCGACACTGCCGTCGCTCCATTGTAAAGAGATTGATTGCGCACTGATGGTCATGACGCCTCCGGTTGTCGCTACAGCCACTAACCCTGTTAATTGAAACGAGCTCAATAGAAAGTCAGGCTTAGTTGTTCATGGCTAGCGTACTCCGGGGCGGTAAGTCAGAAATCGTAAGTGCTGATCTAGGGTTTATAGGCAGTTTGGACATTCGTTAACGGGGTCTTATGCACTGGTGACCCGTTCTTTGGCGTTCAGCACTTTGGTGAAGTACCGGTAACGCTTGCCTGCGGCATAAAAATCCCTGAACGGCACCAAACCTGCTTTGGCGTAGGCACGCATGGCTCTCAGGTTGTCCACCGCGCCGACGATGCCCGCGCGCGGCACACCCTGTTCGGCCAGGTGACGAAATAGCTGAGCGAGCGCCTTTGGGCCGACGCCTTTGCCGAGGGTGGACGTATCGCCAATCATAATGTCCACATCGACCATGTCGAGGGGCAAATCCTCCAGGCCCGCATCACGTAGCTCCGACTCGCTCGGCTGCTGCCAACTGAGGTAGCCTACCGGTGTGCCCTCATTACAGATCAGGGCGCACTGATCTTTGGGCTGTCCGCGTAACATGAACAGGTTGTCCTGGGGGTTGCCCCACCAGCGTGCGACCTCGGGCTGGCGCATCCAGTTGGCGACGAGTTGGTAGTGACGGTCCGGGTCATAGGTGATGAGTTCAATCGACATGGTGCAATCCTTTTTGTATCGAAATGAGGCGTCGTTCTCGTCTATAGCATGTCATCTAGCGGACGGCGAAGGCAAGCGTGATTAGTCGCCTAAATCACCAATGGCCGCTTTCAGCCGACGGATGGCAGCATCATCCCATCCCTGCGGATTACTCACCGCGCGCCAGCCATCAATATAGTGTTCGGTGGCATAGGTGTGCCCGTAGCCGATGGGGGCACTCTCGGCTCCGGCGATATCGGCGGCCAGTTGCATAAAGGTGATGATCGGGTACCAGCGCAGGTGCTCGGAAACATCCGGGCCGCGGGGCTCTGCCATCCATTCGGGCTCGCGGTAAAAGGACTGGGGCTCGAAAAAAGTGATCGGGTCACTGGCGTACTGCAGGTACACAATGCGCAAGGGCCCCCAGCCCCGTTGAACGGGGGCCAAGGTACTGTCCTGATTGGTGAAACGAATTACCGAACCATCGCGAAACGCCGGCAACCACGCCGGTGAGTCGGGCGTACGGTTGTCGGTGATCCAGCGCCAGGTAGCACTGCGAAAGGGCGGGCCACTCCATAGGGCGCCGTGGATCGGATCGGCGACGATATCCCAGATATCCACCGAACGCTCGGAATTGAGCGCGCCCAGACTTAGCCCCTGCAAGTACAGGCGCGGACGCTCCGCTTCATCCAGGCCGCTCCAGTGCCCGTACACAGCCTCAAACAGCCGCCGGGCGGTTTCCGCGCCGTACTCGGGTCGCGTCATCAGTGTCAGCCAGCTGGGCAGATAAGAGTATTGAACGGCCACGCTGGCGACGTCGCCACGGTGCAGGTATTCCACACTGTTGATCGAGCCCGGGTCGATCCAGCCGGTGCCAGTGGGCGTGGCAACAACCAGTACTTCCCGTTCAAAGCCGCCGGCGCGGATCAGTTCCTGCAGCGCCAGATCGGCCCGTTCGGCAATCGTTTCCGCGGCATTGAGCCCAACATAAACCCGCACGGGTTCGGCGCTCTCTTCACCAAAGAATTCCTCAAGCTCTGCGGGTGTCGGAACGCCGCTGACAAAACGCCGCCCCTGACGGCCCAGGTCCTGCCAGTCGATCAATGAATCCGGGCTGCCCGCGAGCGTGGGTGATTGCGGAGGATCTTGTTCGGACTCCACCAGTGCATCGAGTTGCTGAAAGGAGGTTTCAAAGGTATTCAGGATCAGTCGGGTCGCCATGCCTTCGACCACAAGCCAGAACAGTATCAATGCGCCGGTGGAGCCCATGACGATGGATATACGCCGGGGCACAAAGCGATTCAGGCCGCGCGTCAGGCGCCGGGCAATAAATCGGAAACAGCGTGCTACCGCAATAATGAACACGAACAGCAACAGCGCCAGCAGCCCAAGCATGATTGGTCGCGTGCCACCGGCAGGCTCCATCGCCATCAAATCCCGGATTGAGTTCTGCCAGGTCGCCGCCCTGGCCAAAAAGACCACGGCAATGCCGAGGCTGATTAGCGTCCACGCCAGCTTCAGGTAGCGACGAGGCCGACGGGGCAGGTGCGGTAACTCCATAAAGTCCCACAGCCAGCGCCCGCAAACCCCGACGCCATAACCGGCCGCGAGCGCGACGCCGGATAGCACCACCTGCAACGCAAAAGGGCGGGGCACCAGACTGGGGGTGAGAGAGACGGCGAACAGCAGCGTACCAAGCAGGAGTCCCGAACCGCAGAATGTGGACCAAAGACGTAGAAGTGGGCGTGGAATCATTGTGATCAACTTACTGTGAGGTTTCTGCCAGCACCGAGCGGTTGCGCCCTTCGTGCTTGGCCCGGTAGAGCGCGGCGTCGGCCCGACTCCACTCTGCATCCAATTGTGTCTGCATGGTAGCGATGGAAGTCTGCCTGCCAATGGGCGGGAATCTGACTTTGCTGAATCATAATGGCCTGTAAAGAATAAGCGGGTAGATTACCGCTCCGGCTAACGTGATTATTATATGTATTGGATAAATTATACACACAGCCGGAGGCGCCTGTCATGCGGGCCTAAGGGGTACGGCGGTTGTCTTTACATGTGGGTAGCGGTGAAGCCCCTTTTTATCATCAGCGTAACTGTTGCAGGCGGGCGACCAGCTCACTGACCCGGTGGACATCCAGCTTGTTGTAGATAGCGCGAATTTGAGTGCGTACCGTGCCCAGCGATGAACCGCGTTGTAGGGCAATGGCCTCGGTGGTGTTCCCTTCGGCCAATTGCTGGGCCACATCGGCCTCTGCCAGAGTCAAACCGAAAGCCGCGCGCAACAGCAACTGCATACGGGAGGAGTCTACCCGGGCGTCCCGCGCTACCACCAAAACGCGGGGTTCAAAGCCAAAGGCATATTCACGGCGCGGTACGGGCAGTACCTCGACGACATAGGGCTGAGTGCGTTTGCCTTTCAGTACCAGGGTGGTGGCGAGCGGCGCCCCGGGCGCTCGCAGCCCCGCTGCCGCGGTACCAATGGCATTCGTGAGGAGGCGGCTGTCGGTCTGGGTTGCGGCGCCGAGTACGCCACCGCGTAAACGCAGGCAATCCTGCTGGCCCAGCAGCTCCTCGGCTCGCGGAGTCACAGCCTTGACGTGGCCCCGTCGGTCACAGATAAATACGGCAAGAGAAAGGGCCTCCAGCGTGCCGGCTGCCAACAGATCGCTCTGGTGCTCCAGGGCCATCTGGGTGCGCACAGCCGCGCGTATATGGGGAGCGATCGATGTGAACAAGGCTTTTTGGGCATCGGTGATCTCGCCCTGTTTGCCGGAGCGCATAACCGCCAGCCCCACGAGAGAGTCCCTCTCTTTGACAAGCGGGGTCAGGCAGATATAAGGAATATCGTAGTGCTGGGTATGCTCGGCGATAAACCGATTGCTGCGACGCTCCTGTGCGCTTACAAATTCAGCGCTGGAGGCGACCTGAAGAACCGACAGCTGAGAGCCTGCGCGAACAAACGGGTTGACCCCGGGGTCGCCGCCGCCGCACGCGAGAAAGTCCTCGGCCCACTCCGAGCACAAACCGCTAACCCAGTTGAAGGGAACAGTGTTGGCCGAGCCGAGGCCGATCAGCTCGCCTGCGCGGGACCCGGTTGCATCGGCCAGTTGTGAGAGCGAGTCCAACCAACTGCCCGTGCCGACCGCAGCGGCGCTGAAGCTGTCGACCAGCGACAGCCAGAGCTGATCATTTATTTGCATGCTTCTACCTCAATGAGCGTCGGGCACATTAGGCCTACATGTTGACTTTAGCGTCAATATAGCTCAAAGCGGTTTGGCGTGGCAATTACTTGTTGCTTAAAAAGTGCCCAGTCGTGCTAGTTCGACAGCGTCTGGGCGGTACTTCCGTTGAAGCGTAGCAGTCGGACGTTGGCCAGGTTGAAGCAGGCCCGGTAAATGTTCTTCGCTTCATCAGCGCTGACACCGAAGTCGGTCTGATTACTGCCACTCAGGGTGACGAAGGTTTGTGACCACGAGGGGCTCCCGGTAGTGTCAAACCCGAAGCCCGCACCCGCTGCGGGGGTGCTTCCTGCGAGGTAAGATGCGAACACCCGTTGGCCGCTGGCGGTGACGTATTGCAGCCCTTGGGGGTTGTGAACTTCGGCCAGCCAGATGGGGTTATACAGCCCGCCGCTACCTTCCCAGGCGACCACCGCCTTACGGGTAGGCTCGCCGAAAAACACATCCATGTCGTAGCGTAATGTCAGGCTGTTGATGATCGTTGCGTCAACCTGAAGCGGCGTATTGATTGCCACCAGATCGCCGCTAGAGCCCAATGTATTCCCGGAGCAGGCGCTCGAACTGGCGGGAATCAGCGTTGTGCTGGTGGTGGGGTTGACGGTTACGTCGGTTCCACCGGTACTACCTGTACCACCGGTACTGCCGTTTCCCCCAGGACTCTGGTTGTTGTCGGGCGTCGAATGGTTACCCTGCAATATTTCACTGTAATAATAGGATCCACATAGCTGAGCATACTGGGTCTCCAGCGTCAGTTGGATATTACTTGGGCAGTCCTCATACCAGTCGCCTCCCACAAAACCCAGCCCTCTGGCGTAGTAGCCTACTTCGATATCGTTCCAGTCGGCGTCATGGCTGATAATGATGATGACATCCTGATCAGTTCGAGAGGGCGATGAGTTGCCCACGGAAAAGGTCCGGCTGGCGAAGGGGCCAAATACTCTGAAATTGTCCCCCCAGGAATCCTGGTAGGTACCGCCTGGGTTGACGTGTCGAGGGATGCGGTAGGACAGCCCCCAACTGCTGATGGTCAGCTCGCTATTGCCGATACTGAGCGTGGTCACCACGTTGTCCTCGTCCGTCAACGTCGCCTGGTTGGCGGATACTTGCCAGACCTCGGTATAGGACCAGTCAGGCGATACCGTGCCATCGCTCACCATGTACTCATCAAACGAGCGGGTTCCATTGGTGGCTGGCACCAAATAGTTGGCCAAATCAATGCTGCCGCCTTGTGAGCCCGTACCACCGCCTTGCGAGCCTGTACCGTTGCCGTTGCCTGTGTTCCCGCCGGGGTTGTCACTGCCGAAGTCGCCACCGTCGGGGTCGGCGTCAGAGTCGTCGCTGCTGCCTCCACAGGCCGAGAGCACAAGGATGGTGAGCAGAATGCCCATCCACCTCAACAGAAAGTGAACTGAGCGCAAGGGGGTGAATGGCGAATATGTTGACATGGCAGCTTCCTCGAAAAGCAGTTGAGTATCAATTCAATAGAGATACCGGCAGCCTACGGACGTTGCGGGGAGGCGTCATCTACAATATTGGGTATGCTGTGCAGATACCCTTTACTCGTTCTATATACCCCCTCGTGCTATAGTTTGCTTACTGATATAAAAAACTTACATTTCTCCGCCAACCGCTCGTCGGGAAGCTGCTCGGAAGGGGACTATGAAACGCTGTACTGTCCGTAAAAACACTGCAATGAACCGATTTTCAAACATGTTTCGGGCAATGCTCCTGCCGGTTGTTGCGCTTGTTGCCAGCGGCAATGTTGGCGCGTCGAGCTGGAGCATCGATGGTTTTGGTACCCTCGGCGTCGTTCACTCCGATGAGGACCAGGCGGACTTCACCTCCGGCCTGCTTGCCGATGAGGGTGCCGGTTACAGTGATCAATGGAGCGCAAAAGTCGACAGTAAGGTCGGACTTCAGCTTTCATCGAATTTTGCGTCAAAGTTCAGAGCTGTGCTTCAGGTCGTGTCGGAACAAGGTTACGACGGCTCGTTTGATCCGAAGGTTGAGTGGGCCAATGTGAGCTATGAATTGACGCCCGAGCTCACCATTCGTGTCGGGCGTACCATCCTGCCCTCTTTTATGACCTCCGAGTACCGAAAAGTCGGTTATGCCACGGCTACAGTTCGGCCGGAGCCCGAGGTTTACAATCTGGTGCCCATCACCAATTCCGATGGTGTCGGCATCACTTACCAAAAACGCTTCGATGAGATCACGAACTTTCTGCACGTGTCCTATGGACAAAAAAGCACGAATCTACCTGACGGTTTCGCAATGGACGCAAAAAACGCGCTCACCTTCGCGAACACCCTGGAATGGCGGGACACGACGTTATTCGCCGGCTATTCACAAACTGACCTTACCGTAGAGGTACTGAACCCTGTTTTTGACGGCTTCCGCGCCTTTGGCCCAGACGGTGAATTTATCGCTGACCAATTTGATCTCAATGACACCACCGTGCGTGTCATCAGTTTCGGCGGGCGCTACGACCCAGGTGACTGGTTCGTGTCGGGGGAGTGGGCGAACAACAAATCACAATCCTTTGTCGGCGAGCATCAGGGCTGGTACGTGACGGGCGGTGTTCGAGTGAATGCATTCACCCCCTACCTGACCGTTGCCGATATGCGTGCAAAAGGGGATCTCTCCCATCCAGGGCTTCCCAATCCGCAAGCGGAGCCGCTAAACGAGATCCTGAATCAGCTCCTCTCGCAAAACACGTCTGATCAGAGCCGTGTTGCGATAGGGGTCCGCTGGGACTTCGCGCCCAGCGTCGCTTTTAAAGCCCAGTACGACCGCATTGACCTTAGGCGGGGAACACGCGGCGTCTTGTCGAACACCCAGCCCGGTTTCGAGGGTGATGAGCCGGTTTCCCTGTTTAGCGCCACTGTCGACTTCGTTTTCTAGGTTCTCTGACTATGCCACGAACTTTCGTAAAGATAATAATGACCGGCCTGCTGAGTGTGTTGGGGCACTTCGCTTGCGCTGACGTCGTTGTTGTGGTTTCTGACGGCAGCCCGGTTCGGACACTGAGCGCGACTCAGCTGGCGGATATCTATCTGGGGCGGCTGACGTACCTGTCTGAGGGCGAAGCGATCGTCCCCATTGATCAGGCGGAACAGACCCAGGCCCACAGTGACTTTTACCAACACTACCTGGGGCGTACACCCGCCCAGATTCGGTCGCATTGGTCCCGGCTGATTTTTACCGGTCGCGGCCAGCCGCCGAGAGCTGTGAACAGCCATGCCGCCCTGGTGGAAGCGGTAACCCGCAACCCCAATGCCATTGGCTACATGGACGCTGAAGCCGTGCCGGATGGCCTTCGGGTCGTTGATATCGAGTTCTAGGCCTATGACAGTCGCTACTTCAGAGAATCAGGCCAAAACCGATAGAAGCAGGCGATTTCATCGGTTTCTGGAAGCGCCGGTGCTGATCGGCGCCCTGGCCCTGATTGGTCTGAGCCTGATCTGGAGTGCGACCTTCCATCTGACCTCTGATGTGATAGCAAGTGCGTCCAGAAACAACGCGTCCATGACCACCGATGTTGCGCAAACCTATGAGGCGCAAGTGGTGCGCGCGCTGCGCGAAATTGACCAGACCCTCAAGCTGGTTCGCTACGACGTCCAGCGCCAGGCGCCCGAGGCCGCCATTGATGACCTCAACGAGCAGGATCTGTTGCCCCCCAGCCTACTGTTTTCGGTCGCCGTGCTCAGCCCCGAAGGGAATCTTCTGGCAACCCACGGTCGATTCGGACTGGAGCGGGCCGAAGAGCGCGCGTTCTTCCAGCGCGCACTCCGTACCCAGCAATTGACGCTCAGCCGCCCAATTGACACCGACGTTGGCGCATTCTTGTACTTCGCGCGCGGCATGACGGATGAACAGGGGCGCGACTCCGGTGTTGTCACTTTGGCGGTGCATGCGGAGTATTTTGTCAGTGGGTACGACAGTGCCACGCTGGGCGAGGCGGGCTTGCTTGGGCTCGCGGGCGACGATGACAATTTCCGGGTCTATAGAACCGGGGATAAGATTGGTGTGGGCACCTCGCTGGGTGTTGTTGCCCGAGAGGCTTCAGGCGTCACCGATTCATCGCCGGCTCCCTTGGTTCGGCACCCCTGGGATCAGGTTGAGCGCTATACCGTGGTGCGGGAGCTGTTCGAGTTTCCGCTCTCGGTCGTTATAGGGCTCTCGCACGCGGAACAATTGGCACCGGCACGGGCCACCGTTCGGGAATACTATTGGCGAGCGGTGTTTGCCAGTGGACTGTTGATTGGCATTGCGGGGATTCTGGGGTTTCTCAGCTGGCGACTGCAAAAAGAGCGACAACAGGCGACCGAGGAGCGCGTGCAGCATGCGCAAAAAGTTGAGTACCTGGCCTTTCATGACAGCCTGACTGACTTGCCCAACCGTGCCTACTTCAGTCGATTGCTGACGCAGTCCATGCTGGAGGCTCGACGCTATGAGCGTCAGTTTGCCCTGCTTTTTCTGGATCTGGATCGTTTCAAGCACATCAATGATTCCCTCGGTCACGATGCGGGCGATGAGCTGCTTCAGGAAATCGCCAGGCGTCTCGCGTGCGCCGTTCGTGAGAGCGATGTCGTGGCGCGCCTTGGCGGCGATGAGTTTGTGGTGCTGCTGCCGAATATTGCGGACCCGCAACACGTCTCGCCAGTCGCCGATAAAATTCTCGCCGCCTGCGCGAAGCCGTTCACGTTGGTTGGGCAGGAATTTCGAGTCACTGTTAGCATCGGCATTACGCTCTTCCCCCGGGATGGCGATGACGAGCAGACATTGATGAAAAATGCGGATATGGCGATGTACCACGCCAAGGCGCTGGGGAAAAACAATTTCCAATTTTTCTCCGAGTCGCTCAGTGATGACTCTCTGGAGCGCTTGACGCTTGAGTCAAGCCTACGCCACGCGCTCGAGCGTCAGGAGTTTCGCCTGTACTACCAGCCCAAGCGAAATATGAAGAGCGGGGATATTACCGGCGTGGAGGCGCTGCTGCGCTGGGCACACCCGGAACTGGGTATGATCCTGCCAATGCAATTCATACCCGTGGCGGAGGAGAACGGCCTGATCGTTCCTATCGGCCGCTGGGTGTTTCATACGGCCTGCCAGCAAAGTGTCGACTGGCAAGCCAATGGCATGCCGCCACTGAGCATGGCCATCAACCTATCGGCTCGACAGTTCATCGATGAGCATCTGCTGGACGACATCAAGTTGGCTCTGGAAGAGACCGGCATGAACCCGGACCTGCTGGAGTTGGAGATTACCGAAAGCATGGTAATGCGCGATGTTGAAGCCACCGTGAAAATCCTGAAAGAACTAAAGGCTATGGGTGTACGGGTCGCCATCGACGACTTTGGTACCGGCTACTCTTCGTTGTCCACACTCAAGCAGTTCCCGGTGGACACCATCAAGATCGATGCGTCCTTTATCCACGACTTGACCCGTAGCCTGGAAGACCGGGGTTTGACCGAGGCGATCATCGCCGTCGGGCGTAGCCTGAGTCTGAATGTTATCGCCGAGGGCGTGGAAACCTCCGAGCAGTACGAGTTCTTGCAAGCCCAGGCGTGTGATGAGTTCCAGGGTTTCTACGGCAACGAGGCGCTTCCGGCGGAGGAGTTCAGCCGCTTAATCGCGTCTATCCGCAGCGGTCGGAGCTGAACCCTGCCAACAACGCCCAGCTCATTTCCACAGCGTCTTTTCGTTTCCATCTCTAAACAGCACAACAATGTTGTTTTCTTCACTGGACCGATCAATGCGCGCCACCGGCATCAGTTCATCGTCGGTCCAGGGTTCTCCGGATTCTTTCCAGAGCATTAGCGTGGCGTAGATCACGGGTAACCGGCTGTTTTCAGAGAGGGTGTGCGACACATTGATTACCGCGCTTTGGTCGCTGGCCGGGTGCAAACCGGTGGTATCCAGAGTGTCCATATCCTGCCAACCTCGCAGCGGCACCATCGCCAATTGGTAGACGCCGTTGTCGATGATCTGCACCTCATACCCATTGACGGTGCGCTGGCTCTTGCGAATATTGTTACCCAGCCTGGGCAGCGCATAGTGCCCCAGGCGAAACTCAGTTGGAGTCGTGCTCAGGTTTTCGTCCACACGCAGGATGCCATTGGGCAGCGGTATATCGGCCAGTTTGAGGCGCACATTGTCGTCGGTCTCCAATACCGCGCTGCGGTAGTAAACGCCGTCGCTGTATTGTTCGAACTCAAAAAGGCGCAGGGCTTCCCAGTCGTCGTCTTTGTTCCTGATCACATAGTTCATGGCGACTTCGCCCTCGGCGCCGTCCGCCTGCCAGGGAAAGGCGCTGTTGTAGGCCAGCCGGTTGTAGTTCTCGCTGCCGCGAAAGGCCTCCCAGTTGTCGATAACGCCCACATGGCACCAGGCTCTCACTTCCGAGGCGCCGATGTTGGGGTAGTTGGTGGTCAGGATTTCCGCTCCTGCCTGAAAGTTGTTGTGCACGGTGCCTTTGGTCAAATGCGACTCCCAGGCGCCTTCATTTTCCGTGGCGGTCCAGAAAGCATTGTCCTCGGGTATGAGGAGTGCCAGAAATGCTTTGAGCGACCAGTAGTTGCTGCCGCGCACACTGTAACCCTGCACCGCAGGTTCAAAGGTCCCGTAGAACCCCAGCGTGGGCACCCCGTCGTGGAGGAAGTCCGGGTGCTGCAGAAACTGCAATAAGTTGCCCGATGAAATGCGACGCATCCAGCCGTAGTTGATGTCCGGGTCTTCATTCAGGCCCATCAGCGGGAAGGGCGTAATGCTGGCAAAGCGATAGCCGATACTGCGCCCCCACATAATCATCTCGCCATCGCGACTAAATAGATAGGGGTAGTTATCGTTGAGGTCTTCAAAGTAGTCCGCGAACTGCTTGGCAATGTCCGGGTAATGCTGGTTGCCAAACAGGTCGGCCCACAGGATGCCGTACATTTGAAAGGCCCACATGCTGTAGTAATCGTAAGCTGGGTTGTCGTTGTACCAGCCATCACCGCGATAGTGCTCGAGCGATTCCTGCAGATACTCAACCAGCAACGCCTCATTGACTTCGTAGCCCTGGGTTTTGAAAAAGCTCAGGACGTAGATGTTGAAGAACTTCCAGTTGGAGGGCACCGTCGGTCCGTCGCCATAGCTGAGCATGGTGTCGGCGAGCGCATCCTGTTGCGCTTTGGACAGCGGCTCCCAGAGCACTTCCGGCGCAACAAACAGCGATATCGCCACCGCCCCGAACTCCACCAGTGCCTGATTCGGTCCGCCGTCTTCGGCGCGCGGCTCTATGTAGGTTGGGCTTTCCGGGTTGATCAGTTCAGCCAGGTGATGGCGGTAATAGTCCGCGAGTTTTATGCCGTTGATTTCCAGGTCGGGATCTTCTTTGAGTAGGACGCTGGCGCCGAACAGCGTGCGCGACAGACCTTCCAGTTTTTCAACGACGGTTACCTCCGGGCGGCGTTCGTTGCGCTCCATACCGGGGTCAAAGGGGAACACCATGGGGTCGTCAATGCTGTCGATATAGCTGAAGGCGCCCTCCAGCAAGTAGCGCGTGGCATCCTTCCAGTGTTCTCGGGTCATGCCGGTGTGTGGGCTGAGTTCGTAGTCAGGTTGCTCAAGGGTAAAAATAGTGTGCTCGGGCGATGTTTCCGTCTTCGCCGGGCCGGTACAGGCGGCCATTACAACGGCGCTCAAGACCAGGAAACCGAACGCGATACGGCCGAGGCCAACCGAAGGTATTCTGCTTTTCATGTTCATAGGGCGCTCCATTGCGATAGCTTATTTTTCCACCAACCGATACATTTCCGACGCTGCGAGCAGGAAGGCGCCCACCCCAAAGTTGGCGGTGGAGTCGGCATCGACCACCTGGCCGGGTATGGCTCGCTCACCAATCGGCTGGATGTAGCCGACCTTGCCGCTTTCCTGCAGCGCCGTTTCGCTCAGGTATTGCCAGGCGTTCAACGCTACCGGCAAGTAGGTGGATTTATCGAGTTGGCCGTTGTTGATGCCCCACAGGTAGCCGTAGGTAAAGAATGCCGTGCCACTGGTTTCATAACCCGGGGCGTGTTCCGGGTCGAGCAGGCTGCGCGTCCAGTAGCCGCCGGGCTGCTGCACGCGGGCCAGGGTGGCGGCCATCTTCTGGTACACGGCAAGGTACTCATCGCGGTGTTTGTGATCCTCGGGCAAGTCGGCCAGCACTTTGGCCAAGCCGGCAAACACCCAGCCGTCCCCGCGCGCCCAGAAATCCTTGTAGCCATTCAAGCTCTTGTGCTCTGGGTAAACGTACTTGGCATCACGATAAAACAGGCCGGTTTCCTCGTCGTACATGATGCTTTTGGCGTAGGTAAAATACGCGTGCAATTTTTCAAGATACTGTTCGTCGCCGGTGACGTGGTAGAGCTTGGTCATTACCGGCATCACCATGTACAGACCATCGGCCCACCACCAGTAGTCCACCGCTTCGGTGGCCATCTGGTACTCCATGACTTCCAGCGCGCGCTCAATCTTTTCGCGCAAGCCGGTAATCTGGTACAGGTCGATATAAGTCTGAAAGCAGATCTGCCAGTCACCGAACAACACATACTCGTCGGTTTCGCCGTAGCTGTATTTCCATTCCGAAGGGTCATCCGATTTGGCCCCCATCCAGTCGTTCAGCTCGCCCCAGCGCAGGGAATAATCAAGATAGTCCTCATCACCGGTCACGAAATAGGCTTCCATATTGCCGGTGTGATAGGCCGCGTGCTCCCAGAATGCCCAACCGGGCTCCGGGTTTTCCGCCTGCCAGTAATCATTGGCGCGGGTGAGCTGTTCCAGGACGACGGCGTCGTGGGGCAAGGGCTGCGTAGAAGGATGATCCTGATTTGTACAACCGCTAGAGGCAAAAATCACAGGAAACACAAAAAGCAGATTACGCAAGGGATGTGTATTCATATTAATTCCATTCATATAAATATTGATTATTATGGCGTGGGCAGTCAGCGGACAATAAGTCATATAAATATGGATGTAAAGGCTGCGGCCCCGTGCTCAGGGGCCTCTTGATTCTATGGCGGGAGCTGTTCCCAGCTAACAGGTGAGCCGGCCGGCGGTTAGTGGCATAATGCCCCCAAGACAACCACTGGTGGGAGCCGACACAATGCCATCTCTACAGGATCAACTCTTGCAGGCCGGCTTGATTAACGACAAAAAAGCCAAGCAAGTTAAAAAAGATAAGCGCAAGCAGGACAAGGTGAGCCGCCGCTCAGGTGAGCCGGTGGTCGATGAGGTCAAGCAGTCCGCCCAAGCAGCCCGGGCGGAAAAAGCCGAGCGTGATCGCGCGCTCAATCGCCAGCGTGAACAGGAATTACAACAGAAAGCCATTGCTGGGCAGATCCAGCAACTGATCGAAAATCACCGCCAGAACAAAGGCGCCGGCCAGAATGATGTCGAATACAACTTTACCGACAACAAACTGATCAAGAAAATGCGCGTCTCCGCCGCCGTACAACGCCAGATCGTGCGCGGCCAGCTGGCGATCGTAAAGCTGGGCGAAGGCTATGAGCTGGTGCCGCGCGCAGTCGCCGACAAGATCGCCCAGCGAGATCAGCGTGCCGTGATCGTCGCCAATACCCAGACCGTCGAGCAACAGGCTGACGAAGACGATCCCTATAAGGATTATGTCATCCCCGATGATCTGATGTGGTAACCGCAGCCGGCCGCTGGGGCGGTCGGCTGCGGCGTTTACTGTGAGTCCAGAGTGACTTCAGCGGGGTCCACCCGCAGCGACTCCAGCTGATCGGCAATGTCCGGCGCCATCTCCGGCTGGTAGCGGCCATCCAGGTGGGTGGCCAGGAAGCGCTCGATCTCCGCCATCATGGCCAGGCGGTTTTCGCGCCGGGCAAAGCCGTGGCCTTCATCCTCCGCCACCAGATAATCCACAGTGCGCCCCAAATCTCGCAGGGCCACCACAATCTGGTCGGACTCGTGCTGTACCACCCGGGGATCGTTGGCGCCCTGAACCACCAGCAGGGGGGCGACAATATTCTCGGCGGCGTAGAAGGGTGATTGTGCGATCAGGCGTTCGCGCTCCTCGGGGTCGTCGGGGTCGCCCACCCGCACGGTGAAAATCTGGCGCAGCGGCCCCCAGTAAGGTGGAATGGACTCCAGCAGGGTAATGATGTTGCTGGGGCCGACGATGGAGACGCCAGCGGCGTACAGCTCCGGGGTAAACGCCAGCCCGGCCAGGGTCGCATAACCGCCATAGGATCCCCCCATAATGCCGACCCGCTCCGGGTCCGCAATACCCTGTTCAATCAGATAGTGCACGCCATCGGTAATATCGTGCTGCATGGCGCCGGTGCCCCACTCGCGATTCCCTGCATTGAGAAACGCCTTGCCAAAACCAGTGGAGCCGCGGAAGTTGGGGTTCAGCACCGCGTAACCGCGGTTGGCCAAAAACTGGGCAAAGCTGTTGTAACCCCAGCTGTCCCGCGCCCAGGGGCCGCCGTGAGGCACGACCACCAGCGGCAGGTTGAGCGGGTCCACATGCAAGGGCAGGGTCAGGTAAGCCTGAATTTCCAGGCCGTCCCGGGCGGTATAGCGGATGGACTCCATGGGCGCCAGGTGCTCGGCGGGCAGGTCGGGGCGGGCGCGGTACAGAAGCGACACCTCACCGCTGCGGGTATCGAACAGATAAGCGCTGCCGGGCTCGCGGTCCGACACCAGATTGACGATCCACTGGTGCTCGTCCTCAGTCCGGGTGCCGGGGTAGATGTCCCCGTCCGGTAGTGCCGCCCGCAGGCGTTGATAATGCGCAGCGAAGTCCGGGTCGCGGGGGTAGAGGCGTAACCGGTCGCCCACATACAGGGTGGCGAGCAACCGTTTGCCATCGTGAGAAAGGATGACATTGGACAGATCTGCCTCCCCTTCCGGGTCGGACTCCAGCACCTCTTTCTGGCCGGTGTTCAGGTCGAGCAGCGCCAGCCGGGCCAAGTCTACCTCTTCCCCTCGGTTGGTGATCAAGTACAGCCGGCGGCCGTCCGGGTGAAACGCCAAGGCGCCACAGCTTTCCTCAAAGCTGCACTGATACACCAGCTCCAGCTCGCCATTGTGCACTGCCAGCAGCTCCCAGCCGCCATCGGGGCGTTGACGGGTGCCCAGACGCAAGCGCCCCTCGCGGTCTGCGGTCCAGTCGGCAATCATCTGATCGTTCTCCAGCACCAGATCGCGTGCGCCGGTATCAATGGATACCCGGTAGACATCGTGCAAGGCCGGGTCACGGTCATTGATGGCTACCAGTATGGTATTGGGGGTGGCCCAAGGTACCGAGATAATGCGTGCCTGAATGCCCTCGTAGGGGGTCAGATCCCGGGCGGACGGTACCCGCTCGCCCTCTGCCGGCGCCATTCCCGGGTCTACCGCGTAGATGCGGAAATTCTCGTCGCCGCCCCGGTCCTGGCTATACAGGATGTAGCGGCCGTCGCGGCTCCAGAAGTAGCGGCGCACCGGTCGCTGCCGATCATCGGTCAGGGGGCGTGCCGCCTCGAACGGCTCGTCCACCGCCTTGACCCAGATATTCATTACCCCATCCAGGGGCTTGATAAAACTGATCCAGTGGCCATCGGGCGATATCTGTGCCCCGCTCAGCTCCGGGTCACCAAAAAAGCTGTCCCGGTCGATCAGCGGCGGTAGGCTCGCGTCGCCTTCCGTGGCGGGTTGATGGGCGCAGGCGGCAAGCGCCAGCGCCAGTAGGGCGGCCAGAACGCGGATTATAGTCATGGGGTTAGTGCCTCTTCCTGCTCTGATGCGCTCAGCAAATCAAGCTGCAAGCGCACCCGCTCCGCCCAGGCGGCCATCATCAACCTGAATTCGCGGGCATTATTTGCGCGGCTGGCCATGAAGTAATCGCGCCCTGAAAATCCCTGGGCTCGCTTCCAGTCAAGGATTCTGAGAGCGGGCAGATCACTGAACGCATCGACCATCTCCAGAGAAAGCGTTGCATAGCCCGCCGAATCAACCAGTTGCACATTTCTCGAGCCCGGCGCCGCGACATTCAGATCGATGATCTCGGGTCTGATCACCAGGGTATCGACTTCGGCCTCCTCAACGATCCTGTACCGGCCATCAGCGGAAAGTTTTTCCACCAGCTCCGCTTTCAGATCATCGGCAATACCCCTTTCGAGTCTGGCGATTTCGCGCCTATTCACTACATTGCGATGCGTGTTGGCCCAGCGTGGGATAAATGATATCGACGGATCTTCAATGAGCACTGTCTGGTAGCGCGTAAAGTCCGCGCCGATATTCACATGCAGTTCATCGAACCCCGCATTTGGAATCGCGGGGTCCTCCGCAGCGGAATCTCCCGCACCATTATCGGCTACCAACGATTGTGCCGACAGCGCCAGTGCCAGACCGGCGACCGCAGATCCGATGCACTTCACCCATTTTGACTGATAGCTCATACATTTCCCTCGTTTCTTATATAACTATGGCACAGCAGGGCGCCAGGATACGATCACAAATGGATACGATGTACGGCAAGTTGATCCCGCCCCCGGAGACAAGTCAAACATTCCTTACACAACGAAAGCTGTGGTTCCGGGGAGCACAAGCACCGTGATAATGCGAGAGTGGTGGGTATGCTACTGATTTACTTGTATTTTTTTGTGTGACATGGCCGATTCGTCCATTTTCTTACGGAAAGTGCTACGGTCAGTCTACTCCGTTCAGCTTATTCTGGAATCACCTTACAAAGGATACGATATCCAAGGAGCCATTCATGAGCAAGTGCCATCGCTAACAGCAGCGGTATTGACGGAGGATGCTCATACTCCTTAAAGCTAATTGCTCTTGGGATAGATGGCGGCTGATACGTAACTGTTTAAGAATCACCTAAATACTCCAGCGTAAGTGAACCATGAGTATTCATAGATTCTTACGGAGTCGGGTACGAATTTCGTCCGACAGTTACCCGACAATGTTGTTTGTCGCGCCATATTCACCTGGTGCGCCTAATTCAAAGCCAGATGTTGCCTTTGGAAAACATATGAACGGTTTTTTAATTGTCATTGCCGAACAGCCAGTACAATCCCATAATAGATGATGCAGGAAATGCTGTTTCATGATTTGCAGAATCAACTACCGCGTTTTTTATAGTTAAACTGTTGTACTGACGACTTTTGAGTGCTTCATAAAGCTTGCGCGAATCGCTTACCATATCAAGCGTAAAACCCTCTCCCTTAAGCACTTCCAAGGATCCCACCGACAAATATACCTTCGCTTTCAAATCACTATTCGATTTTGCATATTCCTGCTCTAAGCGGAAAATATACTCGTCATCAAACCATAACGCAGGGCTAGCTAGTACGTAATTCGAAAACGTGTCAGGGTATTTCAGAAGTACATAGGATCCCCACAATGCGCCAAGTGAAACACCCACATAGGTTCTTTGATCTTTATCCGTGCTGTACGTACTGTCTATATAATTGAACACGTCGTTAGAAATGAAGTTATGGTAAAGGTCAGCCTCCCCCGACTCCCTTTCCCAACTTTCAGGTGTGGTCGGGGTAAAGTCTCTAAGCCTAGAGGTGTCCCTGTCTATACTCAAGTCTCTGGAAATCCCGACGACAATGACGTTCTTCATTCTTTCTGTCGCCATTGGGACTTGAACGGAACCTGCAACAACAGGAAACGTGTACCATGCATCAGTCAAATATACCACTGGATAACTAACGTTTTCCGAATAATCCTCAGGCAGCTTTATGTACAGCTGGTACTCGCGCTTGGTATTCTCGTCGATTAGTATTTTAGACTCCGTATTCGGCATTTGATACGGGCTAGCCGAGGCTATAGCACATGCGAATATGCCGCAGGCAATAACAATTCTCATCAAAATCATAAAAAATCCACTTTTCATTTAGATGATAGGTCTTTAAGCAGTTAATGCCGTAATCACCCGCTTGTCGGGCGCATTGCATCGTTAAACGGCTCTTGGCACGCGGTCAGCTTTAGCCACTGTACGGAGCTTGGCGATAGAGATCTGGAATTGACCATTGCTCGGAAGCCGGTTACCGTCGAATTGTTACCAGGAAAGCGCTCCTGGACAATTACAGATCTCTTCGAATGTTCCGTTGGACAGCATCTTGATGATGATTGCGTGTTGAGGCTGCCTTCGGAACGCTATTGATTTTGATTGAGTAGCTTTAATTATTACGACTAATACCGTCTTATAAGTTATGGTGTAATTAGGGGTGTCTCACTTGCCCTCATTTGCTACACCCTCGCCAGTTCAGTCTCCAATATTGCGCAGCCCTATTGTTTCAGTTGTAACAAAGATTGTCACGCCTTCAGGGTAGGTGCCAGAGGCACCGCGGTTGGCTCTTTCGAATCAGTTGAATTCGGTGCCGGCCAATGAATTGCAATACACCCCAGGATGACTGAACGGAGAGAAACCTATGTGCCTTCAAACCAAAGCAACCCTTTCGAAAGCCATATTCCCCCTCTTGTGCACGGGCGCCCTGTTGGGCACATTACCGGCTAGTGCCGGAGAGCCCGCGTTTATATGGCATCCCGATGACCGGGAACTCCAGTGGGGCCCCTGTCCCGAGTTTATGCCCGAAGGCTGTGGCCTCGCGGTTCTGCAAGGCGACCCGGCCGATCACAATGCGGACGTTTTCTTCCGTCTCCCCGGAGGAACCACGGCACCTCATCACTGGCACACTTCTGCCGAACGTATGGTGTTGGTGTCGGGAACGATGGAAGTGGATTACGATGGGCAGGAACCGGTGACGCTGAAACCGGGCACTTACGCCTACGGTCCGCCCAAGCTGCCCCATGTAACGCACTGCCGCTCCGAGGAAGACTGTCTGTTGTTTATCGCCTTTGAAAAGCCGGTGGACGCGATTGGAACTGAGTGACGCCGATCACCGGTATCCTGGCGCCAGCGCGGCGGGGTGCTGTCAGGTCTTCCATTTCACCGGCGCGCGCGGGTCGGGCTGGTAGGAGAAATAGGCGCCGGTGCGTATGGTGCGCTTGAGGTGCTCACCGAGATCCGAATGATGGCGGGCTATCCGGCTCAGGGCGTAGCGCAACGAGCGGGTGGCGCTGGTGCGTGCGCGCTCCAGGCCGTCGCCGACGGTCCGCTCCCGGCCGTTCAGACCAACGCCGCGGCAGAGTTCATCAACGAGAAACTGGCGATCGGCGCGCGCGAGTTCTGCGCGGTGAAAATCGTTGTTTTCCTCGGCCTCCGCGATGTCCTCTTCCGTTTCGACCAGGCGCTGCCGATAGGCCTCGCGAGCCCTGGAGTCGAACACCTCCAGCCCACATTGTGCATCCATCCGGGGAGCTCCCGTCGAGGAGTCGACGGGCAGTGCGCCGCGCTCTACCGCGACCAGGTCGAGGACGTGGAATTCCCGCCCCGGCTCCGCCATCAGGCGCTCCAGGTAGCGCATGCCGATCAGATCTTTCAGGCGGACGGTCTTGCCGCCGAAGGTGACCGTGCGCATATCCCCCTCGCGAGAGAAGACGCAGTGCTCGGGTGCTCGGTGCGCTTGGGCGGGCGCTGGAGGGCCGCCTTTGCGGGCCAGCTCCGCCCAGGGTTCGGCTTTGAGTTCTTCTAGCGCGCGGCAGGCGGCATTGAGCTCCAGTTCGGCCGTTTGGTGGTTGCCCGCCGCACGGTGCGCGGCGGCAAGCTCGACGCGCAGATTCGCGGCCTCAAAGGGCATGCGCAGCGAGACCCACTCTACAACGGCTTCGCCCAGAAGCCGGATGGCTTCACCGTGCTGACCGTCGTGCAGCGCCAGGCGGCCTTTGGCGGCGAGGGCCGAGTTCTGCAAGGTACGGCTCTGGTAGGTGAGGGCGATGTCCTCAAGGTCGGCGGCGGCCGTGCGTGCCGTGGGTTCGTCTCCCGCAGCCAAGGCGATGACGACCTGGGCATCGCGCAGGGGCGCCCGCTGCAGGCCCCCGGAGGGTGGGCGCTCCTTGGACGGAATATCAAAGGGCTGGTCGAGCGCGTCCTCGATCATGGCCTCGGCTTCTTCGACTCGCCCCTGGGCCAGTCGCAGCAACGCCAGGCCCGGCTGCGGCAGCCAGGCGTTCTGGTGCGCGGCCAAAAAGGCTTCTTCAGCCCCCACAAAATCGCCCTTGCGCAGTCGGGCGTTGCCCAGCTCGGTCAGGGGCCAGCCGTATTCCCGGCGCATCCAGGGGCGCAGCTCTTCGCAGGCGAGTAGTGCCTCCTGCTCGGCGGCGTCACAGGGCCCGCGCAGGCGCATGATTTCCGCCCGGTGTACCCGGCAGCGGCCGTGCAGGCCCCCGAACGCGGCCCCCTGGCGCCACCGCTCCATGGCCTCGGTCCACTGCTCGGCGCGATCGTGCTGACCGATCCACTGCATGGCACAGATCAGTTCGCACCACATCTGCCCGGAGGTCAGGGGGTCGAGGTTGCCGGCGCTCAATTCTACGGCCACCTCATCCAGGGCGCTGAGTCCTTCCTCAAGGTGCCCGTCGTGGATACGGACTCGGGCGAAAGCGACCTGGCCAATGATTGAGGGCGGACTCAGTCCATGCCTTTGCCCGCCTTCCATGGCCCGCTGTGCCCACTGTCCTGTCCCGGGCATGTCTCCGCACATCAGGCGCTCGTAGGTCCGCACGGCGGCCAACCAGGCCCAGACCGGGCTGTCTGGCGCCTCCTTCACCAGGCATTCCGCCCGCGACAACCAGGCACGCACGGTGGCCATCAGGCCCGTATCCATCATGAGGTACATGCCCACCATGACCGCAGCAAAGGCGGCGTCGTGGGGGCGGTCGTCTTCCAGGTGCAGGCGGTAGAGCTCCCCGTAGGCGGCCAGGGTGGCTTCCAGATCACCGGCGCCGTAAGCCGCCTGGGCCCGCAGTTCCAGCAGCTCGGCCGAGGGTGGCGCGGAAATTTCCGCGAGTAGCGCCTGGGCCCGGAAGAAATCGCCGGCGTTGAGGGCAGCCCGAATCGGCGATTGCGCCTTTTCCGTCATCGCTCGGTCCTCTTGTCGCGGTTATCACAAGAATTGTAGCTTCAGCGAAGGCGCGTGTCCTCATCAAGCAGTGTGTGGTTAGGGAAACAATACGCGGCCCAATGCAAAACCCAGCAGCGCTAGCCCAATAGGCGTTGCCGCTGCACCAATGCCAACAATAAACGCTCCAAATGTATCGTTTTTCATAATTTTCTCCTGTGTTTGTAAATAAAACTGGGCGATGATGCCGCGATTCAGGGGTTTGCCCATCTCGCGACTGAGCAGATGCCCCAGTTCCTTGGCGCGTTCGTCGAGCCGCTTCGCCGCACGCGAAAGCAATTCGGCCCGCTCCTCCAGGGATTGGTCACCCCAGCCGAGCGCCGCGCACAGGCGACAGTCTCGCCGATTTCTTCCCGGTCGCTCACCTGCAAATTGTGGTGACTCGGTGAGGGATCTCGGGGCCTCCGAGCGAAACAGTTCCTCATAGCCCAACCTTTCAAAAAAGCTATCGGCCGTTCGGAGGGCAGACGTTGCAGCGCCATCAGGACGCCGCTATTGACTCCGGCCCGCCATCTGATAGTCTTTCATACTATATGATGTCCGAGGTTTACTATGAAAATAAGATTGCTCCTATCCGGTTTCACTGTGTTCTGTGCCCTGCTCGCCACACCGGCCCTGGCTCAGAAGGTCTATCTCGCCTACGATAAAGACATGCCCCAGGCCGCCTATGCGGCGCGCAAGCTGGGCGAGGCCTTGGCTGAACAGGGCTACACCCTGCACCCGAGGGGCACCGGTTACGATTATCTCATCAGTCTGGCAAAGCACCCCGTAAGGCTGGATTCGGAGGCCTTTCAGATTCTCCCTGAAGACAAAGTGATTTCGGTATACGGGGGCGACGACCGCGGTATGATCTACGGCGCTCTGGCGCTGGTGGAAAGCCTGCAGGGCGGCACCCGCCTGGAGGAGGTGCAGGCCCGGGAAGAGGCGCCAGCGCTGGTGTTTCGCGGTATCAAGTACAACCTGCCCTGGGAGACCTATCGGCCCAGTTCGGCGCTCGATCAGCACTATGAAACTGCCCGCGATCTGGATTACTGGGAAGCCTTTCTGGACATGATGGTCGAAAACCGCTTCAACGTCATCAGCTTCTGGAACACGCACCCCTACACCTTCATGACTTCGCCAAAGAACTTTCCCGAGGCCAGCCCCTGGTCGGAGAAAGAGCAGGAAGAGTGGCGAGAGTTCTACCAGCAGCTGTTCGCCCTGGCGAAAGAACGCGGCTTGGACACCTACATTGTGCACTGGAGCATTTTTGTCAGTGAGGCCTTTGCCAAGGCTCACGATATGGCCGAGGAGAACTTCTACCCGCACTACTATGTGGAAGGCGAAACCTCTGAACTGGTGCGCCGCTATCTGCGGGAGAGCGTCAAGCAGGTGCTTGAGGAGTACCCGGACCTGGACGGCGTGGGCATTTCCCATGGTGAGGGCATGGCTGGCATGACGCCGCTGGAGCGTCAGGCCTGGATGGACGATGTGCTGATTGCCGGTATGCTGGAGGCAGACCGCCCGGTCAAGCTGATTCACCGGGTCCCCTTTTCTTCCGGCACCTCCTCCGACCCCGGTGTCAGCGAGGACGTCGAGCAGGTCACCCGCGCGGCTATGGAAAACCTGGGAGACAGTTTTGACGGTCCCATCTGGACCGAAATGAAGTTCAACTGGTCCCATGCTCACTCCACACCCAAGCTGGTGAAAGTCCATGGCGGCGAGCTGGGGGACACTTACTTCGATCCTCTGCCGGAAGACTACAAGGTCACCTGGATGGCGCGCAATGAAGACTTCTTCGCGCTGCGCTGGGGCGTGCCCTCCTTTATTCGCGAGCACCTGGCCCTCAACGCCCAGGCCAGTTACGTGGGCGGCTACTTTATCGGCTCGGAAACCTATATCCCGGCGCTGGATTACTTCACCGCGGTGGACGAGCCAGTGGACTGGGATTATGCCTTCGAGCGCCAGTGGCTCTGGTACAAGCTTTGGGGCCGGCTCCTGTACGACGCCCATACGCCGGATTCGGTGTTTCAGGACGCCTTCAATCACCGCTATGGCGAGCGGGCCGACAATCTGCTGAACGCCTACTCCTTGGCCTCCTCGACCCAGCTGCGCCTAGCCTCGCTGTACGACTCCACCTGGGATTTCACCCTCTACAGCGAGGGCTTTCTGGCGCTTCAGGGCGATTACACCCGCTACATTTCCGTTGACCAGTTGATTGATCGCCCCACCCTGGATCCGGACTATGTGTCGGTGGCCGACTATGTGCAAACCCGTCGCGATGGCGGCTCCTTCGGTGTGGAGCGGATCACGCCGCCGATCCTGAGCCAGCAACTGGAGCGCGACAACCGCGAAGCCCTGCGCCTGGTGGAAAACATCGACGTATCCGAAAGCGCTTCACTCATGTACGAAGTGGCCGACGTAAAAACCTGGGCCAACCTGGGCCTGCATCTGGCGGAAAAACTCAAAGGCGCGGTGGCCCTGCAGAACTTTCGCCTGAGCGGTGATGTCGACTACCAGCAGGCGGCCATAGCGCACCTGGAGCAAGCCCTGGCGTACTGGGATAAGGTGATCGAAATCACCCGGCCGATCTATAAAGATATGCCGCTGACCCATTACAACCACAATTTCTTTGAAGCCAACGAGGACAATCTCTTCCACTGGGCGCTGATTCGCGACGAAGTGGCCGAGGATATTGAAATCGCCCGGAAGGCCAGCCCTTGACGCTTGCGCATACTGGCGATTGAGCTCTGCCTGAGTTCAACGGGTACTTTGGGTGAGGTACGAGTGGACCTGCTCCACATAACAGTTGATTATGTGTCATCACTTTCAGTTACCAGATGGATGATGTTTGAAGGGCTGGAGACCCAGAACCCCCTGAAACCATGAGGCAAATCCTCGATTTCATCACGACGGATGCAGCCATTATCTTCAAGGTATCGGGCTGCACCATCACAATCACTCGTAACTAATTCGAGCCAAATCTCCGCCTGGCTCAATGAAGGGACTTTATCGATCCAAAGAACCTTTCCTCCGAACTCGAATCTCGCAGATTTGGTACTACTCGAGGCAGGTTCCTGGATTGGCTGGAGCCCGATAACGTCGCGATAAAACGCAACAGTATTCTCGTACTCATGCACAGGCACCTTCATCGCGATATTCTTTCCGGGCTCAAACTTTGGTGACATCTACCAACCTCCATGGTGCGCTGATCATGGCCTGCTAACGCCCAAATATGCGGCGCCCGACGCGTGAAACGCGCGTATAAAATTTGCTTGCTACATGCCCATTCTCGGATCACAATCCGTAATGTGGCGGGTACCATCGTGCGCTTGAACTTCCATTTTGTGTCGCCCAGGAGTGAAGGTATAGACAGCACGATCATACGACCAGTCATAGGATGGGTCATCCTTCGTACCCCAGTTAACTTTCTTCCACTCTCCGACAAAGAGACAAACCACGAAGTAACTTTTAAATTTCTCTGAATCTATACCGTCTGAGTAATGTGCAACAGTCAATGTATTTAGCTGAGGAGCGCTCACAGCTTGCTCAAACTGAAACTCACCAAAGTTAGAGCGGACATAGAGGTTCAGCATGTTTCCCTCGCTGATATCTGCGTCTATATGGATATCCCCTGCACTGACTGGGCCCTCGGACACAAGTGATACGGACCTCCAGTTCGGCTGGAACGTTTCAGTAGCCCAACTCAGGGTGCAGATCAAAAGTAACGCCAAGCTAAGATATTTCATAGTGATTCCATGTAACGCCCGCCACAAGCGGCCGAGTGAAACGAGGTCCGGCGCACGAAGTGCGCGAACTTGATGGCTGGTTAGATGGAAATTTCGCAACGTAAGTTCTGAGGCTGCTTTCAGCCAAAAAGCGGCAGTCAAGGATCAAAACTGAAATACGCTTTCCACACCTAAAGGCCATAGCTGGTTCAGAGCTTCCATCGACTGTATTCTTGACGCAGTCCAGCGGTCTGCTGTAAGACGTATGCGTTATTCCTCTTTACGAAAATGCAAACTCCCAACGGGACGCTCATTTTCCAGCCAATAGACGCCGCTATAGACCAAGCGGCCAAAGAACTCGCTCGATCCCAAATCTGAAGAAAAAAGCTGTTTTTCTCCTCCAATGAGCCATAGAATCTTCAGATTATTCTTTGCCATCCATTCGTTCAGTGCCTCTGTTTGCATCAAGGCGTAGCTTGGCCCGTACTCTTCAACGCTGGGGTCGGTGAAAATGATATCTTCTCCCACCCTCCAGTTTCCGAACTCATTTGGCACCCTTTCCATTCCAAGTTCATTGACCAGTTCCTTGGCCGGTAGGTAAATGCACAAAGTTTCTTCTATGGAATGATCGAAGTTTCCCCGCTCCCAGAAATATTCAGATACAGGGACGATGTGTTTTGCGGGAATAAGACCATGAAAGTTAGACTCTACATCCTGCCAATTGGATAGCTGGTCGTAAACCGGATGCCAAGGATATTCACCTAAGAAACCATCGCTGACTTTCGGAATCGAGACAGTATGGGGATCAATCAAACTTTCTTTGAAAGTCTTTATTTTTACTTTATTGAAATCATCTTCACTGACTATGATGGAATTTATCCTGAACCAGCAATCAAGTCGAGGAGCCTTTTTATCCTCTTCCGACTTCCCTTGTTTTTGCGACCAAAATCCCCTTACAACATACCATTCTTGATCTTTAGCAGATTTTCTCGCGGTGAGGAGTTGAGAAAAATCCGGTAGATTTTCCTGATCCCATAGATAGGCTTTCTGATCCTCTAACTCTTGCAAATGATCGATAGGAAAGCGGTAGGGTTGCCACCACGTCGTCTGTTCATTGTGGAATGTCCGATACTCGCTGCTCTTTCGAAGCCAGTTCGTGGGATCAATGTCACGCCTGTAGAGTTGCCATGGCCCATAATAAACTCGATCTTCAAGATCACTATACCTGCGATCGATCCAGTGCATATTGTCTGATAAGTAAGCAAGAAATTCATAAAACCCTATCCATTGATATTTCTTGCCGACGCGCTCCATTGCACTCGCAGCGGACCCGTAACCGCGCCCGCGCGAACAGGAACGTTCAAACGATGAGAACAGTTCTTTATTCCATCCCAATTCATAGGCGCGTTTGCATACCCAGCGCTGCGCCCATTTACGGCTAAAGGCCGCAGGTCGATCATTAGCGAGGCCGGTTAGCCACCGTAAATACTCCTTCCCTTGACTATCGAGATTTTCTCTAATTCTGTCCAATAACGCTTCGCGTTCATCCCTTTTTTTTCGAATATTTTCATCAGAAGACTGCTCGTACTCAACTTCGCCTTTTACTTGAGCCAGCCACTTTTTGATATCGACAGGCTCTCGTTTCTCCGGCCCGATAAATGCGAGAAACTCCTCTTTAAGGTCACCATCGAGAAACTCTTCGGCAAACCGAACCTTTAGCTCGTAGCCATTTTGAATCTCATCTTGATCGATAGGTGTTGAAGACCAATCATGAACACAGCTCATTGTGTAGTTCCCAAAATCGCCTGGAAATCCCATCAATGAACTCTTGATATCTGAATAATCCTCATCAGCTGAGAGCTCGTCTATCTCCTCTTTCGTTGGATTGTCCAAGGGCCAGGCACTACTATACGGAGGCCTGAATGATCGAGGGTCTATTCCCTCAGGCAACACGCCTTTCGAGAGCGCCCGTTCGAGTATGCCCCTGGCATAATCCCTGAGAAGGATGTGAGGAGTAGGGTGCCCGTCCGCGAAAAGTTTGACGAACACAAGCTTTGCAATTTCTGTAATAACAGTATCTTCCTCAATATTGCATACGGCGCCGTAAATAGCGGCGTATAGCCTCTCAACAAGATATAGATCGTTAACATCACAAAAATCGGAAAACAGGCCTTCGATAATCTGGGGCCTTTCAACAAACAGGCGCACGAGCGACTTAGTGGCGCAGTCTCTTACCTTGCGGTTCGATGTTGTCATAAACCACAACAAAACAACCGCGCACAGACGAACTCGCTCATCTTCGGCATCGCGAATATTACCGAAACAAGCCCATTCAATTAGTGTCCGCTCAGTCGATTCATGCCCATCCTCTTCTGAGCTATCTCCCCTCGCAATGCGGATAGACCAGAAATGGTCACGCTCCGCAATCTCTTTGTTTATCAAGTTTCTATGAAGAAGCTCGGCATTCCAGGGATGGTCGGGTTCGGTAGAAAGCTTAAGCAGAATATCTAATGCCGGACTCGAATATTCCGTATTACCGACATTTTTGTTCAAAATTTCTAGCGTTCTATAAGAAAATGAATCCGGTGAGCGCCAGAGAACAGTATTTTCAAATAGTTCACTGATTTCCCAAGGTGAAAGTTCAACTTCTTCGGGTATCAGATCAGTGAGTTCAATCTGGAACTTCTCGGCAATAGCGATGAACAAGGCCTCAACTATACCGGCAACCTGATAGACGCCTCGATCTCTCAATATCTGGCCAAGAGGCTCCTCTTCATCAAACATCGTTGCGACGGTACTGCTATCATGGTCGCCGAGTATCTGCCGGGCCACGAGCACGTCACTAAACCGTTCATAGGTATAACGTATGACGGGATGGCCGTACTTATCGTCTTCGTAGGAAATATCTTCGGCAAGGACGCCTTCATGCAGAAGAAGACTGAAAAGATCATCTCCGCCCTTTTGCGGAGCGATATCAAAGCCATTAATGAGCTTACGTGCATCACCGATAGGAATTCCCGAGAGATGATCGGGATAAAGCCTCGAAGAAAATCCGAGCAACGAGTTCTGCACTATTTTTTCCGCAGGGTTGTACTGCTTCCTCACTGCAATCGTTTTTTCAACGCTTTCCAGGTAAAACTCGAATAACTGTGTCAGTCCGCTTAGCCCCTTGGGAAACGAGCTCTGCCCGGAGCTTCTGAGAGCTTTACAACAGGTTTTCAGAAAAAGCGGATTTGAAAATTCCGGCGCAAGAATAGGTGTACTAGGCTTGGAAATCCCCTGCGCAGAGAGATACTTCTCTGCGGCGCGGTGCTCAAACCCCTGGAACCCCTGATGATGAATCTGAACGAGACAATTCTTATCGACACTATCCGGGAACATATACCGGCAATAGGTTGAACGGCAGCTAATCAGAAGCGAGATATTTTCAAACCTTGAGATATCGGACAAAAAGCCTCTTATAAAGTCCCGCCATTGATCGCGGCACGGCCCTTCATTAATGGCATCAATGACGATCAGTGCCCGGCATTTTCCGGCCTCTCCGGCTGCATCGATTGCCCCTAAAACCTGATTATTACTAAATTGATGTAAGTCGAGACTTTGCCTCACAAAATCAAGGGGGTTTCCGCCGCCGTACTGTGCCCCGAGTAAAAAAATAGTTGGCAGAGTCTCATCCGCCCTGTGAAGCGACAGATCACATAGAAGGTGTGATTTCCCAATTCCCGCTTCGCCGTGGAGGAGTGCTGCCCCTACTTCGTAAGCTTGCGCTTTACGAGATTGAAGAAAACTTTCAATTTCTCTGAGAAGGCTGTAAAAGCTTCCGGAATAGTGACGGAAGTCTCTGCTGCCAGACTCTTCCTTAAACCTCTTCCCTTCGATCAGGTCGCGAAGGTCACTAAACGGCTGATCTATATTTTGCAGTGCCTCTTTCAGCACGTTCAGATCGTATCTGGCAGGTCGATTCTGCAGCCAAGCCGTTAGTAGCGCCATAAATGCAGTATACGCGCTCTCTAGCCCGGTCAGATCAATTCCACTAGCATCTTCAATCTTTTCGCTAGTGACAAACCGGATGAACTGGTCATACTGTTCTTCAAGTTCTGCTTTCTGTGCTGAAATTTCCGACCACCAGCCATCATTGGCGCAAAGCCCGTCAAACTGCCTGGCAATCGGTAAATCTACGTGAAACTCAGGCGTGAACCGGTCACCCAGAGTTTCCCTACTCTTTAGAGCCAGATGGCGAAGAGTCTCTGAGCGCAGGGCCGGCTCGTTAAACCAATAAAGACGCCGTCCTGAATATCTGGGATCATCAATGGCGAGCATGGCCGTAATTTCATGCTTGCCCCAAAACTCAAGCGCTATCGTTCGTCCAGCCGCTGTAGCAGATGCAGTCCACTTCTCAACGCGCGCCCTCCACTCATCCTCCACCGACGTAACCTTCTTACCGCCTTTGCCGGTCTTTCTACTATCGGTCTTATCGAGCGGCAAACAAACAACATAGGTGCTCATATTAGGATGCTTGGACAGGGCTGTTTCAAATGACTCATCAAGCTGGCCCCAGCGAGAAGAATTCATTTCTCCCGTGAAGTACTTGGCTTGCCAGCAAATTTCACTGTCATCGTTCAAAATCCAGTAGCACTCGACCCCTGCATCCCCGCCTGCGCCCTCTTTTCTTACGAACCTCTTAGCGTTTTCCGGCTTTTCTAAATGCGCTAACTGGCAAACCAGCTCCTCAAAGCCGGAGTTCTGGCTACCGTCAAAAGCGCGAATATTTGTAAAGTTAATCTCTATCATTGATTCTTAAATCTTCTCGGGGTTTCGTTAAATTCAAGTTCTGAGAATTCTGAGTGAATTCTGTGCGAAGTTTGCTTGATTGCGTCCGCTTTGGTCGAAAGTAGCTGTTTGCGATTGAATCTGGCTTCCATCTAACGCCCGCAGCACGGGAAAATTTGTAGCGCAGTGATCTTGCACCCTAAAAATTGACACTTGGCTTCACCCAAACCACTGGAGACCCAAGATGCCTAGAACCTTAAGCAAAGAGTACGACAGCTACACCAACGAGTTCAAGCGCTTAGCAGTAGCATTGAGCCACCATCCTGATATTCAAGCCTTAGAAGTAGCGGATAGGCTAGCTATACATCCCGTGATGCTATATCGGTGGAGGATGGAGATGAAGAACGGCGACATACCTGGAGAGCCTGAGATTGAAGACCCTCGGGTGGAGACTGATCTGATTAGGGCCAATCAGGAAATCAGGCGACTGAAGAAGGACCTTCTGGAGACTCAGAGGGAGCGTGATTTCCTAAAAAAGGCCAAACGCTTTTTTCGGCTACCAAAAGACAAGTCTTCTCGTTCATAGATCAGAACCGCAGCGAGATACCGGTCATCTGGATGTGTGATCGCCTGGGAGTGACGCCAGGCGGCTACTATGCATGGAAAAAGCGAAAAGCGAGTAAGCGCCACAAGGCGGACGCAGAGCTTTTGAAATTGATTCGTAGAGTCCATAGAGGGCGCCGTCGGTGCTATGGAAGTCCAAGAGTCTATCAGGCGCTCCGAAAGATAGGGTAACCTGTAGCCGGCGCCGCGTCGCTCGTATAATGCGAGAGAACGGCATCAGAGCTACTGTCGTAGGCCTTTATCATCGTAACCCTAAGCGTCACAACCACTACCGGCGAGTTAGCAATGTGCTTGCTACTGCTCCTAAGCCGACAAGACTAAACGAACAATGGGTGGCGGACTTCACCTATCTCAAAACCAAGAAAGACAGCTGGGTATATTTGTCGACTATTATGGATGCCTATTCACGCAAGGTCGTGGGCTGGTCTATCTCGAAAACACGAGACTCCACGTTCACATGTACTTCTCTCGCGAAAGCAGTTCGAAGCAGAAAACCACGATCTGGAGGGATATTCCATACAGACCAAGGCATTGAGTACGCTGCCTCTGAGTTCCAGTCAGCTGTCAAAAAAGCCACCTTTGTTCCGAGCATGAGTGGTCGCGGCCGATGCCTTGACAACGCCATGGCTGAGTCACTCTTCCATACCTTCAAAACGGAGTCTTATTACCAAAGACGATTTCTAGATATAGGCGATATCCGAAAAGAATTTGTTGACTATGTCGACTTCTATAACAATGAAAGGCTACACTCTTCTCTGGACTACTTGTCACCCAAGGAGTTCGAGGAGCGATTAAGTTGAGTGTCAATTTTATGGGTGCAAGATCACAGCGGAAAATTTGTCCCGGTGCCTGCGATTGTTATGCCATTCACACTAAAAGGGTGATTCGCGCAGATGGCTCGGTTGGTAGTCGCGCCTTTGTGCAATGGTGGTTTCCATTAGATGTCTCGCATCTTGCGACTGACTTAGAATCAAGTCGATACACGATGTACTCGGATTCTTCGTGCTCTGGTCTAAGAACGCTCTCTGGCCCAAGCACAACAAACGCTTCTTCGTATCGGCTCGGGTCGCCGAGATTAACCGTAGTGGATTTTCCTCCATGATACTTTATCTGAACGAGTGCGCTGTTTAGCCTTCCGTCGTGCCCTTGCTCTCTAAGATTACTTTCTAGTTCTATGCCGAAGTGACTCGCACACAGGAATTCACCAATATCTCCAAGAATCCGATCCGATCGAACCACACCCGCCCGCTTTAGCTTTTGAACTGCCGCCTTGAAATCTTTAATTGCTTCAGCTTGTTCTGGATTCATCACATAGCCATCCGTCAGGCATAACGCTGCCAACACGCGCAGCTTTGTAGTGGAGGCGAAGCCGCAACGGAAAAGCTGTCGCTGTGCTTGGCCTGGTTAGGCATTGATAGCACTCTGATGCGAAAGAAATTTATGCTAGGGCATTTAGGAATACCGATAAATAATAATTTATTTCAATCGCTTATTTAACGGATCATGAGGTCTCGGCTGCGTTCCGCGGAAAAACTGAGTAGGAGTCTTTTCTCTCTCTAACCCCTCAAGTTTCCAAGAAAACTTGTATCCAAATGCCTCTTGGGTCCAGCCATCTCCGCCATGAACATAACTCGGCGCCCAAACTGTTGGAGGCGCAATAATATAAGGCGTATAAGCTTCAATCGTTACTTTCTTTTTCCCGGTAGAAGCCGGAAATATTAAACCCTCAGTTTTCGGGTCGGCAAATCTAATTAAAACCTGCTTATCTGAAAATGGGCAAATTCGAACGCATGTACAGATTGATCCCACGGTCGTTGTACTTTGAGATACGCGCCTGATTACTTCCACCAATAACTTTTCGAATTTGCTTGGCGATTGCAAGCCTTTTTTTGCTAGATTCTCCATCGCCCATTTGGACTCTTCATTCGCTATATTGGGAGTGGTCTGCAGCATAAGTTGCCGGTGCCAAGCCCATGAATGCTTCCCACAATAGGTTTTTAACCGTCCTGGATTGCTCTGATCAGATACCATTTCACAGTGAAAAGGTCGGTGGCGTCTTCTTCGGCGATCGTACATCCAACCTACTATATTGAAGAACTGTGGCCCGGCTTTATGTTCGACACGAATGAAGCGTCTATACGCATCTTCATAGTCATTTTTAAGACGACGCAACGCTTCGTTGATTCCCGACCACTTGAAGGATCCATCAGCCAAGGAACATATAGATGCATACTCCTTTTCCCTCTGACCCAGAAGCGAGTTTGTAATCCAAGTGTCTGTTGGCACACCGTCAATGAAGGCAAGGCCGCTATACCCTATAGCAACGATTGCATCCTTCGCCCGAAACACAACGGTTTTATTGGAATGCGTGTCAAAAGGTTGATACGTCACTCCACGACGCCTTGTCACCAGACGGTCGCTCACATGGAAGGCATGGTTAGGGGCAATCGCGCCAAGTATTAGTGTCATAGTTTCTGCAGGTTACTACTCAAGTTGGATTCCGACAGCCTAATGCCGTGTACAACGGCAGTTTTTAAGTTGTGGCTTTGTGGGTTACTTTTGCGCAGCAAACTCACAAAGCCGCGACTTAAAAACTGTCCAGCGCACGAAGTGCGCGGGTTGATACACTTTGCTACATGTTTGATACGCCTACGCTTCGAGTCTTTATATGACCAATAAAGTACCGTAAAGAAAGTATTCGATATCGAAGAAGTAGTATCAGGGCAGAAAACGCCCCAACCAACGTAATCGTATTTTCCAGCTGTCTAAGCTCAAACGCCAGAACTAGGATTCCATAAAGAGAAGCAAAAAACAAAATTGAAATTAAAGCCCACTTTCCGGAGGCCATTTCTTTCCTGTCATCGTACGTCTCAACTAGATAATGTTTGCAACTAGGGCATATTAGAGACTTTTTCGTGTCACGCCAATCTTCACAAATCCTACTTTTCTCATCGAATAAATTTCCGCAATTGCCACACTCATATTTCTTCATAGCATTCACATGTAACGCCGCGTACAGAGGCGCGAGCTTGCGAGCGTCCTGCCGCCGCTTGCGGCGGCGAACTGGTACGCTTGGTTAAGGATCTTATGAAAAATCCCCCGAATTTAGAACCACATACAAATTATACATTAGCACCAAGAACATAAACGTTATGCCAAACAAGAACGGCAAGTAATTCGAAATCTTGTTGATCTCCTTTTGGAAGAATTTTTCAATTTGACGATCCTTCTCAGTTCGGTTTTTGCCAAATCGATATTTATCCATAGCTTTAGGTCTAGAGACTAGAATCTGAGAACTGACTAGCCCCATCATAAGAAACGAAGCAACGGACGCGACAAGTGCTTTTACTCCGGTTAAAGATAGGCAAGCCAGGCCAAAGCTGAAGAAAAAAAGTCCAACGAATTCATTCTGTTTCTTCGTCCATGGCTCCAATTGTTCTTTGTACTTTTTAAGATTCTCTACTACTTCGTTCATCTATTCTTATCCTTAACGCCGCCAGCAAGAGCGCTGATTTTTAGCGTCGCCTTGGCTGGCCTTGTTAGCGCAGCATTGTATTCTCATACTTTATCGGCGAATAGGTCTAGGCTATTCAAACAGCGCTTGACCTGTTCATCACATTCGGATTGGCTCGCCGCCACAGATATGCACACGACATAGTCTCGTTCGTTATTCTCACTTTTCCTTACCTGAATATCCGCATTTAAGTCAGCAAAATAATGGGGTAACTCTTGGGGAAACAGCTCCAGTCTTCGCTGAACTTCCTCAGCTGTAAGTTCCTCCCGGAGCGGGTTATCAAGACTTGGGCCATTGTACTTGTAGTACGGGCTATAGCAGTACGATTTCATTGTGAGTTCCTCTATAGCGCTAACGCCCGGCTCACGCGCCGGTTTGGAGCCGTGGACCTGCACCACTTTCACGGACACTCTTTGTGCAGTAGTTGATATTCATTGGGTGACACGTAGTTCAGG
>NZ_QGMQ01000008.1 GCF_003259155.1 Marinimicrobium alkaliphilum
GACCGCCAGCGCTACAAGCGGATAGACCAGGGTACGGGTGGCACCACGACCACCCTGTACATCGGCAGTGTTGAAAAAATCCACTACCCGGACAATACTGTCCACTGGCGCCGACAGATCGGCGGCGTGGCCATTATCAAGGAAGAGCGCACCACGGGCGGTGGTTTGATCAACAGCGAAACCCACTACGTCATTCGCGACCACTTGGGCAGTACCTCGTTATTGACTGACCATACCGGTGCCGTGACCCAGGAGTTCTACTACGACCCCTGGGGCCAGCCGAGAAAGCCGGTCTTTGGCAGCGGCTCTTACTGGCCACAACCGGATCAACCCTTTCGGGTAGTGCTCAAGCCGGATACCACACGGGGCTACACGGATCATGAGCATTTGGATGAAGTAGGCCTGATTCATATGAACGGTCGGGTTTATGACCCCAAACTCGCCCGTTTCGTCCAGGCTGATCCGATTGTGCAGGACCCGAGCACCACCCGGAGCCTGAATCGGTACAGTTATGTGTGGAATAATCCGTTGAATGCGACGGATCCGAGTGGGTTTGTTTGCGATAGTGTGCATTCAGTCGAAGAGTGTGATCCTGGGGCTGAGAAAAGTACGAGGGAGCTCAGAGCGGAACGAAGAGAGGAGGAGAGGCGTGAGGCCAATGAGTCAAGATCTCGAGTACGTGTTGGAGGACCCGCAGGAGCATCGATGAACAGTACAGATAATGGTGCAGGGATTTCAGAAGAGATTGTTGTAAGAGTAAGGGTAGAAAGTAGAGAAGGTGCCCAAAGGGTCGTTAGGTATGAAAATACCGTTAGGTTCATGAGAGCCAGTGAGAGAGAGGTTAATTTGTATGATCACTTTAATCAGATTGACGGCTACTACGACTGGGTCTCTGATACAACTCCTTTGGAGTTTGCTGCTTGGCAGTCCTATGCGACCCAGGTAAGCATAGATATCAGTGATCCGAGCTCGTTGCAGTCGGCATTACATGATTTTTCCGGAGTTGTCGATGACTTTTCGCGGGACTATATGAATTTTGTCAGGAAAGAGTTTTTGGCTGATTATTATTCAGGGGGAGTTCAAGGGGCAGTTCATCAGTCCGTTATGCAGGCTGGGGCTCGCCTAGGCGGCGGTCGAGGTTTAGCTATTTTCACCGGATCAGCGGCGGCTAACGCCAAAAATAATTATCAAACTATCCAGGCTTCGCAGAGGCTTTTCCATGCTAATATTGAATCGCAAAAGATTCGTCTATTTGAACCTCAGGTTTTTAAGTAGATGATAAGGAAGATGATTTTCGTATTTGTTATTTCTTTTTTGGTGTATGGATACCATGTGCTGATAACTGGCAGTTATGTAGATGATGTATTAGCCGTTCATGATGCAAGCGCTGAGGCAAGGCGTCATTATGATACTGTGATGGCGGATTCCCTGAGTAGTGTCTCTTACGAAAGCTATTACGAATATTATGTGAACCTGGAAAACTATGTTAGTTATGTCTTTTCTATCGATATTGATATAGACACATTTAGTTGGGCGTGCGCGGTTCAGCAAGAAGCTGTAAATGTCTATTCATCGTTCCAAGGTAGAAGCGATCAATATACAAGCGAAAATGGCCAATTAATAAATGAAATGCATTATGGAGTTCTGATGAAATTGGAAAATAGTATAGGTGATTGCAAGAGGTGGAGGTCTGCATTGTGAAGTAATTCGCTCTTAAGTTAATTGATATGCTACATATTATTCAGAGCAGAGATTAGTGCTATGAGAACGGATACAATGAAAAGGAATATTGGAAAGAATATGTCGCCATTTTTACTCGTGTGATAATTATTTGGTTTTAGTTCATTAATGAAAATAAGTAATGAGTAGGTTAGACCTGGGAATAGGAATACGTGGTTGATGTACCGGCCGGTGCAGTTTGTTCATATCCAATAATTGATATTGGTAACTGTTAAAAGAGTGTGGAATATTAGAAACGATATTCCAAGAACTCTTATTGATGGATTTTTATCTGTATTCTCTAACGTCCCAGTCCAATATTGGAAGGCAAAGACAGAGAATCCGATTAGCGGAAAAATCCAGAGGTTTAAGAGTGGGTCGTTTATCACTATCGATGTCCGTACTGTGGAATTTTCAAAAATTGTATAAATCTAAGCTCCAAGAGCGCCCATTGCCTATTGAGTCGAAAATGTAGGGCAGGAGTCGAGGGTGACCATGGCGAAATAGTTGTCATCGCGTGCTTCGCAGATTTTTCAAGGGTTGTTAGTAGCCTGTGGGGATGTCGGGACTCCTCTGGAGCGAAGAACCTAAAGGGTTTCGATTAGTGTCGCGCCTGCCCGAATCTCCCGAGTAAGATTAATCTCACTCCCAGTCTGAATCAAGATCGAAGCACAAATCATCGACAAACTCAGAGCCTGGCTTGAGAAAAGCCTGCCTCAGGTGCCGCCGAATACGACCCCTGGGGCCAGCCGAGAAAGCCGGTCTTTGGCAGCGGCTCTTACTGGCCACAACCGGATCAACCCTTTCGGGTAGCGCTCAAGCCGGATACCACGCGGGGCTACACGGATCATGAGCATTTGGATGAAGTAGGCCTGATTCATATGAACGGTCGGGTTTATGACCCCAAACTCGCCCGTTTCATCCAGGCCGACCCGATTGTGCAGGACCGGAGCACCACCCGGAGCCTGAACCGTTACAGTTATGTGTGGAATAACCCACTCAATGCGACGGATCCGAGTGGGTATACCGCGGAGAGTGCGGACGGTAGCAGCAGATCTCCTCGCCGGAACTTTCACGAAACGCGTCCAGCGGACGTTTCCGCGGCAATGATGAGCCCGAGGATGGAGCTCTCAATTGACGGGGCCTCGATAAATTCGTTGAGTGATATGCCAGCGATGGCTCAAACGGCGCATGCGCAGTTCCAGCAAAGCTTCGGTGGGCAGATGGAGATCTATAATGACTTAGTGGACAATTACAATACGTTGATTGGGCGAAGCTACGGTGAGCATATTGGAGATGAGGACACACGGGTAGTCGGCATTCCTCCTGCTCGGCGGTTGAATGGCAACTCTAGGTCTTCTTCGAGTAATAGGCAGGCGGACCGGGTAAACGCCAGAAACCACTTTTCCTGGTGGGAAAGAACGTGGAGCTATGCTGAGTTTAGTGATTACGGTATCGGATATTCTGATTTAAATGAAGCGCTAAATGTAGCAACCCAGACAGTTTTAGAAACTAGAGCGTGTTTCGATAAAAATAGTACTGGATACGGAAATGCTGCTAGTCAGGTGGGGCGACCCATTGGAGTTTACGTATATCATCGAAGCGGGTACTACTGGGTCGGGCGGAGTGTAAATTCCACGGTCGCTGCTGGTGGTTGTGGTTCTTGTCTGGCGTTTAGCGGTTCGAATGTCAGGACAATGCCTCGTAATGTTCATACATTAGTGGCGGTGACTTCAGGCCCAAAAAGGATTCCTGAGGACTCTTACTGGTCGAATATAGGAAGTGTCCTTCCTGGCGGTGCAATAGTATACAGGCCAGCAGATCCTCCGGTTAGGTACCGTTACCCGTAGTGAGAATACTGTTTTGGGTTTTACCGTCAAAGGTTTAGAATTTGGAGGGGTGTATGAGGCTATCAAATAAATTCGTTTTAATTTTCCTTATGATGTTATTTTTTCCCGGCTGTGATTTTTCCAGAACTACTGATAATTTTGTGGAGAGTTTCGAAGATCTTATTGAAAATCAAGAAAGCTTTGAAGGGAAAGTAATAAAAGTAGAGGGTTTTCTAAGGAGAGATTATAAAGTTGAAGACATGTCATTGGTCGGCTATACATTATATTCGGATGCCTCCTCAGTCGACGTGAATAGTCGCATTGGCATCGTATTTAAAGAGGGTATAGATGAAACTGTATTGCGGGATTACGTGGGATCGAAGGTCGTTGTATCTGGATACGTGGTAAGCCGTAAACCTATACCTCCACTCCTGACAAATTCTGAAATAATTGGTTTTTTAGAGTCGGGCGAAGATTCTTAATTTTTTGGATTAAGCTCTGAGGCTCAGCATGATCCCTACCAAAAAAGACTAGAACCTCGACTTGACCGTGTAAATTCTCGATCCAGGATAAACCCCTCGAGTGGGGTGCGCGGGTAATCTGGAGCAGCGCTAGGAGCTTTTTTTGGCTCGGCCTTCACCATGCGCAACCTGGAAGAGAATTTCTGGCTAGCCCCAATCCCCCCACAGATACTGCGCCAGGCTGATG
The DNA here is from genome assembly GCF_003259155.1 of Marinimicrobium alkaliphilum. Taxonomy (GTDB): domain Bacteria; phylum Pseudomonadota; class Gammaproteobacteria; order Pseudomonadales; family Cellvibrionaceae; genus Marinimicrobium_A; species Marinimicrobium_A alkaliphilum. The sequence continues at coordinate 4,257 of NZ_QGMQ01000008.1, forward strand.
GCAGCCACGGGCGCGGTTTCTGTGCGCAGTACCCGCGGGCCGAGGGTCAGGGCCGAAAACTGCGCGGCGCGCGCCGCGTCTATCTCCCCATCACTCAATCCGCCTTCGGGGCCGATCAATAGGGTGACTGCGCCTGGCCGGGCGTCGGCGGGCAGGCTGCGACTGTCCCGGTGGTGCAGGACAAAACGCAAGTCGCCCTGGGCGTCGGGCAGCCAGTCACCGATTTTGCGCGGCTGTGCCAGTGCCGGCAGCCGGCTGCGCTGACACTGCTCGCAGGCGCTGATGATGACCTGTTGCCAATGGGCCTGTTTTTTGTCGGCGCGCTCGGCGCTCAATTTGACCTCGGTGCGTTCGGTCATCAACGGCTGAATATGGGTGACACCGAGTTCTGTTGCCTTCTGAATCACCCAATCCATGCGCTCCCCGCGCGATACCCCGATCGCCAGCTCCAGGGTCAGGGGCGACTCCCGGTTGTCAGGGACAAAGCTGTCCAGGCGCACCTCCGCGGTTTTCTTGCCAATCTCGGTCAGTACCCCCTGATACTCACCACCGGCCCCGTTGAACACCACCAGCTCACGCCCGGGCTGCATGCGCAGCACCCGGCTCAGGTAGTGTGCGCTGGCGGGCTCCAGGGCCAGATGCTGGCCAACCTGCAAAGGGTGAGGGGTATGGATTCGCGGTATGCGCATTGGGGCTTCCTTGGGCGGACGTGAAAACGCGATTGTAGTAAAGTGTGCCTCCGGGCGACAGCCCGGACACATCGAATCCTTGTCAGTCTGCCACTGTACCGAGCACGGAACCGCGATCATGGATCTAGTCACTCACGGCTTGTTGGGCGCCGTTACCGCCCAGAGTGCCAGCCGCCCCGATGAACAGCGCGCGGCAATGGGCGTGGGTTTTTTTGCCGCCCTGTTGGCGGACCTGGATGTGTTTATCCGCAGCAGCACCGACCCGCTGCTGGTGCTGGAGTATCACCGCCAGTTCAGTCACTCGTTGATTTTTATTCCCGTGGGCGCGCTCATTGCCTCACTCATTGCCTGGCCCTTTGTACGTCGACAGCTGGCACCTTTGCGCCTTTATCTGTTCGCCTTCCTCGCGTATGCCAGCGCCGGGCTGCTCGATGCCTGCACCAGCTATGGCGTACACCTCTTTTGGCCGCTTGTTGATAACCCGGTTGCGCTGAGTCTGATTGCCGTGGTCGATCCGGTGTTCAGCCTGATTCTGCTAAGTGCATTGATGCTCGCCTTTTTCAGGCGCGACAAGCGCTGGGGCATTGGCGGGTTGGTGCTCGCGCTGGGCTATCTCAGTCTGGCGGGCGTGCAACACTATCGGGCCTTGCAGATCACTGAGCAACTGGCTCAGGAGCGGGGCGTGAGTGCTGAGCGCCTATTGGTCAAACCTACCATGGCGAATCTGGTGCTGTGGCGTGCCATGACCGATACCGGCGAGGAAGTGTATTTAGACGCCGTACGTGTCGGACTCGGGAGTTACCGCGTGTACGAGGGTAGTGTGACGGTGTTGATTGATCCGGACCACTGGGGAAATCTGCCCGAGGACTCCCGCGCCTACCGCGACCTCCAGCGCTTCCATCGTTACGCGCACCAGTGGCTCGCGGCAGCGCCGGACCAGCCTCATTACATCGGCGATATCCGCTATGCCATGTTGCCCACCAGCGATATGCCGCTGTGGGGCATCGTCCTCAACCCGGATGATCCCGACGGCCCTATCGATTTTATGACGCGCCGGGATATGTCCCCCGAGATGCGTGAGCGCTGGCTCGACATGCTTCGAGGGCGGGATGTCCCCGCGGCTAGGCCATGACGGGTAACCGCTCCGCCAGAAATTCGATCAACAGTCGTACTTTGGACGACAGGTGGCGGTTGGTGGGGTAGAGCGCCCAGATCCCTTCACTCATGGGGGGATATTGAGTCAGCAGTGGCACCAGCTCGCCCTGTTCAATCGGGCGGCCGACATAGTAATCCGGCAGTTGCACCAGGCCGATGCCCTTGAGTGCGGCATCCACCAGTGCCGGACCGGAGTTACAACGCAGGCTGCCTTTGACCCGGATGGTGCGGGTCTTACCCTTCTCCATAAAGCGCCAGTAATCCAGTGTACCCAGCAGGCAGTTGTGCTGATCCAGCTCCGAGAGCGTGTGCGGCTGGCCGTGACGGGCCAGGTAAGCGGGCGCGGCGCACACGTACTGTGCCCGGCTGGAGAGTTTGCGGGCTACCAGGCGTGAATCTTCGAGTACGCCCAGCCGAATCGCCAAGTCCAGCCCCTCGTCAATCAAATCGAGTTTCTGATTGTTCAGTTTGAGCTCAATGTTCAGCGCCGGATGCTGTTGCGCGAATTCGTTCACCAGCGGTGCGATATAGCGCTCGCCGTAGGACAGGGGCGCAGTCAGGCGCAACTGGCCCACGGGCTGGGTGTGCAGCCGGCTCACGGCGCGCTCGGCTTCCTCCAGGTTCTCCAGCACCTGCCGGCAGTGGCGATGGTAGATCCGGCCCTCCTCTGTGAGTGAAACCCGGCGCGTGGTGCGCTGCAACAGCTTGGCGTCCAGGCGCGCTTCCAGGGTGCTTACCCGGCGGCTGACATTGGCGACCGAGGTGCCCAGGCGCCGCGCCGCCTCGGTAAAACTCCCGGCGTCGGCGACCGCCGCGAATTCGTTGATGCCTTCCCAGTTTGCCATCGGCTGCGCCCTATTGTTACAAAATCGTAAAGATGTATTGTCTAGTAGTGTAATTATTATCGGTATGGAAATAAATATAATGTCGGGCGACGTTGAATGTGCCTATCTGGAGAACATTATGATCAAGTCCAAAGCCGCTGTGGCCTGGGGTCCCGGCCAACCGCTGACTATCGAAGAGGTGGATGTAATGCCGCCCAAGGCCGGTGAAGTGCTGGTGCGTATTGTCGCCACCGGCGTGTGCCACACCGATGCCTTTACCCTGTCCGGAGAGGACCCGGAGGGCAATTGGCCCGCGATTCTGGGGCACGAGGGCGGCGGCATTGTCGAAGCTGTGGGCGAGGGCGTCACCAGCGTCGCCGTGGGAGACCATGTGATTCCGCTCTATACACCGGAATGCGGCGAGTGCAAGTTCTGCACCTCGGGTAAAACCAACCTGTGCCAGAAGATCCGCGCCACGCAAGGCAAGGGCCTGATGCCCGATGGCACCACCCGGTTTTACAAAGACGGTCAGCCCATCTATCACTATATGGGCTGTTCCACCTTTTCCGAATACACGGTACTGCCGGAAATCTCCCTGGCCAAAGTCAATCCCGACGCCGACCTCAAGGAAGTGTGTCTGCTGGGGTGTGGCGTCACCACCGGCATGGGTGCGGTCATGAACACCGCGAAAGTCGAAGAGGGTGCAACCGTGGCGATTTTCGGCCTGGGAGGCATCGGCCTGTCGGCGATCATCGGTGCCACTATGGCCAAGGCGGGGCGAATCATTGCCATCGATATCAACGAGCGCAAATTCGGGTTGGCCCGGGAGCTGGGCGCCACTGACTGCATCAATCCCAAGGATTACGACAAACCGATTCAGGAGGTGATTGTCGAGCTGACCGATGGCGGCGTGGACTACTCCTTTGAGTGCATCGGCAACGTCAATGTCATGCGCTCGGCACTTGAGTGCTGTCACAAGGGCTGGGGCGAGTCGGTGATTATCGGCGTTGCCGGCGCGGGGCAGGAAATCAGCACCCGGCCGTTTCAATTGGTTACCGGCCGGGTCTGGCGCGGCAGCGCCTTCGGTGGCGTCAAAGGGCGGTCGGAGTTGCCGGGCATCGTCGAGCAATACCTGCGGGGCGACTTCAAGCTGGATGACTTTATCACCCACACCATGGGCCTGGAGGACATCAACGAGGCCTTTGAGTTGATGCACAAAGGTGAAAGCATTCGCAGCGTGATTCATTTTACCCCCTGAGGAGGTGCACCATGTCCGCTGAAAACATCAGCAGCAACAAGAGCTTTGGCGGCTGGCACAAGCAGTACAGCCATCACTCGGAGGTGCTCAACTGCACCATGCGTTTTGCCGTCTATCTGCCGCCGCAAGCGGCGACGGGCGCCAAGGTGCCGGTTCTCTATTGGCTGTCGGGCCTGACCTGTACCGACGAAAACTTCATGCAGAAAGCCGGCGCCCAGCGCATTGCCGCCGAGCTGGGCATCGCACTGGTAGCCCCGGATACCAGTCCGCGCGGCGAGGGCGTGCCCGACGATCCGGAGGGGGCCTACGACCTGGGCCTGGGTGCGGGGTTTTATGTCAACGCTACCCAGGCGCCCTGGAATCGCCACTACCGCATGTACGACTATGTGGTGGAGGAGTTGCCTGCGCTGGTGGAGAGCCTGTTTCCGGTGTCCGGCAAACGCGCCATCAGCGGCCACTCCATGGGCGGCCACGGCGCGCTGGTCGCCGCGCTGCGCAATCCCGACCGTTACACGTCGGTGTCTGCGTTCAGCCCCATCAGCAACCCGAGCAACTGCCCTTGGGGGCAGAAGGCCCTGGCTGCTTACCTGGGCGACGATCGCACGGCCTGGCGGGATTATGACGCCAGCGAGTTGCTGGCTCGGGCCAAGCAGGCGCCGCCGATGCGTGTCGATCAGGGTGACGCCGACAATTTTTTACCGGAGCAGCTCAAGCCGGAGGCACTCAGTGCGGCCGCGGAAAAAGCCGGTCTCCCGCTGGAGTTGCATATGCAGCCGGGGTATGACCACAGCTATTACTTTATTGCCAGTTTTATCGAGGCGCACCTGCGCTTTCATGCACAGTATCTGTAGATTTTTTGCCGTGATGGCGCAATCAATAGGGTAAAAGTAGGTAAATTGCCTAGAATCTGAGCATATTGTGAAATAGGGTTGAGAAGGACGGATAAGAGACCTAATAACTCAATCAACCCTATTTCAAGGTGCAACATGTTAATCAAAAGAATAAGTCTGGCGCTGGTAGCGGCCAGCCTCGTAGCCTGTGGGAGCAGTTCAGATAGCGACCCGGCCGATGACGACTCCCAGGATTCCTCACAATCATCCAGTAGCAGCTCACCACCGACTGGCTTCACGGGCCTGCCGTTGATCGAAGACTTCGACCATGTGGTCGATGCTGAAGGGTTTTTCAGCGAAGGCTACAAAGCCCTGGTCAGCAGCAATGACCCCCTCTACTACTCGTTGAGTGGCACCCCGGTTTTCGCCGATGGGCAAATTACTTTGCCGGGCGCACGTTTCAGCATCGGCAACACGCAGCCGGACGTTCAAACCACGGCTACCGATACCGAGGTGCACGGCGAATTCGACCTGACGCGCCCTTACCGCGTGTCTTTTTGCATTCTCGATGCCGAAGTGACGGGCGACAATCACAGCTTGATGGTGTATGTGGATAACAACACCACCAGTGCTGGGGAGTCGATCCACGGCGGTGGCAGTCGATTGATCAGCATACCGGTCGATACCCTCGAAATCGGCCGTCGTGTCTTCGCGGTGAGCGACACCCTGGGCACCGAAAATTCGTTTATCCAAATACGTACCGAGAGCGGCGCTACGGTCACCTTTGATGACCTGTGGATCGGCTATCAGGACGAGTCTGACAGTGAGCCGGGTCTGGGCAGCTGCGGCGACCACGACGATGATGGTCTGTTGTTACCGCAAACCAATAACCCCGCCGCAGGCCAACTGAATCGCTATCGGAGCTGGTTGAGCTCGAGTGGTTCTGACGAAGATCGTCTGGAAGCCGATAAAACCCGTGCCGACAATATGATCACCTGGCAGATGGATCACGGTGGTTTTGATAAGCACAACGTCAGCGTCTACGACGAACCCTGGGACGGTACCAGCTCCCGTTCGGGCTGGACCGGCGCCGGGGGTACCGAGTTGGGTACCATCGATAACGATGCGACCATCACCCATTTGATGTTCCTCGCCGATGTGTATCAGCGCACCGGTGACGAAAAATACCGCGAGGCCGCGCAAGCTGCCCTTGGGTTTATGGTGCGCATGCAGTACGAATCCGGTGGCTGGCCGCAGGTCTACCCCGAGCGTCCTGGCAGCTATTCGAACGAGGTGACTTTCAACGACAACGCCATGACGCAGGTGCTGATTTTGTTCGATCACATTGAACGTCAGGTGGCGCCGCTGGATGGTGACTTGTTTACGGAACCTCAGATCGAAGTGGTCAGCGAAGCCATTGAGAAGGGCATCGACTATATTCTCAACGCGCAGATCGAACAGGACGGCGTAAAAACGGTGTGGGGTCAGCAGCATGATCCGGTGACCTATGAGCCGACCATGGGGCGTGACTATGAGTGGCCGTCGAAAACTGCGAACGAGTCAGTCCTTGTTGTTGGTTTTCTGATGAGTCGCCCGCAAACCCCGGAAATCGAAGCGGCGGTGAAGGCCGCATTGGCCTGGTATCGCGACCCCGAGGTTCAGGTGGCGGATACCGCCTATGTCAATCGCCCCTCCGGCAGCGACGATGACAGCTACAATCCGATTCGGGAGCAGCCGGGCAGCACCATGTGGTATCGCTTCTATGATGTTGACCAGAATGTCGGCTTCTTCAGCGGCCGGCAGCCTCCCGGCGGTGAAGGCAAGCAGTACGACATTATGGATATCGAGCCGGAGCGCCGTTATGGCTATCAGTGGGGCGGCAGCTACGGCAACCGTATCCTGCCTTATGCCGACAGTGTAGGTTACTAACCTCCGGGCCAGTGATCTGGCACCACAAACACCCGCCGCTGTTCATACCAGCGGCGGGTGTTTGCGTTTAGGGCCAGCTGCGCCAGGAGTTTGGGCGGCGCGCCGTCGCGCACGGCAGCCACGGCATTGTTCGCCGTGGTGTGTAAAGGTCTATGCGCCTGTACCCAAGGCCCGAGCCAGTGGGGCTTGTGTAGTTGTACCCAGTCGCCCTTGAGCTCGAGGTCTCGGGCGTATACCCAGTGGCCGCGCTCGTGTCCGGGATCCGCTTGGGTCGGGGATGGCACTGACGTGTGCTCGGGATAGAACAGGTAGCCGGGCATAAAGGTCCGCACGGCAAGCGGTTCATTCAGCCCGAGCTTGTGAAGCACGGCACGGGTTTCAGGGCGTTCGCCCATGGTGCATTGATGGTCCAGCAAGCGCGCGGTTTTAAGGTCCAGTCGGTCCCGGCTGTTGGGGCCATACCAGCGCACAGCCTGCGTGTTGTCGGTGAACCCGAGGTAATACTTCACGGCGATTTCGTGGTGCTCAAGGCCGCCGGAATGGGGGTTGCGGAAGATGAAGTCCAGTTCACCCAGGGTTTGGTTGTTGCCAGGGATTTGCAGATTTTTGGCCAGCAACTCCCAGCCCAGTAACTCGGTCATCAGGCAGGCGTACAACTGCTCGAAGTAAACCCCCAGGCGCTTGGGAAAAGGCTCGTGTAGGGCCGAGGGCGCGAACGCAGGGGTTTTGTCCCACGCGCGCAGAATCTCATAGGCATCGCTGCGCAGCGCACCCGCAACATCAAAGGCGGTTTCACCGCACCACAATTGCGGTGCCGTGCACATCCACGCCAGGTGGCGAACCGGTGCGCACTGGAACAGCGTCGCCCGGGTTGGAGAATTGTGTGCAGAGCTGGACAGGTGGACCCCTCCGTTTTCGACTAGACTCTAGTAATACGTCAGCAATCTTGTCGCGTCAAATCCGTCCGATCACAACAAGCGCGTCACGGGGGAGTGATGGCTACAGCGGTGTCCAGTATTTGTCAGTTGGTGCCGGGCATGTCCAGCGCCGACAGCCACCAGGGGCAGCTCAGTGTACCCGGCCTGGCCCTGCAGATGCTCGAAACGACCGGTGCGCCCGGCGAGGTGCCGGTGCCACCTTTGCCTCAGTTGGTGTTGAGTCAGGCCCTTGGCCACGCCTTTCGCTATCAATGTGACCTGGGTGCGGGTCGCTTCTCGGGTCAGGGGCTGCCGATGGATTTTGTGGTGGTATGCCCCAATAGGTCCACCTGGTGCCGAATTGACGACCCACACTCCCTGCGTTTTCTCGGGATCCCCTTACCCTTGGCTCGGCGCTTCCTGGCACGCGACACGGGCGATCCGCTGGACTTTGGGGTCTTGCATACCCGTCACAACCGGGATCCTTATATCGCCCACACCCTGGAGGCCTTGTGGCAGGAGCTGGCCCTTGGCGATCAGGCGTCGGCACTGTTTGCGGAAACGGCGGTGGCGAGCCTGGTTATCCGCCTGCAGCGGCTGTCGGGCCAGGTCGAACACCCGATGCTTACGCGCGGGGGGCTTGCCGCCTGGCAGTCTGATCGGGTCATCAGCTATATGCGTGAGCACCTTGATCGGCCCGTCTCCCTCTCCGAGTTGGCCGCCCTGGTTGATCTTTCCCCGTGGCACTTTGCCCGGGCCTTTCGCGAGAGTCACGGGCAGCCGCCGCATCGCTTCTTTGTTCAGTTGCGCCTGGAGAAAGCGCGCGAGCTCTTGGCGCACAGCCGGCTGCCGGTCACGGATATTGCCTTGCGCACAGGCTACTCGTCCCAACATCTGGCGCGCCACTTTCGTCATTGCTGGGGCTGTACGCCCAGCGATTATCGGCGCCAGCGTCAGCACTGAGCCAGGCGCAAATTCGGTTCATTTTCCACAAGATTGGGCACGCAGCCCCTGGCCGCTGTCTCTACACTGAGCGGTGTCGCACGACTCAGGGAGGCACACCATGCGTATCCGATACCCGTTTTTGCTGCTTTTACTGCTCTTTCCTTTGGCGTTTGGGGCTGCTGGCAGCCCTGACCAACACGGCCATGACCACCCGGTACCATCGGGCGAGGCGTTGGGTGCGGTCAACTTTCAACCGGCTTGTGCTGCCGAGGCGGCAGCGGAGTTTGACCGGGCTCTGGCCCTGAAACACCACATGATGTACCAGCAGGCGCGCTCGCGCTTTCGCGCACTCACCGAGCAGGCCCCCGGCTGCGCCATGGCCCACTGGGGTGTGGCTGCCACCTATTTTCAACCTTTGTGGCCCTCGCGTCCGGATGCGGAGGTTTTGGCCGAAGGGCGCGCCGCCATCGCCCAGGCCCGACGGGCGGGCACCGACGTAGCGCGGGAAACGGCTCTGATTGACGCGGTGGACGCCTTTTTTCAGACGGACGCGTCAAGTTACCGGGAGCGTATCGTCGCCTGGGCCGAGGGTATGGCCGAAGCCTATGCTCAACACCCGAAGGATCTGGACATTGCGGCACTCTATGGGCTCTCCCGCCTGGCGTTGGCGATGGGGGCCGATGGCGAGACCCGGCATGCACTGCACGATGAGGGCGAAGCGGTGTTGAGGGCGGTATGGGAATCCGAGCGCACCCACCCGGGGGCTATTCACTACAGCATCCACGCCACCGATGTGGACGGCCGGGCCGAGAATGCCATCGATATGGTGGCGGTGTATGGCGATATTGCACCTCGTGTTCCCCACGCCCTGCACATGCCTTCGCACATTTATGTGCGCCTCGGGGCATGGGATGAGGTCATCGAATGGAACCGGCGTTCCGCGGATGCCGCCAAGGGGCACGCTGTCAATGGCGCTGTCTCTTTCCACTACATTCACGCGCTCGACTATCTGGTGTACGGCTACCTGCAGCAAAACGCGGTCGAGCAGGCGCAGGCGGCGTGGGCGGAAGCCAAGGCGGTCGAGCGTCATCAGCCGGTCTTTGTCTCGGCATTTCACGTGGCCGCCATGCCCGCGCGCATTGCGGTGGAGCAGCGGGACTGGGCGGCGGCGCGAACACTGCCGGTGCGTGAGCCGGATTACCTGCCCTGGGAGGACAGCCACTGGCCCGAGGGTCTGAGCTGGTATGCCCGAGGCCTGGGCGCGGTGCACGAGGGCGACCTGACGGAGGCGCGACGGGCTGAGCAGCGATTGGAGTCGCTGCGCGATGCCGCTGTGAGGGCGGGAGAAGAGCAGTTTTCGACCTACCTGGAGGTGGATCGGCAGATCCTGTCCGGCTGGATAGCGCATGCCGACGGCGACCCGGATGGGGCCATTGCCCTGATGCACGCTGCTGCTGAGCTGGAAGCTACCGTAGAGAAGAGCCCGGTAAGTCCGGGTGCGCTCTATCCACCTTACGAGGCTCTGGGTGACCTGTTGTTAGCGTTAGAGCGCCCGGACGAAGCCCTGAGCGCTTATCAATCCGGTGAAGCCATCTGGCCCGGCCGGCGAAATACGCAGCGCGGCATGGCCGAGGCTCGGGCGCTGGCCGTTAATTAGTCTTCGGCGAGCCCGGAGATCTGCACATCGTACACGGCCAGGAACTTGCCGTCGTTGTCGGCCGCATTCCAGGTGTAGATACGCAGGTAGAGACTGGCGTTCGCGGACAGTTGCTCAATCACCTGAAACTCCACCTTGGTCATGGTGTTGGCGGTGAAGAACAATGGATCCTCGTTGAGCTTGATCGGGTTGGAGAAATCGCTGGTTAACGAATACTCCATATCAGCACGCACGGTCGAGCCGCCGCTGCTGGTCAGGTAGGCGGAGATGGTATCGATAGCGAAGCTACCGTTGGCTGCGCTGGCCTCGAACAGCAGGTACTCGTCGGCCGGGCGTCCGGTGTGGTTGTTCGCCACATAGCGGGCGATGGTTTTGTCGGTGGTAAGGTCGCTGCCTTCCTCCTGAATGGAGAAAACTCTGTTGCTGTGCTTGACCAGGTTGACGGCAACGGCGTCGGTCGCATTGACCGGACCGTCGGTTTCCGGTGCCAGGCTATCGGGGTCGGTAAACCAGCTGACATGGGATGCCAGGCCGGTACCCGCGCCAACGCCTTCACCCATCAGGGCGACGCTGGCGACCTGTTCACCCAAGAGGCTGAGGATCAGCGTCTCGGAGTAGACCTTTTCTTCCTCTGGGTTAAACGACACATTCACCGTGTGCATGAAGTCGCCGTTCTGGTAGTCGATGCTCAGCTCGGATTGCCAGTCTTGCTGGTCGTGGGAAACCTGAAACCCCTCCGGTGCCGTGACGATGACACTGCCGGAGGCCGGATCCAGATCGAACGCGGAAACAGTCAGGGTGCGATTGGTGGACGTGCCGGTATAGCGCTTGACCCAATCGATCTCGGTGGGGCTGGTAATGACCGAACTGACCTCTACGGTATAGTCTGCCAGGACATTCAGGGCACTCAGGCCGCCGACCGCACGCTTGGCAATCAGGGTCGCAAAAAGCTCGGTGGGGTGAGTGCTGTCGGCTGCGATATACAGGTATTCGGTGGCCGCGGTGTTCCCATAACTCTCGACGATGATCCGGGTTTCCTCGGTCACGTCGACCAGGGGGACGTCATAGGTTTCTGCCACGGCTTTCATCGCAGCGGTGTAGCTGCCACGGGGAAAGGTTTCGCCTGAGTTGATACTGGTCAGGTTATGCTGCCCGGTTTCGTTGATGCTGGTGCCACTGAAGTACTTGCGCACCATCGGCGTCATCAGGATGGGGGTTGCACCCTGTTCGCGGGCCTCCATGACGTATTTTTTCAGGAACTGGTAATAGGAGTGCTCGGTGTCAGCGCAACCTTCACCGTCGGTGCTGCCATCGCTGCAGAACGCATAGGTGCCGAATTCGTCGTAGTCACCGCCGCGCTTCTGGTCATTGTGCCCAAACTGGATAATGACATAGTCGCCTTCCGCGAGGGCGGCTTTGGTGGCGGGCCAACGTCCGGTCTCATAGTAGAAACTGCGCGAGCTGCGCCCGCCCCGAGCCCAGTTCACCACGGTGACGTCATCGTTGTAGAACATGTGAACCATTTCGCCCCAGCCCGCCTGGGGGCGGCGATCCGGGTACTCGGTCATCGTGGAGTCACCAATCATGTGAATGGTGACGGGGTCGAGTGCGGCTGCGCTGCTGGAACTGGCATCGGAGCTGGAGCTGACGTCTGAACTGGAGCTACCGCTGGTGTCTTGGTCTGTTGTTTCGGTATTGGAGCTGCCACACGCGGTGAGCAGTACGCCCAACAGGATGGACGCTGCCAAATGTGCAAAGGTTTTCATGGTCTCTCGATCTCTCTGGGGTGAAAAATTACTATTTATAATATTTATGTTAAACCCTGGTAACCAGGGCAACCTGTCAATGATACGATTACTGATTGACTGGGTCAATTCACCGACTTGAGCAGATATTCACTGACTATAGGTTCAGCCGCGTTGGGCAGCGGCCGATGCGGCGCTGTTGCGTTCGATACCGGTCCGTCAGTCACCGGGTTAAAGAACAGTACCGGGCGCCAGGGGCAGTCCGCCAGTGCCCGGTACAGGCGTCGGCGCAGGCCATTGTAATCAGCGTGGCGTTCCGCGCTGATGTCCACGTCCAGTATCAGGTAGGGGCCGAGTTTGATCACGCGTGTGTATTCCCGCCCCAGGCCGGCGACCTGCAGTGCGTTGCGGGCAATGTGCTCTACCTTCGGGTCCGGGGCGGCCATCACCAGCTCGCGCACGGCGCCGCGTACCATGCGTACCGGCACCGATAAAAAATAGCCGGACACCGCGAGCACCAGGAGCGGATCCACATACACGGCCCATTCGGCCCAGGCGCTGCGTTCCATCAGCCAGGCCCCGGCAAAGCCCAGTGCCACGACCCCGCTCAGCAAGGTGTCCATCTGCCATTGACTGCGCTCCGCACTCATCAGGTCAGACTCGCCGATTGGGTCACGCAGCCGCAGGTAGGCCCACACCGCCGCACACGCCACCAGGCTCAGCAGTGCAAAGCCCAGCGCCAGGTCGGCACTGACCAGTCGTCCGCCGGAGAGCAGGGATTGCAGTGCTGCCAACGCCGAGACGATGCACACCAGCGCAATGGCGAGTCCTTTGATGGCGATAACGAGGGGCTGAATGGCCGCCTGGCCGAACGGAAAGCGCCGGCTGGCCGGTTGATACACCGCTTGGGCGGCGTAAACGGAGAGGAGTGACAGGCACAGGCTGATCAGCGAGTAGGCACCGTCAAACAGAATCATCAGCGAGCCGATCCACAAACCCCAGATCAGGCCAAAAAAGGCAAACAAGCCCGCTATCAGCGCTGACAGTTTCAGCGCCGTTTTTTCCCTCGAATAAGCCGAGGACATAACCACCTCCAATAAGTATTGAAGCCACTATAACGGAGGTATAGGCTAAGTGGTGAGTCACTCATCGACGGAAAATGCGTCGCTGAAAACCTTTCTGAGGTCCTGCTATGCGCCTGCCACAAGTCGAAGCCTTTCTCGCGATCGTTGAAGAGGGCGGTATCGCCGCCGCATCGCGCCGTCTGCGCATGAGCCGCACGACGCTCAGTACCGCCCTGGCGGCACTCGAAGATGAGTTGGGGGTGGTGCTGTTTGAGCGCAGCGGCAATCAACTGACGTTGACCCCCATCGGTACTGCGCTGGTGACCGACAGTCGCCGCCTGGTGCAGATCGGTCACCAGATTCACGCCCGCTGCCAACAGCACCTGAAGGGTGCCGAGTCCGCATTGCGGATTGCTCGGGACGACAGCTTGCCCGAGGCCCAGTGGCGCAGTCTGCTCAAACGCCTGAAGGCGGAATTCCCTCAAACCAGCCTGTCGATCTACCTGGCGCCACCGCGCGAGCTGGAAGAACTGGTGAGCGAGCAGATTGTCGATGTGGCCTACGGGTTGATGCCGGAAATTCTGAGCGAGGGCTATCACACGCTGCGGGACCTGGCCGATGTGCGCATGATGACCGTGGCCGCCCCCGATCACCCGCTGGCGCAGTTGGAGCGGGTGACCCAGGACGATCTGGTTCTCCATCAGGAAATCACCCTCGCCTATATCAAGGACGGCTCGCTTGTGGCGGAGTCACCGGAGACCGCCAACTACCTGGCCTTTACGCAATATGAGTTGATTCGCGATGCCGTGATTGAGGGCATTGGCTGGGCCGATCTGCCATTTCCGATGATTGCCGAGGCGCTGCGCGCCAACAAACTGAAGGTGATCCGTCATCACAACGCCCAATGGTGGAAGGTGTTTACGGCCCTGGAGTCCGAACAGGCCCAGGGTGGCGCGGTGGTGACCTGGCTGGCGCGGGAGCTGAAGGCCTTTCTGGCGCCGCTGACTTAGGCGCCAAAGTGTGACGCTGTGATCCGTGTCTAGGACTTGTTAGGTTAACGCCACTAGGCTCGGGGGGGTTGTCGCCGTCATACCTCACCCCAATAAGGATAAGCCCATGACCCGCGTGCAAGCCCCTTCCGGCGCCAGTGCTGCCCAGCACCCGCCGCTGACCCGCGCCGATCGCTGTCTGTTTTACGTGACCGCTTCCATCACGGGTGCCACGGTTATGATGATTGAGCTTTTGGGCACCCGCATCATCGGGCCATACTACGGTGTCAGCATGATTGTCTGGTCGTCGCTGCTGTCCACCGCACTGCTGGCGTTGGCCATCGGATATCTGGTGGGTGGCCGTCTGGCGGATACCGCGCCCTGGCTGCGCCTCTCCCATATCCTGCTGGCCACCGGGGTGTTGATCGGCATCATCCCTCTCATCAGCCAGCCGGTGCAGCTCACCACCAATGCCCTTGGGCTGCGTTGGGGGGCCCTCAGCAGTGCCTTTGTTCTGTTTACCCCCTGCTTGATCATGCTGGGAATGGTGGGGCCTTACGTTATCAAAATGGCCACCAGTGGGCTCGAACGGCTGGGGCGGACCGCCGGTACCGTCTATGCCATCAGTACCCTTGGCAGCGTCGCCGGCACCCTCCTGCTCGGCTTCTATCTGCTGCCGTTGTTCGGTACCCAGCGTATCGTCGTCACCCTCAGCGTGCTCATGTTCGTGATGGCGTTTATCCTGGCGCTGTACGAGAACCGGCGCCTGCGCGCTGGCAACTCCCTCCCCCTGTGGGGGGCGACCACCGCTGGCCTGGCGGCTTTCGTGCTGGTGGGGGTGGCCGGTTACATGGGCCAGCGAGAAACCCCAGGCTCCGTGGTGGTGTTTGAGGCGGAAAGCCCCTATGCCTGGGTGCGGGTGGTGGACCAGCCCGAGCGGGGCATCCGTTGGTTGATGTCCGGCGGCTCCACTATTGGTGCGGAGCACCTGGCCTCAGGCCAGGGGGTCTTGGGGTATCAGGCGGTGGTGGGGCAGCTGCCACTGTTCAACAGGCTAGGGCGCGACGCGTTGCTGGTGGGGCTGGGCAGCGGCCATCTGGTCAACACCTATGCCCAGAGCGGCATTGCCACCGATGCCATGGAAATTGACCCGGTAGTCGCGCAACTGGCGAGTGAGTACTTCAGCTTTGTGCCCACGGGCGATGTGATTGTCGGGGACGCCCGCTACCAGATTCAACAGATGAGCAAGCAGTATGACTTTATTGTTCACGATTGCTTTACCGGGGGCGCCGAGCCTATTCACCTGCTGAGCCTGGAGATGTTTCAAAAGCTCAAAGCGCGTCTCAAGCCCGGCGGCATTCTCGCGCTCAACTTCGTCGGGCTGACGGCCGAGGGGGAGCAGGAGCCGGTGGAGGCGGTCGCGAAGACTCTGGATCAAGTGTTCCCCCATCGGCGTACCTTTGTCTCGGCGCCCGATGCAGAATTCAATGACTATGTCTTTTTTGTCTCGAATGAGCCCCTGGTGTTGACCCGGAGCCCCGACCAGCGTGCGCAGGTGACCTGGCTGGAACGGTTGGAAGTCGACGTTCGGGGTGAAAGCGATTTTATCATCACCGATGATTACAACCCGCTCGAGACCCTGCATATTGCCAAGGCGGAATACTACCGTGACATGTTGGTCGAGCGGGTTGGTGAGTCGCTGCTCTTTTATTGAGTTCGCTGTTCAATCAGCCATGCGGGTGGCCTGGACAATCTCTATCCAGTAGCCATCCGGGTCCTTGATAAAGGCGATATGCTTCATCTTGCCGTCTTCCGGTCGCTTGACATACTGAACGTCGTTGGCATCAAACCAGGCCACGGCTTTTTCCAGGTTGGGCACCGCAAAACAGATGTGACCAAAGCCCTGGGGTTCCTTGTTGCCATCGTGGTAGGCGAAGTCGGCGTCGTCTTCGGTACCCCAGTTGTGGGTCAGCTCCAGGATCCCGCGTTGGCTGAACGTCCAGCGGGCGCGTTCGGCCTGGTCTTCGGGTATGGTTTCGTCGTTATCCGGCTTGGCCAGAAAGTACAATGAAAATTTCATCTCTTCAAAGTCCAGTCGCCGCAGCACACGCATGCCCAGTACGTGGGAATAAAACGCCAGCGAGCGCTCGGGGTCTTTCACCCGCAGCATGGTGTGATTGAAGCGAAAACCTTGGGTCTCTGCCGGCGCCTCTTGCGCGACACCTGGGTAGTTCTCAGTGTTGAAGCTCATGCTTACCTCCGGTTGTAAAATTCTGGGTGTCAAAATTTGGATCAGTCTGGTCTTCGGTAAAGGTCGAGTATAGGTATTCGTCAGTAGTTCGCCGCCTGCTTTTGGTCGGGTTTACTTGCGAAACCCTGTGTGACAATATGCGCCAACATCATCGCTGGCCGTTAAGGCTGCCAAGCTGTCCGTTATCCTCAATGACTTATCCTATAACATTATGACGAAAATCATCGAGCCCACCAGCAGTCTTTACGAAGTTATCGACCAGAATGTTCACCGCTATTCCACCACCAGTGTTTCGGGGGGCGGCAGCGATATGCATGGCAACATTCAAAACATTCAGTCGTCTGTGACTCGTCACAGTGAACAGGAGCTTTGGGTCAAGAACGTCGATAGCGGCAAGGAGCGAAAGCTGGAGTTTAACAGTTTCAACGTCGACGCTCGCCCCGGGCACAAGCTCCTGCTTATCTGGGATGCCGCGCGCGACAATCTAGAGCGTGTCATTAATCTGGATACGGAGATCAAGTATCACGCGGGCGGCGCTTACAATGACTGGGATACGAATCACCATTTCCTGCGCAGCAAAGTGGGGCGTGTACTCAATGCGGTATTTATCAGCGCCTGTCTTCTGATTCCTTTTCTGGGATGGTTTATCGGTGTTCTACTGGGGCTGGGATCAATACTGTCCGGCAGCCTCTATGGTCACCGTTCGCTGTACCGGGCGGGCATAAACCGCCTGCATGCTGCGTTCGGTATTCTGATTATTGCAGCCCATATGATGGTTACATTTCCAGACCTCTGGTATTCGATCGTCGTGGGTAGTGGACTGTGGTGGATCGACTATGGGCTGAACGGGTTTATGATCCTGGGCCACCAGATTCACATGCAGGTAGCGGAGTTCATGGGCTACACCTCCTCCTGGATTCGCTGGGGCTCACTCACGGCGGGTTTGTACACTTATCTGGTGGTTGTGACCTGGTGGGTCAATCGCGTCAACGGCAAACGGATTCTCTCGGGCAGCGCGGCTATCGATGCACATTCCAAAGACGTGAAGAGTACCCATCCGGCGCTACAACACTAAAAGCCTCCTTTTATGCGCGGCGACCGTTTGAGTTGCCGTGCGCCTCGCCAAACCTTTCTGCGTAGTGCATTTGCAGGATAGCAAGTCGTTGCGTGATCCTTATGACCGATATTTTTCCGCCATTTTTGTGAGGCGCGTCATATTTTCCGGTGTGACAGGAGCGTTGTTAGGGATTTGTAAGGTTGTGTTAGTAGGATGATTCGAGCCTGCTTGAACGGCAGGAACGAACTGCGTCAACCATGCCAGATGCTTGTTGATGTATGCGAGAGATAGAACAAAAGGGAGCCTTGCTATGACAATTTTTATCACGCTACTCAAACAATTCATACGTACCGGCCGCACGATTTTACTACTCCTGGCCGCAATGGTTTTAATCGGCTGCGGCTCTGGCTCTGATGGTACAGCCGGAGCCGACGGGACAGATGGAGCCGATGGTACGGACGGAGCAGACGGTGAGCCAGCGGGCCCGATCATATCGGCGGTTTCCACCATCGGTGCGCCAGTGTATCCCAATGGGCAGGTGCAGCTATTCGCGTCGGCGACGAGTGCGGAAGGTTTACCTCTTAGCTACAGTTGGAGTTTGCCGGACGGTTGGACAGCTGATGATACTGAAAACGACGTGCTAGTGCTGACTGCTCCGGATGAGCAGGCCGTGCAGGGCCGCGTAGAATTGGAAGTCAGCGATGGTGTTCGCACGCGCTCGGCGTATGTTCAACTGGCAACGCAAGGGCCGACCATTGAGGACTGGTCCTTGGCGCTGTCCGGCGATGAGCCGCTCGAAAACGGAGAAACCCTGGAAGTGTCAGTTAACGCTTACAGCTACGACGGTGCGCCTTTGGCGTATAGCCATTCGATCGGCGGCTTACCTGTCGAGCGCACGGGTGCCGACTGGAACTGGACGCCTGTATTGGCCATGGGTGGCCGCTATCAAGTAGAAACGGTAGTTGAGGGCGGAGCCGGGCTTACCAGTCGCGCGGGTTCAGAGGTGGCTATGAAGAGTGCGTCGGTTTGGCCCGGTCTGGGTGGAGACCGCCAGCGCACCGGTCGTAGTCAGAGTCCGGGTGCTCATGGTGCGGTGGGGAATATGATCTGGCGGTTTGAGACTTCAGGCGATGTGCGCTCGTCGCCGGCGATTGACGCAGAGGGGAATATCTATTTTGGCTCCTTCGATAACCATGTGTATGCGCTGAATCCTGATGGCACCGAGCGCTGGTCATTTGAAACAGGGGGGGATGTGTTCTCTTCTCCCACCCTGTCACCCGACGGTACGCTCTACGTAGGGACGAACCACAGTTATGTCTATGCGATTAATCCCGACGGTAGCGAGCGTTGGTCGTTTGACACGGACGGCGTCGTATCATCTTCTCCAATGCTGGCGATTGATGGCACCGTCTATATTGCGTCATGGGACAATCATCTTTACGCATTCGACGCCGATGGCAGCGAGAAGTGGTCGTTCGATACGGGTGCGGGGGACTCCGTGATCAGTTCACCGGCACTAAGCGTCGACGGTACTATTCACATTACGACAAACGAAGGCTATATCTTTGCGATTGATCCGGACGGTGAAGAGCGTTGGTCATTGGACATCGGAGGGGGGCTTTTTTCTTCGCTTGCGTTGGGCGACGACGGAATGATTTATGTCGGCTCAATAGACAACCATATCTATGCCATCAGTGCCTATGGTGAAGAATACTGGTCGTTTGAGACAGGAGGTGACGTGCATTTTTCTCCGGCCGTTGCAAGAGACGGTACCATCTATGTCGGTTCAAGTGATAATCACCTCTATGCGATTAATCCTGACGGCAGCCAGAAGTGGTCGTTTGAAACGGGTGGAGACGTCACTGGTGCGCCCGTCCTGGGTTCCGATGGCACTATCTATTTTGGATCAACCGATAATCATGTTTATGCTCTCGACTCTAACGGAACCGAACTTTGGTCGTTTGAAACTGGGGGCAGCGTGGTAGGGTCTCCCGCTTTGGGTTCGGATGGTACTGTGTATATCGGTTCGATGGACAACTATCTGTATGCCATTCGGTAGTTACCTCCGGCGGCACTTGCATTGTGTGACGGTTCCTGATGAACTGGAGACAGAATGATCCCGGCATCTCAGGAACCACCACAATGAAGAAACTGAAAGACGAAAAAGAAATGGCCAGAAAGGCGTTGACCATGGGCATGGCCTACGCCGAAAAGCGGGGCGCCGCGGTGTTTGAACCCACCGACTCAGCGGCTGAGCGGTATTTGTTTATCTATCGGTTGTTCGTGAAAGACGGCATTATTCAGCCGCTGCCCGAAGATCAGGTCTCACAAAAGTCGATTCAGCACAAGCTGGCCATCTGGGCCTCCAAACAGTCGTAGCGAGCGGAGCGCTCATGTACTCGTGAAACATCAAGGTCGGGCCACCAACGTTCGGTTGCGCCCGGTCGTTTTTGCCTCGTACATCGCGCGATCGGCCAATTCGAACAGCGTTTCATAGGTATTAACGCCATGTTCCAGCTGTTCCGAAGACACGACCCCGATGCTGATGGTGAGCGGCTGTCCGCCCACCTGTATGGTGCCGACCAGTTTGTGCAATCGACGGGCGAACAACAGGGCTTCGGATTCGCTGGTGTCCGGCAGCACAAAGGAAAATTCCTCGCCACCGTAACGGCCAACCACGTCTGACTCCCGCGCGTGATCCCGCAACACACTGGCCAGACGTTTCAGGATCTCGTCACCGGCCAGATGTCCCTCTGTATCATTCACCTGCTTGAACCTGTCAATATCAAGGACGACGACGGAGACCGGGCTTTTGCTGCGCCGTGCCTGAGCGAGTAATTGTTCCGCCCGACGTTTCAGTTGTCGGCGGTTGACCAGACCGGTCAGCTCGTCCGTAACGGACAGCTGATAGAGCTTCTCGCTGTGTGCTTCCAATTGTCGGCGGGCCAGGATAAGCTCCTGATCCAATTGATTGCGGCGTGTGGCGTTGAATAGACTCCAGCAGATATGTCCCGCTTGCGTGTTGCTAAGGGCCGCATTGGCAATCACAGGGATTACCCGGTCTCCGGCGCCGCGGACGTCCAGCATGACTTCGTGACACTCGCCTTCGTGCAGCAGCAAAGGGAGCAAGTAGGTATCGAGCATGATGGTTGAGGCTGGCGTAAACAGATCCGTCAGCGAGCACCCGACCAGTGTCTCTCGGGCTACGCCGAGCAGCTTTTCCGCATAGGCGTTGGCATACAGCAACTCCCGGCCACCCTCTTGGTTTGGACCGGCTGTTACCAGGCAGGCGCAGGGGAAGTGATCCGGTCCCCAGTTCTGTTGCGACATAACAAGTCCTACCGTGACAGGAAGGCAAGCACTTCGGCGCTCACCTTCTCCGGATAAGTCATGTGAAAACAATGACCTTCTGTATTCAGGTTTACCAGCTTGCTCCCGGGCATGTGCTGGTGCATATAC
This sequence comes from Marinimicrobium alkaliphilum, assembly GCF_003259155.1. Lineage (GTDB taxonomy): Bacteria > Pseudomonadota > Gammaproteobacteria > Pseudomonadales > Cellvibrionaceae > Marinimicrobium_A > Marinimicrobium_A alkaliphilum. The sequence goes on from NZ_QGMQ01000008.1 coordinate 25,026, forward strand.
TCACCCACTGACGGATTGGCCAGCACATCGGACTGCCCTTGCAACAGAAGGGTTGGGTGGCGAGTCTCGGGCAGAATGTGGCGATAGTCGGAAAAGAAGGTGGCGTTCGCAAAGGTTTTGGCGACCAGCGGGTCGGTTGAGCAGAAACTCCCTGAAAGCTCACCGGTCAGCTCATCCGGGGCGTTCTGGCCCATGGCCATGGGTGCCAAATAGTTCGCCCAGCCGATATAGTTCTTGTCCATCAGGTCGAGCAACTGCTCGAGATCCTCCCGCGAAAAACCGCCCCGGTAATCCGGCGGCATGTTCAGGTAGCAGGGGGACGGGCCGAGCAACACCAGGTCACGGAATCGATTCGGTTGTCTCTGGGCGGCCAGCAGGCCCACCATGCCACTGACTGAGTGGCCTACAAAACTGACATCCTGAAGATCAAAGGCCTCGCAGATATCCAGTACGTCCTGGGCATAGCCTTCCAGCCGGCTGTAGCGATCAACACTGAAGGCGCTCAGCCAGGAGTGGCCGCTTCCGACATAATCAAACAACAGTATCCGATAGGATGCGCTGAGCGCGGGTATCATAAACCGCCACACGTTCTGGTCGCAACCGAAGCCGTGTGCCAGCATAAGCACCCGTTCGCCGTCGCCGATCAACCGCACATTGTTACGATCGGCAATACCCTTCTGATCCATACTGCATTCTCCGTGGCTCCGTGGCCTTGCTGGACGGTACGCACCCTGACGGAGTCAGGACTGCCCTGTGGGTTCGTGAGCTGCTATGCCAAAAGCGCAAAGTAGCTCTTCCATGGGGCAGGGGCGGTGTATGCCATAGCCCTGCACCCATTGAATTCCGAGTTCGGCGATGCCGTCGCGGATTGCATCGGTTTCGACACTCTCCGCCACCGTGCTTTTACCCATAAGCGAGACGATCTCGCCAATGGACTTTACGATGGCGCGATGGATATCGTTGGTGAGGGCGTCACGCACAAACGTCCCATCGATCTTGACGACATCGACCGGCAAGCTCGTCAGATAACCGAATGATGACAGGCCGCTACCGAAGTCGTCCAGTGCGAATGTGCAGCCGCGCTGGTGGAGCATCGTAAAGAAATGCCGGGCATCGGCGAGATTCGAGATGGCGGCTGTTTCAGTAATCTCGAAACACAGTTTGCTGGGGTCAACGGGCGATTGATCCAGTGCCCGACCGAGGAAGGTCAAAAAGTCTTCGCGTCCGATGGACTGCCCGGACAGGTTGATGTGGCACGCACCCAGGTGGGCTAGCGGCTGTGGGTGTCTGGCCAGGGTATCCAGGGTCGCTTGGACCACCCAGCGGTCGATGTCCGCTGCCATGTGGTAGTGCTCCGCAGCGGGAAGGAACTGATTCGGCGGCACCGTATTGCCTTGCGAATCCAGCATCCGCACCAATACCTCACAGCGCGGTTTCTCATGCGCTGACAGCGAACGTATTTCCTGGGCATACAAGACAAAGCGGTCGTTCGCCAAAGCAGTGCGAATCTGTGTCAGGACTTCCATTTCTGTATGACGCGATTGCAGAGCCTGATCGTCCTCTGAATACAGAACCACGCGATTCCTGCCGTAATCCTTGGCCATATAGCAGGCTGTGTCAGCCACTTTCAACAGGCTGGCAGGGTCGAGTGTGGATTCCTTGATAGCGACACAGCCGATGCTCGCGCCAAGCCGCAACAGGGTGTCACCCGACTGGAACACGTATCCTTCGATGACCTCACGCAGCTTTTCTGCCACTTCCACGGCGGCTGTTTCATCGCAATCCCGCAGCACCACACCGAACTCGTCGCCGCCGAGTCGGGCAAGCACGTCGGTCTGACGGAGTTCGCGTCGCAACAGCCGGGTGATTTCCTGCAGGACTTCGTCGCCAGCCAGGTGGCCTGCAGTATCGTTGACTACTTTGAACTGGTCCAGATCAATAAAACAAAAGGCGTGCTGGGCTCCGTTCGCCCGGGCGTGGTGAATGGCAACGGCCAGTTGCTCCTCAAACTCATAACGGTTGATGGTTCCGGTGAGCGCATCGTGACTCGCCTGATAGTGCAGCTTGTGCATCAGGTCGCGGGCTTCGGTGACGTCCTGGACGCCGAGAATCATGTGGTGTCGACCCTTCCAGGCGTCGTCGACACGAGAAAGCGAGAACCGGCACCAAATAGCTGTACCTTCCCGGGTCATGAGTTTGTGTTCCTGTGATCTCGATGCTTCGCGGAGGGTGAGCAGCTGGTGAAAACTGTCACGGTCCTGGTCGGGGTGCAGTAGTTCCGCCAGTGACCCGCCAATCAGATCTTGTCTCGAATATCCCAGAAGTTCGCACAGGGCATGATTGACAGCCACGAGGGTGCCATCTGGCCGCATCTGAGCCATGCCCATCGCGGCCTGCTCAAAGGTATCGCGGAACTGTTGCTCTGAATCGGCGATCCTGACAGTGGCCCATCGAAAGACCAAAGCGATAGCGAGTGCCAGAGCGCCGAATGCGAAGGCGAGCGAGCTTTTGAGCCAGAAGTTGAGAGACCGGGACGCTGTCCCCAGGGAATCGGAGAATGCGCTCTGCATGGGGCGCAGTGTCTGTGCAATCAGGCTGATTTCCTCGCGCAGCTCGCCGAGGGCATCGGTGTCCATGCGACCGGCCTCGATGTGTGCTTCCATTTCCACCAGGATTGCCTGAAGCCGCAGAATATAGGGGTCGGTTTCCCGCCAGTAGGCCACAGAGTCGCGAATATGGGGCGCGTCACGAAAATACCGGAACAGCCACGCCATTCTGACGGAGTCGCCGGGATGATTTCCGGCGTCAATAAAATGCTGAACAGCGGCGTCTTGATCCGGTGGGTGCTGCTCCATTGCGAGCCGTGCCTGGAGGTCGCTCAGAGGCACTTGCAGCGCCTCTCGGGCCTGCATCAACCAGAGGCCTTCGCCGGTGTCGGCGGCGCGATCCAGCCAGTAAACGACCTCCTTCTGGGATTTCGACCATTCGCTTTCGCCCGCGACATAGGCGCGCGCGGCCGACTGGATTTCCAGCGCAAGTGTTACCATCCCGAAACCGGCGAGCGCCAGAAGCAGGATAGCAAAATAGGCTCGACCTGCGGTCGATGGAAGCCGGCGTGGACCCGCCAGCGCAGGGACGTTGGCAGCAGCCCTGTTTTGGGTTAACTGGCGGTTCTTCCCCATTCATATTGTCCGTTATGGGTAAGGGCATTGAGACGGGGAATGTATCGGCACCGAGCCGGGTGCTTCGGCTTGAATCCCCCCTACAACGAATAGCCGCAAGGGGGGATGTTGTCAATGGGGGGGCTCCCCATATCCATAAAACGTTACAATAAAAGCCTTTCTTATAATTAATGGCTTATGTACGCGCCGGGCAGATCACTCCAGGGTCTTGATTTTTATGTTTCTGAACTCAATTCCCTGGCCTTCGCCTTGCAGGGCAATATAGCCTTCGGTCAGAAGCTTGCCGTCGACTTTGATCTCGGGGTCATAGCCGTTCACGACACCGCCCCCGATCTGAGGCTGGGTATACTCCAGGACGACTTCGCCATTTACTTTGTGAATGACCCGTGAACTGCCATAAACGATAAGTTCACCTTTAACCCATTCGTCCCAGGCATGGCCGCCATCGGAAGAATTGATACAGTGTCGGTCATCGATCTTTCCTTCATAGGCGACATCGGTTCCGGGGGAGCACATGTTCCCCGTGGGCCTGGGGTTCCCGTCGCGGTTATCTGACAGGATTTGATACTCTACAGAGATTGGCCAATCCTGATCTTTCAGTATGGTGTGGGGGTCTTGTGAGTGAAACATAACCCCACTGTTGAGGTAGGTGTAGCTCGGGGCGTCCTCGAGCCACTGATCCCTGAAGCGGTATTCAAACTTCAGGTGGTAGGATGAAAAAGGCTCTTTGTAGAAAAGGTGCGCAAACCGGTCTCCAAACTCATCATAGTTGTCGTAGTTGACCTGAATGACGCCGTCGACTACCCGAAACGTATCGCCATAATTATCCCCGACTTCATGGCGGTGCAATTTTACAATCCAGTCATCCAGGTCTTTTCCGTTGAAGAGTGATTTCCACTCTCCATCTTTAGTGCTCCGCTCTGTGTCAGCACATGAGAATAGAAAGACAGAAATGAACAGCAGTACGATGTGGTGGGTGAATCTCATAATAAACTCGCCTTGTCTTCGAGAGGTGGGGGCTTTGCGTTCTTCTGCATGTTGACCGACGGTAGGGTTTGACTGTAATCGCGGCCAAAAAAAAGCTGCCGGCGGGGCCGGCAGCAAAGCAGCATGGAGACAACTGACGTTAAAATGTGGCGCTGATGCCCACGGTGAATGTCCGGCCAATCTCCGTTTCAAAAAGAGGATCCTGGCGTTGACTGTCTATGTACAGGGTGTTTCTTTCGTTGGTCAGGTTCTGAGCTTCCACGATGAGCTTCAGTGAGTCGGTCATATGATAGGACGCCGAGGCATCCACAAAGAACGTGGACTTGTTGCCCAGTACATCACTGTCGTTGCCGCCGGAGGGAACAGAGCGGAGATAGCCCGAGCGGTAACTGCCGGTTGTACGAACACTGAATGCACTGTTCTCATAGTACAGGGTTGTACTCGCGGAATTTTTTGACAAACCAATCAGGTCGTTTGTGGTGGTGAGGGTGGGAACCCCTTCTTCGCTCTGGAGGACATAGTCAATTTTGGAGGTGACGTGCGTGTAATTGGCCAGTACCCCGAAGTCCCGCCACATGTCGGGCAGAAAGGTCAGAGGCAGCTGCAGGTTCAGCTCGACACCGTTGAGACGGCCACCGTCGGTGTTGGTGGAGCGATTGACGGTAAACAGGTCGTCCGGGGACGCTGTGCTTCCCTCCAGTAAGGTCTCGGGCAGGCCCAGTTCAGAGTAGGGCACCAGGCTGGAAATGGACTGGATATAGGTGCTGATGTCCTTCTCAAAGTACGCGACGGATGCCAGCGCGCCTTCATCAAAGTACCATTCCAGTGCGGCGTCGTAAGTGTTGGCGCGAATGGGTTCCAGGAACGGGTTGCCAACCGAGGCGGTGTGGGTAACCGCGTTCATGGAGCCACTGGGCACCAGCAGCCCCAGTTCAGGCCTGGACATCACCTCGGCGACCGAAAACCGCGCCAGCAGCGAGGACGTCAAGTCGACGACGACGTTAGCCGACGGTAACAAGTCGTCATAAGTGCGACTGGCATCCGCGCGTTGGGCGACGGTCGAGTAGGGCGAGTCCTCCGGTGCGGCGGTGGGGACGAAGCCTACACTGTGCTGCCGGGTATCCACATAGCGAACGCCCAGGTCCCCGCGTACCGGAAAGCGCAGGTCGTCAAATGTAAACTCGACCATGGCATAAGCGCTGCTGATTTTTTCATTCACTGCCGGCGATTGGGCGCCGCACTCTGCACCACACAGGGTGAAGTCATCATAGCCTACCGCTTGCTTCCAGCGTTCATGGTCGACACCCAGGTAATCCCCCATGGTGCCATCACCCAGGACATTTCGTACGCCTTGTACGGTGCGCGTAAAGTCACTGATGCTGGTACCTTCGGGAAGCTCAGGCGTACCCCGGAATTCATCGGCGATCGCCAGGGAGTGAGTGCTGTAGTCGCTCTCGCGTTCCTGCAGCCCGAACTTGAAGGTAAACTCATGGGAAAAGTCCCACACCAGGTCCACTTCTGCGGTGGTGTTGACGGTAGTGCGAGTCAGGTTGCGGGTATTGTAGTTGCCCATTTCCGGCCCGCCGTCCTGGCGCGGCTCGTGGTTGAAGTGTGTCGGGTCGTTGACATCGATGCCGTAGCTCATGGCCGGAATGTTACCGCCCCCCCGGAAATCGATGACGTAGTTACTGGTGTTCGGTGAATCCAGGTTGACGGTTAACCGTTCCGGGTTGGCAAATTCCGACTCCGAGCGGCCCAGAAAGGCGTTGACCTCCCAGTCATCGTTGAACCTGTGGGAGATGCTGAGATTGGTTTGCTGAAACGTTGAGGTGAACCGATCGACAAGGCTTTCCGAGCGCAGATTGACACCGTCGAACACCCCGTAAATCAACGAGCCGTTGTCATCGACTTCGAGCTCCCGCACCGACACCATCGGTTGGCCGTGGACGTTGATGTTGCGTGCGAATGACAGGGCGTTGATGTAGTTGTCCCGGCGCACAACGTCGTACCGGGAGTAGAGGTTGTCCAGGGCGACATTGGTGTGTTCAGTGGGCTGCCACTCGAATGTCAGGGTGCCGCCGGTACGTTCGGCGTTCTGCTCCGAGTTCAGGTAACGGGGGATGCGGGGGAAGAATACGCCACCGCCGGGGTTCCCCGACACACCGGTACGCGATTGAATCAGCTCGTAGGCTTCTGTGCTGCCGGTACGGGGGTTGCCGGTGCTGCAGTTCACCGCATTGGTGCCCCTGTCCAGATTGGTTTCCGGGTTTTGCGGCGTATACCCAAGGGGTGAACAGAAACCGCCATTGACGTAGGCGGGCAGAATGTTAACCGCCGAGTAGCCGACTTCGCGGATATTGCGTTCTGAATGGGCCACCGAAGCCAGAACGCCGAAAGTATCGTCAGCGAACTTTTTGGCAATCAGACCGGAAAATCGCGGATCGACCGAATCACCTACTTCGTTGTAGACCCCGCGCAGGGTGCCGGTCAGGGTGAGATCGCCTTCGGTGGACAGGGGTCTGGGTGCTCTCAGGTCGACGGTGGCGCCCAGCGATCCCTCCTCGACATTGGCGCTTGGGGTTTTACGCACCGTCAGTTCCGAGAAAATCTCGGTGGGAAACACGTTGAAGTCAAAGCTGCGCCCGGCGTTGCCGGCGCCGTAGATATCGGAAGAGCCGGTCTGTGAGGTGCCCTCCATACCGTTGATCCTGACGCGGGTGAACTCCGGGCCCAGACCCCGTACGGAAATGTTTTTGCCCTCACCGCCATCACCGCGGGCGAGTGCAACCCCGGGGATGCGCTGCATGGATTCGGCCAGGTTTGAATCGGGGAATTTACCGATGTCTTCGGAGACGATGCTGTCTACGGCGGCGGTACTCTCGCGCTTCTGGTTAAGGGCGGTGTTCAGGGACGCCCTGAAGCCGGTGACTTGAATTTCATCAACCTGGGTCGGCTGAGCGTGAGCGGCGCTGGTGATCGCCAAGGTGGCGATGAGCGCCGACAGCGGTTTATGGTGGAATGCTGAGCGTCTCATAATGTACCCCGTTATTAGAATTCGGTTGCATTAAAGGTTCAGGGGGCGGGTCGGCCCGACGGACAATGTAAGACGGACTAAACTTCATTGTCAATCATTATAAATCATATATCGTCTGTATCATTCATAGGTATGCCTAATTATGACGGGTTTGCAGTGGATTTAGGCGTCAGGCGTTGATTTTTGAAAACAGATGATTGATTATGATTGAAAATTGGCCTTGCCACCAGTCCGGCGTATCATCAAAGGGTATCCATCATATGATCCTACGCATCCTGCTCCTATGCCTTCTGCTTCCGTTGACCGCGCAGGCAGCTGAGATCCAGCCTCTCCCTGAAAATACCAGCGCACAGGCGCGGTCGGCCGCCTTTGCCTTGGTTGCCCGCGATCGTGCCGCACCTCTGGTGGTGGCGGATGATGCGCCCAAGGTTATCCAGATTGCCGTTCGCGATTTCGCTGAGGATGTCGAGCGCGTGACGGGGGTTCGCCCGGCAATTCGCAACCGGGCACCCGAGAACGCCCCGTATGTTCAGGTGGGCATAGACCCCGGTATGGAAGGGCACTGGGAGGCATTCCGGCTTTCCGCCAACCCGCAGGTCGTGTCTGTGGCGGGGGCCGACCCGCGCGGTGTGGTCTACGGCATTTATGAGCTGTCGCGCCGCATCGGCGTCTCGCCCTGGTATTGGTGGGCCGACGTGCCTGTGGTGCGGCGGGAGCAACTCTATCTGACCACCGCCCGGGAACCGGTCGATGCACCGGCTGTGCGCTACCGCGGGATCTTTATCAATGATGAATGCTGGGGCTTGGGCGCCTGGGCCGATAAAACCTTCGACCCGGAGGTCGGAACCCTGGGGCCGAAAGTGTATGAGCGGGTTTTCGAACTGCTGCTGCGACTGCGCGCCAACGCCATCTGGCCCGGTATGCACCCCTGCACAACACCTTTCCATCAGGTGGAAGGCAACAGCGACCTGGTGGACGATTACGCCATCGTGGTCGGCTCAAGTCACGCCGAACCCATGCTGCGCAACAACGTGGGGGAATGGACCGATCCCGGCGATCAATACAACTACCTGACGCATCGCGCCAAGGTTGTGAACTACTGGGAGGCGCGAGTAAAGGAGCGTCGCTCCGGGGAAAGCCTGTGGACCCTGGGTATGCGCGGGATCCATGACAGCGGTATTGTGGGTCCCCAGTCACAAGAGGAGCGCATCGGTGTTCTGGAAGACATCTTCGAAACCCAGCGCCAGCTGTTGGCGAAACACATCGGGGAGGGCGACCCCACCAAAGCGGCGCAAATCTTTGTGCCCTATAAAGAAGTGCTGGAGGACTACAACGCCGGCCTGGAGGTGCCAGAGGATGCGATTATCGTCTGGCCGGACGACAACTTCGGCTATATGCGTCGTTACGCCACGCCGGAGGAGCGCGAGCGGCCCGGTGGCTTGGGCGTCTACTATCACGTTTCTTATCTGGGCTCGCCTTTGTCCTGGCTCTGGTTCGACTCCCAGCCCGTCTCCCTCATCTGGTCGGAAATGACCCGGGCCTACGAGCAGGGCGCGGGTTCCTTCTGGATCAATAATGTGGGTGACATCAAGGCCAACGAACAGACCACGGAATTCTTTCTCGACCTTGCCTGGAACGCAGACCGGACGACCCCGGAAGCACCCATGGCGTTTCTGCATACGATGGCCGCGCGCGATTTTGGCTCCGAGCACGCCGACGCCATTGCCGCGATCTGGAAGCGTCATCAGCACCTGGCTTTCGCGCGCAAGCCGGAACACTTGCAGTGGCACTTGTCGATGCAGCCCTACCGGCCCACCGAACTGAATGAAGCGGAAATTCACCGCCGCCTGGAGAACTACCGGGATTTGGTTGCCGATATGGCTCTGGTCGCGGAAAAGATACCGGAAGCTGCGCAGGATGCCTTCTACCAGCTGGTTGAATACCCCGTCCGGGCGGCGGCGGCCGCAAACGAACGCTACTTTCTGGTGGAGTTGGCGCGCTTAGAATACGCACGTGGTGAAGATGAAGCCAAAGCCACTTATGCCCGGTCCGAGCAGGCGGAGCAACGTATCCAGGCGTTGACGCGGCATTACAACGACACTGTCGCGGGTGGTAAATGGCGGCACATTATGACCGCCCGCGGATTAGACCCCGATATGTGGCTGCGCTTTCAGCCGGAACCCATCCCGCCTCTGGGGGAGCACAATGAGCGGGTGCTCGAAAAGCTCAAATCAGAGTCAGCAACCAGGTCCGGCAGGGGCGAAGTGCCGGCCGATGCCCGGCCGGGTGATTTCTATGAAGTCGGTGGGGTGGTTTCTATCAATGCCGGGCACTTTACCGGTCGCGAGGAGCACGCCGACGGCGGCTGGCGTTCAATCGAAGGCCTGGGCCGCACCGGTTCGGCGGTGACTGTACTGCCGTCCACGTTGGATATCGACCCGGATGCCGCGCCACGACTGAGCTATCGTTTCCATGTGGCGAACGGCGGCAAGGCTCGGATCCATGTCCGCCTGCTGCCGACCCATCCGATCGTGCCTGGCAAGGGTTTACGTTTGGCCGTGGCATTGGATGATGGCGAGCCGCTTCCGGTTGCCGTGACAGAGGGCTTTGATACCACCAGTGATGCGTGGCGGGAGCGGGTACTCGCCAACGCGACCGAGGTCACCCTGGCGCTGCCCGAAGCGTTATCACCTGGCTGGCATACACTGCACCTGGTGGCAGTGGATGCCGGCGTCGTGGTGGACAAGATGGTGATTGACCTTGGAGGGCTTCAGCCGTCCTATGATGGCCCACTGGAGACCCGGGTAGAGGCACGGCCGTAAAAGCGGGAGGGGCACGGCAAAAACATTATATAGTCAAATTGACTAATATTTGCCAAGTCGCTAAAGTGCCCGCTTCTTCTGCTTATCAGGATTCCCTCCGTGGATGCCATCGAACAGTTGCTCAATGCCTTTTTCAGCTTTAAAGCCTATGTGATGTTGCCGGCGATCATCTTTGTGATCGCCTTGGCGGTGCGGCTGCCGTTCAAGAAGGCGGTGTTGAGCACGGTTGAGCTGGCGGTGGGCTTTGCCGGGGTGTTTATCGCCTTCGATTTCTTTGTCGCCAATATCAAACCGGCGGTGGAGCAACTGATGTTGGTTCGGGGGCTCGAATACAATGTCCTCGATGTGGGCTGGCCGCCGCTCGCGGCCATTACCTGGTCATCGCCTTTGGCGGCTTTGTCGATACCGCTGATTCTGTCTTTGAATATTTTCATGTTGGCCGTGGGCTGGACCCGCACGGTCTACATTGATCTGTGGAACTATTGGCATTTTGCGCTGATTGGCGCGTTGGTGATGGCGACCAGTGGCAGCCTGTTGTTGGGGTTGTCCGCCACTATGCTGTTGGCCGTTTATTGCTTCAAAATGACCGAGTGGACCGCGCCGGACGTGGAGCGTGAGCTTGGTCTTAAAGGCGTGTCGGCGTCGCCGGTATCGGTCAACGGCATTGTGCCTTATACCGTGTGCATGAATTGGCTGTTCGACCGCATTCCGGGTTTCAATCGCTTATCTTACAATCCAGAAAAAGCTGCGCTGACTCACGACACCCCTGGTGCGAGCGTCGACGATGAGGGCGCTGACGAATCCGAACCATCCTCTGGCCAATCAATGACCTGGCTTTCTTTTTTCAGTGAGCCCATGGTCATCGGTATACTGATTGGCCTGATGCTGGCATTGGCGGCCGGGTATGACTTGAAGGCGACGCTGGAGTTGGCGGTACACATTGCCGCGGTGATGTTCCTGTTGCCCAAGAGTGCCGGTTTGATCGGCGAGGCCATGATGCCCATTACCCATGCCTTGCGCGCGCAGGTTGAACGCCGCTTTCCCAGCCGAAAAAACCTTGTGGTGGCGCTCGATACCGGCTTTCTGATGAGTCACAAGTCGGTCATCGTCACAGGGTTGATTCTTATGGTGATCGCCGTCGGCATTGCGCTGATTTTGCCAGGTAACCGGGTACTGCCCTTGGGTGATCTGCCCAACCTGATTTCGGTCATGTCGATCTCGGTTCTGATGTTTCGCGGCAACGTATTGCGGGCCGTGCTCGCAGGTATACCAGTAGTGATCACCTTTCTGCTGATCGCCACTCACCTGGCCCCTTTGTATACAGACCTGGCCAATCAGACCAGCGGCTTTGATGCCGCCGGCCTGGGCACCATTACCGCCTTTACCGATGGCGGTCATCAGGTGCGTTACCTGCTGTTTCAACTGTACCAGGGTAACCTCTGGGCAATCGGTGGGGTAGTGGCGTTACTGCTTATGATGTTTGCCACCTGGAAGCGTTGGAAACGCTTATCGAGCGCGTCTACTTGACGAAGCAGGTCGCCAACAACGCTTTCAATTTATCGACGCCCATCTCGTTCATCAAAGCGATATTGCGCTCGGGAATCAAACCGGTGTCCGGGTAGTGGTTGATTGCCTGCTCAAGGCTTGCCTCACGCAATAAGTGCAGCACAGGGTAGGGTGCACGGTTGGTATAATTTTCGGGATCTTCGGGCGCCGTGCCACCGAATTGATAATCCGGATGAAAGGATGCCACCTGAAAGATGCCGTCATAGCCCAGATGTTCCAACAAGATGTCGACTTCATCCAGAAAATTATTGTAGTCATAAAAGTCGGTCAGCACCTGAGGGTGAATCAGCAGGGTCGTTTCGATGCTCGTATCGCTGTCCAGGCGCTGCAACTCACGTTGCAGATCTTCCAGCAATGTCGCGCGGTCGAGTGCTTCGGATACCGAAAAACGCACGCGGCCGTTTACCAGCTCCCGCTTGGCGAAGGGGCAGAGGTTCAGGTCAATGACAACTCGCTCTACCCAGTGGCGAGTACTTTCAATAATCACGTCGTTCTTGTCAGGCATGTTGTTCCACGTTAAATGACTATGTCGTATAAACGCGGCCCGCCACAGGTTCCGAGGCGAGCCGTTGGCTGCGGCGTTAAAAATCAGGATCACAATTCAACGCGGGACCGGCGGTTGCGATTCGGTAAATGCCGTTAAACTGAATATTCAGCTGAGCGGGTACGGGTTCCTCGGGTGGCGTCTGAAGGACGTTGACTCCCCCGTGGATGTGGCCTGCCAGGAAAACTGAACCCGTGGGGCCATTATCAACCGGGCTTCGCTCGGTAATGTCCACCGTCAAGGCGGGCAACTGCCCGTCCGGCCCAAACAGAACGAAAGCATGCCCTCCCACAAAGCCGCTTGAGCGTGTCGTGGTCGTGGTTGGCCCGCTCGATCCAAGGAGGAGTGGGGGATCAAGGTCCAGCATCATCATTGTCGTACTCGCTGCCGAACCCTCGTGACCAAAGAATCGAAGATCGGTATGGGCAGTACTGTCCCGTCCCAGGGACAAGTAGCTAAAGCCGGCACGCGAGACGCTCGCATGGCCGCTTAGCGAGGCGTCAAAGTAGCAACTGCAGTCTCCCACAGTGGCGCGCCCCACGCCGGGACCACCGGCACCCGCTCTGGCCACGATTATCGCATTGTCATTGGCGGCTGTGTAGGCGCCGTTGCCACTGATGCTCCCGGAATCGACCGACCATTCTACCTCGTCTACCGCCTCTCCGGTATCCCGGGACAGGGCACGAAACTGAACTGTTTCGCCTGGCAATATACAGACGCTGGCGGGCTCCACCATCACATCGATAGCATCCGAACTGATGAACATCACTCCCGTGCGCGGGGGTGGATCATTCTCCGGTGCCCTGAGGTTGTGAGTGGGCAGAGAGTTGGATATGGACTCAGTCCGCACTTCGACGACAACGCCCTCGGGAAATTCATCCGGCACATCGTATTCAAAGTTGTGGGTGCCTCTTGGATTCTCATCCACGTAGAAGATGTCGCCCACGGCGGGCTCGGGCTCCAGAATCAGGTCAATAAATGGTTCGTCCTGCGCATGCAGTGCGGAATTATTCACCGTGACGGAGAACGGAATGGTGGTGCCGAGCTCGTCGTCCGAGATGCGAATTCGTTCGGGTGAAAACGTGATCTCAATATGATTGAGATCGACCGTCGATGTGTGGATCGCTCGCGCTGAGGCCAGGGTTTCGTGATTGGTGGAAAAACGAAGCTGGGAAGACTGAATTTCAAATGCGCGGGGAACGCTCAACTGAAACTCGAAGCGATCGTTCGACGTCACCGTCTGGAAAAGAAACGGCTCGCCACCCGAGCCAAACGTATCCGTTTCGACTTCCAGCCATTTCTGCGCCTCCTCCCCCATGAGGTCAATCCCGTTCCAGACAAATACAACTTTTTGCCCCTGAGGGAACTGGTCGATGATGCTTTTGGTGACGTCAGACAGAACGAAGTTGGCCACGTTGCCGGCGGCACCATTCGAATCGGGGTAGATGTCGTTAAAAAACGCCCCAATAGAGCGAGAAGACAGCTCCGCCGTTAAAGAGGATAAGACCTCTCGGGTCACATCCACGCCAATGCTCTCGGCCCGGCCGGTAGCGCTCGCCAGACGAACCTGGGGAATGCTCGCATCTTCATTCAGAATCTGTCCGCCTGCCGGGTTCAGGGTAGTGGTCATATCCGTAATGCAGCAGGGCAGAAACCATTGGGCCACTTCATTCAGGCGGGAGAACCCGGTAATTGCGTTGCCAACGAGTCCCAGTGTTTTGGCACGAGCGGTGTTGGTGACTGCTGCCCCGCTACCGGCGGTACTGACACCGGCGGCAACGGTGGCAACCAGGCCAAGCCCCTTTACATAGCTGCCAACAGTGTCGTCGAACAGCTCGGCGCTTTGCTGGCGATGGCGAAAATCTCTGTGTAAAGCCAACAAGGGCGCCAGTGCTTCCGCGTTGGGGAGCGTTGGAACACCCGTTGCCTCGCGCGCCGACAAATCTTGGGTTGTTACAGTGCCTGACGGGTGAGCCCGCTGAAACTGACGGCTATCCTGCCACTCAATACTGTTGGTCATGACGATGTCGAGCTCGGCGGCATGGTTCAGGGGCGAGTCACCACTGGCCAGGATCTCCGTCTGTTCTCTGATGGCCGCAGGCAGATCGTCTGTTGCCAGAATGCGCTCGAGCAAGGCCAGAACCTCCGGCTCAAGCCCTTCTTCAAGTTGGCGCGCGATGGAGCTCTCATTTTCCATATCCATGACGCCGTGCCAGGTCAGCATGATCGGCAGCAAATACTCCGGCATCTGGTTCAGGCCACTATTGCGCCATTGCTCCCATTCATCGGGGTAGGTTCGTCCGAGCGTCTCGGTGGCGACCCGCAGCAGATTGTCAATTTCATCGACAAGTTCGTGGAATGCATTCTGTCTCGGTGCCGGTAAGGGATTCAGGTTCAACTGTATCGCCGCACTTCGGCTCAGGCCGTCGGTGATCACGACCACCAGTGATGAGCCCTCGTCTTCGTCAATCAGGGGCGTGGGCAGGTAGATGCCTGTGTCGCTTTCCTCATCCGAGAAATCCTTCTTGAGACTGAAGGCTGGCAGAAAGCCGTGGTCGGCGTAGTCTGCGGGTGCCAATGCGGAGATCACATAATACTCGGCATGGATGCTATCCGGGTCCACGTCGTCGGGGAGCCCCAGAAGTTCGACCCGATACAGGGAGCGAACCGTGTCGGACGCCACGGTGACCTCCGACAGATCGGCGCCCTCGGGATGAGTCTCCGGGGGCGACCCCACCACAGGGGCGTCAGAATCGTTATCGCTACTGGAACTGCTGCTTTGGCTGGAGGCGGCGCCCCCATTGCCGTTCCCGTTCGTAGCGCCACCGCCATTTGAGTCGCCACTGCCACCGCCACAGCCGGCGAGGACAGCGAGAATGGCACAAGTGGCCAATGCCTTCAGGGTGCGGGTATGATGCCCGCTGAGAACGCTTGCGCTAAATGGTTTCATTTGATGCCCACCTTGGTGTGAGTACGTGACCGTAGCTCTTCGCGCGCGGTAGGGCGTGCGACTGCAAGGGCTCGTCAACGTGCGTGACGAGATTGACTTCTGCGACTGAAGCAGAATGTTGACAGGCCATTTCAAGGTGGTGCGGATGAAGAGAGGTGAAGAAGGAGCCAAGGGGAAACAGCCGTTTATAGAAGATAGCACAATTTTAGCGACAGAGGCGTCCGACGTCAGATCAGCGATGCTCACTTCCTAAAGCCAAACTGTCAGGAAGTATTCATCACCAGGTCACACAACGATCCCAAGATATCCCTCTCTGGATTCCCGCAAAAAGAGGACAACCCATGCACACTGTACTGTACCGCAGCGCCTTGATTTTGTGCGCCCTGGCCCTCTCGGCCTGTGGCAGCTCAAGTTCTGACGACCCGACACCCGAAGAACCCGGCTCAACCTTTACCCTGCAACTGCTGCATTTTGCCGATGTCGACGGCGGCGGCACAGCGGCCATGTTCAATGTGGACCATTTTTCGGCGCTGGTGGAACACTTCCGCAGTGATATGCCTGACAATACTCTACTGGTCAGCGCTGGCGACAACTATATTCCCGGTCCGATCTTTCAGGCCAGCGCTGATGAGCGCATGAATGCTGTCGTTGGCGTTGCCGGAGAAGGGCGCGGCGAGACTCAGATTCAAAACCGGATGGGCCTACAGGTCTCAGTCGTGGGTAATCACGATCTGGATACCGGCCCGGCCGGCTTTGCCGGCATTATCAAACCCGACGGCGACTACCCTGGCGCGCTCTATCCCTATTTGGCCGCCAATATCGATTTCAGCACTGACAGTGCTACCGCTGACATCTTGGTCGATGGCGGACAAGAGGCCGGTAGCATTCCCGGCAAGGTCGCGCCCTCGACGGTCATCACCGTTAACGGCGAGCGCATTGGTCTGGTGGGGGCGGTAACCCCGACGTTGCCGTCAATCACTTCGGTGGGCAACCTTACGATCTTGCCACAGGACTTTGCCATCAACAGCGAAAGCAGTCTGGATGATCTGGCGGCCGTGATTCAGGCGGAAGTCGATCTATTGCTTGAGGACGACATCAACAAAATCATTCTCCTCTCGCATATGCAGGTGCTCAGCGTAGAGCGGGGCCTGGCGACGCGCCTGGAAGGCGTGGACATTATTGTGGGTGGTGGCTCCAACACCATTCTGGCAAACAATGGCGACGTTCTGCGCGAGGGCGACAGCGCGAGCGATGACTATCCGCTGATCTTCACCAGCCCAACGAATGAACCCGTGCTGTTGGTAAACACCGACGCCGATTACAAGTATCTGGGCCGATTGCTGATTGAGTTCGATGCCGACGGTGTGATCATCACCGACAGCATCGACAACAGTGAAAGCGGGGCCTGGGCCAGCATCGAGAGCGTGGTCGACCCTCTTGAGACTGCCCCCATTGCCGGGGTGACCGAAGTCGCCGGTGTGATCCGTGAAATCTTGGGCGAGCTGGACGGCAATGCCTATGGTGTCACCGAGGTATTCCTGGACGGTCGTAGAGAGTTTGTTCGCAGCCGTGAAACCAACCTTGGCAACCTGTCGGCTGACGCCAACCTCTGGTATGCCGCGCAAATGACCCCTGACAACCCACCCTTGGTGTCGGTTAAAAACGGTGGCGGTATTCGCGCCCCCATCGGCCGCATTGTCAGCCCGGCCGGTTCTACCTCCGCCGAAGACATTCTGCTGCTACCGCCGGCCGCCAATGATTTCGGCAAACCTGAAGGTGGCATTTCCCAGCTGGATATTCAAACGGCCTTCGCCTTCAATAACGGCTTGGCTCTGGTGAGCATGACGGCGGCTGAACTGCACGACCTGACCGAAGAGATGATCAAGGGTAATTTCACCCACACTGCAGGTCTGCGCTTGAACTTCGATCCTACAGCTACCGCCCGCTCTGATGGTGATACCAACCTCGGGCTGCTCACCGATGGTCAGAGGGTCATCGATCTGGACGTGCTGGTCGACCCGAGCGCTACAGATGAGTCCGCACGCTGGGATCGCATTGTGGAGGACGGTGAGGTTATCGGCGACCCCAACCGCCGCTTCCGCGTTGTGGCCCTGGATTTTCTCGCCAACTGTGCCGCGCCAGAAGATTCACCCTTCGCGACTGCCAACTGCGGCAGCGCCTGGCCCTTCAAAGGCTTGGCCAATGCTGAACATAAATCCTTGTTGGAAGAGGATGTGGCCGCTAACGATCCTGGCCTTGCAAGCTTCTCCAGCACCGGTGGTGAGCAGGATGCCCTGGCCGAATACCTGCTGGAGTTTCACGCCGATAGCGAGAGCGCTTACAACGTGCCCTACGACGTCAATGAGCGTCTGATACCGGCGACTCAATAAAAGATAAAGAAAACGGCTTTATTGTGTGACCCCGGCTTGCCGGGGTTTACCTTTGATCCAAGCTGACAGTATCGCCCACTTTGAGCGTGCCGCTTGTGAGCACTGCCGCGCGCAAGCCGGCGCGATTCATCATATCCGGAAGTACAGCCTTATGCACCGTTTTCGCCAGGTGCGTGCAAGGCTCGCAAGTCTCTATACCTTCAAACACTACTCCTGCGATGGAAAACTGCTTGCCGACAAGCGCGTTCAAATCGATATCAATGGTAATCACGTTTCTGCGAAGATCGCCATAGTCAAGATCACTCCCTTGGATGCGATTGAACCGATCAACCTCTTCCGCCGCGATAAAGGTGATCTCACTCTTTCGATCTCCCGCGAGCTTCTCCGAGAAGGTGCCTTCCCCCGCAAAGTAGCGGTCGCCCACAATCCCTTTTCCTGCGATGACCTCAGCCAGATCACGCAACTCGGGCTTGTC
Organism: Marinimicrobium alkaliphilum; assembly: GCF_003259155.1. Lineage (GTDB taxonomy): Bacteria > Pseudomonadota > Gammaproteobacteria > Pseudomonadales > Cellvibrionaceae > Marinimicrobium_A > Marinimicrobium_A alkaliphilum. The sequence goes on from NZ_QGMQ01000008.1 coordinate 42,976, forward strand.
ACCTTTACAGGCTGTATATATTCCAATCACTCGTCCGGGCATGATGTCTCCTTATTATGTCGTGAAAATCAGTCGGTGCGGCCAGTAATTCCTACCTATGCATCAACATCAGACCAGACCGCAAACTCATTTCCGGTGGGATCTGAGAAGTGAAACCTGCGGCCGCCCGGGAAGGAGAAAATGTCCTGGATCACGGTTCCCCCGGCCGATTTGACACTTTCTACCGTGGCTTCCAGTTTCGCGCTGTAAAGGACAACCAGCACGCTTCCATTATCGGTGGAGGCCACTTTGTCAGATTTGAAAAAGCCACCATCGATACCGGCATTCTCTATGGCGACATAGTCGGGGCCGTAGTCGACAAAAGACCACTCAAATGCCGCACTGAAAAATGCTTTCGTCGCTTCAATATCCCGCGAGGGCATCTCGATGTAATTGATCTTTCCGGTTTCTTTCATGGCGTTCCCCTGTGTTCCTGGCTTTCCGTAGCGGTGGTGGTCCTGCCAGATGTCACGATAGCGTGATTCGGTCCTTCTCGATAGTAATCTTGCGCTGCTTGTAAAGCCGTCCCAGCGCACTCTTGTAATTGCCTTTGCTGACATTGAATTCCCGGTAGATATCCTCAGGCTTACTCTTGTCGGTGAGTTTACTGACACCGCTATTGGCTTCAAGGTAGGCGAGGATTTTCTCTTCCAGGGTGTCCTGTGCTTTCCGGTTACCGGCGGGGAGTTGCAGGCTCAGATCAATCTTTCCGTCCTGGCGAATGGCTTTGATGTAGCCGGTAGTCTGGTCGCCGTAGCGAAGGGCTTTGAACGCAAAGTCGCGGAATATCAGGCCGAGGTGGGTATGGTTGATCACCGCCTTGTAGCCCATCTCGGTGCGGCCCCATATCAGCAGGTCAACTTTCTGATTCTGGGTAAACCCGGTACCATTTTCGTCCAGGTGCAGGCTCAGTTTGCTGGAGGCGCTGATGCGCTCGGTGTTGTCGACGAAAACGGTCACCACGTAAGACCGGCCCTCTTCCATGGGCTTGTGCTGTTCGTTGTAAGGCACCAACAGATCCTTAGGCAGGCCCCAGTCGAGAAAGGCACCGACCTTGTTGACTTCTTTTACTTTGAGCAGTGCGCACTCACCAACCTGCGCCTTGGGTTTCAGGGTGGTGGCGATAATGTCATCGTCGGAGTCGAAGTAAATGAAGACGTCGAGCTGATCCCCTATAGCGGTGCCCTCGGGCACGTAGCGGCGCGGCAGTAAAATATTGCCGTAGTCGCCGCCGTCCAGAAACACGCCGAAATCGACCTGCTTGATGACCTTCAGGTTGTTGGTTCTACCAATGTGAATCATGACTTCGCGGTTTCTCTCGTGGGCGGCGGCGCGGAAAACGTTATGGGTGCGATAGAGCCAAGCCGATCACTGGACATTGTGATAGACGTTTTGCACATCGTCCAGGTCTTCCAGCAGGGCCACCAACTTTTCAAAGGTGGCAGCATCATCGTCGCTCAACTCGGTCATGGTTTGCGCGACAAACTGAATTTCATCTACATCAAAATCCAGGCCGTCAAAGGCTTCGGTAAGTGCATCCCGTGCCTTGGCATACTCGGTGTGAGGGGTAAACACGGTGACCGTGCCGTCTTCACATTCAATATCGGTCACATCCACATCGGCCATGATCAAGGCTTCAAGCACAGCTTCTTCGTCATCGCCGGAAAAGCGAAAAATGGCGCTGTGATCAAACATATGGCTCACCGTGCCCGATGTGCCCAATTTGCTCTTGGTCTTATTAAAGCAGGTGCGCACATCGCCAATGGTGCGGTTGGGGTTGTCCGTCAAACAATCCACAATCAGCATACTGCTGCCGGGACCAAAACCTTCGTAGCGGGCGGCGGAAAAGTCTTCTCCGGCGCCACCTGTGACCTTATCCAGCGCCTTTTCAATCACATGATTCGGCACCTGGTCTTTCTTGGCCCGGTCAATCAGGCTGCGCAGGGACAAGTTGCCCGCAGGATCGACGCCGCCGGATTTGGCGCATACGTAGATCTCGCGGCCATATTTACTGTAGACCTTGGTCTTAACCGCGGCTGTCTTGGCCATGGAGTCTTTGCGGTTCTGGAAAGCTCTGCCCATCAGTGCCTCTCACTTATCGAAAAGCACTGATTCTACCGCTATTACGGCCCGTTGGGAATGCCACAGGCCGCACCGGTATGACCCTCATTAGGGCATTATTATCGCTGATCGACAGAGAGCTGGAGCGACGCGGCCGAAAGGTTGCTGTGACCCGTCAAACCTATAGGTCTGACGGGTTGCACTCACCAGCCTGTAGAGGAATCAGTTGTCATCCCTAATCATCATCAATACAACCGGTGACTTCTTCGGAAAAGTCGCTTGCATCATGAGTTTCAGTGACATCATCAATAGTGATAGTGACGCTCTGTCCGGAAAAAGACACCGCCGCTGGGGCTCCGTCAGTGGTCATCTGTAAGCTGCCACTCGAGGGCAGATTATCGTCGCCACTGTAGCTCAGCGCATCGTTGACCACGACGTCAAAGCTGCCGTTTGCGGCGCAGGTCCAATCGACAAAGCCTTCCTCCTCGTCGTCACGCTCAGCGGAAACCGCCAGGGCGAGGTTGCCGGTGAGCAATCGGCGTGCATCGTCGAGGGTAATTGCGTAGCCGTTCGCGCCGTCTGCGCCGGACATGGTGATACTCGTGTCCTTGCGTAGGCGCTCGCCAGTCCAGGCTTTCATATCCAAGCCAAACGAACCGCTCTCCTCCCCGTTGTTATGCACAACATCAACATAGAGCTCGCCTCTATCCCGAAAACGCTGGCTCTCGTCACCGCTAATTTCTTCGCCGGCAAAGCTGAAGCGGTTACTGCTATCCAAACCCTGCTGGAAGCCCCAGATTGCCGGTAGCCCTTGATCAAGGACCGGGAGGCCGTGATCAAAATCGTGTTGTTCATCGTTGTCAAGAACAAGCGCTATCGAGCCGTTAAACTGTTCCTGAAAATCGCCGTGGTAAACCAGGGTGCAATCGTTAAAGTCCATCGATGCCCGGTGATAAGACGTATCCTCGATACCCAAAAGATCATCGCTAATCTCTTCTTCGATATGAATGGAGTAGACGCCGCCTGCCGGGCAGCCGCCCTCGCTCGGGTTCTGTTCGTTCGGAACCAGGTCGCCGACGACAACTGTCAGATCTTCTACAGTATACTGAATGCTCACTTCCAGAGCTTGCAGTGCCGAGTTAATCAGGTGCAGGCGTTTCATGACGCTGTCATGAGCGAGCTCGCTGGGGGGAGGGCTGCTGCTTCCGCGGCTCTGAATACTTATAACTTCAGTGAACGTAGTACCTTCAACGGCCTTTATGTATGTTAACTCGTTTGTTTGGCGATCGAACTCGAATGTTGATGTGAACTCTCTTAAATCCTCGTCAACGCCTTCAAGGGTTTTGTTCAAGTCGTCCCACGTGCAAACTGGATATGAGGCGCAGTTAAAGGGAATGTCAAACTCACTTTCGAGCTCGGTCATAGTGAGAGTAAAAGTTTCGCTCGACCCCGTTGTGCATTCCGGAGTTTGCCAGCTGTCTGCGCCTGTTAAGGTCATTGATTCGTCTGTAAAAGTGTAATTCCATCCCAGCGGGGCATCGGGACAGCTTGAAAAAACGATATGGCCGTTGGCAACTTTTTCGGTCAAGTCTATGGAGAAGTTGCTGTTGAGCGTTCTTTCAAAATGCTGTATTGCCGCTTCAGTGCTAATCAATGATTCGACCGGGGAATCTTGACCCGCGTTCACGATCAAGTTCATAACCGCCGAGGAATCCGCAAAGTCTTCTGTACTCAAGCTGAAATCTACCTGAGTGGCGCTCGTTCTCGCCACGTCAGTGATCTCAATGCCATTCTCGGGGTCTCCGTCCCGATCGAGGGTTTGCAGCAAGCGAATAATGTTTACAACAACGGGGTCATTTATATCTTGCGTATTTGCAAGATCCAGCGGTGTTATCACGCTGGCCGCCGGTGCTTCGGGAAATTCGAGGTCGCCGATGAAAAATATCACGGATTCACCGGGCAGGTATTCGTACTCTCCGAGTGAGTTGGTGTCGCCGCTCTGGGTTTCTGTTCTATAGCCGACATTGATTACCGGGCTATCAATAAATATGCCAATTTCGGGCTCGGGATCGCCAGGAGAGCTGCTGCTGGATGAGCTGTCGCTGCTATCACCGCTGCCAGAGCCATCGCCACCGCTGTCGTCGTCACTGCTACTGCCGCCACAGGCCGTGAAAAGTGTGCCGGCAAGCATCAGTAACATAAGTAGCCAGGGCTTGGAGATCACATTATTCATGGTGTTTCCTCGTATCTGGGAAGGTCTGGGGACGCTGAGATTTATGGTTGCCTATACCCTAGGATTCGCAAATGAAGGAGGCCTGCCTGAGGGTAGGGAAGAGCTCTCTGGCTGGCCATACCTCAAATGCGGTAAAAACGCTCTGATTGAGGAATGAGTGCACGTGCTATAATTCTCTGGATATGAAGCGGTGTATGCTGCTGAGGTTTTTTACTCTTTCGGACGAGTTTGCAACCTTGTTATGCTCTTGAGCGCAGGAGTCCAGCAACTTCTTAGAATAGTATGTAAGGTGGCGCTGACCGCTTGTGTGCGCAAGATGGTGACGATTCTTAATGCCATGGTTCGTGATGATCGCCTATGGAAAGAGGCTAAAGTTTTTAGCTTGCAGGGATTAACCTGGAATCTTTACCGCCTTGTCAGTCATGTTCCCGGCCAGCCAACTCCTGACCAATGGGGCACCGGTGAAGAGACTCAACCAGCGCTCTGCCACCTCCTCAGCAGTCCAATTCAGGGCCTTATCAATATCGATCCTCAGCACCAGATGCTAGTGTTTGGGTATCACCGCATAGGCGCAGATATCAATGGCGAAGGCGTCACCCAGCTCCGCCAGACGATCCACCACCCAGCCCTTACTGTACTCGTAGGGTCGACCACTGAACTGATCCTCTCCGCACAGGAAGGCACGCCGTACACAGCAGCTGATGCAGTGGTAGTTCGGCGTCGACTCAAGAGAAACCTGCTGGCTGAGAGGTAATGGCATGGCGAGCGGTTCTTGTCGATCAAACCTGATGGCAGCACACCTGTTTTTGGAGAGCCGGGGAATCAACGACGTCGAAAAATCGTATCAGTTATTTACCAATGCGTGGTTGTCTCCAACCTCACGCTATGCTAACGTCGAGATTGGTTGGCTAAAATTTTTGGTTAAGCTGTGACGTTGTAGACGATCCGTTAATAACCGCCAACGCTGGCAAACCCCGAACGGCTCAACTCCGCGCCCCGATCAGGTATGCCTCTCTGTGGCTAATTACGCTGGCTATACATTATTACTTTTTATAGGGAGCAAGGGAGATAAGCTAGTGAATTTCAATAAAGTTCTTGTAGCGGCAACCGTTCTTCTTCTCACCCCAAGCCTGCTATTTGCACAGAGTCTCGAGGATTATGAAACTGAAATAGAGGCAGCGAATTCTCGAATAGAGGCAGCGAACTCTCAGTTGCGAGACTTGCAACGTCAGTTGCGAAATATTGACGGAAGGATGGAGAGTTTACAATCAGATTTGTCTCGCTTGCGAGATGCGGCCCGCGGTAGAGATTTTGAAGAGTCGGCAAATTATTGGCACTCACGCCATCAGCGATGCCAACGTGTAAGCTTTGCACGGCGTGAAGAATGCCGGCAGGACATACAGCGCGACCAAGCACGAGAAAGTCGTGATCAAGAACGCGCGGAGAGAAATTCAAATAGAGTAGCTGAGCAACTCGATGAGCTATATCAGCAACGACAACGCTATCGGGATAGAGTCGCCGAATCTGAAATGCAACTTGTTAGTTTGCAAAACTTTCGTGATAACGCGCTCCAAGCTCGTGATAACGCCAAGATCGAAGCACAACAACGCGCTCCTGCTATCGAAAGTAGAATCCAGGAGATTGGAAGCGAACTTGACCGTATGAACCCCATTGCAGGCGATGAAGCTAGCCGGGCGCGCATGGAATTACTGGTGGAGCGCGCTGAGTTACGTGTCACCCGAATGGGGTGGGACAGGACAGGTGAGCAGAAACGAACTGATAGTCAAAAAGCTGCGCAAGATTACGGGGATGCGGCTGAATTGGCTGGCGACCTTGGGGATCTAGATGCAATGTTCCGCTTTTTAGAAATTCAGGTTGAGCTGAAACAGTGAGGGGTTACTTGTGCTTCGCCCGTGTGGGCGGTGCACTTAAGTTCTTAAATTAACAGATACTTTACCCCTCTCATCAATGTTTTGGAAAGTGTTCTCTTGTAGGCGGCTTCACGTCGACGGGGCGATAATCGTCAAGCTCCCGGATCAAGGCGCGCGCCTCTTCGGCGCCCTCGAAGACGTGCACCTTGAATCGCGATACAGTTCTCCAATCGTCTCGCTCGATCACGTGTCCTCCAAACTCTTCCCTGGCCCAAGATTCAAGGAGTGGGAGCTCCAGGCCTTGAGTCGTTTCACTAAACGCCACGTCATCGGGCACCCAAACCCGGAGCATTTCGGATCGGACCCAACCACGGCGGAGTTCGGTGTTCCGCCGATCGTCTAACTCCGCACGCCGCCGCTGTTCCTCGGCCCGCCGCTCATTCGATCGCTGCTGCGCACGCCGCCGCTGCTCTTCAGTTGAACTACTAGTACCAAAGACAATCCCTGCGCTTCTAAGTGGCGTTTCTACCCTGCTTGATCCCGTTGCCACGATCCAGATCATTCTTCCCGACCCCAGGCCCATCACTACATCTTGCAGGTTAGTAATTTGAGACCTGATCGGGTCATTGGCTTGTAACCCTGCAACATCTGCAAGTTCAGATAGCTGTTGGATACGCGTCTTAAGAGCTTCTCGCCAATCGGGAGCTTGGTCACTAGGTGTGTTGGAGATGACCGCCTGTACCATATTCCCCACTTGCCTGACATCTGATGACAATCGATTGCGGTCAGCTCCAGCACCTAATGAATCCAGGTGATCTATAAGTTCAGGGCTGACGTCGCTTCCAAGCCTTTGAAGCGCACTTTTTACGGTTTGGACCTGCTCTCTGTAGGCCCTCGAATCCCGTGGCTGATCGGAGCGTTCCAGTGCGGAAACCATTGCAAGCGCCTGACTGTCGCGTGGACGCGAATAATAATGTTCCAATGCTTCCGGTGTGACTCTGCGGATTTCTCTTATGACCGGCCAGAGATCCATCTTTACGTCCCACAGACCACGTGGTCTAAGGACATTTTCTTTACCCCGGTGCTCGATATAAACTTCTCTTGCCTCTTCGCCACTTAACCAGGCCTGTTCGGGAATATCGCTTGTATAATAGTCATTCGTCCAAGGTGCTAAAAACATTTTGTCCCATGTTGGGCTACCCGGAACGTCCCAGCCCCATTCTCCGTGAGCACCGGTAATACCTGGGTTCTGGCGAGATATAATATACCTGCCAATATTTGCTGAAAATCGAAATGATGTGACTCTAATTTTTTCATACACTTCACTCGGAACAGTAACAGTATACAGGTGACTATCCTGGCCATTTCGATGGGCTTCTATGCTTCTTGAATCTGTTGGGCTAAGAATCTCTAATACTCTTCTATCATCTCTATACACATAAATTCCATTCGGCAATTTATACTTAGCTACGAAACTCCATACAGGCTCGCCAAGTAGAGTCCATGTATTATATGAAATCTCGAACTCGGGGCTATCCGAAATTTCAAAACCGATATAATTGCCGCTACCTTCAGCATAATTCGCACGAAGCTGTACATTGCCGCTATGACCAATTGCTTTCCCGAAAGACATATCGCCTTGAATAGTCCCGCTATCTTGAGCGTGAAGATCTTGTAATCCACTAAACAGAAGAAGTATGGATAGCAATAGAACTTTTATACCGGTTTGTGATAGGTCCATCGTTGGTCTCACTGATACTTCAATTGGAGTTTCGAGATAGCGCGACATCCCATAAAATTCGCAAAGATCAGACGCATATTAGTCCGCTATGTATGCAGTCTAAAGACATTCGTTTTGCCTGATTTACTGTTTGTGTCAAGGTTTTCGAGCTGTTGGTTGGTTGCAAGCCGGGTGCGTTGAATCGTATTGTGATCTCGTTCAACTTCTCTGCGGCAATCCAGTTATTTTTTGCATACGATCTTCAGGGCAGATTGAGCCGTGGCGACGCCGTCGGGCTCTCCCACTCTGTCAGCCTAGTTGTCCAGCTGGCGGTTTCGCCTAAACCCAATCCAGAGTGGGCAGTATGAGAGTAAACATGCCACGTTATCCCGAAGAGCGCAAGGTGGCGGTTCTGAGCAAGCTGCCTCCGCCGACCAACCGGACCGTCGTCTCGGTTTCGTCCGAAGAAGGCATTTCCGAGGGGACCCTGTACAATTGGCTCGAACTCTGCAGAAATCGAGGTATGCTCGTGCCGGGTCACCGCAGAACCGGAGATGACTGGTCTCCCGACGCCAAATTGGCTGTAGTGATTGAAACAGCCCCGGTGTCCGAGATCGAGCTGCCCACCTACTGCCGAGAGAAAGGCCTGCATGTGGAGCGGGTCCAGAAGCAGCACAAACACAGCCAGGAAAGGATCAAGCAGCTCTTAGCCTTGCACGGGAGCGACCAGGACAACGAGAATAGCTGACCTTCCTGGAACACCGTACAAGGCTGTTGCAGTACTTTGACGAAGCGGGGCGTCGCGCTACAAAGCCGCCCGGCTCATGGGTTTGAATTTGCGCACGCTTCAGCGCTGGCGTGCACAGCGGAGCTCGTCGATAGAAGAGAACTCTATCTCCTCTACGTCCAGAGGCAAGTAAATAAAATCTCTTTTCATCTTCCGACACAAACTTACTCTTCAAATATAGCAATATTATTAGAAGGACATTTTCCGTTGTTGGATGTAATACGGAAATCACTCCATCCCCTGCCGCTTAAACCGATGAATCAGACGCCGGTCTTTTTTGTTCGGCTTATGGTCGCTGATAATCTGCGCGCCCAATCCACCGGCCTTACGCTCGGCGGCGCGCTTTTCGCGCTCGGCGATGCTGGCTTCGGTTTCCTGGTACAGCAGGGCGGCTTCCGGGGCGCCTCGGCGTCGGTCGGAGAGGGCGGTGACTTCCACGATTCGGTCGTCAAAGCCTTGGCGAATTTTCAGGGTCAGGCCGACGGTGATTTCGCGGCTGGCTTTGACTTTCTGGCCGTCGCAGTGGACTTTGCCGCCTTCCAGCGCCTGTTTCGCCAGGCTGCGGGTTTTGTAAAAGCGGGCGGCCCACAACCATTTGTCGATGCGGACTTTGTTCAGTGTGTCGTCGCTCATGAGATCGGGGTGGTGACTCCTTTGGGGGCGGGCATCACTTCGTCAAAGTGGTGGATCGCGGGGTAGCCCTCCAGGCGGCGTTCGACCTGGCTGTCCGGTTGGTGGATGCCCAGCAGGTGGCGGATGCCGTAGGTTTTGGCAGATTCGAGCACGGTGGCGGTGTCGTCCACAAACAGGGTGCGCTCGCGCTGGAAGGGGCGGGCGCTCTGCAGGGCGTGCCAGAAGGCCTGATCTTCTTTGGGGTGCTGAAAGTCGTGGGACGAGAAAATTTCGTCCAGGTATTGGTCGATACCGGTGATCTCCAGTTTCAGACTCAGCACCTTGCGGTGGGCGTTGGTCACCAGCAGCAGTTGTTTGTCGTGCTCACGCAGGCGCGCGAGCCAGTTCTCGACGTGGGGGCGAATGGCGATTTTGTGCTGCACTTCTTCCTTCAGGCTGCGGATGTCCAGGGCGAGTTTGTCGCTCCAGTAGTCCAGGCAGTACCACTGCAGCGTACCCCTATGCTCATCGATCACGGCATGCAGTTTGGCCGTGGCCTCGTCCGGTTCGAGCTTGTGAATTTCCGCATAGCGCCGGGGGAGGTAGTGCAGCCAAAAATAGTTGTCATAATGGAGGTCCAGCAAGGTACCATCCATATCGAGCATGACGGTGTCGATGTTGTGCCAATCAATCATAGTCGAGTTACCTGTGAGTTCTGGAAACAGTATGCCCAACAAACCGACGATATTAAAGCGCCTGACCGTCGCCCGCAGCCGCCTGTTCCGGGCCGATGAGGTGCATTTACGCTTCAGTAACGGCGAGGAGCGCATCTACGAGAAGCTGTGTGGCAGCGGCGGCCCCGGTGCGGTGATCGTGGTGCCGGTCACGGCCGAGGGCCAGGTGTTGATGATCCGCGAATACGCCGTGGGTATCGAGGATTACCATCTGGCGCTGCCCAAGGGCGCCATCGACCGGGGTGAAACGGTGCTGGAGGCCGCCAACCGCGAGCTCAAGGAGGAGGTGGGCCAAGGCGCACGCAGTCTGCACTTGCTCAAGCGGGTCAGCCTGTCGCCGGGCTATATGGAGCACGGCATCAATATTGTGGTGGCCCGGGACCTCTATCCGGAGCGTCTGCCCGGCGATGAGCCGGAGCCCATTGAGGTGGTGCCCTGCGCCTTTGATGCCTTGTACGAGCTGGTGATGCGCCCGGACGTGTGCGAGGGGCGGACCATCAGCGCGCTGTTTCTGGCCCGGGAGTGGCTGGCGCGCGAGGGCGACCCGCCGGCGGCGGGGTCTACATAATCATCCGGCCTCAAAAGCGCACAAGTTAGAGCAAATCCGTCTAGCCTGGGCGAGGGTTTATGGTCATTTTTACGCTATCCTAGAGCCCAAGGTGCAGAAAACGGCAGTCGCACTGAAAAATGGCCCCCGGATGAGGGCACTAATAACAAGCGCAGGACGAGACTAAAGGAGATTTACCGTGAGTAAGCACCAACGTGCCCATCACCTTCAGGCAAACATGAACCCCACAGGCCGACTGCGCGAGCAGCTCACCGCCCAGATGACCCGCTACGAGCGCGAGCTCGAACACCTCAAGCAAGCCGAAGACATCGATTTCAGCCTGATGCAGACTTACCGCGAATTGATTCACGCGCGCAAGGATATGCTCAGGCAGCTGCCCCCGACTTTTTAACCGCTTCGCCGCTTCCTTCCGCCTCCCGGGCCAGCAGTTGTGCCAGTTCGGGCAGGCAGGAGCCACAACCGGTGCCCGCCGTTGTGGCCGCACACACCGCTTCCACTGTTTTCAATCCCTGCGCGCGAATGGCGTTGCACAAGGTTTTCTCGCCCACCTGTTTACACGCGCACACGGTTTTACCGGCCGCCAGTGCCGCACTCGGTTCGCCTTTAAACAGTGAGCGGGTGATGTCGCTACCAAAGGGCAGGCCAAACAATTGGCCGAGCCAGGTCATATCCTTTTCACCAAAGGTGCTGGCGACGGCGTAAGCACTCACTATCGTGGAGTCCCTCAGTACGGCGCTGCGGTAATCTCCCTGGGCGTTGTTGCCAAAGGCCAGGCGTTGGCTGTCGTCTTCGGTGGCGCACAGTGCGTCCAGTTGCGCGGCCAGCTCGGCGGCGCTGGTGCTGCTGGCGATGACATAAAGATAGCCGGCGTCGATCTTGCGGGCGGACCAGTAGTCGGTGGCCAGGCTCGGCAACTTGTCGCGCGTGATCAGGATGGCCTCGGATTCGCTGCGCCAGGGACTGATGGCCACAGGGGTGTATTTGTTTTCCGGTTGGCCGGACACCGGATCGGTGTTGGGGGCCACCAGGGCACACACCCGCGCCTGACTGGCCTGAACCTGGTTCCAGTGCATGGGCATAAACACCTGCCCGGGGCGGCATTGGTCGCTGGTGGTGATGCGTACCCGCGCCTCGCCGTGGCGGCTGCGCACGTCCGCCAGCTCGCTGTCGACCAGGCCCAGCCGTTGGGCGTCGTCCGGGTGCAGGTTGATAAAGGGTTCCGGCTGGTGGCCGGACAGGCGCGCCGACAGGCCGGTGCGGGTCATGCTGTGCCACTGGTCGCGGATGCGCCCGGTGTTCAGGATCAGCGGGTAATCGCTGCTGGTTTTGCTCGCCGCGGGGCGGAAGTGCACCGGCACCAGACGGCCACGGCCAGAGGGCGTGTAGAAAAGTCCGTCGGCAAAAAAGCGCTTTTCCTGCATGTCCGGCGCACGGTCCGCCGGCAGGGGCCACTGGCGCGGCGGCAGGGCGTCGTACTCGTCGCGTTCAAGGTGGGCGTAGGCGCTGATGTCGAGGTCGCGGCTGCCGCCGTTGTCGGCGCCCGTCAGTGCCGCGTACTCGCGGAACACCGCCGCCTCGTCGGCATAGTCGAAGGCTTCGGCGAAGCCCATGCGTCGGCCCACTTCAGCGATCATCCACCAATCCGGTTTGGCGTCACCGGCGGCGGGCACCAGGGCCCGCTGGCGGGAGATGCGCCGCTCGGAGTTGGTGACGGTGCCGGACTTTTCAGCCCAGCCGGTTGCAGGCAGCAGGACATCGGCGCAGCGGGTGGTGTCGGTATCGGCGATACAATCGGACACCACGACTAAAGGACACGCGTTCAGTGCCCGCTGAATGCGGTCGGCGTCGGGCAGGCTCATCACCGGGTTGGTGGCCATAATCCAGATGGCTTTGATCTCACCGCTGTCCACCGCGTCGAACAGGTCCACCGCTTTCAGGCCCGGTTCGCGGGCGAGGGCGGGTGCCTGCCAAAAGTCGCTCAGGGTTTTGTGGTGCTGGGGGTTGCCAAACTCCATATGGCCCGCGAGCGTGTTGGCCAGTCCGCCCACTTCGCGCCCGCCCATGGCGTTGGGCTGGCCGGTGACCGAGAAGGGCCCGGCGCCGGGCTTGCCGATGCGACCGGTGGCCAGGTGACAGTTGAGGATGGCGTTGACCTTGTCAGAGCCCGCACTGGACTGATTGACGCCCTGGGAATAGACGGTGACGGTGCGCTCTGTGGCCACAAACCATTGATAAAAGGTGGCCAGTGCCTCCGGGCTGATGCCCAGCGTTTTTACCAGCGAGACCAGATCCGGCGCGTCGCTTTGGGCGGCGGCCAGGGACTTGTCAAAACCTTCGGTGTGCTGATCGATAAAGTCCCGATCGAGGGCGTTGCCTTTGGCGAGCGCAGAGAGCAGGCCATTAAACAGCAGCACGTCGGTGCCCGGGTTGATGGGTAGATGCAGGTCGGCGATGGCGCAGGTGTCGGTGCGCCGGGGGTCGATCACCACCACTTTCATATGGGGGCGTTCGGCCTTGGCCGCTTTCAGGCGCTGAAACAACACCGGGTGACACCAGGCCAGGTTGGAGCCGGTGAGCACCACCAGATCCGCACTCTCAAAATCGCTGTAGCTGCCGGGCACGGTGTCGCTGCCAAAGGCGCGTTTGTGTCCGGCGACACTGGAGGACATACACAGGCGCGAGTTTGTGTCGATGTTGCCGCTGCCAATAAAGCCTTTCATCAATTTGTTGGCGACGTAATAGTCTTCGGTCAACAGTTGTCCGGACACATAAAAAGCGACGGCGTTGGGGCCGTGCTCGTCGATCACCTGCCGGAAGCCCTGGGCGACATGATCGAGGGCGCTGTCCCAGTCCGTGGTCTGGCCGTTCACGCTGGGCGATAACAGGCGGCCATCAGGAATCAGGGTTTCGCCCAGCGCCAGGCCCTTGGAGCACAGTCGGCCGAAGTTGGCGGGGTGCTCGGGATCGCCGCGCACCTCGACACTCGGGCCGGTCGCCCCTTCAGTTACCTTCGCTTCGATACCGCAACCCACGCCGCAATAGGCGCAGGTGGTTTTGGTCCAGGCGTCGCTTGTAATCAATGTTTGCTCAGTCATACCCAGCTCGTTGTTGGTTACCTGTGGTTTACAGGGTATTTGCAATAACCGAACCAATATGGGCGGCGGGCATCCGGGCGGTCTTTTTTAATGATAGAGACGGCAAAAGCACGGTATTGATGCACAAATGTTTCCCTGTGGTGCGCGTGCACCATCACTTGCATTTTTGTGGTGCAAAAGCGCAGGGCGGGCAATGTTCGTTTTTGCTCGCTAAAAGTGCACGCTTGCACGCTAATAGTGCTTTGGGTGTGCTCGAAAAAATTCCCGCGGCGTTTCGAGTAACCGGCTATTTGATTCGTAACTTACTGATAAATAAAAGATAAAAATCATTTTTAAAAATTGTTTCCGCATCTGGCACTGTCCTTGCTCCATCCCCGGTAAGTGATTTTTTGCAACCACAGGATCGATGCCATGCACCAGCAACCGACGGCCATTCACTGCTCGCTGACCAAAGCGCGCCCCCAACGCCAGGCGCTCGCGCCGGGCAAAGTATGGCTCGTGGGTGCGGGCCCCGGTGATGCCGACTTGCTGACTGTGAAAGCGCTGCGCGCGATCGAGCAGGCGGACATTATTTTTTACGACCAGTTGGTCAGCGCCGAGATTCGCGCGCTGTTTCCAAAAGGCACGCCGGCCTTGTATGTGGGTAAAAGTAAAAATCATCACAGCATTCCCCAGGATGATCTGAACCAGTTGCTGGTGGATCAGGCCCGGGCCGGTTTGACCGTGTGCCGCATTAAAGGCGGCGACCCCTTTGTGTTTGGTCGCGGCGGTGAAGAGTTGTTGACTCTGCGCGAAGCGCAGATCGATGCCGAAGTGATTCCGGGCATTACCGCCGCTTCGGGCTGCGCCACGTATGCGGGTATTCCCCTGACCCATCGCGGCGTCAGTCAGGGTTGCACGCTGGTAACCGGGCACGCGGAAAAATCTCTGGATCTGAATTGGCAGGCCCTCGCCGGCCTCAATCACACCCTGGTGTTTTACATGGGTGTGACCAAAGCCGGGAACATCAGTACCAATCTGGTCAACGCCGGCCTGAATCCGGGTACACCGGTTGCGGTGGTAGAAAACGGCTGCCGCAAAAACCAGCGTGTGGTCACCGGCCGCATCGATACCCTGGCCCAGCTGGTGATTGATGAAGCGGTGCAATCGCCCGCCCTGATTATTGTCGGCGAGGTGGTTTCCCTCGCCGAGCAGCTGCAACCGACTGACTGGCTCGCCTTTGTGCAGAGCGACGCGCCGGCCCACAGCCTGAGTGCATGAATTTCGCCATTTGAGTGTTTGAGGACGTATTATGAAAGAGCGCATTATAGTTGTTGGCAACGGTATGGTTGGCCACAAATTTATCGAAGGACTACTCAACTCCGAGTGGGCGGAAAACTACGAGATCGTCACCTTTGCCGAAGAGTCGCGCCTGGCCTATGACCGGGTGAAGCTGAGCAGCTATTTCTCGGGCTCAACGGCCGAGGACTTGATGCTGACCTCGGAAACCGAATACCAGGCGCGCGGTGTCCGCTACCTGTTGAATGAAAAGGTCACCGCGATTGATCCGGCCACGAACACCGTGACCACTCACACCGGCCACACCGAGACCTACGACAAGCTGGTGCTCGCCACCGGTTCTTATCCTTTTGTGCCGCCGATTCCGGGCAAGGATCAACCTCACTGCCTGGTGTATCGCACCATTGAAGATCTGGAAGCGATTACCGCCTCGGCCCGTGAGAGCGAGACCGGTGTCGTGGTCGGTGGTGGCCTGCTCGGCCTGGAAGCGGCCAACGCGCTGCAGAACCTCGGCCTGAAAACCCACGTGGTGGAATTTGCGCCGCGCCTGATGGCGGTTCAGCTCGACGAGGGCGGCGGCGAGTTGCTGCGCCGGATGATTGAAGACCTGGGCGTGGGCGTCCACACCGGTAAAAACACGGCGGAAATCGTGGCGGGTGAAGAGAGTCGCTACCGCATGAATTTTGCCGACGGCACCCACCTGGAAACTGACATGATCGTGTTCTCTGCCGGTATTCGTCCGCAGGATGAGCTGGGTCGCCAGTGTGGCTTGCAGTTGGGTGAGCGCGGCGGTATTGCGATCAACAACGCGTGTCAGACCTCAGTAGACAACATTTACGCCATTGGCGAGTGTGCCCTGTGGGACAACAAGATTTTTGGTCTGGTGGCCCCCGGCTACCAGATGGCGAAGGTGGCCCTGGCCCATATCGTGGGTGAGTCCGCCGAATTTGTCGGCGCGGACATGAGCACCAAGCTGAAGCTGCTGGGTGTCGATGTTGCGAGCATTGGCGATGCCCAGGCGCGCACCCCCGGTGCCCAGTGCTACACCTACAGTGACGGTGTCGCCCGGATCTATAAACGCCTGGTGGTGTCCGCCGATGGCAAGAAATTGCTCGGCGCGGTGCTGGTGGGCGAAGCGGAAGCTTACGGAACATTGCAACAGATTTGTGTCAACGACATGGATCTGCCCGAGGCGCCGGAGCAGTTTATTCTGCCGGCGATTGATGGCGAAGCGGCGCCGGGCATGGGCGTTGACGCACTGCCGGAAGGCGCGCAGATCTGCTCCTGTTTTGACGTTACCAAAGGGGATATCTGCTGCTCGGTTCAAGGCGGTGCGGTAAGCATTGGTGACATCAAGGCGGAAACCAAAGCCTCCACCGGTTGTGGCGGTTGCGCGGCCCTGGTCAAGCAGGTGATGGACAGCGAGCTGACCAAGCTCGGGGTCGAAGTCAACAACAACCTGTGTGAGCATTTTGCTTATAGCCGTGCCGAGCTGGCCGACATCGTGCGCGTCAAGAAGATCAAAACCTTTGATGAGCTGCTCGACAGCCATGGCACCGGCCTGGGTTGTGAAATCTGCAAGCCCACCGTCGGCTCGATTCTGGCGTCCTTCTGGAATGAGTATATTCTCGAAGAGCAGCACGCTGGACTGCAAGACACCAATGATATCTACCTGGGCAATATGCAGAAGGACGGCACCTACTCGGTCGTGCCCCGTGTCGCCGGGGGCGAGATTACCCCGGACAAGCTGATCGTACTCGGCGAGGTCGCCAAGGAATTTGATCTCTACACCAAAATTACCGGCGGCCAGCGTATCGACCTGTTCGGTGCCCAGATGCACGAGTTGCCGGCTATCTGGAAGCGTCTGATCGACGCCGGTTTTGAAACCGGCCATGCCTATGGCAAATCACTGCGCACGGTGAAGTCCTGTGTCGGCAGCACCTGGTGCCGCTACGGCGTGCAGGACAGTGTGGGCATGGCCATCGGACTTGAGAACCGCTACAAGGGTTTGCGTGCTCCGCACAAAATCAAGTTCGGCGTGTCCGGCTGTACCCGCGAATGTGCCGAAGCCCAGTCCAAGGACATCGGCGTGATCGCCACCGAGAATGGGTGGAACCTGTATGTGTGCGGCAACGGCGGTATGCGCCCGCGTCACGCCGACCTGTTCGCCACTGACCTCGATGACGAGACCCTGATCAAATACATCGACCGCCTGCTGATGTTTTACATCCGCACCGGTGACCGCCTGCAGCGCACGTCTGTGTGGCTGGAAAACCTGGAGGGCGGACTCGATTATCTGCGCGAGGTGGTGATCGAAGACAAATTGGGCCTGGCCGAAGAACTGGAAAATGATATGGCCGAGAACATCGGCAATTACCAGTGCGAATGGAAAACCACCATTGAGGACCCGGAAAAACTCAAACGCTTCCGCCACTTTGTGAACAGTGACGAGAGCGACAGCAACCTGGTGTACATGAACGAGCGCGGCCAGCCGCGCCCGGCCACCGAGGAAGAGCGGGTCAAAATTATTGAGGCGGTAGAAGTCGCCAGTTGAGTCACAACCGAGCATTTGCCGTAACAGGAGCAATACCCCATGACCACAAGCAATGCGGCCCTGGCCGAAAGCGTGCCGGAACAGTCCGGCGAATGGATGACCGTCTGCGCCATGAATGATCTGGTGCCGGGCACCGGGCTGTGCGCCCTGGTCAATCAGCAGCAGGTTGCCATTTTTTATTCGCACCGATTGGACGAGCTGTTTGCCATCGGTAATTACGATCCCATCGGCAAGGCCAATGTCATGTCCCGTGGCATTATCGGCTCCGTGGGCGAGCGGGTGGTGGTGGCCTCACCGCTGTACAAGGAACACTACGACCTGCGCACCGGCGAGTGCCTGGAATCCGAAGAACACTCGGTACCTGTATACCCGGTGCGCTGCGCCGACGGTCAGGTCCAGATACAGATTTAACCGCTTCCTCCGTCTTCTTCTTCATGCTTCATGAAGTCGGCCTCGGGCAGCTTCGGCTGCCCTTTTTTTATGCCCCACTTACGGTATAGTGTCCGCGTGTTCCTGCAAGAGATGTGGCCATGCCTATTTGGGTCGACGCCGACGCCTGCCCGACGGTGATCAAAGATATCCTATACCGCGCCGCCGAGCGCGCGCAAATCCCCCTGACGCTGGTGGCCAACCAGGCGCTACGGGTGCCGACCTCCCGGTATATTTCAGCCGTGCAGGTGAGCGCCGGTTTTGATGTGGCCGATAATGAGATTGTGCGCCGCGCTCAGCCCGGGGACCTTGTGATTACCAGCGATATCCCCTTGGCGGCGGAGTTGATCGAGAAGGGCGCACAGGTCTTGAGTCCGCGCGGCGAACGCTTTTCGCCGGACTCCATCAAGGCCAAGCTGACCATGCGCAATTTTATGGACACCATGCGCAGCAGCGGCATCCACACCGGCGGCCCGCCCGCCATGAATCAGACCGACCGCCAGCAATTTGCCAATCAGTTGGACCGCTGGATCGCGAAAGCCAAGAAAGCTTAGTGGCTGTTCACGGTTCGAGCCAACACTCGGTCACAGCCAGCTCATTGAAAACAATGGGTTTGTCTGTCTGCTCAATGGCAATAAAACAGTAGGGGTAGGTCAGCGCGCCATCAGCTCCGCAGTCGTCGCAAGGCGTGATGGCTTCATAGGTGATGGTTATTGAGCTTTCACTTTCCGAAACCTCCGTGACCTGAATCAGATGATTCGACGATGGCTGCTCTCCCATATGAAGAAAAACAACCCGTTTTTCACTAAAATCGACGTCGGGTAATGCCGTCTGATTATTCGGATCAGCCATTGCATACCGTTCAATATACTGGTGGTTGTTGTCGATAACTTCCAGTTGCTGATCGGTTATGTCGGACGTGTGTTCAGCCAATGCCGGACATCTGAGCTCTGTGAATCCTGGATGGGTCTCTTCGGTGCCCATATTTTCAAAGCTGTTTTGTGTGCGACAGTGATTGCCTTCGGGAGGCGTGCTCGACGTGTCAGGGGTACTGTCACTGCCGCAACCCGACAAGGAATATGCGGCCAGTAGCAAGATCAGCTTGGCGGGTGTCCAGAATGCTTTATACATTATTGTCATAGCCTGTTGAGTCCTTTTGGTTTTACCCATTGACGGATGATCCAGGGTCACGGCTGTGTCCCTTGAGCGACTACTTGTTACCCCAGATTTTTGCCACTGCCCGGTCGTTTCCAAGCAGTCCGACGATCAATCCGGTCGCGGAGACCAGTCCGAAGATCACAACCGGTGCAAAGTAGCCCACATCGCTGCCCGGTTGGCGGAACCACAGCACCGCGATCGCCAGCAGCCCAAAGACCGAAGCCAGTATCAACAGCACCTTACGGCCCCAAGGGTTGACGTGGTAGGGGTCGTCACCGCGCTCCAACGGGTTGAGGATAAAGCCGAAGACATTGCGTAATGCGGATTTCATAGCGGTTCCTGTCCAGTCTGTGTGATCCGTATTGTACGGCGGTACGGCGTCTGTGCCCAGTCGTCTGGCGCAGGGCGAGGGTTTGCGAAACCGTTTGCGCTGTGTTCTCATCGGAGCATGGACACCAAAATAAAGCCTCGACGACCAGTACAGTCGATCGGGTTGTTGGCCTCCGGCCTGGATGCGGATACGCGCCTGCAGCTGGCCTGTGAAGGACTCCAGGCCAGCTATTGGCATTGGGGTAGTGGGGCCGATGCCGAGTATGTTTACCGGCTGGTGAGTGACAACCCAGAGTGGCTCGCGCAGGCGTCGGCGCCGGTGCGTTCGCGTTGGGCGTGTCTGGCTAGCCTGTGGCCCGTGCTTTTTGGGGCTCCGCCCGAGCGGCGGGCGGATGCCGAAGCCGAGACTGAGGCGCAGGACTGGGTGGGCGCCGTGGCGCTGCTGGTACGCGCGGTCTGTGCCAGTGAGGGCGCGGCCCTTGAGCGCACCTTGCCGAGCCTGACCCGCGTACTTGGTGAGCCGCCGCCGCTGGGCGAGGCCCTGATCTCCCACTTCCTGGCGGCCCGCGCCCTGTTCGCGGGGCACTTGTCGCAAGCGCTGGATCACACCCGGCGCGCTCTCGCGGTGTTGCCCGAGCACCCTGACGGACGTTTTCGAGCGGTGTTGCGGGCGCATCATGCGCGCTTGCTGGCGCGCGCCGGTTACTGGCGACAGGCGCTGTCTGAAGCCAGTCGAGCCCGTCGCGAAGGGCGTGGTTTTGCCAATCCCCTGTTCGACTTTCAGCTCCACATGATGCTCGCCTGCCTGCCCCTGCAGCGCAACCAGCTTCGCCGTTGCCTGCCTTACGTGCGTCGCGCTTTTGCCGCTGGCGCGCGCGAGGGCCTGATATTTTCCTATCTGATAGACGACGATGATCTGGCCCAGTTCTGTGCGCTGGCGTTGCGCGAAGAGATCGAGCCCGACTATACGCGCACGCTGATTCGACAGCGGCAGCTCACCGGCCCCACGCGCAGTGACTTACAGATGGTGTGGCCCTGGCCCTGCAGGCTCTGGGTGCTTGGACGCTTTGATGTGGAGGTGTCTGGGGAGCGGCTTGGGCGCCTGTCGCAACCACAGTTGCGCGCGCTCTTGTCAGAGCTTGTGTTGGCCGGACCTCAGGGCATGCCCCAGGTGCAATTGGCGTCCCGTCTGTGGCCGGACAGTGCCCCTGACAAGGCGCTCAACTGTCTGCATGTGACGATCCATCGGGCGCGGGACTTCCTGCAGGTTCCGGATGCCATCGCCGTGGACGGGGGCCTCGTGACGCTCGTGGCGGAACACCTCTGGGTCGATGCCTGGGCGTTGACGGAGCTAGCCGTGCAGCGCAAGCACCTCTCTCTGCCGGTCCTGCGTCAGGCCGTCGACCTGTTTCGCGGGCAGGCACAATTTGTCGCCGCCGATGAACTGCAGGCCGAGATCTATCAGGAATCGCTGAACGTGGCTTTTCGAGACCTGGTGCTCTCGCTGGGGGATGCGTTAGTGCGCCGGGATGTTGACGATGCGGTCAGTTGTTACCGGCACGCGCAACGTTTCCTGCCTCTGGATGAGCGCTTGTGGGCCGGCCGTCTGGAAACGGAAGCTCTGCTGGACAACCCCCGCATGCTCGCACTCAGTTTTCGCCAGTTGGAAAAGGCCTATCAGCGGGATCTCGATATGTTGCCCCCGAGTCGGCTGCTCAGCGTTTATAAGACGTTGCGAGGTGATTGATGGGAGCGATGTAAGTGATCTGTAAGTGCGCTGAGGACAATGGGCCGGGACGTAGAAAAAATACCCATGACTGCCAAAAGGATTGATGCGCTATGTTATCCGCACTCCGCACCTGGACTCTTCGCTCCCTGCTATTGATACCCTTCACACTTATCGCCTGCGGCGGCTCTGGCGGCGACGACCCGGGTGGCCCGCCGGGTGGGAATGGCGACCAGCCCCCGGCAAACGGCAATGGGAACGGAAACGGAAACGGGAACGGCAACGGCAATGCAAACGGCAACGGCGATCCTGAGCCGCCCGTTGATGACCCTACCGGCCCGGCGGCCATCTTTGACGCGGCCGAGCACTTGGATTACGTCACGCATTACTCGGGTGAAACCGACTGGGCCACGCCCAATGCGTCGGGCAGTGAACACGTTCGTTTGGTGGATACGGCGCAACTGGGGGGCGCGCTGCTGGTTGCGCCCTATGTGATGGCGAATGATGCCTTGCAGGCCCACGCCGATGTGCCCGGCGATCTGCTGGCGTTTCTGGATGTGCGCGACTGCGCTACCGGGGATGAGCGCGCGGCGCAGGCACCCTCGACGTCACCGAGCGACTGCGTGCGCGTGCCCAATGCGGACAACAGTGAGGTGGAGTTTTCCGGGCAAATGGACTGGCAGGCGGGCGAGGATTCACCCTTCGATGCGGTGGTTGAACTCTCCAGTATCAATCTGCTTTGGCGCGATCAGGCCTTCGAGTTGAGCGGTGCGGTCGGCCTGGATGCGACCATGAACAACCTGTATATGGCCGTCGACATCATCCATAACGAAACCGATACCCGCTACCGTTACTGGGCGGTGCACAACTATTCCCTGTCGGCGGAACAGCCCCAGATCAATCTGATCAGCTTCCACCCGGCACTGGGTGCGGTGGCGCATATGGGTGAAAGTGCCTATGTGGAAGTCAGTGAATGCGCCGCCGGTGGGTTTGACGCCGATGGCGGTGCTCTGATGAGTGGCAGCGCCGCCGGCGATGCTGACGCGAACCTCTACTATGCCAATGTCGCCTGCGATGTGTTTACGTTCGAGCACACCCTGAGTCGCGCTGTGGACGATGAGCCGGTCGCGCCGCGTCTGTACGCCGCCTTTGCCAGTCTGGGCATCGACTTTGGTGTTCAGGTGGATGATTGGGCGCTTGATGCCGGGCACCAGTTGGGCGGCACCTCGGACACGCAGTTGCTTGAGCCCGAGGTCGTGGATGTGGCGCTGGTGGGCACCAATCGCGATGGCGATCAGTGGACCCAATACGAAATAGCGCTGAGTTATGACCTCTCCGATCTGCCCGGCGAGGTGGTCAATGGCGGCCTGCTGGCCGCCCAATGGCACAGTTCCCAGGTCGGCGGGGACGGCCACCAGGGCAATATCGTTCGGGCGGTGATGACCGAGTGGGACGGCGAGCCGGCGGACAGCAATTTTGTGGGCAACGAGACTCAGGGCTACGACGCCATTGATATTGTTTCGGGCCGAATGGATCAGCCCTGGTGGGCATTCAATGCGGGTGAGATGGTTGAGCTTGCACTCGCCCAGGGTCGTTCCCACTTGCAGGTGGTGGTGACCTCGACATTTATTATTGAGCCGGAAGAGGGCGAGCTGGCAAAAAGCTTCTGCCTGGCGACCGGTAGTGACTGTCCTGCGTCTCTGATTCCCGCGATCAGTATCGCTTATCAAAGCGATCTTCCCTCCGACGATGAGCCCGGTACGCTCACCGGTTTTAGCCTGACGCCTGAGCCGATCAAAACGCTGGCTTTCAGTTGGGACAGCGGTAGCGGCGCGACCGAGTACCGCCTGTGGGAGCAGGCCAGTCCGGAGGCAGACTACCAGCAGGTGGCCACCATTGCGGGCGGCGAAACCGCACACGGCCATGAAGTCTACCTGCCCGAGCGTCTGGCGGCCCGCTATAAGTTGGAAGCCTGTACCAGCGGCGGCTGTGTGGAGTCTGAAGAACTGGCTGTCGACAGCGATGAGCTGGCGCTAGCCGCGGGCTTCGTCAAAGCCTCGAACTCGGTTAACCAATTGGAGTTCGGTTTTTCCGTGGCACTTTCTGCCGACGGCCAGTTGATGGCGGTCGGCGCGCGTCGGGGCGTTGCCGAGGGCGGCGGTTCGATCTATGTCTTTGAACGTGACGCCGATGGCGAGTGGGTGGAGCTGACGCAATTCTGGCCCGATGATCCTACGGAAGCCCTTGTCTTTGGCATGTCTATCGCGTTGTCGGCCGATGGCTCTACCATTGCGGCAGGTGCCAACGGGGGCAACAATCATGAGGGCCGCGCTTACGTATTTGAGCGCGAGGGAAATACCTGGGTGGAGCAGGCCAGCTTTACCACCAATGCCGAGCTGGACGGTGACCAGCAGAGTGATTGGTTTGGAACTGATGTCGCTCTCTCTGGGGATGGTGACATTCTGGCGGTGGGTGCCAATCACAATTTCGCGGAAGAGAGCGTGTACATCTACAACCGCAGTGGCGCAACCTGGAGTAAGGTCCAGCGGCTGACCGTCGAGGAGGGCCGAAACAACGACAGTTTTGGTGTGCATCTTGAGATGGCGGTTGATGGCAGCATGCTGCTGGTGGGTGCCGTCTTGCAGCCGTACGGCAGCCCGAATCCGGATCCCGATGAGAACAGCGGCGCCGTTTACGTCTTTACCAATGACGGTACCTGGTCGTTGCTACAGCGGTTGAAACCCTCTGGCCTTGAGCAGGGCGACTTTTTCGGCAGGCAAATTGCGCTGGCTCATGATGGCCTCACCCTGGCTGTCACGGCGACAGGCGATGGTCAAGAGGAGGTCAACTCCGGTGCGGTATACCTGTACAGCCGCGGGGACTCAGGCAGCGCCTGGCAGTTCGCCGAGAAGGTCAAGGCCGACCCGGTAAAGCCCTACGTTCAGATGGGCGATGCTGTGGCGTTATCGGCCGATGGCAGCCGCATGGCCGTTGGTTCACGGCGCGACAGTAGCGCGGCTGAATGGATTGGCGGGGACCCGGAAGCGTCCGGGGTGGGCAGCAACGGCGCGGTCCACCTGTTCGAGCGAGAAGGAGGGCAGTGGCAACAAACCGCGTTTGTGAAACCACCCCACAATCCACAACGTTCCATTTACTTTGGCAGTGGTGTGGCCCTGTCGGTCGATGGAAAAACCCTGGCAGTCACCGCACCGCAGCATGACAGCGACGCCTCAGGTATCGGGGGTGATCAGGAGGACAGTAGTGGAACGCGCCAGGGCGCCGTATTTCTTTACTGAACTCAGTGTCGGTCTGGCCGGGGCGTTAAAACCCCGGCAGATCTGGCGCGCCTTTGCTATCGTATCCTTACAGGGCCTCAACCTTTCCACCACAGGATACGATCATGAAAACGCTCACCACCACCTTTTTACTGTCTCTTCTGGGGGCCTCGGCAGCCCTTCATGCTGATCAGTGCCCCGAACATCTGCAGGGCGAGTATCGCCAATTGCACGCCACCGAATCGGTCGACCTGTGTGAGCTGATGGCCGGGCGCACGGCACTGGTGGTCAATACCGCCAGCCACTGCGGGTTCACCCCCCAGTTTGAAGCCCTGGAGCGGGTTCACCAGCAGTACAAGGATCAAGGCCTGGTGGTGATCGGCTTTGCCAGTAACGACTTCCGCCAGGAAGCCGCGACGGAAGAAGAGGCCGCCACCGTCTGCTACGAAAACTTCGGTGTGACCTTCACCATGGTGGCGCCGACCGGCGTCACTGGCGACGAGGCCAACCCGCTGTTTCGCGAGCTGGCCAACCAAAGCGAAGCCCCGGGCTGGAACTTCAACAAGTACCTGGTCAACGCCGAGGGCAACGTGGTGCAGCATTTCGGCAGCCGGGTGACGCCGGACTCTGCTGAGGTGACCGACCGGATTGATCCGTTGCTCTGAGTTAGCAGTCCCATCACCCCCCGCCCATAGTCGGCGCGCGGTCAGCCCCACTGACCCGTGCTGACAGGTGGCATTGGCATCATATCCCCCTAAGCATTCATGCATTGACGATTCCCTGTTGACAGGGGAGCAAGGCTACTTTACGATTTGAGACAACGTTGTCTAGCGGGCATGTGACTGTCCCTGTCAGTCGCCGAGTATGCCCATAGAAGGAAAAGATATGTCGAACAAGTCAGTCAATGCGCCGCTGTTTCTGGGTGTCGACGGAGGCGGTACCAAGTGTCGGGCCTGTCTATCCGACGCCCGGGGCACCCGGCTCGGGGTGGGGAACTCCGGCCCGGCCAACGCGAATCAGGCGCTCCAACAGGCCAAGGACAATATTGTCCTGGCGGCGAAAGATGCCCTGAAGGATGCCGGCCTACCCCCGTCGCTGCTCGGTGAACTGGTGGTGGGTCTGGGGCTGGCGGGGGTCAACTTGCCCAGCGTGCACCGAGCGATGACGGAGTGGGAGCACCCGTTTGCCAGTCTGCACGTTGCCACCGATCTGCACATCGCCTGCCTGGGCGCCCACGGGCGTGATGAGGGCGCGGTGATCATCATCGGTACCGGCTCCTGTGGCTACGCCCGTGTCGATGGACAAGAGGTGATGTTGGGCGGCCATGGCTTTCCGCTGGGCGATAAGGCCAGCGGCGCCTGGATGGGGCTGGAAGTCGTCAAAGCCGTGCTTCTGGCGCACGACGGACTGGGGCCGGACACGGCTTTGCGTCCCGCCGTTGAGGCGGCTGTGCAGGTCAATGGGGTTGCTCTGGCGGAAAAAATGGCTAAAGGCAGCCCGCGCGATTACGCCCAGTTTGCGCCCATGATTTTTACGGCAGCGGATCAGGGCGATGCCCTGGCCCGACGCATCCTGATCGAGGGTGCGGAATACATCAGCGCGCTGGCGCGCAAGCTGCTCGAACGCAAACCGGGGCGGCTGTCGATTCTGGGCGGCGCGGCCGAACCCATGCGTCCCTGGCTGGATGCCGATGTGGTCGCACAGCTGTCGGTTCCAGAGGGAACGCCGGAGGAGGGCGCCGCGCTCCTGGCACGGCTTAATAGCGAATTACCCAAGACCGGCGATCCTGCCGCCGGATAGCATTTTTTCTGTCGATATCGGCCATAACCTATAGTGAGTAACGATTATGACAACCTCTACGCCGACTGAGCACACACAGCGCAGTGCGCTGACCCCGATGGTCATTATCGGGATATTGTTTTTCGTCTTCGGGTTTGTGACCTGGCTCAATGGCGCCCTGATTCCGTTCTTGCAAATTGTCTGTGACCTCAATGAGTTTCAGGCATTGTTCGTGACCTTTGCGTTCTATATTGCCTACACGGTGATGGCGTTGCCTTCGGCTCTGATCTTGCGGCGCACCGGTTACAAGCGCGGTATGGTGATCGGTCTGGGCATTATGGCCGTGGGCTCACTGGTGTTTATCCCGGCGGCGCAAACCACGCACTATGCAATTTTCCTGATTGGCCTGTTTGTTCTGGGTACCGGTTTGACCATTCTGCAAACTGCGGCCAACCCCTATGTCGTTTGTATCGGTCCGCGCGAAAGTGCCGCCATGCGTATCAGCATTATGGGTTTGCTCAACAAGGGTGCGGGTATCGTAGCGCCGGTGGCGTTCACCGCCTGGGTATTGACCGGCATGGATCGCTTTGAGGAAAGCGCGTTGGTGGCGTTGACGGCTGACGAACGCGCCGCACGCCTGGCCGAACTCTCCAATCGACTGGTCGAGCCCTACATCTATATGGCCATCGCACTGGTGGTGCTAGCGCTTTTTGTTCACTTTTCCGCGTTACCCGAACTCAATGTCGATGCCGACAATGAAGACGATGACGAGGTGGCTGATAAGTGGGGCATCCTGAAATACCCACAAGCGGTGCTGGGTGCGATTGCGCTCTTTATGTATGTCGGCGTTGAAGTGATCGCGGGCGATACCATCGGACTTTATGGTCGCCTGGAAGGTGTCAGTCATTTCGGCTCGCTCACCGCCTATACGATGGCCTTTATGGTGATCGGGTATCTTGCCGGTATCGCATTGATTCCTCGCTACCTGAGTCAGTCGAAAGCGTTGATCGGTTCGGCGTTTCTGGGGGTGTTGTTTACTGCCGGCGTGCTATTCGGTTCGTCGGAAAGTCATGCCATATCCCTGATGCTTTTCGGTTGGATGGGCATCCCCACCGTGCCCGATACGGTGGCCTTCCTGGCATTGCTTGGCTTGGCTAACGCCTTGTGCTGGCCCGCGATCTGGCCGCTGTCGCTCCAGGATTTGGGCAAGTACACCAGTGTTGGTTCGGCGTTACTGATCATGGGTATTGCCGGTGGTGCGCTGATTCCGTTGGTCTTTGGTTACTTCGCTGAAACCTTCACTACGCGGTCGGCCTATCTTGTGATGTTACCGTGCTATGCCTATATTCTTTTCTATGCGTTCAAAGGCCACAAGATGCGCACGTGGAGCCGGTAAACAGTTTCCTCTAGGGTAGCGTAGCGGTGTCTCTCTCGCGCTCTCTTTGGCCGGTGTTAACGCACCGGCCTTTTTTTGTTGAAATGCTTGGAAGAGCCAGATGAATAATAATCAACGCTTCTTGTCGCTTGATGTCATGCGTGGTCTGACGCTGGCGCTGATGATATTGGTCAACACGCCGGGCAATTGGAGTGCAGTCTACGCGCCGCTGCTGCACGCTGATTGGCATGGGGCTACGCCCACCGATTACGTGTTCCCTTTCTTTTTGTTTATCGTCGGTTCGGCACTGTTTTTTTCCGGCCGTCGCCCTTTGCCGATGGACGTGAGGATGCGCAAGATTGTGCGTCGGAGTGTTCTGATTTTCCTGATCGGGATACTGCTCAACGCCTACCCATTCACGACCCCCCTATCCGAACTGAGGATACTGGGCGTGCTGCAACGGATTGCTTTGGCCTATCTGTTGGCGGCGCCTATCGCACTGTTTCTCGGAGCCCGCGCGCGCTGGGCGGTGATGGGGGTGTTGTTGATGGGCTATTGGGCACTGTTGCAACTGGGTAGCGATCCCTACGGCGTGAGTGGCAATGTCGTGCGCCAGGTGGACCTGTGGCTGCTCGGGCCGGACCGTTTGTGGCAGGGGCTGGGCGTTGCGTTTGATCCGGAAGGTCTTCTGTCGACGTTGCCCTCGGTGGTGTCGGTATTGATCGGCTATGAAGCAACCCGTCTCCTGTGCCTGCACGAAAACCGGAAAAGGGCGTTGCAAAGTTTGACTGTTGTGGGGGTGTTGTTGGTGCTCGCCGGGTTGCTTTGGCACACGGTGTTTCCGATCAACAAATATCTGTGGACCAGTTCGTTTGTATTGCTCACCGGCGGAGCCGCGCTATTGGTACTGGTGGGGTTGATCCTGCTTGAACCTTTCAGGGCGGTAGCGCCGATGTATCGGGCCTGTGAAATCCTGGGCAAAAATCCGCTCTTTATCTATGTGTTGTCGATTGTCTGGGCAAAAACCCTGTACCTGATTCCGGTGGGTGATACCTCGGCTTACCCGTGGGGCTATCAGTGGTTGGCCCAGTGGCTGGCGCCGATGAATGCCTCGCTTGTCTTTGCGTTGGTGAGTGTGGCGGCGATGTGGGCGGTGGCCTGGGTGTTGCACCGCCGCCGTATTGTGATCGCTCTTTAGGGCGAGAGGGGTTCGCCGTTGATCCAACTGTTGTGCATATTCAGCTGTGAGTCGATGGCGATCATGCTGGCCCGGTACCCGGGCGCGAGAGAGCCCAGTTCGTGATCCAGCCCCAGCATCGCCGCCGGGTAGCGACTGGCCATACGCAAGGCTTCGCCTAGCGTCAGATCGAGATCGCGAACGCTGTTGCGCACGGCGCTCAACATATCCAGATCTGAGCCGGCGAGGGTGCCATCGGGTGTCGCACAGCGCCCGTTTTCGGCGCGAATGGTTTCACCTTTGAGCACAAACGATTTTTCCTCAGCACCGACACTGGGCATGGCGTCGCTGACCAGAATCATTTTTCCCTTGGGCTTGGCGGCGATGGCGACTTTGAGCGTTGCGGGGTGCACATGGTAGCCGTCCACAATCAGGCCGCACCAGCTGTTCGGGTCTTCCAGGGCAGCGCCCACTACCCCGGGCTCGCGACTGGTCATGGGGGTCATGGCATTGAACAGATGAGTAAAGCTGCTCAGGCCCGCGCGCAGCGCTGTGTGAATCTGTTCGTAGGTGGCGCCCGTATGACCGGCGGCGACGATGACGCCCGCCTCGGTCAGGGTGCGAATGGCGTCCGGGGTTGTCAGTTCCGGTGCCAGGGTGACAAGGGTTTTGCCCCGCTTGAGTGAGCACAGCAGTGCCAGTGCCTCGTCGTCGATGCTGCGGAATTTTTTGGGATCGTGTACCCCTTTGCGCTGTTCATTGAGAAAGGGCCCTTCCAGGTGAATGCCGAGGATACCCGGCACGCCTTCATCCATGGCCTGGGTGATGGCCGCGATACCCCGCGTCATTACGGCGAAGTCGTCGCTGATCAGGGTCGGCAACAAACCGGTGGTGCCGAACGGGCGATGGGCGGCGCTCAGGGTCTTCAGTGCGTCCACGGTTGGCGCGTCGTTAAACAGTACGCCGCCACCGCCATTGACCTGCGTGTCCAGTAAACCGGGTACCAGCAGGGCGCCGCCCAGGTTTGTCGACGGCAGGTCCGAAGGTAGCTGGTGCTGGGAAATCAGGTCGATAATGTATTCGCCCCGGTAGACCAGCACGTGATCGTCCAACCAGTGGTCCCCGGTAAAAATTCGGGCGTTGCTCAGGGCCTGGGTCATGGCTTGCCTCATGCTAGACGGTTTCGGTGACTTTGCGCAGGAACGGCGGTTCGTCCGGATTGTAGCCCCGGGCGATGGCCAGCGCATTGACCATCCGGTAAAAACTCTGGACGGTCAGGATCGGGGTCAGTATCGCATCCGGGCTCGCTGCGACCGGCAGGTTGTCCGCGTGCTCGGCACTGGGTGTAGCCAGCATAACCCGAGCGCCGCGCGCCCGAAAATCCTGGACCAGTTGCAAGGTGTCTTCCTGGGTTTCGTCCTTCTGGGCAAAGGCCAGGATCGGAAACTGATCCCCCACCAGCGCCATGGGGCCGTGGCGCACTTCTGCGGCGCTGAAGGCCTCGGCATGTAAGCCACAGGTCTCCTTGAGTTTGAGCGCCGCTTCCTGGGCGATACCAAAGCCCATGCCTCGTCCGATGACGAACAGATTGTTGACGCCTTTGAGAGCGTCGACCGCCGTTTGCCAGTCGCATTGCCAGGCTTGTTCGAGGGCACTCGGCAACTCATGGAGCGCTTTGGTGAGCGCGGTGTTACCCGACCAGGCGGCAACCAGTTGCACCATCGCCGTCAGGCTGCCGATATAGGACTTGGTGGCGGCAACGCTGACTTCGCTGCCCGCACACAGGGGCAGCACAATATCAGCACTCTGCGCCAGGGGGGAATCTTCCACATTCACCAGCGCCAGGGTCAGAGCGCCGGCCGCTTTGGCGCGCTCCACGTTGGTGAGCAGGTCGGGGCTCTTGCCTGACTGGGAGATGGCGATAAACAGGGTCTGCTCAAGCTTTTGGGGTACCCGGTAAACGGAGCTGATCGAGGGGGCTGCCGAGGCCGTGATCAAACCCAGTTGGGATTCAATCAGATACTTGGCGTAGGTGGCTGCGTGATCTGAACTGCCCCGGGCACAGGTGACGACCGCACGGGGCTGGTAGGCCTTCAGTGTGATCACTGCCTGCCTGATCGGCTCGGCATTGAGCTCCAGCTGGCGCGTGACCGCAGACGCAGCTTCGGCCGCTTCACGGAAGAGATGGGTATGCTCTGGCATCGGGGTAGTGTGGCTCGACATAGGCTCCTCGGAACAGTTTTCAACGGCGAGACAACGTTGTCTCATTGGTGCCATTGTGCCCCCTGTGGGCGATTCTGTAAAGGCTTGGTGCCGTCAGCCGCGCCCGCTGGGGGGCGCGGTGGAGTCGCGCACGATCAGTGCCGGGTGAAAGCCGAGGCTCTCGGGCGCTTGGGTTCGGCCTTTGTCCGCGCGCATCTGATCGATCAGCAGGGCCGTGGCGCGGCGGGCGATTTCAGTGATGGGCTGGCCAGCGGTGGTGAGGTTGGGCCAGGACTGGCGGGAGAAGGGACTGTCCTCAAAGCCGGCGATGGACAGCTGCCCGGGCACGTCCAAACCGGACAGGCGCGCGGCGAACAGTGCGCCTGCGGCGATTTCATCGTTACAGGCGAAAATCGCCGTGGGCTTGTCGTCCAGCGTCAGTAAGTGCTTGCTTCGGTCAACGCCGGAGGCGAATGAGAACTGCCCCGGAAGTACCCATTCGGGCCTGGCGTCGATGCGCTGCTCCGCCAGTGCCTGGCGATAGCCCGCTTCACGCTCGGTGCTGGATTTGTGGGCCTGATCCCCGCCCAGAAAGGCGACTTTGCGATGGCCCAGTTCGAGCAGGTGGCGGGTGATCTGGTAGGCCGCTTCCCGGTCGTCGATATAGACGCAGGGATTCTGCGCCTCGGGCGCCTCTGAGCCCGAGATGATGGATACCCGGTTGACCTTGCGCTTCTCCAGGGCCGCCAGTACCTCGGGCATCTCCGAGGCGGGGGGCGTGAGGATCAGGCCGCCGACCTGACTGCGATCGAGCATGCTGTCAATCTCGTCAATCAGATCCGGGGCCGATGTATCGCAGGGGTGGATCACCAATTCGAAGCCCTGACGCCGGCACTCATCGAGCATCCCGCGCTGCATATCAATCACATAGTTGCTGTTGGGGTTGTCGTAGATGAACCCGATCGACGAGGCGGTGCCGCGCAGCTCGCGGGCCGCGTAGTTGGGTTGGTAGTTGAGTGCCTTGACCGCCTTCCAGACCTTCTCCTGCAGTTCCTTACCCACGCTGGGTTCGCGGTTGATCACCCGGGAGACCGTTTTGAAAGAGACTCCGGCGAGTTTGGCGACATCCTTAATGGTCGGTTTCATAGCGGTTGAACGGGTTCCCGGCTGGTCAGTGGAAAACGGGCAGTATACACCAAGGCTGGATTCTGACGTTTTGAGCACAAGCCGGGGCCGGGGAACCCTTTCCGGGACCGTCTGCCGCTGGACGACCCACAGGGATGTGGGGAGTGTCCCGAAGCGCCGGGAGCGCGCAGGGACCGGCGGCAGTCGAGCCCCCAGGGATGGGTTTACGGCGTGTCCCGGAAGGGGATCCCTGCCTTCAGCGGGCTACAGGCAAGGTGTTCAGCTGGGCTTGCATTTGCCAGAGGGTGCGCTAAACTGTGTGAGACAACGTTGTCTTGCCGTTTTGCGGCCATTCAGTAAGAGGGAGTCAAAATAATGAGAATCTGCCTGGCGCTAGTGATGGGAGCGCTGATGAGTCTGTCCATAGGGGCCCATGCCCTGAGTCAGAGCGACGTGAACACCTTTGCCGAGGGCGCCAGTCTGCGCTTTGCGGTGCTCAGCAATCTGGCTGGGGGTGGTCCGCATATCCGGTTGCAGTTGGAGAATCCCACCTCGGTCAGTCTGCCCGGGGGTGAGGCCGACTGGGCGATCTATTTTCACTCGGTGCGCCGGATTGCGACAGTGGAAGAGGCCGGACTCCGGCTCAGTCATGTGCAGGGTGATCTGCACCGCCTTGCGTCCACAGCGGATTTCGCCGGTCTCGCTTCGGGGCAGACGGTGACGCTCGACTATCGCGCATCCGCACACATGATCAGCTACACCGATTTTATGCCGCGGGCATTCCTCGTAAGCGGCGATGCCGAACCCGTGGTGTTCGCCAATACCGATACTGAAGACATTCGCGCTTTTGTGGAACCGATTGAGCGTGCTGATCAGCGCCTGCGTTCGCATTCCGATGCTGTGTCGCCCGCCACCGCCGCCAGTCGTTACGACGCCAACCGGCGCGTCAATGCGGTGGAGGTCAGTGCCAGCGATGTTCGCGAGCGCATTATTCCCAAGCCCTCTTCGGTCAACACCCGCCGGGGCACGGTGACTCTGAGTGGGGACTGGTCCATTCACTACGCGGGACGGCTCGCCAGCGAGGCCGCCTTCCTGCAGGCGGCGTTGAGCGGCGTATTTGAGCGCGAGGTGGCTGCGCGTGCCGGTGATGGCAGCGGCGATGGCCCGGTTGTGATCCTCAGGGTCGACCCGGAGGCGCGCGGTCTGCCCGAAGCCGCAGAGAGTTACATTCTGACGCTTGAGCGTGACCGTATCGAGATTATCGGACGCGACAACGCCGGTGCTTTTTACGGCGCACAGAGTCTGCTCAACCTGCTTCCCGCACGGGTTCAGGATGGCTATGCCTTGCCGCGCCTGACGGTGGTTGATTCTCCCCGCGCCAGTTGGCGGGGTATGCACTATGACATGGCACGCAACTTTCACGGCAAAGCCGTCACTCTGCGTCTGATCGATCAGATGGCGCGCTACAAACTCAATCGTCTGCACCTGCACTTGACCGAGGATGAAGGCTGGCGCCTGGAAATTCCCGGGTTGCCCGAGCTGACCGATATCGGTGGCCATCGCTGCTTTGATCTGAGCGAGCGCCGCTGTCTGTTGACTCAGTTGGGTACCGGCCCTCACACCAGTGGCTCCGGCAATGGGTACTATTCACGCGACGATTTCATCGAGATTTTGCGGTACGCCGCCGAGCGTCATATCGAAGTGATTCCCGAAATTGACATGCCCGGCCACGCCCGCGCGGCGGTCAAGGCAATGGACGCTCGTTATCAGCGGTTGATGGAGGCGGGCGAGGATACCGAAGCACGCCGCTATTTGTTGGCCGACCCGGACGACACCTCCGAGTACCTGACGGTACAGAACTACAGCGATAATTCCATTAACGTCTGTATGGAATCCACCTACGCCTTTATCGATAAAGTGATGTACGAATTGCAGGCCATGTACCGTGAAGCCGGGCAGAGCTTAGGCGTATTTCATTTGGGCGGTGACGAAGTGGGTCGAGGCTCCTGGACGGGCTCGCCCGAGTGCGAGGCGCTGATCCGGGGTGAATCCGGGCTCGCCGGAACGGGTGATTTGATGCCTTACTTTGTCAGCCGGGTGGCGGAGCTTGCCAGTCATCGGGGACTTGCCGTTGCCGCCTGGGAAGACGGCATGATGCACGACGCCCAGCAACCCTTCAATCGTGACCGCTTCGAGAACGATCGGGTTCTGGTGAACCCTTGGGACAATATCTGGGAGTGGGGCGCCGGTGATCGG
This sequence comes from Marinimicrobium alkaliphilum, assembly GCF_003259155.1. Lineage (GTDB taxonomy): Bacteria > Pseudomonadota > Gammaproteobacteria > Pseudomonadales > Cellvibrionaceae > Marinimicrobium_A > Marinimicrobium_A alkaliphilum. Next base: position 77,360 of record NZ_QGMQ01000008.1, read on the forward strand.
GCCTACCGTTTTGCCAATGCCGGTTACGAGGTGATTCTGTCGCACGCTACCCACTTGTACTTTGATCATCCCCACGAGGCGCATCCCGAGGAGCGGGGTTACTATTGGGCGACCCGTTATACCGACACGGAAAAAGTGTTCGGCTATCTGCCCGATTATGTTTACGCCAACGCGACCACGAACCGTAATGGTGAGCCCATTGAAGACCTGGAAACGCTTCTGGGGCGGGCGGTGACACCGTTGAAAAAGCCCGAAAACATTCTCGGCATACAGGGGCAGGTCTGGACCGAAACCATCCGCACCGCCGAGCAACTGGAGGCCATGCTTTACCCCCGAGTTATCGCGCTGGCGGAGCGTGCCTGGCACCGCGCCGGATGGGAGGGGGAGAAGCCCGATACCCGGGCGCGGGATCAGGACTATGCCCGCTTCGTCCGGGTGTTGGCGACGCGCGAATTACCAAAGCTGCTGGACGGTGGGGCCGGTTTCCACCTTTTGCCGCCCGGTGCACGCGTTGACCAGGGTCAGTTGCATGCCAATACGGCAATGCCCGGTCTGACCATTGAGTACAGTACCGACGGTGGCAGCAGCTGGCAGCCCTACCATGGGTCCGTTGCAATGCCCGAGGGTGAGGTTGTGCTACGCACCCGGCTGGGTCATAACGTGAGTCGTTCAACTCTCGTGGAGTAGTGTTTGTCACCAGGATGAGGTTGCCCTTTAGTGGGTCGCTGCGCACGCTTTCGAGGCGTAAACAGTGGCTGCTGGGCGCTCTTTTGTCCTTGGAAAAGTTGCGCCCAAATTAAGAGAGAAAATATATAACATTATCTAATTATATATTTGATATTTTCTATCTTTATTGGTATGTTCGTTGTGTAATTACTAACAAGGTTGTAGGCAGAGGCAGCGGTACTGAAATGGACCTGTGTTCAGTGAACACCACTGACACGGTTCCAATACAACCTGGGGCAAAAAAACCGAAACTGGGGAGTTAAGACGTCATGCGACAAGTGTTCAATAAAAAACTGCTAAGCCTGGCCGTGTGTAGTGTAGTTGCCGGAGTCTCAAGTCCGGCTATCGCGCAGGGTGATCAGGATATGGTGCTGGAAGAGATTGTGGTCACCGGTATGCGCAACAGCCTGCGCAATGCCCAGGACCTCAAGCGCGAAGCCAGTACCGTGGTCGATGCCATTACCGCATCCGATATCGGCGCGCTGCCGGATAAGAGTGTCACCGAAGCCTTGCAGCGGGTGCCCGGTGTCACCATCGAGCGCTTTGCCGCTTCCGATGACCCCAACCACTTTGCGGATGAAGGCACGGGGGTGCTGATCCGGGGTTTGGATCGCGTGCGCAGTGAAATCAATGGGCGCGATGCCTTCAGTGCCAACCCGTTTGGTGGATTGAATTTTGAAGACATTCCGCCGGAGCTGTTGGGCGCTGTTGAGGTCTACAAAAACCAGACTGCAGACATGATTGCCGGCGGCGTTGCCGGCACGGTCAATCTGGTGACCCGCAAGCCGTTTGATAGCGATGGACGGGTAGCGGGGTTCACGGTCAAAGGGAACTATGGTGACCGTCGCGAAGAATTCAGCCCGTCAGCATCGGCCCTGTTCAGCGATATCTGGGAAACCGATATCGGTGATTTTGGCTTCCAGCTTTCGGCTTCCCACTCTGAACTGCGCACGACGGGTGACGGTATTGGCGTCGCCAACTTCTATTCGCGCGGTGATTCCTTTATCAACGTGCCGCCGGCCTGGGATGCCAGCGGCGAGGTGCTCGGCTCGCCCGCGCCCGACTCGCCCGTTGATGGCCCGGCCGTAGCCGGGCAGGAACCGGGCACGGTGGTTCATATTCCTGGCCAGTTCTCGCTGCGGCGCGCGGAAAACGACCGCGAACGTACGGGTTTTGCCGGTGCGCTTCAATGGCGCAATGTCGACCGCACCATTCAGACGACTCTGGAGTATGTCCGTTCAGATGCCTCGCTGACCTATCGGGAAAATGTTCTTGGGGCACAGGCTCAGGGGTTTGACGCTGCGATTCGCGTTCAACCCAATGTCGGTACAGCGGTTGAACCCACCTACGACGCCAATGGCTTCTTTACCAGTGGCATCATCACGGTTAACAACGATCACCCTTTCCAGGCGTCAACCCGCTTTAACGAGACGGAAACCTCGGTTGAAGATCTGTCGTTCAATGTTCAGTATAACCCGACGGATCGTGTGACCCTGGAACTGGATGTTCAACGGGTCGAATCCACCGAGACTGTGACCAACAACGGTATCAACCCGCGCTACTGGGGGGGCCTTGGCAGCGCCTATCTGGATCTCACCGGTAGCTACCCGTACATTGAGTTCTTGAACCATGACCGCATGATCGATCCCCAGGAAGAACCGCACTGGTCGGAGTTTGAAGCGCCTGATTTTTTACTGGCGAGCGGTCTTGATCAACATGTGGACTCCAAGGGAACGCTTGATGCCTATAAGTTTGACCTGGAATATGATCTGGATCATGACTGGGCACGCAGCGTGCGCGTCGGTGTCTATCACTCCGACCGTGAGTTGGTGGTGCGCGATACCGAGTATGCCAACTGGGGCACCTTCAATATTCCTTGGGAGTTGGCTTCCGCAGTCAATGGTGACTACCGCTTGATCACCGAGGAGTTTGAGTCACAAACCTGGAATAATTTCTTCAAGAACGGTCATCTGGGAGGGGGCAACGAATTCCTGTTTATCAAGATGGAAAGTGCTGAAGATTTCCTCGGCTTTGCACGCCGCAGCTGTGAAGAAGGTTTTAACACCGGGGCCTTTGGTGGCGGTGCGAACAATGAGAACGGCCAGAACAACCCGAATTGCTTCCTCGCTTCTCAGGACATGGGTGGCCGGATTGCCGAGGGCTCGCCCTTTGCCCCCCACGACGTGACCTCGACCAATGAGACCCGCAACGAAGCTTACGTGCGCTTTGACTTTGCTGATGATTCCCTCGACACGCCTTACCGCGGTAATGTGGGCTTGCGCTACGTCAACTATCAGCTCGAGTCCACCGGGTTTGTTGTTCTGCCGGATTTGGGGGGTGAAGGGTCCGACTTTATAGCGGATGAGCGTCCCAATCTTGCCGCCTTCGCGGACGGTCAGGGGCAGCGGACCACGGTCAGTGGCACCGACTACACCGCGGTTTTGCCGAGCTTCAACCTGGCAGTTGATCTGACCGATGATGTGGTTCTGCGCTTTGGTGCCTCGCAAGGGCTTTACTTCCCGACGCTGCAGAACACCCGCAACTCGCGTATCGTCAATCTCGGTTGGAACAACATCCGGGAAGAGGAAGACGGGCCGGTGGTCGGCATTGATAATGTTCAGCTCAACGGGACCGCGCGTAACCCCTTCCTGGAACCGGAGAAGTCAACCAATCTGGATGTGAGTACCGAATGGTACTTCGCCGATACCGGCTCCGTGTCGCTGGCGCTGTTCTACAAGAACATCGACAATCTGTTCCGCGAGCGGCCGTTCCGTGCCGAGGTTGAAAACCCGCGTACCAATGTCTCCGAGGAGGTCTCCTTCACCGGGCCAGCCAACGACGGTTCCGGCTCGATCCAGGGCTTCGAGTTTTCCTACACCCAATTCTTCGATGCATTGCCGGGTGCCTGGAGCGGTTTGGGTATGCAATTCAACTACACCTTTATTGATCAGAATGATCTCGAAGACCCGGAAAGCAGTGCCCTGCTGGGTGAGGTTCGCTTTGACTCGGCGGGTAACCCCGTGAGCGATGACCGCAACAGCTTCCGTGCGTTCACCGATCTGCCGCTGCCGGGTTATTCGGATCAGAACTTCAACCTGGTGGGCATGTATGAGTACAACGCGATCTCCGCGCGTCTCGCCTACACCTGGCGCTCGGACTACCTGGTCACCCGTCGTGACTCCAACGAGTTTGCACCCATCTATGCCAAATCCAGCGGCTATCTCGATGGTTCTATTTACTACGATATCACCAGCAATGTTCAGGTGGGTTTTGAGGCGAGCAATATCCTTAATACCATTACGGAAACTCAGGCGCAGTACAATCAGGAAGGTGTGCGTACCGATGCATTGAACTTCCGTACCGACCGGCGCTTGGCGTTGAGCCTGCGCGCGAGCTTCTAACCCCGCGATACCCTATCGCATTGCCTTGGGGCGTGCCGGTTAACCGGCACGCCCCTTTTTTTACTCAACGGTAAAGGTTTCGATGGCGCCGCGCTGTTGCAGGGTGACATAGACTCGCGTGGATTCATTTTCCTTAAGGGCCAGATTGGTGGGGTGCTGTCCCTGAAGCGGGAAGCGATTGATGACCTCGCCCTCCGGTGACAGGACGGTGATTCGACCGGCGCCGTAGCGGGCGATGTAGAGATTGCCTGTGCGATCGGTTTTCATGCCGTCCAGGCCGTAGTCGTCGAACTGATGGAACAACTGTTTATTGCTTATATCACCCTCGGGGCTGACATCGTAAACCCACACTTTCCGCTGTACGCTTTCGTTGACGTAGAGCCGGGTTTCGTCGGGGCTCAGCTCAATGCCGTTGGTGGTACCCATGCCGCACTCCAACAGTACGATTTCACCCTCGGGGCTGATGCGCCACAGTTGACCGGAGTCGGTTGACCAATCAGGATCGCTGGCATAAATCATTCCTGAGCGGGACACGGCAATGTCGTTGGGCTGGTGCATGGCGGGTTGGTGATACGTGTGGCGAATGGCCCGGGACTCAAGATCAATCACGTGGACATTATGGCCGGTGTAGTCGGCGACCAGCATGTCGCCTTCGGCATTGAAGCGAATGGCGTTACCAATACTGCCCTCGGGCAGGCGCATGAAGATGTCGGCTTGCCCTTGGGCGGAGACAACTCCGATTGTCCCCTGGGTTTTCAGGTTGGGGACATACAGGCGCCCATCGGGTCCGAACGCTGGACCCTCAATGCCGTCGGTAAAACGCCCGGCGTCGATGTAGTCCTGCGTGGGTGGATGGGCATGGCCGGTGTGTATCGCCGCGAGCACACCGAGTGCTAACAGGTGTTTGGGTTTCATAGTCAATCCTCAAGGGTGGGGATATCGTCCAGGAGACGTTCAATCGGGTAGGCCGCGGGAATCACGATTTCCGCCTCTATGTTTTGGGCCGCGCGCAGCTGTCGGCGGGCGGCCTGAATGGATTCGCGATCAAGTGCCAAACCTTCTTCCAGCACGTCCAGTAGCGTCAGCCCCCAACTCGTGGTTGTTACCACACGCTGGGCTTGTGGTTTGAGTGCGCCGGGGTCACCTTCCTCGGTGACTTGTTCAATCAGCGTGCGGGCGTTGTCCAGCCAGGCCTGAAGGGTTGCACGGGCGGCGTTGCGCTGCACCGGCTCACGCCAGCGTGTCAGTTGCCGGGCCAGGGTCTTGCCGGGGTGGCTTTCCACCGGCAAGGTATCCACCAGGCGATCCAGAGGGTCGCGCCGGGAGTAGGTTTCGTAAGCGGACTTCTCGTGATGGCGATGGTAATAGTGCGCAGGCTCCAGGGCGTCACTCAGTAGCCGCGCGCGTTCCCGCTGGCTGGGTGGTAATAATTGCGCGCGCAGGGCTTGGTTCTGCTGCTTGTGCTGCAGCCCAAGGGACTGCTCGGCCCAGGGTGACAAAGCCATCAGCCGCTCATACATTGCCTCTGGATCGGTAAGCGACTCGCTTGACCACAGTCGCTCAGCGACGGCAAAGGTGCGCGGCCACAGGCGCAGATCAATATGCCGCTCGTCCACGATTTCCGACCAAAGCGCGGCCTCGCCACCCAGTACAAAGGGCAACTGCTGCGCGCGAATAGACGGTGTGGGGATTGGTTCGGGAACGGCCGTTCCCGGGAGTGCACTGCCCGCGATAAGTTTGCCACTTGCCTGGTAGGGCGCGTTGCCAAAGACCATGTCACCGCCCAGACTTTTTCCGTCGCGCTCGATGCGCCCGCGCACCGGCCCAGCCCAGGTATCCACGTCGAAATAGAGGATGCCTCCGGCCCGCTCGAGATTCTGCAGGTCCTCACGCGAGCGGCCGGCAAAGTCGATGACGCCGCGCAAACTACCCTTGTCGTTTTTGATCAGCGTAAAGCTGCCAGTGATGGGGGCGCCGCGTTTGCGCGGCAGCTTGAACGACCAACTCTCCCAGTACTCGTCGGCGCCGGGCTGTGCGTCAACCTCGGGTGCTCGGGGAAAGATGGGATTGCGGTAGTGGTAGTCGGTGTACTGGGGCATGTCCATGTAAAAACCGGTGGACAGAATGGCGGGGTGGCCCTGGTTGGCGATTTCACCCATGGAGTCGGGGCCGCGCCAGGATTGCACCGCCGCGCCTTCGGGCAGATCCGGATGCAGGATCTCGTCCCAGCCGATCATGCGGCGATTGTATTGCGCGAGTATCTCCGCCAGCCGCCGATTGAAGTAAGCGTGCAGATCGTCGGCAGTGTCGAAGCCCTCGCGCGCCATAAAGGCGACGATCCTGTCGTTGGCCAGCCAGTCACGCGGGTCCACTTCGTCGCCACCGATGTGTACATATTCAAAGGGGAACAGCGCCGTCAATTCCTTGAAAATTTTGTCGGCAAAAACGTACACGTCCGGGTTGACCGGATCGAGCAGTGGCGTGTGCACACCCCAGCGATCTTCCATGGTGTAGGGGCCGGGCGCGGCCATCAGCTCGGGGTAGGCAACACCGATGGCACTGCTGTGGCCGGGCATGTCGATCTCGGGTACCACCTGAATACCTCGCGCCAGGGCGTAGTCGACAATGTCCCGAACCTCTTCGCGCGTGTAGTAGAAACCGTCGGACGCTTTTTCATGCAGCCTGGGGTAGTGGATCGACTCCAGGCGCCAGCCCTGATCATCGGTCAGGTGCCAGTGGAAAATATTGAGTTTGGCGGCGGCCATGGCATCGATCTGACGCTTGACGGTGTCCACCGAAAAGAAGTGCCTCACCGAGTCGAGCATCAGCCCGCGCCAGCGAAAACGGGGCCAATCCTCAAGGGTCAGTTGCGGCAGAGTGATGTCGGCCAACGGCGTCTCGGCCGGGTGGTGACCCAGCAGCTGTAACAGTGTTTCCAGACCGTGATTGACACCCTGATAGGTCGCTGCCCGCAACACAATACGTTCGCCCTCAATCACCAGGTGGTAGGCCTCCCGGTCTTGAGTCAACAGGTCGAGCGTCAGCGTGTCCGCCGCCAACAGCGGATCCTGCTCGCGCTCCAGCTCGATGACCAGCGCGGGGTACGCCGACGACGCCGGCTCCAGCGTCAGGTAATGGTGCGTCTGCCGGGCGAAGCGTTCCCGAAAACGTTCTAGCGCCGCGTCCACCTGGGCGTTCTCGGGGGCGCTGACCGCCAACCGGGGCTCCGCCCCAAAACGCCACTCGCCATCGCCGCGCTCAATTGTCTGGGGATAAGGCATCAGCGTCAGTCTGCTGTCGCTGTCGGCGTGGGCGGATACGGTTATCAATATCAAAGCAGCGAGTGCCACTTGAAAGAATGGCTTTATCATTAGATTCCCTACAAGTTCCAGTGTGGCACAAGCCGGAGTCAGGTATCCCTTTCCGGGACCGTCTGCCGCTGGACGACCCACAGGGATGTGGGAAGTGTCCCGAAGCGCCGGGAGCGCGCAGGGACCGGCGGCAGTCGAGCCCCCAGGGATGGGTTTACGGCGTGTCCCGGAAAGGGATACCTGACTCCGGCTCTCTGATACAGACACCAAAGCACGAGCCTTTAGAAACACGTCGGCACTTCTTCAATCACGTTGTAATCGTCGTCGATCATCACGATCTCCCGCCACTTATCAAATGTGAGACAGGGGTGGGAGGTGGCGAGGGCGATGATGTCGCCCACGCGCAGGTCGTGATCGGTGCGGGTGTGCATGATGCTGTGCTGATCCATGATCTTGACCAGTTGCCAGTCCGCCGGCGCCGTGCGCGCCTGGCAGTCGGGGCCGGGGCGGGCGTGCAGGACCGGTTGGGGCAGGCCGGCATCGAAGGCGGCGTCACGCTTGCCCAGGGTCAGGATGGCCATGCCGGGCTCGGGCAGGGATTGCACGTAGGCCCAGACCTCCAGGCTGGATTGCAGGTCCCCCGGTGCCGGGCAGTGACCCCCCAGGCGGGCGCGCACCTGGGCCTGGGCCTGGGCGTAGATGCCCTGATCGTGAATCAGGTAGCAGCCCGGGCGGAGGACCGGCAGCAGGCGCGGGTCCCCGGTGCTGCCAAAAATGTCGGCGACCAGGTCGTACCAGGCAGAGCCCGCGCCGGTGAGGATGACCTGCTCCGTGTCGAACCGGTCCTCCGCCAGTAGGCGCAGGGTGAGATCGCGCACGCGGGTCAGGTGCTGCCGCACGGCGATCTCTGGCTGATCGCCGCGCACCATACCTTCATAGGTCTCCACGCCGACAAGCTGCAGTGCGGGCTGTTGCGCGACGGCCTCGGCCAGGGTCAGCACCTCATCGGCGGTGCGACAGCCACACCGGCCACCGACAACCCCCACTTCGATCAGGACAGGCAGCACCTGCTGGCGGGCAGCGAAAAACCCGCCCAGTTCGCGCACGTTGTCGACGTTGTCCACCAGGCAGTAGAGCAGGGTCTCGGACTGGGTCAGCAGCTCGCTGACCGCCGCCATATTGGCTCGTCCGACCAGTTGATTGGCCATCAGAATGCGCCCAATTCCGGCGTCCGCGGCGGCCTGTGCCTGAGATACGGTGGCGACGGACAGACCCCAGGCACCGGCGGCCTTCTGCCACTGAAAAAACCTGGGGGTCATGGTGGTCTTGCCGTGGGGCGCCAGGACTACGCCCTTGTGGTCGGCGAAGGTCTGCATCCAGTGCAGATTGTTTTTCAGGCGTGACTGATACACCACCGCAGCGGGAAGAGGGATGGCCTCGTGGAGCAGGTTGCGGTTGTGCATAAGGAGTCCCTTTTCGGATGGCGGTCTGTTACTAAGTACCATATTGTATTTAAAGTTATTGAAAATAACAAACATGGTGTCTATACTGCAAAAGGTTCAGTAGTATTCTCGCTTTGAGAGCCTGTCCGCTGGTGCGGGTGAAGGCGAGACTTATTCACTGTTCACTCTAAAAGGAACGACGCCGTGAGTCATGAACCGGATATCGTATCGCGCATCAACAATTTTTACGGCCAGCTGCGCGATGCCGAACAAAAAATTGCCCGCCTGATTCTCGATGATATCAGTTTTGCGGCTCAGGCCAGCATCAGCGAGCTGGCCCGCAAAGCGAAAGTGAGTGAGGCGACCATCACCCGTTTCGCCAAGGCGGTGGAGTGCAAAAACGTTCGCCACCTGAAGCTGTGTCTGGCCCAGGCCGAAGCGGTGGGCGATCGCTTTTACACCGATGTCAAAGCCGAGCCGCGGGGTATTTACAGCGTCTATGAAGACATCAAGGCCATTCTTGATCACAACGCCGGATTGCTCACCGAAGCCGTGGTAGACCCGGCGGTAGAGACGCTGGCCAAAGCGCGCCAGATTCTGATTTTTGGTGTCGGCGGTGGCTCTACGGTAATGGCCCAGGAGTGTCAGCATCGCTTCTTCCGCTTGGGCTTTCCTGCGACCGCCTACTCCGACCCGATGCTGATGCGCATGGCCGCCTCGACCATTGACAGTAGCGATGTGGTGATGTGTTTGTCGCTCGGGGGCTACAGCCCCGATGTCGAGGAAGCCGCAGCCATTGCCAAAGAATACGGCGCTGAATTGGTGGGGGTGACGGTTGCAGACTCGCCTCTGGGAGCGTTGCTCGATCACCTGGTACCGATCGAGACCATGGAAACAGATTACATTTTCAAACCCAGCGCGTCCCGTTACGCCATGCTCGCGGCCATCGATATTCTGGCCACCGAGCTGGCGGCAAAGCACAAGCGCAAAAGCCGTGAAGCCTTGCGGCGCATGAAGCACACGCTGGATAACCACAAGCACGGCAGGGATCGATTGCCCCTGGGTGACTGAGATGAAGGGTTTATTGGTACGGTATGAGTTATGACACGGTTATCCGCAATGCCCAGGTCGTCGATGGCCGCGGTGTCGATATTTTCACCGCTGATGTGGCGCTTAAAGATGGGCGAATTGCCCGTGTTGCTGAGAACATTGAAGCACCTGCGTCGGAGATCGTCGAAGCGGGAGGACGTTACCTCGCTCCGGGCTTTATTGATGTGCATACCCATGACGACCTGGAGGTCATCAACAATCCCGACATGCTCGCCAAAACCAGTCAGGGCGTTACCAGTGTTATCGTCGGTAACTGTGGTATCAGTGCCAGTCCCGTACGCCTGACACGCGAGCCGCCCGACCCGCTTAACCTGCTGGGTGATCAAGGCGACTTTGTCTATTCACGCTTTTCAGATTACGTTCGAGCGGTAACGCTGGCGAAGCCCTCGGTGAATGTGGCGGCGCTGGTCGGCCACACCGCGCTTCGCAACAACCACATGAAAGATCTCACGCGCACGGCCAGCGTCACTGAGCTGAGTGCCATGAGCGCCCAGTTACACGATGCTCTTGCCGAGGGGGCCCTGGGGATGAGTTCCGGCCTGGCCTATGCCAATGCCCAAGGGGCCGATATCAACGAGGTGTTGGCTCTGGTAAAAGAGCTGAAAGTGTTTGGCGCCATTTATACCACCCATCTGCGCACCGAGTTCGATCAGATTATCGAAGCGCTGGGGGAGGCGCTGGACACGGCGGCGAGTGCCCGGGTGCCGCTGGTGGTGTCGCACCTCAAGTGTGCGGGAAAAGGGAATTGGGGTCGGAGTACGGAAGTACTTGCGCATCTGGAAGCCGCAGCGCACACCCAAAAGCTGGCCTGTGATTGCTACCCCTATTCGGCGAGTTCGAGCACATTGGATTTGAAGCAGGTCACCGGTGACAGCGATATTTTTATCACCTGGTCGCGCCCTCATCCCGACCAGGGTGGGCGTCCGCTGGCGGACATTGCCCGGGACTGGAATGTCAGCCTGCTGGCGGCGGCCGAGGCTCTGCAGCCGGCCGGCGCCGTTTACCATTGCATGGACCCCGAGGACGTCAGGACCATACTCAAGCATCCGCTCACCATGGTCGGCTCCGATGGCCTGCCCAACGATCCTCATCCACACCCCCGGCTTTGGGGCGCCTTTCCCCGTGTTCTGGCACATTACTGTCGGGACGAGGGGTTGTTCGATTTACCTACCGCGGTGCACAAGATGTCCGGCCGTTCAGCCGCAGAGTTCAATTTGACAGACCGGGGTCTGATTGCCGAAGGCTACTACGCCGACCTGGTGCTGTTCGATTGGGACAAACTGGAATCACCCGCCAACTATTTACAGCCCGTTCAGCGTGCCCGGGGCATCGAATCGGTGTGGGTGAACGGCGTTCTGAGTTATCAGCCTGACCGGGAAACCCCCGGGCGAGCGGGGCAGTTTTTGTACCGGAAAAATCAATAATACGAAACCTGAATGGAGAAAATAACAATGACCATCACACGTTACGGTGCCGGCGGTGGTGTCGGCACGGGCGGACAACACCTGCCTTTTTCTCGCGCCACGCAAGCCGACGGCTGGCTCTATGTTTCCGGGCAAACGCCCATGCGCGATGGTGAGGTCGTGGAGGGCAGTGTCATCGAGCAGTCCCAGCTTGCGATCGACAACTGCTTTGCCATTATGCGCGAGGCTGGTTACACCGCTGAACATGTGGTGCATGTCACGGTGATACTCACTGATGCCCGCTACTTTTCATCGTTCAATAAAGTGTTCAAAGCCAACTTTGGCGATCACCCACCCGCGCGCATCTGCTCGGTCTGCGACCTGGTAGTGGACTGCAAGGTGGAAGTGGGGTTGGTCTGCTACAAGCAGAGCTGAGCGCTATGACGACGAATCTCTTCCTGAGCGCATTCGGCACCTACATTTTCTTTCTGATTCTTCTGGGCTGGTTTGTCTCCAGAAAGCAGCGCGGTGGTCAGGACTTTCTTCTGGCCGGGCGCAGCCTGCCGGTGTTTCTCATCATCGGGACGACCCTCGGTACCCTGGTGGGAACCGGCTCGTCCATGGGGGCGGTGGGCTTTGGTTACGGGTTTGGTTGGGCGGGTGTGCTCTATGGCATTGGCGGTGCCATCGGCATTCTTCTGTTGGCGTTGCTGTTTGCGCCGGTACGTAGATTGCGCTTTATGACCATGAGTGAGGAGTTGTCCTACTATGTGGGCGCTCACCCGCTGGTGAAAAATATTGTCGCTGTTCTGATTCTGCTCGCCTGCATTGGCTGGCTGGGAGCGCATATTCTCGGGGGCGGTCTTTATCTGGCCTGGATCGCTGGCATTGACCTGGCGTGGGCGAAGACGCTGGTGGCTCTTGGTTTTGCGATCTATGTGATTGTTGGGGGTTACCGGGCAGTGGTCTGGACCGATACCTTGCAGGCGATTGTGCTGTTCTTCGGCTTTATCCTTATGGCCGGTTTCGCCCTGCATCAGGTTGGTGGTTGGTCGGCACTTGTCGCCGCCCAGCCTGTCGTCAACCGGTCGTTTCTGGGAATGCAGGCGCTGGGCTGGTTGCCCAGTCTGTCGCTGGTAGCGGTGATAGCGGTGGGGGTGCTGGCGACGCCGTCGTTCCGGCAACGGATCTATTCCGGGCGCAGTGTGCGCTCGGTGCGGCAATCTTTTGTGGCCACAGGGATACTCTATCTGTTCTTTTCGGTGGTGCCGGCGATCATCGGTATGGCGGCATTTGCACTCAACCCCGCGCTGGAGAACCGCAACTTTGCCTTTCCCTTTCTCGCCGTGGAAGTGCTGCCCCTGTGGATTGGTCTGGTGGTGTTGATCGCCGGTTTGTCGGCGACCATGTCCAGCGCCAGCTCGGATGCTATCGCCGGCGTGTCAATTCTGATCCGCGATGTCTTTTCATTGCTCGCCGGTCGGGTGCCCAGCGCCGACAAAGTCATACTCTTTTCCCGGATCGGACTGGCCCTGGTCATTGGTGTCGCCTGGTTGATGGCGATGTTGTCCGACGACCTGATCAGCTATATCACCCGGATGATCGCCACCCTGATGGCGGGCATGTTTACCTGCGGTTTACTGGGGCGCTTTTGGCCGCGCTACAACTGGCAGGGCGCTATCGCTTCCTTGCTGGTTGGGGTGTCGGCATCGCTGGCTATGATTGTTTCCGGATTGGACGGTGTGTGGGGCAACCCGATCATTCCGGCTGTGGCGTCCGCGCTGCTCGCCGGCGTTGTGATCAGCCTGATGACGCCGGCCCAGGCCTTGAGCAACGAACAAGCGCTGGCGCGGATCAGTGCCGAGCGCGACACAATGGAACGGGGAGAGTACTAAATGTTGAAGCGAATTTTTTGGGTACTGATGACTGTAACCCTGGCGGCCTGTTCTGGACAGGAAGACGCGCTCGTGGCCATCGAGGAAGCGCCGGCCGACCATGAGCGGGTTATTGTGGGCTACATTTTCAATCCGGATGCGCAGGTGGACCCGGATACCATTGCGGCGGAAAAGCTCACCCATATCAACTACGCCTTTTCCAATATCGAAGATGGCGAACTGGTGGAAGGCTTTGCCTACGATGAGCAGAACTACCGGCAGTTGCAGACCCTCAAGGCGCGCAACCCGGACCTGAAAATTCTCACGTCGGTGGGCGGTTGGACCTGGTCCGGCGGCTTTTCCGATATGGCGCTGACCGGGGAGACGCGCCAGCGTTTTATCGACAGCGCGCTGGACTTTGTACGCCGCCACCAACTGGACGGCATCGACATCGATTGGGAGTACCCCGGTTTGCCCGGCGCGGGCAACGTGCACCGACCCGAGGACGGCGTCAACTTTACCCTGTTGCTGCGCAGCCTGCGCGAGCAGCTCGACGAGCTGGAACAGGAACTGGAGCGGCCGCTGTTGCTCACCATTGCCAGCGGTGGCTTTCCGCGCTTCCTGGAAAAGAGCGATATCGCCAACTGGCAACGCTACCTCGACTTTATCAACATCATGGCCTACGACTACAACTTTCCCACCGACGGTAATCGCACCGGCCACAACGCGCCCCTGTATGCGCCCGAGGGCGATGTCATGTCTGCCGATCAGGCCGTGCGCGATCATCTGGCCGCCGGTGTGCCGCCGGAAAAGCTGGTGCTGGGCGTGCCCTTCTATGGTCGTCACTGGGTCGCGGTTGACCCGGACAGTGCCGGACTCGGCCAGGTCGGCCATACCGGCGACTTCCCCTACGGCGACACGGGTTACCGCAATCTGGCGGAAAACCTGATCGATCAACAGGGCTTTGAGCGGCACTGGGACCCGGTCGGTCAGGTGCCCTGGCTCTGGCACGAACAGGAACGACTGTTTGTCAGCTACGACGACCCCGAGTCCATGGCCATCAAGGCCCAGTATGTGCGCGATCAGGGTCTGCGGGGCATCATGTTCTGGCGCTACGAAACCGACCACAACAACGAGCTGCTGAAGGCGATTTACGCTCATCTGATCGCTGACGCGCCGGAAGCTCACGGGCAGATCAATACCGAAAGTCTTATCGGCACCTGGCAGCTATTGGAGGAAACGATACGTTTTGGCGACGAGGTTATCGTAACCTTTGACGCTGACAGCCGCGAGATGATCAAAATATTTAACGACAGTCACTTCGCCTTTGTCAGCAAAGGCGAAGACCGAGAACCCTTTGCAGGACTGTCGTTGACCGATCAGGAGAAGGCGCGCGCATTTGACAATTTTGGCGCGGGTGGCGGTCGCTACACCTTTGCAGACGGGGTACTCACGGAAAAAATCGGGTTCATGTCCTATCCCAATTACGAAGGCGAGCAGATTGCGTTCAAGATATCCTTCGAAGGCGACAGAATGATTCAGGAAGGACATTATCCCCTCGTGCGCCTTGGGTTGGCAGAAACGGACGGCTATCTCCACTCGGTCTTCAAGCGCGTACAGTAATAACCCGCGACTCGGGACCCATGGGTTCAGCGCCGAGAGGTTTTCATGGCGCTACCGCAACAAGTAAACCGTCAGCACAATCGTTACCACCCACCCAGCGGCTGCAAGCAGCTGCCAAAAGCGCAGCGGGTTGCGTTCCAGCAGCGGTTGGGCGCCGCTACTGACCCAGTGGGGGTTGGGCCGCTTGATGTCCGTCAGCCATTCAGACAGCGCGCTGTAGCGCGAGCCCGGGTGAATGCTCAAGGCTTTTTCCAGCGCCTTGTCGAGCCATTGGGGGATCAGCGGGTTGTGGCGGCTGGCGGGGATGTAGCGCAGGCGCTGGAAGGCTTTTACGTCCATCGCCTTGCTGTAGGCGTCGCCGTAGGGGCGTTTGCCGGTGAGCATCTCGTAGAGCAGTACCGCGAGGGAAAACTGGTCCGAGCGCGGGCCGACCTTGCCGCCGTAGCGGTACTCGGGCGCGGAATAGTCGAGGGTGCCGAGAATCCGGTCGCGCACAAAGGGCGCCCCGATTTCTTCCACGCCCGCGACCCAACAGGAGCCGAAGTCGATAATCACCGGCCCCTGTCGGCCGAGCACGATATTGTCTGGCTTGATGTCCTGGTGCAGGGTTTCTTTGCGGTGAAAAGCGCGGATGCCGCGCACCAGTTGTTCGATCAGCTGCACCGCATCGGGAATCGCCAACTGGCGGCGCTCCTTGATGACCTCACCCAGGGTTTGCCCGGGCACATAGTCCGTCAGATAGTAGAGGCAGGCGCGCGCCCGGGGCGGTTGAATCACCCGCACGACGTTGGGGCTGTGGATACGGGCTCCGATCCACGCCTCCATGGCGAAGCGCTCGATGTAGGCGGGGTCATCGCTGTACAGGGGCGAAGGGGTTTTCATCACCAGCCGTTGGCCCTGCTCATCGGTGACCTGATACACCTGGCTGCGATTGGATTCGTGCAGCACTTTTTGCACGGTCAGACCGTCCAGGGTGTCGCCCACCTGCAGCAGGGGCGGGAAGGGCAGTTGTGACAGCACCTGCATGGCGCTGTGTTCGGTGGGTATTCCCAGAGCGTCAATGTCCACCACCTGAATACTCAGGTTGTCTTCGCTGCCGGCATCCAGCGCTTCGGCAACGGCTTGTGCGACCAGCTCGTCGGGAGATGTCAGGTTGCGCACCAACCCCAGGAAGTCGGACGCCGAAAGGGTGTCATGAATGCCGTCGCTGGTGAGCACAAAGCGGTCGCCGGCCTGCAGCTCGCAGGTGAAGACATCAATTTCCAGCGCCGGATCCGCACCCAGGGCGCGACTGAGGTAGACGGTGTCGCGATCGATGCGCTGGTTGTGATCCCGGGTCAGTAACTCCAGGTCATTCTCGCGCAAACGGTATACGCGGGTGTCCCCGATATGAAAAATGGACGCGCTGCTGCCTTTGAGAATCAGGGCGGAAAAGGTGGTCAGGTAACCCTCGCCGTAGACGCTGTTCTGACTCAGCCCCCAAAGGCTGTTGTTGAGCGAGCGGATCACCCGCTCGGCACTCTGGCGGGTGCTCCAGGTGTCGGGGGTGGCATAGTAGTCGGTCAGAAAACCGGTAATCGCGGTCTGGCTGGCTTCGCGCGCCGCTGCGCTGCTGCTCACCCCGTCGGCCACCGCCACGGCGATGCCCTTGCTGGTCAGCAGGGCATCGTCCGGCAGGCGCGCGCCCACCGTATCCTGGTTTTCCGATTTACGCCCGGCGTCGCTCTGTTGGGCAAAGCGCACGCGCAGGCGTGATTGCAGATGTTGCAAGCTCAGGTCACCTCAATGCGTTGCACACTGCCGTCTTCCATCACTTCGGTGATATGGCCTTCGGGCTCGGTCAACTGTTGTGCGAGCACAAAAGCGACAGCGGCGGAGGCAGCAATAATCAGAAAGAAGGTACTGGAGTCCACAAAGCTGTAAATGGTCAGGTAGGTTACTGCGCCCACATTACCATAGGCGCCCGCCATACCGGCAATCTGTCCGGTCATACGGCGCTTGATCAGGGGTACCATGGCGAACACCGCGCCCTCGCCGGCCTGCACAAAGAAAGAGCAGAACATCACCGCCATCACGGCAAACACAATGGGCCAGCCAGCGTTGATCTGTGCCAGCATCAGGTAGCCGACCGCCAGGCCGGCGATAAACACGGACATGCTTTTGCGGCGGCCGAAGCGGTCGCTGAAAAAACCGCCGGTGGGGCGCGCCACCAGATTCATAAAGGCAAAGGCACCACCGAGCATGCCGGCCTGGGTCAGGGTGAGCTCGGTAAAGGTCTCAAGGAAGAAAGCGGGCAGCATGGAGACCACCGCCAGCTCCGAGCCAAAGGTGACAAAGTAGGACCAGTTGAGGATGTTCACCTGTTTGAACTCGTACTTGTCATGCTCGGGCACACCGTTTTTGAGCATGTCTTTGTTGACGCGGTAGATCTGACTGAACTGGAACACGAACAGGGCCGCGAGGACGACATACAGAATATAGGTTGTGGTTTCCGTGAGCAGGCCGATGTTGGTGGGCCCGAGGCGCCAGGCGAGGACGCCCAGAATGACATACATGGGCACATTCATGGCCACGTAGAACCAGAAATCTTTTTTACTGGAAACCTCCAGACCGCCGGATTTCTTGGGCTTGAAGTAGGTGGAGCCTTTCGGCGTATTGCGCGCGCGCCAGTAATAGAAGAAGCCGTAGGCGATGGCAATGACGCCGATGCAGCTCACCGCCGCGCGCCAACCCCCGTAGTTGGCAAATACCACCACGGCCAGCGTCGGCAAAAGAAAGGCCGCCGCCGCCGAGCCAAAGTTACCCCAGCCGCCGTAAACGCCTTCCGCCAGGCCCACTTCCCGCGCGGGAAACCATTCACCCACCATGCGGATGCCGATCACAAAGCCCGCGCCCACAAAGCCGAGTAAAAACCGCAACAGGGCAATCTGCTCATAGGTTTGGGCCATGGCGAAGGCGATACACAAGAGGCCGCCGCCGACCAGCAGGC
The DNA here is from genome assembly GCF_003259155.1 of Marinimicrobium alkaliphilum. Taxonomy (GTDB): domain Bacteria; phylum Pseudomonadota; class Gammaproteobacteria; order Pseudomonadales; family Cellvibrionaceae; genus Marinimicrobium_A; species Marinimicrobium_A alkaliphilum. The sequence goes on from NZ_QGMQ01000008.1 coordinate 95,239, forward strand.
CGGTATACACATGTCTCGGGCCGAACTTGTCCACCAGGATGCCAATGATGATACGCGCGGGGATAGTCAGGGCCACGTTGAGGATCAGCAGTGCCCGCCACTGGTCACCGGTCATGTCGAAGGTCTCGACGATCAGGGGTTTCAGTGGCGCATGGCTGAACCACACCATAAAGGAGAGAAAGAACGCGAACCAGGTCAGGTGTAAGGTCCTGACCCGCTCGGCGGAGAAATCCAACAGGTTCAACTTCGGTGATTGCATTGCTCGGTAGCCCTTGTCACTGAATTCATGGGTTCACGACCGGCCTCTTGTGTTGCACCTCATTGAGGCGGGTGCCTGGGACCGTCGTGGCTCACCTTTGGTGCAACATGAGGTGCATGCGCACTGCTGGGTGACCTACTGGCCTTGAGCAATAGTTGTGCCAGCTGTGAAAAGCAGCCCAAAACAAGGTGTTAGCCCGAGCGAAGGCTCGTCACTGGAGGAAAATCGGGTGAGTGTGCGCCAGTTTGGCGCCTCGATGACCTCTGCTGGTGCGCTCTTTGCGAACGCTTTTCTCGATGGCGGCGCTGTTATAGTATAACGATTATGTTATAGTATAACGCTTTGACGCTAACCCGATGTCGTGGAGGAAACGGATAGTGATAAAACGCAGTCTTTGTCTGGCAATGCTGATGGCGAGCCAGGCCGCCTGGTCGAATGAAGTGTCCGGTGTGGTGCGTGACGCCCAGGGCCAGCCGGTGCCCAACGCCCGGGTAGAGGTGGTCGGCAGTCACGTGCGTGTCAATACCGATGCCGAGGGCCGGTTTGAGCTCCAGGGCCTGGCTGCCGAGGGCGTTGAGTTGCATATCGAGGCGCCGACGTTTGCCCACCGGATTGTGCATGCCCCCGTATCCGATGGCACGCCGCTGGAGATTCGCCTGTCGCGTTCGGTGCTGGAAGTGATTGATGTCCGGGCACTGCCCTGGCACGCGTCCAAGCTGGAATCGGCGCGCCCGGTGGATGCCCTTGCAGGCGAGCAACTGCGCAACCGCCAGACCTCGACCCTGGGCGACACCCTGGCGCTCGAATTGGGTGTGCATTCCAATTACTACGGTCCCGTTGCCAGCAGCCCGGTGATTCGCGGTCTGGAAGGCCCGCGGGTGCTGATTACCCAGAATGGGCTGGGTGCGGGCGATGCTTCGCGTACCGGGCCTGACCATATGGTGGCCACCGAAACGTCCACCGCCCAGCAAATTGAAATCCTGCGCGGCCCCGCAACGCTTCTGTACGGCAGCGGCGCCATTGGCGGTGTGGTGAACGTGGTGGATGACCGGGTGCCAAGCGATAACGAAACCCGGGGTGAATGGCAGGCCGAGTACAACGACGTCGCTGACGAAAAACTGGTGTCCGGCAGCCTGACCACCGGCTTTGATCGTTTTGCTTTTCACGTCGATGGTTTCCTGCGGGAATCCAATGACTACAAGATTCCGGTCGCTGCGGAGATAGAGGACGATCACGATCATGGCCACGATGAGCAGGGTCATGGGAATTACCGTCTGGAAAACTCAGCCTACGAAGGTTCGGGCTTTAACCTCGGCAGTAGTTACCTGCTGGATAACGGTTTCGTGGGAATTTCCTACGGCCGACTGGAACGCACTTATGGCATTCCCGGCCACAGTCACGGTGAAGGCGACGACCACGGCCATGATCATGGTCACGACCACGGAAATGGTCAGGAAGACGAGGAAGATGTGTATTCCGACCTGGTTCAGGATCGTTGGCAGCTGCACAGTGAATTGACCCTGGACAACCCGATTTTCAGTGCGGTCAATACCCGCCTGGGATACACCGACTACACCCATAAGGAAATTGAACACGGCCAGGTGTTCACCACCTTCGATGTCACCAGCTATGAAGGCAAGATGGATCTGTTTCACCATCCGATCGCTCACTGGCGCGGTGCGTTGAGTCTGCAGTACAAATACGAGGACTACGTCGCCGAGGGTGCAGAAGCGTTCACGCCGCCCTCGGAAACCGAGAGTATCGCGCTGGCATTGGTTGAAGAGCGTCACTTTGGTGATGTGCAGATTCAATTGGGCGCACGCCTTGAGCGGGTAGAGGTCAAAGCCGATCAGGTTATCGTCGATATGGGTGGCCACGGGCATGATCACGATCATGGGCACGACCACGGAAATGAAGAAAACCTGCTCAACGTCTATTCCGTGAAGCATGTCTTTGAGCCCTTCTCGCTGTCAGCGGGCGCGGTTTGGGATTTCGCTTATGGCTATAACCTGGGTGTCTCCCTGTCCCATTCCCAGCGCGCGCCTTCAGCCGCTGAGCTTTTGTCTCACGGTGCACACATCGGCACCAATGCCTATGAAGTGGGTGCGCTCTTTGTGATCCATGAGGAAGGCGATGGCGATTACCATTATGACCTTAACCCCAATGTGATTGAGCTGGAAACGTCCAACAATATCGATATCTCCCTGCGTAAATTCGAGGGCGATATCGGCTTTACCCTGGGTGCTTTCTACAACCAGATCGACGACTTCTACTACCTGCAGGAAACCGGGCTCACTGCCGAAGCCGGCGGTGATCACGGACACGACCACGGTCATGACCATGGCGATGAAGGTTTTCCGCTGTACATCTACACGGCACGCGATGCTCGCCTCTACGGTTTTGAGGGCGAGTTTGTGTGGCAGGCCAGTGAGCCGCTCAAGCTGAGTGTGTTCAGCGACTACACGCGCGCCAACTTGCGTGACGGGGGCGATCTGCCACGCATTCCTCCGCTGCGGGTGGGCGGTCAGTTGAACTACCGCTTGAACAACCTGGGTGCCGAACTGAACGCCACCCACTACTTCGAGCAGGAAAAAATCGCTGCCCTTGAAAGCGAAAGTGAGGGCTACACACTGGTGAATGCCCAACTGAGCTATTACCTCACGGCTGCCGGCCAAGATATGACTTTTTATGTGCGTGGCAGCAACCTGTTGGACGAGGAAGCGCGCCCGCATACCTCATTCCTGAAGGATAAGGCCCCTCTGCCCGGTCGGGCCTTCGCGGCGGGCATTCGGGCAACATTTTAAGTATCGACTATGGAGGCCCGGCCCCGTCGGTCGGGCTTTGAGATTAACAAGCAATCTCTCAGGAGAGGAACGTATGAACAAACACGCTATTTCGTATCTGACTTACCCCGCCTTGGCACTAAGTGCGGTATTACTTACAGCCTGCGGCGGCAGCAGCACCAACATCATCGAACGTGATCCTATTGCCGACGATGATCATGACGACCACCACCATGATCACGGCGACCTCGGCGGCCGCTTGCTGATCTCCGAACACGACGACGATCATGTGTACGTGTATGACGTGGCGCACGAAGAAGTGATCGCTGAAATGCATCTGGACGGCGTACCCACCGCACTCTACGCGACCCCGGGCCAACGCTACGGCGTGGTGGTGCGCGGCGGCGACAACGGTCAGGTGAACTTTGTTGACAGCGGCCTCTATTGGGAAGACCACGGCGATCACGGACACATGCACGAGGGCGACCCGGCCCTGCTTGAACTGGAACTGTTCGGCGACCGCCCGGCCCACGTCACCAACGGTGGCCACCGCACCGCCATCTTCTTTGATGGCAATGCCGGTGCACCCGCCCAGGTGAAAGTGGTCAACGACCACGATATGAGCGCAACGCCGGCACTGCTGGAATACAGCGCCAACCAGCACGGTGCCGCGCAAGTGCGCAGCAGCTACCTGCTGTCCAGCATTCTCGACCACGAGGAAGAGTCCACATTGCCCAACCTGGTCGGTGTTTATCATCGCCACGACGGCATCTATGAGCTGGAAGAAACCCTGGATGTCGGTTGTCCCGGCTTGCACGGCAGCGCCCAGAATGCGCACCACATCGCCTTTGGCTGCACCGACGGCGTCCTGCTGATCGAAGAACACCGCCACGACAACAGCCGCGACTACCACGCCCATAAAATCAGCTCGGAAATCCGTATCGGTACACTCTTCGGCCACGACCACCTGGAAGACTTCGTCGGTGTTGGCGGCGGGGTACTGTATCGCGTGGCCACTGAAGGCGAAGGCAGCATCGAGCCGATCAACTGGACTGGCGAAGCGGACCTGCCCGTCGTGGGCAGCGTTGACTCGATTGTCTGGGGCGACCTGAGCGCGGTGGGCTACGCCTTTGCCGAGCACGGCGAGCTGTTCGTCATCCTCGACAACCACGGTGGCCTGACCGTGCTGGATACTCACGACTGGGACGTGGTCGGCGAGCGCCTGCAAGTGACTCACAGCCACTCAGCCCCGGACGGCCTGCGTTTTGAAATGACCGTGTCCGGCGACGGCCACTTCGTGTTCGTCACCGACCCGGCCGAGCAGGAAATCCGCGTTGTGGATATCGAAGATCGCGAAGTGTATGACACCTTCTCGCTGGACTTCACGCCCAACAAACTCGTCTGGCTCGGCGTCGTCACCGAAGAAGATGACCACGACGATCACGGTCATGACGAGCACGGCCACAACGATGACCACGACCATGAAGATGAACACGATCACGGCGATGAGCATGACCACGATCATTGATGGTTTTTTGAGCGCTTCGTAAGAGGGGCCGCGTACGACAGGGGGAAGGGTTTCGAAAACGCATAAACCCATCCCTGGGGCTCCCACGCGTCTTCCTGACGCGAGGGTTTCGAAACCCTTCCCCCTGCCGTCCGCTCAGTGCCTCCCCTCCACCTCATCACTCGTTTTGGGGTGAGTGGAGAAAAGAACGCTGAATTACCCGCACGCGCGGCGGACACATATCGATATGTGGGAAAAAAGAGCGCAGAACGATCCGCAACTGAGTAGGTAACTATAGGGGAATGCCTCTGAAACCCTCTCTTCAGGGATGAAGAGAGGGAGCTCCAGGGATGGATTCATGCGTTTTCAGAGGCATTCCCCTATAGTTACCGAATCATCCTAACGAAGCCGCAACCCACTTACGAAGTCCCGCATGCAGAGAACCCAAAACCGCAACGAACCCTAAAACGTATACGTCAACGCCATAAACCCGCGTGTCAAATACCGTCCCTCAACAATCGGCGAAGCCCCAATCTTAGAATCCAGCGTCTCATACGCCAAACTCACCGTCGCCATCCAATCCGGCGTCAACTCCAACATCGACATCATCCCCACCGACCAACTCATCGCATCACTGATGACATAGGCCGGGCGATCCTCCCGCGCCGCCGAAGCGGGCACCCCAAACTCATAATTCGCCAGATCACCATCCAGCCAACTCACCGCCACCGACGGCGCCAGGCGCAGCGTGCCAAACTGAAAACCGCGCGACAGGGACGCGCGCGCGATACCGGCGTCGATCCGTCCGAGCAAATCATGGGTATAGCTGAGTGACAGATTGACACCGGCAGGCAGGCGCGTATTCACCGCCAGGCCTCCGAACACCGTGGTCTGGCGATCGCCCAGGCCCATCAGTATGTCACTGTCATCCTCGTCATAGGCGCTGAAGCGCATCTCCGCGCGTGCTGCCAGGCGCACGCGATCCGACCCGTACACATTGACGTTCACGATCGGCCCCAGAAACTGCACCCGATCGCCGAAGTACACGAGGGTCGGAATCGGTTGCAGGCGCAGGGTATTGCTGCCCACGTACGGCGAGCTTTGCAGCGCCGTGCCGATGCCCACACCGATCTGCCCGCGATCGCCCAGAGGGCGGGCGAGGGTGAGGGTCTGCTCGACGCGCTCGTCAACGGACAGGCTGATTCGGGCGCGGCTGAAGCTCGGCGGCCCTCGGGGCGCGTAGTTATTGGACAGGGCGATAGGCTCGCGCGGAATGCCCACGAAGTTACGGTCGAGCACGCCATTGCGGTTCTCGTCGTGAAACACAATCAGCGCATAGTCGCCGGGTTCCAGGTCGGCGATTTCGAAAATCTGGTCGTGACTGTCGATGACGAAGGTCTCACGCACCAACGGGTCGCGAAATTCGCCAAAACGGGTGGCATCGTCAAATACCAGTGCGACCAGCTCGCCTTGGCCGGGGCTGTTGGTGAGGCTGAAGGCCAAAGTGGCGGCCTGAAGTTGGCCGGTAAGTGTGCTTAAAAGCACAAAAAAGGCTATGCTTGTCAGACGCATCGGGTCTCCTAGTGGGCAGGGCATCTAAAGCCGAGCCAAGTCCGTAGTGATGGTAGTTACCCATACGTGAGCCATCGCGCCTCAGTTTAGAGGTGTGGGATTCTTTTGTCTAAAACTCACGTCATTTCAAAGTAGTCAAACCGAATACCGGGGGAGCAACACTGTGAGTAATCAGGAATTGCAGCAACTGAAAGAGAAATACGTCGCTGCCGGGGCCGCGAGTCCCAATCAGCAATTTGCCGATCACGCACTCAATGCCGAGGTATGGGATGCCGACGGCAAGCGTATGATCGATTTTGCGGGCGGTATCGGGGTACTGAATATCGGCCATCGTCACCCGAAGGTGGTGGCAGCCGTCAAGGCGCAGCTGGACAAGGTGATGCACACCTGCCAGACCGTGATGCCGTATGAGGGCTACGTACGCGTAGCGCAACGTTTGAGCGAGATTACGCCGGTACGCGGGCACGCGAAAGTGATGCTGGCCAACTCCGGCGCCGAGGCGCTGGAGAACGCTGTCAAAATCGCCCGGGCGGCGACCGGTCGTACCAACGTCATCTGTTTCGATGGCGGTTATCACGGTCGCACCTTTATGACCATGGCCATGAACGGCAAGGTCAATCCCTACCAGGGCGATTTCGGCCCCATGCCGGGCAACGTCTACCGCGCACCTTATCCGGTGCCCTACCACGGTGTGACCGAGGAAGAAGCCATTCGCGGTCTGGAAATGACCCTGCGGACCGACTCCGGTCCCGCCGATACTGCGGCCATTGTGCTGGAGCCGATCATTGGCGAAGGCGGTTTCTACCCGGCGCCGGCGAGCTTCCTCAAGAAAATTCGCGAAATCTGCGACAAACACGACATTCTGATGGTGGTGGACGAGGTCCAGAGCGGCTTTGGTCGCACCGGCAAGATGTTTGCCATCGAGCACAGCGGTGTTGAGCCCGACATGATGACCATGGCCAAGAGTATGGCCGACGGTATGCCGATCTCTGCCGTGGTAGGCACCGACAAGGTGATGGACAGCTCCGGCCCCAACTCCCTGGGCGGCACCTATACCGGCAGCCCGGTCGCCTGCGCGGCGGTTTTGGCAGTCCTGGATGTGTTTGAGGAAGAGGATATCCTGGGCAAAAGTCAGCGTCTGGGTGAAAAGCTCTCCGAGCGCTTTGCCCGCTGGCAAGAGACCTTTCCCTTTGTCGACAACCCGCGCGGCCTGGGCGCCATGGTTGCGTTCGAGCTCGTGGACAGTAAATCCTCGCACAAGCCGCGTCCGGATCTGGTGGCTGAATTGCTCAAATACACCAAGGAAAACGGCCTGATTCTGTTGAGCTGTGGCATGCACGGCAATGCCGTCCGCTTCCTGATGCCGATCACCATCGAAGATGACGTGCTCGAAGAGGGCCTGGCCATCGTCGAGGAAGGCCTGAAAACATTGGCGAAAAAGGGATAACCCCAAAAACCGCTATCGCTTGCGGTTATAACCCTAGAGCAAATAACTATTTTGCCTGGGGCGCCAGTTTCGCTATCCTGCGCGGCTAGTTTCCAATAAAACCCGCAGTTGCGCAGGATAGTGTTCGTATGGAGTGGCAAGCCCTTTTATCCCTGGCCCTTACCGTGGGGGCGCTGGTGGTGCTCATTACCACCCGTATCGCCGCCCACATGGTGATGATGGGGGTACTGGTGATCCTGCTGATTACCGGTGTTCTCGACGCCAGCGAAGGCTTTGCCGGCTTCAGCAACACCGGCATGATCACTGTTGCGGCCATGTTTGTGGTGGCTGCCGGTGTCCACGGCTCCGGCGCCATCGATTTGCTGGTTCACCATCTCTTGCGTCAGCCCAAAACCGTGCGCGGTGCCCAGTTCCGCATTGCCCTGCCGGTGGCCATCCTCAGCGCCTTCCTCAACAACACTCCGGTGGTCGCCACCATGATTCCGGCGATTCGCAGCTGGAGCAAGCGCATTGATGTGGCGCCGTCCAAGTTGATGATTCCGCTCAGTTACGCGGCGATTCTCGGCGGTACGCTCACCCTGATCGGTACCAGTACCAATCTGGTGGTTAGCGGCCAGTATGAGGCGCTCACCGGTGAGACCGGTTTCTCGATCTTCTCCATTACCGCTGTGGGACTCCCGGTGGCGATCGTGGGGATGCTGTTCATGTTTGCCATTTTCCCCCGGCTGTTGCCCGATCGGCGCGACAAGGCGATGTTCGGCAATCTGCGCGAATTTACCCTGGAAGTGGCAGTGGCCACTGATGGCCCGCTGGTCGGGCAGACGGTGGCAGAGGCGGGGCTGCGCGATCTCAAGCGCATCTATCTGGTGGAAATTGAGCGTGCCGGTGTGATCGTACCGGCGGTAGACTCGGGCGAGCCCCTGCAGGCGGGCGATCGCTTGGTGTTTGCTGGGGATACCGAGGCGGTCTCGGACCTGTTGCGCATCAAGGGTATTGTGCCCTCCACCAACGGCCAGGAGCCGACCTTGGCGCAGGAGCACCGGGAACGACGCTTGGTGGAAGCCGTGATTTCGCCCCACAGTAACTGTATCAACCAGACCATCCGCGACTCCCAGTTCCGTGAGCGCTACGGCGCCGTGGTGCTGGCGGTGGCGCGCAACGGCGAGCGGGTGGCGGGCAATCTCGGCAACACCAAGCTCAAGCCCGGCGATACTCTGCTGCTGGAGGCGCGCCCGGCCTTTGTCAGCCGTCAGCGTTACAACAAGGAATTCTTGCTGGTCAACGACCTGGGCACCGAATCCCCACGCCACCAGCGAGCTTGGCTGGCCTGGGGCATCCTGTTTGCGATTATTGTCGCCGCCGCCACCGGCCTGACCAGCATGCTCAATGCCGCCCTGGCAGGCGCCGCCGCGATGATTCTGACCGGCTGCTGTTCCGCCCACCAGGCCCAGAAGAGCCTGGATCCGACGGTGCTGCTGACCATCGCCGCTTCGTTCGCCCTGGGCACGGCGCTCTATAAAACCGGGGTCGCGCAGATGATCGCCGAGCTGGCGGTGGGTCTGAGCGGCGGTCACCCCTGGCTGATCCTGTTGCTGGTGTACCTGGCGGTGTCGATTCTGACCGAGTCCATCACCAACAACGCGGCGGCCATACTGATGCTGCCAATCGTGCTCGAAATGACCGAAAAGGCCAATCTCAACCCCGAGCCCTATGTGTTTGCGATCATGATGGCGGCCTCGGCCAGCTTCGCGACGCCCTTGGGGTATCAAACCAACCTGATGGTCTACGGTCCCGGGGGCTACAAGTTCACCGACTTCCTGCGCGTGGGGCTGCCCATGAATGCGGTCGTCGGGCTGACCACCGTCGCGGTACTCGCCCTCGGCTGGCCTCTGACGCGCTAATCCTCACCGACTGTCATATTTTGTAAATCCCTGTAAATTCGGGGGCGGGTACTATATGATTAACGCAATCAATTTGATAAAACACCGTTACTGTAGGCTATTCTCTTAAGGGGTCCCTTGGAGAGAGGGGATCGATCAACCATCTGATAACCAAAAAAGGTGAACACCAGTGATGCTAACCACGACCAAAACACGGTTTTCCGCCCTGGTGGCGGGTACCGCGCTGCTGGCCCTGGCGGCGGGTTGCGACTCGGATCGCTCGACCCAGACCACCCCGCCGGCCGCGCAAGATGCCTCGGCCAAGGTGCTGGCCTCGGCCGAGGTGGCCAACCCCACCCATTTCGCGCGTCCGCAAGAACCCATCGAATTCCCGCTGACTGATATCGGTCTGGCGCTCGACGATCCGCGCGTGGCCGCTTTGGCCGCCGTTGAGAATGGCGAAGTCTTGCCGAGTCAGCTGGTTGATATCAATGGCGACGGTCAGATCGATACTCTGCTGGTGGCCATCGATTTTGCCCCGGAGCAAATTCGTGACATTGAGATCGTGATTGACGGCACGCTTGCCGCCCAGCGCGATAATCTGCCCAAGCAGACGCAAGCCGAAATTTCCCACAAAGTGGGTGGCGAATGGGACGGGCAGAAGTACATCGGCGGTGACTTCCAGAATGTCGATCACCTGGTCCCGCCAGAACAGTACACCGATCACTCCGAGTGGATCCGTTATGAAGGTCCAGGCATCGAGTCCGACAAAGTCGGCTACCGTGTCTACCTGGATTGGCGCAACGGCTTTGATATTTTCGGTAAGAAAACGCCGGAAATGACGCTTCAGCAAACCGGCTTGGACGGCTACCAGTCCTACCACGAGATGCAGGACTGGGGGATGGATATCCTCAAGGTCGGTCTGTCTCTGGGCATCGGCGGCTACGGTTTCTGGAACGGCAGTGAGGTTGAGCTGGTATCAGACGTCGATCAGCGCGAAGTCACTATTGTTGAAGATGGTCCGCTCTACTCTGCGTTCAAAATCGATTACCACGGTTGGGAAATCAATGACCAGAAAGTCGATATGAGCGCGCACCTGGCCATGAATGCCGGCAGCCGTCTGGTGCACACGCGCCTGACCCTGTCTGAGCAACTGCCGAATATCGCTATCGGGATGGTCAAACACCCGGGCACCGAATTGCTGCAAGGCAATCTGGATAGTACGGGCTATGCCTGGACCTACACCGCGAGCTGGGGCCAACAGAGCCTGAGCGACGACGACAGCATGCTCGGCATGGCGGTCATTTATCGTCGCAGCCATCGCACCTCGCAAGTCGAAGACGACAACAGCTACGTTTCGGTCATGCGCACCACCAGCGAAACCCCGGAGATTGGCGAAGTGGAGTACTATTTCCTCGCGGCCTGGGACGGTGAGCACGGCGATGCCATCACCACCAAAGATGAGTTTGTCGCCTACCTGGATGAGCAGATCGATCGTTTGACCATCACGCCGCGTATTCGCCTGAACACCGAAATGACCCGCGAGGCCAAAGCCGGTGACAGGACCCCCGAGTGGGCGCTGCAGTGGGCTGAAGGTCTGGCCAGTTCCGAGCTTGAGCGTAAAACCTGGCTTTATCACGCCGATGGCTGGGACACCAACCGCCGCCGTGTGCCCAAGTTCGAGTACGATATTATCGGCCTGCAACCAATGGCCTACGACGAACTGAACAAAGTTGCGCCGCGCGATGACTTTGCTCGCGTGCCTTATGAAAACACCGGGACATTCATCACCGATGACGGTGAGATTCGCAACTACTCCTTCAACAGCTTCAATATTGACTATGTGAAGCCGGGCGTAGTGGTCTTGCGTCTGTATCAGCAAACTGGCGAGGAAAAGTACCGCAAAGCCGCGGATATTCTGCGCGAACAGCTGCGCCAGCACCCGCGCACCAGTGAAGGCGGTTTCTGGCACAAGCAGACCTATCCGCACCAGATCTGGCTAGACGGTGTGTATATGGGCATGCCCTTTATGGCCGAGTACGCCATGATGTTTGAAGAGGGCGAAGAGCAGGAAGCGACGCTGCTGGAAGTGGTCAAAGAGTTCGAGCTGGTGTACGAACACCTGCGTGATCCCGAGACCGGCCTCTACTACCACGCTTGGGACGAAGCCCGGGAAATGTTCTGGGCCGACCCGGAAACCGGCCTGTCCCCCAACTTCTGGGGTCGTGGCCTGGGCTGGTACGCCATGGCGCTGGTCGACATTCTGGACTTCCTGCCGGAAGATCGTGACGACATGCGTGAGCCGATCCTGCGCTCTATTCGCGAGCTGGCGCCGGCCCTGGTGGACCATATGGACCCGGAAACCGCGACCTGGTATCAGGTCATGGATCAGCCGAATCGTACCGGTAACTACCGTGAAGCGTCTGGCTCAGCCATGTTCTCTTACTTCTTCTCCAAAGCGGTGCGCAACGGCTACCTGCCTGAGTCGTACCGCGATGTGGCCGTGCAAGTCTATGAAGGTCTGATCGAAGAGTTTGTTCTGGTTCACCCGGATGACACCATCAGCGTGGTGAATCAGTGCCTGGTAGGCGGCCTGGGTTTCGGCCGCGACGGCAGCTTCGACTACTACATGACCGAGCGGGTTGTACGCAATGACCCCAAAGGCAACGGCCCCTTCATTCTGGCGGGCATTGAAACCTACCGCCTCTTGAAAGAAGAACAATAAGCACGAGCGCGCCTTGGGCGCGCCAACCGTGCCCAAAACTCGGTTGCAAGCCCTTGCGGGCGGGCAGTCGAGTTTTCTGTTGTTGGGACACACATCCACTGTTATGACAGGTGTAAGCCATGAAAATTATTGAAGAGCGTTTTGCCGTTCATATGGACGACTTCAAGCACTACGATACCGAAAAGCTGCGCAAGCACTTTTTGATTGAAAAAATCTTTGCCGACGATGAAGTGCTGTTTACCTACACCCACTACGAGCGCATCATGGTGGGCGGCGCCAGGCCGGTCAACAAAACCATTGCGCTCGACCCGGTGTATCAACAGAAAGCCGATCACTTTCTCGACCGGCGTGAACTGGGTGCCATCAACGTCGGTGGCAAGGGTGTGATCAGCGTTGACGGCACCGAGTACGAGATGGACTTTAAAAATGCCCTCTATATTGGCCGTGGTGCCAAAGAGGTTACTTTCCGGAGTGTCGATCCCAAGCAGCCAGCCAAGTTTTATATGAACTCGGCGCCGGCCCATCACGCCTATCCAACCAAAAAAGTTGGTATGGAAGACGCCAAAGTGCTGGAAATGGGCTCCTCGGAAACCTGCAACGAGCGGCGCATCAACCAGCTGCTGATCCACGGCGTGGTCGAGACCTGCCAGCTGCAGATGGGGATGACCGAGCTGCAACCGGGCAGCATCTGGAACACTATGCCGGTACACACCCACAGCCGCCGGATGGAAGCCTACTTTTACTTCAATGTGCCGGAAGATCAGGCCGTTTGCCATTTTATGGGCCCGAAAGAAGAAACCCGCCACTTGTGGATTCACAATGAGCAGGCGGTCGTGTCCCCGCCCTGGTCCATGCACTCCGGCGTGGGTACCGCCCACTACACCTTTATTTGGGGTATGGCCGGCGAGAACCTGGATTACACCGATATGGATTTCCATCAGCCCAACGAGTTGCGTTAAGCTTGGTTCTGAGCGAGATTGAAAGATAGACTACCCAATTAGGAGAGAGTAATGAGTCATCCCCTGTTTGATTTGAATGGAAAGGTGGCCCTGGTTACCGGTGCCACCCACGGCTTGGGCATGGCTATAGCCATGGGGCTGGGCAGCGCTGGAGCCACCATCGTGGTCAACGGTCGCTCATCGCAAGAGAAGATCGACAAGGCTGTGAAGGAGTACGAAGCGGCGGGCTACAAAGCCGTGGGTTATCGCTTTGATGTCACCGACGAGGCACAAGTGATTGCGGCGGTGGACAAGATCGAGAAAGAAGTTGGTCCTATCGATATCCTGGTCAACAATGCCGGTATCATCAAGCGCGTCCCCATGCTTGATATGCCAGTGGAAGAATTCAAGGAAGTGATCGACACCAACCTGGTGGGCGTGTTTACCATGACCCGCCCGGTGGCCAAACGTATGGTGGAGCGCCGCCAGGGCAAGATCATCAATATCTGCTCGATGATGAGCGAGCTGGGCCGCAATTCCGTGGGCGCCTACGCGGCCTCCAAGGGTGGTTTGAAAATGCTGACCCGCAACATGGCCACCGAGTGGGCCAAGCACAATGTGCAGGTCAACGGCATTGGCCCCGGTTACTTCGCGACCAGTCAGACCGCGCCGATTCGCGTTGATGGCAACCCCATGAACGAGTTTATTATCAGCCGCACGCCGGCCGGTAAGTGGGGCGATCCGGATGATCTTCAGGGTGCAGCGGTCTTCCTGTCATCGAAGGCCAGTGATTTTGTCACCGGTCAGATCGTTTATGTTGACGGCGGTATCCTTGCGACTATTGGTAAGCCCAGTAACGAAGACTAGACTTCGCGATTGGCACGCATTAAAAAACCCGGCTGCTTCCAGCCGGGTTTTTTTGTTGCTGGTGATCAGAGTCGCCGAGCTCACTCGGCGGTCTGATCAGGAAGGCTCGTTAAAAGCTACCACGGATGCCAACCATGAACTGCCGGCCGCTATGCATGTAGTTTACCGGCAGGTTGTTGTCGACACCGACCCAGTCACTTTCGAAGGTATCCAGCATGTTAAGCGCTTCGAAGGAAACGGTTAGGCTGTCGTTGACATGGTAGAAAGCAGACATGTCCAGGTAGGCAGCAGCCTTTCTGCCTTCGGAGTCAAGACCGTTTCTGTTACCGGTCGCCAACAGGTACTCATCGCGCCAGTTGTAAGACAGGCGAGTACCCCAGTCGTCTACTTCATAGTAAGTGACTACGTTGAAGGAGTGCTTGGAGATACCAGTCCGTCCGGCAGATATGGTCTGTCCGCCGAAAGTGTACTCCTGCTTGGCGTCGATAAAGGTATAGTTAGCTGCTATACCGGTGTTGCTTAGAATGCCTGGCAGGTTAGTGAACGGCTGTTGGTACACCAGTTCTGCGCCCAGGAGGTCGTCACCGCGGGAGTTTGTCGGTGTATTGAAAACAAACTCGTCTTCGGGAGCAAAACGACCGTCGTCAATAAACGCCTGAAGGTTGTAGTTGGTGATTTCCTGAGCAGTGAGCGGACGAGATGTGCTCTCACGGGAAATGTCTGTTGTCAGATCTTTCCAGAAAACGGTGCCACCCAGTACGGCATCGTTGGCAAAGTACCACTCCAGACCCAAATCTACCTGATCGGCGCGATAGGGCTCCAAGCTGGGATTACCGGTTGCTACAGTGCCGTTAAATACACTGATATTGACCGCTGTTGACAGGTTGGATAGCGGAGCACGTGTCAGCGCGCGCGAGAAGCTGAAGCGGCCGACCAGGTCGTCGGTAATATCCAGAGCCAGATTCAATGACGGCAGAACATCGGTGTAGCTACCTTCCTGATTGACGAAATAGTTCAGGGGATTGGGCCGCTCACCCGTAGGTAGCGCGGTCGCATTGGTGAGGGCATCAATGACAGTGTCGTCATAAGCGCCAGCGTCCTCGGCAAATACCAAGGTGTTGAATACGCTTGAGGTGGTCTCTGTATGAGCGATACGTAAACCTGAATTACCTCGCAGGGTTCTACCCAGGAACTCGGATTCCCAATCAATCTGGATGTAACCGCTGGTGATTTCCTCGGTGACGCCAAAGGAGCGCGCGCCATCAACCAGAGGGTTAGCGGGATCATAGATCACGGCAGTGCCAGCATCGTTCAGGACCGGCGCTTGACCACCGCCAAATTCGGCCATGAACGCATTGTAGTCGGGCGACAACCAGGAGCTGCTTCTGGGGAACTCGGCGGGAGCGCCCAGGCCGCTACCAAAGTTGGTAAACGGCATATTCTGGGTCAGTCCATCGACTGAGCCATCGGGTCCGTTGAAGTACGACTCTTGGGCCCCTGAGGAGCGGGCGTCAACGGTATTCATTTCAAACTTTCTGTACGCCAGGCCAAAAGACAGGCTGGAGGTGTAATCCAGAGAGTAGTTGAAATCAACCTTGGCAGTGTTGTTCTTGTTCTCGATCTCCGCAGAGCGCAGACGGAACAGGCTCATGCCGTAGTGGTCGCTATTGGTCGTGTCCCAGCTGCTGGCGTCGGCGGGGTTCGCGTCAAACCAGAGGTGAGGGATGTCCATGTTGCGGGTAGCGCTTGTCTGGGCTGTGTCCCGGGGATCCAGGCCGTTCACATAGCTGTAGGCAAAGCGTCCGTCTGTCGCCATGCCCATGGTGTTCTCAACGGGTTTGGAGAAGTCCGACTGGCCGGTGCCAACCAGTGCGGACATTGTCCAGTTATCGCTGAGAGCCCAGTCGCTCTTGACGGTAAGTTGATAAAAGTCATTTTTGGCTTCTTCGCGGACAGCTTCAGACATAACCCGGACGTTTTCCAGGCTGGCAGCGACAATTTCAGGCTCGCCACCGGTATTGGTGTCAAGCACCAAGTGCTGCGGCTGAATGCTACCTGTAGCGGTCTGCATTGCGGCCTGGAACTCATAGGAATCGCGAGCGGAGTCCAGCTTGGCGACCAGCAGGTCCGCAGTCAATTCAAAGTCATCGTTGGGACGGAACTGAAAAGAGGTGGTAATCCCGAGCCGCTCTTGACTGGTGGATCGAGTGGATGCGCGAGGGATCCGGGGGAAAAAGCCGTCGCCGCCGTTCAGCGCATCATTTTCCTGCCAGCGTACCGTGGTGTGACCATCGACTCGGACGTCGCGCTCGCTGTAGGCCAGTGATACCAGCAGGCCCATGGTGTCGTCAGCAAAGGTATTACTGGCCATTACCGCCACGCGCGGCGTCAGCTCTTCGTTCAGGTCGTTGTACAGCCCCTGAGCCGAGAAGAAGGTGTTAAAGCCGTCGAAATCAAAAGGCTTGGAGGTATGTAAGTCAATTCCCCCCGCCAGGCCGCGCTCGTTGCGCGACTCCTGAGTCTTGTGTACATCGATACGGTTAAAGAGTTCGGACGCAAAAACGTTAAAGTCAAAAGCACGACCGGTGTTTCGGTTCGAGCCGCCCAGGCCGTCAGTGGCGGACGCAGACTCCATGCCGTTGATGGTCACGCGGTTGAACTCGGGGCCAAGGCCTCGCAGAGATACCTGGCGGCCTTCGCCAGCTTCTCGTGTGATAGCAACGCCTGGGACCCGCTGCAGAGAGTCTGCAAGGTTCATATCGGGTAGCTTGCCGATGTCTTCAGACATGATGCTGTCTTGTGAACCAACGGCCGTGCGCTTCTGGTTCAGCGCGTTGGCCAGACTGTCCCGAAAACTGCCGGTAACAATCACTTCTTCGAGAATATCGGAATCTTGGGCTTGCGCTACGGCCGGGACGGCCGAAACCGCCATTGCGAGCACCAAAGGCTTGATGGTGAAATGTTTCATGGTGTTTGTCTCCCCACATTTATTTTTTGTGATTGGCTAGGCTAAGCCTTGTTATAGCAGGCCTAACTTGGCCAGTGCGCGGCAATCATGGCACAGAATAACAAGACTGACAACAATGCCAAAAACGCCATGATAGCGTCGATCAATTGGGGGTTATGGCGACACATCGCGGAGATGGCGTCATTTTCATTTTGTCGGTAATAAGGTTTTTTTGACCAGAAGGTGTGGCAAATTCACCCTATTTTCCCCAAAAATCAAAAGCTTAATGCTTGCGCAATCATGAACAGGTCGTCATGATTGCGTAAATCAAAGTGGGGTGATAGCATGTTGATAAATTACCGATCAACCCGCATATTTTTACAGGCAGCCGAATTTTGAACAGTATCCTTCGCATCCATGAATCCGACAACGTTGGCGTCAGCAAGGCCTCCTTGCCCGCCGGTGTCAATTTGATTGAATTCGATCTGAGCTTGCGCGCAGATATCCCCGCCATGCACAAGGTGGCACTCGAGCCTATCGCCAAAGGCGAGCCTATCCGCAAGTACGGCCAGGTGATCGGCTTTGCTGGGGAAGACATTCAGGTGGGTGACCATGTGCACACCCATAACTGCGTGATGGGTGATCTGGACAAGGACTACGGCTTTTGCCGTGAAGCCCGTCCCACGGCCTTCATTCCCGAAACCGAGCGCGCCACCTTTAAGGGGTACAAGCGCCCCAATGGCAAAGTGGGCACCCGCAACTTTATCGGTATCATCACGACTGTGAACTGTTCGGCGACAGTCGCACGCGCTATTGCGAATCATTTTTCCACCCCGGGCGCGCTCGACGCCTACCCCAATGTCGATGGCGTGATTGCCTATTCCCACGAAACCGGCTGTGGCATGCGTTCTGACGGCGAAGGCTACGAGGCGTTGCGCCGCACCTTTAATGGTTATGCTCGCCACCCCAACTTCGGCGGTGTGCTGATGGTGGGCTTGGGCTGCGAAACCATGCAGGTGAGCCGGGTGATGGAGGAGAGCGGCCTGGCGGATACCAAAACCTTTCACGCCTTTACCATTCAGGAAGAGGGCGGCACCCGCGTCTCGATTGAAAAGGGTATCGCACAGATCAAAGAGATGTTGCCGCTGGTGAACAGCTACACCCGTGAAACCGTCTCCGCGAGTGAGCTCACTCTGGCAGTCCAGTGCGGCGGCTCCGATGCCTTTTCGGGCATCACGGCCAACCCGGCGCTGGGCGTTGCCGGTGACATTCTGATTCGCAACGGCGGTACCGTGATTTATTCGGAAACCCCGGAAATTTTTGGCGCGGAGCATTTGATGACGCAGCGCGCGGAGACTCCGGAGATCGCCGAGAAATTGCTCGAGCGCATCCGTTGGTGGGAAGAGTACACCGAGCGCAACGGCTTTGAGCTTAACAACAACCCGTCGCCGGGCAACAAGGCTGGCGGCTTGACGACCATTCTGGAAAAGTCTCTGGGTGCACAGGCCAAAAGCGGTTCCACCCAGATGACGGGTGTATATCAGTATGCGGAACACGTCGATGTCAAAGGGCTGGTGTTTATGGACAGCCCTGGCTTTGACCCCGTCTCGGTCACGGGCCAGGTGGCGTCGGGCGCCAATGTGGTGTGTTTCACCACCGGACGCGGTTCAGCCTTTGGTTTCAAACCGGTGCCCAGCGTCAAGCTGGCCAGTAACACCCCCTTGTATACGCGCATGAAGGAAGATATTGATATCAACTGTGGCGGTGTGCTCGACGGTGAATACACCCTCGAAGAGTGCGGCCAGCATATCTTCGAGCGGGTTCTGGCGATCGCTTCCGGTGAGCACACCGTGAGTGAAGATCTGGGCTATGGTGATAACGAGTTTAACCCCTGGAAGATTGGCGCCGTGGTCTAAATCGCGCGTCGGCGGGCAGTCGCCATCGGGCGCTGCCCGCGCCCTCAAATGATAAATTTTGCCCGGGTTTCGGGCAAAATTCCCGCGAGTTGTTATCCTTGAACTGAAGAACGATAACCAATAACGAGGACAATGCATGAAGATCGCGATTCCCAAAGAGCGCCGAGCCCACGAGCGCCGGGTCGCTGCCACGCCCGAGACGGTGAAAAAGTACATCGCTCTGGGTTACACGGTGGCGGTGGAAACCGGTGCCGGCGAGGGCAGTCGCATTCCCGATGCCGCCTATGAAGAAGTCGGTGCCTCTCTGGCGCCCGACGCCGCGACCCTGCTGGCCGATGCCGATATCGTGCTCAAGGTTCAGCGCCCGATCCTGGCCGGTGAAGACGGCCCGGACGAGCTGGCCCTGATCCCCAAGGGTGCGCTGGTGCTGGCTCTGATGGCCCCCTACGATGCCCCTGACTCCCTCAAGGCCTACGCCCAGGCCGGCATCACCGCCGTGGCCCTGGAGCTGGTGCCGCGCATTACCCGGGCCCAGAGCATGGATGTGCTCAGCTCCCAGAGTAATCTCGCCGGTTACCGGGCCGTGCTCGAGGCCTGCAACGTCTACAACCGCGCTTTCCCCATGATGATGACCGCCGCCGGCACCATTGCCCCGGCCCGGGTCATGGTGCTCGGCGCGGGCGTCGCCGGCCTGCAGGCGATCGCCACCGCCAAGCGTCTGGGGGCCGTGGTCAGTGCCACCGACGTGCGCCCGGTCGCCAAGGAACAGGTGGAAAGCCTGGGGGGCAAGTTCGTCATGGTTGAGAGCGAAGAAACCGCCGAGGCCGAGACCGCCGGCGGCTACGCCAAAGCCATGAGTGAGGACTACCAGCGCCGCCAGGCCGCACTGGTGGCCGAGACCCTGAAGAAACAGGATATCGTGATCTGCACCGCCCTGATCCCCGGGCGCAAAGCCCCGACCTTGGTCAACGACGCCATGGTGCACAGCATGCGCCCGGGCTCGGTGATTGTGGACATGGCGGCGGAGCAGGGCGGCAACTGCACCCTGACCACCCCCGGCGAGATCACCCAGGTGGGCGGCGTCACGATTATCGGGCTGTTCAACCTGCCCAGCCGCCTGGCCACCGACGCCAGTGGCCTGTACGGCAAAAACCTGTTCAATTACCTCGCGCCCCTGTACGACGAGGCCACTAAACAACTCGCCATCGATTGGGCCGACGAGATCGTCACCGCCTCGGTCCTGACCCGCGATGGCCGCATCGTCCACAGCGCCTTTGCCGCCCAAGACGGAGGGCAGTAACCATGGAAGCCAACTTTGTGTCCCAACTGACCATCTTTGTGCTGGCGATCTTCGTCGGCTACTACGTGGTCTGGAGTGTCACCCCCGCGTTGCATACGCCCCTGATGGCCGTGACCAACGC
Organism: Marinimicrobium alkaliphilum; assembly: GCF_003259155.1. Lineage (GTDB taxonomy): Bacteria > Pseudomonadota > Gammaproteobacteria > Pseudomonadales > Cellvibrionaceae > Marinimicrobium_A > Marinimicrobium_A alkaliphilum. The sequence goes on from NZ_QGMQ01000008.1 coordinate 115,501, forward strand.
CATCTCCAGTGTGATCATCGTCGGCGCCCTGATCGCCGTCGGCCCGGCCGACATGAGTCTGTCCAAGGTGTTGGGCTTTATCGCCATGACCCTGGCCGCGGTGAACATTTTCGGCGGCTTTACCGTCACCCAGCGCATGCTCGCCATGTACAAGAAAAAACACTAAGGGGCCGTCATGATTGAACTACATCCGAACGTCGTCTCACTGGCGTACCTGATCGCGGCCGTGCTCTTTATCATGGCCCTGCGCGGACTCTCCTCACCGGAAAGCTCCCGCACCGGCAACTACTGCGGCATGCTCGGCATGCTCATCGCCGTCACCACCACCGCCCTCGGGCCCGAGGTGGAATCCTACGGCTGGATCTTTATCGCCCTGGGCATCGGTGCCGTGATCGGCATCGCCATCGCCCGCAACATCGCCATGACCGCCATGCCGCAACTGGTGGCGGGCTTTCACAGCCTGGTGGGCATGGCCGCGGTGCTGGTGGCCGGGGCCGCCTTTGCCAACCCGGGCGCCTTTGGGCTCGTGGCCCCCGGGGGCGAGATCTACGTCGCCAGCCGGGTGGAAATGGCCCTGGGGGCCGCCATCGGCGCCATCACCTTCTCCGGCTCGGTGATCGCCTTCACCAAGCTCCAGGGCCTGGTCTCCGGCGCCCCGGTGTCCTTCAAGGGCCAGCACCCGCTCAACGCCCTGATCGGCCTGGCCATTGTGGGGCTGATCGTCTACTTCTGCTTTGACCAGCAACCCGCCGTGTTCTGGACAATGACCGCCCTGGCCTTTGTGATCGGCGTGCTGATTATCATCCCCATCGGCGGCGCCGACATGCCCGTGGTGGTGTCCATGCTCAACTCCTACTCGGGCTGGGCCGCCGCCGGTATCGGCTTCACCCTGGGCAACGACGCCCTGATCATCACCGGCGCCCTGGTGGGCTCCTCCGGGGCGATCCTGTCCTACATCATGTGCAAAGGCATGAACCGCTCCTTCTTCAACGTGATCCTGGGGGGCTTCGGGGGCGACAGCAGTGCCGCGACAGCCACCGGTGCCGACGACCGCCCGGTCAAGCAGGGCAGCGCCGAAGATGCCGCCTTCATCATGAAGAACGCCGGTTCGGTGATCATCGTGCCCGGCTACGGCATGGCCGTGGCCCAGGCCCAGCACGCCCTGCGCGAGCTCACCGACGAGCTCAAAGACGAAGGCGTGAAAGTCAGCTTCGCGATCCACCCGGTGGCCGGGCGCATGCCCGGGCACATGAACGTGCTCCTGGCCGAGGCCAACGTGCCCTACGACGAGGTGTTTGAGCTTGAAGACATCAACAACGAGTTCCAGACCACCGATGTGGTGCTGGTGATCGGGGCCAACGACGTCACCAACCCGTCGGCCAAGACCGATCCCACCAGCCCCATTTACGGCATGCCGATTCTGGATGTGGAGAAGGCACGCACGGTGTTGTTCATCAAGCGCGGCATGGCTTCGGGCTACGCCGGGGTCCAGAACGAGCTGTTTTACCGGGACAACACCATGATGCTCTTTGGCGATGCCAAGAAGATGGTGGAGAGCATTATCCGGAATTTGTAAGGGCGTGTGACAATAGAGCGCAAAGTAGTGTTAACGGCGGTTTGAGCCGGTTAGTGGGGGCGTGTATCATGGCTCCCGATAATCAAAACAACTGGCCTGGGCCAGTGATGCGCGGTACCAACCGCAACCATTAGGCGTGAGAGACGACTATGTATAAGATTCACCTCCAACGACCCTTCGGGTGGCTGGGACGGACGGCTATGGCTGCCGCTCTGGTGCTGGCTGCTGGCTGCGACCAGTTTACCGAAGTCACCACCCTCAAAATGGCGCACGACCTCAACGAGCAGACGCCGGTGCATAAGGCCATGGTGTATATGGCCGATCGCCTGGAAGAGCTTTCCGACGGTAAAATGCGCATCGAAGTGCATGCCAGTGGCGTGCTCGGCAATGAACGCGAATTGATGGAGCTGCTCCAGATCGGCAGCCTGGGCATGACCAAAGTGTCTGCCGGCCCCATGGAGAACTTCGTCAGCGAGTTCCAGATTTTCAGTATCCCTTTTGCCTTTCGCGATCGCGAGCATTTCTGGAATGTGCTGGAGGGCGACCTCGGCCGTGAAATCCTCGAGTCCAGTGAACGGGTGCGCCTGCGTGGCCTGGGTTACTACGATGCCGGCAGCCGTAGCTTCTACGCGGTCAATCGTCAGATCAACGATCCCAGTGACCTGGCGGGCATGAAAATTCGCGTGCTCGAAAGCCAAACCGCGATGCGCATGGTGAGCACGCTGGGCGGCGCGCCGACGCCGGTGTCCTGGGGTGAGCTCTACACCGCACTGCAACAGGGTGTCGTTGACGGGGCGGAAAATAACCCGCCGAGTTTTTACCTGTCGGGTCACTACGAAGTGGCCAAGTACTACAGCCTGAATGAGCACACCTCGATTCCCGATGTGGTGCTGATCAGCACCCATATTTGGAACAACCTGGAGCCGCAGGAGCAAGCCTGGCTGCAACAGGCCATGGACGATTCCGTGGTGTTCCAGCGCAAGCTCTGGGACGAAGCCACCCAGGAAGCCCTGGATGCGGTCAAGGCGGCCGGAGTTGAAGTGATTTATCCGGATAAAGAGCCCTTTATGGAAAGTATCCGGCCCATGCACGAATCCTTGCGCGGGCAGCCGGTGTACGAGCTGCTGCAGCGTGTGCAAAATGACTACTGATAGCGCATGGGAGAATCGACTATGAATGCTGCACTGAACCACGTTGAAAAATTTCTGGGTTATTTTTTAATGATCCTGATGGCCGTCATGGTGTTGGATGTTACCTGGCAGGTGGTCACACGTTTTCTATTGCCAACGCCCAGCTCTTTTACGGAAGAGCTGGCGCGTTTTCTTCTGATCTGGATCGGTCTTTTGGGGGCAGCGTATGCCTACCGCACCGGTGCGCACTTGGGCCTGGATCTGCTCACCGCGAACCTTGAGCCGGTACGCAAGCGTCGGGTGGCCATTGTTGCCAACAGCGTGTGCTTTATTTTTGCGGCGCTGGTGATGGTGTATGGCGGCGTGCTCCTGATGAGCCTGATGCTGGAGTTGGGGCAGACCTCTTCGGCCCTGCAGGTACCCATCGGGTATGTCTACAGTGTGTTGCCCATTAGCGGCCTGTTGATTTGCGTTTTTGCCGTTTACAACATTGTCACTCCCGGTGCGCACCTGCCCACCGAGGACCAGGGCCACGACCCGTTACAAGAATAATCTGAGAGGCCGATTAGATCATGGATATAACCATTATTATTTTGCTGCTCACCTTTGCGGTGTTGCTCGCAATCAACGTACCGATTGCCATCGCCATCGGTTTTGCCACCATGGCGACCATGTTGGTCACCATCGATTTTGCGCCCGCGATGACCACCATGGCACAGCGCATGGCCGGGGGGATCAACAGTTTTGCGTTGCTCGCGATTCCCTTCTTCATTTTATCGGGCCTGATTATGGGGCAGGGCGGCATTGCCCGCCGATTGATTGAATTTGCAAAAGTCCTGTTCGGTGCGTTGCCCGGCGGCCTGGCGTTTGTGAACGTGATCAGCTGTACCATGTTTGGCGCGATTTCCGGTTCGGCGGTGGCGGCAACTTCGGCGATCGGTGGCTTTATGGTGCCGGCCATGGCCAAAGAGGGTTATGACCGCAACTTTGCCGGTGCGATTACCGTTACCGCCTCCACCAGCGGTATGCTGATTCCACCGAGTAACATCCTGATTGTTTACTCGCTCGCCAGTGGCGGCGTGTCGATCGCGGCACTCTTTATCGCCGGTTATCTTCCCGGCCTGCTGCTGATGTTGGGCTTGATGGCGGTGTGCGGTGTGTACGCCAAAATCAAGGGTTACCCGGTGGGTGAGCGCGCCACGTTGCGTGAGGCGGTTCGCAAGACCCTGGATGCGATTCCCAGCATGCTTCTGGTGCTGATTGTGATTGGCGGTATTATCGCTGGTTGGTTTACCGCTACTGAAGCCAGTGTCATGGCGGTGCTCTACGCGCTGTTACTGTCCGTGGTTTTCTACAAGGAAGTAAAAATCACGGAGTTGCCGGGCATACTGACCAAGGCGGTGGAAACCACCGCCATTGTCATGCTGTTGATTGCCTGTTCCTCGGCCATGTCCTGGATCCTGTCCTACGAAAATATTCCGCAAACCATCAGTCAGGGCCTGATGGCCATCAGTGAAAACGAAATTATCATTCTGATGACGATTAACCTGATTCTTTTGGTGGTCGGTATCTTTATGGATATGACGCCGGCAGTGCTGATCTTTACGCCCATTTTCCTGCCGGTTGTGATGGAGTTGGGTATGTCGCCGCTGCACTTCGGGATCATGATGGTATTGAACCTGTGTATTGGTCTGTGTACACCGCCGGTAGGTAGTGTGCTCTTTGTGGGCTGTAGCGTGGCCAAGACCAGTATTGCCAGCATGGTGCGTCCACTCTTGCCCATGTATGCGGCCATGTTTGTGGTGCTCTTGCTGGTCACTTATATTCCGGCAATCAGCGAATGGCTGCCGCGCCTGATGGGGCTGTATTGATCCCGGCGTAAGCAACTATCGCCATCCGAGTCACCCGGCCCTCGTGTCGGGTGATTTGCAACCGAACCTACTAAAAACAGTGAGAGACCTTATGAAAATTGAACACTTTGCCTTTAATGTGGCTGACCCGGAAGCGGTCGCTGATTGGTATGTCAAGAATATGGGCCTGACCGTAGCGCGCAAGATCGATCACGGTCCAAAGACCCATTTCCTCGCCGACGAAAGCGGCGATACCATGATTGAGATCTACAACAATCCCCCGGGTGAAGTGCCGCCTTATGCGGATATGAACCCGTTGATTGTGCACCTGGCATTTGTTTGTGAGGATCCGGATGGCAAGCGTGCGGAATTGGAAAAAGTGGGCGCGAGCCATGTCGAAGACGTGCGTCTGGACGATGGCTCAATCCTGACCATGATGCGCGACCCGTTTGGTTTTTCGATCCAGCTCTGCAAGCGCGGCAAGCCCATGCTTGCGCGCCAGCAGTAACTGATTCTAAAAGCCTCCAATCGGTCGCTGATTGGTGTTGTTGTCCGGTGACGGACTCACCACCTCCAGCGACTGTTCGGCGCGGGTGTTGACGTAAATTACGTTGATATCACTGAGGTTACTGCCCTCACCGCTGTAGGTCGTCAGTAATCTGTGTGGCCCGGCGCCGGCGCCAAACATCTGCACCGAATCGTTGCCCGCAGGGAGTTGCCCGAGGGTGACGCCGCCCGCGGCGGGATCGGCCGCACCCACCGCCACCAACTCGCCGTTTTCGCGCAGCAGGAATACTTCGCTGAGCGTCAGGGTATTGAGCCCTTCGCCCACAGTAGCCTGACCGGTATGTGACACACCTATCCACTGGGCATTGTGAATGTCGATGCGCTCGCTGCCGTCGGCGCGTGCCGCCACAGCCGCTTCAATATTTTCGTTGATTCCAATCTGCTCATCGCGATTGTAGTACACCCAGCCGTCGCGCGTGCCCTGAGTGAAAAAGCTGACATCCTGGCTGCTGAACATATTGTTCGGGTCGTTGCGATCGAGAATGCGTCGGTTGTTGCCTTGAGTGTCGATACTGATGATCTGCCCTGCGGCATTGGCGTACACCAAGTGGTTACCGGTTTTCAGAAGAGCATTGCCGGGGACCAATTCTTCCGTGTGTAAAAGGGTCCATCCGTCGGCGCCGACGCGCACGATATCGAAGTCCATCGCAAACAGAATGCCTGATTGAATCAGCAGATAAGTATAGTCCCCGTCGACCACCATAAAGTTTTCCGGAGGGACGGCTATGGCAAAGCCAAAGATCGAATGGGGGAAATAGAGTCCGTCGCCTTCGGCGTTGGTCAAGCTGTGCAGCTGACCGCCGTCCTGATCCGGGACGTAGCGCCACAAACGAGCATACTCGCTGTCGTCGATTTCGGTGTCGGTAGCGGCGACGGCCAGCAGGATACTGCCATCCGGAGCGCTTAGACCCACGGGTTGCGCGGCGCGCACGTCAAGCACGGGGCCGCCATTGCTATAACTGGCCGTTCCCACGACGTCCAGCGCCATGTCGATCATCACCAGGCTGTCGTCCTCTTCATCGATCACCAGGTAGCCCAGTCCACGCGCTTGACTGACATTAGCCAGGGGGGCTACAGGCCGCCAGTCGCGCGGGAGTATCGCGGCGGGGGTATCGTCGGGCGCGTTCAATGGGATATGGCGCCAGTCATTGCCAACGCGATTGAGAATGGCCGTATTGTCGCTTTGGTTGAGATCGTTCTGGATGTAGGCTTCGAACAGGGGGCTGACATTATCGTCGCTGGTGACGCGGATGGGCTCGGGGTTGCCGGCGCCCACGTCGATGCGCTGATAGCCTCGAGCTTCTGCAAGCAGGCCGTAATTGTAAAAGATTTGTCCGACGCGGAAGTTTTCTGCAGTGCCCGACGTGGAATCGAAGTCACCGGCGGGGACCGCGCGGATAAAGCGATCGTATTCGCTGGGGCTGATCATGGGCGGCAGCTCTGTGGCCTCACCGAAGACATCGACTATTGTCGGCCGCAAGCCCTCTGCCAGACGGTCATCCACGAGGGCAATGGAGGGGCTCGCACCACCAGGTTGCACCCGGTAGAGGCCCGCCTCGCCTTCGCCGGTCGCGGTGAAGAACAGGGCACCTTGGTAGTCGGCATCGCCGCTCAAGCCGCTCAGCGCAGGAAGCTGGAAGGCGTCGACGGGGGGTAGAGCCCCGCCGTTGTCGCCTCCGTTGCCATTGCCGTTCAGGCCGATGATGTTGCCGTTGCCATTCCCGTTGCCGTTAGTACCGGTTGGGGGAGTGTCGTCGTTACTGCTGCCGCCGCACCCGGTCAGGGCGAGGGCGGTGATCATCAGGAAAAGCGTCAATGTGCGCATGGTGTACTCCTTGTCAAAGTCCCTGTAGGCCAGGTGATCTCTTGAGTATAAGGAGCGCGGTCGCTTTGTTTATCCTGCAAATGTATTACACGGGCATAAAAAAGGGGTCAGCGGCGAACCGCTGACCCCAAGGTCGAAACTTAAACGGGAAGCCTGTATCAGGCGTTGTATTCGCCCTCGAAGGTCATCTTGTCGATCACGCCGCCGCGGTGACGGATGACGATACCGGCGCAGCGGGTGCCCTCTTTGGCGGCGTCCGCGGGCTCGGCCCCTTTGAGGCGCGCCGCCATGTAGCCGGCATTAAAGGTATCCCCGGCACCGGTGGTATCGATCACATTGTTGACCTTGGGTACGGGGACCCGCTCTTCCTGGCCATTGCGGATGATGATGGATTCTTCGGCGCCGCGTTTGAGCACCAGCTCCTGCAGTGACAGGTCCGCATAGCGGCGCTTGGCGCCATCGATGGAGTCATCGCCCCAAAGCAGGCCCTCGTCGTCCAGCGTCAGCAGGGCGATATCGGTGTGCTGCAAGACTGACAGCATGGCTTTTTGCGCGGCTTCCTTGCTCGGCCACAAGCGCGGGCGGTAATTGCTGTCGAAGGCGACGGTGATACCCTCGCTGCGCAGCTCGGCCAGTAGGTAGCCCAGAGTGATACGGGCGGTCTCGCTCATGATCGCGAGGGTGATACCGCTCAGGTAAACCGCATCGCACCCGGCCAGTTGCTTGGCCAGTTTGGCGGCGGCCGCATCGTCGTTAAACAGTTCCCGCGCGGGCGCTTCTTTGCGCCAGTAAAAGAATTCGCGCTCGCCATCCGGGGTGTTGCGGATGATGTACAGGCCCGGGGCTCGACCCGGTAGGCGCTCGATCATCCCGGTGCCGATGTTCTCGGCCTGGGCGCGAGCGAGAATCTGGTCACTGTATGGGTCGTCGCCCAGAATGGTGACGTAGTCCACCTGGGTGCCCAGGCGTGCCATGTAGACCGAGGTGTTGAAGGTATCCCCGGCGTAGGACAGCGCCATGACTTCGCGCTTTTCTTCCTGGGCTGTGGGGTAGGGCGAAAGCTCAACCATGACTTCGCCGATCGCTGCAATTCTTGCCATAAGGTGTGCCTTAGGGTGCCAAGTTCAATGAAAAAAGGGCCGTGGCCGCGTTTCCAAACGGCCACAGCCCTAAGACTAGCTTAGCTGGCGCGCTGTGTCAGCTGGGCATCGTCGGCCAGCAGCTTTTCCAGTGCCTCCTCCATGCCCAATGTGCGAATCGCGTACAGGTACTGAGCCGTCAACTCGGTCAGGCCGGGCACCTGGTTCAAGTCGGTTTTCCAGTTCTTCTCGTAGGCCAGAACCTGGGTGACCAGCGCCTTGATGCCGTCGTAGGAGTCGTCGCAGTCGGACCAGGCCGCGCGGTACAACGCGACAATGTCTTCGCTGTCCTGAGGCTCGCCCTGGTAGTAGGCCATCAGTGCGGCGAGGGAGAACACAATGCGGGTGGGTAGCTCACCGGTACGCTTCTGGAAGTCCAGCAGCGACGGCAGTACGCGGGTTTCCCACTTGGCCATGGAGTTGAGCGCGATGCTCTTCCAGAAGTGTTTGATGTACGGGTTGTAGAAGCGCTCCAGAATTTCTTCTGCAAAGGCCTTGAGCTCGTCTTTGGGCAGGTTGATATTCGGGCAGACTTCGTCGAACACCACTTGCTTCATAAACTGGCTGATCACCGGGTGCTCGATGGCCTGCTGTACGGTGTCCACCGGATAGAGCAGGGACACGGCAAAGGAGGCGGTGTGCGAACCGTTGAGGATACGGACTTTGCGATCCCGGTAGGCGGTCATGTCGTCGGTGAAAATGACGTTCAATCCAGCCTGCTCGGTGGGGAATTCTTTCTGGACCCATGCGGGGGCTTCGATTACCCAGACGTGGAAGTATTCGCCTTCAACCACCAGGTTATCCTTGTAGCCCAGCTCGCTCTGGATCTGGTCGATTTTGTCGCGCGGAAAGCCCGGCACAATACGGTCGACCAGGGTGCTGCAGAAGGCATTGGCTTCTTCCACCCAGGCGATAAAGTCAGCGCCCAGGTTCCAGCGCTCGGCGTGCTGGAGCACATACTTCTTGAGGATGTCGGCATTGTGCTCGATCAGCTCGCAGCAGAGAATGATCAGGCCCTTGTCCTTGGCCCCGTCAAAGGTCTGGAAGCGGCGGTGCAGAAAGGCGGTAACCTTGGCCGGGAAAGACTTCTGCGGCTGCATGTCGAGGGTGTCGGTGTCATCCCAGGCAATCCCGGCTTCGGTGGTGTTGGAAACGATAAAGCGCAACGCCGGGTTGTCCGCAATGGCGACATAGTCCGCGAACTGGCTATAGGGGTTGAGGGCGTGGTTGATACAGTCGATCAGCTCCACTTCGCTCACCGGCTCACCGTTTTTGATCCCCTGAAGGTAGAGGTGGTAGAGGCCGTCCTGGGCGTTGAGCATGTCGGCCATGCCCTGCGCGATGGGCTGAACCACGGTGACGCCGGCGTTGAAATCCGCCTCTTTGTTCATTTTGTGAATCATCCAGTCGGTAAAAGCGCGCAGGAAGTTGCCTTCGCCGTACTGGAGGATGCGTTCGGGGTAGCTGGCCGCACCGGCCGCGGTTGATCGGTTCAGTTCTTTCATTAGGGGGTCCCACTTGATGGCCGCTGCTGCGGCTTGTTGTTTGTTTGGCCCGCTCGGGTCGTGCAGCGCCGTTGATTCGGGGCCTAGTTGCGTTGGTAGCGTAAAATGATATACGCTATCATTTTGTGCTAGCTTCTCAAAATCGCGCTCTTTTGTCAATTGGTGAGGCCTGGATGACAAGGTGCCTCAGTGTCGGATTACGCCCTGCGGGCTAATCCGACCTACTGTCGATAGTGTGCCATTGCTTGAGTAGGTCGGATTAGCGCAGCGTAATCCGACAAAGCGGCACCCAGCCTCAACAGCGTACGAATGTTTGAGCAGGTCGGATTAGGCGCCGCCGTAATCCGACAAAACACACCCAAACCCCGGGCGCGCAGAAGTACAGCACAATTAACGACATTGCCCGATCCAACAAAAATCAAACCACCGGAGACCTTTCATGCCAACCCGCCTACTCTGCCTCTTGACCCTCATCCTGGTCGCCGCCGCCTGTACCTGGACTGGTTCGGATTCCAGCTCCCAGGCTTATGACGCCATCGTTCAACAGGACGGTGTCGACACTCGCGGCACCACGCCGGTGTATGAGTCAGTGACCGACGCGCTGGCGGCCGCGCCCGCCGATGCTACAGCCCCTCATCGGATCCTGATCCGCGCCGGTGACTACTATGAAAAGCTCACCATCACCCAGCCCCATATTCACCTGATCGGTGAGGGCGCCGAACGCACGCGCATTTATTACGACGCCTATGCCGGCCAGGAAATGGCGCCGGGCGAGACCTGGGGCACTCGCCGCTCGGGCACGGTGATTGTGCAGGCCGCCGATGTCCAGTTTCACCGGCTGACCATTGAAAACAGCTTCGACTTCGTAGGCAATGATGCGCTGGATCGCGACGACCCCGCCAAGCTGCACGGCACCCAAGCGGTGGCATTGCACCTGGACAGCGGCAGCGATCGGATTCTCGCGCGGGAGGTGACCTTGTTGGGCTATCAGGACACACTGTTCCCGAATGTTGGTCGCAGTTGGTTTGATCGCAGTGTGATTGCGGGCAATGTGGATTTCATTTTTGGTGCGGGCAACGCATTGTTTACTGATTCGGAGATCCGCACACGTATTCGCGGGCGCGAGCACGGCACCCACGGCTATGTCGCTGCACCTTCCACGGATATCAGCCGTCCGTTTGGCTTTACCTTTATTGATACGCAACTGACGCGTGAGCCGGGTGTGCCGGACAACTCGACGGCGCTGGGGCGTCCATGGCACCCGACCACCACCTTCCCCGATGGTCGCTATGCCGACCCCTATGCCGTGGGCAAGGCGATTTTTATCCGCACCGAAATGGATGCACACATTACCCACGAAGGATGGGCCCCGATGGGGGGTACCGCGCGTGATGGCGGGCGGAAACAGTTTATGCCCGATGAAGATGCGCGCTTTTTTGAGTACCAGAGCCGTGGGCCCGGGGCGAGTACCGAGCATCGGTTGCGGCGTCAGTTGAGTGACGACGTGGTCAAGGATTTTGCCGTGCGCAACATATTGGGCGACTGGCGCCCGTAAGGGGAGAGGGAAACAGGGGCCCGGAGGCCCCTGTGCAGCGTTTGCGCGTTACTCGCAGTCGACCTGGGGGTTACCGGCACTGCCGGTGCCCTGGAAGCCGAAACTGACACTTTCACCCGCGGGTATGGATGCGTTCCAGTCCAATGGCGTGGCGCTGTAGGGGTTGCTGCCGCTGATGTCAGCATTCCAGCCGTTGGTGATTTCGGTGTTGCCGCCGTAGCTCCAGGAGGCGCTCCAGCCGTTCACCGTTTGGCCGCTGTTGTTGGTCACAACGATGTCGGCCACAAAGCCCGCGCCCCAGTCGCTGGAGATCACATACTCACAACTCAGGTCGTCGCTACCGCCTGACCCGTTACCATTGTCCGAGTCGCTCTCCACTTGCAGGAAGGCGCCGGAGTAAGCTGAAGGTGCCAGGGCGTAAATGCGGTTAGCGGTGGCGCTCGCTGCCGGCTCGACATCGCCGTCGCTGTTGAGCACCCCAATAGCCACATCATCGGCTTCGGCGTTGAAGGCTTGAGCGAAGCTCAGTGTCCAGGCGTCGGCACTACCCTCGGAGACTTCGAAGGGCGTGTCAGGCAGATAGATGTCGCTGCCGCCGGTGGTTACCAGTCGCAGTTGCACCTGGTCGCCACTGTCCAACTCGCGCGCCTCGTCAGTTAACGCACCCAAATTGACCCAGTTGGTGTCGCCACCTTCGGGAGCGTGAGTAAACGCAAAGGATGCGGTGCTGTTGCCGGCGCTGTTGCTCACCTGTACGCGCACGACCACATCGTCTTGCGATGAAGGCTCGTCCAGCGTCAAGGTGGTTTGTGAGCCGCTGGTGCTGCTGAGAGCGTAGAGAGAACTGTCAGACGCGTCCACGCTCCAGGCGTAGCTCAGGTTATCGCCTTGGGAGGCCGCGGCGCTGAGCGTTATTGTGCCGGCACCAATGAAAAGGCTATCACTGGGGCTGGCACTGACGTTGGCTACTGGCGCACTGATGCCTCCACCGTTGTCTCCACCGTCGTACTCAACGTCGATACAACCGTGAAAGCGCTCGAAGGTAAAGTAGTTGCGTCCCCATTCACCGTAAATTACATGGCGGCCGGAGCGCTCGGGCAGTTCGCAGACAGTGTCAAACCACACCAGATCCCGACGAGGAATAATGTTGGGCGTTGCCCCGGGGTTGGTGTCGTCGTAGCCGGTCAAATCGCAAAAGGGCTCTTCCTCGAAGTCTGACCAGCGCAAAGGTTCGCCCACCTGATATTCGAAATCCTCACGGGTGATGTAGTATACGAATTCTTCGGTATCGTCGAAGTGGGGACCCCAGGCGATATCCCAACTGATCGTCAGCGGACCTGCGCTTACCGAATGAGTGGGCCAATCGAGGGGTTTGTCCCAAGGGGTCGGGCCGCCGTCCCAGGTCGAGCTGTCAAAGCCGCAGACGTTGTCCGGCAGCGGTGAAACACCTTTGCGACCGAGGCTATGGGTCAGTACGCTCATAAACTGATAGCCTCCGTTGAAGTCGCCTTCAAATGCCTCCGCACAAATGCTGCCAGGTTCGGCCTGGTCGGGTTTGGTGACGGCGCCGCATATCCAGTTGCGCGAGGCGGGCTCATTGATCAAGCCGTGGCCCAGCGCACTGGCTGAGAGTGTCAATGCAAGAGAGCCGAACAGTAATTTTTGGTATCGCATGCTCCTTACCTCTTTATGTGTTGGGTGAAAGATTATTATGCAGAGAAGAGCGCCGCTCTTCTCTGGTGTTGCTGGCAAGGCCGGCGTGCAAACTCAAGCGCCAGCTAGCTGGCAACGCTTAGCTTCACGTGTTAACACGAAGTTTTGTGTGATTGCAGACACACTTCTGAAACTTGATGGCGCGGGGATCGACGTTTTGGCATCCAAGTCATTTGTCGGATTTTTGCGGACTGTTTTGCGTGAAGATGGGGTGCTATTTTAGGAAGGTTTAAGCGAAAAAATGGTTGCGTTTGTCGGTGAGCGTTTTGGGTGATAACGGGCGCCACTGTGGGTCTTTTGAGGAGAACGATGGCGTTGTGAGAGGGATTCTGTGCGAGCCCGTTCGGTTGATAAACGTGCTTGGGATTGGTGCCTCAGGTGTCGGATTACGGCTTCGCCTAATCCGACCTACTTGAGCATTGGCGCTTTGATGGGGTGTGCTCTTATTGTCGGGTTATGGCTTCGCCTAATCCGACCTGCTCGAACATTGGCACTTTGTTTCCAGTAGGTCGGATTAGCCCGCAAGGGCGTAATCCGACACTGTGGCACCCGACTTCGATCACCGCGCTAGGCGATGGTCACATCCTTATCCAGATACACATCCTGAATCGCATGTAACAGCGCTGCACCGTCGGCCATCGGACGTTGAAATGCTTTGCGGCCGGAAATCAGCCCCATACCGCCGGCGCGCTTGTTGATCACCGCCGTGCGCACGGCTTCCTGCAGGTCACCTTCGCCGGTGGATGCACCGCCGGAGTTGATCAACCCGATGCGCCCCATGTAGCAGTTGGCGACCTGGTAGCGCACCAGATCAATGGGGTGCTCGGTCGTCAGTTCCGAGTAAACTTTCGGATGGGTCTTGCCCACCTTCACCGCATTAAAGCCGCCGTTATTTTCCGCCATCTTCTGCTTGATGATATCCGCCTTGATGGTCACGCCCAAGTGGTTGGCCTGGCCGGTCAGGTCGGCGGACAAGTGGTAGTCAGTGTCACCCTGGGTGAAGGCGCTGTTGCGCAAGTAAGTCCAGAGCACTGTCACCATGCCCAGCTCATGGGCTTGCTGAAAGGCATCGCTGATCTCCTGCAGTTGTCGGCGCGACCCCTCTGAACCGAAGTAAACGGTTGCGCCCACGGCGATGGCTCCCATGTCGTACGCCTGACGCACCTGACCGTAGAGGGTCTGGTCGTAGCTGGTGGGGTAAATCAAGGCATCGTTGTGGTTGAGCTTGACCATAAACGGAATCTTGTGAGCGTAGCGTCGCGCCACCGAGCCGAGTGCACCCATGGTGGAGCAAATCGCATTGCAGCCGCCCTCAATCGCCAGTTCGACCACGTTCTTTGGATCGAAGTAACGGGGGTTAGGCGCAAAAGAAGCACCCGCAGAGTGCTCAATGCCCTGGTCCACCGGCAGAATGGAAATATAACCACTGCCGCCGAGGCGGCCGCTGTTGAGAAGCGTTTGGTAATTACGCAGTACCGGCGCTGAACGGTCGGTATCGGCAAACACCTGGCCGACGTAATCCGGGCCTGGCAGAGTCAGGGTTTCTGCAGGAATGGCAGTACAGCGGTGACTCAGCAGATGTTCTGCGTCGTCACCGAGCAGGGAGGTGATATCTTTCATGATCGTAGGCCTTTGGTCTCTCGGTTTTGGTCTCAATTGCCATTTTTTGTATGGCTATGGTATTGCTGATACCCGGTTGTCTCGCAAGTCACTGAACATTCTCCCGATGTGTTTACCAGTGACTTGAGTCGTATGCCCTTGTGGTTGAGACAAGGGACAGGCGGTTAAACCTGAAACGGCGTGTTGAGAATCTTGGGTACCGCAATTTTTTTAAGTCGAACATACTCGGGCAACCCGTTGCGATAAGGCGGATAAGCTTCGCCTTCGATAAGGGGGGCCAAGTAGGCGCGACAGGCATCGGTAATGGCGAAGCCGTCGGCGCTGATGTATTCGGGGGGCAGGGTGCGTTCCACGTTAGCCACTTGTGCGAGGGGTACGTGGTCGATGTGCCATTGGTAGGGTGCGTCCTGGGTGCGCACGACCACCGGCATCACTGCGTTCTTGCCCGCAACTGCCAGCTCAACGGCAGCCTCACCTAAAGTATAGGCCTGTTTCACGTCCACCGCCGAGGCGATGTGACGAGCGGCACGTTGCAGGTAGTCGCAGACCGCCCAGTGGCACTTGTAGCCGAGCGATCGTTTGATGATGTCAACCACGACGGGGGCGGCGCCGCCCAACTGGGCGTGGCCGAAAGCATCGGTGGCCCCGGCGGCAGACAAAAACTCGCCGGCTTGGTTCTTGACACCCTCAGAGACGGCCACGATGCAAAAACCTTTGCGCTCAACGGTGGCTTCAACCCGCTGTGTGAAGGCAGACTCATCCAGTGGCACTTCCGGAAACAGAATCACATCCGGGCCCAACCCGCGTTCGTCCTGAGCCAGTCCGGTGGCCGCCGCGATCCAGCCCGCATGGCGACCCATGACTTCCATCACGAACACCTTGGTGGAGGTGCGGTGCATGGACTCGACGTCGTAAGCCGCTTCAAGAATCGATACGGCCGCGTACTTGGCCACAGAGCCAAAGCCCGGGCAACAGTCGGTGTGAGGCAGGTCATTGTCGATGGTTTTGGGCACGCCGACACAGGTGATCGGATAGCCCAGGCTTTCGGACAGTTGCGATACTTTATGCGCGGTGTCCTGAGAGTCGCCGCCGCCGTTATAAAAAAAGTAGCGGATATCGTGGGCTTTGAATACCTCGATCAGGCGCTCGTATTGGGCGCGGTGCTCGTCCAGGGATTTGAGTTTGTAGCGACAGGAGCCAAAGGCACCGGACGGCGTGTGCAAGAGTGCACGAATGGCCTCGTCGGATTCCTGGCTGACGTCGATCAGGTCTTCGGTGAGCGCGCCGATGATACCGTCGCGGCCAGCGTAAACCTTGTTGATGTGTTGTGGGAAGCGTTTCGCGGCGTCAATGACACCGGCTGCCGAGGCGTTGATCACGGCAGTAACACCCCCCGATTGGGCATAGAACGCGTTGTGCGACACGATGATGTCCCCGGGGCTGATGGTAGTGGTCTCTCGTTTCGGTGCGCCCAGTCTGAGGCTGTGCTTGCACCTTGTTCCTGTTGCTATATGGTCATTCAGTCCATATGGCGGCGATTGCAATCGCTCTGAAAAGGAACGGAATAATACGCCTCGCCCCGAGGCTTTTCAATAGCCGATTTTTTGTACAGCACCAATGACAGCGCTGTACTTGTCGCTTTTTCAGTGCGTTTCTGACTCTTCGCTGTTGCCCGCCATGCCCAACTCTTTCAGTTTGCGCGTGAGGGTATTGCGGCCCCACCCGAGCAGGTTGGCGGCGTCGCGTTTGCGCCCGGCCGTGTACTTGAGTGCGGTTTCGATCAGCGCCTTTTCAAATGTGGGCACCGCTTCGCTGAGCAGTTGATGGTGGCCGCGCGCCAGGGCCTGGTCGGCCCAGTGACGCAGGGCTTTCTCCCAATCGTCAGCCGGTGCTGAATCCTCCTGGCCGCCGAGCAACTCGGGTGGCAAATCATCGACGTGCACCTCGCGCCCGGACGCCATCACGGTAATCCAGCGGCAGGTGTTTTCCAGCTGGCGCACGTTGCCGGGCCAGGACAGGGAACACATAAATTCCTCAGTCTCGGAAAGTAGGATTTTGGTATCCACATCCAACTCGTTGGCCGCTTTGTGCAAAAAATATTTTGCCAGTTTGGGGATGTCTTCGCGCCGATCCGCCAGCTTGGGAATATGAATACGAATAACGTTCAGTCGGTGGAACAAGTCTTCGCGAAAGCGGTTGTCGTTAACCAGGATCTCCAGGTTCTGATGGGTGGCCGCGATGATACGCACATCGACTTTTACCGGTGTGTGGCCGCCGACACGATAAAACTCACCGTCGGCGAGAACACGCAGCAGGCGGGTTTGAGTTTCGGCGGGCATATCGCCGATCTCATCGAGAAACAAGGTGCCGCCATTGGCCTGCTCAAAGCGGCCCTGGCGTTGCGCGGCAGCGCCGGTGAAAGCGCCTTTCTCATGACCGAAGAGTTCAGACTCCATCAGGTCTTTGGGAATAGCGGCCATATTGAGTGCGATGAAGGGCGAGGCGCGCCGGGGGCTGTGTCGGTGCAGTGCGCGCGCCACCAGCTCCTTGCCGGTGCCGGATTCGCCGTTGATCAGCACCGTAATGTTGGACTGGGACAGGCGTCCAATGGCTCGAAACACCTCCTGCATGGCCGGTGCTTCACCGATAATTTCGGTGTGGGGTTCAACGTCGGCTTCACCGCTGACTTCCTGTTTTTGCTCTTGGGCGTGTGCCAGTGCCCGTTGCGTCACGGCGACCGCATCGTCGACATCAAAAGGTTTGGGTAAATACTCAAAGGCACCGCCCTGATAGGCAGACACCGCGCTTTCGAGATCCGAATGCGCCGTCATGATAATGATTGGCATGGTCGGATACTGGGTGTGGAGGTTACTCAGCAGCGACAGGCCGTCGGTGCCCGGCATACGGATATCGCTGATGATCGCATCGGGCACTTCGCGCCCAATGTGATTCAGCGCGGCATCGCCGGAGTCAAAGGTGCGCGTTTCTATGTTGGCCGCTTGCAGGGCTTTTTCCAAGACCCAGCGGATCGAGCGGTCGTCGTCGATAATCCAAACCCGGTTAGACTTCTGCATGGCTAGTTTCCATCGGTAAATAGAGTGAGAAGCAAGTGGCCCCCGGCTCGCTCCGGCATTCGATCAGCCCCTGGTGCTGGTGGATCAAGTGCTGCGAGATGGTCAGGCCCAGGCCGCTGCCTTCGGCGCGTCCTGAAATCATGGGGAAGAAAATATTCTCTACCAGCTCGGGCGGAATGCCCGGGCCGTTGTCGATCACGTCGATGCGGCACACCAGCGGGTGATAGCGCCGCCCGATGGTGTATCGACGTTGAATGCGGGTACGCAGGCGGATCTGGGCGTTCGGGGTGTGGTGTTCGATCAGCACCTGCATGGCGTTGCGGACAATGTTGAGCAGCGCCTGGATCATCTGCTCCTTGTCGGCTACCAGCTCGGGAATGCTCGGGTCATAGTCGCGCACCAACTGAACGCCGTCGCTGGTTTCCGCCTTGATGATAATGGCAACCCGCTCGAGTACCTCGTGGATATTGAGTGGGTGGCGGTCCGGCAACTGGTTGGGCCCGAGCATGCGGTCGACCAGATTGCGCAGCCGATCGGCCTCGGCAATGATCACTTCGGTGTACTCGCGCAGGTCCCCTTCTGGCAGCTCCCGAGCCAGCAGTTGGGCAGCGCCGCGAATGCCGCCCAGAGGGTTTTTGATTTCGTGGGCCATACCGCGCACCAGGTTGCGCGTGGTTTCCTGGGAGCTGGTGAGCATCTCTTCGCGACTGATGCGCAGCAGCCGGTCGATCGGCTGGATCTCGATCACCACGCCTTGATGGTCAGCCATCGGGGTGACCGTGTAGTCCACGGTAATTTGGCCGTTGGCTGGCAGTTGCCATTCGGCGTGGCGCTTGGTGTAGTGGTGTGAGTCAGCGGTGGCCTGGCGCAGCTCTGTATCGGTATCTTCGGTCTCGTAGAAAAACTGGGTAAAGGACTCCCCCAGATTGCGCTCGCGGCTGATCGAAAGCAGGGCCTCAGCGGACGGGTTGATCTGGCGTAGGCGCAGGTCGTTGTCCAGCTGCACAACGGCGGTGTTCAGGCTGTCGAATAAAGGCTTGTAGGGTTCAGATAAGCTCACGTTAATTCCGTTCTCCTGTCGGGCGCTGGCCGGCCGGGGCCGCTGCCTCTGTATGGGGCTATGCAAGCTTCAAGCCAGAACGTAAAGCGCTGTTATTGCGCATTTTTGTGGCTCGGAGCGACGGGTTTTCTGTGAGTATGCACCAAAATGGTGCTGGGTGCTTGCCGGGGGTGCACCCCGTGCACTAATTGGGACGGGGGCGTAACAGTGAAGGGCGCTGAACGTGCACAGTAACGGTGTTGGAGGTGGCAACCGGAAAACCCTCGTGATCCAGCACGCGTACTTGTAGCTGGCGACTGCCCACGGGAATTTCTTCGATGGTATGGGTGGTAGATCGGGTCTCGGCGATCAGCTCGCCGCTCATGTAGTAGGCCAGACGGTGATCCGGGTGCAGTTGAGGGTCCAGGTTGAGTGCGACAGTGACATTGCGCTGACCGGCTAGAATAACGGCGTCTTGCGCCGGGCTCGCGATCCGCAGTGCGTAGTCAACGGGTGCCTCTGGTGCCTCTTGTCGCGGGGGCTGTCGGCGCTCCGTGATTTCGGTTTCGGGCAGGGTGTTGGGTGTGCGCTGGCGGATTGATTCGCTGCGCTCGTTGACCGGATGGTCGCTGAAAATAACCCGCCCATTGTCGTCCACGGTGCGGTATATCTCACCGGCGCTGACCGTACTGGCCAGAAGAAGTAATGGAGCGATTGCAAGGCTGCGGATCATGGCGCGCGACTCTCGGGGCGTAGTTGACACTATAGACCAGTAAACCCCTACTGTATTCCCTTGCCGGATAAAGAAAAAGCCCGCTCAGCGGGCTGAGCGGGCTTTTTATCGTTTGCGTCGGCAGTCGTGTGACTGCCGTCACAGCATGACTTACACGCTGTAGTAGAGGTCGAACTCTACCGGGTGCGGAGTCATGTTCAGGCGCTGGATGTCCTCTTCCTTCAGAGCGATATAGGAATCGATGAAGTCGTCGCTGAACACGCCGCCAGCCTTGAGGAAGTCGCGGTCCTGATCCAGTGCTTCCAGGGCCTGTTCCAGGCTGGAGCACACGGTCGGGATTGATGCTTCTTCTTCCGGGGGCAGATCGTACAGGTTCTTGTCCGCCGCGTCGCCGGGGTGGATTTTGTTCTGTACGCCGTCCAGACCAGCCATCAACAAGGCAGCAAATGCCAGGTAGGGGTTGGCAGTGGGGTCGGGGAAGCGGGTTTCAATACGCTTGGCCTTCTCGCTGGACACGAACGGGATACGGATTGAGGCGGAACGGTTACGGGCCGAGTAGGCCAGTTTTACCGGTGCTTCAAAGCCGGGTACCAGACGCTTGTAGGAGTTGGTAGAGGCGTTACAGAAGGCGTTCAGCGCGCGGGCGTGCTTGATGATACCGCCGATGTAGTACAGAGCGGTTTCGCTCAGGCCAGCGTAGCTGTCGCCGGCAAACTGGTTCTTGCCATTTTTGGAGAACGACTGGTGCACGTGCATGCCGGAACCGTTGTCACCGATCAGCGGCTTGGGCATGAAGGTGGCGGTTTTGCCGTAAGCGTGAGCCACGTTGTGAACACAGTACTTCAGGATCTGGACTTCGTCCGCCTTCTTCACCAGCGTGTTGGCGCCGACGCCGATTTCACACTGGCCAGCGTTGGCCACTTCGTGGTGGTGAACTTCGATATCCAGGCCCATGGACTCCATGGCATCACACATGGCGGCGCGGATGTCGTGCAGCGAGTCGATGGGCGGAACCGGGAAGTAGCCGCCTTTGACGCGCGGACGGTGACCGGTGTTGGCACCTTCGTACTCGTCGCCAGAAGACCAGGCCGCTTCGTCAGAGAAGATTTTGTAGAACGCACCGCTCATGCCGGCGTTCCACTGAACGCTATCGAAAACAAAGAATTCCGGCTCGGGACCAAACAGGGCCTTGTCACCCAGACCGGTTGATTGCAGGTATTCTTCGGCGCGCAGCGCGACAGAGCGCGGGTCACGGTCGTAGCCTTGCATGGTGGCCGGCTCAACGATGTTGCAGCGCAGGATCACGGTGGGGGCGTCGGAGAAAGGGTCCATGATGGCGGTTTCGTCGTCCGGCATCAGGATCATGTCGGATTCGTTAATGCCTTTCCAGCCAGCAACGGAAGAACCGTCAAACATGGCGCCGTTTTCAAAGAACTCGTCATCAACGATGGTTGCGGGGTAGGTGACGTGCTGCTCTTTACCTTTAGTGTCGGTAAAACGCAGGTCAATCCAGCGCGCTTCGTGTTCTTTAATCAGTTCCAGTGTCTTGGACATTGAATGCCTCCAGGTTGTTGTGAGCCTCGCGGGCTACAGAGTCTAAACAGTAAGTACTACAAAATCGGTCGCTGGCGGCGGCGAGCCGCAACCAGCAGGTACCCAGAATGGGGCAAGATGCGTGCCAGCTTGTCAAAAATGCAGCAAGGCGGCGGTCCACCGTCGTTTTTCGCACCAAAACATCACATGAAGGTGTGTCTATGCACCAAAACAGGGCTTGCGCCCGGCTTCATGCACCTATTTGGTGCTTTCGCGCTTCGGGTCGCGCCTGTGAACCGCGGAGGCGTTCCCGTATAATGCTCGGCCTTCAGTTTTGAGCTGGTTACAGTAGGCCCATATGCATTTTATCGTCAAGGTATTCCCGGAAATTATTATCAAGAGCCCGCCGGTGCGTAAGCGCTTTATTCGCCAGTTGCGCGATAACCTGCGGCACCTGCTCGGGGGCGTCGATGAGCGCATCCGGGTACAGCGCGACTGGGAGAAGATTGAAGTCTCTCTGCCCGGGGCGGGCTCGACGATTACGGCTCAGGTGAGTGATGTTCTCGCTCATACGCCGGGTATCGCCACATTTTCACTGGTACATGAATACCCACTAGGTGACGATTTGGATGCCTTGGTGCCGCCGGTGATCAGTCACTGGGGGCCGGCGTTGGAGGGGAGAACCTTTGTGGTTCGTGCCAAGCGCGCCGGACAGCACAGTTTTACCTCCCACGATGTTGAGCGCAGCCTCGGGGGCGCATTGTTGCACCAGACTGGGGCGCGGGGTGTCGACCTGCGCTATCCGGAGGTGACGGTGAGAGTCGAGATCAAAGACGAGCGCCTGTTGATCGTCGCGCAGCAGCGCAAGGGCCTGGGCGGCTACCCGCTGGGCACCCAGGAGCCGGTGCTGTCGCTGGTGTCCGGAGGCTTTGATTCCACCGTGGCCTCCTATCTGATGATGAAGCGGGGGCTGCGCACCCACTTCTGCTTTTTCAATCTCGGTGGGCGCGCCCACGAGATGGCGGTCAAGGAAATCTCCTACTATCTTTGGGACAAGTACGGCGCTTCGCACTCCGTGAAGTTTGTCACCGTCCCGTTCGAGGATGTGGTGGGTGAGATTCTGGCCAAGGTCGATAATGCCTACATGGGCGTCGTGCTCAAGCGCATGATGTTGCGCGCCGCTGGTCGGGTCGCGGAGCATTTTCAGTTTCACGCGCTGGTGACCGGTGAGAGTATTGCCCAGGTCTCGAGCCAGACGCTACCCAATCTCAATGTGATTGATCAGGTCACGGATCATCTGGTGTTGCGCCCGCTGATTGTCATGGATAAGGGCGATATTATTGATATTTCCCGGGCTATTGGCACCGAAACCTTTTCTGCTGCGGTGCCGGAGTATTGCGGTGTGATTTCTGTGCGCCCGACAACCCGGGCGCGACCGGATCAAATCGTGTCGGCAGAAGAGGGTTTCGACATGGGCGTGCTTGAGCGGGCGCTCGAGAAGTTGCAGGTGCGCGCAATTCAGGATGTCGTTATGGACCTGGAGGGCGCCAGTGACGCGCCCGCAATCGTCACGGAGGTGGGTGACGACCTGGTGGTAGACATCCGGCATCCGGATGAGCAGGAGCTTAAGCCTCTTGCGCTGCCGCCGGAGCGAGTGCTTACTATTCCTTTTTATCGTCTGAGCGCACAGTTCCCGAGTCTGGACGCCGAGCGGCGTTATCTGCTCTACTGTGCCAAAGGCGTGATGAGTCAGTTGCACGCGGCCCACCTGAAAGAGGCGGGTCATCACAATGTGGCCGTTTATCGGCCCTGAGCAGCACGAGCGAACCATGGCAAACTCCCGAAAATCCAACGCGGATGAAGAAAAAAGCCTGGCCGGCTTTATCGTCGTCGCCTTATTGCTGGTGCTGTTGTCTGTGCTCGCCACCCTGCATCTGAGCGGTGTATCGATAACAGCCTTTGGTGGGCAAGTGGTGGACCGGGTGATGCACCGCCACGTCGAGCTGACCTTGGGTGACGCCCAAAGTTTGTGCGAACAACGTGCGCGGGAGACCTTTGCGCGGCGGTTGCGCAGCCTCGAGGTGGATACCTTCTCCAGTCGCCTGGACGCGGACGACAATCTGTTCAAGGTGTTTATGGCGGCGGATCTCTATGCCAACCCCGAGACCCGGGGGCGCACCATCACCTACCAGGTGAACTGCTACACCCGCGTCAATCGCGCCGAAGTTACCCAGTTTCAGTACGCCGCCGGTGGTGATATGTTCGGTCCAGACCTCGATGGGCGCGGGTTTTTTGGCCTTTAACGCCGAATTCATTAAAAAATCATATCAGTAGGGGCCCCTTGGCAGGTATAATGCCGCCCCTTTAGTTCACCCCCCGGCACGTCAAGAGACCCTCATTGTGACCAACTCCGCTATTGAAAACCTGCGCAACATTGCGATTATCGCCCACGTTGACCACGGCAAGACCACACTGGTAGACAAACTTCTGTCCCAGTCTGGCACCCTGGACCGACGTGACGAAGGCTCTGAGCGCATCATGGACTCCAACGATCAGGAGCGCGAGCGGGGTATCACCATTCTCGCCAAGAACACCGCGATCCGCTGGAACGAATACCGCATCAACATCGTAGACACCCCCGGGCACGCCGACTTCGGTGGCGAGGTAGAGCGGGTACTGTCGATGGTGGACTCGGTGCTGTTGCTGGTGGATGCCGTCGACGGCCCCATGCCCCAGACCCGCTTCGTAACCAGCAAGGCGTTTGAAAAAGGTTTGCACCCGATTGTTGTGGTTAACAAGGTTGATCGCCCGGGTGCCCGTCCGGACTGGGTTATCGACCAGATTTTCGACCTGTTCGACCGCCTGGGCGCGACCGATGAGCAGCTCGATTTCCCGATCATCTACACCTCTGCCTTGAACGGCGTGGCTGGCCCCTCGCCCGAGGAGCTGGCGGATGATATGACGCCGCTGTTCGAGATGATCGTCAATCAGGTCAAATCGCCGGATGTGGATATCGATGGCCCGTTCCAGATGCAGATTTCGGCGCTGGACTACAACAGCTATGTGGGTGTTATCGGTATCGGCCGTATCACCCGAGGCAGCCTGGTACCCAACCAGCCGGTGGTTGTGGTTGATGCCAAGGGCAAGCCGCGCAAAGCCAAGGTATTGCAGGTCATGGGGCACCACGGCCTGGAGCGGGTGGAAACCGACCGCGCCACCGCCGGTGATATTGTCTGTATTACCGGTATCGACGGCCTGAGCATTTCCGACACCCTGTGTAACCCCGAGCAGGTTGAGGCGCTGCCGCCGCTGACCGTGGATGAGCCTACCGTAAGCATGACCTTCCAGGTCAACGACTCGCCCTTCGCGGGCAAGGAAGGCAAGTTCGTCACCAGCCGCAACATCCGTGAGCGCCTGGAGCAGGAGCTGATTCACAACGTGGCGCTGCGCGTGAAGCCGGGCGATACCCCGGACAAGTTCAAGGTCTCCGGTCGCGGCGAGTTGCACTTGTCGGTATTGATCGAAAACATGCGTCGCGAAGGTTTCGAGCTGGGCGTATCCCGTCCCGAGGTGATCCAGAAAGAGGTCGACGGTGAAATTCACGAGCCGTTCGAACAGGTAGTGATCGACGTAGAAGATCAGCACCAGGGCTCTGTTATGGAAGAGCTGGGGCTGCGCAAGGCCGAGATGACCAATATGGAGCCGGACGGCAAGGGTCGGGTCAAGCTGGAGTTCATCGTACCGTCACGGGGCCTGATCGGTTTCCGCGGCCAGTTCCTGACCCTGACCTCGGGTTCGGGCATCATGACCAGCATCTTTGACCACTACGGTCCGGTCAAAGGCGGCGACGTGGTCAGCCGCCAGAATGGCGTGCTGGTGTCCATGGTAAAAGGCAAGACGCTGGCCTACGCCCTCTATACGCTGCAGGATCGCGGTCGCCTGTTCCTGGGACACGGGGCGGAAGTTTACGAAGGCCAGATCGTGGGCTTGCACTCGCGCAGCAATGACCTGGTGGTCAACCCCACCAAAGCCAAGCAGCTCAACAACATCCGCGCTGCGGGTACCGATGAGGCGTTGACGCTGTCCCCGCCAGTGCGCCACACCCTGGAGCAGGCACTGGAGTTTATCGAAGACGATGAACTGGTCGAAGTCACGCCGCAGAGCATTCGTCTGCGTAAGAAACTGCTGACCGAGAACGAGCGCAAGCGCGCGAAGAAGTAACTGTTTTTGCTTAAGCGTTTGATCAAAAAAGGGGCCGCAGATTGCGGCCCCTTTTTTGTGGGTTACTGATTATTGTTGTGGCATTAATCCGGGTCGCGGATCTGCACCATCATCAGTCGAACCGTACCTGCAGGGCTGCCTTTGGCTTGGATGCCCAGCTGAATTTCTTCGCCCTCAGCGGGGCTCAGTAGTTCATTATCAGCGTTGGCCGTGCAGGTAACCAGTGCGGGCACTTGGTCTTCCAGAGTTTCTGTAATCGCACAGAATGAACCACTCCAACTGCCTTTCTCCTGAATCAGCAGTTCAAGACTGGCGCCGCTGTCGATAAACGCCTGATCGACCTGCAGGGCGACTTCGAGCACGCGACCATGAACATCGGCTGGGCCCGCCAGATCGTAAACCAGCTGGTCGTTCTCGGCTACCGGAGAGTAGGTGACCCCTTCAGGGATGTAATCAAACTCTACGGCACCGGGGTTGGTGCGCCAGCCGCTCTCCAAGGAAAGCTGGATACTGTTGTCTTCCTCTTCTTCCTCCTCCGTGGCGAGCACAACAGCCACAGATTTGACCAGAATCGGATCCTTGATGTCCTCGTCGGTCGGCGCCCGAGCCAGCTGAATACCGAAAGAGGTGGCTTCAGTCGCGATGTCGTCACCGACGGTACCTGTAAGGGTGTTTTCACCGGCAACCACTTCCAGCCATCCCAGGTATTGGCCATCGGCCGACAGTTGCAGGCGCAAGTTGCCGTCATCGGCGTATGACTGTGGAATGTCCACAACGAAGGTGATGGTCGCGCCGGACAGGTCGGTTGCGGGAATATCCGCGCGAGGTTCGAGCTGCCACGTGTCTGCGCCCCAGTTGATGGGTGTGATTACCATGGCGCCCGCTTCGGCGTCGTGAGCGATCTCGATGTTATCGCTAGTGGTGGTGCCAGGGCCCGCGCCGTTCAGATACCAGTCGTCAATGTTGTCGCTGAAACTGTAAACGATATCGCCCTCAGGCTCTTGGGTGCCGCCGTTCTCATCTTCCTCGTCTTCTTCATCGTCGTGAGCGAGGTAGAAGTCAAGCGAGCGTACCGCAATAGGGTCGTTGATGGCTTCGTCCGCGGGTGGCTGCGCAAACTGAATGGCAACGATACCGATATGGCTCAGGTCGTCGGCGCGTTCGCCAAGGTCCAGTTCGATGCGTTGGGTTTCGGCATCGTAGTGCGCGAGAGTGATGAAGTCGCCATAGCTGTCGCCGCTGTTGCCCAGCAGGATCAGTTGAATCGCCAGCGCCTCGTCATCCAGATATGCCTGGGGAATATCCGCCACCAAAATGACCGTAGCGTCGACGAAATTAACCCCTTCCTCTAGCTCATAACGAGCCTGAAGCCGCCAGTTGTCGGCCTCCCAGTCTTTCGGGGTCAGCGTCAGTGCTTCGTGCTCGCTGTCGTGGGCGATCTGCATGTACTCGTTGTCGAGCGTGGTGGTGTTGCCGGTGCCGTTGAGGTGCCAGCCATCAATACTATCGACGAAGCGGAAGCTGAGATCGCCTTCCTCAGGCAGTTCGGGTGCTTCGGTATCGCCGCCATTGCCGTTGCCGTTATCGCCACCGTTGCCATTGCCATTGCCATTGGTGCCGTTGCCGTTGTCGCCACCGTTGCCGTTGCCATTGTCGCCACCGTTGCCATTGCCATTGGTGCCGTTACCGTTGTCGCCACCGTTGCCATTACCATTGGTGCCGTTGCCGTTATCACCGCCGTTACCGTTACCGTTGGCAGAGGGAGGTGGATCGTCATTGCTACTGCTGCTACCGCAGGCAGTAATCATAGTTAGCGCAAAAAAGGCTATCAGGAGTCTGTATAACATAGTGATTGTCCTCGGTATCTTATTCTTAAACTGCGAGAGGGCCGTGGCTCGGCCGATTCCTTCCGGTTAGGTGTCGCCGTCATGTTCTTGCTTTCAGCAACTAATAGTCACTATGACGACGAGCTAAAACCATAGCACACAAATGTTTAATGAGACTATAAGGTGGGGTGGAAAATTACCCTGTGGTTATATTTTTTTGCTCTAACGGGAGATGGTAGGGAGGGTCTTTTATAACATTTTGATAAGAAGGGTAAAAAACCCTCCCTGTTTACAAAATGATTGCGTATAACTATGGTGAGTAGTGAGGAAAAAGTTATGAAAGCGTCCGAGTTTTTAAAGCGCTATGAGAGGCAAATGAAGGAGAAGGAGGGGCAGGACGTTGACCACTCGCTCGAAGCGCAAGCCCGCAAGCGTGCCCAGCACCCTGAGCACCTGAACGCGGGGACGCCCCATGACTGGGAAGAGCTGGAAAAGTACCAGAATGAACTGGATCGCATGGAGAAGCACAAAAAACGGGATTAGCGCGCCAACCTTTCAGAGGTGATGATCTGCGCTATAGACAGGCCCGTACCGACAATAACCATAACGTCAGGACCATGCCATGACAGAGATAATTGATAGCCCCGCACGTCTGTACTACGACGGGATGTGCCCCTTGTGTCGGCGCGAGATGCAGCTGCTGCACCGGTTTAAGCGGGACAACCTGCATTTGATCGACATCCACAGCCTGGATAACATCACCGAACTTGAGCGTGAATGGATGCTGCGCCGTCTGCATTTGCGCCTGCCCGACGGCCGGTGGGAGCTGGGTGCCGATGCGACCCTGGCCGCCTGGTCTTATACCCACCTGGGGTGGCTGTTCAAGCCGCTGCGCTGGCCGCTGGTTGGCCGCTGGGTGGATGCGATTTATGGCCGTTGGGCCGACCGGCGTTACTCCCGGCTGTACAACGCCTGCCGGACGACCTCCAGCCAGTTTGGCTAGGCGCCCTTGCGCGGCGGACGGCGGTAGGCAGGATCCTTTGGCGGGATTATGTCACCGTCCTCGTCCATCTCCGGGAAGGGCAACTTGAAGCGCTCGCAGTAACGGACCATCTGCGGGTGCATCCAGCGAAACAGCAGTTCCCGCACCGCCGGATCCCACTCGTCCACTTCCTGTTCGTACATGCCTTTGGCCTGCCGCTGGTGCAGCGCTTCCTGCAAGATGATGCCCGCCGCGACACTCACATTGTAACTTTCCACCATCCCGATAATGGGAATCGTCAGGTGCTCATCTGCATGCTCGGCGGCGTAGTCACTTAAGCCTTTCTTTTCTGCCCCCATGATCAGCGCAAACGGTCGGGTAAAATCGGCCTCCCGGTAGTGTATTGCCCGGTCGGACCAGTGGGCGGCGTAGAGTGTCATGCCTTGGGCACGCAGGGTATCCATGCCGGTTTTTATGTCGGGGTGAATGCTGACACCGGTAAACCGGCTGCTGCCGCCGGACGTGTGGTGGTATACCAGACGGCCGCGCTCGGGCTGCACCATATGCATGTGCGCAATGCCCGCCGCGTCGGCGGTACGCAGGATGGCCGAGACGTTCTGGGCCTTGTGTACTTCGTCGGTGAGCACGGTCATGTCGTGCTGGCGCTGGCTCAGCACGCGCTTGAACTTTTCGAAACGGGAACGGCTCATGGGCAGATGATCGACTTAAAAGCTGCGCATTATAGCACTCTCCTGAGCCAGTGCCCGGCTAGTGAAGAAGCGCCGCGAGCAGCCCCAGGCTGGTCAGTGCCAGCGCCAGTGAGCACACCTGCCAAAAGCGCACCGGATTGCGCTCGATCAGTGCCGGGCGGGTTTTGTTGAGCAGCGCCGGGTCCGGTTGACGCAGGTTGACGGTGAACTCCGACAGCTCGGCATAGCGCTTGAAAGGGTTGGGGTGCAGGGCCTTTTTCAGCACATCGTCCAGCCAGAAGGGCAACGCCGGGTTGTGGGTCATTGCCGGCTGATAGCGCAACTTGTGCTGGGCGGCGCGGGTGCGGGCCTTTGCGACCTGAGTGCCGTAGGGCATATGCCCGGTCAGCATCTGGTAGGTGATCACCGCCAGCGAGTAGAGGTCGGCCCGCGGAGATATGAAGCCACCCACAAAATACTCCGGCGCCGTGTACTGGGCGGTGCCCAACAGGGGCTCGTCCCCCGGGTCGGCATCGGTTTCTGTCAGACCCGCCACTCGGGTAGAGCCGAAATCGATGATCTTTATCGCGTCGTTATCGTCAATCATGATGTTGTCCGGGCGCAGATCCTGGTGCAGCATTTCCAGCCGGTGAAAGGCGCGCAGGCCCTGGGCAATCTGTTCGACGATATGGCGCACCTGGGTAAGGCTGGGGCGCGGGTTGTCCCGCAGCCACTGGCTCAGGCTGCGTCCCTGAATATACTCGCTCAGGGTATACAGACAACTGCGCTCGCCTTCGGGCGGGAAAGACTGGGCCACCTGGGGGCTGGCGATACGCCGGGCAATCCACTCCTCGGTGAGAAAGCGCTCCACCTGTGCCGGGTCGGCGCCCAACTCGGTGGACAGGGTTTTGAGTACGCGCCGCTCGCCCGTGGCGCCATCCTGCACCAGGTAGACGTGACTGCGGCTGCTGGCGTGCAGCTTGCGTACGACCCGGTAGCCGTCCAGCACTTTCCCGGGCTCGAGCGGTGGCGGCGGGGGCAGCTGCGCGAGCGCCTGCACATTGCTCTGACCGGCGCGATCGGGCAGTGAGTCAATGCGGGCCACCTGCACGGTGAGGTTATCGTCGCTGCCCCGTTCCAGGGCCTGCTCGACGATGGCCCGGGCGGCCTCATCCAGGTTGGCCGCCGCATCAATAGCCGCCACCATGGTGGGTTCATCACAAAACTCGTAGACCCCGTCTGTGGCCAGCACAAAGGTATCCCCCTGCGTCAGGGCCAGACGCTGGTAGTCAATCTCCAGATGTTGCTTGACGCCCATGGCCCGGCTCAGCAGGCTCTCGTCCCGGTTGAGCCAGTGGCGGTGATCCTCGGTCAGGGGTTCCAGCCTGTCGCCCTGGCGTCGGTAGATACGGGCATCGCCGACATGAAACAGATGGCCTTGCTGGCCCTTGAACACCAGTGCGCTCAGGGTGCAGACATAGCCCCGGTCTTTGTCAAAGCGATAGGGGCTGCGCGAGGTTTGGGCGTGCAACCAGGAGTTGGTGGCCATGAGTACCCGCTGGGCGGACTGCTTGACCGACCAGGTCTCCGGTGTGCAGTAGTAGTCTTCCAGAAAACTGGCCACCGTGGCCTGGCTGGCGATATGGCTGACATCGCTACTGCTGATACCGTCGGCCAGTGCCAGGGCGATGCCTTTGGTGGTCAGTTGTGGTGGCTCGGGAATGCAGGCACCGTGAAAGTCCTGATTGCGGGGCTTGCGCCCCGCACTGGAATACTGGCCCAGAGAGATCGTCAGCAGGTTCGGCATTACAGGGTCCGTTGGGCACCGGTGCGTACGTGGGTGGCGTAAAGGGTCAGCCCGGTCAGGGCAATGCCGCCGACAAAGTTGCCGATCACTACCGGAAGCTCGTTCCAGATGATGTAGTCCATGATGGAAAAGTCACCGCCTACCATCAGGGCAAAGGGAAACAGAAACATGTTCACAATGGAGTGCTCAAACTCCATGGCAAAGAACAGCATGATGGGCATCCACATGGCGATGACCTTGCCGCTTACGGTGGTGGAAATCATGGCGCCAACCACGCCCAGAGACACCATCCAGTTACACAGGACACCCCGGATAAAGATGGTCAGCATACCCGCAGCGCCGTGTTCCTTGTAACCCAGAGTGCGATCGTGGCCAATGTTGGCAATGCGCTCGCCGACCACGCCGGGGTCGGTGGAAAAGCCGTAGGTAAAGACAATGGCCATCAAAAAGGCCACCAGCAGTGCGCCTAACAGGTTGCCCATAAAGACAATACCCCAATGGCGAAAGATGCCGGCAACCGTGACACCGGGGCGGCGATCGAAGTAGGCCAGCGGCGTCAGCACAAAGACCCCGGTGAGCAGGTCGAAGCCCATCAGGTAAAGCATACAGAAACCCACCGGAAACAGCAGTGCACCCACCAGCGGTGAGCCGGTCTGCACGGCGACCGTCACCGCAAATACGGCGGCCAAGGCGAGGATGGCACCGGCCATAAACGCGCGGATAAACGCGTCGCGGTTGGCCATAAACAGTTTGGATTCGCCGGTGTCCACCATTTTGGTGGCGAATTCGGAGGGAAGTAAGTACGACATAAGAGGTCCATATAAAGTCAGAGGTTAACGGTAGCCAATCGTTGGCAGACTGATGTTGTGTTCAGTTCGTCCGCAAGAAACGATCCAACTGCCAGAAAATAAGCATAAGCTATTGAATTTAATGAATTTTTTATTGATCATGCGGGCGTTTTCGTATTCCGTCGCAAACTCAGGGTGCACAGCAATCGTGCACAGTTTTGGGGTTGTGCGACTATCTGCACTAAAATTGCCCGCCAGTTGGCGAGTTATGCCGCTGTGTCTTGGTGCGCTATTCGTGGGTCGTGCCTCGCAATGGCGCGAAAGGGAGGGAGGGTAGCTTGCCATGGTATTCTTGGGTGCTTGAGCCGACTGAGAGGTTGTCGTGGAGTTGACGTGGATTGCGGTATTTTTATGCTTGGGGGGTGTCACAGGTTTTGCGGCCGGGCTCTTCGGTATTGGTGGCGGCGGTATCATGGTGCCGATACTGGCATTGATTTTTGTGGCTTTGGGGGTGGATGATGGCGATGTTATGCACATGGCTTTGGGGACTTCCATGGCCGCGATCATTCCCACCGCTGTTGCCAGCTTGCGCGCCCACAACCGGCGCAATGCTGTGCACTGGAAAGCGGTCTCGGCCCTGGCGCCAGGGGCTCTGGTGGGGACCTTCGCGGGCACTTTTCTGGCCACCTGGCTGCCCTCGGAACCGCTCGCCGTGTTTTTTGCGGTGTTTATGAGCTATGTCGCCGTGCAGATGATCCTCAACCGCAAACCGCAACCGAGCCGGCAACTGCCCGGCCCTTGGGGGATGACCTCGGTCGGCACTGGCATCGGCGGGATCTCCGCGCTGGTGGCTATCGGTGGCGGGACCATGACCGTACCCTTTCTCACCTGGTGCAATGTGCGCCTGCAGACCGCCATCGGGACCTCGGCGGCGGTGGGCTTACCCATCGCTTGTGCCGGGGCCTTCGGGTATTTCGTCAACGGTCTTCCCGTCAGGGGTTTGCCCGAGTACACCGTGGGCTATATTTTCTGGCCCGCAGTACTGGCCATTGCGGCGGTCAGCGTTCTGACCGCCCCGCTCGGCGCCAGGCTCGCGCACAAACTACCCGTGTCCACGCTGAAGAAGCTGTTTGCCCTGTTGCTGATCGGCTTGGCGATACAAATGCTGCGAACGGTGTTGGGGTAAGGCATCGGGACCCTGTCTTGAGTTTGGCGGTGTTTTGTCGGATTACGCTGCGCTAATCCGACCTACTCGAACATGGGTGGGTTCTTTCCAGTAGGTCGGATTAGCCGAAGGCGTAATCCGACACCTGTGGCACTGAACCTGCTATCTCCACACTGTGGCACTGAACCTTTGATTCGGCATTGTGGCAACCAACATCCGGTTCGGCACGGGAGCACTCAGCTTCAGATACGGCAGCTACGCAGCACATCGACAATCGCGGCGATATGATCCGGCCGGTCATTCAGGGCAGGGATGTAATGATATTCCTCGCCGCCGGCGTCCATAAAATACCCGCGGTTTTCCTCTTCCAGTTCTTCCAGGGTTTCCAGGCAGTCGGCGCTGAAAGCCGGTGACAGGATGGCGATGTTTTTCACGCCTTCGCCGGGCAGGGCTTTCAGGACTTCGTCGGTGTAGGGCTTGAGCCATTCCTCCCGGCCAAAACGGGACTGAAAGGTCGTCATGCACTGGTCTTCGCTCAGCCCGAGCTTTTCCCGCACCAGGCGTGTGGTTTTGTGGCACAGGCAGTGGTAGGGGTCGCCCGAGGTCAGGTAGCGTTTGGGGGTGCCATGATAGGAAAACAGAATCTTGTCGGGCATGCCGTGGGCGCTGATGTGCTCCTGTACGCTCTGGGCCAGGGCGTGGATAAAGAGCGGGTTATCCACATAGCCATTGAGAAAGTGCAGCTCCGGCACCCAGCGCCAGTGGGTCAGTTCCCGGGCGATGGCGTCGAAAGTGGAGCCGGTGGTGGCGGCGGAGTACTGGGGGTAGAGCGGCAGCACCACGATGCGTCGGATGCCCAGTTCCTGAAACTCGCGCAGGGCGCTGGCGATGGAAGGGTTGCCATAGCGCATCCCCAATTTCACCACAGCTTTATCGCCCAGAGCGTTTTGCACGGCCTCGGTTTGTTGCCGGCTGATGGTCAGCAGGGGCGAGCCCTCGTCGGTCCAAACACTTTTGTAGGCTTCCGCGGAGCGTTTGGGACGAATGCGCAGGATGACACCGTGCAGAATCAGCCACCAGAGCAGACGCGGCACTTCAATCACGCGCGGGTCGGACAGAAATTGATTCAGGTAGCGGCGCAGGGCCGAGGCTTCCGGTGCATCGGGAGTGCCCAAATTGGTGAGCAGGACACCGGTTTTTTGTTGCAGGGCGCGGGTGGCCGCGTCCGGTTGATGAAAGCGCTCTTCGACACGGTCGTTAATGGCGCGGTACTCGGGCATGCTCAGTCCTTACAAAGGGAATTGCGCCGCGAGCATTCGCGGCGCTGGGGTTTATTCGCTGGCGGGGGCCACTTTCAGGATGCGGCCGTTGCGCTCGTCAGTCAGCAGGTACAGCAGACCATCGGGACCCTGAACGACGTGACGCAGGCGTGCGCCGATGGTGTCGGAGAACATCCGCTCCTCGTGCGCTACGTCTTCGCCATCGAACACCAGGCGTGACAGCAATTGTGAGCGCAGTGCCGTCACCAGCAGGTTGCCCTGCCAGGCGGGGAAGGCTTCGCCGGTGTAGAACGTCATGCCGGCGTTGGCGATGGACGGAACCCAGTAATGCAGGGGTTGTTCCATGCCTTCTTTGTGGGTGATACCTTCGCCGATGGTGCCGCCGCCGTATTGCTCACCGTGGGTGATCACCGGCCAGCCGTAGTTGAGGGTGGCGCGAGTGTGGTTGATCTCGTCACCGCCCTGGGGGCCGTGCTCGCCGGTCCACAGCTCGCGGGTTTGCGGGTGCAGATCGGCACCCTGAATATTGCGGTGGCCGTAGGACCAGATCTCCGGCAGGGCGGTGTCGTGATCTACGTAGGGGTTGTCCTCGGGGATGCGGCCGTCGTCATGCAGACGCACCACGGTGCCGATATGGTTTTCCAGGGATTGGGCTTCGTCCTGGGCGCGGCGATCCCCGAGCGTGATAAACAGGTGGCCTTCGTCGTCAAACACCAGGCGCGAGCCCCAGTGCCCGTTGTCGGTGAGCTTGGGCACCTGGCTGAAGATGCGGGTGACGTCAGTCAGTCCACCGTCGCCCAGTGTGCCGTAAGCGACGGCCGTACTGGCACCGCCATCGCCGGGCTCGGAATAGGCGAAGTAAACGCGGCGGTTCTGTTCAAAATTCGGGTGCAGGGTCACATCCAGCAGGCCGCCCTGACCGCGGCTCTGGATCGCCGGCAGGCCGGCGAGGGGGTCGCCTTTGGTGCCGTCGGCGCTGACGACGCGCATGTCGCCACCGCGCTCGGTTACCAGCATGTCGCCGTTGGGCAGAAACGCCAGGCCCCACGGGTGGTTGAGGCCGTCGGTCACGGTGGTGACGGCCAGGGTGTGTTCTTCGGTTTCGACTATCAGGGCGTCGCCGTTATCGCTGTGGGCGCAGGCGGCCAGCAAGAAGGTGCCCAGGGTCAGGGCGGTCAGTTCCCGCGCGCGGCGCGAGAATGAGCGAAGTAGGGGAGACTGCATGAGGGGTAACCTCCTTATAGGTGATGTAACCATAAAGCCTAGCAAGGCGCCGAAGCCGTCGCAATGATACCGGAGTCGGGTTATGCCATGGCGGCGCACGCTTGGTGACGATGGCAGGTCACCAGATGATCGTTCACCATACCCGTTGCCTGCATAAAGGCATAGCAGATCGTGCTGCCGACAAAATTGAAACCGCGCTGTTTGAGCATTTTACTCATGGCGTCGGAGGCGGGGGTGGTGACCGGCACATCGGACATCTTACGCCAATGGTTCTGTTGGGGATCACCCTCGACCCACTGCCAGAGCCAGGCTACCGGATCAATCCCGGCGTCTTTGAGGGCCAGCCAGGCCCGGGCGTTGCGCACGGCGCTTTCGACTTTCAGGCGGTTGCGGATAATACCCGGATCCTGCAGCAGTGTCTCGATCCGGGCCGGACAGTAGCGGGCGACCTGCTCGGGATCGAACTGATCGAACACCTCCCGGTAGTGGGCGCGCTTGCGCAGCACGGTAATCCAGGCCAGCCCGGCCTGGGCGCCTTCGAGAATCAGAAACTCAAACAGTTTGCGTTCGTCGCGCAGAGGTACCCCCCATTCGTCGTCGTGGTAGGCTTGGTAGAGTGGATCATCGCCGCACCAATCGCAGCGCACGAGTGCTTGTGCAGAAGCCATAACGGTTGCCTTTGTGCTACTGTAAAGGGGTTAAACGGACACCTACAGGGCCTGGAAAAACACAACAATGCTGACTTTTTACCCGGAAATCAAACCCCATCAACGCCACATGATCCCCGTGGATCCCCCCCATGAGCTGTACGTGGATGAGTCCGGCAATCCGGACGGTATCCCGGTGGTGTTTATCCACGGGGGCCCCGGCGCCGGGTGCGGCAAATACGACCGACGCTTTTTTGACCCGGACCTCTACCGCATTATCCTCTTTGATCAGCGCGGTGCCGGGCGTTCCAAGCCTCACGCTTCGCTGGATGGCAACACCACTGAGCACCTGGTGGCAGACCTGGAAACCATCCGTATCGCGCTCGGTATCGAACAGTGGGTGGTCTTTGGTGGGTCCTGGGGAGCCACCCTCGGCCTGGTGTATGCCGAGGAGCACCCGCAAAAGGTGCTGGGGTTGATTCTGCGGGGCGTGTTTCTGGCCCGCCAGCGGGACATCGACTGGTTCTATCAGGACGGTGCCAGCCGGGTATTCCCTGATTACTGGGCCGATTTTCTCCACCCGGTGCCGGAGGTCGAGCGCGGCGAGCTGATCGAGGCCTACTATCGCCTTCTTACCGGCGATAACGAATTACAGAAGATGGGGGCCGCCAAGGCCTGGTCCCTGTGGGAGGGGCGTTGTGCGACGCTGAGACCCAACCCGGATGTGGTGGATTCTTTTTCGGACCCCTATAAAGCCTTGGCGCTGGCGCGTATTGAGGCGCACTTTTTCCGCAACAAGGCGTTCTTGGAAGAGAATCAACTGCTCAATAACGCCTACCGTCTGCAGGGTATTCCCGGCACCATCGTTCACGGTCGGTATGACATGATCTGCCCGCTCGAAGGTGCCTGCGAGTTGCAGCGGGCCTGGCCCGACGCGGAGCTGAACATCATTCGCGATGCCGGCCACGCGTCGCGTGAGGCGGGCATTGTCGACGCCCTGATTCGGGCCACCGACGCCATGGCCCGACAGCTGCGCCCGGGCGATGACAAAAGTTTTGCCTGAGTCGGAGGCCTGGCGGTGCGGGCGCTGATTCAGCGGGTCAGTTCGGCCTCGGTCCAGGTGGCAGGCGAGACTGTAGGGGCTATCGATCACGGACTTCTGTTGTTTCTGGGCGTGGAGCCCGGGGATAGCCCGGTGATTGTCGAGCGCATGCTCGATAAGGTGCTGGGCTACCGGGTCTTCGCCGATGCCGAGGGCCGCATGAATGCCAATGTGGTGCAGGCCGGCGGCGGGGTGTTGGCCGTATCCCAGTTCACCCTCGCGGCCGACACCCGCAAAGGCTTGCGCCCGGGATTTTCGACCGCGGCGCCGCCGGCGCAGGCTGAGGCTCTGTACGACACCTTTGTTGCCCAGCTCAAACGTCGCCACAGCCCAGTCGCGACGGGGGTTTTCGGGGCCGATATGCAAATCGCGCTGGTCAATGACGGTCCGGTCACCTTCCTGCTCGATATCCACTGATCGGGATTTTTCTGGTCAAGCATTGAACTATTTTGGGATTATTGTACTATAATAGTATGTCATCGGCGGCGTTATTGGCGCCGCAACACACCCTGATTACATAATTCCAATAATCTGAATTGACGTAGAGGTATTCTGATGAAGTGGCAACAACAGTTTTTCCCGACCAGCGCACTCGCCTTGGCTCTTGCCCTTGCCGGTTGCGGTGGCAGCTCGTCTGACGACGGCGGCAACGGTAATGCGAACGGTAACGGTAATGGCGGTACCAATGGCAACGGCGGTGCCAACGGCAATAGCACGCCGCCGCCTACCGCGGTGAGCTTCTCCAACGCAACCGTGCACGACCCCTCCATCATCAAGGTGGACGATACCTATTATGTGTTCGGTTCCCATATGGCTGCGGCGCGCTCCACGGACCTGATGAACTGGACCCGTTTTGCCGAGGGCGTGAATAACAGTAACCCGCTGTTTGAACGTGTGTTGGATGAGCTGGATGAGCTCTTTGCCTGGACCCGCGGCCCCAGCATGTGGGCAGCGGATGTGACCCAGCTGGGCGACGGCCGCTTCTACTTCTACTACAACGGCAGCCAGGGCGATCGCCCGCGCGGCGCTCTGGGCCTGGCTGTATCTGATGATATCGAGGGCCCCTACGAAGACCAGGGCATTTTCCTTTGGTCGGGTATGGAGACCGGCGCGGAAAACGCCGAATATCATCCCACAGGCGGCAACTTCAACAGCTTCACCGAGCCGCACGCCATTGACCCGCACGTCTTTTACGACAAGGACGGCGAGCTGTGGATGGTCTATGGCTCTTACTCGGGCGGTATCTTTGTGCTCGACATGGACGAGGAAACAGGCCTGCCGGTACCCGGTCAGGGCTATGGGACCCACGTGTGGGGCGGCAATCACGCGCGCATTGAAGGACCCTATATGCACTACAGTCCGGAGACGGATTATTACTACCTGCTGATGACCTACGGCGGTCTGGATTCCACCGGCGGCTATGAGCAGCGGGTGGCGCGCTCACGCAACCCGGACGGTCCCTTCGTGGACGGTAGTGGCACTGATATGAGTGATGTCAAAGGGCCGGGCGGCAGCTGTATTCTCGATTGTGCCGATGAGCACATAACCCCTCACGGGCAAAAGCTGATGGGCGGCTTCCGCTTTGATCGGCGCTCCGGAGAGCCGGGTTTTGGCAACGGCGTGGGCTATGTCTCACCGGGCCATAATAGCGCCTTCTACGAGGCGGAGACCGAGCAGCACTTCCTGTTCTTCCACACCCGCTTCCCGGGCCTCGGTGAGCAACACCAGATCCGCGTGCACGAGATGTTCATCAACGAGGATGACTGGCTGGTGGTCTCCCCGCACCGCTATGTCCCCCATAGCGAGGCCGAAGGTGAGCTGAGCTGGGAGGTCAGCGAGCAACAGGCGGTGGGCGAGTACATGTTTATCGAGCACAGCCTGCCTCTGCTGCGGGGCTTCCGCAACTCCGACCGTATTGCGCTGGAGGCCGATGGCAGTATCACCGGCGAGCTGACCGGTGAGTGGGAATACCGGGGCGACAACCGCATTACCATCACCCTGGATGGCGATAGCGAGCCTTACCACGGTGTGTTGTCGCACCAGTACAGTGAGGTGCTGCGTCAGTTTACGGTGACCTTTACCGCCATGAGTAGCGAAGGCCCGAGTATCTGGGGCAGCCGTTTCCCTGATCCGGCGGAGTAATTTCCCGTACTCACGGAGATCAACAAAAGAGCGGCCTTCGGGCCGCTCTTTTGTTAATAAGCGCAAAGATTCCCGCCTGCAATCCCTGTATGTTGATCCACGCGCCAAATCTGGCCGTATCTTTGGCACCATAAACGGTCAAGGATACCCCCATGTTCAAGCAGCTTACTCTCGCCCAGCGCCTCGCACTCAGCTTCGGTCTGATTCTCGTTTTGATGGTGCTGGTCACTCTGTTGGGGGTCCAGCGTGTGCTGGTGATCGATGACACCCTCACCCGGGTCAATGAGGGCGCCAGCCTCAAACAACGCTACGCTATCAATTTTCGTGGCAGCGTCCACGATCGGGCTATTGCCCTGCGGGATGCGGTCCTGGTGGAGGACGACCGCGCGCTCAATGACCACCTGCGGACCGTGACCCAGCTGGCCGAGTTCTATCAGGCGTCGGCCGACGAGTTGGCAGCGCTTTTCCGCGCCCAGGACCCCAGTGCCAATGAGCGTCAGTTGCTGGCGCGGATCGAGGCCACGGAGCGCAGCGCCCTGGCGCAAACCCAAACGCTGATCGCCCAGCGCCAGGCCGGTGATATCCAGGGCGCTCGGGCGTTGTTGCTGGCCAGCGTCTCGGCCGAGTACAGCCAGTGGCTGGCTGATATCAATGCCTTTATCGATTACCAGGAAGGGGTGATCGCCGAAGAGGTTACCGGCGTGCAGGAAATCGCCAGCGGTTTTGCAATTGCCATGGTGATTTTCACACTGGTGGCGATCGCCTTCAGTCTGTTGGTGTCGAGTCTGATTATCCGCCAGATCAAGCGCACCCTCGGGGCTGAGCCCCACGAGCTTGACGCAGCCATTGCGGCGTTTGCCGACGGGCACCTGAAGGTGTTTCAGGCCAGTCGCTATCCGGACAGTGTCATGGGGCGGATGAATCGTATGGTCGAGCGCCTGGCGGGCATTATCCACGAGGTCCGCAGTGCGGCGGAAAGCCTGAGCCGTTCGTCTGAGGAGCTGAGCTCGGCCTCGGACGACAACCGTCAGCTGGTCGAACGCCAGTCCATGGAGACCGAGCAGATGGCCACGGCCATCAACCAGATGACCGCCTCGGTGGGTGAGGTCGCACGCAACGCCTCAAGCGCGGCGGATGCGACCCAGAATGCCGACCGGGAAGTGGCTACCGGTAATGGCACTGTGGAGCAGACCGCCGGTGCCATTCAGCGTTTGGCGCAGACCCTGGAGGAGGCTTCCGATAAAGTGCAGGCGGTGTCCCAGCAAAGTGGTGATATCGAAAAAATCATCGAGGTGATCAACGCCATTGCCGAGCAGACCAATCTGCTCGCGCTTAACGCCGCGATTGAGGCCGCCCGGGCCGGTGAGCACGGGCGGGGATTTGCGGTGGTGGCGGACGAGGTGCGCTCACTGGCCACCCGCACGCAAACGTCTACCCGTGAAATCAGCACCATGATTGGCGAGCTGCAAGAGGGCGCGGGCGGCGCCGCCGAGATCATGGAGGTGAGCCGCAATCTGGCTCAGGATACTGTCGCCCAGACTCAGGCTTCGGAAGCCGCTCTGGGTAGTATCCGCACCGAGGTGATGGCGATTACCGACATGAATGCCCAGATTGCCAGCGCCGCGGAAGAGCAGAGTCAGGTGGCAGAAACGGTCAATCAGAGTATTGCCCAGATCAGCGAAGCGACCCTGGCCTCGGCAGCCAGTTCCAATCAGGTGGCGGGCGCCAGTCGGGATCTGGCGCAGTTGGCGGATGAGCTGGCACGCAAGGTCAGTTACTTCAAGTCGGTGGCCTAAGCGCCGGCGTCAATCAGTTCGCCCGGTTCGGGGGTCTCGGTGCACAGATCTTCGGGCCAGGGTATAACCCAATAGCGCTTGTCTGCCAACCAGGGATCGTCTGTGTGCCGCGGGTTACACATAAAGTGTACCTCGCGCTCGGCGAGCCCCAAATCGTCAAACACGTATTGAATCATTTCGTGATTATAAAAGAAGTCATCGAAGGCGCCGCTTTCAATAGCCCGTTGGAGTCCGGTTTTGATCCGATTGGCAAGGTAGGTATTGTCCGGGTGAACGTGGAAGAATGACGGAGACGGGTAGGCGAACAGCTGGCGGGACTCCACCACCAGGCCCTCGGTGTCAAAGTTTTCCAGTTCGTCTTTGATTTCATGGGCCCCGCGTGGCAGGTAATCAAAGCGCCCCGCCCGGAGCATGCGGTAGAGTGCCCGATGGGTGTGGGCCGTGACCACGGGTAAGCCGTTGCGGCGTAAAACGTCGACGTCAGGCCAGGGGCCACCCTGGCCCGCTCGCCACTGGGACAAGGCTTCCAGACCGTCAATCTCACCGAATGCTTCCTGGTCTTCCGCGCGTACAAAGGCGACCCGGTAGCCCATCAAACCTTTAAAAATCGGCACGGGGATCACACTGAAGCGTTCGCTGTGCTCAAAGTTGCTGGTGGCATCGATAATGTCGATGCCCATCCTCTGCTCCAGGTGCAGATAGTGCCGGGTCTGGGGCAGTTCCTGGTCGTAAATCCGCAGCTCGCACGGGCCAAAATCGTTTTCTGTTTTTACCAGAATCAATTCCAACAACCCGATGTAATAGCTGGCGTGATCGTGCCTTGCTTCGTGGCGTAGTGGAAACACCAGTGTTGGCACGTCGTCACCGGCTTTGAGTGAACAGCCCAGTGCTGGCGTACTGGCGAGGCAGGAAAAAAACAGGCTTGCAAGCAGGCCTGTCAGGGATGGGAAGCGAGTCTGGCGCACAATGTGGGTACCTCATTTTTGTTGTTCTAACCGCTATCTCTTGTGAGTAAGCCCTGCTTGGGAGCTGTCGCGCACAAATCTTTAGGCCAGGGATGGATCCAGTAACGGTCATCGTCCAGCCAGGGTGATTCCCGGTAAGCCGGGTTGCACAAAAAGAATACCTTGCGCTTATCGAGTTGTAATTGCTCAAAGGTGTTGACAATAATTTCGTGGTTGTAAAAGTGTTCATCGAACGAGCCGTCCGCGATCGCGCGCTGCAATCCGGTTTTGATGCGTTCCGCCAAGGCGACGTTATCCCGACGAACGTGAAAGTAAACGGGCGAGGGGTAGGCCAGAATAAAACTGGGCTCGGGCATCAGGCCCTCGGTGTCGAAATTGGCGATTTCGTCCAGAATCTCGTGGGCGCCGCGGGGAAAGTAATCAAAGCGCTGGGCCAGAAGCATACGGAACAGAGATGCATAGTTGTGCGCAGTGACTACCGGCAGGCCGTTATGGCGCAAGGTGTCGACGTCAGGCCAGGTGGTGCCTTGGCCGGCCTGAAACTCGCCGAGTGCTTCAATGCTATCGATTGCGCGAAAGGCGGCTTCATCTTTGGCGCGAATAAACGACACCCGGTAACCCATCAAACCTTTCAGAATGGGTATGGGAATTGTCCGGAAACGTTCCTTGCGTTCGTCGGAGCTGGTGGCGTCGACCACATCTATGCCCAGGTCCTGCGCCAGGTACATGTAGCGCCGAGTCTGGGGAATGATGTCGTCGTGAATGCGCAATTCGCAGGGGCCGAAGTCTTCCCGGGTTTTATCCAAAACCAGTTGCAGTACACCGGTGTAGTAACCGGTGTGGTCGTGCCGGGCCTCGTGGCGGACGGGTAGCA
This sequence comes from Marinimicrobium alkaliphilum, assembly GCF_003259155.1. Lineage (GTDB taxonomy): Bacteria > Pseudomonadota > Gammaproteobacteria > Pseudomonadales > Cellvibrionaceae > Marinimicrobium_A > Marinimicrobium_A alkaliphilum. The sequence continues at coordinate 157,868 of NZ_QGMQ01000008.1, forward strand.
CTACCGTGGGCACTGACTCACCCTCCTTGATGCTGCAAGCGCTGGCGCTCGGCGCTAGAAGGGAAGTCAGCAGCAGTGCACTGCTGCCAAGCCACGCTAAGGGACGACGCATGGCGATCAATGGGGTCGGCAGTCGGCGTGGCTGAGCGTCCAGCGCCGATTGGTGTCTCTGTGTTCGAGCACGCAGCGCTCGCCATCGGTGAGCAGTTGGAAGTAATCTGGCTCCCACTGCTCGCGCCCCATGGGTTGGCCGTCGTGCATGCGCTCAATGTGCCGACGCTCGACAATCAACAGGCTGCCACGGGTAAACACCTCCCGGCTCAGACGCACATCGGCGCCCAAGGCCTCGCCCACCGTCTCGGCCAGTTCAGCACGGCTCTCGGCGGTGGTGGTGTTGAGAATGGCACTCTCGAGCTCACCCGGCTCGCTGGCGTTGGATTGATGTTGGCAGGCACTCAGCGCCAGGGCTGTCAGGCCCAGGGCGGTGGCTTTTATCAGGCTCATCGCTTACCTCATCAGTCGGTCGTTGATGCCGGGCGGCTGCCGGATGGCCCCCTCGCCGGAGGGTTGAATGCCGATGCCGCTCGGCAGGGTCTCTCCCGGCGCCGCCGGATACTGTTGTAAAAGGGCACTGCTGCTGACTGGGCATTCGCCCTGTTCCAGATAGTGTATGGCGGCCGCCAGGCGCGCTTCTTGAGCGTCCCCCAAGGCGTGGCCGAAATCGTCGTCCACCCGGCAGCCGGGCAGGCCGGCCGGATCGTCCCCGGCGTTAATCACCGGGTAAAAGCCGTCGGTGTAGTCGCCATAGCCTTTGGCGTTGACGCCCATAAACTGGGGCATAAAGTAGGAATTGCCGCAGTTGTCCGTAGTATAGCCGCCATAGGGCTTGCCGCAGGTGTCGGCACCAATTTGAATCACCTCGACGTCAATGCCGCGCAGGCCGTTGATAAGTGCCTCCGAGGCCGAGCAGGTCCCGCTGCCGGTGAGTACCACCACCCGCTCCAAGTTCAGTGAGGGCAGGTCTGCACCCTCACGCCGTGTCGAAAGAAAGGGCTCGGGCTCAATGCTGCGCCCGGTGACCGGGTTGATGTCCGGGTGCTGGTCGTTGAACTGCATGACTTCAAATATCTGTCCCTGGGTCTGCTCGGGGCCGGCTACCATGTAGGCCAGTTGACTGGCGATACGGAGAAAACCGCCGCCGTTGTAGCGCAGGTCAATAACCAGATCCGATACCCCGGCCTGCGACAGGCTCTGAATGGCTTCCGCCAGGGCACTCTCGGCAGTGGCAATATGCCGGGTAAAGTGGATATAGCCGATATGTCCCGTCGGGCGCTCGATGACGGTTTGGGTCTGCACCGGAGACACAGTCAGCTCTGCCGAGGTCAGCTGGGTTTCCAGGGTTTCGCCGTTGGGCAGCGAAAAGACAAAGGTGTAAGTCTCGTCCTCTTCATCCGGGTAAAGACTGGCGTTGAGCAGGTCCACATTGTCGCCCCCAACGGCGTCGCTGCCGTTGACACTCAGGACCCGCGCCCCTCGGGGAACGCCTGCCAGGGCGGCAGGGCTGTCAGGCTCGGTATAGGCGACGCGGATATCGCGGTTTGGCGCTGTCGAGCGCAGCAGGCGCCAACGAATACCGTAGCCAGCGGACACCCCGGATTCGGTCAGGCGGCGGTAGGCCTCGGTGGATTGACTCCAGCGGAACACATCGCCCGGTCTGCCGAGCTGCTGGTGGTAGGTGGCCGGGCGGGTAGTGCCTGCCGGGTCGAGGTCGGGGGACTCGTCGTACCAGAGGTAGGTTTCCCGGTTCCAGGCGCGCAACCAGTTGTTCTCGTCCACATAGCTGCCCTGGCGGTCGGCGACCTGGCTGCCGCTGCGGGGATTGGCGCAATAGTGGCGGAAGTCGGATGACGGCAGGAACAGCCCCTCGACCCAGTCACCTGAACGGTTTTGCTGGCCGACCAGGTCGCGCAGCAGGCTGCCACTGGAAGAGCCGCCACCACAGCCCACCAGGCCAAGGCTGAGCAGGGACCACACAACCATCAAGGAGCACACGTGCTTTGGCATCGTTATCCTCTCGTAAATTTCTTGTTATCGACGCGAAAGCAAAGCCCCCAGCCCCAGTGCCAGTAAAGCCCAGCTGGCCGGCGGCAGCGCCGTCCAATGGATACTATTTAGCCAGTTTTGAGCCTCGCTGCCAATAGCCGGCCAGGCCGTCGCCACGGCGCCCGCGAGCGCCAGCAAGCCAATCAGGCCCCGGCGGCGGCTCTGGCGTTGACGCCGATGCTGCTCTTCGAGCTCCAGACGCAGCTGTTGCAACTCCGGGCCCACCAGCCCAAATTGTTGGGACTGGTTCAGGGTTTTAAACAGCATCTCCGGCACCCGGGGAAATTTCTCCAACCACTCAGGTCCGTAACGTTTGAACTCCTGGATCAGTGCCTGAGGTCGAAACCGGTTTTTTAGCCAGCGCTCCAAAAAGGGGTGCGCTGTGGTCCAGAGGTCCAGATCCGGATAAAGCTGGCGTCCCAGGCCCTCAATATTGAGCAGGGTTTTTTGCAACAGTACCAGCTGCGGCTGCACTTCCATATTGAAGCGCCGGGCAGTACGAAACAGACTCATGAGCACGTGGCCAAACGAGATATCTTTGAGCGGCCGGTCGAAGATAGGTTCACACACCGTGCGCACCGCCGCTTCGAGCTGCTCCACCCGGGTATCCTTTGGGACCCAGCCACTCTGCACATGCAGCTCCGCCACCTGTTTGTAATCCCGACGGAACATGGCCAACAGGTTGCGCGCCAGGTAGTACTGATCTTCCCGGGTAAGCGAACCGACAATGGCCATATCCACCGCGATGTAGCGCGGCAATTGGGGGTTTTCGGTGCCCACAAAAATATTGCCCGGGTGCATATCGGCGTGGAAGAAGTTGTGTTCGAATACTTGGGTAAAAAAGATTTCCACGCCGCGTTCGGCGAGCTTTTTCATGTCCGTACCCTGGGCATTGAGCGCCTCAATCCGGGTCACGGGGATGCCGTAGATGCGCTCCTGGACCAGGACATTGTTGCGCGTGTAATCCCAGTAGACTTCGGGGATATAGAGCAGGTCGGAGTCCTGGAAATTGCGCCGTAGCTGGGAGGCATTGGCCGCTTCGCGCTGCAAATCCAGCTCATCGTAAATGGTATTGCGGTAGTCCTCGACCACCTCTACGGGCCGCAGACGACGCCCGTCGGCACTGTAACGCTCGATCAGTCGGGCGATCAGATTCAGCAGGCGCACGTCTTTGTCGATGGTGCGTTCAATGCCGGGGCGCACAATTTTGATGACCACCGGTTGATCGTTGTGCAGCACCGCGCCGTGGACCTGAGCCACCGAGGCGGAGGCAAGGGGCTCCTGTTCATAGGTTTTAAAGACGGTATCCACCGGCGCGCCCAGGCCCGCTTCCACCAGTTGGCGGAAGTGGGTGCTGTCAAACGGTGGCACCTTGTCCTGCAGGGCGTTGAGTTCGAGGATGATGTCGTCCGGCACCAGATCCGGGCGCGTCGAGAGCAGTTGTCCGAACTTGATAAAAATCGGCCCCAGGTCTTCAAACGCTTGGCGCAGGCACTCGCCCCGGCTGAGTTTGGGTTTGGGGAAGAGCCGGCACGGCAACAGTGCCATGCGCACCAGCCAGGGCAACTGGGAGCGAGGAATCAGCAGATCCAGCCGGTAGCGCAACAGGGTACGGACAATGCTGAACAGGCGAAAAAATACTACCACGATCACTCCTTGGGGTTACGGGCGGCGAGCCGCTGACGCAGCCATTGCAGTCGCGCTTGGGCACGGTCGACGCTTTCGGTGAGATCGTCCACCTGGCGATAGAAGTCGTCCAGCTCATGGCGACTGGGCGACAGCCGCGCCTCTTCGGTAATGAATTCGCCCAACAAGCGCTCGGCGGTGGCGGCCCGGGCCTTGGCCCACTGGTGGCCAGCACGCAGGCCTTCGGCCACCTGGTGGCCGGCCACATCGCCCAGGGCGCGGGTGAACAGTTCCTCCCAGTCCAGGTCCAGCTGTTGCCCGAGCTGTTGCAGATCCTGCAGAAAGGCGATATTGCCTTTAACCTCCAGGTCGGTACCGGCGAGGCTGGTGGTGTCTTTTCTGAGCAGTCCCAGGAGTGCGGATGCCGGGCCAGTCAGTTCGGCGGTGACGTCGCCCTCCCAGTGATGGAACAGCTCCAGCCCCTGTTCGTTGGGCACCAGGTACACACTGAAGTCCGGGCCTTGGGCATGCACAGCGAGCACCTTGCCCTGCAGGCGCGCCAACCCGTGGCGGGTGCCGGGATCAAGGCTCAGAGCCTGATTGATCACGGTCTCAACGGCAGCGAGCGCGGCGGTGCTGAGGGTGGCATCCATATCAGGGTTTGATTCCTTTGTGCAGGGCGACAACGCCGCCGGTCATGTTGTGGTAATCGACATTCACAAAGCCGGCGCTTTCCATCATGCTTTTGAGCGTATCCTGATCCGGGTGCATGCGGATGGATTCGGCCAGGTAGCGGTAGCTGTCGGCGTCGTTGGTGACCAGCTTGCCCATAAAGGGCAGCACTTTGAACGAATAGGTATCGTAAGCTTTCTCGAGCAGGCTGTTCCGGGGCTTGGAGAACTCCAGCACCAGCAACCGACCACCGGGTTTGAGCACCCGCAGCATGGCACTCAGGGCCAAGTCCTTGTCGGTGACGTTGCGCAGACCAAAGGCAATGGTGATCACGTCAAAGGTGTTGTCCGGGAAGGGCAGGTATTGGGCGTCGGCCTGGGCAAATTCGATATTGCCGGCAATGCCCCGGTCGGTGAGCCGGTCGCGCCCGACGTTGAGCATGGAGGCGTTGATGTCCGCCAGTACCACCAGGCCCTCGGAGCCGACTTTGCGCGCAAAAGCGTAACTCAGGTCGCCGGTACCGCCAGCAATGTCGAGCACCTTCTGCCCGGGGCGTACCGCCGAGAGCTCGATGGTGAATCGCTTCCAGAGGCGGTGCACGCCCCCGGACATCAGGTCGTTCATCAAGTCGTACTTGGCCGCCACCGAGTGAAATACCTGGGCCACGCGGCCCGCTTTTTCTTCCACGGCTACCTGTTCGTAGCCAAAATCGGTGGTTTTCTTGTCGCTCATGGGGTGCTTCCCGTGGATGCTGAGTCAAAAAAAGAGGTCGAAAAACCCATTGTACAATGATGCGCTTTACAAAAACTAACCCCGTGTCGGGTAACGCTCTAGGCGCCGGGAGGTCGAACCGGTAAAGTAGTGCATAGTATGCAGGCTTTGGGCCTGCCTTTGTTGTTTTTAAGGTAACGCTTTGTTCATCAATTATTTCGCATACAGTGTCCGGCGCGCAGGCTGGCTGCTGGCACTGCTTTGGTTGTCCCACAGTGCCCTGGCGTCATCCCCCAGTGTGCGCCTGGAGGGCGGGCCGAGCGAGTTGCGCGAAAACATCCGTCACTTTCTGACTATCGCCGAAGAGCCTTGCGCTACCCCCCAATGGCGTCTGCGGGCGCTTCTGCGCGATGTCGACCGCCAGATCCAGTCGGCCGCACAAGCGCTGGGTTACTACCACGTGGAATCCACCAAGGAGTTGAGCCGCGACGACGACTGCTGGGCATTGGATATCACTCTGGACCCGGGTGAACCGATGCTGATCAGCGCGGTGGAGGTGCGCATCGAAGGTGAGGGCGAGGACGACCCCGCGTTTGTGTCGTTGCGGCGCAACCCGGGTGTGCGCGAAGGTGAGCGCTTGAACCACGGCCGTTACGAATCCTATAAAAACCGTTTCGGCGCCATCGCGTCGTCGCGGGGCTATTTTGACGCCCGTTTTGAGCGTGCGCGCATTAACGTCAACCGCTCGGAAAACACCGCTCGCATCGAGCTGCACTATATCACCGGGCCGCGCTACCGTTTTGGTGAGATTACACTCAGCCACGATATTCTGGGCGAGCCACTGCTGAAGCGCTATCTGACCTTCGAGCCAGGTGATCCCTACGACACCGATAAACTCATGGAACTCAAGTCGCTCTACAATGCCAGCGACTACTTTCAGAACGCGCGGGTCGCTCCGCGCCTGCAATCACTGTCGGGTGAAGAGGTGCCGGTGGAGATCGAGCTGGAGGGGCGCAAGCGACGCAGCTATTCTGTGGGTGCCGGTTATGCCACTGACACCGGGCCGCGTATTTTGTTTGGCTATGAGGATCGGTACGTCAACGATCGCGGTCATTCCTGGAAGGCCGAGACCCGGCTCTCAGAGGTCAAGTCGACCTTAGAGACGGTGTACTCCATTCCCATGACCCGCCCGGCCTACGAGTCGGTGCAATTGGTGGCCGGGGTCGAGCGCGAGGACACCCGGGTGGCGATCAGTGACCGCTACACAGTGGGTACCCGCTACACCCGCTGGCAAGATAACCAGTGGCTGCAAACCTATTCCATCAACTATGAAATGGAAAACTTTGTTATCGGTAGCGAGCCGCGCCAACGCTCACACCTGCTGATTCCGGCCTTTGCCATGTCACGCACCAAGGCCGATGGCAGCAACTATCCCACCGAGGGCTGGAGCCTGATGGGCCGGATTTCCGGTTCGCCGGAGACCTTTGGCTCGGATTTCAGCTTTTTGCAAGTGATGGGGCGGGCCAAGTACATTCAGTCTGTGGGCACTGGACGCTTGTTACTGCGTGCCGAAGGTGGCGCCACCGCCATGGACGAGTTCGATCGCCTGCCGCCGTCCGTGCGCTTTTTTGCCGGTGGTGATGCCAGTGTCCGGGGCTACAGTTACAAGTCATTGGGGCCGACCAACGACGAGGGCGAAGTGATTGGGGGTAATCACATGCTGGTGGGCAGCGTCGAGTACGATTACCGCTTTCGCCCGAGCTGGGCAGCGGCGGTCTTTATGGATGCCGGTAACGCCTTCAACGATTCGGACTTCACCGTCAAACGCAGTGCCGGTGTCGGGGTCCGCTGGATTTCGCCCATCGGCCCGATTCGCGTTGATGTTGCCCGGGCCCTGGACGACGAGGGTGGCTGGCAGCTGCATCTGAGCATGGGGCCTGACCTATGAGGTGGGTATGGCTGATTCTCAGGTGGTTGCGCTTTACGCTGCTGAGTGTGCTGGCGATTTTTGTCACACTGGTGTTGCTGGTGAGCCTGATTGTGGCCACCGAGCCGGGCAGTCGCTGGGCCATCAACACGGCGGTCGAGCGTATTCCCATGGTCGAACTGGGAACCATCGAAGGCAATATGCTCACCGGTTTGGACGTGTCCTATGTGGACTACGCGCTTGACGAACAGCACTACCGCATCGAGGAATTGTCGTTCCGCTGGCAGCCGCTAGCGCTCCTGTATCGAAGCGTCTCGGTGCAGTCGCTGGAGGCCAGCCGCGTCACCCTGGTACTGCCGGCGGGCGCGGAGGCGGATCCTGAGCCTACCGACTGGAGCGACTTTGAATGGCCCAGCCTGGCTCTGCCGGTGCAGATCCAGTTGGGCGGCCTGGCACTGCGCGATATAACCCTGGTGCAAGGGGACAATGAGTTCTATCTGGAAAGCGTCAGCGGCTCCTACACTCATGGCAGTTTCAGCGCCCGGGTCGACGACCTGGAAGTGGTCGCCCCGGCGTTCCGCGTGAATGCCTCGGCGCGCCTGGGCGTGCGTCACCCTTACGCCGGCGAGGTCACGGTTGACTGGCACTACGACCTGCCTATGGGCGAAGACGAACCCCCTTTGCGGCTGGCCGGGCAGGGTGAACTTGACGGCAATATCGACGATTTGCGCCTGCGCCATCAATTGCAGGGGCCCGTCGCCCTGGATACCCGGGCGCAGATCGAGCTGTTTCTGCTTGAAGAGCGCAACCCCCGAGTCAGCCTGGACAACCGCTGGCTGGGGCAGAGTCCCCCCGAGCGTTTCTGGACCCTGGATCAGCCTTTGCCCGTATCCAGTGGCCGCCTGCAATGGTCGGGCTGGCTCGATGATTACCGGGTGCAGCTCAACCTCAGTGCCGCCGCTGAAGGCCTGCCGCCCCTGGCGTTGGTGCTCGATGCGCGCGGCGATCTGGCCGAGCTGCAGATCGACACCTTGCAGGCCACGCTCGCCGCCATGCGCTTGAACACCAACGGTTGGTTGGCCTGGGCCGAACCGGCGACCGAGCGCACTCTGGCCTGGGATTTGGCGCTGAGCACCGAAGACATCAATCCGGGTGACTGGCTGGAAGACTGGCCTGGGCAGGTGAGTGCGTCCTTGCGCACGCGCGGCGCGTGGGCTGAGGACTACCTGGATGTGCAGGTTGAAGAATTGGATCTTTCCGGGCAGCTGCGGGATCTGGCGCTGTCCGGCTCGGGTGCCGCCCGTTTTGCCGACGGTCGTCTTGAAACCGAGGGTCTGGCTGTCGGGTTGGGTGAGAACCGATTGCAGATCAACGGCCACTGGGACGACACTTTTGACCTGAGCTGGCAACTGACAGCGCCGGGGCTGGGCGACATTGACCCGGATCTGAGTGGAACCCTCAATGCCGAGGGGCGCTTGTCGGGCGATTGGGAGTCACCGGCATTGCAGTTGGCGCTGGCGGGCGACGCCCTGGGCTGGCGCGACTACGCCATTGATGTTCTCGCCATCGATGTCGAACAGACCGGCAGTGCCAGCTTCCGGCTGGCGGCCTCCGCCGAGGGCCTGCAGCTCAATGAGCAACGCCTGGAGCAGGTCACCCTGACCGGTGACGGCAGTCTGGACGATCACCGCGTGGCATTGAGCGTTAACAGCGAGACCTACGGCCAGTTGGCCTTGAGCCTGGGGGGCAGCTACGGTGACGAACAGTGGCAGGGGCAGTTTGATGCCTTTGAGTTGCGGATGCCTGAGGCGCCAAGGGTATGGTTGCTGAGCAGCGACACCCTGGTGCTGGGCCCGGAGCGTGCCGAAATCGGCCGCCAATGTCTGACCACCCGGATCGGCCGCAACCCGGGCGACGATGACGAGCCGCCTGGGGCCCTGTGTGTGGATGGCGTCTGGGATCAGAGCGAAGGGACGGCGCTCAATCTCGCTATAAACAGCTTCTCGCTGCGCATGGCCAATCTCTTCTTGGGTCCGGAAGCGACCATAGGCGGCTACCTCGAGGGACAGGGGGAGTTCGTGATGCGACCGGGCCTGTCACCGGAAGCCAGTCTTTCGCTTCATACCCGCGACGGTGAATTCCGCTACCAGTACGAGGATGACGACCTGGATGTCTACGCGTGGGAGCGTCTGGAGCTCAGCGCGCGCTGGGTAGACAACGAGATCAATGCCGATTTCATCACCGACTGGGCCGAGTACGGGGATGCCCGAGCGCGCCTGCAGATCGCGATGGATAGCCGTGCGCTCGACGGCGACGTGCAGGTCAGGTTTGGCGACCTGACCCCACTGGAGGCACTGGTGCCACGTCTGCACCAGGTGGGCGGCGACTTGAGTGCGGACATTCGTATTGCCGGGACGCTGGATACGCCCGAAGTACAGGGGCAGTTGGTTCTCCAGGACGGCACCGCCATGCTGCCCGAGCTGGGGCTGGAGTTTACCGACGCGGGTGTGCGTCTCAACAGCGATCAGAGCGGACTCGTTACCCTGGAAGGGGAAGTGACCTCGGGCGAAGGCACGCTCACCCTCAGCGCTGAAGGCAGCAACCTGATCGGGCCGGACTGGCAGCTCAGCGGCAGCCTTGAGGGGGAGGATTTTCAGGTGATTCGCAACACGCCACTGGAGATGCGGGTCAGCCCCTCACTCAATGCCAGCGCCAGTGCCGAGGCGATTCGGGTCGAAGGCACGGCGAGGATTCCCTATGGGCGCGCCAACATTCAAACGGTGCCCGCCTCTGCAACCCGCGTGTCCGAGGATGTGGTCCTGGTCAACGGTCTGGACGAAGAGGCCCAGGCCGGTTCGAGAATTCCCTTGTTCATGGACATTCGCCTGCAGTTGGGGGACGACGTGCACTTCAGCGGTTTCGGTCTGGAGAGTCGCCTGTCGGGGGAGTTGAGGCTGCTGCAAACCCCGGCGCGGGGCTTGCTCACCACCGGTGATGTGGGGGTGGTTGAAGGTCGCTATCGGGCCTACGGTCAGACGCTGGAAATTCCCCGCGGCCGGTTGATTTTTCAGGGCCCCTACGACAACCCGGGCCTGGATATTCGCGCCCAGCGGGTGATTACCTCACCGGGCGAAGAAGATATTACCGTGGGCCTGGAAATCGGAGGCACCCTGCAGCGTCCGCGCAGCACCGTATACTCCACCCCAACGCAGCCCGACAGTGAGGCCATGTCCATGTTGCTGACCGGGCGGCCATTGTCGGGTTCCTCTGATGCCGACGCCTCCATGCTGGTCAATGCCATTGGCACCTTGGGGCTTGAGCGGAGCGGCTTCATCACCGCCGAAATTGCCAGCACTTTCGGCCTGGATGAGTTCAGCCTGCAAGCGGGTGATACCCTGGAAGAAAGCTCACTCTTTATCGGCAAATACATCACCCCGCGCCTGTTCGTGCGCTATGTGGTGGGCCTGTTTGATCAGACGACCACCATGGGGATGCGCTACCAACTCACCAACGGCCTGCGTCTGGAGGCCGAGTCTGGCTCCCAGCAAAGCGTGGACATGATTTACAACTTTGAACGCTGATTAACGGCGGGTGAGGAAGGCAGTGATGGCCTCGGTGTCCAGAGGGCGACTGAGATAGTAACCCTGGATATCCTGGCAGCCCATGTCGCGCAGCAGTTCGAGTTGCTCACGTGTTTCCACACCTTCGGCGATGCAACGCAATCCCAGGCTTTGCGACAGTTTGATGATCGTGCTGATGATCACCCGGTCGTCCATATCGGTGGTCATATCGCGCACGAACGACTGATCGATTTTGAGCTTGTAAATTTTCAGGCGTTTGAGGTAGCTGAGCGATGAATAGCCGGTGCCAAAATCGTCGATCGATAGCGCCACCCCGGCATCGTGCAATTTTTCGATGGCGGTAATGGCCTTTTCCGGGTTGTCCATGGTGATGCTCTCGGTCAGCTCCAGCTCCAGATACTCCGGCGGCAGCTCTGTGCTTTTCAGAATATCGAGAATACGCTGCGCCAGTTGCGGTTGGCGGAACTGCATGGCGGAAAGATTGATGGCTATTTTTGGGGGTGCAATGCCCTGATCGATCCACTTGCGCGCCTGGCGAGCGGCGGTGCGAAGCACCCACTCGCCAATGGGCAGGATCAGACCGCTGGTTTCGGCAATGGGAATGAACTCGGCCGGCGATACCCGGCCCAGCGTGGGGTGGGTCCAGCGCAGTAGCGCTTCCAGACCGATAATGGCGCCGGTGTGCAAACACTGCTGGGGCTGATAGTGCAGCTCGAACTGATTCAGCTCGAGTGCCCGGCGCATGGCGTTTTCCAGTTCCAGCGTGCGCACATAATGGGTCTGCAGTTCGGGCGTAAAGAAGCTGTAAGTGTTGCGTCCCTCCTGCTTGGCCCGGTACATGGCGATATCGGCATTGGTATAGAGCGAGTTGAGGTTGTCACCGTCATCGGGGTAGATCGCAATTCCCACAGAGCTGGTGATTGATAATTCGTAACTGCCCACCACGAAAGGTGGGGCGAGCATTTCCAGAATCTTTTGTGCGGCGTGGGCCGCACCGTTAGCATCGGTGTCAGGTAACAGCACGATAAACTCATCGCCCCCAGGGCGGGCAAAGGTATCACCCTCACGGATGATTTTTTGTACTCGCTGGGCAAAGGCCACCAACAGCTCATCGCCGACATGGTGGCCGAGCGAGTCATTGATGGTCTTGAAATTATCCAGGTCGAGAAACAGCATGGCCAGGGATTGGCCGCTGCGATGCGCCAGGTGCAAGGCCTGGTTGGCGCGCTCCTCCAGCAGTGAGCGGTTGGGGAGACTGGTGAGTGGATCGTAATAGGCCAGTTGATGGATCTGTTCCTGATCCTGTTTGAGCCGGGTAATATCACTCACGATACCGATGTAGTGGCTGACGCGCCCTTCACCGTCAGTCATGCGGCTGATGCTCAGCCACTCGGGGTAAATGGAACCGTCTTTGCGCCGGTTCCACACCTCGCCTTGCCAGACACCGGTAGTGTTAATGCTGTCCCACATGGCCTCGTAAAAGCTGGCGTCGTGTCGGCCCGACGACAGCATGCGCGGCGTGTTGCCGATGACCTCGTCCTCGTCATAGCCGGTGATGCGTAAAAACGCATGGTTGACCATGACAATCTCTTGCTCGGGATTGGTGATCAAAAAGCCTTCGCTGCCGCGTTCAAAGACTTTGGCGGCCAACTCGAGTTTGGCTTCATCTTCCACCTGCTTGGTGATGTCGATGTGGGTGCCGACGGTCAGGTTGGTCGGGTCACCCTGGTCATCTTTCAGGGTCCGTCCGCGCGAGAGTACCCACACCCAGTGTCCGTCCGCGTGCAGCATGCGAAACTTGCTTTCGTACATGCCGTCGCCCGGGCGGGCGAGGTAGGCGTTAAAGCGCTCAGTGGCGGCCACGCGATCGTCCGGGTGAATCAGTTGCGTCCAATGGGTATCGAGGTTGTCGCGTTGGTCCGAGTAGTCGGCCGGATTCAGCCCGAGCAAGGAAAAATATTCGTTCGAACAGCGCAGGCGTCGCTCGCGTGCAAAAAACTCCCAGGCGCCGGTGCCCGAGGCGGCCACCAGGGACTTAAAGCGTTGCAGGCTGGTGCTCACCGCACGCGTGCGCTGCCGGACTTTGGCTTCCAAGTGGCGTTTGTGCCAGTGCAGCTCAAACAGGGTCTTGAACAGGTAGGCGATCATGGCGCTGAATACCAGACTCAAACCGCCAAGCCCCGCCCGCCAAGGGGTGGATGCCCAGCCGTCGGCGGGGTGAACATCGAGCATCCAGGTGCCGTTGGGCACCTGGATGACCTGGGTCACCGGGTCCCGGTCGGTGAAGGCGGGGTCTTGCGCGATGGTTTGGCGCGCGCCGGTATCCGGGTGTTGGCGCCACAGGTGATAACTCAATCCCTGCGCCTGCAGGTCATCCAGGCCTGCGCCGGAGAGCGCGTCCTCCAGACGAATCGTGACGTTAGTAAAACCCCAAAATTGTGGTTCGTCTTCGGTGTCGAGAAACACCGGGTAGCGGCCGACAATCCCCAGTCCCCCCTGAATCAGTTCCAGCGGTCCGGCAACGCTGAGGACGCCGGCCTCGAGCGCGCGCAGAGACTCTCCGGCCTGTTGAATATCCGCCAACTGATTGAAGCCCAGGGCGCGCTCGTTACCCGCCTCGGGTCTGATGAGTGTGATGATGCCGTCGGGCGACAGTGACAAAGCAAAAACGTTGGGGTAAAGGTGCAGCAGGTAGCTGGCGACATCGTCAAAGCTTTCGGCGACGTTGTCGGTATGGCGCACAAAACTGGCTAAGGTCAGCCCGGCGGAGAGCGAGTGGCGCAAATCCGTTTCCAGGGCGCGCGCGCCGCCAGCGGCTTGAGTGGCCGCCTGAAAGCGGGTTTCCTGAATCAGCGATCGATACACCAGCTGGCTGAATATCAGGGATATCACCAGCGTCAGGAGGAAAGTCGCAGCGGCAACGATCCACGCAGTTTGCGCAGTCGTGAAAGTTGAGCGGATCGAACGCGTCATTCGTCGTCCTGTCGGGTATGGCGCCGGTGTTGGTACTCACTACTCAGTAAGCGGTGACTCTCAGTATAGCGGCATTTTCTGCCAATTTGGGTAGAAAATAAACCGTGCCCTGGGTGTGCATCCGCGAAACGCTGCGCACGCAAAGCCCGCAGGCCAAGTCGGTGATTTGCCACAAAAAGCTTTCAAAGTCATTGTGAAATCGGTTACATTTGGCATCATAACTGAGCGCCCCCACGTCGGGCGCCTAACCGAGGTCGCTATGAGCCAATCAACATTCCCCAGCAACGCAAACCGGCGCACGGCGCTCAAGCAGCTGGCGCTCGCCTGTGGCGTGCTGCTCAGTGGTCGTTCGCTTGATCTTTTGGCGGCGAATATCGCGCTTCCCCAAGATCAGACCCGGCGCCAGCAGCGTCTGCTCGATGAGCCTCAGCGCACGCTGGTGGCGCAGTTGGGGGAACTGATCATTCCCACCACCGATACCCCCGGCGCCATCGCTGCCGGGGTCCACGAATTTATTGATCACCAGCTGGCCTACTGTGCCAGCCGGGACGAACAACGGGCGTTTCTCGACGGGCTGCGCCGAGTGGAGCAGGTGGCTCAGCGCCGCCACGATCAGCCGTTCCTGGCCTGTGACCAGGACCAGCAGGTGGCACTGCTGCGGGCAATGGAGGCGGCGGATGAGCCGTTTACCGGGGCTGACCGGGCGTTTTTCCGGCAACTCAAGGGGTTGGTGCTGCTGGGCTACTACACCTCCGAGGTGGGTGCGACCCAGGAGCTCGCCTATGCCGCGGTGCCCGGTGACTACCGCCCGATAACCTTTGAGGAAGTGGGCCGGGCCTGGTCCAATCGCGCGCCCTGATACCGGCCACAGACAATCAGTGATGAGATGTTATGACTAAGACTGAGCAAAAATTTGATGCCATTGTAGTGGGTTCCGGCGTCTCCGGCGGCTGGGCCGCCAAGGAGTTGTCTGAGCGGGGCCTGAAGACTTTGATGGTGGAGCGCGGCCCCCACGTCGAGCATCGCAAGGACTATGTGGGGGAGGGCGTTGCGCCCTGGGAGATGCCTTTTCGTGGCGCCGTGGAGTTTGAGCGGGTGCAGAACGAGCAGGCCATTCAGCAGCAGTGCTACGCCTACAACGACGCCACCAAACAGTTTTTTGGCAACGACCGGGATCTGCCCTACAGCATCCCGGAGGATAAGCCTTTCAGCTGGATTCGCGGCAATCAGCTCGGGGGCAAGTCCCTGACCTGGCATCGCCAGTCCTACCGCTTGAGCGACCTGGAGTTTACCGCCAACAGCCGCGACGACTACGGCATCGACTGGCCCGTGCGTTACGCTGACCTGGAGGACTGGTACGCTTACGTGGAGCGCTTTGCGGGCATCAGCGGCAACCGGGACAAGATCGATATTCTGCCCGACAGTGTCAGTCAGCCGCCCTACGCCATGAACGCCGTGGAGCAGGCTCTGAAGCAGCGCCTGGAGTCCCGGTACCAGGACCGCAAAATGATCATTGGTCGCTGCGCCCACCTGACCGAGCCCACCGATGAGCAGAAGGCGCTCGGTCGCTTCCGCTGCATGGCGCGCAACGAGTGTCAGAAAGGCTGCAGCTTTGGGGCTTACTTTTCAACGCAAAGTGCGACCCTACCGGCCGCGCTGGCGACCGGCAATCTGTCCGTGGCCACCGACAGTGTCGTACACAGCGTCATTTATGATGAAAAAACCGGGCGCGCCACCGGAATTCGGGTCATCGACGCCAACAGTCTGGCCCAGCGGGAATACCACGCCGATGTAGTGTTTCTGTGTGCCTCCACTATCGGCACGACCCAGATCATGCTCAACTCCACCAGTAAGACTTTCCCCAACGGCATCGCCAATTCCTCCGGGGTGCTCGGGCACTACCTGATGGACCACCTCTACGGCGCCGGTGCCCATGGCCGCGTGCCGGGCTTTGAGGACGATTACTACCACGGCCGCCGGCCTACGGGCATTTATATTCCCCGGTTCCGTAATCTCTACCGCCAGGATGAGGGTGTGAATTTTCTGCGTGGCTATGCCTTTGCCGGCAGTGCCCAGCGTGATGAATGGGGCAATTTCGCCCACCGAGACGGCTTTGGCAAAGATTTCAAACAGGCCATCCGCCAGGCGGGTGGCTGGTCCTTTGGACTATGGGGCCAAGGAGAAATGTTGCCACGTTACGAGAACCAGATTACGCTACACCCGACCAAGAAAGACAAATGGGGTATGCCGCAGGTTCATATCGACTGTAGCTACTCCGACAACGACAATAAAATGCGTGAGGATATGGCCGAAAGTGCCGCCGAGATTCTTGAGGCGATGGGCTGTGTCGATATCCACAAAAGCATTGACTGGGATCGTCCGCCCGGCCTCTCAATCCACGAGATGGGTACCGCGCGGATGGGCCGAGATCCCGAGACTTCGGTGCTCAACGGCTACAATCAGGCGCACGATGTGCCCAACCTGTTTGTCACCGACGGCGCCTGTATGACGTCAAACGCCTGGCAAAATCCGTCGCTGACGTACATGGCCCTTACCGCCCGCGCCTGCGCTTTCGCTGCCGAGCAGCTCAAGCGCGGAAACCTTTGAGGGCGGAAGCGTCAAAGTACCTGTGATTACACTAACGATAGAAGGAAGTGCCCATGAAACTGTTCAAACCGGTAATGACAGCGCTGTTATCCGCTGTTTTCGCATTCTCCAGTGCCGTGTCGGCGCATAATCACGGCGGCAGCACCGAGCCGGGCGTCAGCGTTCAGCTCTGGTCCGTCAACCGCACCCTGGCAGACGACTTTGAAGGTACGATCAAGGCGCTGGGCGAGATGGGCTTTGACGGCGTCGAGCTGGCGGGCGACTACGGCCCCTACGGCGATGACCCGGAAGGTCTGAAGGCGTTCCTGGCCGAGCATGGCCTGAAAGTGTCCGGTGCCCATGTGCACTTTGATGCCTTTAACGAGGACAACTTTGATGACACCGTTGCCTTCTTCACGGCCGTTGGCGCCAAGAAGCTGATTATCCCCATGGATCATCGCGCCTTTACCGATAGCGAAGTGGACAATGTCGTGACCGACCTGGTGCGCTACTCGGAGAAGCTCGAACCCTACGGCCTGAAAACCGGCTACCACAACCATGCCGAAGAGTTTGACCGCTTTGGTGATACCACTTACTGGGATTACATCGCCGCGAGTACGCCCGAGCGTGTGGTGCTGCAGTTGGATGTGGGCTGGGTCGTCGCTGCCGGTAAAGACCCGGAAGAGTATGTGCGCCGCTACCCGGGCCGCACCTTGACCGCCCATATCAAAGCGGGTTTGCCGGACGATGCCCCCGCCGATGCCAAGCCGATTCTGGGCCAGGATGTGGCGGATTGGAAAGGCGTGATTCAGGCCATGAAAGAGGTGGGTGGCACCCGCTGGTTGGTGCTCGAGCAGGAAGTCTACCCGGATGGCATGACCCAACTGGAAGCCGTGCAGGCCTCCATGAACGGGCTACAGGAGATTCTGTCCGATCTGTAAATGACGCGCATAACGTCCACAAAAAAAGGCAGCCTTGGCTGCCTTTTTTTGTGTCCGGGAAAACGGGTGGTCAGGTAGCCCAGGCCCGGTCGCCTTTTTCGTAGGGGTAACAGCCGTCGTAGCGGCCGGGTGTAGCGATATGGCGCAAGGCCTGGGTGGCCCCGGCCTCGGAGGTGAAAAAGCCGAACAGGGTCAGCTGCTTGAGCATGGTGTAGAAATGGCTGCCGCTGATCTGGTTGCGCCGATCTTCGAGCGGCCGGTAGGGGGCCTCGCGCGCCTCCTGTTCCAGCTGTTCGAGCAGGGCCTTACGCTGTTCGGGTGTCATGGCCAAGAAGCTGCTCCCGTACTCCGACTCGCAGCGCGTGCGGATCTCTGCCAGCCCCCGGTGAAATTCCTGCTGGTCTTCGGGGAAATAGCAATTGTTCACCATGCGCTCCATAAAGCGGCCGATCTCGGCATCTTTGGCGCCGGGTACGTCGGTGCGCGGCAGAATGGTCTCGCCGATTTCATCCATCAGCGCGATATCGCTGTCGCTGAAAGTCAGACCGGCGGCCGGGGCGGCGCCGTTGGTGCAGCCGCTCAGGATGGCGGTGCCACCGATCATGGCCGTGCCTGTGAGCGCGGCGATCGCTTTTAACAGTTCTCGTCTTTCCACGGTTACAGGTTCCTCTTGTTGAGTTCGTCGACGGCGTGCTGGGCCGCGCGCGCGGTCAGGGCCATATAAGTCAGTGACGGATTGACGCAGGAGCCGGAGGTCATGCAGGCGCCATCGGTGACGTAGACGTTGGGCGCATCCCAGACCTGGTTGTGTTTGTTAAGCACCGAGCTCTTGGGGTCGCGACCCATGCGGGCGGTACCCATTTCGTGAATACCCATGCCCGGGGCATAACCCCAGTCGCCGCCGTGGACGTTTTTCACGCCGGTGGCTTCGAGCATGGCAACCGCTTCCTCGATCATGTCCTTGCGCATCTTGAACTCGTTTTCCTTGATCACCACGTCGGTCTCGAGCACGGGCAGGCCCCATTTGTCTTTGACGTCGTGGTTCAGGGTGATGCGGTTTTCGTGGTAGGGCAGCATCTCACCAAAGGCCGTCATGCCGATGGTCCAGGGGCCCGGTTCGAGCAAGGCGTGCTTGAGATCGGCACCGATGCCCATCTCGGCCACATCCCGATTCCAGCCCTGGCGACTGGCGGAGCCTTGGTAGCCGTACCCGCGGACATAGTCCCGCTTGTCGTCGTAAATATTCTGGAAACGCGGAATGTAGAAACCCGAGGGGCGACGACCGTAGTAGTACTTGTCCTCGTAGCCCTCGACGGTACCGCTGGCACCGCAGCGGAAGTGGTGATCCATGACATTGTGGCCGAGCTCGCCGCTGCTGCTGCCCAGACCTTCGGGCCAGACGTCGGTGGCGGAGTTCATCAACAGCCAGGCGGAGTTGAGCGCCGAGGCGTTAACGAACACGATCTTGCTGGTAAATTCGTAGACCTCGTGGGTTTCCGCATCGACCACTTCGACGCCGGTGGCGCGCTTATTGTCTTTGTCATACAGCAGGCGCGAGGCGATGGAATAGGGGCGCACAGTCAGGTTGCCAGTAGCCATGGCGGCCGGCAGAGTCGCTGACTGGGTCGAGAAATAGGCCCCGAAGGGGCAGCCCAGTGCGCAACGGTTGCGGTACTGACAGTTGACCCGGTTGTGTTCCGGGCGCGCCTCAGTCAAGTGCGCGCAGCGGCCGATGATCAGATGACGGTTGCCGTTGTAGTGTTTTTTCAGGCGCGCGGCGACATCTTTCTCGACGCAGTTGAGATCCATGGGCGGCAAAAATTCACTGTCGGGCAGTACCTCCAGGCCTTCCTTGCTGCCGCTGATGCCAGCGAATTTTTCCACGTAGCTGTACCAGGGCTCGACGTCCTCGTAGCGGATCGGCCAGTCAACGGCGATACCCTCTTTGGCATTGGCTTCGAAGTCCCACTTGTTCAGGCGATAGCTCTGCCGACCCCACAGCAGCGAGCGTCCGCCCACCACGTAGGAGCGGAACCAGTCGAAGCGCTCCTTCTCAACGTAGGGTGCGTCCTGTTCGTTGGCCCACATACCCTTGGTCTGCTCGTTGAGCGGGTAGTCACGTTTGAGTACTGGATGATTCTCGATCATTTCGGTGGTCGGCTGTCCCCGGTGCGGGTAGTCCCAGCTTTCCTTATGCATGTTCTCATAGCCAGTGATGTGCTCGATATTGCGGCCGCGATCGAGCATCAGCACCTTCAACCCTTTCTCGCACAGCTCCTTGGCGGCCCAGCCGCCGCTGATACCGGAGCCGACAACAATTGCATCGTAGTGATTTGACTTCATAAGCATACATCTTCAGTTATATTTGCTTTGGGCGCGGGCATCGAACTCCCCGCGCCGGTTAAGTACGCCGGGGGCTGTTACACATCGCAGATGCGCACAGCCTCGTACAGGGCGCGGATTTTTTCTTCGTCGGTCGCTCGGGATGGAATAAATTCCTGGGCCACATAACCATCGAAACCGGTATCGCGGATCGCGCGCATGATCGCCGGGTAGTGCAATTCCTGGCTGTCATCGATCTCGTTGCGTCCAGGGACGCCGGCGGTGTGGTAGTGGCCAAAATACGGGTGGTGGTCGCGGATGGTGCGGATGATGTCACCCTCGCTGATCTGCATATGGTAAATGTCGTAGAGCAGTTTGAAATTGGGTGAGTCCAGGCGTTTGCACAGCTCGATGCCCCAGGCGCTGTTGTCGCACATATAGTCCGGGTGATCGATTTTGCTGTTGAACAGCTCCATCTGAATGACAACGCTGTCTCTTTCGGCCTGCGCTAAAATTTGTTTGAGCCCATCAACGCAATTCTGCAGGCCGGTCTCGTCGTCCATGCCGTCGGCATTGCCACTGAAACAGATCAGATTGGTGTAGCCCGCCTCGGACACCAGGCTGATGTGCTTGCGGTAGTTGTCGATCAGCGTCTGGTGGTAATCGCGGTTGCACCAGCCTCGCTCCAGGCTGATTTCGGCGCCGTTACACATGGAGGAGTCGATGCCGTGTTCTTTCAGAATCGACCATTCCCCCGGGCCAATCAGGTCGATGGCGCTAAAGCCGAGCTTTTTGATCACGCGCGCGAGCGTGTCAAGATCGAGGAAGTTGAAGGTCCAGCGGGCCACCGAATGGTGAATATTCCCTTTGAGCGCGCGCTCGGTTTCATCGCCAATTGACCGGGCGGCGGGCAGCGCGCCAGCCACTGCCGAGGTACCTGCCAGGGCACTGAGGCCCAAGGTGCCGGCGGTCAATTGTTTGAGTAGGGCGCGGCGATTGATCGGGTCGGTCATGCAGCTTCTCCTCGTTCCTGACGCCATCAAAGGCGGCGTTTAGAGCCGTGACAGTAATAGGCTTTTGGGGGTTATGTAAACTGTCGGACTGCAAAGCTTTACAGTTTATCGTGAGTAAAGGGGCACTCAGTGTAAAGAAGTGTTGTGCGGGATCGGTTGGCGCACTCACTCAATTATCATATTTTTCAATAGTAAGGCTTTCGGCCCCGGCAGGTCAATGCGCTAGCGCAGGCTGCGGTACTCCCGTGTGGAGCCCGGCTGGGTGTACACCAATTGCCAGAGCTGGCCGTGGCGGGAGCGGAAGTAGGCCGCGCAGCAATGCAGGTAGTATTTCCACATCCGGTAGAAGTGACCCTCCCCGTAGTGGGGC
This sequence comes from Marinimicrobium alkaliphilum, assembly GCF_003259155.1. Taxonomy (GTDB): domain Bacteria; phylum Pseudomonadota; class Gammaproteobacteria; order Pseudomonadales; family Cellvibrionaceae; genus Marinimicrobium_A; species Marinimicrobium_A alkaliphilum. The sequence continues at coordinate 178,693 of NZ_QGMQ01000008.1, forward strand.
TCCAGTTCCGGCCAGGCCTGCTCAAAGCGTTGCCACCAGGCCATCAGGGTGCGGTCGTAGTCGGGGCCGAAATTGTGCCAGTCCTCCAGGCGTAACAAGCCGCTGCTGCTGTGGTTGATCTGGTTGCGGGTGGGAATCTCACCGTTGGGGAAGATGTACTTCTCCAGGAAGGGATCGATCCCCTGACGGACTTGCTCGTTGCCGATGGTATGCAGCAGAAACAGGCCATCGTCGGCCAGCAATCGTTGGGCGGTTTTGAAGTAGGTGCGGTAATTTCGGTGACCCACATGCTCAAACATGCCCACTGACACGATGCGGTCGAACTCGCCGGTCAGGGAGCGGTAGTCCACCAGATCGATACGCACCGGCAGGCCCTCAACCCGCGCCTGCGCCAGCTTTTGCTGCTCCCGAGAGATGGTGATGCCCACCACCTCGGCACCGTAGTGGCGCGCCGCAAACGCCGCCAGACCACCCCAGCCACAACCGATATCCAGTAGGCGCATACCGGGACGCAGCTCGAGTTTGCGGCAGATCAGGTCGAGTTTGGCCCGCTGGGCGTCTTCCAGGTTATCCGCTTCGGGCCAGTAGGCGCAGCTGTACATCATGTGCGAGTCGAGCATGCGCTCGTAGAGGTCATTGCCAATGTCGTAATGGGCTTCGCCCACTGTAAAGGCGCGCTTGGGGCACTGGCGGTTGTAGAGCTTGGCGGCCAGATAAGTCTTCATCAGGTGCCAGGTACCGAACTGGCGGATGTGCCGGTGGACATTCGCCTGCATGGCGCGGGTGAGCATCTGGTCCAGACGCGGGCAGTCCCAGCAGCCCTGCATATAGGCCTCGGCAATGGCGAGTGAAGCGCCCCGGGACAGAGCCTGGCCGAAGAAGCGACTGTCGTGAACCCGAATGTCCCAAGGGCGGTCACCGTTGATACGGATGTCGGCGCGGCTGAGCAGCTCCCGGAAAAAGGCCACGGCGGGATCCTCCCGGCGCGCATGGGTGGCGCTGGCGCCATGGGATTTCGTCAGGGAGTCGGGCATACCGGGATCTCCGTGTGTGCGATGAGTGTCACTCAAAACAACGAGTCACGGCTAATAACTTAATTAGTAGAAGATGGACGGGGTTATAGCCAATAGATATACACTATTGGCTGTCGGGCGTTGATTGAGGCGCCTGGGTGTCAGAGGCAGTCGAAATCCACGGGGGGGAGAGTTTCAACTTCGGGGCGGGCGAAGTAATAACCCTGGAACAGGTGCACACCCAAATCGCGCAGCGTGTCCAGCTCGGCTTTGCTCTCGATGCCCTCAGCGATGATTTTAATGTCCAGCTCCTGACAGGTGCTGATGACGCCGCGGACGATGGCCTGGCGCACCCGGTTGTTATTGATATCGCGAATCAGCGCCATATCCAACTTGATGACGTGAGGCTGGAAGTCGGCAAGCAGGTTGAGCCCGGCATGTCCGGCGCCAAAATCGTCGATCGCGGTAATAAACCCCTGATTGCGGTATTCGGCAAAGATATTTTCAAGGTGACCCGGGGTTTCGAGCTTCTCGCCTTCGTTCACTTCAAAGATGATCTGCTCACAGGGAAAGTTCTGGCGTGCGGCTTCTTCCAGCGTGAGGCGGATGCAGGCCTCTGGCTGGTACACGGCGTTGGGCAGGAAGTTGATGCTGAGGTTGCACTTGATACCCAGTTGGCCGGCCAGCTGGATGGCTTTGATGCGGCACATCTGGTCAAACTGGTAACGGTTGTCGGGAGTCACCTGGTTCAGGATCTGCCAGGCGCCCTCACCGTTAAGGCCCCGGACCAATGCCTCGTAGGCGTAAACGGTACGGTTGTCGCTGTCGATAATGGGCTGAAACGCCATCGTGAAATCAAAATCCAGGGGAGGAAGGTCACGGCAGCGGCTGCAGCCCGCTCTAGGCTGAGGTGTCTCTTGTGTGCTCATAAGCGTCGTATCGGTACAGTGGTTTCGGTGTGTACGTCGCTTTCGTCTACCGGCAGCAAAAGCGTACCGGCAGTATAGAACACAAATTCAGTTGGCGTCTAATTCTTCTTGTTGTCGGTGTCACCGGGCGCCAGCTCTGAGTCTTCCGCAGCTTCTTCGGCGAGTTTGCGCCGGTAGACGATGCGGCCGAACACAACACCCACCTCAAACAGCAGCCACATGGGCAGAGCGAGCAGGGTCTGGGAGATGATGTCGGGCGGGGTGAGCAGCATCCCGAAGACAAAGCAGCCGACCACGATGTAGGGGCGTTTTTTGGCCACGCCGTCGGGGGTGATGACGCCCGCGTGGATCAGCAGAATGGTGGCAATGGGAATTTCAAAGGCGATGCCGAAGGCAAAAAACAACTTGAGGACAAAGTCCAGGTACTTGCTGATGTCGGTCATCACCGCGACGCCTTCGGGGCCGACACTGGTGAAAAAGCCGAAGACCAGAGGGAAGACCACGAAGTAGGCAAAGGCCAGGCCGGCGTAGAACAGCAACACGCTTGAGGTCACCAGCGGCACGGCCAGGCGTTTTTCGTGGATGTACAGCCCCGGGGCGATAAAGGCCCAGACCTGGTAGAGGATGTAGGGGATGGACAGCAGTATGGCCACAAACAGCGTCAGCTTGAAGGGCGCCAAAAAGGGCGAGGCCACTTCGGTGGCGATCATGCTGGTGCCTTCGGGCAAAAAGCGTTGCAGGGGCTCGGCAACAAACTGGTAAATGTCGTTGGAAAAGTAAAACAGACACAAAAACACTGCCAGCACCACGATCACGATACGCAGCAGCCGATCGCGCAACTCAATAAGATGCTGAACCAGGGGTTGTTCTTGGTCTTTGGCAGTTACCGTCATGGGCTCAGGGCTTGTCGTCCGCTTTGGGGGCGTCGTTGTCGTCGCCGGATTTTTCGCTTGTCTCGTCCGGCTCAACGGGCTCGGGCGCTTCGGCTTTGGACGCTTTTTTGGGGGTGTCGGAGTGCAGGCCCGGGTCGAGCGAATCGATGCCGTAGCGGACCGACTCTTCCATTTGCTGGCGGGTGCGTTCCAGGCTGCGCATCACGTTTTCGTTGTGCAGCTGGCGGCGAATATCATCAGCGCCGATCTGGCGTTCGATTTCCGAGCGGGTTTCGGTCAGGCTGCGTTTGACCCGGCCCACCCACAGGCCCACCGCGCGCGCCGCTTCGGGCAGGCGCTCGGGGCCGATGACCAGCAGGCCGATCACAGCGATAATCATCAACTCGAAAAAACCGATATCAAACACCCGTCAGTGGCCTCCGGCGCTTACTTCTGTTCGGATTTCTGTTCGGCTTTGGTCTCGCTGGTGGCTGACTCGCCCTCTTGATGCTCGACGTTTTGCGGGTCTTCCTCGTCTTTCTTGTCGTCACCGTCGGTGACCGACTTTTTAAAGCTCTTGATGGCGCTGCCCAAGTCGCCGCCAATATGGCGCAAGCGCTTGGTGCCAAACAGCAATACGATAATGATCAGAATAATGACCAGTTGCCAAACGCCAATACCACTAATACCCATGGTGTGTCCTCTGTGTAGTCTGCAATAATCAATGATTGGTTCGGGTGGCCTTTTCGGCGTGGCCCGAGACATCAAATCGACGCGCCAGCTCGTGCAGCACCGCGTCGGCGTTTTCGCCCAGATGCGAGAGCATCACCAGGCTGTGAAACCACAGGTCGGCGGTTTCATAAATCAGCGCGCGAGTGTCTCCGCTCGCTTTGGCGTCCTTGGCCGCAAGAATGGTTTCCGTGCATTCTTCGCCCACCTTTTCCAGAATTTTGTTGAGCCCTTTATCGTGCAAGCTCGCGACATAGGACGACTCGGGGTCGGCCACCTGTTTGCGCGCTTCGAGAATGCGGGTCAACTCATCCAGAATATCCAGGTTACTCATGGTGCTGCCTCAGTAGATGTCTTTCGGGTCTTTCAGCACCGGATCTACCGTGTGCCACTGGCCGTCTTTCAGGACGCGATAGAAACAGCTTTCGCGCCCGGTGTGGCAGGCAATACCGCCCAACTGTTTGACCTGTAAAATCACCACATCGGCGTCGCAATCCAGGCGGATTTCCTTGAGTTCCTGGACGTGCCCGGAGCTTTCACCCTTGCGCCAGAGTTGGCCGCGCGAACGCGACCAGTACACCGCGCGCTGCTCTTTGGCACTCAGTGCCAGGGCTTCGCGGTTCATCCAGGCCATCATCAGGACCCGACCCGTGTCCGCATCCTGAGCGATGGCGGGCACCAGTCCGGCCTCATCCCATTTTACCTGTTCGAGAAACGTCTCGGTCATCCTGCGTCCTGTGGTGGCGTCAGCCTAGCGGCCAAATGTGACAGATTACTGACTGCGGAGTTTACCAGTGCCGGGCGGTGGCGTCACTCGCCCTGTGGCCATTCTGGCAGCGGAATGAGTGGGCCGCGGGTGTGCCAGCCCCGGGACTGGGCCAGGGACTCGAGGCGGGCAATGCGTCGGTGGGTTTCCGGGTGGGTGGTCAGCCATTGCGGCACGGCGTGGTGGCTGTCGAGGGCGTGAAACAGCTCGTAGGCGCCGTCGGTATGGCCGTACAGGTTGTACAGGGCCTCGAGGGCCCAGGCATCGGCGGCGTACTCCTGGTCGCGGGAATACTCGAGCATGGCCAGTTGGCCGCCCATGCCCACCAGGTAGCCGGCATCGCTGCGGCCAAAGAGCAGCCCGAAGACCACCTGAAAACTCAGTTCCCGGGCCATGGCGCGCACCGGGTGGCGCTCCTGGATATGGGCAATCTCGTGGGCGAGCACAAAGGCCAGCCCCTGTTCACTCTCCACGGTGTCGAGCAGGCCCTGGAGAATGAACACATGCCCGCCCAGGGTGGCGTAGGCGTTGAGGGTGGTATCCGGGCGGTAGTGAACGGTCACGTTCAGAGGCTCATCCAGGCCGCCCGCCTCCGCCAGCCGGTCGGCCAGGTCCTGCAGGTAGGGTTGGGCCGGGTGCGCGCGCTGTTCGATAAAGGGCTCGGCCCAGCGTTGCTCCCAGTGGAAGGGCGTCCAGCGCGCGGCCCAACCCGCCAGCTGGATCAGGAGCCAGATCAGCAGCGCTGCGCCGGCGATGAAGCCGGCTACCGCGACCCAGAAATCCCGCTGCCAGCCGCGCTCGACCACATTGATACCCTCGGGGGGCAGGCGGTTCTGGTAGCCCATGGGGTCAGCGCGGGTCGGTAGGGATCAGCGCGGTGCCGTAGGCGAGCACCTCGATGGAGCCCACGCCCTGCTGGGCCGCGCGCCCGGCGATGGCGGCAGTCTCAAGCTTGACGTTGAACACCTGGGTGGCGCCGAGGGCGGCGGCCTGCTCGCGCATGCGCAGCAACGCCTCCCGCCGGGCCCGGTCGAGCAGCGACTCGTGGGTGTTCAAGCGCCCGCCTATGAGCGAGCGCAATCCCGCCACAAAGCGCTTGAAGTAATCGATGGACACCACCATCGAGCCGGTGACCAGCCGGGTTTCCGGCGCGGGCAGGGTGGGTGGCGGCAGGCGCTGGGAGAAAATCAGTACCTGACCGCGCTGGCGTTCGCGCGCAATGATTGACGCGTAGTGGCGCCGCTCCAGGATTCGCCCGCTCACCAGGCCGATGGCGATGGGCCCGGCACTGAACAGCAGGACCATTCCAATAACCAGTGCATCCATGACCGGCTCCTGTTATTCGAGAATGACGGCGGTGCCGTAGACAAACAGCTCGGCGGCGCCCTGGGCGACGGAGCTGGTGGAAAAGCGCACATTGAGTACGGCGTTGGCACCGATGGCCTCGGCCTGTTCTTCCATGCGCTTGATGGCTTCTTCGCGCGAGTCGTTGAGCAGCTCGGTGTAGCCTTTGAGTTCACCGCCAAAGACGTTTTTAAAACTGGCGGCAATGTCGCGCCCGACGTGCTTGGCGCGCACCGTGCTGCCCTGTACCAGGCCCAGGTGTTCCTTGACCTTGCGGCCGGGGACGATCTCCAGATTGCTCACAAGCATGGGTATGTTCCTTATAACAATGGTTTTGATGGTGTTGTCCTGGCCATCGGCCAGGGCCTAATGTACTGCAAAAGTGCGCGGGGCAACATGGCCCCGTTCACACCAGCGACCAACCGATGCCGAGTGCGGCGCACAGACCCAGCACCCGGAGCAGGCCCCATTTAAGGCCGAACACCAGTAACAGCGCCACGGCCGTGATCGTGGCGAGGGCGAAATCCATACTGGTCAGCACCGGCAGCTGTATCTGTAAGCCGCCGCCGGTGAGCGTCAGGCGCTCGGCAAAGAGCGCGTTGATGGCGAACCACAGCGCCAGGTTGGCGATGACGCCCACCACTGTCGCGGTGATCGCCGCCAGTGCTGCCGACAGTGCCCGATGACCCCTGAGCTTCTCCACGTAGGGCGCCCCGGCGAAAATCCAGACAAAACAGGGCAGAAAGGTGACCCAGGTGGTGAGCAGCGCGGCGGCGGTGCCCGCAAGCAACCCGGCGTCGCGGAAACCCGCGAGAAAGCCCACAAACTGGGTGACCAGAATCAAGGGGCCGGGGGTGGTTTCCGCCAGCCCCAGGCCGTCGAGCATTTCCCCCGGCTGGAGCCACTGATAGTGCTCGACGCCCTGTTGGGCCACATAGCTGAGTACGGCGTAGGCGCCGCCGAAGGTGACCACGGCCATCTGGGAAAAGAAGCTGGCCACGGCGGCGTAGACGCTCTGCCCGGCCAGCGCCATCAGCAGGGCGACGGTGCCCAGCCAGAGTGCGGCACAGATGAGCGCGGCGCGGCCGGTCCCGGGGCGGCGGATCGGGTCGAGCGCTTGGTCATCGTTTTGGGGGGTGCCGGTGAACCAGCGCGCGCCGATGTAGCCGATGACCCCGGCGCTGAGCACCACCAGTGGGAACGGCAGGTTGAAGGCGAACAGCGCGATAAAACCGGCGACCGCAAGCACCGGTTTTAAACGACCATCGAGTGCGCGCCGGGCTATCTTGACCAGTGCCTGCAGGACAATGGCGAGCACTGCCGCCTTGAGACCAAAGAACAGGCCTTCCACCACACTCACATCGCCGACCAGCACATAGAGCCAGGACAGCGCCATGATGGCGGCGGCACCGGGCAGGATAAAAAGCACCCCGGCCACCAGGCCGCCGCGCACCCCGTGCAGCAGCCAGCCGACGTAGGTGGCCAGTTGCTGGGCCTCGGGGCCGGGCAGCAACATGCAGTAGTTGAGGGCGTGTAAAAAGCGGTGTTCCTCGATCCAGCGTTTTTCGTCCACCAGGACGCGGTGCATCAGCGCGATCTGCCCGGCGGGGCCGCCAAAGCTGAGCAGACCAATACGCCACCAGACCGCGAGGGCTTCGCGAAAGGGAATTGTCGGGGCCGAGTCACTCATGTCTATACTCCGGATAATACAAGCGCGTGTTGTACCACGCGTGCGGCCGTGAATCTACGGTGGCCAAAGTGTTATTCTTGCCCGTCTCGCAACGCCGTTGAAGGAAATTGCTCCGCATGCGCCTGGTTTACACACTGCTGCTCTACCTGTCTTTGCCGCTGATTTTGTTGCACTTGCTGTGGCGCACGATCAAGGCCCCGGGCTATGCCCGGCGCCTGGGCGAGCGCTTTGGCCGGGTGGCACCGGAGGCGACGGAAAAAGCGGTGGTGTGGGTGCACACGGTCTCGGTGGGAGAATTTTTGGCGGCGCAACCGGTGATTCGGGCACTGCTGCAAAACCCCGACCTGCACCTGCTGATTACCACCAGTACACCGACCGGCTCGGAGCGGGTGCTGGCGGCGTTGGGGGATCAAGTGAGTCACACCTATGCCCCTTACGACACCCCCGACAGCGTGGCCCGCTTTTTAAATCGCACCCAGCCGCGTCTGTTGCTGATTATGGAGACCGAGCTGTGGCCCAACACCCTGGCGGCGTGCGCGGCCCGGGAGATTCCGGTGGTGTTGATGAATGCGCGCCTGTCCGAGCGCTCGGCCCGGGGCTACCGTCGGGTGGCGGGCCTGACCCGCGGCATCATCAACAGCCTGAGCCTGATCGCTGCCCAGCACGAGAGCGACGCGGCCCGCTTTAAAGCGCTGGGCGCGCCGGAAGACAAGGTGGCGGTTACCGGCAGCATCAAATTTGATTTGGCACTGGAGCAGAGTCTGGTGGCCAGGGCGGCCGAGCTCAAGGCCGTGTGGAGCGCCGGCGGCGAGCGCCTGATCTGGATCGCGGCCAGCACCCATCTGGGGGAAGATGAGTTGATTCTGGAGGCCTATCGGCGTGTGCGCACCTCGGGCGTCCCCGGTGCCGACGCGCTTCTACTGGTGTTGGTGCCGCGTCACCCGGAGCGTTTCGAGCGGGTGGTGCAATTGTGTGAAAACCAGGGCTTGCGGGTGGCTCGGCGCAGTGCGGACACGGCGGTGACCGCGGATGTCGAGGTGCTGGTGGGCGATACCATGGGGGAGCTGTTGTTGCTTTTCGGGGCGAGCGACATCGCGTTTGTGGGCGGCAGTCTGGTGCCCAATGGTGGGCACAATTTTATCGAGCCGGCGGCTTGGGGCCTGCCCCTGCAAAGCGGAACCCATCTGTTCAATTTTGCCGCCGTTGCCGATCTGCTGGCGTCGTCGGGGGCTCTGAAGACCGCCGAAGGGGTAGAGGCGCTGGCGGCGGACACCCAGGCATTACTGGCAGACAAAGAAAAGCGCCGCGCCCGGGGGGCGGCGGCGCTCAAAGTGGCGGAAGAGAACCGGGGCGCGCTGGAGAAAACCCTCGCGCTGATTCGTCGCTACCTGTAATAGCCTTCCGCGTCGTCATAGTCACTGCGCCGTACCGGTGCCTGAGCCTGAAGCCAGCGATCAATCTCTTGTACATCCGCCGGGGTCAGCATGCCGGCCACTTCGCGCAGGCGAATGGTGTTGATGATGTAGTCGTAGAGCGAGTTGGAGTAGTTGCGCCGGGCTTCATAAACGGCGCGCTGCGCCAGCAACACTTCCACCAGATTGCGTGTGCCCACCTCATACCCTGATTGGGTGGCTTCGAGTGCGCTCTCGGCCGAGATGATGGCCTGCTCGCGGGCCCGCACCTGGGAGACGCCGGTGATCACCGACAGGTGCAGCGCGCGGGTGCTCTGGATCACATTGCGCTGGGTGCTGTTGGCCTGCTCGCGCGACTGAAGGTGCTGGGCCGAGGCTTGCCGGCGTTGAGCCGAGGTGCCGCCGCCAGCGAACAGCGGGACATTGACGGTGACGCCGAATACCGGGCCGTCGATATCATCAGCAAAACCGAAGCCGCTGGTATCGGTACGAATATAGCGGGCGTTGCCGGTGACGGTGGGGTAGTGCTCGGCGCGTGCGGCCCGGGCGTTTTGCCGAGAGGCATCGGCCGCCAGGGCGGCGGCGCGCAGCTGGTAGTTGTTCTGCAAGGCAAAATCGACCCACTGGTGGCGGTCAGTGGGCTCGGGGGCCACAACCGGGAAGTCTTCCGCCAAGGGGGCGATCCGATCGTGAGAGTGGCCGGTCAGCACTTCCAGGGCCTCATAGGCAATACCCAAGTCGCCGCGCGCCTGAAAGGTGGTGGCCGTGGCGTTGTCATACACGGAACGGGCTTCGTGCACTTCGGTAATGGAGGTCAGGCCCACTTCATAGCGCTGCTGGGTTTGCTCCAACTGCTGCTCCAGCGCGCGTTCTTCGGCCAGGGCCGTCTCCAGATTTTCAATGGCGCGCAGCACATTAAAGTAAGCGTCGGCTACGCGCACGATCAGGTCCTGCTGGTCAGCGCCGAACTCCGCCTCGGCCACTTCGCTCAATTTACTGCCCTGTTGGTAGCTGTACCAAGCGGACATATTGAACAGCGGTTGGCTGAGTGACAGGGTCCAGGTGGTGGACTCATCGTTCTGGGCGCGCTGGATCTGGTCGTCGGTTACCGGCGGGGTGCCGCCGCTGACTTCGTCGCGCTGGTAAGTGCCCTGCAGATTGATTTGCGGCAGCAGTGCCGAGCGACCGATATTGCGGGTCTCCAGCCCGGCCTCGTAAGCGGCCCGGTCAGCTTTCAACTGGGGGTCGTTTTGCAGCGCCAGTTCGTAAATGTCGACCAGAGAGCTGGCGCTGACCGATAGGGCACCGAGCGTTAACCAGCCGGTAATAAGCGAGAGTGCCGTCTTTTTCATGGGTTTCCATCCTGTGTGAAGTGGGTCTGTCCCGATGCAATAAATGTGGTGGCAAGGCCAAGGAGTTTATCGGGTTGGACGTAGCGGGTCGAGATACAGATTCAGTGAACTTGTTAAAAAGCGTTAATCGCGACCGGTTTGTGATGGCAAACGGATACGTGGGAGGTGGGTGTTTGGATGCGGGGGCATGCACTCGGCGGCCCGGATTTACCGGGCCGCCTTGAGCCCGCGGAGGCGCGGGCAAGGTGCGGTTACTGCAGGATGTCGAGTTGTTCCTCGTGTTCAATACCTTCGGGGTCGAGCACCTCGGGCTCCTCGTCGCCGGTCAACGATTCGTGGCTGACGCTGATGATCACGTCGGCGCCAGCCTCGTCAGTCTCGGGTAAGGTCAGGTCATCGATGATTGCGCTGATCTCATTCGTGATCAGGGTGGCATTGTCGCGGGTCAGCTCGATTCGGGCGCTCTCGCTCAAGCGCACGGTAATGGTTTCATCGCCTATGGGGCTATCGAGCACCAGGTTAATGGTCAGTGTCGCGACCTGGGCTTCGCCTTCCCCTTCGGTCTGCCAGTCGTGGGTCATGTTGGCCACGGCGGCGTACCTGACCCGCTCGTAGCGCTCCACATACAGCAGATCGGGCAGGCTGGCGCCGAGGGCGGAGGCCGGGATGGAAAACTCCAGGGCGCTGCCAAAGGCCAGGGCGCTGTCGGCATAGAGGCTGGTCAGTTCGGCTTCCGGGTCGCTGGTGGCGCGCACCCCGATGAAGCCCGGGTAAATAATCAGTTCGTGGGTGTCGAAGCGGATGCGTGTGTGGTCGTCACCGTTGATCGGCCCGGCAAATTCTACCAGCCCCAGGTAGTCGCCTCGGCCCTGGGTCTGGCTGTAGTGGACCAGGTCGCTATCCTCGGGCCTGGTGCCAGCGCTGCCGGAAAGCACCCGCAGGTCGGTATTCCAATCCTGAGGGTTGCCGTCGATGCGGATAAAGTCGGCGGGCAAAATCGCGAGTAAGGTCAGTACCGGCACGTTGGCGATCTCGAAGACAGACTCTTCCAGAATATTGCCTTCCAGGTCCATCAGGGCGATCACGTTGCTCAACGGGTTGTAGCGCAGGCCCTCAAACAGTACGCGGTCGCTGCTCAAGGCCTCGAGACGTTCCAGTTCAAAGCCGCTGCCCAGGTTGATCTCAGCCGTTTCGTAAGTAGTGGGGTTGTAGCGGACAATCAGGGTTTGCTCGGTGCCGGCCGCAAAGCCGTACAGCCAGATATGCCGATCGCTGACCACATAGTTGGCACTGGCGTGGGCGAATAGCCCCAGGACTTGGTGGTGCTGAGTGGTGCGACGCTGCTCCAGGTCGACGGTGATAATATTGTTCGCACGGTTGTTGTGACTCCATGTTGCAACATACGTCAGCTGGCCGTTGACTATGTGCCGGGTGCCGAGATAGCCGTCGTCCTTGGGAATTTCCGCGATCAGGTAGCCGGATTCGGGTTGCTCACTACCGGTGATGCTGCCGGTAAAGGGTCCCAAGTCTTCCAGCGCGAGCGCTCCTGACGGGTTGCGCGCGAGCCGATAATACTGGCGGGAATACTCGTAATTGTCTTCAACCAACGCGACAAAGCTATAGTCGAGATAAATGCGATCGTCCAGTCCGCGGAAGATGGCCCCGAGAGTGATGGACTCGTATCCGGTAGTATCCAACTCTGCCAGCAGGCTGCCGAGGGAGATCGGTGTTTGGCTCAGGTTATCCCAGGCGATCGCCACGGTACTTTCTGTGGTCGGGCTGTAGCCCTGGTACACCACAAAGTCACCCGCAGAGCTGACTTCAAAATGGTTGACGTCATGGATGTTCTGGATGGTGGAGATGCTCAAATCACCTTGACCCAGTTGGCTGATATCCACCCGGCTGGGCACCAAAAGACTACCGCCGTTGCCGCTGGCCGGCGCGACATAGCGCAGATAGTAGATATTGCCCTGGGCATCGGTGCGCAGTCGCCGGTGGATGTTTTCAAGGCTCTCAATGCCGTAATAGGCGTCTTGATGGTGGAGAAAGCCATCGGGAATCAGGTAGGCAAAGCCGGTTGCTTTGTTAACCAGCAGGCCCACCAGGTCATGTGCGCTGCTATTGGTGGGACGCACCAGAATATCCATCAGCACAAAGTCTGGTCCAAACTCCCTTACACCCGTGGGGGTGATGGCGCCGCGCTCGATCTCGCTGCCCTGGTCATCCATAAACGGCACCCGCTCCAGGCGACCATCGGTAGTGATTTTGTAGAGTGTATGCGGCTCCAGCAGGTTGTCATTCACCTCGATCCCGGTGGGTAGGCTCGCGGCGGATGGGTCGCTGTCCGTGCCGGTCACAACAAAGCCCTGAGCACCGGCGATGCCGAGACTGTGGATCTGCTCCGCCAGGTTGGCGTCTGGTGTGGGATCCTCGGTGTCTATGGGGGGTGGGTTGTCAGTGCCACCGCCGCCGTTGTCCTCATCGCTTCCGCCACCGCCACCACAGGCGGTCAGGAAAAACAGCGTCAATAGGGTAGCGATCGCCTTTATTGAAGGCGCTAAGCGTGTAAATGACATGGGAGTTTCCTTAGCAAGTGCGAGCCAGCCGGAGTGGGCGTTGCGCGATTCTTATCGGTAAGACGCAAAGATTAGCACCAAGTGGGTATATCGGCATCACCCAAATGAGGTAAACGCCGCCGTCCTTTACAGGGCGGGATGAGTCTACTAGACTGAAGCGCATTCTTGTCGGGGTGCTGCCGGAGCTGCAGCTGAGAAACACCCGTCGACCTGATCCGGTTAGTACCGGCGTAGGGAACGAGATGATTGAGCTGCTGGCGCTGCCAGTCCCTCCTGACTTTCTTCTTGCCCTTTGTCGCGTGTGCTGCCCGGTTCTTTCACCGGAGAAGCGTGTCATGCCCCACATAACGCCCATTGCCCTGACCATCGCCGGCAGCGATAGCAGTGGTGGCGCGGGTATTCAGGCAGACCTCAAAACCTTCTCGGCGCTGGGCGTATATGGCTGCTCGGCCATTACCTGCCTGACCGCCCAGAACACCCGGGGCGTACAGGAGGTCCTGCCGGTCAACGCTGACTTCATTCAGGCCCAGGTGCGTTCGGTGATGACCGACCTGAAGGTGGGTGCCATCAAGACCGGCATGTTGGGCACCGCCGAGATCATCCTTGCGGTGGTTGAGGCGCTGAAGCCCTACGGTGCGATTCCGTTGGTGGTGGATCCGGTGATGGTGGCCACCAGCGGCGACCGTCTGCTGGCGGACGACGCGATTGACACCCTGATTGCCCAACTCCTGCCCCGCGCCACCCTGGTAACGCCCAATCTGCCCGAGGCGGCGACGCTCCTGGGTGAACCCGTGGCGACCTCGCGCGCGGCTATTGAACACCAGGCGCGCGCGTTGCTGGATTTGGGCGCACGCGCGGTGTTGATGAAAGGCGGCCACGGCGATTCCGCCGAGGCCACCGATGTACTGGTGAGCCGCGACGATCAGCGAGTCTACAGCGCGCCGCGTATCGCCACCCGCCATACCCATGGCACCGGCTGCACCCTGGCTTCGGCCATTGCGGCCGGGTTGGCGCAAGGGCTTGCGCTCGCCGATGCGGTGGGCCAGGCCAAAGATTACCTGCACGGGGCGATCAGCCACGCCGATGAACTCGCCGTTGGCGAGGGCGCGGGCCCCGTGCATCACTTCTATCAATTCCCAAGGTGATAATGATGAGCAACGACAATACTGCGGAAAAAATCCTGAGCCAGAGTGCCCAGGTGGACCAGGCCTCAGTGCAGCCCTTCACCGGCTCGCAGAAAATCTATGTCCAGGGCTCGCGCCCGGATATGCAGGTCCCCATGCGCGAGATCTCCCTCGACGACACGTCCACCGATTTCGGCGGTGAGAAAAACCCCCCGGTCCGTGTGTACGACACCTCCGGTCCTTACACCGATCCGAATGCGACCATCGATCTGCGCGAGGGGCTGGCCGAAGTGCGCACGCCGTGGATTCTGGAGCGGGATGACACCGAGTTGCTGAGCGAGAGCCATTCCAGTTTTACCAACGAGCGTCTGCACGATCCCAAATTGGCGAACCTGCGTTTTAACCTCAAGCGCCAACCGCGCAAGGCCAAGCCGGGCAAAAACGTGTCGCAGATGCACTACGCCAAACAGGGCATCGTCACCCCGGAGATGGAATACATTGCCATCCGCGAAAACATGGCCCTGGCGCAAGCCAAAGAGCGCGGCGATGTGCAGCACCCGGGCCAGAGCTTTGGTGCCAGCATTCCCGACGAAATCACCCCGGAATTTGTGCGCGACGAAGTTGCCCGCGGCCGGGCGATCATCCCCGCCAACATCAACCACCCGGAAGTGGAGCCGATGATTATCGGGCGCAACTTCCTGGTGAAAATCAACGGCAATATCGGCAACAGCGCCTTGGGTTCGTCCATTGAAGAAGAAGTGGAAAAACTCACCTGGGGCACCCGCTGGGGCGCCGATACCATCATGGACCTGTCCACCGGAAAGAATATTCACGAAACCCGCGAGTGGATCATCCGTAACTCCCACGTGCCCATCGGCACCGTGCCCATCTACCAGGCTCTGGAAAAAGTCGACGGCGTGGCCGAAGACCTGACCTGGGAAATTTTCCGCGATACCCTGATCGAACAGGCGGAGCAGGGCGTGGATTACTTCACCATTCACGCGGGCGTGTTGCTGCGCTATGTGCCGCTCACCGCCAAACGCGTGACCGGTATTGTCTCGCGCGGCGGTTCCATCATGGCCAAATGGTGTCTGGCGCATCACAAAGAAAGCTTCCTCTACACGCACTTTGAAGAAATTTGTGAAATCATGAAGGCCTACGACGTGTCCTTCTCCTTGGGTGATGGCCTGCGTCCGGGCTCGCTGGCGGATGCCAACGACGAAGCCCAGTTCGCCGAACTGGAAACCCTGGGTGAGCTCACCAAAATCGCCTGGAAGCACGACGTGCAATGCATGATCGAAGGTCCCGGCCATGTGCCCATGCACATGATCAAAGAGAACATGGACAAGCAGCTGGAAGTCTGTGATGAAGCGCCCTTCTATACCCTTGGGCCTTTGACCACTGACATCGCACCGGGCTATGACCACATCACCTCCGGTATCGGTGCTGCCATGATCGGCTGGTACGGCTGTGCCATGCTCTGCTACGTAACGCCGAAAGAACACCTGGGCCTGCCCAACAAGGACGACGTGAAAGAAGGCATCATCACCTACAAGATCGCCGCCCACGCCGCCGACCTGGCCAAGGGCCATCCGGGTGCGCAACTGCGCGACAACGCCCTGTCCAAAGCGCGCTTTGAATTCCGTTGGGAAGACCAGTTCAACCTGGGCCTGGACCCCGATACGGCGCGCAGCTACCACGACGAAACCCTGCCCAAGGATTCCGCCAAGGTGGCGCACTTCTGCTCCATGTGCGGGCCGAAATTCTGCTCCATGAAAATCAGTCAGGAAGTGCGGGATTACGCCGCCGAGCACGGCACAGACATGAGCGCAATAACAGAAGAAACCGTGCGCCTGGTGGATGTGGAAGCGGAGATGCAGGAAAAAGCCCGCGAGTTCCGCGAAAGCGGATCAGAGATTTACCACAAGGTGTAGATGGAACGCCCCGGTGCTGAAAAGGCTGGGGCAGATTGTCGGATTACGCCCTGCGGGCTAATCCGACCTACTGGAAACGGCGTGCCAATGTTCGAGTAGGTCGGGTTAGCGCAGCGTAACCCGACGGTGAGGCACCCAACCCGATCAAAGCGCCAATGTTCGTGTAGGTCGGATTAGGCGAAGCCGTAATCCGACACCTGAGGCACCGTTCCTGAACCGTGCTTGCCCCTAAGGCAAAATCCGTATCGGCGTCCCTATCGGAACCAGGTGCCACAACTCTTCCATCTCGGCATTACTGAGCGCAATACAGCCATCGGTCCAATCCCCCGCCCGCTTGTAATCGCCGCTCACGTAACTGTTGCGCTGACCGTGGATCACGATATTGCCACCGGGGTTCTGGCCACGGGCATTGGCTCGGGCACGATCCTCAGGGCTGGGATAGGAGATGTGCAAGGCAATGTGAAAGTCGCTATCGAGATTGCGCCGGGTGATGTAATAGGTGCCTTCCGGTGTGCGCCGGTCGCCCCGGCGCTTTTTGTGGCCCTCGGGGTTGCGGCCCAGAGCAACGTCATAACGGCGAAAAGGCTCGCCATCGCTGATCAGATACATGGCGCGGGAAGACTTATCCACCAGGATCTCATCAGCCAGGGGTAGATACACGTCCGGGATGGGAGGGCCATAAAACGCCAGTTCCTCGCCTGATGCGGGCAAAATCCAGGCAAAAAACAGCAAAATCGCGGCTGCAGCGTGTCGGAAAGGCATGCTAAGGTAAACTCAATTGTTCGTATAATCGGCGCATATTACCACGCAAGGTGTGATATTGCGCACATTTTAGCCAGATATTCGAGGGCAAACCAGACCCATGAGCAAACCCTATCAGCCTGTTCACCCGCCGTATCAGCGCGAGGATGTCGAGATTCTGTCGCGCGAAGACCTCTATCAGGGCTATTTTCGCGCCGAAAAACTGACCCTGCGCCACCGCCTCTACGAAGGCGGCTGGAGCGAGACAATGGGGCGGGAGCTGTTTGTGCGCGGCCCGGCAGTGGTGGTGGGGCTGTATGACCCCGTCCACGATACCATCGGCCTGATCGAACAGTTCCGCGTGGGCGCCCTGGATGACCCCGCAGGCCCCTGGTGCCTGGAGGTAGTGGCAGGCATGATCGAAACGGACGAGACGCCCGAGGCCGTGGCCCGGCGTGAACTGCTGGAAGAGGCCGGCGTCGAGGCCGATAGCGTCGAATACATCGGCCACTACTACCCCAGTCCGGGTGCCTGCAACGAGGTCACCCACGTGGTGTGTGCCTTTGCCGACCTGAGCGAGGCCGTCGGCGTGCACGGCCTTGACGAAGAGCACGAAGATATCAAGGTGCATGTGTTGCCGGCGCAAGTCGTATTCGACAACCTCTATGGCGGCCGTTTGAATAACGCCGCCGCGCTGATTGCGCTACAATGGTTGCAGCTCAACCGGCCGCGACTGCGGCAAAACCCACCTGGCTGACCCAGCTGTTAGAGGCGCCATGATAAAGCCCCGTTACAAAGTCGACCTGCCCCGCGAACAGGCGGAGTGTGAAGCCAACTACACCCGCTTGCGCAAACTGATGCCCGGCTCGGGCGACAGCTGGCGCTTGGCCGTGGGTGAGAATCGGGCGGAGCGTGAAATCCGGATTCATGTAGAAGAGCGCGCACGTTACACCACCACCATAAAGGTCGCCCAAGTGGCCGGCGAGCTGCCCGCGACTGACTGGCTCAGTCTGCCTCGCCTGACGGTGCGTCTGTACCACGATGCGCGCATGGCGGAAGTGCTGGCCTGGGAAGGTCACCGGCGGATCAAGCCCCGCTATGACTACCCCAACACCGCCATGTACCACAGCGACGAAAAATTCCAGTTCAACCGCTTCCTGGGGGAGTGGCTCAGTCTGTGCCTGAACCAGGGCCGAAGTACAGTCACCCTCAGCCTCTAGGGTGACAAAGCGCCTTTGATCAAGACACCCTGAACCCCTGTTCGAACCCGCCTTTTTCCGCTACCATCGGACAAAAGAACAACGCGCAGGCAACCTCCTTTTAGGTGAACGTGGCCTGCGGTAGCCTGCCCGGCCATTAATTCGTCTTAAAAATTCGCACTCAAATCATCCAGCGGGCTATGCGTTCCCGCATATTGCTGACCCAGTACATGGGTATAAATCTGCGTCGTTTTCACATCATTGTGTCCCAAGAGCTCCTGCACGCTGCGAATGTCGTACCCGCTCTGTAACAGATGCGTCGCGAACGAATGCCGGAACGTGTGGCAACTGACGCGCTTATGCGTAACGCCCGCTTGTGCGCACGCACGTTGGAGGGCCTTGCGAATGACCGAATGGTGCAAGTGGTGACGACAGGGTTCATCCGTAAGTGGGTGCTGACAAACCCCCGACGACGGGAATAGAAACATCCAGGCGGGTGATTTATACGCATTGGGATACTTTTTGCCGAGTACGCCGGGCATCGAAGGGCCGATGTTGCGCTCATTGTCCTTACGCTGAAGCTCCAGCGCCAGGGAGACGGCTTCACGTAACGGCTCAACCAGAGCGCGACTGAGCAGTGTTTGACGATCCTTGTTGGCTTTGCCGTCACGAACGGTGATTGCCATGCGGTCAAAGTGAATATCCTGAATGCGCAGACGTAAGCACTCACTTACACGCAAACCGCTACCGTACAGAAGCGAAATTACCAGTCGGTCCCGATCACCCAGATGGGCGAGAATGGCCCCGACTTCTGCTTTACTTAACACGCTGGGCAAGTGGCGCTGCTTGGTGGCGAGCTTGAAGTCCATTTCGCCAAGGTCGATGTTGAGCACCTTGTGATACATAAAGACTACCGCGTTTAACGCAACTTTTTGCGTATTGATGGCAACATTTTCAGTGGCGGCGAGCCAAGTAAGGTAGGCCTTGACTTCATTTGCGCCCATTTCTTCGGGATGGCGTTTGCCGTGGAAAAGAATATAGCGCTTGATCCAGAATAAATAC
Source organism: Marinimicrobium alkaliphilum (assembly GCF_003259155.1). Lineage (GTDB taxonomy): Bacteria > Pseudomonadota > Gammaproteobacteria > Pseudomonadales > Cellvibrionaceae > Marinimicrobium_A > Marinimicrobium_A alkaliphilum. The sequence continues at coordinate 197,436 of NZ_QGMQ01000008.1, forward strand.
GTCTTCTCCGTTCGGATACTGTAACCCCGAAGGCGCATTTCTCTGCGAAGGAACTCCAAAAAGGGACTTTTTGCGTCAGGCATAAGTATCGCTCCTTGATAATTAATCTGTATATTTATACAGTATATTTCGAAGAGCCGCAAATTCCTGCGCATTTGAGTCACTGACGCTGCTCATATTTTTCGTGGCGAAAATTGATGTTGTAGAAAAAACAAAGACTTGGCTAGCCGGGTGGGTATTTAATGCGCATCGCGTGAACAGAAAATGCGCATGCGTAAAAGCAAACTTGGAGTCCATGTGGATAAGTATAGAAAGTGGCTATACAATCAAAGGGTTGCTCGGTGTTCTCCGATCGGGCTTTTGATCACAAATGCGCATGCGCACTATACAAATGTTA
>NZ_QGMQ01000009.1 GCF_003259155.1 Marinimicrobium alkaliphilum
GGGATTCGAACCCTCGATACCGGATTAGGGTATACTCCCTTAGCAGGGGAGCGCCTTCAGCCACTCGGCCACCTCTCCGTGTTTCTGGTTGACTGGTTGCCCTCGTCAACAGGTGCGGCATGATACCAATACCTGACGAAAAATCAAAGCCTTATGAAAAAAAATGTTTGCTCTTAAGCGCGAACATTGAACACATGCTCACCCATAGTCTCAAATAAAAACGCGGCACACCCTCACTGGCTGCGCCGCGTTCTCAGTAACTCGTGCTGCTTAGCTTACCGGGTCGTCTTGCTGACCTTGCTGCTGTTTTTCACGCTGGATCCGCTGGTAGATTTCTTCGCGGTGAACAGCGATATCTTTGGGTGCGTTGACACCGATACGTACCTGGTTACCTTTCACACCCAGTACAGTTACAGTGACTTCGTCGCCAACCATCAAGGTTTCGCCAATACGGCGGGTTAATATCAACATTGTTTATCTCCTTCACTCATCCTGTAAGAACATGACTTGGACTCCATTGTCGGCTGTCATGCCCGACTAACCCCCTGCCGCCTACCATCAGTCACTGCCAATAGGCCGCGTTAATAGTGTAGGCGAAAAAGGGCCGTACCCCCAAAATCAGCTGTTTTGTTATTACCCTACAGCCTTGTTATCCACTTTCGATCTAACATAGTCCACTTTACCAGAATTGACGAGTAACCGCTAACCCCGAGTACTGCTTTCGGCGGGCTCTGCGTCCAAGCCAAAGGCTGTATGTAAACAGCGCACCGCCAACTCCAGATACTTCTCTTCGATAATCACCGAAATCTTGATTTCTGAGGTGGTGATCATCTGAATATTGATATTGTCCTCGGCCAACGCGGTGAACATGCGCGACGCCACGCCGGCATGAGACCGCATGCCGACGCCAACAATTGACACTTTCGCCACCTGGTCGTCACTGAGCACTTCCCGGGCGCCAATCGCCTTGGCAACACCTTCCAATACCGACACCGCTTTTTGCATATCGTTCTTGTTCACCGTAAACGTCAGGTCGGTCGTGTTATCTGCCGAGACGTTCTGAACGATGACGTCAACTTCAATATTCGCAGCGCCAATGGGCGCCAGGATACGCGATGCGACGCCGGGCGTATCAGGAACGCCGGCGACAGTGACTTTGGCTTCATCGCGGTTGAATGCGATGCCGGAAACAACAGGCTGCTCCATGGTATTTTCTTCCTCGTCGAGGGTGATCAGAGTTCCAGGGCCTTCTTTAAAGCTGGACAGGACACGCAGAGGCACCTTGTACTTGCCCGCAAATTCGACCGAGCGAATCTGCAGCACTTTGGAACCCTGGCTGGCCATTTCCAGCATCTCTTCAAAGGTAATTTTGTCGAGCCGACGCGCCTTTTCCACCACTCTCGGATCGGTAGTGTATACGCCATCAACGTCCGTATAGATCTGACACTCGTCGGCTTTCAGTGCCGCTGCAAGAGCCACACCGGTGGTGTCCGATCCGCCGCGCCCCAGCGTGGTGATGTTACCCTGCTCGTCAACACCCTGAAAGCCCGCCACCACGACCACGCGCCCGGCGCTCAGATCAGTGCGCATATTGGCTTCATCAATCGACTGAATGCGGGCCTTGGTGTGCGCGTTGTCGGTCAGGATCCGCACCTGGCCGCCGGTGTAAGAGCGGGCGTCCCAGCCGCGCTTTTTAAGCGCCATACACAGCAGGGCGATCGTGACTTGCTCACCGGTAGACACCAGGACATCCAGCTCGCGCGGGTCCGGGGTGCTCTGAATGGCCTGCGCCAGGGCGATCAGCCGATTGGTTTCGCCGCTCATGGCGGATACCGCGATCACCATATCGTGCCCCTGGGCGCGAAACCCGGCGATCCGATCGGCGACCGCTTCAATGCGCTCAACGGTACCCACTGAGGTACCGCCGTATTTCTGCACAAACAAGCTCATGCCCGCTGTTCCCCTTCTGCCAAGGCCGTGCCACGCACAGCCTGTCATTCAATCGTTTTAGCGCCCTGCGAAATCACATCCGCTGATTAAAAGGCGCGCAATTAAACACCAGTTTTCAGGAAAAAGGTATCCCTGCTGATAAAAATTCAGGCCTTGGCCTCCACCCAGGAAATCACCGAGGCCAGTGCCTGATCGAGCGCAGCCACATCGGTGCCCCCGCCCTGGGCCATATCCGGTCGACCGCCGCCTTTACCACCTACCTGTTCAGCCACGTGACGCATCAGATCACCCGCCTTGAAGCGGTCGGTCAGGTCTTTGGTAACGCCCGCAACCAGTGCAATCTTGTCGCCCTCGACCGCAGCCAACAAAACCACCGCGCTGCCGAGCTTGTTCTTGAGCTGGTCGGCACTGTCGCGCAGGGATTTGGCATCCGCACCTTCCAGGTTCACGGCCAATACCTTGACACCTTTTACGTCCTGCGCCTGACTGGCGATGTCGCTGCTGCCCGAGGCGGCCAATTTGGTTTTGAGTGCCGCCAAGTCCTTTTCGAGCTTCCGATTCTGAGCCAGAAGCTGTTCGAGTTTATCGGCCAGGTTATCGGGCTTGGTCTTCAAGGTTTTGGCCGCCTTGTCCACCAGTGCTTCGGCGCGATCAAAGGCCGCCAGCGCCCGAGCACCGGTGACCGCCTCGATCCGGCGGACCCCGGAGGCAATACCGGACTCCGAAGTAATGCGCAGCAGGCCGATATCACCGGTGCGGCGCACGTGGGTGCCGCCACAGAGCTCCACCGAGAAGCCGTCGCCCATGGTAAGCACTCGCACCTCGTTGCCGTACTTTTCCCCAAACAGCGCCATGGCGCCCTTGGCCTTGGCTTCCTCCATGTCACAGACTTCGATCTGGACATCGCTATTCAGACGAACCTGGTCGTTGACCAGGGTTTCGATCGCTTTCAACTCAGCCGGCTTGACCGCTTCAAAGTGGGAGAAGTCAAAACGCAGACGCTCGGAGTCCACCAGAGAGCCCTTCTGGGTGACGTGTTCGCCCAGCACCTGGCGCAAGGCGGCGTGCAAGAGGTGAGTTGCAGAGTGGTTCAGCGCTGTCGCCTGACGCACGCCGCCATCAACTTGGGCCTCGAGCCTGTCGCCCTCGGCAATGCTGCCGTGCAGCAGCACGCCAACATGCAAATGAGCGTCGCCCTGCTTGACGCAGTCGCGCACTTCAAAGCGCACATCCCCCAGTTGCAGATACCCGCAATCGCCCACCTGGCCGCCGGACTCGGCATAGAAGGGGGTACGGTCGAGTAAAATCGCGCCTTCTTCCCCCTCTATCAAGCGCTCAACCTCGGCGCCGCCCTTGAGCAGAGCCAGGACAGTGCCCTGCTCGGCGAGCTGGGTGTAGCCCAAAAATTCAGTTTTCGGTAACTCCAGACCGGCGGCCGTGTAGTCCACTTTGAAGCTGCCGGCGGCGCGGGCGCGGGCGCGCTGGGCTTCCATGGCCTCCTCGTAGCCTGCCATATCGATACTCAGATCGCGCTCACGCGCGATATCGTTGGTCAGATCCACCGGAAAGCCGTAGGTGTCATAGAGCGTAAACACCACCTCACCGGGAATCTCGGAGCCCCTGACCTCGGCCAGTGCCTCTTCGAGCACGGCCATCCCCTTATCCAGGGTCTTTTCAAACTGCTCTTCTTCCTGCAGCAACACCTTGGCAATCTGCGCTTTGCGTTCAAGCAACTCTGGGTAGGCATCGCCCATCACCTCGGCCAGAGCATCCACCAGCGTGTGGAAAAAGGCCTGCTGCTGGCCCAGTTTATGGCCGTGGCGAATGGCGCGACGGATAATCCGGCGCAGGACATAGCCGCGCCCCTCATTGGAGGGCATGACCCCGTCACTGACCAGAAAGGCGCAAGAACGGATGTGGTCGGCAATCACGCGCAACGACTTATGCTCCAGGTCGTCGCTGCCGGTCGCCTTGGCGGCGGCTTTGAGCAGGTGCTGAAACAGGTCGATCTCGTAGTTGGTGTGCACGCCCTGCATCACGGCAGCAATACGTTCCAGTCCCATCCCGGTATCAATGGAGGGGTTGGGCAACGGTTTGAGCTCGCCGTCGCCCTGGCGCTCGTACTGCATAAATACCAGATTCCAGATCTCGATATAGCGATCCAGGTCATCATTTTCGCTGCCTGGCGGGCCGCCGGGCACATCGGCGCCGTGGTCATAGAAAATCTCGGAGCTGGGGCCACAGGGACCTGTGTCGCCCATCTGCCAGAAGTTGTCTTCATCCAGGCGCGAGAAGCGCTCGGCGCTGACACCCACCTCCTTCAGCCAGATGTCGGCAGCCTCGTCGTCGCTCACATGCACGGTCACCCACAGGCGCTCTTCCGGCAAGCCCAGGGTCTTGGTCAGAAACTCCCACGCGTAATGGATCGCATCGCGCTTGAAGTAGTCGCCAAAACTGAAGTTGCCCAGCATTTCAAAAAAGGTGTGGTGACGCGCGGTGTAGCCGACGTTTTCGAGGTCGTTATGCTTGCCACCGGCACGCACACAACGTTGTGAGCTGGCAGCGCGGGTGTAGGGGCGTGGATCACTGCCCAAAAACACGTCCTTGAACTGCACCATGCCTGCGTTGGTGAACAGCAGGGTCGGGTCATTCCCGGGAATCAGGGAGCTACTGGGCACAACGGTGTGCCCCTTGCTTTCAAAAAAGGTCAGAAAGGCGTCGCGTATCTGTGCGCTCTTCATAGTCCGTCCGTATCGTCTGGTTTCGTCGTCTATCCGGGTTGATCGGGCGTCGCTAACGCCCACTGCAGTCAGTGCTTGGCCCGCTCTTTCTCATCCTGGCTCAGGGGCCTCGCCTCGCTTTCGAGCATCACCGGGATGCCATCGCGAATCGGGTAGGCAAGGCCGCTGGCCCGACAGATCAGCTCCTGATTCTGCTCGTCATACACCAGCTCACCCTTGCTCACCGGACACACCAGGATACTCAGCAATTTTTTGTCAATCACGGCCGTTCTCCCCGCCATTGGTTCCGCCTGTTGGGCGTGATAACCCAGAAAAGGCAAAGGGCAGTATCTTACACTGCCCTTTGCCGCTCTGTCTCTATGATCGCCGCTATCGCGGCGCTAAATTGCATCAATCATCGTCATCCATGGGGCCCACCAGAAACGTCGGATCAACGCGCTGGTCAAACCAGTTCATACGCCAATCCAGGTGCGGCCCTGTGGCCCGCCCGGTGGCCCCCACCTCGGCGATAATGTCACCCTGCGCTACCCGTTCGCCCTCCTCCACCAGAATCTTATGCAGGTGGATAAATGTCGAAGACAGGCCGTGGCCATGATCGACAATCAGGGTGCCACCGGAGAAAAACATGTCCGGGTGAGTCAGGGTCACCACGCCCGCCGCCGGCGCCCGCACGGGTGTTCCGGTTGGCGCCGCAATATCGACGCCGAAATGCGGCGCGCGCGGCTCGCCATTGAAGATCCGCTGGCTGCCGTACACCCCCGTAATGCGACCGCGCAGAGGCCACACAAAGGTCTCAGTAAAGTCGAGCAGGTCCGTTTCTACCTGGCGTGCGCGCCAGGCCTGGGCCGCCTCCTCGCGCGAGCGTTTGACTTGCTCCGGATCCGGGGTCACCGTCTGCTGCGGCACGCCATCAACCCGCTGGATACGGTACTCCCGCTGGCGCACCTCAAAAAGATGCTCGCGCTCCTCACCGTCGGGCGCACGGGTCAACAAGCGCGCTTCGGGCTCAAAGTCCCGCCCCAAGCCAATCACGAAATGGCCTGAATCGCTGACCCTGACCTGCCTATCCAGAAATTGGATTTCAGTGCCGGGACGGACCTGCCCCCGGACAATGGTGCCCTGCGCCCATTCGCCGTCGAGGCTCTTAAAGGGCGACTCAACCGTCTCACTGACAGCGCTTACAGACAACACCGTCAGCAGAACGCTACAGGCGCCCCTAAACAGCACTCGAAGCGCACCAAAACGCCAAGCATTGATCATAATTTAATCACTCACTCATAGACACACCCTCGTTGTACCACAGAAGATGCGAAAATTCAGCTTTGAGAAGGCGTATCGGGCCGCAAAAGGTAGGGACAAAAAAAAGGGGCGTCAATTGACGCCCCCGTACCAAAGAAACTTGGCACCAACATTGGGAGAGAGACCACCCAGAAATTGATTCTCGCGGCCACCCGCGCCGGGTGGCCAACACTATCGATCAGAGTTCCTCAGCATCGGGGTCGGAGGGTACATACCCCGGGTTCTGCACATACAGGCCGCCACTCAGGTTAATCTGCTGTTGTGGAATGGGCATGTACTCGTGCTTACCGGCCTGGAAATTGGCACCACTCAAGTAGGAGCGGCGCGTCTGCTCAACTTCCAGGTAATCATCGATCCAGTCTTTGGCAACACCCCAGCGAATCAGGTCGAAAAAGCGGTGACCCTCGAGGCCAAGCTCCAGCCGACGCTCCCAGCGCAGGGCTTCACGGGCCTGCTCCTGATTGGCGAAGCTGTCATAGGTCCCGACATTGTAGGTGCTATAACCGTCGGCCAACCGACCAGTGCTGCCCGCTGCGCGCTCACGGATGCGGTTGATAATCGGCAGCGCATCGTCTTGCCGCTCAAGCTCGATCAATGCTTCTGCTTTCCAGAGCAACACGTCGGCATAGCGCACCAGCACACTGTTCTTAGAGAACACAATAAAGGGACCGTTCTGCAATAAGCAGTCGCAGTCGGGATGCTGCAGCTCCTTCATGGACACAAAATTGCCATAGGTGCCGGGAGTCCGGGCCCAAGAATTGCCCTGATGGATCAGGTCCTCGTCATATTTGAAGGGCTTGCCCTCCATTGAGACCGTATGATCCAACCTCGGGTCAACAGCGTCCTGCGCGGGGTCGTAGTTGGTAGCGTTAAAGCTATCAAACATGGGCAAACCATCGCCATCGGTTTTGAACGCGTTAACAAAGTTATCAGTCGGAACATGAAAACCGCAGCAACCAAACTCAGGCGATTGCGGCGGGCTCAAAGCCCAAGGCCAGGCTGCCCGGCCATCGGGGCTGCCATCATCACGTGAACGCATGATCTGGAACACCACTTCTTCATTGTTCTCATGCTCATAGAGGAAGTTCTCAGCAAAGTCCTCAACCAAGGCATATTGGCCTGACTCTTCTATTTGTTCCACCAGGTCAACAACCTCTTCCAGCAGCTCCGTGCGTATCTCGACGACCCGGTGCTCGTCATCTTGCACATAGGCTTGAGACAGACGCGTTTTCGCCAGATAGGCCATCGCGGCGTAGCGATTCACACGACCTATTTGCGATTGCTGCTCAGGTAAATTATCCGCTGCAAACTGAAAGTCTTCCGCGATGCGATCCCATAGCTGCTGATCAGAAAGATCCCGATTGGAGAGCCCAATAACCTCTTCATTGGTCATCTCTTCGGTCACATAAGGGATATGTTTGTAATGTACTTTCAGGTTCGAGTAGAAGAACCCACGAATAAACCGAAGTTCCGCAATACGCGCTTGCTTGAGGGGATAAACCTCCTCATCGACAGCGGATATTGTCCGAATTGCGGTATTCGCGCGGGATATCCCCGTGTAGTTCCTGACCCACATCTTGTTGTTAAGGTCAATCATATCCGGCGGAAACGATTCCCCGTCAGAGACGAGGGGCTCGTAGACTGATAGGGCGTGATAGGCAAAAATATCACTGGGGCCATTCCCCCCTTTATGCGCATCACCTGCGCGCAAATTGCCCGTTGCCCAGAATTCGTGCGGGGCGGTGTAGTGATCATTGCCCAGGTATGAGTAGGCTGCGGTCACCAGTCGATCCAGGTTCTCTTCGCTGGTCACCTGCTCCTCGCTCAATGCCGCCTTGGGTGAAACATCCAGTGATGTATCACAAGCCGACAAGGACAGAATAAAACCCGATAACATGACTTTGTATTTATTTTGCATAACAGTATCCTCAAAAACTTTAGCTAACAGCGAACTTAGAAGTTGACATTGAGACCAATGGTCAGACGACGTGGAATCGGGAATGCCGCTCCGGGCGCCTCCGGATCCTTACTGATCGTGCTGCTGGGTGTAATCGTCAACAGGTTCGAACCTTGAATATAGAAACGTCCACCTTGGGCGCCCAAGCGACTCCAGAAGTCAGGCCCCGGTGTATACCCCAGGGAAAGGTTGCGCAACTTCAGATAGCTCGCATCCTCATAGAAGTAGGTAGACGCTCGACCTTCGTTGTTGTTGTCCGCTAATGTCAGCGCAGGAATGGTTGAGTTGGCATTCTCAGGACTCCAGGAATCCAGCACGCGATCGCCATAGTTAGAGCCGGCATTCAGTGATACAAAATCTGTCAGATGCTGAAATCCTGTATTGACCATCCCGCCTTGAACACCTTGCCAGAACATACCGAAATCCCACTCGTTATAATTCAAGGTAAAGTTCACACCGTAAATGTAGTCCGGCTCTGGTACGCCGAAGAACACCTGGTCGGCTTCATCAATCACGCCGTCCCCGTTAACGTCGCGATAGCGGATTCGGCCCGGGCCTGCGCCAGACTGGCTGGCATGATCATCGACTTCCTCTTGGCTTTGAAAGAGACCGTCAGCCACATAGCCATAGAACGAGTTGACCGACCGACCCAGAATCGTATTGTCTCTGCCATCGCCCGGAAAGGAGTTAACCACCTCGTCGGGAAGGTCGACAACTGTGTTAGTGGCTCGCGACAAATTTGCAGAAATATCGTAGGTAAATATGCCCCAACGCTCGATCTCGAAGTCATTGGAGTAGCCCAATACAACCTCAAAACCTTCGTTCTCGATGGTGCCACCATTGACAACCATTTGCGCGCCTTCACCTTCTACGGCGAGCGGCTGGGTAGTCGTGAGAATGTCTTTAGTTTCTTTGGTAAACCAGTCAAAAGAGCCGTACAGACGATAATCGAACAGCGTGAAATCCACACCCACGTTGGTCTGCACCGATGTCTCCCACTTCAGATCCGGGTTACCGGTTGAGACTCGCGCAAACCCTGACGGCAAGTTTCCGCTCCCCGAACCGTTTAAATCGTATGCGGTCCCTTCATCCTGCTCAGCCGTGAAAAGCGTCTGAGTAGCATATCGAGGCTCAAAAACCGTCGATGTCGCACGGGTATTGATCTCTTGGTTACCGGTTTGCCCCCAACTCGCACGGAACATAAGCTCATCGACAAAATCAACATTGAAGAACTCTTCTTGCCCCAGACGCCAACCAGCGGATACTGCGGGGAAGTTACCCCAACGGTTGTTTTCACCAAAACGAGAGGATCCGTCACGGCGCAATGTCACAGAGCCCAAGTAGCGGTCATCGTAGTCATAGTCAAGCTTGGTGAAATAGGACTGCATCGACCACTCATCGCCGCCGCCACCGACCTGACGACCAGACGTCGCCTGGGAGAGAAACGCGAAATCCCTGTCATCCGACGCAAACTCCTGGCCAATACCCACGAAGTTTTCTGCTTTGAATTCAACGGTTTCAGTACCGCCCAGAACCGTGAAGTTGTGATTATCACCAAGCCCAAATTGATATTCTGCGGTGTTAGACCAAACCAGCGTTCTATTCCAGGCATTCTCTGTCGTCAGGAGGTCATCCCCCCGCAAGCTCCCCGCCTGAAACGCACGGCGATAGTTGCGAAGATAGAAGTTGGAGTAATTCACACCGTAATTAGAGCGCAACGTCAGGTTATCGATGGGCTGATACTCAACGTAGACAGAGCCTATGGCGCGATTATATTGAAGGTTGTTGTCCCTGGTCATTTCAATAATGCGGACAGGGTTGTCCCTGTCAGTGATACCACCTGTGGGGCCACCCCAGCCTTGTCCATCTACCGTTCGCACCGGGACAATGGATTGCTGCTCCAAGCTGAGGCCAACGATTTCGCTGGCACGATCATTGACAATATTCTGACGTTGATTGGTAATGGTAAAGTTTTCGCCTACCGTTAGGCGCCCGTCCATGAAGTCATAGTCCGAGTTGACGGTAAACGACAAGCGATCAAAACGAGACCCTTCAACGACACCTTCCCTGTCGGTGTAGCCAATGGAGGTATAGACTCTGGAATTCTCTCCCCCCCCAGTCACTGAAGCGTTAACATTGGTGACTTTGGCCGGCTGGGTTACGAGACTGAACCAGTCAGTATTCGCTGCACGCATAGTGCGAGCACCGTCAATGTACCCGTCTTCGTCACCCAGCCGAACGCCACTCAGCTCCGGATTATCAAAATCGCGGTTCCAATCATAGGTATAAAGAGAGCTCACCGTATTCGGGTCTATGCGATCATTCACTGAAGCCTGCCAAATAGCACGGGCTCGCTGCTGAGAGTTGAGGGGGTTGACGTCGTAGCTAAATGAATCGAAGGACTGATCGGCGCTGAGATTAAAGGTAACCCGATCCCGTGTGCCACGTTTCGTCGTGATAACAATAACCCCGTTAGCCGCACGCGCACCGTAGATACTGGCCGTCGAGGCGTCCCGAAGCACCTGAACAGATTCGATGTCATTCGGGTTAAGCTCATGCATGCCTGCGGTCGTTGGAACACCGTCGATCACATACAGGGGATCGTTATTACCCAGAGGCCCCAGACCCTGTCCGCGGATGCGAACGGTGGCGGTGCTGTTCGGGTTGCCATCGGTCGTAATGAATACACCGGGAATGCGCCCCTGCAGACTTTCCATCACGTTGGCAGAGGGGATGTCTTCAATCTCTGACATATCAACCCTGCTTGCCGCACCGGTAATATTCCGGGCTTCTACCACCGAATAACCGGTAACGAGGATATCTTCGAGCAGACGCGGCTCAGCCGTGTCGCCAGAAGCCGTCGCCTGGCCACCGCTTACGGCCTCTTCTTGAAGCTCGTCCGGCGCCTGCGCATGAACCGAGCTGATAGCGCACGCCAGTGCACTCATCAGAAAGACAGACTTTTTCATATGTTTATCTCCAATTATTATTGATGGTCGATTACGAACGAGCCGAGAATCCCCAACCCCCCGCTTCAGAGCGGCCAATGACTGAACATAGACTCAGCCGCGTCATACCCTTGTGTGTCACCGAATCACTGCACTAACACACCTAACTGCGAACGTCGGGCCGCCTGAACCAAGCGAAAGCGAGCCTTTCACAGCACTTTTTCATCTTCAGTTAATATACTTACACAGAGTGTGATTTAATTTCAAGGGGAATCAGTCTAACTTTTTAAAGAACTATCACAAATGACCTAAAGGCCGCGTATTTATAGTACAACTAAGATTAAATTTCACATTGACACAACTAATTCACCGTGATTTACTATTAAAAATTGAGTTTGTCTATGCATGACTGGTTGGGGCGACTGCCTCACAATAGGCGCTCTTACACACTGAATAAGCGATAAGAGAGGGTTCCGTGATCACTCCGAAACTGTATGGCGGTCTAGAAGCCGGCGGTACCAAATTCAACTGCGTACTGGCACACACCCCGTCGAAGATCCTGGCTCGGGCCAGCTTCCCTACGACCACTCCGGAAGAAACCATCGGGCACGTTATCGATTTTTTCCAGTCCGCCAGCCGCGAGCGCGGCCCCCTGAGCGCCCTGGGCATCGCCAGTTTCGGGCCCGTCGACCGCTCGACCGGGTCTGAAACTTATGGTTACATCACCGCGACACCCAAGCTCAAATGGGTGGACACAGACTTATTAGGGCAGATCGCGAATGCACTCCGGGTTCCCGCTGAATTTGATACCGATGTCAATGGCGCGGCCTTGGGAGAAGGTGTTCTAGGGGCGGCGAAAGGGCTCGAAAACTACGTCTATGTGACCATCGGCACCGGCGTCGGCGCGGGTATCATGGCCAATGGACGCCCGGTCAATGGCGCCATTCACCCGGAAGTGGGGCATATTTTCATCCCGCGGGACCCTCAAGATACTGATTTTCCTGGCGCCTGCCCCTATCACGGCGACTGCCTTGAAGGTTTGGTAGCCGGCCCCGCACTCGAACAACGCTGGGGCTGCAAGGCCGATCAATTACCCGTGGACCACCAGGCATGGGACATTCAGGCACGGTACTTGGCAATCATGTGTATCAACCTGACCGTCTGCTACTCTCCCGAAAGAATCATTCTCGGCGGCGGCGTGATGCAGCAGGGCCATCTATTCCCCAAAATTCGTGCCCATTTCAAGAAACTGATGAACGGCTACGAACAGGGCCCCGCCGCCGGCAACCTGGAGAACTTCATCGTACCGCCCGGGCTCGGCAACGCCGCCGGTGAAACAGGTGCACTATTGATGGCCCAGCGCACCGCAGAACGTCTGGAGCAACCGCCCGGCGACATGACCTCCACTATCAACCGAGTTCAGCAATAGACGTCGGTCCAGGACCTTCAAGAGGCCAGCGACCCACTCACAATAACCCTAAAAGAGGTAAAACCATGAGTACTCACGCTCCCACTCAAACGGATATGCCGGTGCAGTCAAGGCTGCCGGTCATATTCGCGACCATTGTAGCCGCCTTGGGCGGTCTACTCTTCGGGTTTGATACCGCCGTCATATCTGGCGCAACCGAATCGCTCCAGACCGAGTTTGCCCTGAGCAACAATGCCCTCGGGTTTACGGTTGCGATTGCCTTGATCGGTACGGTTATCGGCGCCATCGGTGTCGGTAAACCGGCTGACCTGATCGGTCGCAAGCGCATGCTGATGCTGATTGGCGTCTTTTACCTGATCTCGGCCCTCGGCAGTGCACTCGCAACCGACTGGACGCTTTTTCTGTTTATGCGCTTTATCGGTGGCCTGGCCGTGGGCGCGGCCTCGGTCGTGGCGCCGATGTACATCGCGGAGATTTCACCCTCCCATATGCGGGGTCGCCTGGTAGCACTGAATCAGCTTAACGTTGTGGGTGGCATTCTGCTGGCCTTCCTATCCAACTTCATTATTGGCTACCACCTCGAAGCCATGATCGCCTGGCGCTATATGCTGGGCATAGAAACGATTCCCGCCATCATTTTTATCGCGCTGCTGTTCTTCATCCCGGACAGTCCGCGCTGGCTGGTAAAAGTTGGCCGCCTCAACGACGCGAAGCAAGTGCTCGCCCGCCTGGGAGATCATGGTCCGCACATCGATACGAAAGTCGCTGAAATTCAGGAATCCCTGATCACCCAAGGCAGCGAAAAAGCCGACAAGCTCTTTCAAAAACGGTATATGTTTCCGCTCTTCTGCGCCTGGGCGGTTGCCATGTTCAACCAGCTATCCGGCATTAATGCGTTGATGTACTACGCACCGCGCATTTTTCAGATGGCCGGGTTTAGCGCCGAAGCGTCGTTACTTCAGGCGGTAATGGTCGGTGGCACCAACTTTCTCTTCACCGTCATTGCCCTATTCATGATCGATAAGTTTGGCCGCCGGCCGTTGCTCTTCATCGGTTCTGCCGGCACCGCCGCCGCACTCTTTCTGGTCGGCTTCCAGTTTATGTCTGAGGACACCAACGGCAATCTGGTTCTGATCGGGCTACTGGGCTTTATCGCGGCGTTTGCCATCTCTCAAGGGGCCGTTATTTGGGTGTTCATATCAGAAATATTCCCCAATACCGTGCGCGCCAAGGGTCAGGCCTTCGGTAGCTTTACCCATTGGTTTATGGCCGCCGTCATCTCCTGGACCTTCCCGATTATCGCCGACGTCAGCGGCGGCGCGATATTCTACTTCTTTGGCTTGATGATGGTTTTGCAATTCTTCTTTGTACTGAAAATCATGCCTGAAACCAAGGGCGTTCCCCTGGAAGACATGAAGTACAACTAACACCGTCTACGCAAACTACAGTTGGAGTAACACGATGAAAAATTTTACTAAAGCCGCCCTGTCACTGTCAGTCGCCGCCCTTTTGGGCGGCTGTAACGGCACCGGGCCAAACGTTGAGAAACAAGCCAGCGATGATGCGGTTCCCGTGTACAAACCCTACCGGGAGCAGTACCGTCCGCAGTTTCACTACACACCAAAAAAGAACTGGATGAACGACCCCAACGGTCTCGTTTATCACGATGGCGAATACCATATGTTCTACCAATACAACCCTTACGGCGACCGCTGGGGCCATATGAGTTGGGGGCACGCCATCAGTACTGACCTGGTGCACTGGGAGGAGCAAGGCGTTGCCATACTGGAAGACGAGGACTACATGATCTTTTCCGGTAGTGCGGTAGTAGACCACGGTAATACCACCGGCTTCGGCACCGACGAAAATCCCGCTATGGTCGCCATTTATACGGGCCATAGCCAAGTACCCGGCGGCGATCAGAACCAGCAACTCGCCTACAGTACAGACAACGGTCGTACCTGGACCAAGTATGAAGGCAACCCGGTACTTGACGAGAATATGGAGCACTTTCGTGACCCGAAAGTGGTTTGGCACGAAGAGTCCGAGCAGTGGCTTATGATCATTACACTGTCTGAAGATTTTGCGGTGAATTTTTACGGGTCTCCTAACCTGAAAGACTGGACGCTGCTAAGCCAGTTTACCGCCGAAGGCGCGCCGGTCGACAAAAACTGGGAATGCCCTGACATGTGGTACCTGCCCATTGACGGCGACCCCAACAACAAGCGCTGGGTGCTCGAAGTCGACCTCGGAGATGGCTCCATCGCGGGCGGCTCAGGCGGCATGTACTTTATCGGTGACTTTGACGGTGAAACCTTCACCACCGATACTTCCATACTGCCCGATTCAGCGGAGGGCCCCCACCAGTTCGTTGACTTTGGTGCTGACTACTACGCTGCTGTCTCTTGGTCCAATGTTCCGGAAGACGATGGTCGAGCCCTTTGGGTCGGCTGGATGAACAACTGGGACTACGCCAACTATATCCCCACTCACCCCTGGCGCAGCTCTCAGAGTATCCCCCGCTCTGTAGGCTTAACCGAGTTCAACGGCGGCCTGGCAATGGCCCAGCAACCAGTGGAAGAGCTCAAGGCACTGAGGACCCGGGAAATCACGGCTGAGAATCAATCGTTGAGTAATAATCGTGTATCTCTCACTGACAGCGCCGGCATCTATGGCCAGACCCTTGAACTCAAGGTTACTTTTGAGCCCGAAGATGCCGATGAGTTTGGGATAGACGTCCTGGTGGGTGACGGTGAGAAAACAACCATCAGCTACAATGTTCACAGCGAAGAGATCAGCTTTGACCGCTCACAGTCGGGTGATGTTGATTTTCATGAGAAGTTCTCCGGCGTTCATGTCGCCCCCATGCCGCTTGACGACGGAAAAGTTGAACTTCATATCTTTGTAGACTGGTCATCCGTCGAGGTGTTTGCCCACCGCGGCGCCGTGGTCTTCAGTAACAAAGTTTTTCCACACCATGAGAGCAAAGGCGTCGAAGTCTTCTCACGGGGAGGCACGACACGCATAAGCGATATCCAGGCTTGGCCGCTCAAGTCAATCTGGCAATAGGGTACTCTACTCCGTCGATCTGACACTTTGGGCCACAATATGTGGCCCTTTTTTTATAAAAAAACCGCCACAAAAGTGGCGGTTTTTCGAAAGCTCTTCGCGCTCACATTCGCCTTCAGCGCGTGATACGGTCAGGCACGCTACCCTTCAAAAGTACTGTCTTGTCGGCACCGAACGATGAATAAAACGGGAGAATCCCGCCACCGACAACAACCGCCTGATAACCGAGATCGCCTACCAATATTTCCGGAATAAAAATGTCCTTGGAGGCCAACTTTTTAATACGGCGCTCGACGATTGCAACCAACTCCTCGACAATAAAGCGCGGCAGACTCGCATCAATGACGATAGCCTTCAAGTCGAGAATACTGATCACCGACAGAAAAGCATGTACGAGCGCATCGGCGCAATCGTCCATCCACTCCTGAATCTGAACCCGAGCTGCATCAATATAATTGGGCAGCTCACCGATATGGCTAATCTCTATTCCACAAGAATTCAAATGCTTACGCAATGAGAGCAATGACGCACGTCGGGTGAGCAGCTCAAAGTAGCCCTCCGGCGGCGTGATACTTTTTAAGCGAGAATGGGGCACAGGCATTGAGGCGAGCTCTGCAGCGTTACCGTGAACCCCCGGCTCCAGATTGCCCTGCAACACCAGCCCACCGCCGATAAACGCTCCAATGTTGACGTAGAGAAAATCGGATATATCTTTGCCAACACCGAGTTGCAGCTCAGCGACAGCTGCCGCAGCGCCATCGTTCTCAAAGTAAACAGGCAACTCAACACGGCGCGCGACCTCTTCACTCATATTGAGACGCTGCCACTTTCCGGACAAGTCCTGCCCCATTTCCAAACCGCTCGGCCAAACCCCCATAAACCAGGGCATAGCTACGCCTACGCCGCGAATTCGGCTGCGTGCCGACTTGGACAGAGGCTCTTGAAGTTCCGGTACAAGGATTTCGATCTGGCCTAGGATGTAATCGGGGTCGGGCTCTTCAAACTGACGGGTAAACGATTGCAACGTTTTACCGGTAAAATCCATAAGAATCAGCTCGAGATCTCTACGCCCAACTTTAATTCCAATCGAGTAGGCGCCCGCAGGATTTAAGGTATAGAGTATCGACGGCTGACCCAGTCCTCCCAAGCGACGACCTTCTCGAATAACCAACTCTGCGCTTTCCAGGTCGTCGACAATGCGCGTGACCGCCTGCGGTGTAAGATTGGTCGCCCTTGCCAAATCAGATTTGGATGCTACCCGGTATTTTCTCAGAAATGTCAGTATAACCCGTTCGTTATAACGGCGAAGACCGCTCGCGTTACTGCCTTGACTCATGGTTGCCCCCAGCTTGCCCAATCGCACCTAGTGATCATAATTCTACATCTTAATCACACATTGTTAAATAGTCCATACAGTCTGGAAAGAAAAACGGCAGCCGAAGCTGCCGTTTCCATACACCCTGAAAAAGCTCAACGATTACTCGCTGATTTTTTCACCGACTTTGAGGATTTTCAGGGTATTGGTGCCGCCCAGGGCATTGCTGTCGCCGTGCGAGATGATCACCAGATCATCATCAGCCAGGTAGCTGGCTGATTTCAGGTGATCCACCGCCCGAATAAAGTCCTGCGGACCTGGCGCTTTGGTAGAATCAAACGCGACGGGATAAACACCGCGGTAAAGGGCAACGCGGCGCTGAGTATGAGTATCACGCGAGAAAGCGAAAATCGGCAACTGAGAACCGATTCGGGACATCAGGCGCGGCGTAGAGCCGGACTCTGTCAGTGCCACAATGGCCTTGACCCCGCTGAGGTGGTTGGCGCTGTACATAACTGCCAACGCGATCGACTCGTCAATGGCCTGAAACTCTTCGTTGACCCGGTAAGTGCTGGAACTCGCTTCCGGCTGCTCCTCGGCGCCCAGGATAATACGCACCATGGCTTCAACGGTTTGCACCGGGAAGTCACCGGCGGCCGTCTCCGCCGACAGCATCACCGCGTCAGTGCCGTCGAGTACCGCATTCGCCACATCGAACACTTCAGCGCGAGTCGGCAGTGGGCTGTTGATCATCGACTCCATCATCTGGGTCGCGGTAATCACTACCTTGTTCTGTGCGCGCGAGCGCTCGATGATGCGCTTTTGAGTACCGATCAAGGCTGCATCACCAATCTCGACCCCCAGATCACCACGGGCGACCATAACAGCATCACTGGCACCAATGATGGCATCCAGTGTTTCGTTGTCGGCAACCGCTTCCGCACGCTCAATTTTGGCCACCAAACCGGCTTTGCCACCCGCCTCGACCAGAAGCTTACGCGCCGTGTTCATGTCGTCGGCGCTGCGCGGGAAAGAGACCGCCAGGTAATCGACGTCGATGTCGGCAGCGGTTTTGATGTCGGCGAAGTCTTTTTCGGTCAACGCCGGCGCCGTCAAACCACCGCCCTGCCGATTGATGCCCTTGTTGTTGGACAGCGGGCCAGCGACGCGGGTCACGCAGTAAACTGCAGGCCCTTCAATACGCTCAACTTCAAGGACCACGCGGCCATCATCCAGCAAAAGCATATCGCCGGTCTGACAATCATTGGGCAGCTCTTTGTAGTCAATGCCCACACGCTCTTTGGTGCCGGCATCACGCTCCAGGGAGGCATCCAGAATGAATTTGTCGCCGATGGCCAAGTGAATCTTGCCTTCTGCAAAACGCGCGATGCGAATCTTGGGGCCTTGCAGGTCGCCCAGAACAGCCACGTAACGATTGTGCTTCTTGGCCAACTCACGGACCATGACTGCCCGGCGACGGTGATCGTCCGGGGAGCCGTGGGAGAAGTTCAGGCGCACGACATCAACACCGGCCAGGACCAGCTGTTCCAGAACTTCCGGTGACTCGGAAGCCGGCCCCAGAGTACTGACGATTTTGGTTCGTCTCAACATAATAATCTGTGTCTCTCAGTTGTCTTACTTGGCGTTCATCAGGGCGATGGTATTGTCCAACATGCGGTTGGAGAAGCCCCACTCGTTGTCATACCAGGACATGATTTTGACCCAACGGCCAACCACTTTAGTCTGGCGCGAGTCAAAATTGGACGACGCTGGATCATGATTAAAGTCGATAGAAACCAGAGGCTCATCGTTGTACTTAAGCACGCCCGGCATCTCTTTCTCAGCCGCTTCCTTCATCGCCGCGTTGACTTCTTCAGCGGTGGTTTCCTTTTTGACCAGCACATTCAGATCCACCACAGAAACGTTGATGGTCGGCACACGAACCGCCATACCGTCGAGTTTGCCTTTCAGCTGCGGCAGCACCAACGCAACAGCGCGAGCCGCACCGGTAGACGTCGGGATCATGGACTGGGTGGCAGAACGTGCACGGTAAACGTCCTTGTGGAAGACGTCACTCAGGTTCTGATCGTTGGTATAAGCGTGAATGGTGGTCATGGAGCCCATTTCAATGCCGAATTTATCGTCCAGCACCTTGGCCACCGGTGCCAAGCAATTGGTGGTGCAGGAAGCATTGGAGATAATCTGATCCGAGGCTTTGAGCTCGTTGTCATTGACACCGTAGACCACAGTACGATCAACGTCGGTGCCCGGCGCTGAGATGATCACTTTTTTGGCGCCGGCATCCAGATGCGCCTTGGCTTTGTCACGGCTGGTGAAAATGCCAGTGCACTCATACACAACGTCAACACCCAGCTTGCCCCACGGCAGCTCGGCCGGGTTACGCTCGGAAGTAATCTGGATTTCGTCGCCATTGACGACCATCTTGTCACCGGCTACTGATACTTCTCCCGGGAAACGACCGTGAACCGAGTCGTACTTGGTCAGGTGCGCGTTAAGCTCTGCGTCGCCCAGGTCGTTGATGCCAACGATCTGAATCCGATCGCGGTAGCCAGACTCGTACAGTGCGCGCAAGACATTACGGCCAATACGGCCATAGCCGTTAATTGCTACTTTGATGGTCATAGGTTTCTCCTCTTAAAAAAGTTCATGCCCGCTCATAAGCGGGCATTCTCAATACGGTATTCGGGGTTAACGAGCCAGGCTTGCCGCTTCACGGGCGCGCTTTTCAATCTCATCCCAGCGCTTGCCCGACACCAGATCCTTGGGCACCATCCAGGAGCCGCCGACGCAGGCGACGTTGGGAAGCTTCAGGTATTCGGGCGCCTTGTCCAGGTTGATCCCGCCGGTGGGGCAGAAGGTAATCTGAGGAAGGGGACCACCGATGGACTTGAGCATCGGCACGCCACCGGCGGCTTCCGCCGGGAAAAACTTCAGGTGCTTGAAGCCGTGAGCCAGCAAATTCATTGCCTCACTCGGCGAGGCAATGCCCGGCAGAAGCGGCACGCTGCTGTTCTTGGCGGCTTCAATCAGTACGGGTGTGGTACCCGGGCTTACCAGAAAGGTGGAACCGGCCTTAATGGCATTGTCCAGATCTTCCGGGGTAACGATGGTACCAGCGCCGATTACGGCATCCGGCGGCAGCGCGTCTTTCATGGCGCTGATAGCATCCAGAGCTACTGGCGTGCGCAAGGTGATTTCCAGAACCTTCAGACCACCGTTGTAAAGAGCTTGCGCCAGGGGTACGGCGTCTTCGAGATCATCAATTACGATGACCGGCACCACCGGTGCCACCTTCAAAATCTGGTCAATAGTCAATCCCACTATCGTTTCCTCATCTGGTATACGTTGAATGGTTGATTACGAGCCCGCACAGCACTTGCGCCTGCAGCTGTGATTGTTGTTTTACTCGCTTGTTTACTCGCAGAAAATCATGGTGCCCAATAGACTGTTACCGGGACCTGGGTTTGGCGCAGTATCGCCCGAATGGGCATGGCTTCGACATCATCGCCCGCCTGCGCGGCGCGCAGGGTCTCCAGCTTGTCGTCACCCGTAATCAATAGCACCAGCTCGCGTGCTTTTAGCAAGCCGTTCAGGTTCAGGGTCATGCGCTCGACATAATCCCCGGTTACCTCGCTTGGTGTGGCCTTAATGGCAGCGCACAGCCGCTCCGCATCCGGGTCCAGAGCGTCGCTCAGGCCCTCGGCATGGGGGAACAATGACGCCGTATGGCCGTCTTTGCCCAAGCCGAGAATAGTAACATCAAATGGCGTTTTTAGCTGCTGATATTGCATTTCACAGGCATTCAGCCCTGTTTTCGGGTCGAATTCGGCGTTTTTCATGCCCAATAGGCGAATATCTGCTGCCGCATTCTGACGGAAGGTACGTGCTACAAAAGCTTCGTTGCTTTTGTCATGATCAAAGTCAACCCAGCGCTCATCCACCAACGCCACAGTCACTTTGGACCAATCCAGGCTATCGACCTTGCTCAGTGCTTCGTACAACTGGGCCGGCGTGCTGCCGCCTGAGGCCAGGAAACTGGCCTCCTCACCGGCATCAAGTGCCCGCCTGAGCTGGGCAGCACAGTCGTCAGTCAGCGCAGCGACCAGGGCTTCTCGCGTATCAAACAGGCGTTCGGTAACCATCAATTCGCCTCCGGGCTGGTGAATTCCTCAACGTTGAACCAGCTGCGGCCGTCCTGCTCAAGCATCTCCTCAGCGGCCTCTGGCCCCCAACTGCCAGCCTCATAGGCATGCGGTTTATTCTCGGGGCGTTGCCAGGCTTCAATGATGGGATCGATCCAGCGCCAGGCAGCATTGACCTCGGCGCGGTGAATAAACAGGCTCGGGTCATTGGCCGCCGCATCCATGATCAACCGCTTATAGGCATCGCTGACAATTTTCTTGTAGGTGTCAGCGAAGTTGAGGTTGAGCACCACCGGCTCCAGACGAATATCAGTGCTTTCCAGATCCTTGGAGGTAATAATCACCTGCATCAACTCTTCGGGCTGCAGACGAATCACCAGGCGGTTCGGGTGCAGTTGACCTGCCTCCTCGGGATACACCCGGTGCGACACATCTTTGTATTGAATAATGATTTCGGCACAACGCTTTTTCATGCGCTTACCGGTGCGCAAATAGAAAGGCACTTTTGCCCAGCGCCAGTTGTCGATGTGCGCGCGAATGGCGACAAAGGTCTCCGTGGTACTGTCTTCACCCAGTTCATCCAGGTAACCCGGTACATCTTTGCCATTCATTTTACCGGTCACGTATTGGCCACGTACGGTGTGCTCTTTGACCGCATCCCACTTGAGCGGGCGCAAAGCCTTGAGCACTTTGATCTTCTCTGCGCGAATGTCATCGGCGTCCAATTTGTTGGGCGATTCCATGGCGACCAGACACAAGAGTTGCAGCAGATGGTTTTGAACCATATCGCGCAATGCACCCGCGCCGTCGTAGAAACCGGCGCGCCCTTCCAGGCCCACAGTTTCCGAGATACTGATCTGCACATTGTCGATGGTCTTGGCATCCCAAAGGTGCTCAAAAATACCGTTGGTAAAACGCAGTGCCAGGAGGTTTTGAACCGTTTCCTTGCCCAAGTAATGGTCGATACGGAAAATCTGGCGTTCATTGAAATACAAGCCAATTTCACTGTTGATCGCTTCGGCTGACTCCAGGTCATAGCCCAGCGGTTTCTCGACCACGACCCGCGCGGTATCGGTAATCAGGCCACACTGGGACAGGTTTTTACAGCAAGTGCCGAACACCCCCGGAGGCGTGGCCAGGTAGAACACCCGCTCTTTGCTGCCTTTTTTCAGAAACTGGGCAAGGTCGTCCCACTTTTCATCCTTGCTGGCGATATCCACCAGTTTGGGGTGAATCATTTTGGCAAAGCTGTCCCACTGCTTTCTGTTGAACTCACCTTCGCGCAAATACTTTTCCGCCGCCTCGCGAATAAAATCCTGATACTCTTCAACCGCTTTGGCCTTGCGCAACGTCGGTACAATCCGGGTGCCTTTACCCAGTTCATTATTTACGTGCGCCCGGTACATCGCGGGAATCAATTTACGCTGCGCCAAATCACCGGCACCGCCAAAAATTACAAAGTCAAACGCCTCTAGCATAGTGTTTTCCTGTTACCCATCGGTTAAGTCGCGCTCAATGCAACCGGGGAGCATCGCTCCCCGGTGTCGGCCTGTTATTCCCATTCGAAGACGGTAGCGCCTTCTTCCGCCATCCCCACGGCTGCGCGCAAGGGCGCGAACAGCTCACGGCCCATACCGTGGTGACGGAATCTCAGGTCTTCACGCGCGTGCTCGCGCTTGGCCAGTTCGGCCTCGTCCACCAGCAGTTCAAGGACCCCGGCATCCGGGTCCAACTCAATCATGTCACCGGCTTGTACCAGGCCGATCGGGCCTTCATCCAGCGCTTCTGGCGTCAGATGGATCGCGGCCGGTACCTTACCCGATGCACCAGACATACGCCCATCGGTGACCAGTGCTACCTTAAAGCCACGATCCTGAAGCACCCCCAACGACGGGGTCAGTTTGTGCAGCTCAGGCATACCGTTGGACTTGGGGCCCTGGAAACGCACCACCGCCACAAAGTCTTTTTCCAGCTCACCATTCTTAAAAGCATCGAGCATGTCTTCCTGCGTGTGGAAAACGATCGCCGGCGCTTTGACCTTGCGCTTCTCGGGCTTGACCGCCGACACCTTGATCACCGAGCGACCGAGATTGCCCTTGAGCAGACGCAGCCCGCCGTTGGTGTTGAACGGGTTGCTGGCCGGACGCAGCACATCGTCGTCCAGGCTCTGCTCGGGTGCGGGACGCCAGACCACCTCACCATTTTCAACAAACGGCTCCTGAGTGTAGGGCTCGAGTCCGCCCTCACCCATAACGGTTTTGACGTCGTCATGCAAAAGCCCGACCGAGCGCAGTTCGCGCATCAGGAAGCCCATACCACCCACCGCCTGGAAGCGGTTCACATCGGCCATGCCGTTGGGGTAGATACGACAAAGCAGCGGCGTGATATCGGAAATATCCGACATATCCTGCCAATTGATCTGGATACCCGCTGCCCGTGCCATGGCTACCAGGTGGATGGCGTGGTTGGTGGAGCCACCGGTCGCCATCAGCCCTACGATCGCATTTACAACGGTCTTTTCGTTGACGATGTCGCTCATCGACACACGATTATCCTCACGGGTAATCGCCGCCAACTGCTTGACCGCAGCCTGAGTAAGCGCCTCGCGCATATCCGTGCCGGGATTGACAAAAGAGCTGCCCGGCAGGTGCAGGCCCATAATTTCCATCAGCATCTGGTTGCTGTTGGCGGTGCCGTAGAAGGTGCAGGTGCCGGGGCTGTGATAGGAGTCGCTTTCCGCTTTCAGCAGTTCCTCGCGGCCTACCTTGCCCTCGGCAAACAGCTGACGGACGCGCACCTTCTCAGAATTCGGCAGGCCTGGGGTCATGGGCCCGGCGGGAATAAAGATCGCCGGCAGGTGCCCAAACGACAAGCTACCCATAAACAGCCCGGGGACGATCTTGTCGCAGACCCCCAGGCACATAAAACCGTCAAACATGTCGTGCGACAACGCAACCGCCGTTGACATGGCAATCACATCACGGCTGAACAGCGACAGCTCCATACCGTCGCGACCCTGGGTCACACCGTCACACATGGCGGGCACACCGCCGGCGAACTGGGCCGTCATGCCTTCTTTATGGGCCGCTTCCCGGATCGGCTCCAGGTAGGTGCCATAGGGCTGGTGCGCCGACAGCATCTCATTGTAGGCCGAAATCACCCCGAGATTGGGGGCATCGGTTCTGGCCAGGCGCTCCTTGTCCTCCTGGGGACTGGCGGCGAAGGCGTGTGCCAAGTTACCGCAGGACAGGCGCTGACGGGTCGGCCCGTCGTTGCGCATTGTGTTGACCTTTTCCAGGTAGGCCGCGCGGCTGTCACGGCTCCGCTCGGCGATTCGCGCCGTAATCTGTTGGAGCTTGCTATCAGTCATCTCAATACCATTCTTTGTGATAAGGCAGCCGTGGCGATGTTGTGTGCGCGAGTGGTTGGTCTCGCCCGGCGGCTAATACGGTCGACGACAGCCCGCGGGCCGTCGCAATTCTCTCTCACCTTATCCCGAACGGCCCCGTCCCTGGGGCCGTTTTATGTGCAGTCTTTGCTGCTTTTTTAGTCAATCTATTTGTTTTGACAATAGTAGTTTATCAGATTGCGGGTAGAGGCATCATGTCCGGGGTTGGATTTACCCTCCTCCAGCTCAGGAATAATACCGGCTGCCAGCACTTTGCCCAGCTCCACACCCCACTGATCGAACGAGTGCACTTGCCAGATGATGCCCTGGACGAAGATTTTGTGCTCATAGAGAGCGATCAATGCACCCAGGGTCCGGGCATCAAGCTTGTGCAACAGCAGAGTGTTGGTGGGACGATTGCCCGGATGTACCTTGTGCTCCACGATGGCTTCAATATGCGCATCATCCATGCCTTTGGATTTGAGCTCAGCACGCACCTGATCGGCATCAATACCGCGCATCATGGCTTCGGTCTGGGCAAAGAAGTTGGCCATCAGGGCGTCGTGATGGCCCGGCATGGTGTTGCTGCTGGTGATCGAGCCGATAAAGTCCGCCGGGATAATATCCGTGCCCTGGTGCAGCATCTGATAGAAGGCGTGCTGGCCATTGATACCGACCTCTCCCCAGATCAGCGGGCAACTGCCATAGCTCAGGCGCTCGCCGGCCCAGTTCACCGATTTGCCATTGCTCTCCATCTCCGCCTGCTGCATGTAGGCGGGGAAGCGGTGCATGGACTGGTCATAGGGCAGCAACGCGTGAGCACGATAACCCAGAAAGTTGCGATTCCAGACCCCGAGCAGTGCCAGCAACATCGGCGCATTTTCCGCCAGCGGTGCCTCGACGAAATGGCGATCCATTTCGTTGGCACCGGCAAGCAGATCTTCGAATGCCTCAAAACCGAGGTTGAGCGCAATAGGCAGACCAATGGCTGACCAGAGCGAGAAGCGGCCGCCGACCCAATCCCACATAGCAAAGATATTGTCTTCGTCGACGCCAAATTCTACGGCTTTCTCGATGTTGGAGGATACCGCGATAAAATGACGATTGGTGGTGCTTTCACTGCCACCGTTGTCCATAAACCACTGACGTGCCGTCTTGGCATTGGTCATGGTTTCCAGGGTGGTAAAGGTTTTAGAGGACACCACAAACAGGGTGGTTTCAGCATTGAGGCGCTTGAGGGTATCGGCAATTTGCGAGCCGTCGATGTTGGAAACATAGTGGACATTCAGGCTTCCATCAGCATGGGCACTGAGGGCCTCAGTAACCATGAGAGGCCCCAAATTGGAGCCGCCGATACCAATGCTGACCACATCCGTAATGGCTTTATCCGAGTAGCCGCGCCACTGGCCGCCCCGCACCCGCTCTACCAGGTCGCGCATCCGCCCCAGCTCGCGCTGCACTTCCGGGCGCACATCGGTGCCATCAATCACCAGTGGTTCGTCGGAGGGATCACGCAGCGCCACATGCAGTACCGCCCGGTCCTCGGTGCGATTGATTTTTTCGCCGGCAAACATCTTGTCCCGCCAGCCCTCGACGTCCACCGCCTTTGCCAGCGCGAACAGCTTGTCCCGGGTTTCTTCGGTGATGCGGTTCTTCGAGTAGTCGAACAGAAAGTGCGGCAACGCCAGAGAGAATTTATCAAATCGCTGGTCGTCTCGATCAAACAGGTCGCGCAGATGGGTACCACTCAGTGTTTGAGCGTGTGCTTCCAGAGCTTGCCACTCCGGCAGCTGGGTACGGCTTGCTGTCGCTTTAGTCATATACGTCTTTTCCTTCACCAGAGAGTGAGATGCCCGCTCCGCAGAGCCTGACAACACTACACACACAACAACCCCTGAAGCCTCAAAGCCTCACAGGAATCGCCACTATTTGTATTATTATATCTTAATACTTCTAGTCGAAGTAGCTTGCATTATCGCATACTCGCTACTCTGTCTCTCTCCAGGCGGGTTGCCGCTGCTGCGCAGTGGTTCCCTTCATACGGCCAACTCAGTATGCTCTGTTGTTTTAAGACGCCACTCTAAGGGGCTTTAATGTGACCGCAAAACCACCGATACGGCCCGGCAGCCTGGGCATTATAGAGGGTTTTTTTGGGCGTTGCTGGAGCTGGAACGAACGCCGGGACATGGCCCGCTTCAGCGCTCACTCCGGGCTCGGCTTTTACCTCTACGCCCCCAAAAGCGACAGCCGCTTGCGCCGGCTGTGGCGTCAACCCTGGAATGACGCCGACTTACGCGCCCTGCTTGAGCTGCGCCGCGAGTGCCAGAGCCTGGGCCTGGCCTTCGGGGTAGGGCTCAGCCCGCTGGAGCTCTACCGCGAACCGGGCGCCGACGCCTGTCGCGCGCTGGCCGAAAAAGTCCGCTACCTCAACCGCCTGGAGCCCGACTGTCTGTGCCTGCTGTTCGACGATATGCGCGGTGATCTGCCCGCACTCGCCACCAACCAGATCGATTTGGCGCATTGTGCCGCAGAACACAGCGTCGCCGAGCAGTTAATTCTGTGCCCAACGTATTACAGTGATGATCCGGTATTGGAAAAGGTCTTCGGCACCCGGCCCGCCCACTACTGGGAGACGCTGGGCGAACGACTGGATTCACACATAGGGATCTTTTGGACGGGCCCGACTGTTTGTTCGGACCGGTACCCGGCTGAACACCTCCTGGAGGTGGGCGCCCGACTTAAGCGCCAGCCAATTTTGTGGGACAATTATCCGGTTAATGACAGCAGTGTCAAGTCGCAGCTGCTTCAGCTGCGCGGGGTCGATCGAAGCCACGGCCATCTTCCTGCACTGGTAGGGGGGCACGCCATCAACCCGATGAACCAGCCGTACTTGTCGCGCATCCCCCTGCTCAGCGCCTCTGAAGCCTACCGCCTGGGGGACGCCTACTCGCCTGAACACGCCTTTGAATCTGCCTGTCGAGCACTTGCCGAAGAACCGCTGGCGACCGCCTTGATTGAAGATACGCCGCTGTTTCAGGACCGGGGGCTCGGGGCGCTGACGCAGGCGGAACAGACCCGCCTCCGGCAACGCTACCAACAATGGGCCGATGATCCGATGGCCCGAGAGGTGGTGGCGTGGCTTAATGGCGAGTATGCGTTTGATCCGGCGTGTTTGACCGATTAGTGAGAGTGGGTGCCTCAGGTGTCGGATTACCCCCTGCGGACTAATCCGACCTACTCGAACGCTGGCGCGCTGCACCGCCCCTTTTTTTGGGGTTGGGTGCATGGTTGTCGGATTACGGCTGCGCCTAATCAGACCTACTCGGGGACGGGTTCACGCAAGGTGACGAACTCCTCGGCGGCAGTGGGATGGATACCCAGGGTTCGATCAAAGTCCGCCTTGGTGGCACCGGCAGTCATGGCAACGGCCAGGCCCTGAATGATTTCTCCGGCCTCCGGCCCCACCATATGGCACCCCACCACTTTGTCGGTGGCTTTGTCCACGACCAGTTTCATCAGGGTCCTTTCCGGAATATCCGTCAGACTGTACTGCATGGGCCGAAAGCGGGTTTTGTAAACCTCAACAGCCTCACATTGCTCACGCGCTTCCGCTTCGGTCAGACCGATAGTGGCGATCGGCGGCTGAGTGAAGACCGCCGTCGGGATGCGCTGATAGTCCAGGGGAGGCGCTTCACCTTCGCCGTAGAGGTTGCGCACAAGGCTCATGGCTTGCGCCAGAGCCACTGGGGTCAACTCGGCATGGCCAACCATGTCCCCCAAGGCGTAAATGGACGGTTCGGCCGTCTGAAAGCGCTCATCCACCACCACCGCGCCCCGATCATTCACTTGCACCCGGGTGTTCTCGAGCCCCAGCCCGTCGAGTTTTGGCCGTCGACCGGTGGCATACATCACTTGCCCCACCTCAAACTCACGGCCATCCTGCGTGCTTGCACGCAAGCCTTTGTCGTGTTTGATCACTTGCGCGATATCGGTATTGAAGTGAAGGTGAATGCCCTTCTCGCGCATTTCTTCAAGCACCGCCTCGCGCACATCCTGGTCAAAACCGCGCAGAAACATCGGGCCTCGGTAGACCAGGTGAGTCTCGACACCCAGGCCGTTGAAGATACCGGCGAACTCAAGCGCAATGTAGCCGCCTCCCACCACGACGATGCGCTTGGGCAGCTCATCCAGATAAAACGCTTCATTGGAGGTAATCACATGTTCACGGCCGGGAAACTCTGGCACCCAGGGCCAACCGCCAACCGCAAGCAGAATCCGCTCGGCGGTATAGCGCTTGCCTGCGATCGAAACGGTGTGGGCGTCCACCAAACTGGCCCGTCCGTTCAACAACGTGACCCCGGCGTTATCCAGAAGCTTGGCATAGATGCCATTCAGGCGTTCGATCTCACGGTCTTTATTGTCGCGCAACTCGCGCCAATTAAAGCGCACGGCCCCGGGATGCCAGCCGTAACCAGGAGCCATATGGAGGGTTTCACTGAAGTGAGCACCGTAGACCAATAGCTTTTTGGGCACACAACCCACATTGACGCAGGTTCCTCCCAGGTAGCGATCCTCCGCCACCGCCACCCGCTGCCCCATCTGCGCGGCCATGCGACTGGCGCGCACGCCTCCGGAACCGGCGCCGATTACCAGCAGATCATAGTCGTATTGGCTCACACTTCACCTCGTCACAGAAAAATTCCAATATGTGACAAGGATACACCAAGCAGGCTGGCGATTGGGGGGGCAAGAGGTCGGCGCGGTCAGACTTCGATATCGATTTTGAGTCGACCTCGCCGGTCATTGGCCCGGGTATCGACCAGGACATCACGGTCCTCCCGGCGACGGTCGTTACGCCGGCGTTCGACTTTCGGCGACGCCTCAAGCTCGCCGAGCCGGTCGACGACCTCGCTCACCGCCATGTCGTGTTCTTGCGACTTGCCGGTCACCGCCTTGGTCTTGATAGTAGGTCGAATCGTGGAGACAGGGCCCAGATAGACCATGATCACCTCCCGGCCAACGCCGATTTACAAGGGTTATATGTTACTTGTCGACATTGGACCGTAAAACTTTATAAACGATCAGTGAAAACCACGATTTCGTCACATTTTTGACGCCCCTTCCCTGTAATCACTCCTCGCCGGCCACGATCTGGGCATGCTTGCGATCCGATACAAACCAGTTCAGCTGGCCATGCAGGGTGACCACCTCCCCCACAATCAGCAGTGTCGGGCCGTGCACATCATTGGCTGCGACCAGATCGGATATGGTCGCCAAGTCGCCGATCAATACCCGCTGATCCCGGGTAGTGCCCTTCTCTACCAAGGCCACGGGCGTGCCCGGTGCCCGCCCGTGCTCCACCAACGCCTGGCAGATCTCACTCAGGCCCACCAGGCCCATATAGAACACCAATGTCTGGCCTGGCATCGCCAACTCGGGCCAGCTGACATTGGGCTGGCCGTCTTTCAGGTGACCAGTAATAAAACGCACCGATTGCGCGTGATCTCGATGAGTGAGCGGGATCCCCGCGTAAGCGGCACAACCGGACGCTGCGGTAATGCCCGGCACCACCTGAAAGGGGATCCGGTGGCTGGCAAGCAACTCGATTTCTTCGCCACCCCGGCCAAAAATAAACGGGTCGCCGCCCTTGAGGCGCACCACCCGCTTGCCCTCCTGGGCCAACTCGACCAGCAGCTCGTTGATATTCTGCTGAGGCATGGCGTGATCACTGCGCCGCTTGCCCACATAAATTCTATCCGCATCCCGGCGCACCAACTCCATAACCTCCGGGGACACCAGACGGTCGTAGAGCACCACGTCGGCCTGCTGCATCAGGCGCAATGCCTTGAGCGTCAGCAACTCCGGGTCCCCCGGCCCCCCGCCAATCAGGGCCACCTCGCCGCGTCGGTCAACCGCATCCGGTGCCGCCAGGGTATCGCCAAGCAACTGCTCGGCCTCCTGCTCCCGACCACTGAACATCAACTCCGCCACCGGGCCCTGAAAAATACGCTCCCAAAACCGGCGCCGATCCGCTTCCACAAACGCGCTCTTGACGCGTTCGCGCCAACGGCTGGCCAGCTGCGCCAGGCGCCCGTAAGTGGCGGGTATCAATGTTTCCAACTTGGCCCGCACCATACGCGCCAACACCGGTGCCTCGCCGCCACTGGAGATGGCAATCACCAGAGGTGAGCGATCGACGATGGCCGGCGTGATATAGGTGCACAGGGCGGGACTGTCGACGACGTTGACCGGCAGGTAGCGCGCCTGCGCCTCGTCCGAAACCTGCTGGTTGAGGGTTTCAATATCCGTTGCCGCAATGGCGAGCACGCAGCCGTCGAGATCAGCGGTGGCGTACTCACGCCAATGCACCTGCCCGCCATTCTGTTCAGCGAGTTGCACCAGCTCGTCGGAGACACTCGGCGCCACAATGCGCAAGCGCGCACCGGCCCGAGCCAGCAACCGCCCCTTGCGGGTGGCGATGTCGCCTCCGCCCACAATCAGGCAGGTGCGCTGTTTCAGATCGAGAAATACGGGGAAATAATCCATAACGTCAGCTTTCCAGCCCTCTTTGCTTGTCTCTTGCGCCCTGAGGGCAATCGGATAAGGGCTAGAGACGGTGAATGTAGCACTGAGGCGACTGAGGGGGTGAGTACTTCTGAAACCCTCTCTTCAGGGATGAAGAGAGGGAGCTACAGGGATGTATTCATCGCGTTTTCAGAAGTACTCACCCCCTCAGTCGCCGGAAGGATCTACGAAGCGAGTGGCTCGCACTGCCTCAGCTCTAAACCGGCTCAGAGGTAAGGCGCTCGGGTAGAGGGGGCTGGGACACGCTGTAAATACATCCCTGTACGCTCGAAGTCGGCATCCATGCCTCCTACGGCCCCAGCCCCCTCTACCCGAGCACCGCCATCAACATCGGTGGCCTCGGTCCTTAAGCTTTGGTGAGCACCTCGGTGCCAGCCATATAAGGCTTCAGCACCTCCGGCACCACTACCGAACCATCCGCCTGCTGATAGTTTTCCAACACCGCCAACAACGTCCGACCTATCGCCAACCCTGAACCGTTCAGCGTATGCAACAACTCCGGCTTCCCCGTCTCCGGGTTGCGGAACCGCGCCTTCATCCGCCGGGCCTGGAAATCGCGGAAGCTGCTGCAGGAGGAGATCTCCCGATAGCGCGCCTGAGACGGAATCCAGACCTCAATATCATAAGTCTTCGCTGCCGAAAAGCCGATGTCGCCGCCACACAGAATCACCGTGCGGTAGGGCAGCCCCAACTTTTGCAGAATCGTTTCCGCATGACCGGTCAAGGTTTCCAGCGCTTCGTCGGACTGCTCCGGGCGCACAAACTGCACCAGCTCGACTTTTTCAAACTGATGCTGACGGATCATGCCGCGGGTGTCCTTACCGTGGCTGCCCGCCTCACTGCGAAAGCAGGGAGTGTGGCAGACCAACTTGAGCGGCAGTGCCGCAGCGCTGTCGAGCAGCTCGTTGCGCAGTATATTGGTGACCGGCACCTCGGCGGTGGGGATCAGGTAAAAGCCGCGTTCGTCGTCGAGCTTGAACAGGTCTTCTTCAAACTTGGGCAACTGACCGGTGCCAAACAGGGATTCCTGATTGACGATGTAAGGTACGTTGACTTCTTCATAGCCGTGTTCGGCAACATGGGTATCGAGCATAAACTGAATCAGCGCCCGGTGCAGACGGGCGATCCCCGAGCGCATCACGGCAAAGCGCGCGCCGGTGATTTTGCTCGCGGTGTCAAAATCCAGACCGCCCAGAGCCGCACCCAGATCGACGTGATCCTTGGGTTCAAAGTCAAAGGTCGCGGGGGTTCCCCAGCGGCGCACTTCGACGTTGTCGTCTTCGGTTTTACCCTCGGGGACTTCCTCGGCGGGAATATTGGGAATGCCGCTGATGAGGTCATCCAGCTCTGCCTGGACAGTATCCAGCTCTGCCGATGCGGTGCTCAGGTCGGTTTTCATCTGCTCAACCTGAGCCAACAGGGGCGCGATATCTTCACCCCGGCTCTTGGCCTGGCCAATGGACTTGGCGCGGGCATTGCGCTCTTTCTGCAGATTTTCCGTGGTCATCTGAATGTCCCGGCGACGGGCTTCCAGATCCTTGATCCGGGCCACGTCCAGATCGAAGCCGCGTTTTTTCAAAGCGGCGGCAACGTCCTCGGGCTGGGTGCGCACAAATTTCGGGTCCAACATAGTGTGATATCCGTTATCCGTCTTGGTCGTGATCGGTGTCATAGCGCTTGAACGGACTCTGCGCGTCGAGGGTCCGCAAGTGTGCCAGTTTTTCGCGTATTTTCAGTTCCAGGCCCCGGTCAACCGGGTGGTAGTACTGGCGCTCGGCGAGTGCCTCCGGGAGGTAATTCTCCCCCGCCGCATAGCCGCCCGGTTCGTTGTGGGCGTAGCGGTACTCGGCCCCGTAATCGAGGGATTTCATCAGCTTGGTGGGCGCGTTGCGCAGGTGTACCGGCACCTCGTAGGTGGGGGCCTGACGCACCTCGGCCATGGCCTGGTTGAAGGCATTATACACGGCATTGCTTTTGGGTGCCGACGCCAGATAGAGCACCGCCTGGGCGATGGCCAACTCACCCTCGGGGCTGCCCAGGCGCTCCTGTACATCCCAGGCATTGAGCGCCAGACTCAGGCCGCGCGGGTCGGCATTGCCAATGTCCTCACTCGCCATGCGCACCACCCGCCGGGCAATGTACAGAGGGTCACAACCGCCGTCGACCATGCGCGCAAACCAATAGAGCGCCCCGTCCGGTGACGAACCGCGCACGGCTTTATGCAGGGCGGAAATCTGCTCGTAAAAGACATCGCCGCCCTTGTCGAAGCGACGCACGTCACTGGCCATCACCTCTTTCAGCACCGCCTCGGTGACGACCCGCTCGCCCCCCCGCTCTTCCGCCAGGTCGGTGGCGATTTCGAGCAGGTTGAGCGCCTTGCGGGCATCGCCATCGGCGGCCTGTGCCAGGGTCTTCAGCAGATCCTCGTCAATACGAACACTGGCCGCCAGCCCCCGCTCCGGATCGGTGAGGGCCTGCTGAATGACCTGCTCCAGGTGCTCGGGCGTCAGACTGCGCAGCAGGTACACCCGGCAGCGCGAGAGCAAAGCGTTGTTCAACTCAAAGGAGGGGTTCTCGGTAGTGGCACCGATAAAAATCAGCGTGCCATCTTCTACATAGGGCAAAAAAGCGTCTTGCTGGGACTTGTTGAAGCGGTGCACTTCATCCACGAACAGGATGGTTTTACGGCCGCTGGCATGACGCTCCTGCTGGGCCACCGAGACCGCCGCGCGAATATCCTTGACGCCTGAAAGTACGGCAGAAAGGGTTTCAAAACGGGCATTGGCCTGCTCGGCAAAGAGCCGCGCCAGGGTCGTCTTACCGACCCCGGGCGGACCCCACAAGATCATGGAATGCAGGTGCCCCCCTGCAACCGCCTCATGCAAGGGTTTGCCCGGTGCGAGAATATGCTCCTGGCCAATGTAGTCAGCCAGGTTGCGGGGCCGCATGCGGGCGGCCAGGGGTTGGTAGACGGGCGCGTCGTTAAAGAGGTCGGCCATTACTCGGTCATGATATCGACGCCTTCTGGCGGCTCAAACTCGAACAGCGCGGCATCGATGGGTTGGTTGCGTTGGGCAGGACTCAAGGCAAATACCGAGATTTGTCCCAGGCTGTCCTCCAATCGAATTTCCGTCAGCACATCGGCGTTGAATACCAGCGTCAGTTCCTGAAACAGACCTTCGCGCTCAGTCGGTGAAAGCAAGTACGCCGATCGGTCGTTCTCGTCCGGCAAGCGCTCAATCACAAAATTGTCCTGCAGCTTTTCCAGATCACCACTGAGCAGCAATGCCGGCGTGCGCTGCACATCCTCGGTAAACTGACGCAGGGTCGCCTGCTCCAGATCAGGATCGTACAGCCACACCACTTCGTGGTTGGACACCAGCAATTGTTCATAGGGCTCACGGGTGTGCCAATAGAACTGCCCAGGGCGCTGCACCGCAAACTCGCCGCTGCTGTCATCGAGCAGGGTCCCGTCGCTGTCCATCAGGGTCTGCTCGAAATCGCCGCGCATGCTGTCGGTAGCCGCCAGGCGATCGCGCAACTGTTCGGCCGCGCTCTGAGCCAAAGCCGGTAAGGTCAACAACAACCCGAGAGTTGCCACTGCAAACTTGAACGTGTTTCCCATAGCGTGATGTATCCGTTGTCTTAGTGTTTCGGTGCCAGTACTTCCCGGGTGCCGTTGTGTCCCGCCTCGGAGACCACACCGGCCGCCTCCATGGCGTCGATCAGGCGCGCGGCGCGGTTATAGCCGATACGCAATTTACGCTGTACCGCCGAAATTGAGGCCTTGCGCGAGTCGATGACAAAAGCCACGGCCTCGTCGTAAAGCGCATCGCCCTCCGGGTTGTCGTCACCGCTGCCCTCGCCCCCGGCCATGCCGGGTACGGGAATACTGGAGTTGTCTTCGGTAATGCCATCAATATAATCCGGCTCGCCGCGCCTTTTCCAATCCGCAACGACACTGTGCACCTCATGGTCGTCCACAAAGGCCCCATGAACACGCACCGGTACGCTGGTCCCCGGAGGCAGGTACAACATATCACCGTGGCCCAGCAGCTGCTCGGCGCCCCCCTGATCGAGAATGGTGCGCGAATCAATCTTCGATGACACCTGAAACGCGATCCGGGTAGGAATATTGGCTTTGATCAAGCCGGTAATGACATCCACTGAGGGCCTTTGAGTCGCCAAAATCAAATGAATTCCCGCCGCGCGGGCTTTTTGTGCAATGCGGGCAATCAGTTGCTCCACTTTCTTGCCCACAATCATCATCATGTCGGCAAATTCATCGATCACCACAACAATGGCGGGCAAGGGCTCCAGGTGTGGCGCCTGGGCTTCCGCTTCACCCGCTTCGTAGTGTTCATCGGGCTTGAACAGCGGGTCGACAATAGGCTTGCCCGCCTTCAGGGCATCTTCCACTTTGCGATTGAAGCCGGCCAGGTTGCGCACGCCCATGGCGGCCATCAGTTTGTAGCGCCGCTCCATCTCCCCGACACACCAGCGCAAGCCGTTGGCGGCGTCATTCATATCGGTAACCACCGGTGTGAGCAGATGCGGAATGCCCTCATAGACCGACAGTTCAAGCATTTTGGGGTCGACCAGCATCAGGCGCACTTCCTGAGGCGACGCTTTGTACAGCAGACTCAGCAACATCACATTGACGCCCACGGATTTACCTGAGCCGGTGGTGCCCGCGACCAGCAGATGGGGCATCTTGGCCAGGTCCGCCACGATCGGCTCGCCGGAAATATCGTGCCCCAGCGCCATGGTCAATCGGGACTTGGCGTGATCGTAAACGTCCGAGGCCAACACTTCGCTCAGGCGCACCATTTCCCGGTGTTCATTGGGGACCTCGATCCCCATCACCGATTTACCGGGAATCACTTCCACCACCCGCACGCTGATTACGGCCAGTGACCGCGCCAGGTCCTTCGCCAGGTTGGTAATACGGCTGGCCTTGATACCCGGCGCGGGCTGAATTTCAAAACGCGTCACCACCGGGCCCGGTTGGACCGAAACCACTTCGATCTCGATACCGAAGTCCTTGAGCTTCAGTTCCAGCAGCCGGGACATGGCTTCAAGGGATTCTTTGGAATAGGCCTTGTCGCTATGGGGGTCGGCCGGATCGAGCAAGTCGATCGCAGGCAGGTCGCCAATCGCTTCGCCGCCACTGCTCTTAGCGGCAAAGAGCGAGGTCTGCTGCACCTTGGGCCGGGGCTTGGGGGGTTCGCGCTTGGGCGGCTCCGAAATCACCGGTGGAATGCGCTTGGCCTTCTCCTCGGTATGTTTCTGCACCACGTCCCGCCGCTTTTGCTGAGCTGCCTTGGCCTGGCGCGCCTCGTCCCGCCGGCGCTGCCACTGGGCAAAGACATCACGCAGCTTGTCGTAACCCAGCAGGGTCAGGCGCCCTATTTCGTCCATTAAACCGAGCCAGGACAAATCGGTAAAAATCGTCAAGCCAAACAGGAATACCGCCAGCAACAGCAGCGTGCCTCCGGTGTAACTGAAGGCCGACTCCACCCCCTCGGCGACGGCGGCGCCAAGCAGGCCGCCATTGGAAAACGGCAAACCGCTGCCGTCGGGGTAATGCATGGAGGCCAAGCCGGTGCCCGCGACCATCACCAGAATCAGCCCGATGGCGCGCAGCGCAAACATCAAACCTTCGAATTCCGGGTGGGCGCGCTCCCGGAACAGGCGCCAGGCCCGGTAGGCCAGCATCAGAGGAAACAAAAAGGCCAGATAGCCGAACAGGGAAAAGAAGATATCGGATAACCAGGCACCCGCCGGCCCACCGGCATTCTCCACCCGCATATTATCGCCCGTGCGGGACCAGCCCGGGTCGCCCGTATCGTAGGTCAGGAGTGCGAGCAGCAGCAAAGCGCACACCGCCAAGAGCGCGATTAACGCGCCCTCGCGGACAACGCGCCCAATCATACTCTCAGCCCGAGTACCACCCGCGGCTGTCTGTTTGGTATTTTTTCGAGTCAAAAGCCCAATTCCCACATTATCGTTTGCGCCTGTGTCTGGCGGTCGCCATTGTAACAAGGCTGGCCAGGTTTTCACGGGCTGGCAGCTCAAATCCAGTAATTTAGCAGTATGCTATATTTCCCGCCTACCTCATAGAGGGTAACAATGGCAGGTATTTAGGCAGACTATTTTGCGCCCGGCGGGCGGATCACTTATCATTCCGGACGCTAAAATTTTGTTTTGATTCCTACTTTGCCGCAAGGACCCCGCACATGAGTGATGCCAAGCACCACCGCCTGATTATTCTCGGTTCAGGCCCCGCCGGTTACACCGCCGCCATCTATGCGGCGCGCGCCAACCTCAAGCCGGTAGTGATCACCGGTATGCAGCAAGGTGGTCAGCTGACCACCACCACCGAGGTGGAGAACTGGCCCGGCGGCGTCTCTGACTTGCAGGGTCCCGACCTGATGGTGCAAATGCAACAACACGCAGAACGCTTTGATACCCAGGTGCTGTTCGATCACATCCACGAGGTCGACCTCAATCAGCGCCCCTTCCGCCTGACCGGCACCGACACCTATACCTGCGACGCCCTGATCATCGCCACCGGCGCCTCGGCTCAGTACTTGGGTCTACCCTCGGAAGAGGCGTTTATGGGCAAGGGCGTCAGCGCCTGCGCCACCTGCGACGGCTTCTTCTATCGCGATCAGAAGGTCGCTGTCATCGGCGGGGGCAACACGGCAGTCGAGGAAGCCCTGTACCTGTCCAACATTGCCAGTGAGGTGACCCTGGTTCACCGTCGAGACAGCTTGCGAGCAGAGAAAATCCTGCAAGACAAGCTCTTTGCCAAGGAGAAAGACGGCAACATTCGCATTATCTGGGATCACACTCTGGACGAAGTCCTGGGCGATGAACAGGGCGTCACGGGCTTGCGCATCAAGAGCACCAAAGACGGCGCCCCACAGGAACTGGACGCCCAAGGCGTGTTTATCGCCATCGGCCACAAACCCAATACCGACATTTTTGCCGACCAACTGACCATGAAAGACGGCTATATCATCGTCAACAGCGGCTTGGCCGGTAACGCCACGGCCACCAGTGTGCCCGGCGTCTTTGCCGCTGGCGATGTCGCCGATCATATCTACCGCCAGGCCGTCACCTCGGCGGGCTCGGGCTGCATGGCCGCGCTTGACGCCGAGAAGTTCCTGGACGATCAGTAAACTGATGCCAAGCCGCTTTCGAGCGGCTTTTGACACTCAACATCCTGGCGCAGGCTCTCGATGATCCCCTGGCTCAACTCAGACTCTCTCGCCTTCCCTCCGGTGGACACAGCCCTGCGTGACCCCGACGGCCTGCTCGCTGCCGGTGGCGACCTCTCGCCCGAGCGGCTGCTGCAGGCCTACCGCAGGGGAATATTCCCCTGGTACGAAGCGGACCAGCCGATTCTCTGGTGGAGCCCCGACCCGCGCACGGTGATCCGCCCCGAGCACCTGCACATTGCCCGCAGCCTGCGTAAAGCTTTGCGCCGCCGGGATTACGACGTGACTTTCGATCGGGATTTCGCAGCGGTGATGCGCGCCTGCGCCGCGCCTCGCAACGGAGCGCACGGTACCTGGATCACGCCGGAGATGTTCGTAGCCTACAACCATCTGCACGACCTGGGTCATGCCCACTCCGTTGAGGTCTGGCGTGAGGGTGAGCTGATCGGGGGGCTCTACGGCATAGCCATCGGCAAAGTATTTTTTGGCGAATCCATGTTTAGCCATGCCAGCAACGCCTCCAAGATTGGCTTTGCGCACCTGGCGCGCCAGCTGCAGAGCTGGGGCTTTGCGCTTATCGACTGCCAGGTGGCGAGCGAGCATTTGTTCACCCTCGGCGCCGAGGAAATACCCCGTGCCGAGTTCTGCAAAATACTGCTAAACTGGTGCAACGAGCCGTCGGTTAAACCCTGGCAGCTCACTCAAACGTTTGCCTGGTAAGCACCGGGGTCCACCGAGAGGGAGGAGGCGAGATGTCCGACCTGTCCAATCTCAAACTCTATGCCACGCAGCCTCACCCCTGCAGTTATCTGGAGGATGAGGAGGCGACCACGATTTTTGTAGACCCCCAGGCACCGATGGACAAGATGCTTTACAGCCAATTGTCACAGATCGGCTTTCGCCGCAGCGGTGGCCACCTGTACCGCCCCCACTGCGCTCAATGCCGAGCCTGTATTTCCTGTCGAGTACCGGTCTCGGCCTTTGTCCCGAGCCGCAGTCAGCGGCGCTGCTGGCGGCGCAATACCGATATCGAGATACGCCCGGTCAGCGATATTCAGACCGACGAGCACTACAGCCTGTACGCCGAATATATTGCTGAGCGCCACCGCGACGGCGATATGTACCCGCCCTCCCAATCCCAGTACGAGGCGTTTCTGAGCAGCGAATGGGGCACCACCGGTTACCTGGAGTTTCGGCTCGACGGGCGCCTGCTGGGGGTCGCGGTATTTGATCAGCTCAACGATGGCATTTCCGCCGTATATACCTTCTTTGACAATCACCACCCCGGACGCGGCTTGGGTGTTTATGGGATTCTGGCCCAGATTGAGCTGGCGCGGAACATGGGTCTCGATTATGTCTACCTGGGTTACTGGATCAAAGCCTGCGATAAAATGAACTACAAAACCCGCTACCGCCCCTTGGAACTGCTGATCAATCGCCGCTGGACACGACTTTTGTAGGATTTTCCCCTCAAAATAGCGCCTTCCCCTTGGCGTAGGCGTCCAATTAGTGCACAATTCACGCCTTAAATTTCACCCTGGCTGATCGAGCCCCGAGGGGCAGCCTGTGCGAGATGCACCTGGGCCTCTGCGTTGAATCAAAACCGAGGAAACTGCCGAATGGCAAAAGAAGACCATATTGAATTTGAAGGGGAAGTCATCGACACCCTGCCGAACACCACCTTCCGCGTGAAACTGGAGAACGGACACGTCGTGACTGCCCATATTTCCGGGAAGATGCGTAAAAACTACATCCGCATCCTCACGGGCGACAAGGTCAAGGTGGAAATGACCCCTTACGACCTGAGCAAAGGCCGCATTACCTTCCGCAACCGGTAATTGCCTGGCGACACGCGCCACAGCGCCCAGAAACACAAAAGCCGCATCACTGCGGCTTTTGTGTTTCTGTAGCACCGGCTTTTAGGCCGGCTCCGGTTCGCGCTTGGCCCTGACACTGAGACAAAGCTCGTCACGCTCTTCGTCCACACTGACCTCGACAGTGCCGCCACCATCGGCGAGCGAGCCAAAGAGCACCTCTTCCGCCAGGGGTTTCTTAAGCTTCTCCTGGATGATCCGGGCCATCGGCCGGGCACCCATTTTCTCATCGTAGCCATGCACAGCCAGCCACTCGCGCGCCTGTTCGTCCACATGCAGCATGACCTGCTTGTCGTCCAACTGGGCCTGGAGCTCGACCAGGAATTTATCCACCACGGTTTTGGTAACCTCAATGGTCAGGGCACTGAACTGCACCACAGCATCGAGACGGTTGCGGAACTCCGGTGTGAACATCTTTTTGATGCTCTCCATCCCATCGGTACTGTGATCCTGAAGAGTAAAGCCGATGGAGGGCCGGCTCATGAGATCAGCCCCGGCATTGGTG
Organism: Marinimicrobium alkaliphilum; assembly: GCF_003259155.1. Lineage (GTDB taxonomy): Bacteria > Pseudomonadota > Gammaproteobacteria > Pseudomonadales > Cellvibrionaceae > Marinimicrobium_A > Marinimicrobium_A alkaliphilum. The sequence continues at coordinate 40,450 of NZ_QGMQ01000009.1, forward strand.
GTCATAATCAGGATCACATTGCGGAAGTCCGCCTTGCGGCCGTTATTATCGGTCAGCGTGCCGTGATCCATGACCTGCAACAGCAGGTTGAACACTTCCGGATGCGCTTTTTCGATCTCATCCAGTAACAGCACAGCATGCGGCGTTTTGGTGACCGCGTCGGTCAGCAGCCCGCCCTGATCGAAGCCGACATAGCCGGGAGGCGCGCCGATCAGACGCGATACCGTATGACGCTCCATGTATTCGGACATGTCAAAGCGCAGCAGCTCGACGCCCATGCAGCTGGCCAACTGACGGCACACCTCGGTTTTGCCGACGCCCGTCGGCCCCGCGAACAGGAAAGAGCCAATGGGCTTCTCGCTGGAGTTCAGGCCGGCGCGCGAGAGCTTGATCGCGGTCGCCAGGGTATCGATCGCCTCGTCCTGACCAAAAACGGTCATTTTCAGGTTTTTATCCAGGTTGCGCAGCTGCTCCTTATCCGAGGAGGACACACTCTTGGGCGGAATACGCGCAATCTTGGCCACCACAGCCTCGATATCGCCAACACCAATGGTTTTCTTGCGCTTACTCGGCGCCAGCAGCTTCTGGTAGGCACCCGCCTCATCAATCACATCAATGGCCTTGTCCGGCAAGAAACGGTCGTTGATATAGCGCTCGGCCAACTCTGCCGCCGCTTTAAGGGCAGGGTCGGTATAGCGCAGGCCGTGGTGCTGCTCGAACCGGCCCTTGAGGCCGCGCAAAATCTTGTAGGTCTCATCGACGCTGGGCTCGGTGACGTCGACCTTCTGAAACCGACGCGACAGTGCCCGATCCTTCTCGAAGATGCCCCGGTACTCCTGATAGGTAGTTGAACCCATGCAGCGCAACTCGCCGGAGGACAGCATAGGCTTGAGGAGGTTGGACGCATCCATGACACCACCGGACGCCGCTCCGGCGCCGATAATGGTATGGATTTCATCAATAAAGAGTACGGCGTTCTTCTGCTTTTTCAGCTCGCCCAACAGCCCTTTGAAGCGCTTCTCGAAGTCGCCCCGGTACTTGGTCCCGGCCAGCAGCGCACCCATATCGAGGGAGTAAACCACGCTGTCCGCCAGAATGTCGGGCACGTCGCCGTCAACAATACGCTTGGCCAGGCCCTCGGCAATCGCTGTTTTTCCCACACCGGACTCGCCCACCAGAAGCGGGTTATTTTTGCGCCGGCGCGAAAGGATCTGGCAAACCCGTTCAACCTCGTGCTCACGCCCAACCAGTGGGTCGATGCGTCCGTGCATGGCCTGTTCGTTCAGGTTGGAGGCGAAGTTCTCCAGGGGGCTGGCAGATGTGTCACCACCGCTCAAGGTGTCGTCTTCCTGATGCTCCTGAGCCTGGCCGTCATTGCCGTGCTCGGAGTTACCCGCCACCTTCTGGATGCCGTGAGAAATATAGTTGACCACGTCGATACGCGCAACGTCCTGCTGTTTCAGGTAGTACACCGCCTGACTTTCCTGCTCGCTGAAGATCGCGACCAGCACATTGGCCCCAGTCACCTCTTGCTTACCGGAGGACTGGACGTGGAACACCGCCCGCTGCAGGACTCGCTGGAAGCCGAGCGTCGGCTGGGTCTCGCGCTCGCCGTCGTCGTCGGGGATCAGCGGGGTGGTAGAGTCTACAAATTCATTCAGCTCCTTGCGCAGCACCGCCAAGTCCGCGCCACAGGCACGCAGGACGATGGCTGCGGATTCGTTGTCGAGTAAAGCCAGCAACAGGTGTTCTACGGTCATAAACTCATGGCGCTTGGACCGGGCACCTTTAAAGGCCAGATTCAACGTAATTTCCAAGTCTTTGCTTAACATCTTAAGGACCTCTTTGGCTGACCTCACACCGCTGAGACAACATGAACTCAGCGCTCTTCGCCATCGTCAACCGCCTCCACTTCACACAGCAGCGGATGATGATGATCCCTGGCATATTGGTTAACTTGCGCCGCTTTGGTTTCCGCTATATCCCGAGTATAGACGCCACAAACGGCTTTGCCTCGATAATGGACGGTTTGCATAACCGACACGGCTTTTTCTCGAGGCATTGAAAAAAATATCTCCAGGGTTTCAACCACAAAATCCATCGGGGTGAAGTCATCATTCAGCATGACAACCTGATACCGGGCGGGGGGACGCAACTTCGGTGCCTGCTCTTTGACAGCGAGGTCGCCATCGAATTCACCGGCGCCGTCATTACCCTGATTTAATGGTAGTGTATAGTCAGTCAACTTTCCCATAGATCATCCAATTTTTTACCGGCCAATCCGGCCCTGCGTGTACAACCGCCATTGTACCCGACCCCGCCTCCGAGCCACAGCCCGCTGAGCCCGCTTGACATTCGGCGCGATATTGGCTAAAACGGGAGACGTCTGGTTAAAATTTCGTCAGCTACTGACGGGCTCCTGGCTACAGAGTCTTTTTAAAAACCCAGGCCGTTATAACTAATAAAGATGAACAGGGAACCGGGCACGCTCGTGTTCCTGCTGTAAAGAAGGATTTAGGCTATGCCTACCGGTACCGTAAAATGGTTCAACAACGCCAAAGGTTATGGCTTCATTTTGCCCGATGAGGGCGGTGAAGACCTCTTTGCCCACTATTCCGCCATCCAGATGGAAGGCTACAAAACCCTCAAAGCCGGCCAGACAGTTGAGTTTGACGTCATCAAAGGCGATAAGGGGTACCACGCCACACACATCACAACCCATGATACGCCGAAACAAGGGGTGCACGACACCTCTGGACACGAAGGCCATGCCGACAGTGCCCTGCCGATGGCGGCCGCTTCAGCGGACAACTGACAAGCTGCAATCACTGCTCCTGGTTGAGATACGATAAAAAACCCCCGGGGAATCACTTCCCCGGGGGTTTTTTAGACCTAAGGTCTACAAGGCCCTAGGCCAGTTGTGCCAGAACCTCGTTCAGGGTCTTGCTGGGACGCATGGCATCGTCGGTCAGCTTGGCATCCGGGCGATAGTACCCGCCGATATCCACCGGCTTACCTTGGGCACCGTTGAGCTCGCCCACGATAGCCTGCTCTTTCTCGGCCAAGGCTTGAGCCAGGCTGGCAAACTGCTTCTGCAACTCAGCATCGTCGGTCTGTGCCGCCAGCTCCTGGGCCCAGTAGAAGGCCAGATAAAAATGGCTGCCGCGATTATCCAGCTCTCCCGCCTTACGCGACGGCGACTTGTTCTCGTCCAGGAACTTGCCATTGGCCCGATCGAGCGCGTCAGCCAACACTTGCGCCTTGGCATTACCGGTCGCCTTGGCAAAATGCTCAAGCGACGCCGCCAGGGCCAGGAATTCGCCCAGCGAGTCCCAGCGCAGGTGGTTTTCTTCCAGGAACTGCTGCACATGCTTGGGCGCAGAGCCGCCGGCGCCGGTCTCAAACAGGCCGCCGCCGTTCATCAAAGGCACAATTGACAGCATCTTGGCACTGGTGCCCACTTCCAGGATCGGGAACAGATCCGTCAAGTAGTCACGCAATACGTTACCGGTAACCGAGATGGTGTCTTTACCCTGACGAATACGATCAAGAGAGAACTGGGTCGCCTCGACCGGTGCCATAATGTGGATATCCAGACCGCTGGTGTCGTGGTCCTTAAGGTATTTCTCGACTTTGGTAATCAATTGCGCGTCGTGAGCACGGTTTTTATCCAACCAGAAAACCGCCGGGTTGCCGCTCTCCCGTGCCCGGGTGACGGCCAGCTTTACCCAGTCGCGAATCGGCGCGTCTTTGGCCTGACACATGCGCCACAGGTCTCCAGCGTCGACCGAGTGCTCCATGAGCGTACTGCCGGACTGATCGACAACGCGAACCTTACCCGAAGCGGGGATCTCAAAGGTTTTATCGTGCGAGCCGTACTCTTCAGCCTTTTGGGCCATCAGACCGACGTTGGACACACTACCCATAGTCGTCGGATCGTAGGCGCCGTGCTTTTTGCAATCCTCAATGACCGCCTGGTACACACCGGCGTAGCAGCGATCCGGAATCACCGCTTTGGCGTCCTGCTGGCCACCATCGGCATCCCACATCTTGCCAGAATCGCGGATCATGGCGGGCATGGACGCATCGATAATGACATCGCTGGGCACATGCAGGTTGGTGATGCCCTTGTCGGAATTCACCATAGCCAGCGCCGGGCGCTCGGCGTACAGCGCCTGAATGTCGGCCTCAATGGCCTGACGCTCGGCGTCGGGCAACTCGGGTAGGCGGGCGTAGAGATCGCCAAGCCCGTTGTTCAGGTCAACGCCGAGCTTTTTCAGGATATCGGCATGCTTGCTCAATACCGGCGCGTAGAACACGGAAACGGCGTGACCAAAGATGATGGGGTCTGAGACCTTCATCATGGTCGCTTTCAAATGCAGTGAGAAGAGTACGCCTTGAGCCTTGGCGTCTTCGATCTGAGCGGCCAGGAAGTCCTGCAACGCCCTTTTACTCAACACTGAGGCATCGATCACCTCTCCCGCAAGCACCGCGACTTTCTCTTTCAGTACCTGCACGCTGCCATCTTCAGCCACCAGCTCGACCCGCACACTGCCGGCCTGATCAATCAGCGTCGACTGCTCACTGCCGTAAAAATCCCCTTCACTCATGTGCGCAACGTGAGCTTTGGAGTCGGCGCTCCACTTGCCCATGCGGTGGGGATTTTTGCGCGCGTAGTTTTTCACTGACAGTGGGGCGCGGCGATCGGAGTTGCCCTCGCGCAATACCGGGTTGACGGCACTGCCTTTGACGCGGTCATAGCGCGTCTTGATGTCTTTTTCTTCGTCAGTTTTGGGCTCATCCGGGTAGTTCGGCAGCTTATAACCCTGCGCCTGAAGCTCCTTGATGGCGGCCTTGAGCTGGGGAATAGAAGCGCTGATATTGGGCAGCTTGATGATGTTGGCCTCGGGGGTTTTGGCCAGCTCGCCCAGTTCGCTCAGGTGGTCGCCAATGCGCTGACTCTCGTCCAGGTAATCGGGAAACTGTGAGATAATGCGGCCCGAGAGGGAGATATCGCGGGTCTCAATCGCGATACCCGCCGGCCCGGCGTAGGCGCGAACGATCGGCAGCAGGGAGTAAGTCGCCAGCGCCGGGGCCTCGTCGGTCTCGGTGTAAATAATTTTGGAAGTAGTCATGTGTCAGATAAACTCCATTGGTTCATGCGAGTCGGCCAAAGTCAGGCTGTGCAGCCGGAGCGGACCAACCGGGACTCTCTCGATAGTCAACACTGATTAACAGCGGGGCAATGTGCGTGCGCCCTTAGAAAAGCCCGCGCAGTATACCAGCGCCGCAGCTTTTTCGCATGTTCCGGCCACCGCTCTACCCCTCAAAACTACTGGAGACAAGGTTTTCACCCCGACATGGCCCAATTGCTGCTTTTTAACAAGCCCTATGGGGTACTCTCCCAATTCACGGACGCCGAAAACCGCCCCACATTGGGGCACTATATTCGCGATTCCGGGTTTTACCCGGCGGGACGCCTGGATCAGGACTCCGAAGGCTTATTGCTCCTGACCGACGACGGCCAGCTTCAACATCAAATCGCTCACCCCATGCACAAGCTGGCCAAAACCTATTGGGTTCAGGTCGAGGGTATCCCGGATGTCCGGGCTCTCGCAGCCCTGCGCCAGGGGGTATCCCTCAAGGATGGCAAGACGCGGCCGGCTCAGGCCCGGCTGATAGCGCCGCCGTCGCTGTGGCCGCGCAACCCGCCCATTCGCGAACGCGCAAACATCCCGACCCAATGGCTGAGCCTGACGATCACCGAGGGGCGCAATCGCCAGGTCAGGCGCATGACCGCCGCCGTGGGGCACCCTACCCTGCGCCTGGTGCGTGCCCAAATCGGGACCTGGACGCTCGACGGCCTGGCGCCAGGCGAATCCCGACGTCAAACGCTACACCTACCCAAGATGGCGCCGAAAACGACTCGTGGTCGGCGCCGACACTGACCACCCAACAGCAGGAGACTCCATGACCTGGTCACCCCACGTAACCCTGGCCACCATTGTTGAGCGCCATGGGCGCTTTTTGCTGGTGTACGAACACGCCAACGGCAAAAAAGTCTACAACCAGCCTGCGGGTCATCTGGAGCCCGACGAGTCGCTGATTCAGGCGGCGGTACGCGAAACCCTGGAGGAAACCGGCTGGGACGTGGAACCCACTCATCTGGTGAATGTGCGCCTGTATACCGCACCGGCGAATGGCGTCACTTACCTGCGCACCACCGTGGTGGCCAAACCCTTGCGCCACAACCCACTTCTGCCCCTGGACCAAGACATCATCGAGACGGTGTGGCTAACCCGGGATGAGATTGCCGAGCGCTTTGACCAGCTGCGCAGCCCTATGACCTTGCGCGTGATCGACGACTATCTGGCCGGTCAACGCTTCCCGCTAGAGATCATCGCCCCCGACAGGTAGAATGGCGCTCCATGAAATCACTCCGCGAACAGCAGTAGCGTCCTATGAGTAATTCCCCACGGGTAATCGTCGGCATGTCCGGCGGTGTCGATTCGTCTGTTTCCGCCCTCCTCCTGCAACAGCAGGGCTACCGGGTGGAAGGCCTGTTTATGAAAAACTGGGACGAGGATGACGGCACCGAATACTGCACCGCCAAGGAAGACCTGGCCGATGCCGAGCGGGTGTGCGAGCGCCTGGGCATCAAGCTGCACACCGCCAACTTCGCCGCCGAGTACTGGGATAATGTGTTTGAGCATTTTCTGGCTGAGTACAAAGCCGGGCGCACGCCCAACCCGGATATCCTCTGCAACCGGGAAATCAAGTTCAAGGTGTTTCTGGAATACGCCCGGATCCTGGGCGGCGATCTGATTGCCACGGGGCATTATGTGCGCCGTAAGCAGACCGACGCTCACACCTGGTTGCTCAAAGGCCTGGACCCGAACAAGGATCAAAGCTACTTCCTTCACGCGGTGGGTGAAGCCGAATTTGCTCAGACTCTGTTCCCGGTGGGCGAACTGGAGAAAGCCGAGGTGCGACGTATCGCGGAGGCACACGGCCTGGTCACGCACAACAAAAAGGACAGCACCGGCATCTGCTTTATCGGCGAGCGTCGTTTCAAGGACTTCTTGCAGCAGTACCTGCCCGCGCAGCCGGGCAAGATCGAAACCGCCGACGGCGTCGGAATTGGCGATCACAGCGGCCTGATGTACTACACCATCGGCCAGCGCCAGGGCCTGGGCATCGGCGGCGTCAAAGGGGCCAGCGAGGACCCCTGGTTTGTGGTGGGCAAAGATCTGACACGCAATGTTCTCGTGGTGGTCCAGGGGATCGAACACCCTCTGCTCTACAGCAACGAACTGATCGCCCGTCAGGTCCACTGGATCAACGGCGCCCCGGCGTCAGACACCTTCCGCTGCGCAGCCAAAACCCGCTACCGCCAAGGGGATCAAAACTGTCACGTCGAAGTCCAAGATGACCAGTTGCGCGTGGTTTTTGACGAACCCCAAAGGGCCGTCACACCCGGGCAGTCAGTGGTGTTCTACGACGGCGACACCTGCTTGGGCGGCGCGGTCATCGAAACGACCGACAACCCCTTGGTGTAACTACCTGGCGCAACGCCCAGCGACACCTTCAGTTTCAATGAGGAAAGCCAATCAGTGAGTAATCGATGGCACGACCGGGCGATAGCCCTGGCGGGGATATTTCAGGCCGCCGGCCTGGTGGATCAAATTGCCAAAACCGGCTACCTGGCAATGGACAACTACCGCTGCAGTATCGAGAGCCTGTTCGTTTTCGATCCGCCCAACGCGCGCGCGGTTTTCGGCAGCGATGAAGATCTGCGCCACCTTGAACCGGGGTTGCGGGCACTGCGCGAGGTGCTGCAACAGGGCAATCGCCTGCACGGTGAACCTCTACGCTACGCGCTGGGCATCCTGCATCTGCAGAAAAAGCTGGCCAAACGCCAAGACATGCTCGGCGTGCTGGGCTCCCGGTTGGAGCAGGCCGCCCGTCAGGCGGAGCACTTCGATACCATCCACGAAAACGTCGTTGGCAACCTGGGCGATCTCTACAGCGAGACCATCAGCACTTTTCGTTTCCGCATTCAGGTGTCCGGCGACGCCGGCTACCTGCGTCAGGCCCGAATCGCCAACCAGGTGCGCGCATTACTGCTGGCGGGCATCCGTTCGGCCATGCTCTGGCGCCAGGTAGGCGGCAATCGCTGGCAACTGCTGGTCAACCGCAAGGCCCTGCTCGCGGCCGCCGACGAACTCGCGCACGAAGCCCGCGCTGCCGTGGCAAGGGCCGAAAAGGCCAACCCGGCAGCGCAAAACGACGAGCAACACTGATAATCCCGTCAAAGTCCGCTACAATAGCGGCCTTTCGGCGACTTGTTGCCATACCCCATTCACTCCCGACTGCGAAAGAAGAGACTGTTCATGGAAACCCCGTTTGCCACCCTCTCCCCACTCAATGCCGTATCTCCGGTCGATGGCCGCTACGGCAGTAAAACCCTGGCCCTGCGCGGCATTTTCAGTGAATACGGCCTGATCCGCTGTCGGGTGGAAGTTGAAGTGCGCTGGCTCCAGCACCTGAGCCGCCACCGCGACATCCTCGAAGTCCCGGCGTTCAGCGACGAAACCAACCTGGCACTGGATGCCATTGTCGACGACTTCAGCGAGGCGGACGCCGAGCAGATCAAGACCATCGAGCGCACCACCAACCACGACGTCAAAGCCGTGGAATACTTTTTGAAGAAGCGCTTTGCCGGCAACCAGGAGCTGGAGAACGTGCTGGAGTTTGTGCACTTTGCCTGCACCAGTGAGGATATCAACAACCTCTCCCACGCCCTGATGCTCAAAGCCGGCCGCGACGTGCTGGTCAATGACGCCACCGAGATCGTCAACGCCATCACCCATCTGGCCCACGCCAACGCCAGCGAACCCATGCTCTCGCGCACCCACGGCCAGACCGCCTCGCCCACCACCGTGGGTAAAGAGATGGCCAACGTGGTCGCGCGCCTGCGCCGCCAGCTGAGCCAGATCGAAGGCGTCGAACTGTTGGGCAAAATCAACGGCGCCGTGGGCAACTACAACGCCCACCTGTCCGCCTACCCGGACGTGGACTGGCAGATCAATGCCCAACATTTTGTCGAAAGCCTGGGGCTGACCTTCAACCCCTACACCACCCAGATCGAACCCCACGACTACATCGCCGAGCTGTTCGATGCCATCGCCCGCTTCAATACCATCCTGATCGACTTCGACCGGGACATCTGGGGCTATATCTCGCTGGGTTACTTCAAGCAGAGAACCGTCGAAGGCGAAGTGGGCTCTTCCACCATGCCCCACAAGGTCAACCCCATCGACTTTGAAAACTCCGAGGGCAACCTGGGTATTGGCAATGCCATCTTTACTCACCTGGCGCAAAAACTGCCGATCTCCCGTTGGCAGCGCGACCTGACCGATTCCACGGTGCTGCGCAACATGGGCGTAGGCTTCGGCTACAGTCTGATCGCCTACGCCTCCACCCTCAAGGGCATCGGCAAGCTGGAGACCAACCGCAAACGCCTGCAGCAGGATCTGGACAACGCCTGGGAAGTGCTGGCCGAGCCGATCCAGACCATCATGCGCCGCTACAACGTGCCCGAGCCTTACGAGAAGCTGAAGGCGCTGACTCGCGGTCAGGACATCACCCAACAGGTGTTGGCCGAGTTTGTGGAGACGCTGGATATCCCCGAGAGCGCCAAGCAGACCATCCGCGACCTGACCCCCGCCAATTACATCGGCAACGCGGTCGATCAGGCCAAAGCCATCTAGCCTGGCGGTTCAGGTGTCTATAGGGTGGCTGTTAAGGTGGCCATCGGGCAGACCGGGCAGTCCAGCCGGGGGCGGGTAGCGGTTTCCGGGACACGCCGTGAACCCATCCCTGGGGGCTCGACTGCCGCCATCCAGGCGGCAGACGGTCCCGGAAACCGCTACCCGCCCCCGGCTGGACTGCCCTCAGTGCCACCTATCCGCATCTACCCCTCGAACTGGCAAAGCCCACCCACTTCAAGGGATATGCCAGATATCACCACTTACTTGTAAGCTAGCTGCGAAACCTAAAAAGACGGAAATGTGCTTAAGAACCAAACATTCTCAGGATGGCACTGAGGCTCGGGAAGGGGGCGAAGGGTTCTGAAACCCTCTCTTCAGGGATGAAGAGAGGGAGCTACAGGGATGTATTCATGCGTTTTCAGAACCCTTCGCCCCCTTCCCGAGCCGGTACACCCATTGGCACCACAGAAACCTTGAGCCAGGCACTAACCTCAAAACAAAAGCGAGAAAAAGATGCCCCTGAACAAACTCGGTGATATTAGCGTTGAAGACTTTCTGGCCCACTACTGGCAGAAACAACCCCTGCTGATCCGCCAGGCCTACCCCGACTTCCAGAGCCCCATCGACGGCAACGACCTCGCCGGACTGTCCCTCGAAGAAGACGCCGAAGCCCGTCTCATCCTCGAACACGGCACCACCCCCTGGGAACTGCGCCACGGCCCCTTCGACGAAAACACCTACCAGCAGCTTCCCAAAAGCCACTGGACCCTGCTCGTCCAGGCCGTCGACCAATGGGTACCCGACGTGCGCGACCTGCTCGACGACTTCCGCTTTATCCCCAACTGGCGTCTCGACGACATCATGGTCAGCTACGCCGCCGACCAGGGTAGCGTCGGGCCGCACTTCGACTACTACGACGTCTTCCTGCTCCAGGGCCAGGGCAAACGCCGCTGGCAAGTGGGACAATCCTGCGACAGCCAAAGTCCGCGCATCGAAGGCGCGGCGTTGCGTATCCTCAAGGACTTCGAGCCCGAGCACGACTGGATCCTCGAGCCGGGCGATATGCTTTACCTGCCCCCGGGCATTGCCCACTGGGGCACCGCCCAGGGCGACGACTGCCTGACCTACTCTATCGGCTTTCGAGCGCCGAGCCATGCCGACATCTTGTGCGAATTGGCTCAGGATATCGCCAGCCATCTGACCGAAGACCAACGCTATGGCGACCCGGGCCTGACCCTGGGGCGCCACCCCGGCGAGATTCCCGCCAGCGCCATTGATACCATCCGCGCACAACTACTCGACTACCTGAGCCACGACCGCATCGGTGACTGGCTGGGACGCTATATGACCGAGCGCAAATACCCGGACCAGGATCAGCCCGAGCAATACGTAGACGCAGAACACTGGCAGGAAGACCGTTGGCAACCCCACCCAGCCACGCGCCTGGCGAGCAGGACCGTGAACACTCAGACCTGGCTTTATGCTGATGGTGAAAGGTTTGCCTGCACCGAGGCACTCGCCGAGCGCCTCTGCCAGATGCGTCCCATCGAAGGTCGGGAGCTGGCCGCACTGGCCAGTTCTGAGGCACTGATAACGCTGGTGGAAACCCTGATCGAACGGGGAATTCTAGTGGATGAAGAAGACGAATTGGAGTGTTAAATCACTTGCACCTGACGATTTTATCCTTTATACATAGCACCAAGCCTTGCCGGGGTCGTTTAAGCCTATAAAAATAGGGCTTTTAGCCGGGTTACAAGGTGCGTTGCCGTCCAGACGCGGCAATAATCACACATAAATAACCAGCGAAAAGGAAACTACCATGGCTGCACGAAAAGCACCTGCCAAAAAGGCACCCGCCAAGAAAGCCGCACCGAAAAAAGCGGCCGCTGCCAAGCCCGCCAAGAAAATCACCGCGGTGCGTGAGCGCTATACCAAGACCCAGATCGTCGGCCAAATCGCCGAAAACACCGAGCTGACCAAAAAACAGGTTCAATCGGTACTGGACGAGCTGTCAGACATCATCGAAGGCCACATCAAAAAACGCGCCTGTGGCGAGTTTGTAATGCCCGGCCTGATGAAAATCAACACCGTGAAAAAGCCTGCGAAGAAGGCCCGCAAAGGCATCAACCCTTTCACCGGCGAAGAGACCGTGTTCAAGGCGAAACCGGCGTCCACTGTGGTCAAAGTCCGCCCGCTGAAGAAATTGAAAGAAATGGCCGAGTAAACCACTCCAGGTCGCGATCTCCAAAAAGGGCTGCCACCAGGCAGCCCTTTTTGGTGGTATCGCTGCACGCGACTCAGGCAACGGTAAAGTCATCTCCCACCAATGCCGCCTGGAGTCGCTCCATCCGCTCCTCCAGCGCGCCCTCGGAGTAGGCTTTCTGTGGCACTGCACCCCAGATTGGCTGAGGCCAAGCCGGATCATCACTGAAGCGGGCGATATGGTGCACATGCAGCTGACGCACCACATTTCCCAACGCGGCCACATTCATCTTGTGGGCATCGAAAACGCTGGTCATCACCTCAGACAGGCGACAGGACTCACGGATCAGCTGCAACTGCTCCTCCTCTCCCAGATGATGGATCTCGAAGATCTCGGCCCGCTGAGGGACCAGGATGCACCAAGGGTAGTTGGCATCCTTACTCAACAGCAACAACGAAAGCGGGAAGCGCCCCACGAGTACGCTGTCCTGGGCCAGACGCGGATGTAGCTCAAACATAGCTCGACTCCTGTGGATCCTGTGGTTGACATTATCCCGGTGGACCGCTGTACCCGCACTGCGTTCCACCGTAGAATAGGCGTTTTTTACAGTATAGCGACTAAGAAGCCAAAACTATGCGTGCCAGCCGATTTTTGATTGCCACTTTGAAAGAGACCCCCTCCGACGCCGAGGTTATCAGCCACCAGTTGATGCTGCGCGCGGGCATGATCCGCAAGCTCGCCTCGGGCCTGTACTCCTGGCTTCCCATGGGGCTGCGGGTATTGCGCAAAGTAGAGCGCATCGTGCGTGAAGAGATGGACAATGCCGGCGCTCAAGAGGTGTTGATGCCGGTGGTTCAGCCCGCTGAACTGTGGCAGGAGTCTGGCCGCTGGCAGCAGTACGGCCCCGAGCTGCTGCGTATCAGCGACCGGCACGAACGCGCCTTCTGCCTGGGCCCCACCCACGAAGAAGTGATCACTGACCTGATTCGCAATGAAGTCAGCAGCTACAAACAGCTACCCGCCAATTTCTACCAAATTCAGACCAAGTTCCGTGACGAAATCCGTCCACGTTTTGGGGTGATGCGCTCACGGGAGTTCATCATGAAAGACGCCTACTCATTCCACGTTGACCAGGCGTCGCTGCAAAAGACCTACGATGCCATGCACCGGGCCTACTGCAATATTTTCAGCCGCTGTGGCCTCAACTACCGTCCGGTGCTGGCCGACACCGGCTCCATTGGCGGCGCTCACTCGCACGAGTTTCACGTTCTGGCCGACAGCGGCGAAGACGCCATCGTCTTCAGCAATGCCAGTCATTACGCCGCCAACATCGAGAAAGCGGAGGCGCTGGCGCCGGCGGGAGAACGTTTTGCCCCGTTGCAGGCTCTGACTGAGGTCGCCACGCCTGGTCAGCACACCATCGCCGAGGTCGCGGCCTTCCTGAATCTTGATCCCTCCCAGACCGTCAAAACCCTGGTGGTTCTCGGGGAAGCCGAGGAAGGCCAGCAACAGCCCTTGGTCGCACTCGTGGTGCGCGGCGATCACGAGCTCAACGATATCAAGGCGGAGAAACTCTCCGGCGTCGCCAATCCTCTCACCTTCGCCCCGGAAGAGCGTATAAAAAGTGAGCTGGGCGTTGGCATCGGCTCACTCGGCCCTGTTGGCCTGAAGATTGATGTTATTGTCGATCGCACCGCCGCGCATCTGAGCGACTTTACCTGCGGTGCCAACAAGGATGGCTATCACCTTACCGGTGTAAACTGGGAACGCGATCTGCCCCTGCCGCGAGTGGAAGATATCCGCAATGTGGTGGCCGGTGATAGCAGCCCCGACGGAAAGGGCACCCTTGAGATCAAGCGCGGGATTGAGGTTGGCCACATTTTTCAGTTAGGCACCAAATACTCCGAAGCCATGGGCGCCAAAGTACTGGACGAAAACGGCAAGACCCAGCCCATGATCATGGGTTGCTACGGCATTGGCGTCACCCGGGTAGTCGCCGCCGCTATCGAGCAAAATCACGACGACAACGGAATAATCTGGCCGAACGCCATCGCACCCTTCCAGGTGGCGCTGATCCCGATCAACATGCACAAGTCCGAGGCAGTCGCCAAGGAATGCGAAGCCCTCTACGATCGACTGTGCCAGGCGGGCATCGATGTGCTCTTTATGGACGAGGCCAAAGCGCGTCTGGGCGTCATGCTTGCTGACACCGAGCTGATGGGCATCCCGCACCGGATCGTCGTCGGCGACCGCGGCTTGGAAAAGCAGACCATCGAGTACAAAGGCCGCCGCGACGCCGAGTCCAGTGACGTTCCCCTAAAGGGCATCGTCGACTTCCTGAAGTCCCGGCTCAAGACCTGACAGCCATGAATCCGGCGCGATCTGCTGAGTATCGCAGTGAGTGCCGTCGGCCTCCCAGAACGGTAGCTAGGCAGCTACCGTTATTCGCCCAAGGTGATGGAGACTTGGGAGCGGGGGCAAGGGCTAGTAGAGATCCTCGAACACCACAAACTCCTCCGGGGCCAGCACCCGATGGGTCACCCTTATCGTCAGAATATCACCATTAAACCAATGGACATCATTCATGCGGCCGCCGATGGACGTCATACCACGTTCGCCAATGGGCAGGTAATCAACCTCTGCGCTGAGTTCCTCCACACCGTTGACGTAAGAGGTAAATGTTCGATCTTTGAAGGTGATCGCTGCATGCGCCCACTTTTCCGTCGGATGCAACAGCGTAGCGTCTATCAGGGTGTAGTTTGACAGCTCGGACATGATGAAGGCATCGAGATACCACTGCCCGCTATCTGTGAGGCGCAGCTCGATGGTAATACGCCGCTGAGGGTTCTCGGGATCCTGGATATGCAGGAACCGGGGCTCCCAGTTATCCGGATAGACGTCATTGGCCCTGAAGACAATTTCCACCGTAAACTCAGTAGCATCCCCCAAGGGGTTGTGCGGCACCTGAATACGGTCGCCGTCACCGTCAAATGTCACCGCTTTACCGTAGCGCGTCTGAACCACTTTTGGGTCGCCGATTACCGTTACCGGGTGGCCACCAATGGTCTCCAGTGAATCAATACGCCAAGCCACCTGCTCCACCTGCTCGGGGATGAGCATGCAGCCGTACACAAGCAACACCAACAAGGCACCCATTGTGCCATTTATTATCATTTTCATAGGTCCACTGCCTTTCAGGTCATAAGTTATTCCGGCATATCTTTCGCTTTTGCCGGATGGCTTTGGTCGTACTCATCAGCGATTCTGTCCAGCTTACGCTTCACATCGTTGGGCGACCCGGTTTTTCGGGCCAAGAGCGCGTAGGCGGTGGGGACCACAAAGAGCGTAAACAGGGTTGCCGCCAAGACCCCCGAAATAACCACTACACCAATAACCGCTCGCGTCTCAGAGCCAGCCCCCGAGGACACCACCAAAGGAATAGCCCCGGCGGCGGTAGTGATACCGGTCATCAAAATCGGACGCAGGCGGGCCGAGGCAGCCTGCTCGAGGGCGTCCATGAATTCTACACCTTTATCCCGGAGCTGGTTGGCAAACTCGACGATCAAAATGCCGTTTTTAGCCGACAAACCGATCAACATCACCAGACCGATCTGTGAGTAGAGGTTGAGCGAATTGCCAGTCAGGTACAAACCGAGCATTCCCCCCGCAATCGCCAATGGCACCGTCAGCATAATGACAAACGGATGTACATAACTCTCAAACTGGGCCGCAAGCACCAGGAAGGTAATCATGATACCGAGCATAAAGATGAACATGATAGAACCGCCGGACTCCATAAAGTCACGCGACTCCCCCTTGTAGTCGATTACCACGCCTTCCGGTAAATGCTCAGCCGCCATCTCGTGCATAAAGTCGAGCGCATCGCCCAACGTCAAGCCGTCCTGCAGCTCGGCCTCGAGCGTGATGGCCCGAATCCGGTTATAGCGATTGAGCGTGGCCGCATCGGCAAACTCACGAATATCCACAAGGTTTGCCAACGGAATCAGCTCACCGGTACGCTCCGAGCGCACGTAGATGTTCTCCATACTCCGGATAGTTCGCTGAGAGTCGCGTTCACCTTCGAGCATGACTTCATACTCCTCACCCTGCTCCACAAAGGTGGTGACCCGCCGCGACCCCTGCATAGTCTCCAGCGTTCGGCCAATATTGCTGACACTCACGCCAAGATCCGCCGCACTGATTGAGTCGATCAGCACCTCAAACTGTGGACGGGTCTCCTTGTAATCCCAATCGATACCGGACAGTTGCGGATGATCTTCCATCTTCTCCACCAGGACATCGCGCCACTCGGCCAGCTCTTCATAGGTGCCACCACCAATCACAAACTGCAGGGGTTTCTCGGTGCCACTGGCAAAGCCCTGACGCATCACCGGAAAAGCTGTCACGCCGGGCAGATCACTCAGGTCGCGGCGAACATCATCCATAATGTCAAACCCGCTGCGACGTTCCGCCCAAGGCGTCAGGGTGGCGATGACTATACCGCTGTTAAAACGCTCAAGCGCGCCCCAGGCACGCGGAGCACGCACGAGTAAACGGGCCACATCCCCCTGATCTACGTACTTCATCAATCTGTCTTCGATCTCATCCATGTAGTCGGCCATGTAAGAGAAACTGGCACCTTCCGGACCATTGACGATAACGAAGAATGAGCCGCGATCCTCCCGCGGTGCATACTCTGACGGCAACTGTTGTGATAACCAGAGAGTGCCTGCAAGAAGGATGAAAAAGATCCCGACAACAACCGTGATATGGCGTAAACAGAAATGCAACGAGCGGGCGTAGTAGTGACGTAGACAGACGATGCCACTATCAACTTTGGTCACCAACCAATTGCGTTTTTCCTTCTTGGGCCTCAACAGCTTCGATGCCAACATCGCCGACAGGGTCAACGCGATCAGGGACGAGAACGCCACTGCCGCCGCCATGGTCAAGGCAAACTCCGAGAACAGGCGTCCGACATCGCCAGTCAAGAATGCGATGGGCGTAAACACCGAGATCAGTACCAGCGTGGTAGTAACCACCGCAAAGCCCACCTCCCGAGTGCCACGATAAGCCGCCAACAACGGCGGCTTGCCCTTCTCCTCTATATGCCGGACGATGTTTTCCAACACCACAATGGCATCATCCACCACCAGCCCGATCGCCAACACCAGGGCCAGCAAGGTCAGCAGGTTTACCGAAAAACCGAGTACCGCCAGGACTGTGAAGGTCGCAATAATAGAAACCGGCACGGTCACAGCCGGAATCAACATCGCCCGCGCGCTGCCCAAGAACAGATAGATGACCAGGATGACCATGCCAATGGCGAACAGCAACGTTGTATAGACTTCGCTGATGGCCTCTTCAATAAAAATCGAGCTATCAAAGCTCTGCTCAATACGCATGCCCGAGGGCAAATTTTCATTGACCCGAGCCACTTCAACCCGCGCCGCCCGCGACACGTCAACCGTGTTGGCCGTGGACTGTTTGATCAAACCAATCCCGACCATAGGAACCCGATTGCCACGAAAGGTATTCCGATCTTCTTCAGTCCCCTTCTCCACCCGCGCGACATCGCCCAAGCGGATCAAGTAGCCATCGTCACCCTGATAGAGCACCAGGCGACTGAAGTCATCAGGAGTGCGGTAATTGCGCGCCATGCGCACAGAGAATTGACGATCGGCCGATTCAATAGACCCGGCGGGCAGCTCGACATTTTCAGCCCGCAAAGCATCCTCAACATCGTTGACCGTCAGTCCGCGGGCCGCCAACTCCTGACGGTCGAGCCAGATCCGCATGGCATAGCGCTGCCGGCCACCGATACGAACCTGCGCCACACCATCAATCACCGAAAAGCGATCGACAAGATAGCGTTCAGCATAATCGGTCAGCTCCGGGAGACTATAGCCGTCACCGGCCAGGTTGAACCACACCACCACATTGTCATCGGAACTCACTTTAATAACTTCCGGAGGGTCAGCCTCGGTCGGCAAAACTCGCCCCAAGCGCGACACCCGGTCCCGAATATCGTTGGCCGCCGCGTCAATATCCCGACCAATATCAAACCTCACCGTGATATTGGATCGCCCGTTTTCACTGGATGACTGAATGTATTCAATCCCCTCGATACCCGCGATACGGTCCTCAATGATCCGGGTAATTCGGGTTTCGATAATCGAAGCGTTGGCACCGGGGTAGTCGGTGCGGATGGATACAATGGGAGGGTCGATATCAGGGTACTCGCGCAACGTCAGACGGTCGAACGCGAGCAGACCAAATGCGATCAACAATAACGAGATGACCGACGCGAAAACCGGGCGCTTGATGGAGACATCTGATAACAGCATTCTGGACGACTCCGGTTATTGTTGCGCTGCGTTGAGCATGTCGCGCACCGAGCGGTCCCCAGTGTCCTCAGTCAGAATGCGCACCGGCTGACCGTCGCGTACCCGCTGAAGACCGTGAGTGACCACCTGCTCCCCTGCTTCGAGTCCATCCAGGACCTCAACCCGCCCCAGGAACCGCTCCCCCAGGTGTACCGTACGCCGCTCTGAACGCTTATCGCCGTCTTCGCCAACCACCACAAAAACATATTGCTCATTCCCCAGCGCCAGAATTGCCGCCTCAGGTATTACCAGTGACTCACGTGCCTCGGTGAGCAACTCTACATTCATCAACATACCCTGGCGCAGCAACCCCTCATCATTGGGCAGCAAAGCCCGAACGGTAACCGCCCGGGTGACCAGGTCGATCTGATTGTCAATGCTGACCACTTCGCCCTCAAATTCGCGGTCACCAAATGCCCGGCTGCGTGCCACAACGGGCAAACCGGTCTGCAGGTGACGTAAACTCACGGCCGGCACCGTGAAGTCGAGCTTCATGCGGCTATCGTCATTGAGTGTGGTAATCAGATCTCCAGGCGTCACCAGAGCGCCAACACTGATATTGCGCAGCCCCACAACACCGTCAAAGGGGGCTCGTAAACGCAAATCCTCGAGGCGTGACTCAATTGCCGCGTAACGGGCGCGCGCGGATTCAAACTCCCGGGTTCGCTGGTCCAGGATAGACTGGGATGCGGCACCGCGTTCGACCAGCGACCGCACCCGTTCCAATTGGCGCTCGGCCTCATCAGTGTTTACACGGCCCTCTTCCAAAAGTGCGAGTTCTTCAGCACTTGTCATTTCCACGAGGATATGGCCCCGCTCTACACGTTGGCCGTCCTCAAAATTCAGGCGAGTCACCGTTTTGGTAATATTGGAGGTCACGCGAATGGACTCATTGGCGCGTAAATTACCCAAAGCTTCGATTCGATTCTCGATAGTTTCTTTCGCCACAGTTTTGACGATGACTTGGGGGCCGCCTTCGTCGCCCTCCTGAGCCAGTGCTCCCGCACTCAACACCATGGCGCCCAAAAAGGCCAGAAAACGATTATTCATACCGACTACTCGTAAATTAAAAGATTCTGCCTGACTGGAGGGACAATTACGGTCAGGATGTGCATTAAACGGATTCTAAACCTTTGATTCGCTGGTAAAAGCGCAAAGGATGCCCGTTTAACAATAATTTACAAAGAAGGAGGGAAAAAGGAGGACGGGCGATCTACCCGATTGCTGCGCGGACCTGCTCGCCAGTGAACCCCCGGTACTGAAGAAACCGGACCCGACGGGCTTTTTCCTTAAGATCGGATGCTGCTGTATCGCCGAAGCGCCGCTCGCACACATCACGCGCCAAAGCGAACCAATCGACGTCCGCCTGCCCGAGATACACATCAACCAAATGCTCAGCCACTTGCTTCTGCTTGAGCTCTTGACCAATTCGCAAGGGCCCCTTGCCCTGCCCAACCCGCATGCGGACAAACGCTTCTGTAAAGCGCTCATCGCTCAGAAGATCCTGCTCCACCAACCGCGCCAAGACGTCATCTATCAGCGTCGTATCGTCAAAACGCTGGCGCAACTTCTGTTGCAACTCCCCCGCCGAGTGCTCCCGACGTGCCAACAAATTCATAGCGGTGTAACGCACATCGGCGTGGCTGGCAGCCTGACTATCTTTCATGGCTCAGTTGACAGGCGGAAACTGGCTCAACATTTCTTTCGCGACCCGCTCCAGCAGCTCCCGCTGCTCTTCCGGTCGCATACCGTCGCGCAGGCGCTGCTCGGAGATACCGCGCCAGATGGGTTCACCCGAGCGATTGTCGACCATATCCAGAATCAGCGTGCCCTGACGATACACCCGAGGGGCCGGGCCGGGGTGGTACATAAACATGGGGCGGTAGCGATACCCGTAATAACCAAATCCGTAGCGCTGATCATATGCCCGCACGTCCAGTCGCTCTTCCATCACTACATGATAGCGCACAGTAAAGTCCGGCGTGCGCTCATCGTCCTGGTCCAGCCGGGCATACCGCAGTCCCAGCTCACGCTCGACAACGTGCCGCAGGTGGTTGAACGTAAAGGGAGAGATCAGCACCGAGCGACCTTCGCCCACTTGGCTCGAAGGCAGAACCTCGAAGGTTCGCAACCCGGAAAAATCGTAGGTTGTATCGTGGTCGGTAACCACCTGTGGCGTTCGACTACAGGCCGCCATAACGATCGCCAGAATGGCGAAAAGCAGCATTTTGGTTGCGCGTTGACTCATATCGACCTCGTCCGGGAACCGGCAACAGTATTATTAACTATCGACTGCGAAACAGCGCCCAGGTTCAACGGCCCCGACGGGTGACCCCGGGGCCGCATCGGAGTGTGTTACTCCTCAGCCTCAACGGCGTCCTGACCAGCCTCAACTTTCGCTTTGGGAGCGTTGGTGACAGTGGGGAGCATCTCTGCCCGCACCTTCGCTTCCAGCTCAGCAGCCACGTCGGGATTCTCCTGCAGGAACTTGACCACATTGTTCTTGCCCTGGCCAACCTTGTCGCCCTGATAGCTGTACCAGGCGCCCGCCTTGTCCAATATACCGTATTTCACGCCATAGTCGATCACTTCACCATAGCGGTTGATTCCCGTGCCGTACAGGATTTGGAACTCTGCCTGCTTAAAGGGCGGCGCCACTTTGTTCTTGACCACTTTGACCCGGGTCTCGGAGCCAGTGACTTCATCACCGTCTTTCACCGCGCCGATGCGGCGGATATCGAGACGTACCGAAGAGTAGAACTTGAGAGCGTTACCACCAGTGGTCGTCTCGGGGCTGCCGAACATGACCCCGATTTTCATACGAATCTGGTTGATGAAGATCACCAGGCAGTTGGCATTCTTGATATTGCCGGTAATTTTGCGCAGTGCCTGAGACATCAGACGGGCCTGCAAGCCGACGTGCTGATCGCCCATATCGCCTTCAATCTCGGCCCGGGGGGTCAGTGCTGCCACCGAATCCACAACCAGTACATCTACCGCACCGGAGCGCACCAGCATGTCAGTCACTTCCAGGGCCTGCTCACCGGTGTCCGGCTGGGAGATGATCAGGTCGTCTACCTTGACGCCCAACTTGGCGGCATACTGCGGGTCGAGCGCATGCTCAGCATCGATAAAGGCACAGGTGCCACCCATGCGCTGGGCTTCGGCCACTACCTGCAAGGTCAATGTGGTTTTACCGGAGGATTCCGGCCCGTAGATTTCCACAATCCGCCCCTTGGGAAGACCGCCAATGCCGAGCGCCGCGTCCAACCCCAGAGAGCCCGTAGAAATCGAAGGAATTGCGACCAATTCCTTGTCCCCCATACGCATGACCGTACCTTTACCAAACTGACGCTCAATCTGGCCTAAAGCCGCCTGCAACGCTTTCTCTTTGTTCGCATCCATCCGAGACACCTCAATATCAAGTCAAAAGTTACTGAAACCGCGGTCGTACCGCGCCTTCTCATTCTTAGTTGTTGACACTGGCGCCACCACCTACCGACCCGCCAGCGATTACCCGTAAGCATACAACATTTCACTGTATACGCAAACAGTACTGTGAATTTTTACAGGTCTTGGGCCGGTACTGTCAGATTTACGCCCTTGAGGGAGGGAAGGGGGTCCTCGACTCGCTGTAAATACTTCCCTGTACGCTCGAAGTCGGCCGTCCCTACGCGCTCCAGGCGCTTCGGGACACTTCCCACATCCCTGTGGGTCGTCCATGCCTCCTACGGTCGAGCACCCCCTTCCCTCCCTCAAGGGCTCTCTCCAGAACGGCCCAAACGCTGTCTGAGGAGGTGGGTGGGGGCTGAAACAAGGGTTGGTGACCGTGCGCGGCAGGGATGCCGCGCTCGAGCGTACAGGGACGTATTCACCGCGTGTCACCAACCCTTGTTTCAGCCCCTGCCCACCTCCGGCGGCTCATAGGCACGCCCGCCATGCTGACAGATATCCACCAGCTCCCGCAAGGCCACCACCACCGCCTGGCGCCGCACACTCGCCCGGTCGCCATCAAAATAGAAACAACGTGCCCGGCGCCAGCCGTCAGCCCGGCCCCAGGCCAGCCATACCGTCCCCACCGGCTTTTCACGCGAGCCGCCATCAGGCCCGGCGATACCGCTCACCGCCACCGCCAGATCCGCGCCAGAGGCCGCCAGGGCACCCTCCACCATCGCCAGCACCACCGGCTCGCTCACCGCGCCGTGGGCCTCCAGAGTCGCCTCAGGGACGCCCAGCAGCGACGTTTTGGTCCGGTTGGCGTAGGTGACAAAGCCCACTTCAAACCAGGCCGAGCTTCCCGCCACGGCGGTAATCGCCGCGGCGATACCGCCCCCCGTGCAGGATTCTGCCGCCGTTACCTGCCATTGAAGGGCCTTCAACTCCGCGCCCAACTCCGCCGCCAGGTGCATCAGAGTCACATCCAAATCCGCGTGCTGCATTAATCACCCTTTTGAGGCCTCGATGAATCCCTGTAGAATACCCGCCTTAAATTCAGACAACCAGTCCAAACACTCTATGGCAACTACCAGCGCGCCCGATCAGCATACCCCGATGATGCAGCAGTACCTGCGCATCAAGGCCGAACACCCACATGAGTTGGTGTTCTACCGCATGGGCGACTTCTACGAGCTGTTTTACGATGACGCCAAAAAGGCTTCCGAGCTGCTGGATGTGACCCTCACCGCCCGAGGCAAGTCCAACGGTCAGCCGATTCCCATGGCGGGCATCCCCTACCATGCCGCTGACGGCTATCTGGCCAAACTGGTGCGCGCCGGGGTATCGGTGGCAATCTGCGAACAGATTGGGGATCCGGCCACCAGCAAGGGGCCGGTGGAGCGCAAGGTTATGCGCATCGTCACCCCCGGCACCATCAGCGACGAGGCGTTGCTCGACGAGCGCCGGGATAACCTGCTGGTGGCTGTTCATCAGGACGGTGAGCACTACGGCATCGCCTCCCTCGATATGGCCAGCGGCCGCTTCCTGGTGCTGGAGGTGGACGGCCTGGATGCCGCCCTGGGCGAGCTGCAACGGCTGAGTCCGGCCGAGCTGTTGGTGAGCGACGACCTGGGCGCGCCCGAGCTGCTGCAGGGCCGCAAGGGCCTGCGTCGGCGCGGCCCCTGGGAGTTCGAGCTGGATACCGCCCGGCGCCTGCTGACCCAGCAGTTCGGCACCCAGGATCTGGCCGGTTTTGGCTGCGATCATATGCACACCGCGCTCGCGGCCGCCGGCTGCCTGCTCAGCTACGCACGGGAGACCCAGCGCACCGCTCTGCCCCACGTGCGCGGCCTGGCGGCAGAGGTTCGCGACGAGGCGGTCATTCTGGACGCCGCCACCCGGCGCAATCTGGAACTGGATATCAACCTCGGCGGGGGCGAAGAGCACACCCTGTTCGCGGTCCTCAACACCGCCGCCACCAGCATGGGCAGCCGCCTGCTGCGCCGCTGGCTAAACCGTCCGCTGCGGGATCTGGCGCAACTCCAGGCGCGCCAGGAGGCCATCGCCAGCCTGCAACACAACTACGGTTTTGAGCCTGTCCACCAACTGCTCAAGCGCGTCGGCGACCTGGAGCGAATCCTCGGGCGCCTGGCACTGCGCTCCTCCCGCCCCCGGGATCTGTCGCGTCTCTATATGTCTCTGGCCTGTTACCCGGAAGTGCAGAGCGCGCTGAAAGACCACGAGGCGCCGCTGCTCAAACAGTTGGCAGCGCGCATCAGTACTTTTCCTGCCCTGGTAGATTTGCTTGGGCGCGCCATTGTGGAGAATCCGCCGGTGGTCATTCGCGACGGCGGCGTCATCGCCGAGGGCTACGACCCGGAACTGGACGAGCTGCGCAATATCAGCAACAACGCCGGCCAGTATCTGGTCGATCTGGAAACCCGCGAACGTGAACGCACAGGCATTTCCACCCTGAAAGTGGGCTATAACCGGGTCCACGGCTACTTTATTGAACTGACCCGGTCACAGGCCGGCCAGGCCCCGGCGGACTATATCCGGCGCCAGACCCTGAAAAACGCCGAGCGCTTCATCACGCCCGAGCTGAAGGAGTTCGAAGACAAGGCGCTGTCCGCCAAGAGCCGGGCGCTGACACGGGAAAAAGCCCTGTACGAGGAGCTACTGGAAATTCTCAATGAGCAGCTGTTGCCGCTGCAGGACTCCGCCGCGGCCATTGCGGAGCTGGACGTACTCAGCACGCTCACCGAACGCGCTGACGCACTGAGTTTTTGCCGCCCCACGCTCAAAGAGACTCCGGGTATTGCCATCACCGACGGCCGTCATCCGGTCGTGGAGCAGGTCAGCGAGGCACCTTTTGTGCCCAACGACCTCAACTTCGGGCCTGAGCGCCATATGCTGCTGGTCACTGGCCCCAATATGGGCGGTAAATCCACCTATATGCGCCAGGCGGCACTGATTGTGTTGCTCGCCCATATCGGCAGCTTTGTGCCCGCTGCGCGGGCAGAGATCGGGCTGGTCGATCGGATCTTCACCCGAATCGGTTCTTCGGATGATCTCGCCGGTGGCCGGTCCACCTTCATGGTAGAGATGACCGAGACGGCCAATATCCTCCACAACGCGACTGCGCGCAGCCTCGTGTTGATGGATGAAATTGGTCGGGGTACCAGCACTTTCGACGGTCTTGCCCTGGCCTGGGCCTGCGCCCGCCACCTGGCGGAACAGGTCAAAGCCTACACCCTGTTCGCCACCCACTACTTTGAGCTGACCTTACTCCCCAGTGAGCTGCCCGGTATTGCCAACGTCCATCTGGACGCCACCGAGCACAAAGACAATATTGTGTTCCTGCACAAGGTTCAGGAGGGTCCGGCCAGCAAAAGCTATGGCTTACAAGTGGCCAAGCTGGCGGGCATCCCCGACCCGGTGCTGCATGACGCCAAACACCAGCTAGCGCTACTCGAGCAAAGCGACGAACGGCTCAAGGGCGAGAAGGCCCCCGCCAAAGACATCCTCGGGGCGGCACCAACGCCGGCAGGAGGCCCCGTTCAGGGCGGCCTGTTCGACAGTCAGCCGCACCCGGCGATGGATGCCCTGGGCGAGCTGAACCCGGACGAACTGACCCCGCGCCAGGCGCTGGAGCGCCTTTACGCCCTGAAAGAGCTGTTAAAATAGTCATTCGGGGCCACGGCGCCCTACCAAAAGCTGAGAATGCTGCTAAAATGCGCGCATTCCAAACAACCGTGACCGCAATCGAGACTACTGGAGCCTGATATGACGTTTGTCGTTGGGGAAAACTGCATCAAGTGTAAACATACCGACTGTGTTGAAGTCTGCCCGGTAGACTGTTTCTATGAAGGCCCCAATTTTCTGGTCATTCACCCGGACGAGTGCATTGACTGCGCACTTTGTGAACCTGAGTGTCCGGTGGATGCCATCTTCTCGGAAGATGAGCTGCCCGAGGAGCAGGCGGTTTATCTGGAGCTGAATGCCGAGCTGTCGGAAGTGTGGCCCAATATCACGGAAAAGAAAGACGCCCCGGCCGATGCCGAGGAGTGGGATGGCGTACCGGACAAACTGCAGTACCTGGAGCGTTAGTACCTTCGACCCAGTTCCCGGTGCCGACCGACAAAAAAGCCCTCAGGCGCGAGCCGAGGGCTTTTTTTACGAATAAAAAAGGGTGCCCTTGTAGAGCACCCAAGCTAGGAGGATCACAACGACCGAAGGAACTCCAGAACATCCTGTTGCTGCGACTCTGACAACGCCTCATAGGCATTTTTAGCGGACTCGCCTTCTCCGCCGTGCCACAGAATCGCTTCTTCAATAGTGCGCGCACGGCCATCGTGCAAGTAACCGTGCTCCGGCGTGCATTCGCGTTGGCCTGGCGGAGCCTGGGTCATGCCCCCGGTTACGCAGGCGGAATGCCCCAGACCCCACAGCGGTGCTGTGCGCCACTCGGAACCCGAGGCCTCGCCTTCACCCAGGGTATCCGCCATATCCGGGCCCATATCGTGAAGGAGCATATCGGTGTAGGGATAAATAGTCTGGTCGCGCAGCTCCGCCAGTGGGTGATAGGGGCTGGTCTGGAAGCTCGGCGTATGACAACTCGCACAGCCAATCTCGGAGAAAGCTGTCTCACCCCGCATCACGGCAGGATCATCGTAATTCTGCTGTGGCGGCACGCCGAGCAACGCAATGTACTTGACCAGATTCTCCACGTGGATATCGTCCAACTCGGCGCCGCTCGGGCCACAGTCAGTCTGCGCACTGCCACAATCCGGCTCGGGCATCACCGAGGTCATCACGCCCATGTCGGTGTTCAGGGCACCGACAACCTGGTGCAGGATGCTCACTTTGCCCGCCTTCCAGCCAAAGCGGCCCAAGCGGGTTTCGCCGGTTTCCGGATCAACCACCCGGTTGGCACGGCCGGAAATACCATCGCCGCTCTCGTCATAGGGATCTTCCAACGCCAATATCGCTTCCTCAGGGATAGCCTCCAGTAACCCCATACCCACGAGCTGCGGCGCAATACGGGCCGAGAAGCGCTCAGGCGTCACACCGGTAAACTCATAAACGGGCCGGCGCAGACCGTTTTGCTCAAACCAGGAGGCGATAAACACTTGGCCTTCACTCTCGGCCCCCTGATTGGCCTCGGCCTGCAGCACCCGCCCCAAATACGGGTGAGGATTACCTTCTTCGTCGCCGACCTGAAAAACCCATTTCTCGAGATGTTCACCCAAAGCCTCAGGTACGGCACGACCATTGCGTACATGGCAATCCGAGCAGGCTTCATTGATATAGCGAGGACCGGATAAACCCGCGAGTTCTTCAAACACCGGATTTTCCGCTGGCAATTCGTCGTGAGTACCATCGACGAATGAGGTATGCAGCACTCGCCGGCCTTCGACAAACGGCTGGGCATTGTCGTAACCAAGATTGGTGGCCATCTGCATAAACCGGTTCTGGGGTTCACCGGACGTATTCGCATGCAGCGTTGTATCGCCACCAAGCCAGGCGCGCTCGGGAATTTTAACCGAATCTTTTATCCCCCCTGCGGGTGTTGTGCCGCCAACATTCCAGGGCACGATACCTTCGCCGACAATATAGAGGTAGGTGGTACCGTAATAAGGTGCCCGACCATTGGGTACACCCGGAGCCAGGAACTGACTGATTTCAAACTCGAGCCGATCACCGAGCTGGATAGCACGGCCCTGACGGCAGTTGTGACTGCGCTCCTTGTAGTAATTCAGATCGTCAATCACTTCCATCGTGCCGTTATCACAAAACTCCGCAACGGTATTTCTGCCCACATAAAACCAACGATTTTCCGCTTCCAGGTCATTCAAGCGCCACTGAGTACGCACATTCATACGAATACTGTCGCCGCCTTTGGCAACCCGGTCGATAATTTCAATCGCCGCCGTGCGGTGCTCCCAATAGAAGCTCAGGAAATGGTCGTATTGCTGAAATTGATCTTCCTTGGCATGACGGTCACGGGCGCGATCCGAAAAACGGGTAATCAGCGCATCATCAGTTTCATAGGTGATGACCGGCTCCAGTGGCGTTCCTGCGTGAAAAAGTGGCATGACACCGCCAACTTCTGTGGGCTGATAATCCGGATCGTGCGGCGGGGTATATCCACCCTCGGAGTAATCGGTATTTGGAGGACTGCTGCTGGAGCTCGAGCTATCGTCGGGATCGCTGCTTGAGCTGGAGCTGGAGTTCGCGTCTCCTCCAGTGGAGTACTCGTCCGACTCGGCGCCTTCAGCGTACACTAGAGATACCCAAGTGGCATCGGTTGGGCCCGGGTAAAACAGTTGACCGGCACCCGGTTCAAAGCTGAAAAAACGCGCTTCGATCCGGTCACCGTCATCGTAGCTGCTTTCGCGCACCACGTGATAGGTAAAAGTGCCGTCACCGTTGTCAACCTCGGCACCACTCTGACTCTGGATATCGTTGACCACGAAATCCTGGGCACCGTTGCGGCGGGCAAAGACATGGACCGCATCTTTACGCATCGGCACGGTAATACTGAAACGGACACTGCCTCCGGCAAGTGCACTGATCCGCACCTGATCCAGATAATTAGCCTCTTCCGCGGCTGGCGCACTGGAGCTGGAGGACTGTGTGCCGTCAGAATGATTATTGTCAGACGACTCGCTGCTGTTGTTGTCCGCAACGCTGCTGGAACTGTTACCCGACTCGTCATTATCACCCTCGTCGGGAGGCGCGCTGCTGCTGTGGTCACTGCTCATTGAAGACTGCTGTGAACCATTACCATCATCCTGATTGGGGGGCGGCTGTTCGCCACTGGAGCCGCCGCAAGCACTCAGGATGACAGTGACCGCGAGGGCAAACAATACCCGGCGGCTGATTGAGAAGAAAATCATAATAATTACCTCGAACGCCTCACTGACCGCGCGCCGCAGAATGCATGGTTAATGGCATCCTGCGACTCGTGAGGTGATTGTGGTTAACGGTCAGTCAGTGAAGGTTGTTTCTGCCCAATCGCCATCGGTCGGGCCCGGGTAGAATGACTGCCCCGAAGCGGGGGTGAAGGTATAGAAACGCGCCCTGATCACGTCGCCATCTTCGTAAGGCGTATCCTCTCGCAGTGCCACGTAGGTCCAGGAGCCATCACCGTTGTCGATCTCATTGCTGGGGGTATGTTGGATGTGGTTAACCACAAAATCCTGGCCACCGTTGCGCTGGGCGAACAGATGCACGTCTTCCTTGCGCTCGTCCAGGCGGATACTGAAGCGCACATCGCCATTGTCCAACTGCGCAATAACGACCTCACCAATGCCACCGGCAATCTCGTCGTGACCGTTGTCCCCCGAGCCGTTGTCGTCATCACCGGTTTCACCGCCACCATTGTCGCCATCCTCGCTGTCATCAACGCCTTCAACCACAAGGCCCGCAGCGTAGGTCAAAGACAACCAGTCATCGTCAGTCGGTCCTGGGTAAGGGGCTGCTCCGCTGTCGGAAGCACCATAGAAACGTACCTCGACCAGGTCATCGTCGGCATAACCGTCCTCGCGGATCACTTCATAGGAGTAGGTCCCATCGCCATTGTCAGTCACGGCACCGTCGATGCCCTCGATATGGTTAACGACAAAGTCCTGAACACCGTTGTGACGAGCAAATAGATGCAGTACATGCTGCTCCTCCGGTAGACGGATAGTGAAGCGCGCACCACCGCCAGTCAGTGCCTCAAAGCGAATTTGCTCAAGCTCACTCGCGGGCGGGCTGGGCTCATCATCTTCCTGGAGCGGCTGTACCGCTTCCAGCGCGCAGTCTTCAGCGGCGCAAACGTACTGGATGTTGTTCAGGTGCACCAGTGCTGTACCACCCGCGGCCTCCAATACAAAAGCGTTGATGATTCGCGCAAGATCAGCCGAGCCCGGCTCCAGCGTGTTGTCGATAAAGTCAGCAACAGGGACACTCATGGAGACCCATTCACCCACCTCGGGGGTTTCCAGGGTGTACTCACTGACGCTGGGCCAGCCGCTATCAAGTTTGACCGTCAGACGGGTCTCGGCGTCAATGGCATCCACCTGGATATCAAACTGAACCTCGCCGTGATCCCGCATGGCTGAGGTCATCGTCAGACCATGACTGAACGGCGTGTCTTCCACACCGAGGAAAACATTACTGGCGTTGGGATCGTTAAACTGGATTTCCCAGACTGTCTGGCCATCGGCGCCAATGCCTTCGGCATTGGACTCAACAGTGCCGTATTGGCCGGGCGTCAGCACACTGGAGACTTGCTCACCATCGACCGTCAGTGCCAGCGTCGCCAGCCCGTCAGCGTAGAATGACCAGGCTTCAGAATCGGGGGCTGCCGGTTCGGACGAGTCGTTGCTGGACTCGGAACTGCTTTGGTGCTCCTCTGAGCTTTCGCTCGATTCGCTGGATTCACTGGATTCGTCATTGCTCGACTCAGAACTGCTTGAGGAGGAGTCTTCACTGGACTCTGAGCTAGCACTACTCTCAGAGGAGGACTGATCGCTGGAAACGGAGCTGCTGCCACCACTGGCGTCTTCATCAGAACTGCTGGAGCTGCCACACGCAACCAATCCGGACGAGATTAATAGGGCCAGCATAAGTTTGTTGACTTTGATTATTTTTCGCATTGGGAGTCTACCTCGTTGCACTGTTTACATTTATCGTTATTTCTCAGCGTCATAACCGATTCTGGGAGATGGGCCGATAGTTCACAGTGCGCCCGGGACAACAATAAATCGTCCCACTAGCGGAAAAAAACCAAAGTGGTACCTCGAAATGCCGAATGACGAGGGCTGGCGGAGAATTAAGAGCAGTGCCAACAGGGTGAATTCCCACTTTTCAGGCCCATAGGCGAAAAGTGGAACTCCGCCTCAAGCCAAGCATTGCCCAAAGTCCCACAAAAAAACCGCGCCTGAGCGCGGTTTTTACGTGAGCTTGGCTGCCGAGTGCTTAGGCGCTAAAAATGGCCTGACTATCCAAACCCTGACGCGCCATGATGTCTTTCAGGCGCCGCAGCGCTTCTACCTGGATCTGCCGCACACGCTCGCGAGTCAAACCGATCTCCCGGCCCACTTCCTCAAGCGTGCTGGTCTCATGGCCGCGCAACCCGAAACGCCGCGCCAACACTTCGCGCTGCTTATCGTTCAACTCGTCAAGCCAATCATCCAGGCTATCAGTGATGTCGCTGTCCTGTAGCAGCGCAGCCGGGTCTGAATCCTGGGTGTCGGGTATGGTATCCACTACGGTGCGGTCGGAGTTGTTGCCGATCGGACTATCCGCAGAGGTGACACGCTCATTCAAGCCGAGCATACGTTCGACATCCGCAACGGGCTTTTCAAGCACTTGAGCGATTTCGTCCGGCGTGGGTTCGTGATCAAGCTTCTGTGCCAATTCGCGTGCAGCACGCAAATAGACGTTGAGCTCCTTCACGACGTGAATGGGCAAACGGATGGTTCGGGTCTGATTCATGATAGCCCGCTCGATGGTCTGGCGGATCCACCAAGTGGCGTAGGTAGAAAAACGAAACCCGCGCTCCGGATCAAACTTTTCAACCGCTCGAATCAACCCGAGGTTGCCCTCTTCAATCAAATCAAGCAGGGCCAGGCCACGATTGACATAGCGGCGGGCAATCTTCACGACCAGACGCAGGTTGCTTTCAATCATTCGTTTACGCGCACTCTCATCGCCGCGCAGCGCTTTACGGGCGAAGAAAACCTCTTCTTCTGCCGTCAATAAGGGGGAGAATCCAATTTCGTTGAGGTAGAGCTGGGTGGCGTCGAGCGTCTTGTCGGAAGCCGCTTCGCTGCGGTGAGAGGTTTTTCGCCGGGATGTAGAAACCCTGGCCTTATCATCGGTGGTGCTCAGATCTTTTTGTTCACTGTCAAACCGGACTTCGCTGACCGCAGCGTTGTCACGATCGTTGGTTTTGCTCGAATCCCTTGTTTGCATAGCCATGATCTGCCCCTTATTGTCAATTGCTCCACCGAAGGTCCATCGTACTATCCTTGGGTGGGTCTGATGCGTTTTCAAGTGGAACCACTCTTAAACACTCAGGGAAGCCTACGCAGCGAGGTGCAATTTAGATCAACGGTTTGGCAAATAGTCCATGGGGTTCACCGGATTGCCATCACGCCGTATTTCAAAATGCAATTTCACCCTGTCGGTACCACTTGAGCCCAT
This sequence comes from Marinimicrobium alkaliphilum, assembly GCF_003259155.1. Classification (GTDB taxonomy): domain Bacteria; phylum Pseudomonadota; class Gammaproteobacteria; order Pseudomonadales; family Cellvibrionaceae; genus Marinimicrobium_A; species Marinimicrobium_A alkaliphilum. Next base: position 72,447 of record NZ_QGMQ01000009.1, read on the forward strand.
CTCGGCCACTCTCTGCCCGGCTTCGACAACATCCCCCTCCTCTACCAGCAAGCGGTTGTTGTGTGCATAGGCACTCAGGTAGGTATCGTTGTGCTTGATGATAAGCAACCTGCCATAGCCGCGCAGCCCACTGCCAGCGTATACAACCTGGCCAGAGGAGGCCGCAATCACAGGCTGTCCCAAATCGCCGGCAATATCAATACCCCTATTCAGTCCTGCATTGCTGTTGAAGGTCCCGATAACCCGTCCGTCACTGGGCCAGCGCCAGTTCGGACTGCCGCTTGGGGTCGCCGTAGCTCTCGACGAAGTTGTTCTATTTTCTGAACGGCTAGAGACTGGCGGCTGACTCGCCTGAGGGCGACTGGTCGCCGGCGGCTGAGCACGCGCCTGCGCCGCGGCCGTGCGCCCCACGTCCAGACGCAAGGTTTGTGAAGGATAGATTACAAAAGGTTCAGCAATACCGTTGTGACGGGCCAACTCCCGGTAGTCAAGGCCATAACGCCACGCAATTGAGTAAAGTGTCTCACCGCGAGCGACCCGATGCTCGCCGGAATCGGGCACCGGTGTCCGCTGAGTGGCGCCCCCACCGGTGGGCCGGGCACCGTCCTGAATACGCCGACTGGGAGGCTGATCGCGCTCACTGATCTGTGCGGGAGGCGCCGTGCCACAACTCTTCAACAGCACACAAACGATCAATATACTGATCGATCGAATCACTGTGAATGTGGCTTTTCGACACCCCTGAGGCATACCATTCTCGATGTGCTAGACCAATAAACGACCACTTTTTATAATAAAACGCTCTAAAAAGTGAAAATCCGATTTAAAAATACTCTATGTTTTTGGCACCAAATTCCCAAAATGCCCTGCAATGTAACGGATTTCTTAGTGTGGCGTCCGAGGTTCTGTGCCCGCTTTCGGGCGCCCTTTGGCCGCACCCCACTCTACCGCCAACACCAGAAAAAAACCAAGGACGGCAAGTGCCAGAACCGCCGGCCACAAAGACTCCCCCGGATAATTGCCCGGCCATACGTTGACCTGAACCAGCGCCTGGGGTTCGCCCCGATGATCCAGACCGGCTGTAACCATCTGTTTCCAAGGCCAGATGATGGTCAGAGACCCCAGCAGAATACCCGTCAGTAACGCCAGTGTCCGGGCGTGGTAGTGGTGTAGAAGCCAGGACAACAGGTGCGAAAATGCCAACAAACCAACGACACAACCACCAAAAAAACTCGCCAGGATTGCTACATCGAAGCTGCTCAGCGCCGCCAGAAATACCGGATACATGCCCATCATCAGCAACAGGAAACTACCCGAAATACCCGGCAGGATCATTGCGCAAATAGCAATCATGCCGGCAATAAACACCATCCACCACTCTCCCGGCAGCTGTGCCGGGCGCAACTGGGAGATCACCAGGGCGATCGCCACGCCGACCAGCAGCGCCACCCAGACTCCCGGGCTACGCCAGACTAATTGACGCGCCACATAGAGCACAGACGCCAAAATCAAACCAAAAAAGAAACCCCACACCAGCAACGCGTGGTGCTCAAGCAAGTAGGTAACGGCATTGGCCAGTGTGAACAGACTGAACAGAACCCCGGCAAACAGGGTCAGGAGAAAGCTGCCGTTAATGCGCCGCCAGAAGGCCAGAATACCCTCACGCCGCCACACGCCAAGCGCTGACGGCGTCAAACCGCGCAGGGAATCGATCAATTCTTCGTAGATGCCGGTGATGAAGGCGACGGTGCCGCCGGAGACGCCCGGGACAACGTCGGCGGCACCCATGGCGACGCCCTTCAACCACAATATCAGGTAGGAACGCACGGTCTCTCCTTGGCTCTCCCCGATGATCGGGGCAATTATCGGGTTATGCCGGACAGCAAGGGCACAAATTTCACCGGTTCGAGCACTTGGGTCACAAACTTATCGGTGTCCGGTTCGCGGATCACCAGATGCAGTTGCTGAGTCTGCCCGCCCACAGGGATCACGAGCACCCCGCCCGGGGCCAGCTGTTGTTTGAGCTCTTCCGGCACGAATTGCGGCGCCGCCGTACTCAGAATACCATCGAAGGGCCCCTGCTCGGGCCAGCCGAAACCGCCATCAGCGTGCTTGAGCTGGACATTGTGAAGCCCCAGTTGCCGCAGGCGCTCACGCGCACGATCTTGCAGTGGTTTGATACGCTCAACGCTGTACACCTGCTCTACCAACTGTGCCAGCACCGTCGTCTGGTAGCCGGAGCCAGTGCCCACCTCGAGCACGCGACGCAGGGATCCACCCGCAGCCGCCAGCAGTATTTCAGTCATTCTCGCCACGATATAGGGCTGGGACAGCGTCTGCCCGTAGCCGATCGGCAAGGATGAGTCCTCATAGGCCCTATGTGACAGGGCTTCATCCAGAAAAAGATGTCGGGGCGTATTGCGAATAACGTCAAGCACCCGAAAGTTGGTTACGCCCTGGTCCATCAGACGTTGCAACAGGCGCTCGCGGGTACGCAGTGAGGTCATCCCCACGCCTTCAAGAATCAGGCTGCTCAACCCAAGTCCTCCATTTGATACTGCAGGCTGTAAAAAACGCCACTATAGCACAAGGCCCCGACTTCAAGCGCTGGTCCAGTCACAGAGTTCACGCAACAATGCCGTAGCGTAGGTGCCCACACCGAGCCGAAAGCGCAAAACCAGATCCGCCCCCTGCCAGTGCCAACTCAGGTCCTCCGGGAGCAACTGTAAGGCCCGTCGCTCCTGATTCAGGCCAACATGCTCGAGCCCGTCACACCAGGCTTGCCAAGGTGCCAGTACCTTCTGCTCAAGCGCTCCCAACTCGCCGCTCGTCAGGGGCCGCCCGCGCCCCCAAAGCGGTCCTGAAGCCTGCGCCTCGGGCTCCCCATCAATCAACGCCCGCCAGTTGCCCTGTCGAACCCGCTCCGCCAGCACCTGATTGAACAACCAGGAACGTGCAGCGGAAAGCACCAACCCACGCTCCTGGCGCCGCCGGATGGGGCGCCGTTCGACCAGTAAAGCCTGGGCCAAAGGCAGGTTGCCTCCCTCGCGACCAAAACGCTGCTCCCCAAAGTAGTTGGGGGCGCCCTCCCGTGCGAGCCGTTGCAGACGCGGTTCGAGCGCTTCCTCAGAGGTACCTTGGAGGTCCCGCAACCGAATGACGAAGTCATTGCCCCTATGCTGTCCGCGGCGCAATTTGCGATTGTGTCGGGTCACCTGCAACAACTGCACGTCGTCATTCTCCACCTCGGACCACCGGGGTTCGGCGCCCTTGGGCTGGTAGATGCTGAACCACTGGGTGGTGACCGCATGCCGATCCTTGAGTCCGCAGTAGCTGACGTCCCTGGATTCTACCCCCGCCACGCTGGCCAGCTGACGGGCGATCCAGTCGGTGTTCTGGCCACGCTTGCGCAAGTGGATGCACCAATGCTCACCACTACCCGAAGGCTCGAACCCGAGTACCTCATCCACCTGAAAATCCTCAGGGGTCGCTCTCAAGATGGCGCGCGCCTCGGGCTCACCCAGAACCCGCGGAAAATTCAGATCAAACTCAGTCATCAGTGGTAACACTCTCAAAAAAGTCCATAAGGCGCCGATCCAGCCACCATCGATCACCGCCACCCCAAAAGCCCACATGCCCACCCGAAGCCGTGATTTCCAGGGGTAGCTGGGCGTTTTTCGCCGCCTGCGGCTCAGGGAAGCACTCGGGGGTCAGGAAAGGGTCGTTGCGCGCGCTGACCATCAGCGTCGGCACATCAATGGGGGCAAGGAAGAAACGCGCACTGCACTGCCGGTAGTAATCCTCGGCGTCCCGGAAGCCGGCGTGCGGTGCTGTGTAGTAATCATCCAGTTGCCAGAGGGTGCGACAGTGCGCCAGCGGCGCGGTATCGAAGTGTTCCGGGAACTGGGCGGCTTTGCGTTGCAGCCGCGCCTTCATTGCCCGGACAAAGTGGCGCCGGTAAATCACGTTGGCCGGGCGCTCCAGCGCGATCGCACAACCGCGCAAATCCGCGGGCACCGACGCCGTTGCTGCGGCGCGCACGCCCCGCCGGGCGGCCTCGGGCCCCTGCTCACCGAGCCACTTGAGGGTCATATTACCCCCGAGGGAAAAACCGGCGAGCACGAAATGGGTATAGCCGCACTGCTCGGCCGCCCAGGTGATTACCGCGTCCAGATCGTAGCTGGCGCCCGAATGGTAAAGCGTGGGCGTCAGGTTGTCGGCGCGGCCGCAGCCGCGCAGGTTCCAGGCCAGTACCGGGTAACCGAGCGCCTGAGCCTGTTGCGCCAGGCCGAGTACATAAGCGCGCTGGGAATTACCCTCCAGGCCGTGGGAAATGATCACCAGAGGTTTTCCCGGCTGCGCATCCGGGTAGAGGTCCGCCACCAGGCGATCGCCATCGGGCAGGGGGATTTCTACCGGCTGACTGGTCAGCACCGGCCTGCGCGCGAAGCGCGGCACCAGGGTTTGCAGGTGTCCCCCGGGCTGCCACCAGGGCGCCTTGAACGTCGGGACGCGCGAGGTCAATACCGACACCTCAGGTCTGTACCGGGTTCAGCAAGACGACCGCCTGGGCCGCAATACCTTCTTCGCGCCCGGTAAACCCGAGGCGCTCGGTGGTGGTCGCCTTGACATTGATCTGCCCGGGCGCCACCTCCAGGTCTGCCGCAATGTTGGCCACCATGGCGTCAATATGGCGGGCCATACGGGGCGCCTGGGCGACCACAGTCATATCTGCATTGCCCAGCCGCCAGCCCGCGGCTTTGAGTTTGGCGTAGACCATACGCAGCAGCGCGCGGCTGTCGGCATTGCGGTACTGGGGATCGGTATCCGGAAAGTGGCGACCGATATCACCCATGGCCGCCGCCCCCAACAGAGCGTCGCAGAGCGCATGCAGAAGCACATCGCCATCAGAGTGCGCGACCAGCCCTTGGGTATGGGGAATCAAGACGCCGCCAATAACGATTTTTTCGCCCGAACCAAAGGCGTGGACATCGTAACCCTGTCCTACTCTCATGGGGTTTTCTCCTGCTGTTCAAGGATCAGCGCCGCCAGGGGCAAATCCTCCGGGCGGGTGACTTTGAGGTTGTCCTCGCGCCCCTCAACCATCAGCGGGCGGTGGCCAAAGGCTTCGACGGCCGAGGCTTCGTCGGTGATCGCCAATCCCTGTTCAAGCGCGGTGGCGAGGCAGTCGCGCAGCAGGCGATAGCGAAAAATTTGGGGGGTCTGCGCGCGCCACAGGGGTCGGCGATCTTCGGTCGCCAAAATTTCACCTGCGCTGACGCGTTTGACTGTATCACTCACGGGTACGCCGAGAATACCGCCCACCGGGTGCTCAACGACGGCCGTGCGCAGCGCCTCAATCTGAGCTGGGGTAATGCAGGGACGCGCGGCATCGTGTACCAGCACCCAGTCATCGGCACCGGCGTAGGGCTCGAGTGCGCGCAGACCATTGAGCACCGAATCAGCACGCTCGCTGCCGCCAATCAAGGTCTGAATGCGGCTGTCATGACTGAGAGGCAACTGGTGCCAGTAGTCATCTTCTGCGCTCAGCATCAACAGCAACGCGCGGATATCCGATGCTGCCAACAAGCGCGTCAGAGTCTGTTCAAGCAGCGTATGATCACACAGCGGCAGGTATTGTTTGGGGCGATTCGCTCCCATCCGGACGCCGACGCCGGCGGCGGGCACCAGCACCCAGGTTTTGGCAGGATCAAGACTCACGGAATTACTCGTCCTCAACAATCATAAAAAACGTTTCGTCCTCATGAATCATGCCCATATCCTGGCGGGCGCGCTCTTCTATGGCATCGTGGCCGGTTTTAAGATCCTCAACTTCCACCGCAAGCACCCGGTTGCGCTCGCGCAGGCGCTCGTTCTCGGCTTGCTGACGCTGAATCTCACGTTCAAGACGGGCTTGATCCGCGCGGCTGCCCTCGCCGACCCACAGGCGATACTGCAGGCCAACCAGGAGAATCAGTAAAAGTGTGACCATCCATTTCATGGCAGAACCGGTTGGAAATTCGAGGACTGTCATGGTACACCAAGGGTCTGCGGGGGCAAAGCGACCCCTTCCGGCAAAGATCACACTTTTTACCTATAATGATCCCCAACAACGTCGCCGACGTTATCTGTCTACACACTTGCACCACCAAGAGGACTGATCATGAGCAAATTATCTGCACTTGTCGCCGGCACGGCATTGACCCTGAGCGCTGGCGCACTGGCCCACAACCACGGTGACGCGCCCGCCAGTGCCTACGCCGAAATGATCGACAGCGATGGCGACACCGTCGGTCAGATTCACCTGCGCCAGGGTCCCAACGGCGTATTGTTCAGCCTGGAGTTACGCGGTCTCGAGCCCGGCATGAAAGCCATCCATATTCACAGTGTGGGCACCTGCGATGATCACGAACACGGCTTTCAGGATTCGTCCGGACACCTCAACCCGGATGACAAGCAGCACGGCTTGATGAACCCCGAAGGGCCGGACGCCGGTGACCTGAACAATTTTTACGTCCATACAGACGGCTACGCGCGCGCCGAACTGTTTAACGAGCGGGTCAGTCTGGATGGCAGCCGGGCTGCGGCACTCCTGGGTGGCGACGGTACGGCCCTGGTGATCCACGAGAACCCCGACGATCACTACAGCCAGCCCATTGGCGGCGCCGGTGCGCGAATCGCCTGCGGCGTCATCGTTGGGGATTAAACCTCACACTACCGCGCTCGTCCGGACAGGCTTTTAGGCCGTATCACCCCACTACGATTCCGAGGTATACAGCCTATGATCCAGACCGCGATTTACTGGTTTAACAACGACCTGCGCATCGCTGACAACCCAGCGCTACAGCAGGCCGCCTTGCACAGTCAGAAATTGATTTGTGTATGCTGGCCAGAGGCGCCCTGGACCCGCTCAAGCCTCTATCCTCAAGCCACCCCAGGGGCCGAACGTCAACGGTTTCGGGAGGAGGCCCTCACCGACCTGTCCCAGCGTCTCAGCAAGCTGGGGCAAACCCTGTATGTCATTCGCGCTGATCTGCTCGGGACCTTAAAGTCGCTGATCGCAGAGCAGCGGGTCGACGCCCTGTTCCGTTCCGTACAAGCAGGCGAATACGAGAACCGATACTGGCACAATCTCGGCGTCAGCCACCCCGGACTGACGTTACGCGAGTTCCACACCCACACCCTGTTTCGCCCCAACGAGCTGCCTTTCGACATCGAGGAGCTGCCCAGTACCTTCTCCGGGTTTCGTAAGCGGGTAGAGAAGCTCAATGTCGCCCCGCCGTTAGGAACCGTGGTGTCATTGCCGCCCGCACCCAAATCGGTGTCGTTGCCCCTATGGCCCGCCGACGTCGGTGCAGACTCGCCGATTGCCGGCGGTGAGAGCGCTGCCGAGCGGCACGTAAGGGACTACTTCGCTGACAATCGTGCCCACACCTACAAGGAAACCCGCAACGCCCTGGACGACTGGAACAGCTCCACCAAGTTTTCCCCCTGGCTTGCCCTCGGCTGCGTCTCGGCCAAGACGCTGGTACAACATTTACGCACCTACGAGCGCACCCATGGCGCCAACGACTCCAGCTACTGGATCTATTTCGAGCTGCTCTGGCGCGAATACTTTCAATGGTACGCCCACAAGCATCGACAACACCTGTACCGATTCAGCGGTATCGGAACCCGTAGGCCCCTGACCAGTTTCTACCCGGAACGTTTTCGCAAATGGTGCCGAGGTGAAACGCCCTATCCGTTGGTGAACGCTTGCATGAAACAATTGCTCGCCACCGGCTATATGAGTAATCGCGGCCGACAGATCGCGGCCAGCTGCCTGATCCATGAGCTGAAATGTGATTGGCGCTACGGTGCCGCTTTTTTTGAGCAGCACCTGCTCGATTATGATGTCGCGAGCAATTGGGGGAACTGGCAGTACATCGCCGGTGTGGGAGCGGATCCGCGCGGGGGCCGACATTTCAATATCGACAAGCAGGCTCAGATTTGGGACCCAAACGGGGAGTTCATAAACCGCTGGGCAGGCGCTGCACCGGCCCAACAACTGGACTCGGTGGATTATCATGACTGGCCGATCAGCCCCAAATAAAAAGGGCCGGCAAATGCCGGCCCTTTTTTCGTGGCGCCTGAGCGTTTCAGCCTGATTTAGGCTTTGAACTCTGCACGACCGCGGTAGGCAGCTTTGTCGCCCAGCTCGGCTTCGATGCGCAGCAGACGGTTGTACTTGGCCACACGGTCAGAGCGGCACAGGGAACCGGTTTTGATTTGACCTGCGGCCGTAGCAACCGCCAGATCGGCGATGGTGGTATCTTCGGTTTCACCGGAGCGGTGCGAGATAACGGCGGTGTAGCCGGCATCCTGAGCCATCTTGATCGCGTCCAGGGTTTCAGACAGCGAACCGATCTGGTTGAATTTGATCAGGATCGAGTTGGCGATACCCTTATCGATACCTTCTTGCAGGATCTTGGTGTTGGTGACGAACAGGTCGTCGCCCACCAGCTGGATTTTGTCGCCCAGGACTTTGGTCTGGTAAGCCCAGCCATCCCAATCGCTTTCATCCAGGCCGTCTTCGATGGAGATGATCGGGAACTCTTTGCACAGCTCAGCCAGGTAGTCAGAGAACTCTTCGGCGGTAAACTCTTTACCTTCACCGGAGAGCTTGTACTTGCCATCCTTGTAGAATTCGGAGGCAGCGCAATCCATCGCCAGGGTGACGTTGTCGCCCAGCTTGTAACCGGCATTGGCCACAGCGGTGGCAATCACATTCAACGCGTCGGCGTTCGAGGGCAGATCCGGCGCAAAACCGCCTTCGTCACCGACAGCCGTGCTCAGGCCTTTTTCGCTCAGCACTTTTTTCAGGGCGTGGAAAATCTCGGCGCCCATGCGCAGTGCTTCAGCAAAATTCTTGGCGCCGACCGGCTGAACCATAAATTCCTGAATGTCGACGTTGTTGTCGGCGTGCTCGCCGCCGTTGATGATGTTCATCATCGGTACCGGCATGGTGTACTTGCCCGGTGTGCCATTGATGTCGGCGATATGCTGGTACAGGGGAATGCCCTTGTCGGCGGCGGCGGCTTTGGCAGCAGCCAGGGAAACCGCGAGAATGGCGTTGGCGCCAAACTTGGACTTGTTCTCGGTAGCGTCGGCGTCGATCATGATTTTGTCGAGCCCGCGCTGATCGGCGGCATCTTTACCCACCAGCAGACCTTTGATGGTGCCATTGATATTTTCAACCGCCTTGAGCACGCCCTTGCCCAGGTAACGGGATTTGTCGCCATCGCGCAGTTCCAGCGCTTCGCGTGAACCGGTAGAGGCGCCAGAGGGCGCGCAGGCCTGACCGACAACACCGCTTTCCAGAATCACTTCAGCGCTCACGGTGGGGTTACCGCGGCTATCCAATACTTCAAAGGCTTTAATATCAGCAATTTTGCTCATGAGTTTTCCTACTCCAGTTTCACATTAAATCGGTTGTACAGCGTACCCGCGCGAGGTTACACAATATCGAGCGGGGGGAAGCCTTTGACCAGGTCATCCAAGGCTTTCATCTGCTGCAGAAAGGGGGCAAGCTTATCGAGCGGCAAGGCGCTCGGACCGTCACATTTGGCATTATCCGGGTCCGGATGAGCTTCCAGGAACAAGCCCGCCAGGCCTACCGCCATACCCGCACGCGCCAATTCGGCTACCTGATGACGACGGCCACCGGAGGCCGCCCCCATAGGGTCGCGGCACTGCAGCGAGTGGGTCACGTCAAAAATGACCGGCGCGCCGCCGCTGACTTCGCGCATGGTGCGGAAACCGAGCATATCCACCACCAGGTTGTCGTAACCAAAGTTACTGCCCCGGTCACACAAAATGATCTGGTCGTTGCCACACTCGCGGAATTTTTCGACGATGTTTTTCATTTGCCCCGGGCTCAGGAACTGGGGCTTTTTGATATTGATCACAGCACCGGTCTCTGCCATGGCCTGCACCAGGTCGGTCTGGCGAGCAAGAAAGGCCGGCAGCTGAATCACGTCGGCGACTTCGGCCACCGGCTGGCATTGATGAATTTCGTGAACATCGGTGATCACCGGAACGCCAAACTCGGCCTTGACCGCTTCAAAGATTTTTAAGCCTTCTTCCATGCCCGGTCCGCGAAACGAATGAATCGACGAGCGGTTGGCCTTATCAAACGAGGCCTTAAAGACATAGGGAATTCCCAGTTTGTCCGTGGCTTTGACGTAGGCCTCGGCCACCTGCAAGGCCATATCGCGGCTTTCGAGGACGTTCATACCGCCGAAGAGCACAAAGGGCAGATCATTGCCGACGCTCAGCTTGCCTATCGCTACCTGCTTGTTATCCATCTTGACTCCTGATCCGTGCGCTTACTGGCTATTGGCAAGCGCGGCTTTGATAAAGCTGGTAAACAGCGGATGGCCATCGCGCGGGGTCGAGGTAAACTCCGGGTGGAACTGACAGGCGACAAACCAGGGATGGTCGGGAATTTCGACCACTTCCACCAGGGTGTCATCGGAAGACCAGCCCCCGATACGCAAGCCGGCGCGCTGCAATTGATCGACGTAATTATTGTTCACCTCATAGCGGTGACGGTGGCGCTCAATGATCACGTCCTTGCCGTAAATCTCGCGCACTTTGGCGTCCTTGACCAAACGACACTCCTGCGCACCCAGGCGCATGGTGCCGCCCAGATCCGAACTCTCATCGCGAGTTTCAACCGAGCCATCGGCGTCGATCCACTCAGTGATCAGGCCGATCACCGGGTGCTTGCTGTGCTTGTTGAATTCGGTACTGTCCGCGTCCTTCAGGCCCAGAACATTGCGTGCAAACTCGATCACGACCGATTGCATGCCCAGACAGATTCCAAGGTACGGTACATTGTTCTCACGGGCGTAACGCACAGACATGAGTTTGCCGTCGACACCCCGATCGCCAAAGCCACCCGGCACCAAAACCGCATCGGCGTCTTTCAAAATCTCCACGCCTTCTTTTTCCACCCGCTCGGCGTCGATGTAATTCACCTTGACCTTGGTGCGAGTGTGGATGCCGGCGTGTTCCAGGGCTTCATTCAAGGACTTATAGGCATCGAGCAACTCCATGTACTTGCCCACCATGGCGATAGTGACCTGGTGCTCCGGATGCAATTTGCCATCGACAACCCGATCCCATTCACTCAGATCCGCTTCCGGCGCTTCCAGGCCAAAGCGTTCAATGACGATATCGTCCAGGCCATAGCCTTTCAGCAAACGAGGAATGGCGTAGATGGTATTAGCGTCGGGCAAGGGCACCACGGCGCGCTCATCAACGTTGGTAAAGAGCGCAATCTTGCGCCGGGAATCATCGTCGACGGTTTTTTCCGAACGGCACAGGAGGACATCAGGCTGCAGACCAATGGAGCGCAACTCTTTGACCGAATGCTGTGTGGGCTTGGTTTTGGTTTCTCCGGCGGTGGCGATATAAGGCACCAACGTCAGATGAATCAGTTGCGAATGCTGCGGACCGAGTTCGACTTTGAGCTGACGCACCGCTTCGAGGAAGGGTTGCGACTCGATATCGCCCACGGTGCCGCCGATCTCCACCAGTGCCACATCGACATCCCGACCGCCTTCAATAATCCGGCGCTTGATTTCATCGGTGATATGCGGAATGACCTGGACAGTACCGCCCAGATAATCGCCCCGTCGCTCTTTGCGCAGCACCGTCTCGTACACCCGACCGGTGGTAAAGTTGTTGCGCCGGGTCATCTTGGTGCGGATAAAGCGCTCGTAGTGACCCAGATCCAGGTCAGTCTCGGCACCATCCTCGGTGACAAACACTTCACCGTGCTGGAAGGGACTCATGGTGCCCGGATCCACATTGATGTAGGGATCGAGCTTCATGATGGTGACGTTGAGCCCGCGAGCTTCCAGGATGGCTGCCAACGAAGCCGAGGCGATGCCTTTGCCCAATGAGGATACGACACCGCCAGTAACGAATATATATCGCGTCATGTATAGCCTTGTTCAGTAGATCGAGTGCGACAGGATGCAGGCAAATACACGCAGAACGCTCGGCTCGAGCGCGGGTATTTGTCTTCAGGACGGGGCGTCAGGGTAGCAGAAAGGCCTGCGCTTCTCAATCAAAAGTTGCGCCCGGCGCGCCAGTGCAGACGATAGCCTGGGGCGCCCGGCGCGGCTTCAAAACCCCGGCATAGCCACAGATCCGCCACCGCCACCAGCTGCTCACCGCTATATATCAGCGGCAGCGACGGCCGCAGCCAGGGTGCCAACGCGTGCTCCTGAAGAAGGTTTTTCAAGCGCTGGGAGTGCGCCCGCCCGCTCGGCTGACAGCGCTCACCACCGATACGCCCGCGCACATGCAGATCCGGCAAGTCCGCACGGAGCCAGCTACCCGGCACCGGATCCGGCGGTACCAACGCCCGAAATTCGCACTCAAGCTCACCCCCGGAAGGCAGCACCAAGGTCTGATCGCACTGGTTTGCCACTGCCACGCACTCGCCCTCCGGCCAAGGAGCAGGCCGTTGAGCACGGGGCCAAACCACCAGGCGATCACGGTGGCGTCCGGCCTGGGCGTCACCCCACTCCACCAGTGCCTCACTGTCCGTGCTTCCTTCGAGCAACTGCTGCCTGAGCGCCGCCAAGTGCACCCGCTCGGGTATAGCCAAACCTTGTTTGGCGAACCAATACCGCAGGACGTTGGTTCGCCGGTGCTGGGTCAGTGCGCAAAGACCGTCCGCCCGCAAGCTCTGCCCCAGACGCTCCGGGCGCGGCTCCAATGTTTGGAGATCAATGGCAGCCAAATCATCGAGCAACGTCTGAGCCTCGGCCAGCTGTGCGCTCGTCCGCTGCCAACGCCGGGCAAAGTCCGGCCAACGTTCGGCCAGCACCGGCATGACCCGCTGGCGCAGATAATTGCGATCGAAGGCGGTATCCCGGTTGCTCTCATCCTCAACCCAGCGCAGGTCGACCGTATCAGCATAACTCCGCAGTGCAGAACGCGGCAGCGTCAGCAACGGGCGAACCACGAGCCCCTGGCCCAGAGGGCGGGTTCGGTGCATGGCGGCCAGACCGCGCAGGCCACTTCCCCGAAGCAGACGCAACAGTAAGGTCTCGGCCTGATCATCCGCATGATGCCCCGTGAGTAACAGGGCGCCGGGCGTCAGAAGCGACTCGAAGACCCGATAGCGTGCGTCCCGGGCAGCGCTCTCCAGGCCCTTGCCCTGCGCCTGAACACTGACCTTGCGCACGGTCAACACTACCCCAAGGGCCGCGCACAACTGCTCGCAATGGGCCTGCCAGGCATCGGCGTTGTCGGACAAACCATGATGGACATGCACCGCCCGGATACGACCCGCCGCCCCGCGTCCAGCCAGAGCATGCAGTAAGACGCTGGAGTCCAGCCCGCCACTGAGCGCCACCCACAGGGGCGTTCCGGGCGGGGTGTCGCGCAGCAGCGCATCCACCTGGCGATTCACGTCTGTCATACGGGCGGTTGATCCTTGGGCGCAGGCTATTGATAATGGGTGACTCACCATTGTCCATAATCCACGCGTGTAAATCCATGACTACTACAGCTCCCTATGGCAGTTGGCGCTCTCCGATTACCGCCGCACGCCTGACCGAGAAAAACGTCCGCCTGTCCGAGCCCCGGATCGACGGTGGCAACAGCTACTGGCTTGAGGCACGGCCCGAAGAGGGTGGGCGCAACGCACTGGTGGAACTCAACGCTAAGGGTGAGCATCGCGACCTCCTGCCCGCACCCCATAGCGTTCGCACCCGGGCCAATGAATACGGCGGCGGCAGTTACACGGTGTACGCCGGCCATGTTTACTGCGTGCTCGACGCTGACCAGCGGGTGTACCGACTCGAAGCAGGCAGCGCCACACCGGAGCCAGTGACGCCTGAAGGCGCCTACCGCTACGCGGATTTGCACCTGGACTACCGCCGCCACCGACTCCTTTGTGTGCGAGAGGACCATACAGTCAACGGCGTGGAAGAGCGCGCCGAGATTGTCGCCATCGACCTGCTCGAACCCGGCAACGTGGAGGTGCTGGTCAGCGGGGCCGACTTTTACAGCAACCCGCGGATCAGTCCCGACGGCCGCCATATGAGCTGGCTGTGCTGGCACCACCCCCAGATGCCCTGGGACGGCACCGAGTGCCACCTGGCACGCCTGGACAGCCACGGCGCTATTTTTGACAGTGCCGTCATTGCGGGCGGACCGGATGAGTCCATTTTCCAGCCCCAGTGGTCTCCAGACGGACAGCTGTACTTTGTGTCCGATCGCAGCGGGTGGTGGAACCTCTACCGGTGGAACGGCACCGGCAGCGATGCCCTCTGCCCAATGGATGCGGAATTCGCCACACCCCAGTGGGTGTTTGGCATGTCCACCTACGGCTTCCTCGATTTCCATAACCTTCTGTGCACCTACACCCGCAACGGTCGCTGGCACCTGGCGCGCCTGTCGCTGAGCAATGGCGAACTCACCCCCCTGGCCGAGAACCTGACCGACGTGTCCGGTATCCATTGCGGCCCCGGACGAGGGCTGCTGCTTGGCGCCAGTCCCAAGCAGAGCGCTACGCTGTGGCGCTACACCGACGGCGACACCAAGCTCAAGGCACTGGCCCACGCAAGTGCGAAACCCTTGCCCGAAGCCTATCTTTCACTTCCGGAGGCAGTCAGCTTTGCCACCCAGGATGGCGAGCAGGCCCACGGTCACTTTTACCCGCCGCACAACCCGGATTACCGCGCGCCCAAAGACAGCCTGCCGCCGCTGCTGGTGGTATGTCACGGTGGCCCCACGGGGGCGACGGAGTCGTCTCTCAACCCCAAGATTCAGTTCTGGACCAGCCGCGGCTTTGCCGTGCTGGATGTCAACTACCGAGGCAGCACCGGGTATGGTCGCCCCTACCGGGACAGACTCAAGGGTAACTGGGGCGTGACCGACGTGATCGATGTCTGCAGTGGCGCCCGCCATCTGGCGAAGGCCGCCCGGGCGCACCCGGATCAGCTCGCCATTCGTGGCAGCAGCGCCGGGGGCTATACGGTGCTGGCCGCCCTCACCTTTACCGACGTCTTCAAAGCCGGGGCCAGTCTTTACGGTATCGGCGATCTGGAAACCCTCGCCCGGGATACCCACAAGTTTGAGTCGCGCTACCTGGACTCGTTGATCGGCCCCTATCCCACCGAGCAGGCCACCTACCGGGCGCGTTCGCCCATCCACGCCATTGAACAGCTACGCTGCCCGGTGATCGTACTTCAAGGCTTGCAGGACAAGGTCGTCCCCCCGAGTCAGGCCGAAGCGGTCGTCGACGCACTGACCGCCAAGGGCATTGCCAATGCCTATGTGACCTTTGCCGAGGAAGGCCACGGCTTCCGCCAGGCTGACAGTATTCAGCGGGCCATGGAAGCGGAACTGTCTTTCTATGGACAGATTTTTGGCTTCACCCCCGCCGATCCTCTGGAGCCTGTCGCCATCACCCGACCGGAGGCGCACTGATGGGGCGCTGGCGTGCGCCCGGGCCGCGCAGTTCCGCCTACATCACACCCATGGGCGCCCGCCGCCTGCAGGAAGAACTTACCCAGCTCTGGAAGGTAGAGCGACCACAGGTCACCCAGGTGGTGCACGAAGCGGCCAAGAACGGCGACCGCTCGGAAAACGGCGATTACATCTACGGCAAGAAGCGGCTGCGGGAAATCGACCGACGGGTGCGTTACCTGAGCAAACGACTCGATCAGCTAACCGTCGTGGACCGCCTGCCCGACGACCGCAGCCGCATTTTTTTTGGCGCCTGGGTCACGCTCGAAGACGAGCAGGGCGAAGAGCGTACCTACCAGATTGTCGGCCCCGACGAATTTGATCTCAGCCGCGGACAACTGAGCGTCGATGCCCCCCTCGCCCGCCAGCTTCTGGGCAAGCGGGTGGATGATGAAGTGGTGGTGCGCACACCCGAGCGGGGGGAGCTGACCTATTGGGTGTGCAGGATTGAGTATCGGCCTTATGCGGAAGTATGAGCCTTTACGAATGTGACTTCGATCACGCCATCTGAGCAAATGAGCCGTTAAGATTTGCGCAATGGAGCTGACAATGTTTTAACAGGGAGTTTCAATCCGTGCCGACACCCATCGCCTCTCTCTCTCGCCTACCGCGCAGAAAATGTTACTCACATTTTCGCCGAGCACTGTTTGTCTTTGCCCTCTTCTCATCACTCGCTTACATCAATACGGGGTTTGCCATGGCACCTTTTTTCTCGAAAACGGAAGCCGTTCTCTTTTCTCCCCTGAAAGGGACACTGACTTACAAGGGTGAACCGGCGGCCAATGCTGAGATCACGCTGCTCCTTCGCTGGAAGGATGATAAAGGCGAAACCTTTCACTACCGCACGAATGAGAGAGGGGAGTTTTCAATACCGGAGCATAGGGGCACATACAGAGGCGGAGCGCTTGTTACCCTGGTAGTTGATCAGGAAATCAGAGTGACATATAAGAGTTCGGACTACTTAATCTGGGATATATCCACGAAAGGCGGCGAGAAATTTGGCGAGCTTGGAGCGGAACCAAGCGGCCTGCGTTGCGAACTGCTCCGAGAGCTTGAGAGTTTAAGAACACCAAACAGCCTTGGCAAGGTTGCTTGTAAATGGGACTGACAGTACAGGAAGGGAGACCAAAAAATGCATACCGTAACACCCACCGAGGCCGCCCGGCTTGCGGACGAAATCTATCTGGTACGCAACGAAAGGCGAGTCGATGATTTTCTGAACAGCTCGCTTTTCAAGCAATCACATCGAGCGAAGCCACTAAAAGCCGAAGTCGGCGGTCGCCTGCTACTGAATCACCAGGATGCCTTTGGCGTCTGCGCGCACGGCGCCAACCGTTACCAGGGCGACGTTTTTCTGATTTTTCGGGGTACGACAACGGCGAACAGTGGCGCTGACTTTCTGACTGATGCGAGAATTGGGCTATCCGTGTCCTCGGGTGGGGTGCCAGTACACAGCGGGTTTGAGCACTGCTTTAGCAGCATGCTGCCCCAGATAAAAGGCTTTTTTGCCCAGTGCAAGGCGGGCATCAGAACGGTGCACTGTATCGGGCACAGCCTCGGCGGCGCCATTGCATCTCTGGCGGCCGACTGGGTTGCGCGGACACTGCATCACTCGACCCGCCTGTATACCTTCGGCGCCCCCAGAGTCGGGACCGAGCAGTTTGCCAAACGCACTACCGCCGCCTTGACCAGCGCCAATATCCATCGGGTTTACCATCGGACCGACCCGGTGTCCCTGGTGCCACTGTACCCGTTTATGCATGCGCCCTTCAGAGAGACAGGACACTATATCCATTCCAATGAACCTCTACTGTCAGGGGTTGCCCACGGAATGGTGCGTTACATTAAATCGGTCGAGGGATTGGCCTGGGCGCAAATCAATGAAAAACCCGAACAACCCTATACCCTTGAAAGCGCCATTGAGGGCTGGCTGGAATCAAAATCGCCCGTCGACACATCATCGGCGACTTTCTGGCGCTGGCTGGACTCCGCGCTGATCCACGTGATCAGCAAAGTCGCCTCGGCTGCGGCTGTTGTGATTCAGGCCACGTTTATCGGCGCCTTTACCATCGCCGACAAACTCGCCTACATTCTGAAAAAAGGCATTGATCTGACCGAGAGCATCAGTCGCTGGGTACTCCACCTTATTCGACGCATGATGCAGGCACTCAATATGACAGCGAAAGTCACCCGCGAGCTACTCACGCAGAACTTCATCCGCTCACTGCTTGAAAGGCTGATGCGCAAAGCCCACCGGGAGGCGCGCAATGCGCTCAGAAATCTCTGACCGCTAGTGCTTAAGCACCAGCCCCTGACGCTGGAAGTCCTTTAGGGCCAGTCCCAGGTGACCGTCGGCGTGAACCCTCTGGATCAGAAAATCGCGTTTGAGTTTACCCTGTTCGATCAGTGACAAATCGATAATACGCTGGCGCTCCAGAGGCAGCTCGCCACGATTGATCACAATCACCTTGGGGAGTTGGCGGTAGCGCTGGCTGGTTTCCAGGACAAAACCCACTAGGCCGTTCTTCAGCTCCACCAGGCTACCCGGCGGATAAAGACCGACACATTTGAGAAATGCCAGAGTCAACGCCTCGTCAAACTGAGTGCCGCGGGCCTGGTAAAGCACTTTCAGCGCGTCGGTGGTGGGACGGGCACTGGCGTAACAGCGATCGGCAGTCATGGCGTCGTAAGCATCGACAATCGCGACAATGCGGGTGTACTCGGAAATACCGGTTGCCGCCAGTCCGCGCGGGTAACCCTTGCCGTCCATCTGCTCGTGATGGTTGTGTGCCACATCGATCGCACCCCGGTATACCCCGGGCGAGGCCATCAGCAAATTGCGTCCGAACACGGTGTGGGCACGCATGGTCTTGAGCTCTTTGGGGGTCAAGGAACCCCGTTTGTTGAGAATCTCCGTGGGTACCCGCATCTTGCCCACATCGTGCAGCAGCCCGCACAGCCCCAGCTCTTCCAGGGCATCCTCGCTCAACCCCAGATGGCGACCAAAGGCAATGGCCAGAATACACACATTCAGGCAGTGCTCTGCGGTGTATTCATCCTCGCTGCGGATACGGGTCATCCAGATCAGGGCGTCGGGATTGCGCAGAATACTGTCCACACACGAACGCACAGTTTCTTTGGCCCCCTGGGTATCAATAACCCCCCGGAGGCGGGCCTCATCGAGTAGACTCCGGGTCAGTTTGCGCGCGGTCCGATAGACCCCAAGCGCCTGCCGATGCTCTTCGCGCGCGGGAATTTTATTGATATACGACGTGGTTTTACGTGCGGGGGGAACAGATTTTCGGGCCGCCGCGGCCGGGCGCTCTGGCGTGCGCTGACGGGGCTCGGGCACCGCATCGACCCACACATAGGTAGCATATTCGGCCAGCGTATCAATATCGTCAGGGTGTTCGATCAAAAAACCCTGCATCAGGAACGGCGTTTCCAACCAGTCCCGGTCAAGCTTGGACACATACATGCCCACCTGAAGCTCGGAGACATGCACCTGGATACTCTCACTGCCCTCCCCCATCGCTGCCCTCCCGCGCACGGCTTTCGCGAACAATTGCTCTGGGTCACATCAGTATAGACCAAATGGCGCGTCAGTCCGCTCTTTTAGCCGCTTCCCAAAGCCGATCCAGCGCTTCCATGTCTGCATCCTTGAGGGGCGTTTGGCAGTGTTGCTCAACATAGCGAAAGCGGGTTTCAAACTTGCGGTTGGCGGCACGCAGAGCGGTTTCCGGGTCGATTTTCAGGTGGCGCGCGGTGTTCACCACGGCAAACAGCAGGTCACCCAGCTCCTCAGCGGCATGGATTTTGTCGCCTGCGGCCACGGCCTCTTCCAGTTCGGTCAGCTCCTCGCGAACCTTGTCGAGCGGGCCATCGACGGCGGGCCAGTCAAAACCCACACCTGACGCCCGCTTTTGCAGTTTCGCAGCCCGGCTCAGAGCCGGCAGGGTCACGGGCACATCGTCCAGCGTCCCGCTCACGCCCTTCTGGGCCCGCTCTTCCCGCTTGATGGCTTCCCAGCGCTGCTTGACCTCGGTGGGTACTTCTGGGCCCGCTCTTCCCGCTTGATGGCTTCCCAGCGCTGCTTGACCTCGGTGGGTACTGAGGCTTGATCTTCAACCCGGCTCGCCAGGGTGCCGTCGGGAAATACGTGGGGATGGCGGCGAATCAACTTGGCCACCAACTCGGAGACAATACCGGCAAAATCAAAGTGCCCGTCTTCCTTGCCCAACTGGCTGTAAAAGATCACCTGAAACAGCAGATCGCCCAGCTCTTCACGCAAATGCCCCTGATCGCCGCGCTCGATGGCGTCGACCACTTCATAGGCTTCTTCAATGGTAGAAGGTGCGATGGTCCGGTAGCTCTGCGCCACATCCCAGGGGCAACCGGTGTCCGGGTCGCGTAGTCGGGCCATCAGGTATAGCAGATCATCCAACGAATACATAGATCGCCTTGTTCAGTGCTTGCGTCGCGCCGAGGCGACGTTGGGCAGTTGATTGAGCCGGGTGAGAATACGGCTCAACTCGTCAAAGCCGCGAATTTCAGCGGTCAATTGCATATCTACCGTGTTTTTACGTTTATCCGACAGGGTTTGCATGGCACTTACATTGATCCGCTCGCTGTCGAGCAGCGTGGTGATATCGCGCAACAGCCCGTGTCGATCGTAGGCCTCTATCATGATATCTACCGAGTAAGTACTCTGCGGCGTCTGGCCCCAGTCCACCTTGATGATGCGCTCGGGCTCATCGGCCTGAAGCTGCAATACATTGTTGCAATCCTGGCGGTGAATGGACACGCCCCGTCCGATGGTGATGTAGCCGATAATGGCATCCCCCGGCACCGGGTGACAGCAATTGGCAATCTCGGTGAGCAGATTGCCCACCCCTTCGATAAAGAAGTCGGAATCCTTTTTCCGCGCGTTCTTCGGGACCGATTTGAACGGAATCACCGGCTCCTTGGGGTTGCTCGCATCGAGCATCCGCTGGGCCGCCGCCAGCACCTGACCGACGCCGATGTCGCTCGCGCCCACGGCGGCATAGAGATCGTCCAGGCTGGCCATTTTGAGCTTTTTCGCCAGAGCCTGAAAGTCCAGATCCAGCAGCGCCAGGCGGCGGAATTCGCGATCGAGCAGAGCCTGACCCTCGGCAATATTCTGATCCCGCGCCTGAAGTTTGAACCAGTGCTGGACCCGCGAGCGCGCCCGGGCGGTGTGCACGTAACCCAGCGCCGGGGACAACCAGTCCCGGCTCGGCGCCTCGCGCTTGCCGGTGATGACTTCCACCTGATCGGCATTGTTGAGTGCGTAGTTGAGTGGCACGATCCGGTTGTTGACCTTGGCCCCCCGGCAGCGGTGACCAATATCGGTGTGAATCCGGTAGGCGAAGTCCAGAGGCGTCGCCCCCTTGGGCAGATCGACCACATGGCCCTCGGGGGTAAACACGTACACCCGATCCTGATCGACACCGCCGAGATCGTCCTGGAGTTGCTGGGAGTCCGTACCCAACTCGTCATGCCACTCAAGCACTTGCCGCAACCAGGCAATCTTCTGCTCGTAGCTGTCCTGGTTAGAGCGGGTGTCCGTACCCTTGTAGCGCCAGTGGGCACACACCCCCAGTTCCGCTTCCTCGTGCATGGCCTGGGTGCGGATCTGGATTTCCAGCACCTTGTTTTCCGGACCGATCACCGCCGTGTGCAAGGAGCGGTAGCCGTTTTCCTTGGGGGAGGCGATATAGTCGTCAAACTCGTGGGGAATGTTCCGCCACAGGGTGTGGACAATCCCCAACACCGAATAACAGTCGCTCACACTCGGCACCAGAATACGCACCGCGCGGATATCGTAAACCTGGGAAAAGCTGATGCCCTTGCGCTTCATTTTGCGCCAGATGCTGTAGATATGCTTGGCCCGGCCGGTGACCTCGCCATCGATATTGACCTTGGTCAGCTCGCTGCGCAGCAACGTCAGCACTTCGTCGATATAGGCCTGGCGGGCGAGCCGACGCTCGTCCAGCAGCTTGGCAATCTGCTTGTACTCCGTCGGTTCCAGGTAGCGGAACGCCAGATCCTCCAGCTCCCACTTGATGTGCCCGATACCCAGGCGGTGCGCCAGAGGCGCGTAGACATCCGAGACCTCGCGCGCGACCTGGCGTCGACGGGCGGCGCTGGCGTTTTTGACAGCCCGAATGGCACAGGTGCGCTCGGCCAGTTTGACCAGAGCCACACGCACGTCGTCAACCATCGCCACCAGCATTTTGCGAATGTTGTCGGCCTGCTCGACCGACTCCTGTCCAAACACACGGCCCTCGCAATCGCTGCGCTGATAGCTGATCGCCGCCATGCGCAGAACCCCTTTGACCAGCTTGGCCACGGTTTCACCAAAATCGGCTTTAACCTGATCCAGGGCCAGTTTTTGCTCACGCACGGCCCGGTAGAGCACCGCTGCGACCAGGGTATCCGGGTCGAGCTGTAGATCGGCGAGGATTTCGGCCATCTCCAGGCCGATCAGAAAACAACTGGTGCCCTCCCCCCAACTACTCTCTGCATCGCCCGGGCGACTGTCAGCCTCACGCACTGCCTCGCAGGCACGTTCAAGCACTGCCAACGCTGTGTCCGAATGCGACTGGACGTGAGGCAAGCGGCCAATCCAGGCCTGAATATCGACCGCACCATCGTCAGTGAGCGGGTGATCTTTTCTGACTTTAACCATAATTGTTTACAACATTCTCCATTGTCGACACCGTCAAGCGCGAACAAACAACGCCATTGACTCCACATGCGCAGTGTGCGGAAACATATCCAAGACCCCGAGGGACTGCAACCTGAAGCCCTGGGCTGCCAGTATTTTGGCATCACGCGCCAAGGTCGCGGGATTGCAGGACACATAGACCAGACGACGGGCCGAGAGTTGCCCAACGTGCTCAACCACGGCTTGAGCACCATCGCGGGGCGGATCGAGCAAAATAGCATCAATTTTGCCCCGTTCACGCTCAAAACGTCGGGCGTCGATATCGGCCAGGTCGGCCCGGACGAAATCAGCACGTTCTATGCCATTGGCTCGGGCATTGTCGTGAGCTCGGGCGACCATGCTGGCGACCCCCTCGACCCCGAGCACCTCCCCCGCCCGGCGCGCCAGCGGCAGGGTGAAGTTGCCAATCCCACAGAACAGGTCCAGCACCCGATCATCCTGCGTCGGGGCCAGCAGGTCCAGTGCCTGACTGACCATGGCGCGATTGACAGCGGGATTGATCTGGATAAAGTCGCCAGGGTGGAAGCTCAAGCGCAAGTCACCGTCGGGGTGTTCGCCGTCGAGACGGTATTGCAGGCGCGGATCACAGGGTTCACCGTCGAGAGCCGTCAGGCCGTCTGCCCCGGCATCCAGCCAGACACGCGCTTTGGCGCTCACGGCCAATTCCCCCAGGCCGGCGCGATCGCCGTCGGTCAGCGCGCGCACATGGCGCACAATCAATGCGGCGCCTTCGGCATCGGCCACCAACTCCACATGCGTCACAGCTTTGTGCGCCTGAAGCCCGGCGAGCCAGCCGCTCAGGGGCAGGATCAGTGCATTCAACTCGGGCGTCAGCACCCAACAGCTTTTAATCGGTGTCAGGCGCCGGCTCTGGCGCTCGCGGAAACCAAAGGTAACGCTGCCATCACGGTTATACCAAACCGCCAGCCGGGCCCGGTTGCGATAGCCCTGACTGGCGCTGGTGATGGGCGCCAGGACCTGCTCCGGCTCCAGTCCGGCCCAGCGCTGAAGCTGGTCCAGTAGCGCCGACTGCTTGTGAGCCAACTGCTGCTCGGGCGCCAGGTGCTGCAACTGACAACCCCCACAGCGGCTATAGTGCGCACACGGCGGCTCAACGCGCGTCGGGGCGGCCTCTATTACGGTTGTCGCAACGGCCTCTGCAAACTTGCCTTGCTCGCGCAACAGCAACGCCTCGACCCGCTCCCCGGGCAGAGCATTGTCGACAAACAGGGTTTTGCCGTGCCAGTCGCCAATGCCCCGGCCGTCGTGGCTCATCCGGCTGATACTCAATTCGCCCAAGGGGCGCTGAATCTGGGGCTTGGCCTGCGGCCGGCCGCGCCTGGAGGGTGCCCGGCGCGAATGCTCGCGCCGCCTACTCATTAAATACCCCAGAGGACAGGTAGCGGTCGCCCCGGTCACAGACAATCGCCACGATCACAGCATTGCTGACCTGGGCGCTGAGATCCAGTGCTGCCGCTACCGCTCCCCCGGATGAGACACCACAAAAGATCCCCTCGCGCCGGGCCAGCTCACGCATGGTGTGCTCGGCCCGGGCCTGGGACATATTCACCACCCGATCGACCCGGGCAGCATCGTAGATGCTGGGAAGGTACGCCTCGGGCCAGCGCCGGATACCGGGAATGCTCGCGCCGTCCTCCGGCTGCAGACCAATAATTTCGATGGCGGGGTTTTGCTCCTTCAGGTAGCGGGAAACCCCCATGATGGTGCCCGTGGTGCCCATGGAGCTGACAAAGTGCGTCACTTTGCCTTCAGACTGTTGCCAGATCTCCGGACCGGTGCCCTCGTAATGCGCTCGGGGGTTATCGGCATTCCCAAACTGATCCAGCACCCTACCCTTGCCCTCGGCCTGCATCTTCAGCGCCAGGTCGCGCGCGCCCTCCATGGAGGCCTCCTTGGATACCAGAATCAGCTCTGCCCCAAAGGCGGTCATCGCCGCCTTGCGCTCCGCGGTGCTGTTATCCGGCATAATCAGAATCATGCGGTAGCCTTTGATGGCCGCTGCCATCGCCAGGGCAATACCGGTGTTGCCGCTGGTCGCCTCAATAAGGGTGTCGCCGGGCTTGATCAACCCGCGCTCCTCGGCGCACTGAATCATTGATACGGCCGCACGATCCTTGACCGAACCCGCAGGGTTATTGCCTTCAAGCTTTACCAAAATCTCGTTGCTGGTCTCGCCTGGCAGACGCTGCAAGCGCACCAGTGGAGTATTGCCAACATAAGCTTCGATCGTGGGAAACGCCATAAACACCTCAAAATACGCGTCATGCGGTTGCGGCGAGCCGCAAAGGGGGCTTATTCTACCGCCGAACGCCCCCTGACGAAACTCACACCCACTACAGGCCCTGGCTGACCCATGAAAAAAGATAAAAGCCTGAAGGCGGAAATCTGGCGCTTTATTCTGATTCCCGCCGTCACCATTAGCCTGCTGCTCTCGGGCACTCTCGCCTACCTGTATCTGGCGCAGCTACATCAGTACGTGGAGGTGCGTAATCAGACCTATGTGCGCAAAACCGTCAAATTGGCCGAAAGTGACCATCAGGAGCTGCTCGAGCCGCTCTTGACGTCGCAACTGGAAGAGCACTTTATTCGGGCACTGGCGGTGCACTACCCGGACGGCTCCCGCCTTCAGGTGGGCCCAGGCTTTATCGAACCGCTTACCCCTCTGAATGAGCCTCGCCAACACCCGGGCCGTGTCGAAACCCCTCGCAGCGTGCGCTACACACAGGCTCTGAGCCCCGGGCGCGACGGCAGCAGCAGGGGCTGGGTTGAAGTTGAATTGCTCAACGCGCCCATGCAGGTTATCCACTACCAAACGCTACTGACCACCGGTGTCGTGGCACTGATCGGGATTCTGCTGACCGTCATCCTGTCCCTGCGCCTGCAGCGGCGCATCAATCGCCCGGTCGAACACATCCGGCAGATCATCGAGGGCATCACCCGCGGCCAGTACGATCGAAAAGTCGAGCCTCAACGCAGCCGGGAATTCCACGACCTGGCCACCGCCGTAAACACCATGGCCGAAATCCAGGGGCGCGCTCAACAGGAATTGCAACTGCACATCGACCAGGCGACCGAAGACCTGCGCGAAACCCTGGAAACCATCGAGATCCAGAATATCGAGCTGGACATGGCGCGCAAGGAAGCGCTCGAGGCAAGCCGGGTGAAGTCCGAGTTCCTGGCCAACACCAGCCACGAGATTCGCACGCCGCTCAACGGTATTCTCGGATTTACCAACCTGTTGCTCAAAACCGAGCTGGGAGAGCAGCAACTGGAATATTTGCACACCATTCGCGACTCATCCCAGAACCTGCTCACCACTATCAACGACATTCTCGATTTTTCAAAAATCGAAGCGGGCAAGTTTTCGCTCGACTATACCCCTTTGCATCTTCGCTCCCTGATCGAGGAAACCGTCCACAACCTGGCCGCTGACGCGCACGAAAAACACCTGCAACTGCTCACCTTTATTCAGCGCGATGTTCCCCTGCACTTGCTGGGGGACCCAATGCGTATCAAACAAGTCCTCAGTAATCTGGTGGGCAATGCCATCAAGTTCAGTGATGCTGGCAATATTGTTATCGAGGTGCAGACCCTCGCGCGCCAGGATAACCAGACCACGCTGAAAATTACGGTCACCGACCAGGGAGTGGGCCTTGTCGAGGATCAGGTCAGCGACCTGTTCAACGCCTTTGCGCAAGCCGACGGATCGACCACCCGCCTCCACGGCGGCACCGGGCTCGGGCTGGCCATCAGTAAGGGGTTGGTTGAGCGCATGGGCGGAGAAATCGGGATCAACCAACACCAGACCCAAGGCGCCCAGTTCTGGTTTACCCTCCGTCTAGGCGTCGATCCCCACCAACCGCAAGCGGCGATTCCCTCAGAGCTGAGCGGCCAGCGAATTCTGATTTGTGGTGAAGAAGCTGAGGCCAGTCGTCAGCTCAGCCATTTACTCGACCACTGGGAAATCGAGAGCCAACTGATTGCCACCGTCCACGACATCTTCCCGGCCTTGCGCGAAGCCGCTCAAGCCAAACGGCCATACCGGGCCGTAATCCTGGATCTGGCGCCGGCCGAGCGACGCATTCAGCCAGTGTTACTTGGCAACCTGACCGAGCAGTTGGAAGACGAGTTCGACTGCAAAGTGATCGCCTGCTGCACGCCCGCCCATCAGCGCATGCTGCGCTCCCAAAACCCGGATCTGAACACCGAATTTGTCACTCGCCCAGTCAGTTATCAGGCACTGCTCGATGCCCTCGCCCGCGCCCTCAGCATCACGCTTCAAGGCGCAGCGCCGGGGACACCGGCGGTCCCTGTAAAAACGCGCCCGACGCGCGTACTGGTGGTCGATGACAACCCCGCCAACCTGCAGCTGGCAAGTGAGCTGCTGCGCGACCTGAAGGTCGAGGTCAGCCAAGCCCGCAGCGGCAGACAAACACTGGATATTTGTGAACACGCGGACTTCGACCTGATATTAATGGATATCCAAATGCCCGGGATGGATGGCATAGAAACGACTCGCCACTTGCGGGAAAACAACCGGGTCAGCCGACGCACGCCCATTATTGCCCTGACCGCGCATTCAATTACCGAGCAAAAAGCGGAACTGTTGATTGCGGGTATGGACGATTGCCTGAGCAAACCTGTTAGCGAGAGCCAGCTCGCACATCTGCTTAACCGCTGGCTCGGCGATCGTGCGGCCGCCCGAGCCGCGCTGACACCCTCGGTGCCGGCGCCATCACCTTCGAGCGCAGAGTCTGAGTCTGAGCCCGAGCTCAATGCCAGCCCTGTGGATATCCTCCGCTGCCTGAAGCTGGCCAACAACAAGCCGACACTGGCCAAGGATATGCTGACGATGCTCATCGAAGGCTTGCCCGCGGAGCAGAAAGCCATCAATCAGGCTTTTCGCGAGCGCGACTATGAGCGCCTGGAGGAGCAGGTTCACCGCCTTTACGGCAGCAGCTGCTATTGTGGCGTACCCTACCTGAAAAGTATTAGCGGACTGCTGGACAAGATGCTGCAGAAACAAAGTTACGGTCAATTGGAAGGAGCTGTCACCAGTCTCAACAACCAGATCACCGCCCTACTGCAGTGGAGCTACAACCGCGACATTGATGCGTTATTTGACCTGGGTGTGAGTACCGGCGAAGAGCGCGCGACTGTGCAGGGGACGAATACCGAGCAAGGGGCGTAGCAACTGACGCGTAAGGGCCTTGGCCTGGCGTCGGCAGAGCTCATCGGCATAGTCGCCGGTGTTGATGGCCAAAAGGTGGCCACCGCTGATTTTCGCGCGCTCGTCATCCCCTTCACGCCAGGGGACGAAACCCGCGTCAGCCACTAGCCGGTAGTGGCCCTGCGGCTCGATCGGCGCACCACTCTCGGCCTGTTCGGTAAAAGAAATACCATAGCCGAGATCGGCCAACAGGTTAAACTCAAACGCCCGCAATACAGGCTCAACATCGGTGCATGCTTGAAGCTGGTACAGGCTGTCCTGATAATGTTCAAACAGCGACGGGGAAGCATCCTGCTCCGGTAACAGACGCACCAACAGTTCATTCAGGTAGAGTCCGGAAAAGGACGCAAGCCCCTGCAGGGCCAACACCGGTGCATCGGCTTCAATACCGGTTAGCGTCTTGAGGTTGCCGCGCCCCTGGGCACTGAGCAAAATACGGCCAAAGGGGTTGAGTAACTGACGCCGGGGACTCTTGCGCTGACGGACCCCTCGCGCTACCACCGACAAGCGCCCACAATCGCGGGTAAATACATCCACCAGCAGGCTGGTATCCCGGTAGGGACGAGTGTGCAGGACGTAGGCAGGCTCAAACGCCAGTTGCACGGTCGACTACCTAGAGGTCGTCGTAGCCCAGGCTGCGCAGGGCCCGCACGTCATCAGACCAGCCCGAGCGAACCTTAACCCACAATCGCAGCATGATTTTATTGTCGAACAGGGACTCCATATCCTGGCGCGCCTGCTGCCCGATCTGCTTGAGGCGGTCACCTTTCTCACCGATCAGAATCCGTTTTTGGCCTTCGCGCTCGACCAGAATGCAGGCCGAAATATGCAGCGTCTTCCCGTCGTGTTTATACTCTTCAATCTCCACCGCCATCTGGTAGGGCAGCTCGTCACCCAACTGCCGGGTAATTTTTTCCCGTACAATTTCTGCCGCCATAAAACGCGAACTGCGATCAGTAATCTGATCTTCCGGGTAAAAATACTCGCCTTCAGGCAGATGCTCGAGGATCACCGCTTCGAGGCGATCCAGATTCGTGTTGCGCAACGCCGACACCGGAATAATCTCCGCCTTCGGCAGACGCTCGGCCAGCTTCTGCAGGTGCGGCAAGAGGGTATTTTTACTCTCCACCTTGTCGACTTTATTCACCACGATAAGCACCGGACAGCCGGACTGCTCAACTTGCAGAGCCACCATTTCGTCCTCTTCGGTCCAGACGCTCCGGTCGACCACAAACACCACCAAATCGACATCGCGAATCGCACTGCTGGCGGCCTTGTTCATATAGCGATTGATCGCCTTCACCTCGGCCTGATGCACCCCGGGCGTATCGACGAAAACGATTTGGTAATCGTTGCCGGATTTTATACCTACCACCTTGTTGCGGGTGGTTTGGGGTTTGCGTGAGGTGATACTGACCTTCTGCCCCAGCAGATGATTGAGCAGCGTCGATTTGCCGACGTTGGGTCGGCCGACAATGGCGACAAAGCCGCAACGATTATGGGTGGATGCATCGGACATGCTAATAAACCTCAAAGATTGAGCTGGCGCAGCGCTTCGGCCGCCGCCTGCTTTTCCGCTTCGCGCCGGTTGCTGGCCTGGCCACGGGTCGGCGCAGACAGCAGGCTGATCCGGCACTCCACAGTGAACTCGAATGCGTGCGCTTCGCCCTGCGTCTCGACGACCCGGTACTCAGGCAGAGGCTCATGACGCGCCTGCAAGGTTTCCTGTAACCGGGTCTTCGCATCCTTGGCCGAGGTATTGAGTGAAAGCTGGGCAAGCCGTGCGGCGTACCAGTCCAGCACCCGTTCGCGACAACGCTCCAGGCCGCTCTCCAGGTAAATAGCACCAATCAGGGCCTCAACCGTATCGGCCAGGATAGAGTCGCGGCGCTTACCACCACTTTTGAGTTCGCCCTCTCCCAAGCGGAGATGCTCACCCAACTCAAACTCGCGCGCCAACTCGGCCAGGGTATCCCCGCGCACAAGGTGTGAACGCAGGCGACTCAGCTGCCCCTCCCGCCCCTGCGGAAACTGCTGGTAAAGCGCCTCGCCGATAATGAAGTTGAGAATAGAGTCGCCCAGAAACTCGAGCCTCTCATTATTGTCCGCGCCATGGCTGCGGTGCGTCAATGCCAGGCTCAAAGCCGTGGTGTTACTAAACTGATAGCCCAATCGAGCTTGCAGTTGGTTCAGTGCGTCGGGGTTACTCACGTATCAACGTTCCGGTTTGCAGCACTGATCAAAGCGCTGACTGTCGAGATGATTTTCAAATTCGAGGACGATATAGACCGTCCCAAGCAGCGGTGCATTTTCAAACAGACGCACGCGCCGATCGTAGTCAATGCGCACCAGAATACCGTTCGCGCCACGCTCAATCACCACGCCCCGAGCCTCCTCAAAGCGCACACCATTAACGGTATAAAAATTGCGCAACTTCTGCTGGATCTCGGCGTTGGTCATGGCCTCCAACTCCTGGGGGCTGTCGGCCACCGAACGCAGTGCGGAGCTGATCATTCGATCGTCCAGATACAGCGGCGTCAGGCGAATAATCAGTAGCAAGAAAAATCCGACCAGAGCAATCAGGCCAATCCAGGCGGGCAGTGCCAGCCCGCGCTGGCGTCGATACGTCAGGGTGTGTTTGGTGTTATTCATGGTCTACCCCTTTTTGGTACCACACGATTAACGAATGCGCCCTACGCGCTCGAAGCTGGGCAAGCTGAACAGTGAATCCCAATGCATCCAGATGGCAAACGCTTTCCCCACAATGGCATCTTCCGACACCATGCCCCAGCCACGGCTGTCATGACTGCTATCGCGGTTGTCGCCCATCATAAAGTAGTAGCCCTCGGGCACAGTCCAGCGCCCCTCGCGACTGAACGATCCCGGCGTCAGGTTCTTATAAACGCTGAATTCAGTATCGCCCAGCTGTTCGGTCACCTGCCGGACCTGAGGGCCTGCACCGGGAAGCAGTTCTTCGGAGCTCTCTACTACCGGCTCCCCGTTAATGGTGAGCTGGTGATTGTTATATTCCACCACATCACCGGGAATACCGATGACGCGCTTGATGAAATAAATATCCGGTTGGTGCGGTGGAAAAAACACCATCACATCACCGCGCTCAGGATCGTTAACCGGAATGACTTTGCGATTGATCACAGGCAGGCGCAGGCCATAGGTAAACTTGTTGACGAGAATGAAGTCACCGATTTCCAGCGTCGGCTCCATTGACCCGGAAGGAATCTGAAACGGTTCGGCAATAAACGATCGCAGCACGAACACCAGCAAGAGCACCGGAAAGAACGACTTGGAATACTCGATCAGCGTCGGTTCCTGCTCGACCTGATCCCGCGCCAGCCGGTAGCGTTCACGCTCTTTGGGTTCCTGGAGCCGGGCATCGGAGTACTCCGCATCGAGCGCCGCCAGCGCACGCTTGCGCGGCTTGGATAACACCAACCAGTCAAACAGCCAAATGCCGCCAGTAATCAACACTGCCAGTGTCAATATCAGGGGGAGATCAATATTCATTACCAGAGTCCTGTTCCTTTATCGGTCACGCCCGAGGCGCCCTTAGCTATCAACCTTGAGTACGGCAAAGAAGGCTTCCTGGGGAATCTCTACTCGCCCGACCTGCTTCATACGCTTTTTACCGGCCTTTTGCTTCTCCAACAGTTTTTTCTTGCGTGAAGCATCACCACCATAACACTTGGCGGTAACGTTTTTGCGCAGGGCTTTAACCGTGGTACGAGCAATCACCTGACCACCGATAGCGGCCTGAATCGCCACATCGAACATCTGCCGGGGAATCAGCTCTTTCATCTTTTCGGTCAGAGAGCGGCCAATGTTGTGGGATTTTTCCCTGTGTACAATCAGCGCCAAGGCATCCACTTTTTCACCATTAATCAGCACGTCCAGACGTACCAGCTTAGCCGGCTCAAAACGATCAAAACTGTAGTCAAGCGACGCAAACCCGCGGCTGGCGGATTTCAGACGGTCGAAAAAGTCCAGTACCACTTCACTCATGGGCAGATCATAACGCAGTGACACCTGCGAGCCTGTGAACTGCATATCCTTTTGAATACCGCGCTTTTCCGCGCACAGGGTGATGACATTACCCACGTGCTCCTTGGGCACCAAAATATTGGCCTCCACAATGGGTTCACGCATCTCCTCGATCAACCCCGGCTCAGGCAGCTTGGAGGGGTTGTCCACATAGAGGGTTTCACCACTGGTGGCGATAATTTCGTACACCACCGTGGGCGCTGTGGTGATCAGGTCCAAATCGTACTCGCGCTCCAGGCGCTCCTGGATAATCTCCATGTGGAGCATGCCCAGGAAGCCACAGCGAAAACCGAATCCGAGGGCATCGGAGCTTTCCGGCTCATAGAACAGCGAGGCATCGTTGAGGGTCAGCTTGGACAGCGCCTCACGGAAGTTTTCGAAGTCATCCGCGTTGACAGGAAACATCCCCGCGTAGACCTGCGGCTTGACCTTCTTGAACCCGGGCAGCGCCGGGGTATCGGCGCTGTTGGCATGAACAATGGTATCCCCCACCGGGGCGCCCTGGATCTCCTTGATGCCGGCAATCACAAAGCCCACTTCACCAGCTTTCAGTTCTTTCTGTTTGGTCAGCTTGGGGTTGAATACCCCCACGCTGTCGACCACATGGGCCTTGGCGGTCGACTTGGAAATGATCTTGTCTTTGACTTTGAGGCTACCCTGAGTGACGCGCACCAGCGACACCACACCCATGTAGTTGTCAAACCAGGAATCGATAATCAGGGCCTGCAAAGGCGCGTCGATATCGCCCACGGGGGGTGGCACGCGGCGCACCAGCTCTTCCAGCACGTCCTCAATGCCGAGCCCGGACTTGGCACTACAGCGCACGGCGTCAGTGGCCTCAATACCGATAATGTCTTCAATCTCCTGGGCCACCCGCTCCGGTTCGGCTTGGGGCAAGTCCATTTTATTGAGTACCGGTATCACCTCCAGGCCCTGCTCGATCGCCGTGTAGCAGTTGGCTACGGACTGAGCCTCGACGCCCTGGGCGGCGTCGACCACCAGCAGCGCTCCTTCACAGGCCGAGAGCGAGCGCGACACCTCGTAGGAGAAGTCCACGTGTCCCGGGGTATCAATGAAGTTGAGCTGGTAGGTCTTACCGTCACGGGCGGTGTAGTTGAGTGTGACACTCTGGGCTTTGATGGTAATGCCCCGCTCCCGTTCAAGATCCATGGAGTCGAGCACCTGCTCGGCCATTTCCCGATCGGTAAGCCCCCCACACACCTGAATAAAGCGGTCTGCGATGGTGGATTTGCCGTGGTCGATATGGGCGATGATGGAGAAATTGCGGATATGGCTTAAATCGGTCACCGGATGTCAGCTACCTTGTCGTCTTGAGCGATGGATGGAAAAGGCCGCCAGTTTAGCCTATTTGGCGGCCTATCGCTATGAAATCACGGTGAAAATGGTCCGCCGCAGGGCGCGACGGACCAAGCATTCAATCCTCGGCAGGGATGGTGATGGTGCGGAATGCGGGGCGCCCATTGCGGAAGAAGCGAATCGGCAACAAAGTGTCCTCCGGCAGCTCGGCAAGCAGCATCTCGTAGGCCTCCACCGAGTCGATCTCGTTGTAACCGATTTGGACGATGACATCACCCGGCATCAGGCTCGCCTGCGCGGCGGGGCTTGCCGGCCGAACCTGGCGAATAAGGACACCGCCCTCAAGCTGCCAACGACGCAAATTGCGCTCATCGACGGGCTCTACCACAAGGCCGAGACGATCAGTGCCATCGGGGCGCTGACCAGGCTCGCGGGTACTGGCCGTTTCATCCACGGCAAGTGTCCCCACAGTGACGGTAAGCTCGCGCTCGCTGCCCTCGCGCACCACCCGCAACGTCACGTCAGTACCCGGTGGTGTGCGCCCGACCAGGTGCGGCAAATCCGACGAGGTCAATACATCGGCGTCGCCAAACCCGAGAATCACATCACCAACACGCACACCGGCCTCGTCTGCCGGGCCGCCGCTCTCCACCTGGTTGATCAGGGCGCCCGTGGGGCGATCCAGGCCAAAGGAGCTGGCCAGGTCCTTATCGACCGGCTGAATCACCACCCCAAGCCAGCCGCGATCGACCCGGCCCTTTTCCTTGAGCTGGGCAATCACATCCTGAGCCACGCCCGAAGGGATCGCAAAAGACAGTCCGATAGAGCCACCGCCGCGGGTATAGATTTGCGAATTGATACCCACCACCTGGCCGTCGAGGTCGAACAGCGGGCCTCCGGAATTACCCGGGTTGATGGCGACGTCGGTCTGAATGAAGGGGACGTAGGTTTCGCTCCGGGCCGAGGGGATACTGCGCCCGAGGGCGCTGACGATACCGGCACTGGCCGAGTAATCCAGGCCGAAAGGCGAACCAATGGCCACAACCCACTGCCCCACCCGCAAGCTGTCAGGCTCAGCAAAACCCAGCGTCGGTAAGTCGGTGGCATCAATCTTGAGCAGCGCCAGATCCGAGCGCGGATCGGTACCGATCACCTCAGCGATATATTCACGTCGATCAATAAGACGCACAACCACTTCGTCGGCATTGTCAATCACGTGGTTGTTGGTGACCACGTAGCCATCGCCGGAGAGAATAAAGCCCGAACCCATGGAACGCACATCCCGCTCGGGGCGGCGACGCGGTTCAAACAGCTCGCGGAAAATGTCCGGCATTTGTTGCGGCATCTGTTGTTGCTGTTGTGATCGGCCACGCACGCGCTCAACGGTGCTGATCTTGACCACCGCTGGCGAGCTCTTCTCGATCAGCCCAGTGAACTCCGGCAGCCCCTGAGCACTGACCTGGGCCGCCGCAAGCAGCCACACCACAAAAAACCCTACAGCGCTTTTTAAAAAGGCGTCTTGCATGTATCACTCCTCACTATCATTACCCACTAACAGCGGTTCGACCCACCGCTGAGCAATAAATTCCGCGCCGAGGCGCTGGGGTAATGTTAACTAGGGAGCGGTGTTTGAGGCCAGAGGAGCGTCGTTCTCATCCAGGCGATCGACCCGAAGGGTTACCCGGCGATTCTGAGCCCGGCCACTGGCTTCGCGGTTGGAGGCGACCGGGTAGCGCTCACCGTGCCAGCGTGTGGTAATCAAATGCGACGGCACCCCTCGCTCGACCAGATACTGCGCTACCGCCTCGGCCCGCTCGCGTGACAATTCCAGGTTGTCGGCGCGCAAGCCCACGCCATCGGTATGGCCGTCGACGTAAATACCCGTCACCCCGTCATCGGCGAGGACGTAGCGGGCGAGGCTATCGAGCTTCCGCAGCTCAGCTTCAGCCATATCTTCATGGGCACTGCCAAAGTAAAGCACCGTTCGGGCGACCTGATCATAGTTTGCGGGTAGCAACCCCGCCAGACACCCTTGATACTCCCGGTAGGCCACACGAAACCCGACCGGCTCCACCAGCACTTGCACCGGTTGCTCGCGGTCATACCAGGCCACACGCTCAAACAATAGTCGTTGACCTTCCTGCAACTCGGTCACCAGGGCTTGAGAGCGCTGCCAATCAAGCTGCAGAGCGCGATCCCGACGCTGTACCTCTACAGCGCCCAACGGTTGTTGCCCCGTAAAAGGACGCCACGCCGGACTGAGGGACACCACCTGCGCCTCACCCGGGGCAAACTGGTGGTTACTCTGGTAGAGGTAGAAAATCTGACCTTCACCCGCGCGCCGCTCAAACACGGCGCTGCCGTACTGATCAATGGGGTGCACCAGCCGGCACTGGAAGACCGAGCTGTCGGCACGCCAGTGGGCATCGCTCAGCGTGGTACCGAATTGCACCGCCGACGCCGCCACCCCGGCGGGCAGCAACACACACGCGCACACCACCCATAGGCGCACACGGCTGATCCGGTTCCAGAAAGTTTGCGACACAGGCCCCACCGGCGTTAATTAAGGGAAAATGGCTCTACAGTAGTCTATCGGCGCAAACGGCCGGGCCTTTAGCGGCAATTTGTGCGCTCGCGTGGCAATTTTGGTAGGATGCAAGCTCCTCAGAACCCGACCCTGGAGAGCTTTCGGCCCCATGACCGAACAACTGACCCTGACCCGTCCGGACGACTGGCACATCCATCTGCGTGATGACGACGCGCTGACACGCACGGTTCCCGACGTTGCACGAACCTTCGCCCGGGCTATTGTCATGCCCAACCTGGTGCCCCCGGTCACCAGCGCCGCCCAGGCCGAAGCCTATCGCGAACGTATTTTGGCCCAGCGCCCCCCCGGCAGCCGCTTCGAACCGCTGATGGTGCTCTATCTGACCGACAATACCGACCCGGCCGAAATCGCCCGCGCCAAGGCAGCGGGCGTGGTCGCAGCCAAGCTCTACCCCGCGGGCGCCACCACCAACTCTGACTCTGGCGTGACCGACCTGGCAAAAATCTACCCAGTGCTCGAGGCCATGCAAACCGCCGATATGCGGTTTCTGCTCCACGGTGAAGTGACAGACGCGAGCATCGATATCTTCGACCGGGAAAAGACCTTTATCGAGCGCACCTTTAAACAGGTGGTAAGCGATTTTCCGGCACTGAAAATGGTGCTTGAGCACATCACGACCCGGGACGCCGCTGAATTCGTGGCACAGGCTCCCGCCAACGTCGCCGCCACCATCACCGCGCACCACCTGCTCTACAACCGTAACCACATGCTGGCCGGGGGGATTCGCCCGCACTATTACTGCCTGCCGATCCTCAAACGCAACACTCACCAGGCCGCCCTGATCGACGCAGCCACCAGCGGCAGCCCCAAGTTTTTTCTGGGCACCGATTCGGCCCCCCACGCCAAGAACAAAAAAGAGGCCGCTTGCGGCTGTGCCGGCTGCTACACTGCCCATGCGGCCATTGAGCTGTATGCCGAGGCCTTTGAGGAGGCGGGCGCGCTAGACAAACTGGAGGGCTTTGCCAGCCACTTTGGAGCAGATTTCTACGGTCTGCCACGCAACACCGACACCATTACCCTGGTCAAACGCAAGTGGCAGGTACCTGAAACCCTGCCCATGGGCGACCAGCCTCTGGTGCCTTTGCGCGCCGGGGACACCCTGAGCTGGCAACTGACCTAAGGACAGATTGTGAACGAACCGGTACAAGCAAAGGACGAAAAATCACCCATGGCACGCCGCTTTCGCGGCTACCTTCCGGTCATTGTGGACGTCGAAACCGGGGGCTTCAACGCCCACACCGACGCCCTGCTCGAGATCGCCGCCGTGACTCTGTTCATGGATGATGAGGGCTACCTGCGCCGGGACCAGACGTTCGACTTTCACGTCGAACCCTATGAAGGTGCCAATATCGAGCAAGCGGCACTGGACTTTACCGGCATCGACCCCGACAGCCCGGAGCGCCCGGCCGAACCCGAAGATATGGTCATGAACGACCTGCTCAAGGCCGTGCGTCGGGCAGTGCGCGACAGCGGCTGCACACGGGCCGTCATGGTTGGTCACAATGCCCACTTTGACCTTGGGTTTGTCAATGCGGCGGTCGCGCGCTGCGCGATCAAGCGCAATCCGTTTCACCCCTTTTCCTGCTTTGATACCGCGACGCTGGGCGGACTTGCCTGCGGCCAGACCGTGCTCGCCAAGGCCTGCCGTGCCGCCAATATCGAATTCAGCAACAGCGCAGCGCACTCGGCCGCTTACGACGCCGAAAAAACCGCAGACCTGTTCTGCTATATCGTCAACCGCTGGAAAGAGCTGGGCGGCTGGCAACCTTTTGAGCAAGACCAGGACACGGAGACCGATTCATGAGCAACTCCCAGCAGTGGCAGCGCCGATCCGACGACTGGGTCAAGCGTTCACATGCCTCGCGCCAGCGCAAGGAGGCTGAATTTGCCCAGCGTGAGGCCGAGCGCAAGGCCCGGGAGCAGCGGGAGAAGAACAGCCAAGGCGGCAACTAGCCAATCCCGCCCACGGCTGCCGTCATTGGATCTGGATCAAAGCACCGCCATTGAAAGCTTGTAAGCGCGGGCATGCTTGGGGTATGTTTGCTGCCACAAGCGGTTCAACACGATAACAACGTATGTTGTCAGCGATTGACAGTTACCGACTAAGGAGCCCCCTAATGTCAATACAGCAGAAAATTTTCGTGGTCGTTGACCCCAGCGCCAAAGAGCACGTTGCTCTTGAGCGCGCGGTCATCACCTCTGCCCTGCACGCCACCAAACCGTATATTTATGTATTCGTGGCTGTGGATGGCGATGCCACCGATACCCGGGCCAGTAACGATAGCCTATTCCGTGATCAGCGCTGGTTTGACGAGCAAATCAAACAGCCCCTGGAATCTGCCGGACTTGACTACCTGATTGAGGTTTCCTGGTCCACCGAGTGGCAGAAGTCGATTCATCAGTCTGCCAAGCGCTTTGGTGCCGACCTGATCTACCTGCCGGTACAGGCCAAGCACAACACCCGCCGATTTACCTTCAGCGAATCCAAGTGGGAGCTGCTCAAAGGCGCTGACTGCCCGGTCGTCCTGATCCGCCCGGGTGCCAAGCCCCAGCGCAAGGTGATCCTGGCGGCAGTAAACTTCCAGGCACGGCGCGACGTCCAGCGCGAGCTCAACACCATCATTATCGAGCAGGCTCGCCACTACGCCGAAGTGTACGGCGCTGAACTGCACGTGGTGAATGCCTATCTGGACTCCATGCTCTATCCGGACCGCGGCCGCCTGGCGAAAGAGACCCAGACACCGTCCGAGCGTATTCACGTGAAAAACGGCTACTCGTCCGACGTGATTGCGCAGGTAGCGGAAGAAATCAACGCCGATTTGGTGGTGATGGGGACTCTGGGTCAGACCGGCATGCTCAAGACCCGTCGCGGGAATACCGCCGAGCGGATCATCGCAGCATTGGATGATGATGTGATGGTGATCAACCACGAGTGATGGTGCCACGGGTGTCGGATTACGGCTTCGCCTAATCCGACCTACTGGAAGCAGCGTGCCGTTGTTCAAGTAGGTCAGATTAGCCCGCAGGGCGTAATCCGACAATCACGCACCCGACCCAAACATCGCGCCATTGTTCAGGTAGGTCGGATTAGGCGAAGCCGTAATCCGACAATGAGGCACCCAGCCTCAACCAAACCCCTCTCAATAACGCTCAACCCAATCATCCAACTCCATCTGTAACATCCGCACCCAACGCTCAAACGCCCGCTGCACCTGCACACGGGTCACCGACCGGTTATTGCTCTGCCAACTCTGACCAAACGGCTGGCGATTGGTTATCACCGCCAACAACCGGTTACTCTGGGCATCGTACAGCTCCATATTGATGATCAATGACCCGGTACTGTCCCCTCCCTCCGCGGAACGCGGTGGCGGCGGTGACTGACGTACTTCGGATACCAGAATCAGGACATCCTCATCCGGATCAATACTCATCCCCCAGCCGGCCTCGCCGACCAGGTAGTGCACCACCAGCTCGGAATAGAGCGAGCGGTAGTAGCGCCGATCGGCGTCACTCAAGCCCCAGCCACTGGGATC
This sequence comes from Marinimicrobium alkaliphilum, assembly GCF_003259155.1. Taxonomy (GTDB): domain Bacteria; phylum Pseudomonadota; class Gammaproteobacteria; order Pseudomonadales; family Cellvibrionaceae; genus Marinimicrobium_A; species Marinimicrobium_A alkaliphilum. The sequence goes on from NZ_QGMQ01000009.1 coordinate 111,506, forward strand.
AAACCCGGGCGCCCCCAACTCCACACTGACATCGGAATCCAGTTGCAGGTCGGTCACCAACAGGCGCCGGTAGCCGCTGAAATCGGCATCGTGAGCCACGAACACCCCTTCGTGCACGGGCTCTTCGACGGGGCCGGCAGACGGCTCCTCCGCCGTGGTGGCACAGCCACCCAGAACAAGGGCGACCAAACTGACCAGGGCAATTCTGGCTAAGGCGTTCAACATAGACTCTCGACTCTCTGATTGGATACGGGCCACAGACCCCAATAACGACAATGGAGGCCGAAGCCCCCATTGTAGTTCCCGTCGGATGATCAATCCACAAACACCCGGGCGTTGCGGAACAGGCGTAACCAGGGACTATCCTCACCCCAATCCTCCGGGTGCCAGGAATGGGTCACGGTGCGGAACACCCTCTCGGGATGCGGCATCATGATGGTGGCGCGACCATCTTCACTGGTAACACTGGTGATACCGCGGGGCGACCCATTGGGGTTGGCCGGATAGGTCTCGGTCACCGACAGCTGGTTGTCGATATAGCGCATCGCCACCAAACCGCTGGTGTCGCACTGGCCCGCGGCCTGCTCATTGGCGAATTCGGCCCGCCCCTCACCGTGAGCGACCGCCACCGGCAAGTGCGACCCCTGCATACCGGCAAAAAGCACCGAGGGCGATTCCTGAATCTGCACCAGGCTATAGCGCGCCTCAAACTGCTCGGACAGGTTGCGCACAAAGTGCGGCCAATGCCCCGCCCCCGGAATCAGGGACTTAAGATTGGACATCATCTGACAGCCGTTACAGATACCCAGGCTGAAGGTTTCCGGACGCTCAAAAAAAGCCTGGAACTGGTCCCGGGCCCGGGCGTTGTAAAGGACCGTCTTGGCCCAGCCTTCCCCCGCCCCCAGTACGTCGCCGTAGGAGAAGCCCCCGCAGGCCACCAGGCCTTTGAAATCTGCCAGCGACACGCGCCCGGAGAGCACATCACTCATGTGTACATCCTGCGCCTGGAAGCCCGCACGATCAAAGGCAGCGGCCATTTCGACGTGGCCATTCACGCCCTGCTCACGCAGCACGGCGATACTCGGGCGGGCGCCGGTGTTGATATAAGGTGCGGCCACATCGTCCTGCGGATCGAAACTGAGCGATGCACTCAAACCCGGGTCGCGACTCAAAAGGCGGTCGAATTCCTGCTGGGCGCACTCGGGGTTATCACGCAGCGATTGCATCTGGTAACTGGTTTCGGTCCAGAGCGTCTGCAGAATCACGCGCGACTGATCAAAGATCATCTCGCCATCTTTGTTGATGTGCAGCCAGTCTTCATCGTTTGGAGCACCGATGGTCTTCGCCATCAGCCCGGCCTGCTCAAAGCGCTCAAGCACCACCCGGGTGTGCTCACTGGCCACCTGCAGCACAGCACCGGGCTCTTCGCTGAAGAGCACCGCCAGCGGGTCCTCACCCAGGCCGGTAATATCGATATCCAGACCGCAGTGGCCGGCAAACGCCATTTCCGCCAGGGTCGTGAACAGACCGCCGTCGCTGCGATCGTGGTAGGCCAGTAATTGCCCCTGGGCCAGGCTTTCCTGCACCGCACCAAAGAAGTTTTTTAACTGCTCGGCGCTGTCCAGATCCGCGCTTTCCTCGCCCATCTGGTTGTACACCTGCGCCAGAATCGAGCCGCCCAGGCGGTGCTTGCCGTTACCCAGATCCACCAGGATCAGGTCACTCGCGCCCTTATCTACACGCACTTGCGGCGTCAGCGTCTGACGCACATCCAGCACCGGCGCGAAAGCCGAGATCACCAGTGACAGAGGTGCAGTCACGGCCTTTTCCTTGTCACCGTCCTGCCAGGCGGTACGCATGGACATGGAGTCCTTGCCCACCGGAATGGTGATGCCCAGCGCCGGGCACAACTGCATGCCCACCGCTTCCACGGTGCGGTAGAGTTTTTCTTCCTCACCTTTATGGCCCGCCGCACACATCCAGTTGGCAGACAATTTAATATCGGACAGCTTTTCGATGCGCGTCGCGGCGATATTGGTAATCGCTTCGGCCACCGCCAGACGGCCAGAAGCCGGGGCGTCCAGCAAAGCCACCGGGGTGCGCTCGCCCACACTCATGGCTTCGCCCCGGGTGCTGTCGTAGCTCACGGTGGTCACGGCACAGTCGGCCACCGGGACCTGCCATGGGCCTACCATCTGGTCGCGCGCAACCATACCGGTCACCGAGCGATCGCCAATGGTGATCAGAAAGCTTTTGTTCGCCACGGCCGGGTGTTTGAGGACCCGCTCGGCAGCATCGTTAATGTGAATATCACTGGTCAAAAAGCTCTGGGTCGCGCCCTGATAGCGCTCGGCCACGCGGTGCATTTTCGGGGGTTTACCGAACAATACAGACATTGGCAAGTCGACCGGCTTGGCGTCAAAGTGCTTGTCGTTGACCCGCAGGTGCTTCTCGCTGGTGGCTTCGCCCACCACCGCATAGGGCGCGCGCTCGCGCTCACAGATGGCCTCAAAGCGCGCCAGGTCTTTGGGTTGAATTGCCAGTACGTAGCGCTCCTGGGACTCATTGCACCAGATCGCCAGCGGGCTCATACCCGGCTCGTCGTTAGGGACATTGCGCAATTCAAATTCGCCGCCGCAACCCCCGTCCTTGACCAGCTCGGGGAACGCGTTGGACAGACCACCGGCACCCACATCGTGAATAAAGGCGATGGGGTTGTGTTCGCCCAACTGCCAGCAGCGATCGATCACCTCCTGACAGCGACGCTCGATCTCCGGGTTCTGCCGTTGCACCGAGGCGAAGTCCAGGTCCTCGGTGGACGTGCCCGAATCCATGGACGAGGCCGCGCCACCGCCCAGGCCGATCAACATCGCCGGGCCGCCCAAGACCACCAGCTTGGCACCGGGTTCAAATTCAGGCTTATCCACATGCTCGGCTTTGATGTTGCCGTAACCACCGGCCAACATGATGGGCTTGTGATAGCCACGGCGCTCGCCGTCAAAATTATCTTCAAAGGTGCGGAAATAACCGCAGATATTCGGGCGGCCAAATTCGTTGTTAAACGCGGCTCCGCCGATCGGGCCCTCAAGCATGATGTCGAGGGCGCTGGCAATCCGGCCCGGCTTGCCGTAGTCCTGCTCCCAGGGCTGGGTAAAGCCGGGAATCTGCAGGTTCGAGACAGTAAAGCCGGTCAGGCCCACCTTGGGCTTGGAGCCGCGCCCTACTGCACCCTCATCGCGGATCTCGCCACCGGCGCCAGTGCCCGCACCAGGATTCGGAGCAATCGCGGTCGGGTGATTGTGGGTTTCCACCTTCATCAGAATATGGATCGGCTCTTCGTGGAAGCCGTAAGTGAAATTGTCGGGATCGGGGTAAAAACGCCCGGCAACGGGACCGGCAATAACCGCCGCGTTATCGGCGTAGGCCGAGAGCACATCCTCGCCCCCCAGGGCATAGGTGTTCTTGATCATCTTGAACAGGCTGTGGGGCTGATCCTCACCGTCCAGGGTCCAGGAGGCGTTGAAAATCTTGTGCCGACAGTGCTCGGAGTTGGCCTGGGCAAACATCATCAGCTCCACATCCACCGGATTGCGGCCCAGGTTGCGGAAACTGTCCACCAGATAGTCAATCTCGTCATCGGCCAGAGCCAGACCCAGATCGCGGTTCGCCCTTGTCAGCGCCTCGCGACCGCCCCCCAGGACATCGACCGTGGTCTGTGGCGCGGGCTGTTGGTGCACGAATAGTTGATTGCCCTGCTCCGGATCGGACAGTACCGTTTCCACCATGCGATCGTGCAGTACCGCACCGACCGCGCCTTGTTCCTGTGGTTCAATGTTTCCGGCGACACGGTAAGCGATACCTCGCTCCAAACGACGAACCGACGCCAGGCCACTGTTGCGCGCGATATCTGTCGCCTTTGACGCCCAGGGCGAGATGGTGCCGGGTCGCGGGACTACCAGAAACAGGGCGCCGTCAGCCTGAGTCTGCTCCAGGTGCGGGCCGTAGGTCAGCAGCCCCGCCAATACTTGCTGCTCATCTTCCGAGAGCGGCGCGGCCACATCGGCAAAGTGCGTAAACTCGGCGCTGACGCCTCGAATACCGGGCGCTACCTGCTGCAGGCTGGCCAAAAGTTTTTGGGTACGGAAAGCGGAAAGAGCGGGTGCGCCACGCAGAATCAACATGATGGGATCGGACCTTGAGCTATCAGGGGGTTTTGAAGTGCGCGAATTGTACTTGATCTGGCCGCTCAAGGCAGCCTCGCCGATCATTTTTGAACCAAGATTCTGGATCGGACGACTAAAGAGTTGAAAAAATGTGGATTTCGAGGCCAAAGTTGGCTAATATTTGTTCAGTGCGTGCTTGTGCTACCTGATTTTAGTGTAAAAAACAAGCTGGTAGTTCACGGATTGAACAAGTAAAATTCGCGCCACCTTTGGATCGGACCCGGCCACAAGGCCTGCCAAAAGCAGCCCCCGGCCGCTGTTTCTTAACCGGAGACACCAATATATGGATATGAACGATCATTACGCCCCTGCGCGCTTTTCTTTTATGAACGCCATCGGTGGGCTGCTCTTTATCGGCATCAGCGCCCTGTTAACAGGCAGCGCGACTCCCGCGACACTCCTGGAACGCCTGCTTGCGCAAGGCGAGTTGCGGGTATTGTCACGCAACGGGCCGACGACCTACTACGAAGGCCCCTACGGCCGCACCGGCTTTGAATACTACATCCTGCAGGGCTTTGCCGACGAACTGGGCCTGGAGCTCGTTATCGAGGATGAAGAAAAGCTCGACCGGATGATCGACCGGATCGCGCAGCGCCAGAGCCACTTCGCGGCGGCAGGGCTGACCGTCACCAAGAGCCGCGAACACAAAGTACACTTCAGCCTCCCCTACAAACACGTAACCCAGCAGCTGATATACAACAGCCGCACCGAGCGCCCCAGCACCCTGGAAGACCTGACCGATAAAAAGCTGCTGGTCATTGCCGGCTCCTCCCATGCGGAGCGCTTGGCGGAGTACAAAGAGATCCACCCCGCCCTGAGCTGGGAAGAACGCGACGCGCTGGAAATGATCGACCTGCTGGAAATGGTGCACAAAGGCGAGATCGACTATGCCGTGGTGGACTCTAATGCCTACAAGCTGAACCGCAACGTCTTCCCCCGCGCCCAGGTGGCGTTTGACGTGGGCACCCCCCAGGCGCTGGCCTGGGCCTTCCCCAAAGGCCGCGATCGCAGCCTGCTGGAACGTGCCGAGCAGTATCTCGCGCGCATTCAACATGACGGCAGCCTCGCGCAGCTGGAGGCGGAGCTCTACGACCATATTGATGAGATCAACACCGGAGGCGCCCTGCTGTTCGCCTATCGCCTGGAGCACCGCCTGCCGCGCTGGGAAGAAGAGATGCGCACCGCCGCCGAAACTTTTGACCTGGACTGGCATTTGCTCGCGGCCATCAGCTACCAGGAATCCCATTGGAATGCCAATGCCCGCTCGCGCACCGGTGTGCGCGGCCTGATGATGCTGACCCAGGCCGCCGCCCAGGATATGGGCGTAACCAACCGTCTCGACCCGACTCAAAGCATCTATGGCGGCGCCAAATACTACCGCTGGATGTACGACCGCCTGGCCCCGGAAGTTACCGGCGAAGACCGGACCTGGATGGCGCTGGCCGCCTATAACGTCGGCCTGGGCCACCTTGAAGATGCCCGCACGCTTACCCTGGAACATGGCGGCGATCCCAACCGCTGGACCGACGTCAGCCAATACCTGCCCCTACTGGCGCGGCGCCAGTACTACCGGGAAACCCGCTTCGGCTACGCCCGCGGTTGGGAACCGGTGACTTACGTACGCAACATCCGCAACTTCTACAACATCATCGCACTCCACGATCAACAGGAGCAGCGCCGCCTGGCCATGGCCCGCCATTTCGAAGAAGAAGCCCTACTGGAAGACGCCAGCCTGGAACTGGACGAACGCGACGCCGGCGAGCGGCGCGTCCCGGAATTTACGGCGTCGATGTCAGTGTTGTAGCGGGTACCATCGGGAAGAGCTCAGTCACAATCAGTTGACTGCACCGCAAGCGTGGCAATCTCCTTGCCCTGATTGCCATAATAGGCATACACCACCGGTATGCGATGCTTGACGAAAACCGCCATTTCCTTATTGGTACACACCCCGGCCGTCAGCTGCGGCCGCATATGCGACACAAACACCTCGGGGTCAATATCCTCTGAGGCGTAATTGACCATCGTATAGTTGTAGCGGAACGTCCGGTCGCTTCCCGACGCCGAGTCCAGGCGCGTTTCCTCATCAACCATCATGGGCAGGGTCGCATTCAACTGGTCAGCGGAATCCAGCAATGCCGCCTGAATACTCGCCTCGCTAGAACCGCCCAAAAAACTGCCGACTGCAAACTTTCCAAGACCGAAAACAACAGCAGCGCTGACAACCAACGCCGCGCCGCCTAGAAAACCTTTTTTGTCATTCATTCCTTTTTCCTTGTGTGATATTGAGCATTGTAGATGCTGGGCTTAAATTTCCTATAGCCAAACCAAGGTGCAGCCAAAGCCCTTAGACGTTACAGTACTGCAGCAGTAAATGGCTCAATAGCTTTAAAAACGCCGGTCGCTGTCACCCTTGGCTTCCATTTTATTGCGGCGATCCTGAAACGCGTCGCTGAAAGCGGCAGCCAGAACCCCGGTAGGCATTGCTACCAGGCCAATACCAGCGGCCGCCGCAAAGCCTGCAAATATGCGTCCCATCACTGTCACCGGCGTAACATCGCCGTAACCAACAGTCGTTAAGGTGGCGACCGCCCACCACAGTGATCGCGGAATACTCCCGAACTCCTCCGGTTGAGCCGCAGCTTCGGCCACGTAAATAAACGATGCAGAAAAAACCAGTAGAAAACCCGCAACAACCAAAGACAACAGCAGCTCATATTTTCGGCGTGATATAGCCTCACCCATAATCGACCATGCTGCGCCGAAGGGCCCTAACCGCAGAATCCTGACCAGGCGAAGAAACTTTAACAGCCGGACAACCACCAAATTGACACCGCCCAACGTCAGGATAAACGGCAGTATGGCTATAAGATCAATGATCGACCATTTACTAAAAAGGTATCGGATACGGCCTGCAAACCCTGCATATTTTTCTTGCTCGCCAGCAGCTATTAAGCGCGCAATATATTCCACTGAGAACAGGGCAATAAAGAATATCTCGGCATAAAGAAAGAACCCCGGAAACAAAGACCTAACGGTAACTTCAGTTTCAAACACAGCTACCAGGGTCGCAAAAATAATCAGACAAGCGATACAACGGTTTGTAAAGGACAGGCCTGCTTCCCTTGCGCTCGGCTCAAGTTGCCGGTATAGCACCTCTCTCACTGACATTGACATTTATTAGCCGCCCTGGACCAGCACTAGCCCAAATTTCCGTTTACATTCATTAAAACACTGCTTACAGACCCAATAATAACCGTCGTCGCATGTGTACCTTTCAGCTTCAGCGTGTCTATCGAGCAGATCCCCTGGCATGGCCCACGCACCGTCAAAGCTTTTGCCGACATTCCCCATATTTTGAAAGCTCGACTTTTATGGGGTTGAGCTGATCGTTGATTCCCTAATACGGGTAGCGTCAGGTTCAGCGGCCCAGAACGAAGCGAAGGCCAATGCCCAAACCAGTTGCGCGTGATAAACGCGTAAAACCTACAATAAGAACGAACCAGTTTTCAGCGATCCTAGCGCAATTTCACAGGTAGCGAAAGCCTAAGACAGGCCCTTTTGCAGCCAAATTTTGTGCTGTTGTCGGGGCTGGCATTCCTGCCGTGTAACCGTTTACAATCTCGCTTTCCAATAACAACCGAGATTCCCCCAATGCGCCACTCCACACTAATTGTCCTCTTTGCCTGTGTTATCGCCGCTGGCTGCGCCCATTCCCCGGAGGACGCGTCCGCTGCAGCGCCCGAGTCAATCACCCCCAAGCCCCGTATGGTCGAGTATCCCTGGATGAGCCTTGAGCGCTGGTATCAGATGCACGCCGAAGATGTGGGCATTGCGGCGCGGGAGCCGGTGGAGCTGTTGTTTATCGGTGATTCCATTACCGAGGGCTGGCCCACGCACTTGCTTGAAAAGCACTTTGGGCGCTATCAGCCCGCTAATTTTGGTATTGGGGGCGACCAGACTGACAATCTGCTCTGGCGCTTGCGCCACGGTGCCAGCGGGACGCTGGAACCCAAAGTGGTATCTCTGCTGATCGGGGTCAACAACTTCGGGCTGCGCGGGGATAATGTGAATGAGGTATATCGGGGTATTGAGGCGGTGGTGACGGAGCTGCGCCACCACTTTCCCGAGGCGGAGATCATTGTCCACGGCATTTTTCCCCACCGGGAGTCCGGGGAAGATCCGGAGCGGGACAAGGTGAAGGCGGTTAACCGCCAGTTGGAAGCACTGGCCACCGGGCAGGTCCGGGTCCACTATCTGGATATCGGTGAGCAGTTGGTCATGACCAACGGTGATCTGTCGCCGGAGGTGATGCCGGACTTTTTGCACCTGTCAGAGGTCGGCTATGAAATTTGGGCCAGTGAACTCTTACCCGTAGTCGAGACCCTGATGGGTCATTGACCTTCGCTTTGGGGGGCGGTCGCTTTCGCGGCCTTGGCCGCCGCCCGTCGCTCGCGGAAGAAGTCGCTGAGTTGATGCTGGCAACTGTCGGCCATAACGCCGCCCGTGTAGTCGATGTGGTGGTTGTAGTGGTCGCTGTCGAGCAACTGTAACTGACTGACGACAGCGCCGGCTTTGGGTTCGGTGGTGCCGTACACCAGGCGTTCGATGCGCGCATGGATCAGAGCGCCAATGCACATGGTACAGGGCTCCAGGGTGACGTAGAGGGTGCTGCCCGGCAGGCGATAGTTGTTGGCCGCTTTTGCAGCTTGGCGCAGGGCGACGATTTCGGCGTGCAGGGACGGGTCACAGCCGCTGATGGGCTGGTTGAAACCTTCCCCAAGCACGGTGCCCTGACGCACCAGTACCGCGCCCACGGGCACTTCGCCCAAGGCCTTACCCTGTTCAGCCAGAGTCAGGGCGTGGGTCATCCACTGTTGATCGACTTCTTCGAGGCTGGTTTCGGTCACTGGCCGGCCCACTGTGCGCTTTTGTCGAGGGGACCGACGTAGGCAAAACGCGCTTGTTCTTTGCCGTCGAGGGTGACGGTTTCGGTGAACATCGCGAGCGGACGCACCCACCAGCTGTAGTCGCCGTAGAGGCAGCGGTAGACGACGAGTTGTTCGCCGGTTTCGCTGTGGGTGGCGGTGTGGATGACTTCGTAGTCGCTGCCTTTGTAGTGACGGTAAAGGCCGGGTTCTGGGGTCATATTCATGGTCTCGATAGTGGATCGTCGCGCTGAAAGCTCGGTAAAAGTGTATCTCTTTCCTATCGCCTTAGCCATCAAGACGCATTAAAGGCTATCCATTTGATCCCCAATCGACAATATCAGATGCTTCATCTGTTTTTGTTCACTTTCCGTCAGAGATCGCTTCAACCATTTGCGCAGCCAGTACAACCACTGGACCTGTTGACGGGATGCCAAGCCTTCGAGCCACTGGTTCAAGTCGGACCCGGACAGCCTCAGCGCCGCACGATCCGCGTGGTTACGCACCCGAACCTGATACCAGATGCGCAATGCTCGCCCGAACAGCGCAACCGCAAATTCGAGATTGCTGACGGGCCCCAATTGCCAATGCTCGTAACCGGGTATCTTCTCGACCCATTGCACGGTGACCGGATCACGACCAGCAAAGTTTCCAGCCAGACCACCGATCACGCCGCCCAGAGCAGCACCCAGCAGTAAGCTGGTGCCACCGGCCGCTGCATCAACAGCCAACCCGGACGCCGCACCGGCGGCCGTGCTCAACGCGGCAAGTCGGCGCCGTGGCAGCCCCCAGGCACGCCACTCGCGCCGATCGGTCAAATCTCGATGGCTCAGTGGCTGCCACTCGCCCTCCCAATCCAGATGATGATGCCCATAGATGCGCGCCAGCGTTCGTTGTAGCCGGGATTCTCGGCGTTGCAATTCGGCATTGTATTGCGCCAGCGCCCGCGCTTTCAGTTGCTCCTTGGGCCCGGCCAGGGGGACCTGCAGTTGAAAGCGATAAACCTGCTCACAGTAACCGACCACAGCATCTGCCGCCTGGTCATGACGCTCCTGACGCTGATGCTCAAGAGCGTCAACACCTTCAAGCAAAGCGCTTTGCCAATCGGGGGCGATTTCAGCGAGGCTACGGATCAGCGCCAGTTGGCTGGTAAAGGAATCACGCAGCGGGTTAAAGGTGCGCACCAGCGAAAAATACTGTTGCAGCGCCTGCTGCCACTGAGTGCGGGTTGCCGCTACCTGATCTGCTGGCCCCATGGGATTAAGCAAGGCCAACCTGGGTTGTGCCGTCCAGGACAGGAGCGTCAACTCGGCGTCGTGGGCCGCCGAGTAGGGCTGGCTGGAATTGACCACATAGATAATGCCCGCTCCAGCCAAAACCGGTGTCAACACGGCGCAATCGTCGGCAAAGCGCGGGTCGGTTTTGTGTTCCTCGACAAACTGCGACAAGAGTGCGGGCCGATCCGCAGCCGAGTGCGCTCGCTCATTACACCATTCCAGTATCTGGCGCGCACGCTGAAAACCCGGTGTATCAATCCACTCATAGAGCACCCGCTCCTTGAGCACCAACCGATAGCGGTGCGCTTCTCGGGTCGTACCGCTGACGGGGGAGATGGCGATGTGATCATCCTGGGCCAGGGTAGACACCACACTGGATTTCCCCTGATTGGGATGCCCCACCACGGCAAAACAAGGAAACTCAGCCATGCTTTTGCACCTCCGGCTGCACCACAGTCAGGTGCACCCTGAGCTGTTGCCGCTCGACGAAGGTTTGCCAACTGCGCAACAGGTTATTCAATTCTGAGGGCTCCGGGTCTGGCACACAGAGTATCAAAGTGGGGTGATCGCATTGCTGGCTATGGAGTTGAATCAGATCGGCCAGGTCGCCGGTCGCAACCTGGTCCACGCGACAATACCAGTGCTTAAGCACGCCGCCTTCGTTGCGCACACTTTGCTCATCCGCCTTGTGCCCTCCCCTCCCCAAATACACTGAGCCCGCCGGCAAATAACCTTCTGGCTGAAGCCAGCCAAAGCCGGGTTCAGTCAAAGGGTGTCGGGCTATGGCCAGCTTATTGGCTGAAAGCGAAGCATCCGGCTGCGCCGGCTCCAGTGCCGTATAGCGCAAAGGGTCCTGTTTCAGGCTGTGGTAATAGCGACGCAACTGGGCGTTGTGGTCGGGCCAATGCGCCAGGGTGCGGCGCATGCGCCAATGGCACAAACCGGCCAGTATCAGCGCCGGAGCAATCACCCACAATAGCATGACCTGACTCAGCCAGGCGCCCCAATAAGCCGCATGGGAGAGTAACGCCGTTTCCCAACCGGTAATGGCGCCGGCCTCGGATGCGCTGATCACCAGGGCTCGGGGTGCAGTGATCACGCCGAGGCTAAGCACCTGAAACAGAGAATCGACCCGCTGGCTGACCCATTCGATGGAGGTACTCCAGTAAAAGACCATCTGTCGGGAAATCAACATCAACCACAACCAGACCAGCGCCGAGCCCACGAAAGACGCTTGCGCCAGGAGGGCCTGACGGCAACTCCAGAGATTGATCGCCGGATCCCGGTGCTGTGTCACCAGCCACCGCCACCAGGGTGCTCGACCCCCAATCAGGCCGGCAAGGGCCGTCCACAACATCAACAAAAATGGCAGCAGCACCAGGGTCATAATGAAAATCAGCAAATGCACCCCACTGCGGCTTGGCCACAGCATCAACGCATTCATCGCCAGCACACCATTGAAACCAGCCATCAGAGGCCAGAAGCGAGCAACCTGCCAGCGAGCACCCAGTCTGGACTCTGGCGCCTTGCTCAGGAAGGCATCGAAGTTGGCCACAGTCGGTTGATGTTCGACTTCCGCGCTGGGCGTATCCAGCCAACCAAGACCTTGTTTCAGGCGCTTATTCAGAACGAGCTCCTTGTTTTATCCGTTCAGGTGTTTTTTAAGGAACGACACCAGCAAGTTCTTTAACTTCCAGTACCGCTACCTGATTGATGGTGAGCAGCGGGAGAACGACTGGCAAGTCGAAAATTATATCACTCCGCGCTCACGCAAGCTGGCGAGCGACTGAGCATCCAAATCCAAGAGATCACCCAGGACACTATCGGTGTGGGTGCCGACATCTTCGCCGGCCCAGTCGGTGCGTCCGGGGGTGCCCGTGAGGCGTGGCGCCATAGCGGGAATTTTGAGGGGTTTGCCATTGATTTCAACTTGCTCGAACAGGCCCCGGGCGTTGAAGTGGGGGTCGGCGAACATGTCCGCGACGTTGTAAATAGGGCCGGAGGGTACCCGGGCGGTTTCCAGTTTTTGGAGCAGGTCGGCGGAGTCCAGGGTGACGCACCAGGCGGCCAGGGCGGCGTCGATGGCGACTTCGTGTTCTACCCGCCCGGCGTTGGTGGCGAGGCTCGGGTCTTCGGCCATGTCGGTACGTCCGGCGGTTTCCATGAGGCGTTTGAAGATGGAGTCGCCGTTGCCGCCGATGACAACGTATTTGCCGTCTTTGCAGCGGTAGGTGTTGGTGGGCACGATGCCGGTCACCGTGGTGCCCGAGGGTTCGCGGATGACACCGGCGCCGTCGTACTCGGGCACCACCGCTTCCATGAGGTTGAACATGGCTTCGTACAACGCCACGTCCACCACCTGCCCGGCACGGGCGTCGTCCTGTTCGCGTTCGAACAGGGCCAGGGCGATACCCAGGGCGGCGTGCAACCCGGCGATGGAATCGCCGATACTCAGGTTCGGCCGCACCGGCGCCTGGTCGGGGAAGCCGTTGACGTAGCGAAAGCCGCTGATGCCTTCGCACACCGAGGCGAAGCCCGGCTTCTGAGCGTAAGGACCGGTCTGGCCGTAGCCGGAGATACGGGTATAAATCAGGCCGGGGTTGGATTCTTTGAAGGTCTCGGGTCCCAGGTCCCAGTTTTCCATGACGCCGGGGCGGAAGTTTTCGATGACGACGTCGGCGCTGTCGATAAGTTGTTTGGCGAGGGCGCGCCCTTCGTCCTGTTTGAGGTCGAGGGTGACGCTTTTTTTGTTGCGCCCGAGGCTTCGCCACCAGAGCGAGGTACCCTCTTCCACGACGCGCCAGCCGCGCAGCGGGTCGCCTTTGCCCGGCGGCTCCACTTTGATCACCTCGGCACCAAAGTAGCCGAGCAGGCAGCCGGCAAAGGGGCCGGCGATCAGTTGGCCGAGTTCAATCACGCGCACGCCGTCCAGGGGGCGCTTGGCCGTTGTCGTCATAAAGCGTTATATCCTCTACATAAAAAAACCGGGCATACAGAGTATACCCGGCTTTGTCGCTTGGTTGCGATTGAGAGGGTCAGTCCGCGGTGCCCAAAATCACCTGAATCAGTTCCGGTTCGATCTGAGCGCCGGTGTGACGATCAAACAGCGCGAAGCCGAAGTTTCCGGCCCACCCGTTATCCCAGTACACGGGCACCAGACCGTGTTCAAGGGCAGAGGCGGTGATGTACTCGTTCCAGTAGCGGCGATAGATTTCGTGATCCGGCACGTTCGGACGCGAGATCACGCCGTACTCACCCAGAATCACACCGATACCCTGATCCACAAAGTGGGTTTTCATACGCAGGAATTGCGTATCTACCCAGGGCTCGTCAGCCCAGGTTTCCGTCGCGCTCGGGTCGGTGGCAATGCTGCCCCACTGGGTAATGTCGCTGCTTTCATTGAGCGTGAAGTTGTAGGGGTCGTAGTAGTGAACTTCCATCAGCAAACGGTCATCGGCCGGATCGTCGGGAATTTCGGCAAAGTTGACGGTGTGGTCGATGTTGGTGTTGAAGCCCTGCACGATCAGGTAGCGATCAGCGTTGTTGCCGCCCGTGGCGCGCACGGTATCCACAAAGGTCTGGTTGAAGCTGTTTTGCACCGTGTAGTACTCCTCGGTGGGGGTACCATAGTCACCCTCGACCATCACTTCGTTGGTGCCTGCAAACAGCAGACGATAATCGTAATCTTCAAAGTGCTCGGCAATCTGTGTCCACATAATCGCCAGACGGTTGTTGACGTACTCTTGATCCGCATAGGTGGGCTGCATCCAGCCACCATCCCAGTGGATATTCATCATGACATAGAAATCGGCGTCCAACGCGTAGTTGACCACCTCTTCAACACGGGCCATCCAGTCACTATCGATAATGTAGTTTTGCTCGTCGGAAAACACACTCCAGGCCACGGGGATGCGAATGTTGTCGAAACCGGCGTCACGCACCGCGTCGATCAATTCGCGAGTGGTGGGCGGATTGCCCCAGGCGGTTTCGCCGCCAACGGCTTCCAGGGAGTTGCCCAGATTCCAGCCAATACCCATCTGGTAGGTCAGCTCAACACTGCTCAGGCCGTCAGGCGTGCCACCGTTGCCATTTCCATTTCCATTTCCATTTCCATTTCCATTGCCGTTGCCATTTCCATTGCCGTTGCCGTTGCCGTTGCCGTTGCCAGGGTCAGTATCATCACACAAGGTGCCCGATAGCTCGGGTATTTCGGTACCGGCCTGATGACTGATCTGGAGGCCAAAGATGGCGCTTTGCCCCGGCTGCAAGCTGGCGTTCCAGCCTGCATCGACAGCCGTGTAAGGGTTATCGCCGCTGAGTTGGGCATTCCAGTGATTGTCGATCGTGGTGTGCTCATAGCTCCAGCTCACGCTCCAGCCATCAACAGCTGTATCGGTGGTATTGGTAACCTCTACCTCGACCACCGCACCGGCGCCCCAATCATTTTGAACCCGGTATTCACACGCGCTCGGCTGAGCCACGGCGGATGCTGAAAAGCTCGCGCTGAACGCCACAAAAAGTGCGAGTGTCGCACCTAACCACTGACGGTATTGTCGTAACAGTAAATCGCACATAATTTTTTCTCTCTCTATTCTCAGTGTGTGGAAACGGTTACATCACCACGCAGTATAAGGAGCCTGAAAATGATGAGAAGAAACTCACGCGCCATCTGTGAGAGCGAGTTCACAGAATAGAAAAAATTATCTGATTTTTAAGATAAAACAGAATTAAAGGAAAACTTCAGTGCCAGTTGTTCATTGCGGACACACCCCCGAGCGACCAACCACCATCCACCGGCAGCACCGCGCCGGAAATATACCCTCCCCACTCCGATGCCAAAAGTACACAAATCCGACCAATATCCTCGGGCGTCCCCAGACGGCGCAAGGGCACCGAGTCGACCACCGCTTGGCGCGCCTGCTCGCTGGGCGCCAAGCGTGCCATACCTTCGGTGCCATCAATGGGCCCGGGCATCACCGAGTTGACCCGAATACCCTCCGGCCCCCACTCCAGCGCCAGGGACCGGGTGAGCATATCCACACCCGCCTTGGCCGCACAGACATGAGATTGAGCGATCAGAGCCACCGCGGCCTGGGGCGCGGAAATATTGATAACGCAGCCACCCGGTCGGCTCAAATGCGGGTACACCGCCTGCATCACGTGAAAGGTGCCCAACAGGTCGATATCCACGACTGACTTGAAGGCATTGGCGGACATGTCCGACGCCAGCGCCGGAAAGTTGCCCGCGGCGCCCGAAACCACCACATCCAGGCCGCCCCACTCCTCGCCTAATTGATCAACCCCTGCCTTGATGGCCTCGGCATCGCGCACGTCGGCGCAAAAGCCCCGCGCCTCAGCCCCGAGCTTTTGCAGGGCCACAAGAGTGTCCTCGACCTTCTGCTCGGTACGGCTGGCCACCGCCACCTTGGCACCAGCTCGGGCAAAGCACTCGGCAATACCTCGGTTAATACCGCTGGTGCCGCCGACCACCAATACTCTTTGACCGGTTAACGCTACCGTCACACTCATAAATCCTCCTCGCTCTAGCCCCCAATGATCAGCTGAGTATAGCGAAGGTATGGGTCACTATCTGAGATAAGCCTCGGCGATATCGGCATAGGTCACGGGCATGGTCAGGTGGCCCCCGCTTTGGTAAATCTGCAGGCGCAGCGAATGGTCACCCAACTCGCGGATACGCCCCTGCAGTTGCCGGCCACTTCTGAGTCGTAGTTCAACCTCTGCATTCAGGTGCCGACGCAGCTCTTCGACCGCGATTGGCCCGGTACTCTCGGGCGGCTGCTGAGCGCTGGCCGGTGCGCCTGACTCGGAGTTCGTCAACGCCGGGCTCTGAGCCCGACGCCGCTCGCGTCGCTCGGCTTGCTGAGCCTCATGGCCGATGACCGCCAGATCAAACCGACCCACGTCACGGCGGTTAACGTCCAGGGAAATTTGCAGCTGGTACATCAACAGCTCTGCTGACGTGCCCGCCAGCTCTGCCAGGCCAAGCCGCCCTTGAGGAGTCACACGAACGCCAATATGTTGGGGGTTCTGCAAAAATTGCCGATAGGCCGTGGTCAGATTGGGGCCCGCTTCAAAGCCCGCCATCTTCCAAACCCCTTGCCAGGCCTCCAGATGTTGCTCGAGGAACGCTTCCCGGCTCAGGCCGGTTTCCGCCTGACAAAAGTCGATGACGCGACCGGCGTATCCCCGATCCTGGTACTCCAGGTCCACAGAGTGCAGTTGAGCCTGGGCCATCGACATTGCGATGGCTTGCATACCGGTCGAGCGAGCCCCCAGGAAGAATTCCGCCTTCAAGGCCACATCGTTCATAGCGTGAGAATGGGTGCTGATGCTTAGCTCCATCAACTCACCGCCGCCGATGAGCCGATAATCCATGTGGTTGTCCATCACCAGCGTGCTGTAGCCCATGGCAACCAGGTCCTGGGCACTGAAGTCGGTGCGGTCGCCACAGCCAGCGGCGGCAAAACTACCGCCGCTGTCGCCCATCATGAAGTCGAGCTCGTTGTAACCGCTCCCGCCCAGGGGCAGGCGCATCCCTTCGATGGATAGACCCAACTGTTCCGGGAAGCGGTCTTTGCGGACAGCCATTGCCAGGCGATGGACACCCAACATGCTTCCGGTGCGCACTACTAGCCGGTCGATCTCGAGTCGCTCGCCCTGCGCATACAGACGTAAACCGTTGATGCGAATATCGCCGCCCGGTGTAATGCGCGTACCGTCGTACTCCAGAGAGCCACCCATGGCTGCCATGAGCCGGGCGGCATCATCCAGGTGTTTATCCACCTGGCGCCCGTAGTAATAGTTACCCCCAAAAATCACCACAATAACAACCAACAAGCATCCTACTATTACGCGCTTCATATCATCCCTCGATTTTATAAATTTGCTTATTCTACCCCGACAGTGAATTCCGGACTACTCGCACCAACGGGCTGACGCCGAAGCGACTCGGGGCCTCTGCAGTCATTGAATCCGACGCCTCGCCCCAGGCCCGGCCTGCCACAAGGGATACGAAAAGCGTTGACAAGGCCTACAGACCCTGTACTATGGGTCGGGTTAGGAAGTTCTGATTTATATTGTAAAAACCCGTTCGAGTCCCTGCCAGTAGCTAGCAACTCAGTCGCACGTAATCGTCCTGTCTTTTTTAAGTAATAGAATCTTTCCAGCACTACCGGTCCACAAGGGCCAATCTCAATATTTTTATTTAGGTACGATTATGTCAGCAGTTACTGGTACAGTTAAGTGGTTCAACGAAGCAAAAGGTTTTGGTTTTATTGAGCAAGAGTCTGGTGCAGACGTGTTTGCTCATTTCAGCGCCATTACCGGTTCAGGCTTCAAAACCCTGGCTGAAGGCCAACGTGTTAGCTTCAATGTGACTCAAGGCCAAAAAGGCCCGCAAGCCGAGAACATTCAAGCTATCTAAGCATTGCGCTTAATAGTTTTGAACGCGGGGCTCCGGCCCCGAGGTTCTTAAAAAGGCGGCCCCCGTTAAGGGGCCGCCTTTTTTGTGCGCACCCCTCCCTCAGTTCAGTTCCTCCAACGCCCGCTCAAACCAGGCCAGCGTCTGACGCCGATGACCCTCGCCGTACAACTGAACGAATCCTGCTGTCATATGATCACGGCTGTCGTTCAGCGCCTTGATTCGCTCGCGAATATAACGCTCCGTCAAGGGGATACCGCAGGTGTGGGTAATACAGTGCCGCCATTCCTCATAGCGCTGTGGTATTAAATCTGACATGGCCTACTCCCGAAATTTCGAACCGTGTCCCGGTTCAACTCATATTCATTATGTTATATCATAACTATTCCTACTCAACCAGACGGCAAGCTCTCCATGACCCGATACCCCGATGCCCTGACGGCTCCCATCGCCATTGTGGGAGACCAACCCGAGTGCCTGACAGAGATCTTTCGCAATGACGTCAACCTCGCGGTTTGGCAGCGCACTCTGAGCCCCGAGATCGCCGGGTTTGCCGAGGCTTTTGCGCTGCGGGCAGGCACACTGGAACGGTTTGTCAGCCTGGAGCACACCCGAGGCGCGGCCGGGATACTACCTGACTGGGCATTGGCACTGCCCCATGCCGAAGCCTGGCTGGAGGACGTAGCGCAGCTCGTCGCCATGTATCGCTGCCTGTTTGAGCCTGCCGCCGTGGGGCTGCGTCTGCACCTGATCAAGTCCACGATGTGTCCGCGCTTCCATGTGGACCGTGTCCCCGCCCGACTGCTGTGTACCTACAGGGGAACCGGCACCGAATGGTTGTCCGAACCCCAGGTCAGGCGCGCAGACAAACCCGGAGCATTACCGGAGCAGGTCGTGGAGCCAGAGCACATTCAACGTTTATCCTCCGGCGCCGTCGCCCTGCTCAAGGGCGAGGCCTGGGAGGGCAATGAAGGGCGCGGTCTGGTTCATCGCTCACCCGCCAATGAGGGCGAACCCCGGCTGATCCTGGGCCTTGACTGGCTCGGCTAAACCGATCGGCCAAAGACCGTCCGCTCAGGATGACAGGTGCCCATCGCGCCGGTACAATTCGCGTTCATTTAAAAGCGACCCCATCACTTATGAACATCCGCGAACTCCTGAACGACAAAGTCCAGCAGGCTATGCTGGCGGCCGGTATTCCCGCTGAATGCAAGGCCCTGGTGGCGCCATCCAAAAAAGCCGGCTTTGGCGACTATCAAGCCAACGGCGCCATGGGTGCCGCCAAGGCGACCAAGAGCAACCCGCGCGAGCTGGCGGGCAAGATCCTTGAGCACCTGGCGCTGGACGGAATCGCCGCCAAGCTGGACATCGCCGGTCCGGGCTTTATCAATATCCACCTGGATCCGGCCTGGCTGGCCGAGCAGCTGAGCACGGCTGAGAAAGACCCTCGCCTGGCCATCGCCCAGGCCAGTGACGCCGAAGCCCAGACCGTGGTCATCGACTATTCCGGCCCCAACCTGGCCAAAGAGATGCACGTGGGCCACCTGCGCTCCACCATCATCGGCGATGCCCTCGCCCGCCTGCTGGAGTTTCAGGGGCACAATGTCATCCGCCAGAATCACGTGGGCGACTGGGGCACCCAGTTCGGGATGCTGATTGCCGAGCTGGAGGAGCAGTTGGGCAAAGAGCGGGACGCGGAAATGGCCCTGCAGGACCTGGAAGTTTTTTATCAGCAAGCCAAAAAGCATTTCGATCAGGACGAAGCCTTCGCCCACAAGGCGCGCGACTATGTGGTGCGCCTGCAATCCGGCGACCCGGAGATTCTGAAACTGTGGGAAGAGTTCCGCACGGTTTCCCTCCAGCACAGCAAAGAGATTTACCAGAAGCTCAACGTCACCCTCACCGACAACGACGTGTGCGGCGAGAGCTATTACAACGATGACCTGTCAGTGCTGGTCAAAGAGTTGCAGGACCAGGGACTGGCGGTCGAGGACCAGGGTGCCCAGGTGGTCTTTCTGGAAGAGCTCGCAGACAAGGACGCTAACCCTTCCCCGGTAATCATACAAAAGCAGGGTGGCGGTTATCTCTATGCCACCACCGACCTGGCAGCGCTGCGCTACCGCGCCGGGCAGCTGGATGCGGACCGGATCATGTACTTTATCGATGCGCGCCAGTCCCTGCACATGCAGCAAGTGTTTATTACCGCGCGTAAAGCCGGGTTTGTGCACCCGGAGGTGAGCCTGGAGCACCACGCCTTTGGCACCATGATGGGCAAGGACGGCAAACCCTTCAAAACCCGTACCGGCGGCACCGTCAAGCTCGCACAATTGCTGGAGGAGGCGGTCGAGCGTGCCGCTCAGGTGGTGCTCGCCAAAAGTCCCGAGCTGGACCCGGAAGCGGCGGCGGAAATCGCGCGCAAAGTGGGTATCGGGGCAGTCAAATATGCGGACCTGAGCAAGACCCGCACCAACGACTATGTGTTCGACTGGGACAAGATGCTCAGCTTCGATGGCAACACCGCGCCCTACCTGCAATACGCCTACACCCGTATTCAGAGCATCTTCCGCAAGGCTGACGTAGAGCCCGGGAGCCTGTCGGGGGATATCAGCGTGGCCGCGGAACAGGAGCGTGCCCTGGCTATTCGCCTGCTGCAACTCAGCGAAGCCCTGGAACAGGTCGGCCGCGAGGCGCAGCCGCACCTGTTGTGCACCTACCTGTACGATATCGCCAGCCTGTATATGGCCTTTTACGAGCACTGCCCGATTCTGAAATCGGACGTGCCCGAGGCGCTGCGCACCAGCCGCCTGCGCCTGTGCCATCTGGTCGCACAGACCCTGGCGACCGGGTTGGAGCTGTTGGGCATCGAGGTCATGGACCGCATGTAATCAGAAGTGCACGGTGGCGCCCTTGGCCGCCACCGTCGCTTCAATGCGCGTGTGCTCCCACAAGGCTTCGGCCAGCGTGTCGAGCGCCTTTTCTTCCCCGTGCACCAGATAGAATTTAGGCTTATTGACGAAGCTGCCCGCCCAAGCCAGCAACTCCGACTGGCCCGCATGCGCCGAAAAACCCCCGATGGTATGAATCTGGGCGCGCACATACACCTCCTGGCCGAACAGCTTGATCAGCTTGGCGCCGTCCACCAACATCCGCCCCAGGGTTCCGCGCGCCTGAAAGCCGGCAAAGACCACATGGGTATTGGCCTTCCACAGGCGGTGTTTGAAGTGGTGGCGAATACGCCCCCCGGTACACATACCGCTCCCGGCGATAATGATCGCGCCGTTTTTAATACGATTGATCTGAATCGACTCATCCACACTTTCAGTCACCGACAGACAGGGTAAAAAGTCTTTCAGGGTACGGCTTTTGTACTTGGCCAAGAGTGCCCGGTCGTCCCGGTCCCAGGTGCTGCGAAAGTCTTCATAGACCTCCGTGACCGCCTTGGCCATCGGGCTGTCGACAAACACCTGCCAACCGTCGAGCTTGCCCTGTTGGTACAGGTGACCGAGCTGAAACAGCAACTCTTGAGTACGCCCCACGGCAAACGCCGGAATCAACACATTGCCCTTGCTCGCCCGGGCTTCAGTCAAGACCTGCTCCAGTTCCGCCACCGTCTCGGCAAAGCCCCGGTGATCCCGGTCGCCATAAGTGCCTTCCATCAACACCACATCGGCCTTTTCCAACCGGGTCGGATCGCGCATCAGCGAGGTCTCCGGGTTGCCCAGGTCGCCGCTGAATACCAGGGTTTTGCGCTGATTGCCCGGACCGACACCCAACTCGACCACCGATGCACCGAGAATATGCCCGGCATCGTAAAAGGTCAGCTGCAGTTGATCGCTGACCCGGGTGAGCTCGCCGTAGGGGATCGCCTCACACCGGTTCAACACCTCGGCCACATCCTCGCGGGTGTAGCGCGCCTCCAGCAGGGGCTTGCCGGCGCGCTCACGGCGCAGGTTGTCGTATTCCAGGTCGCGCAAGTAAAGCCCGGCGGCATCTTCCAACAGAATTTTCAGCAGCCGTTGCGTCCCCGGCGTGCAATAGATGGCACCGCCAAAGCCCTCGCGCACCAGTTGCGGCAGCAGCCCGCTGTGGTCCAGATGGGCATGAGACAGAATCACCGCGTCGATACTGGCGGGCTTGAACGTGAAACCCGGTTGCTCTGAGGGCTCGCCCTGCAACATGCCGCAATCCAGTAAATAGCGCTCACCCCCGGTTTCCAGGAGGTGACAAGAGCCGGTCACTTGCTGGGCAGCACCCAGGAAGGTAATTTTGTGGGGTTTATCGTCGGTCATGGGCATCCTTAGGCTCACCGTTGTGCTTTTTGACAATCCTAGCACTTCGACAGACAAACGGGACCCGATCCAGGTCAAACAAGCCCCGGATTGATTGCCGTAACCGCCTGTGATTGCTACTATTGCGGCCTTCCCTGGCGGTGCCGAGCGCCCGCCCCGTCCGTAGTCCAGCCAGAACGAGCACCCCGTCTATGTCCGCTGATTTTCGCACTGCTTCGCTGTCCCAACTGACGGGCCAGGATGAGTTTATCCAGCGCCATATCGGCCCCGACGCCGAGCAGGCCCAAACCATGCTTCAGGCCCTGGGCCTGGCATCCATTGACGAGCTGGTGCGCAAAACCGTCCCCGCCGGTATCCGCCTGGACGGCAGGCTGGCACTCAACGGCCCCAGAACCGAGGCCGAGGCACTGGCTGAGCTACGCGCTATCGCGGGCAAGAACAAGCTCTTCAAGACCTATATCGGTATGGGTTACCACGACACCCACGTGCCCAACGTCATCCTGCGCAACGTGCTCGAAAACCCGGGCTGGTACACCGCTTACACGCCCTACCAGCCGGAGATCGCCCAGGGTCGGCTCGAGGCCCTGCTCAACTTTCAGCAGATGATCATGGATCTCACCGGCATGGAAATGGCCAACGCCTCCATGCTCGACGAGGGCACCGCCGCCGCCGAAGCCATGGCCATGTGCGCGCGCCAGAACAAAAAGAACCGCTCCACGACCTTCTTTGTCGACGCCGACACTCACCCCCAGACCCTGGCCGTGATTCGCACCCGCGCGGAGCACTTCGACATTGAGGTGGTCACCGGCAGCGCCGATGAGCTGGCGAGTACCGAGTGCTTCGGCGCCCTGCTCCAGTACCCCGGCTCCACTGGCGCTGTGCGCGACCTTACCGACATTATTGCCCAGGCCCACGACAACAAGACCCTGGTCACCGTGGCCACCGATCTGATGGGCCTGATGCTGCTCAAATCACCCGGCAGCATGGGAGCCGATGTGGTAGTGGGCACCAACCAACGGTTCGGTATCCCCATGGGTTTTGGCGGCCCTCACGCCGGTTTCTTTGCCTTCCGGGAAGCGTTCAAGCGCTCGGCGCCGGGACGGATCATCGGCGTATCCGTCGACACCAAAGGCAAGCCCGCCCTGCGCATGGCCATGCAGACCCGCGAGCAACACATCCGCCGCGAGAAAGCCAACTCCAACATCTGTACCAGTCAGGTGCTGCTGGCGGTGATGAGCGTGTTTTACGCCATCTACCACGGCCCCGAAGGCCTCAAACGCATTGCCGAGCGCATCCACCGGCTGGCGGCGCTGGTATCCGAAGGCTTGAGCGCCAAAGGCTTTATCGTGGTACACGACAGCTACTTCGATACCATCACCGTGGATATGGGCAGCGCCAAAAAACAGGAAGGCATCTACCAGGCGGCACTGATTCACGAGATCAACCTGCGCAAGGTCGACGAGACCCGTCTGGGGATCAGCCTCAACGAAACCACGACCCTGGACGACGTCAGCCGTCTGCTCAACGTTTTCTGCGCTGGCGACCACGCCCTCGATCTGGAAGCTATGGATGCCGAGCTGGCAGCCCAGGGCACGCCGGGCATCCCCGCGTCACTGAAACGCACCGACGCCGTGTTGACCCACCCTGTGTTTAACAGTTACCACAGTGAAACCGAGATGCTGCGCTACGTTAAGCGTCTGGAGAGCCGGGATGTGGCCCTGAATCACTCGATGATTCCGCTGGGCTCCTGCACCATGAAGCTCAATGCCACCGCCGAAATGATTCCGGTGACCTGGCCCCAGTTTGGCAAGCTGCACCCATTTGCCCCCCTCGAGCAGACCCAGGGCTATCAGGCGCTGTTTGAGGAGCTGCAGAACCTGCTCAAGGCCTGCACCGGCTACGACGCCATCAGCCTGCAACCCAACGCCGGCTCCCAGGGCGAATACGCCGGTCTGGTGGCGATCAAAAAATACTTTGAAAGCAAAGGCGACACCGAGCGGGATATCTGCCTGATTCCCGCTTCAGCCCACGGTACCAACCCGGCCTCCGCCCAGATGGTGGGCATGAAGGTGGTAGTGACCGCCTGCGACAGCAAAGGCAATGTGGATCTGGCCGACCTTCAAGCCAAAATCGATACCTTTGGCGAGCGCATCGCCTGCATCATGGTCACCTACCCTTCCACCCACGGGGTGTTTGAAGAGGGCATTACCCAACTGTGCGACATGATTCATGCGGTCGGCGGCCAGGTGTATATCGACGGCGCCAACCTCAACGCGCTGGTGGGCCTGGCCGCGCCCGGTCAATTCGGCGGCGATGTCTCGCACCTGAACCTGCACAAGACATTCTGCATCCCTCACGGCGGCGGTGGCCCGGGCATGGGCCCCATCGGTGTGGGCGCCCACTTGGCCCCCTTCCTGCCCGGCCATCCGATCTCCGCGGTGCCGGGCACCAATCCGGCCAACGGCACCATTTCCGCGGCGCCCTGGGGCTCCGCCAGTATTCTGCCGATCAGCTGGATGTATATCAAAATGATGGGCGCCGAGGGCATGCGCAAGGCCACCGAAATCGCCATTCTCAACGCCAACTATGTGGCCAAACGCCTGGGCGACCACTACCCCATCCTGTACAAGGGCAGCGAAGGCTTTGTGGCCCACGAATGTCTGCTCGACCTGCGCCCGCTCAAAGAGGCGAGCACCATTACTGAGGAAGATATCGCCAAGCGCCTCATGGACTTCGGCTTCCACGCCCCGACCATGTCCTTCCCGGTACCGGGTACCCTGATGATTGAACCCACCGAGTCCGAATCCAAGGCCGAACTGGATCGCTTCTGCGACGCCATGATCGCCATTCGCCGGGAGATTGCACAAGTGGAAAGCGGTGAACTGAACGCCGACCAGAGCCCCCTGCGCCACGCGCCCCACACCCAGGACGACGTGCTTACGGACAACTGGGAACGCCCCTACAACCGCGACACCGCCGCGCGCCCCGCGAGCTGGCTCAAGATCCACAAGGTCTGGCCGAGCGTCAACCGGATTGATAACGTCTACGGGGATCGCAATCTGATTTGTTCCTGCCCGAGCCCGGAGGCTTACACAGAGGGCTAATTGATTGATAACAGCCCATTTCCAATATCTAGAGACGGAGGGTGGCTAACCCGGCCACCCTCCAGCACCGCCAAACCGGCTAGCTCTTCAATCTGGTTTCTGCAAAGTACCTCCACGCTTCCCCAAGGCGTCTTGCATAGTCGTCGTGGTAAAAGCTATAGAACTCCTGTGTCGCTTCGTCGTTCGCTAAAAAATGAGAAGCTTTCAGAGCTGTATCGTAGTCGAGTTCAACGCCCTCCTCTGCAAAGCTGGCCATTTTACTTATCATATCGTGATGACGCTCGGCCAAGCGCTGAACCTGTTCCGACTCCACCGGAAGATGGATGACATTGACAAAATCCTCAGCAAATCGATCTCCCTCCTCCTTCAGCGCCCTTGCTTCTTCTGAGCTGAACCCCCCAAGTAAATCTTCGGTAATACCTTCAAAACTCAGGTCAAACCTGTCACGCACAGATTTTTCATAATCTGCTATCTTCTCTTTCGGTAAGCCCTCAAACATAATATCCACGTTCTGCTTAGACTGAATACTTTTCATAGTGACCTCAAGGCTGTCAATCATGCGTTGAATTTGCTTTTGTCGTTGCCACAACAAGTCTCTCTGGGAGTTCAGTGCCTTTGCCTGGTTATCAGCATCCAGATCTAACAGGCGAGTTATTTCCTCAAGAGAGAAATCAAGATCCCGATAAATAATGATCTGCTGAAGCCGAACGGCGTGTTTCCGGTCATACTCCCTATAACCGTTCTCTTTCCGCCATGGTTTCAGAAGGCCCACCTGATCGTAATGGTGCAACGTTCGTACGGATACCCCCGCCAACCGACTCAACTCACTGACGCTGTAGATACGCTCATTGTCCATACGGCTACTCTCCTGAATGTTGTAATCATCGACCTTGAGCATCTTGAACGCTAACGTTACGTGACAGTCAAGGATCCTTTTCTGAGGGCGAACCCTACGGCCAAAATACCGCTCATTGACGGCAGAAACCTTACAAATACTTTTAAATTTCAGCAACTTATAAACAAGAGAGCTGACGTATTGCCCGACTCTCTACTTTAACTGCACTGCTTTTTGAGCCCAGGCTCGGGATATATCTCCTGAAAAGCACGCATAGGTTGTTGATTCTACAGAACTATCGGTTTTTCCTTTATTGGTCATTATTGTGTCTAACGACTTGGGGTTCATCACCATCGGTACCTTGTGGTACGGCCTACCTATTACCAACGGGCCGTCAGTGTGTGGGGCATCGAACAGACTCCTGAGAGGGTTGGGCGCACGATATATCTTCGGTATATGTTCGCGTGATTCCCTACTGGCCCGCCTCCCCCGCGCGATCTTTTCAGCGGGTCGCGTTTCAATGCTTGGGCGCGCAACGCAGCAGACGGCTTCTATCGTTAATAGTCCCCCGTTCCTGAGGTGCGCGCAGGGGAAGCTCGGCTTCCAACTCTATTAGTCCATATCACCAGCGCAATAGGGTGTAGACTGCACTTTCAGAGTTTACCATTGAGGGCAAAGCGAGTGATTAGCTGTCATGCTATTTAGCGATCGGCAAACAGAGCTCAACCGGGTCCAGGACGCGTTGCGCACAAGCGAGGCGGAATTCCGGACGCTGGTTGAAACCATGCCTCAAATTGTGTGGGTTACCCGCCCCGATGGCTGGCATATTGACTTTAATCAATGCTGGCTCGATTACACGGGACTGACACTTGAAGAGAGCCTCGGGTTTGGCTGGAATCCGCCCTTCCACCCAGAGGACCGGGATCATGCTGCCAAGTTGTGGCTGCAAGCGACGACCAGCGGAGAACCCTATGAGATTGAGTACCGGTTGCGTCGATGGGACGGGGTTTATCACTGGATGCTCGGCAGGGCTGTGCCAATGCGCGATGCGGCAGGAAACATCGTAAAGTGGTTTGGCACTTGCACGGACATTGACGATCTGAAGCGAACTCAGGAGCGCCTCGATGAGGCCCAGCGCGTCGGCAAGATCGGGGATTGGGAATACAGTCTCATAACCGAACAATCAACCTGGTCCGAGGTACTGTATCAAATTTTGGGAAGAGACTGTCGGCTTGGTCCTCCCCAGAGCTTTCATGAGATCACGATGCTGTACGACTCTGAAAGCGCCGCGCTTTTGACTAAAATGATCAATCTGGGGACAACATCAGGTGAAAGTCAAAGATTTGACCTACAAACAAGCGAAGGTCCCAGTAAAGTATCCCATGTTCAGATAGTCGCGGTACCGAGAAAAAATGATCGTGGCGAGGTCATAGGATTCTTTGGCACGGTTCAGGACATTTCTGAACGAAAACAGGCCGAACTGGCGCTACACGCAAGGGCACAGCAACAACTACTTGTCGCCGCGCTAGGACGCTTTGCATTGTCTGCCGCGAGTCTCGACGAGGTGTATACGGAGGCGGCATCGACAGTCACGCAAGGTCTGAAAGTAGAGTTTAGCAGCGTTCTGCTACTGGATGGCCCCCAAAAACCTTTGGTACTGAAAGCTGGCACCGGCTGGAAAGCAGGCTGGATTGGGCACCAAGTCGCGGAACCAAAGGGGCAGACACAAACCTATCGGATCCTTACATCTCACGAACCCGTCATCATTCATGATTTCAGTGAGGATTCACAATTCACTCCGTCCGAGTTGCTCACTCATCATGGCGTTGTAAGCGGTGTCGATGTCTTGATTGGTGGCAATGAAAATCCTGTCGGCGTGCTGGGCGCTTACGCCACTAAGCCTCGCGAGTTTCCGGCTGATGACGTCGGTTTTATGCAAGGTGTTGCCAATATCCTCGGTGCCGCAGCCGAGCGCCAAAGAGCTAATGATCAGCTTAGCCATATGGCCCTTCATGACCCGCTCACAGACCTACCCAATCGATTGCTTCTAACCGATCGGCTCAACATAGCGCTGTCACACGCTCAGCGGCATGATGAACAAGTCGCCTTACTTTTCCTGGACCTGGACCGATTCAAACATGTAAATGACGTTTTTGGGCATGCACTGGGCGATCAGCTTCTCCATCAGGTTGCAAAGCGGCTGTGCCGCTGTGTGCGCTCCGGGGATACGGTAAGCCGGCAAGGGGGTGATGAGTTTATCGTGGCTCTTACGGGAATCAAGAAAGAACAAGATGCTGCTCTCGTTGCCGACAAGCTCCTCACTGTCATTGCCGCCCCATTTATTCTGGAGAAGACCGAAATTATCCTGGGCATAAGTATCGGAATTGCCTGTTTCCCCCGCAATGGAGAGGATGCGGGAACCTTACTGCGCAATGCAGATGCGGCAATGTACGTCGCCAAAGAATTGGGGCGTAACCGCTACCAGTTCTACGCACCTGAAATGAATATGCGAGCGCTGGATCGTCTGACCCTTGAAAGTGACTTGCATCGTGCTGTAGAACGTCACGAACTGTTTCTGATGTATCAGCCACAACTTTCCCTCAACACTGGCGAAGTACTCGGCCTGGAGGCCCTGGTCCGATGGCAGCACCCCTCCCGCGGACTTATTCCCCCTGACCAATTCATACCGATTGCAGAGGACTGCGGCCTAATCATACCCATTGGGAACTGGGTGCTGGAAACTGCCTGCACACAGCACGCTCGCTGGGTATCTCAAGGCTTGACGAAAGGGTCTATTGCGGTGAACATTTCAGCACATCAATTCCGCCAGGCTGATTTTTGTGATCGGATAAGCGAGGTGCTTTCACGCACAGGACTACAGCCCGACCTACTGGAACTGGAGGTCACGGAAGGCGTCGTCATGCAAAGTATTGACCAGGTCACCCAGACGCTCAAAGCACTTCGCGAATTGCAGGTCACGCTTGCCATAGACGACTTTGGCACCGGATACTCAAGTCTGAACTACCTGAATCAGTTTCCGCTCCATCGCCTAAAAATAGATCAGT
Source organism: Marinimicrobium alkaliphilum (assembly GCF_003259155.1). Taxonomy (GTDB): domain Bacteria; phylum Pseudomonadota; class Gammaproteobacteria; order Pseudomonadales; family Cellvibrionaceae; genus Marinimicrobium_A; species Marinimicrobium_A alkaliphilum. Next base: position 140,665 of record NZ_QGMQ01000009.1, read on the forward strand.
CATTCACTCGGGAGCTGAGCGGCGAGCCGGAAACTGGAGCGATTGCCAGTGCGATCATTCAAATGGGACACAGCCTGGGGCTGGACGTGCTGGCCGAGGGGATTGAAACCAAAGAACAGGAAGGCCACCTCCAAGCCTTGGGCTGCAACGCGGGCCAAGGCTTTTTATACGCCAAGCCGCTTACAACGGAGAATTGCGAGGAATACCTTCGGGCTCGGACTCTGGATTAGGTAACGCCCCCAGGGATTACCCCAGACCCTTAGCAACATCCACGGCGGAGATGGTGCAACGTGCGCACGGATAGGCGGTCAGAGTGTGGGACATCGAACAGACTCCTAGGGTGGAGCGGTGCACGATAGACCTTCGGTGCTGATTGCGTTAAGAACGCCTTATGCTGCCGACCCATAGCATTTTGGCGAGCAAGCGGCATAGGGCGTAGAGATAATGTTTTCAGTACCACGTAAAGTTCTGCGAACGGCCTCCCCTTATCTGGCACCAGAGCAAGCGCGTAGCAGGCAACTCTACTTCGCGATGCTGGACGAACGCGGCGACAAAACGGGACGGATCGACGAACTGACACGCGCCACATCGCGCACCTTCCTGCTGAAACACCTGAGCGCGGCAGCGGCGATCGACACTGACTTTCCCGCCGACCTGCAGTCATTGCCTCACATTTTACGTCAGTCCCACAAGCATGCGGCCCAGGCTTACCGACACTATCTCGACCGGCGTCACGGCGGTGCACCCCGGAGCTATTTCAGCAGCCGCTCCCATGCAATGTACTTCCTTCGCGCCGTGGCACCCACGAAGCTCGTGGACGGCGCCTGGCTCTACGGCCTGTTGCAGCGTTGGCAGGACCCGCGGCTCGCGCCCCTTATCCAAACCTACCTCGAAGAGCTCGGCTGCGGCAATACGCTGCAAAATCATGTCCTGCTCTACAAGGGGCTGCTCGCGCGCTATGGTTGCGACAAGTGGCAGAACGGTCCCGAAGAGCATTTCACCCAAGGCACCGTGCAGCTCGCCCTGGCCCATCACGCGCACGAATTCTTGCCCGAGCTGATCGGCTACAATCTGGGCTACGAACAGTTGCCCCTGCATTTGCCCATCACTGCCTACGAGCTGAACGAACTCGACATTGACCCCTACTACTTCACCCTGCACATTACGATCGATAATGCCTCGACCGGGCACGCGCGCAAGGCCCTGCAGTGCCTGCTCGACTGTACGCCAAGCATCGGCAATGCCGCCGATTTTATTCGCCGTGTCGGGAACGGTTTCCGGCTCAATCAGGTGGGCGTGGGTACGCCTCAGGTCATTGCGTCCTTCGACCTCGAGCAAGAACTGCTGCGGGTTCTTGCCGACAAGGCGCTGGTCGGTGCGAACTTGCATTCTGACTACTGCCTGGTTGCGGGACGGTCAGTAAGCGACTGGCTTACTTCGCCGGGCGAGATTGCAGACCTGCTCAAGGCGCTCCAATCCGCCGGATGGATCCGGCGCGGCGAGAGCCCGGAGAAAAGCCGCTTCTGGCATCTGGTGACCGATAAGCAGGCACCCATGTTCGGCGTCTTCGACGGCTATGAGCAACAGCTTCTGCGGGACTGGATTCTGGCGGATACCGGGCAAACACCGACAGCACGTACCAGCAACCGGTTTCGCAGTCGCCCCAGGTTAGCAGATGTCGAAAAGACCACCGCCGTAGTGCCCGGCGATGCCAGCCTCGAACGCATTATTGCCCACCACGCCGATGCAGCACCGAGCCCCGGTAGCTGCCCGGACGTTGATGCGCTTTTCCGTCACTTGGCCAGGGCCGACACCAAGGCGAAGGCGTTCGCGGTGTTAGAAGGAATGCTCTCGCCAGGCAACCACCCGACGCCTGCAGGACTGGCAGCAACGAAGCTCTATACCGATCTTTTTCAGCAAGTGCTTTAACCATGAACGATGACCGCCTCCTGCGTCTGGCACTCGCGCTCAAAGCTACCGGCTATGCATTTACCACAGTAACACCGGCCACCCATGCGCGCGTCAATTCACGGCTGAAGAATGCCTGGGCGCGTAACAGCACAGATGTCTTCGGTTGGAGCCGACCCTTCAAGGCCGGGGTGATAGCACCTCAACTGTTCGAGGCGATGAGCGCCGCGGATCTGCTCAACCCCCACGGTGAAGGCTGGGTTTCGCGCGTGCGCGCGTCAACGCTACACGGGCAACTTTTCATCCACTCGGCTTATCCGACGACAGCCACCGACGCGATTTTCTTCGGACCGGACAGCTACCGTTTCGCAAACACGATTGCTCGCTATCTTTCCAGTGATGTATCCGTTCGGCGTGCCGTCGACATCGGCTGCGGCGCTGGCCCCGGCGCCGTGGTCGTAGCACTTGAACGGCCACACGCCGACGTGTTTGCGCTAGACATCAATGACATCGCCCTGCACTACACCGCCGTCAACGCCCACCTCGCCGGTACCGAACGCGTCGTCGCTCAGCACTCGGATTTGCTCAATGGCGTTGACGGAGACCTTGATCTGATCGTCGCCAATCCCCCTTATCTGCTCGATGCCCATGAGCGCAGCTACCGGCACGGTGGCGGCAGCTTTGGCGAAGGACTTTCTCTGGCAATTGCGAAGCTGGCCAAAACAAGGCTCGCCCCCGGCGGCTCGCTGCTGCTTTATACCGGCGCTGCCGTGGTCAACGGTACGGATCGGTTCCTCACGGCAGTCACTCCGAATTTCGCCGACTCTGGCCTACAGTGGCACTATCAGGAGCTCGATCCGGACGTGTTCGGCGAAGAACTGGCCGAGCCCGGCTATGCCGATGTGGATCGCATCGCAGCGGTTGTGCTCACCGCGCGCCGGCCCTGGTCGTGAAGATGCTCAGCGGCGTTCGCTGTCAATCGTGAAAAAACGGAACTATACTCGATCGGGTACCCATCGGTAGGAAGGTATTCGAACAACAACGATGATTGACAGGAGGCTACACCATGACAAACGATATTATCGAAGAGGCGACGGGCGCCAGAACGCCGATTTCAACGACAGACCAGGATGAAAAGAACATGGGCCTGATCACCTGGATTCTGACCCTGTTCTTTGGCTTTATTCCCGGCCTGATCATCTACTTCGTCAAAACCGACAGTGCCTACATTCGGGACCAGTCAAAGGAGGCGCTAAACTGGTCGATCACCGCCATCTTTGCCTATATCGTCGCTCTCATATTGACCGTGATTGTGATTGGCGTTTTTCTGATTCCGGTGATTGGCATCTGCCATCTGGTTTTCTGCATCATGGGGGCTGTTTCGACCTCAAAAGGTAACGGCTTTCGCGTACCCTTTGCAATTCGTCTGATCAAGTAAACGCAAAACCGGGCCGCACTGGCGGCCCGGCTCCTCTGTTTTTGAAAAATCGAGATCAATACTCGCGTTGCATCTGCCACCGCTGGTTGCTGGCGCCAGTACTCGGCCACTGCAGGATGTTGGCGTGATTTGCCGAACTCTGACCCTGTACATCCAGCACATGCCCGCTGAGCACTGACTGAATTTCCACGTAGCCACCGGTCACGGCATTGAACTGCCAGCGTTGCCCTGTACCGCCCCAATAATCCCACTGTGCGATGTTGGCGCCGGCATCGGTGCTGACATTCCAGACATCCAGGCCTTTCAGGCTCAGCGCATTGATGATGCTGTACTCACCGGTGCCCTGATCGATCACATACCATTTCTGATTCAAGCCACCCATAAAGTCAAACTGCACAACGTTGGCACCGTTGGCTGTCGACGCATACTCCACTTCCATACTCTTGCCACTGTGCTGCGCGGTAAAACTGTATAGGCCTTCAGTCACACCACCGCAACTTTGAATACTGGTGAAGTTGTCGGTAATCGTCGGCCAACCGTTGACGAAATTCATCATCTGAATATCAAGCTTGGAATTGCCATTGTCATTCAAATCGTAGTAGTGCGTAGACACATAGTTACAGCCATCCTGTTTCAGGATACCCACATGTCCCGGTCCCTTGCGGTTGCCCACCTCATTGGGGAACAGATTGCGTTCACCGGTATAGGGACCATAGACGCTGGTCGAGCGCGCCACCTGGATCTCGTACTCGCTATCAACGCCCAGACAGCAGCGGCCGCGCGTAAAAAACAGGTAATAGTAGTCGCCGTTGCGGGTGATATAGGGTGCTTCGATCGAGTCGTGACCACCGCCATAGATGTGTGTCACCGGTTCGGCGAGCATGCCGTTACTCTGGTTGACTTCCGCTACCCCAAGGCCGCCAAACCAGGAGCCGTAAGAGAAATACACACGGCCATCGTGATCGCGAAACACCGCGGGATCAATGGCGTTGATTTCATTGGAACCGCCATGGGATTGCACCACCATGCCCATGTCCTGCCAGCTCGGATTTTCCAGCGACGGCGTGCGCACTACCCCGATTGCCGAACGGGAGCTGCCAAAGGTGGAGACCGAGTAATAGACATAATAATAATCGCCCATCTGAATGGCATCCGGCGCCCAAAAGTGTCCTTCAAAGCCGGGCACCGCGTCATTGATCCAACTGGGCCAGGTTCCGACGGGGAATACCGTGCCGGGGTTGCCCCACTGAACCAGGTCGGACGAAGTGGAGTACCAGATGCCGTCGCCCGTGGTGAAGTGAAAGTAGGTATTGCCGTCACGCACCAGGGTCGAGGGGTCGTGGGAGTTGGTAATACCGGTGAGATCCAGCGCTAAAGCCGTGTTAACACACAGACTACCAAAAACAAGCGTGGCAAGAGCCAGCACCCGACGCAGCGGGCGCAGAGGGGTTTTAGTTGCTACTATCATGATAGAGACCTATATTATTGGTTATTGATACTATTATGTTATTATTATACAAATAATATAGCACACTTTTTGTTCAATGCCAGCGTTTGATAACGAAAGTGGTTTCCGCTATCATAATGTTGAATATTGCGCCAATCTCCCCGATAGAGGACCAGGCATGCCCCAATCCCCCTGGATCAGCCGGATACTCTTCAGCCTGGCGCTGGTGACTCTGCTGATTGCCGGCGCGTATCAGCTTCTGCCGGAAAAGCACTGGGAGTGGCTACCGGACACCGACATCGTTGCCCATATCTATGCCGACGAAATTCACGGCGGCAACAGCTCCGCCCAGTGGATTGATGAGGGGCAGATCCACTTTTCCTGCGAGCTTGAGCCCAACGACCGGGGCTTCCCCCCTTTTTGCGGCTTTCATGTCCATTTTGACACCCCCGAACGCCGGTCAGTGGATCTCAGCAACTACCAGCGGATGGTCGTCGACATCGATTATCAAGGCGGCAACGAAAAGCTCAGGCTCTACCTCAGCGAGTACGTCCCGGGCTTCTCTGATCCGGACGACCCCATCACCACGGCGACAACAAAATACCTGGGTGCCTATGCGCCCTCATCTGAAACCCAGACGCCGCTGACTCTCCATATGGACGAGTTTCTGGTAGCTGACTGGTGGGTCAATAACAACAATGTGCCGCGTCACCTGTCCACCCCCAGCCGCGAGAACGTCATGCTGTTCGGTGTCGATATCGCTCACCCCTCCACGTTGGGCCACCATCAGATCCGCCTCAATAGCGTTACCCTGATTGGCCCCTGGGTGTCGGCGGAAAATTGGTATCTGGGGATCGTGATCGCCTGGGCGACGTTGTTGGCAGCTGCCGGGCTTGGGCGCATCTATATACTGCGCCGCTACGCCTCAGAGCTACAGGGGGAGAAGGCTCGATTCCAGTCCCTGTCAATGACGGATCCACTGACCGGTTTACTCAACCGACAGGGGCTGACGAATTTTTTTGAGCAGAGCACCGACCTGGTCTGGCCCATGAGCCTGGTACTGGTGGATATTGACTACTTTAAACCGGTGAACGATACCTACGGGCACGAAGTGGGTGATCAGGTGCTCAGCCGGGTGGCGCAGGTGATCAATGCCCATTCCCGCCAGAGTGACCGTGCTACCCGTTGGGGCGGTGAGGAGTTTCTCCTGGTATTGCCGGGTGCCAACACCGAGGCCGCCTATCGCCTCGCAGAACGCCTGCGCCAGGCAGTGATGGCCATTCAACACCCAGAGCTCGACGGGCGCTCGGTCACGATCAGCATCGGCATCGCGCCCCTGCAGCAAGGTGAAGACTTCAAAGCGGCGTTTAACCGCGCCGACCAGGCCCTTTACGCCGCGAAGGGCCAGGGCCGGAATTGCGTGGTCTGCGCGGACTGATCGTTACCGGTGAGCGCCAACGGGGTCGATGTAAGCCTCCATATCGGTGCCGTTCAGATACTCTTCGATATTGGTGTAGCCGCTGCCGTTAAGATCGCCGTTGGTCGGCAACGGATAGGCGGGCGCCAACCCGAATTTCACCTGCCACCAGTCGGGCATGCCATTGCCGCTGGTATCGACCACGGTCAATGCCGGGCGCACGCTGGGATAGCCCCCCACGTCGCTCGGGTCGTCGATCAACTGTCCGCCGCGCGTGCGCACATCCTCGACAACACCGTCATCGTAGCGATCCCGGGGCCAGGCGCCCGACTCGTCCAGCACCCGCTCGAAGGCGGCGAGGGCCGAGTCTGTATGCACCAGACCGGTCTTGAAGGGTTCAAGCTGCCGGTAGTCGCCACCGGTTTCGCCGCGCACCAGACGCCACTGATCCTCCGGGATTTCGCCATCCAGCGCATTGTCGCTCCAGAAGGCCCGGGCGTGGGGCGAGGCTTCGTTAAAGCCGTAGCTCCCGTCACTGTTGGGGCCGGGCTTGAAGTAATTCCCGACAAAGTTGTAGCGGGAGATGGACTCGCGGTCGAAGTTGTCGCCCGAGTTCAGACCACCCCAGTTGTAATACACGTTATTGCGAAAATCGAACAGAGGTCCGACCGGATCATCCCGGTGGTTGACGTAGTTACCCGGACGCGGTGCGCGCGAGCGCTGGTGCGCCCAGAGGTTGTTGATAAAGCTGTAATAAGCGCCCTGGGCATAATCACGACGGCCCGGCCCAGCGCCGCGAACCAGTGAGCCATAACCCCGCTCGCCTTTGGGGTGACCGGCATTGACCAACCCGTGGGTGATAAAGCTGCGCTGAACCGTAATCCGGCCACTCTCCACCACTGACAGGGTCTCCTCCTTGGCCCAACTGGTGGACACCTGATCCACAATCACGTTATCACTCTCGCGCACGTTGATCGCCTTGGCACCCGAGGGTGCGCTGCCCCCGGGCCGGAAGCGCAGGTGACGCACAATCGCATCATGGGTGCCCAGGTGCGTGTGATGTCCGGCAATGGTAATCCCCTCCCCCGGTGCCGTCTGGCCCGCAATGGTAATGTAAGGATTGGTAATGGTGAGCGAATCCTGCAAATTGATCACACCGGCGACATCAAAAATCACGATTCGCGGCCCCTCGGCTTCCACCGCCGCACGCAAACTGCCGGGTCCGCTGTCACCCAAGTGGGTCACCCGCAGCACCTCGCCGCCGCGGCCACCGGGGGTCCACATACCGAACCCCTGGGCATCGGGAAAGGCTGGCAAGGCGGGGCGATCACTGCGCCAGCCACTGCCCGAGTAGTAAGCGGCGCCGGCGTTATCCGTGTCCGCCTGGTGCTCGGTCTGCTCAGCCCGGCGCTGAAAAGTGTCGCTTAAGCGCTGTCTCATCCCCGGACGACGATCATCCGCGTCGGCGCCGCGCGCCCTGGGCACGTCCGGGCCGATGACCCGGGGATCGTCAGCACCGGCACTGACCAGCGCCCGCCAGAGCTGCTCGCGCACCGCCGGGTGCGCATCCTCCGCCGACAGGCTCGCCAGAAGGTGGGTGACCGCATCCGCCGCAGCCGGGCCCGCGCGCTCCAGTCCTCGCGCAGCGATCAAGCGCTGATCCGTAGCCGAGGTATCGAGTAACCGTTTGAAAGTCGCAATCGCTTCGGGGGACTCGTAGCTGTGCAGTTCCAGCGCCCGCAAAGCCGCACGACGCACCTGGGCATCGGGGTCGGCACTGACAATATCGTTCATGAGTGCCGCAAACCGGGCCGGAGACTGAGTTTCAGCGCCGGCGGACAATACACGCACAGCAAAAAGGCGGATGCCCGGGTCACTGTGCTCGCGCGCGAGTTCCTGCAAGGCGCCTGGGGAGAGCCGCTCCTGTTCCAGTGCCCGCACAAATACCGGACCAATGCGCCAGCGATCATCGGGGGCCATATTGGTCAGGTTATCCATCAGCGCGGGCACCTGGCTCAGGGCTTCCGAGCCGGCGTGGTCCAGCAGCCGAGCCGCCGCGTGCCGGGCCGATACCGGCTGAGTCGCGTCCACCAGGATCTGCACCGCCAGGGGCAATGCCCGCTGGCTCAAGCTCGTCGACCAGCTCGACGCCTCGGTGGCCTCAACTTCCAGCGCGAAAATATCGTCGGCGACACCGGCAGCGGGTATCAATGTCGCTGCCAGCAACGCCGGCGCCAGCATGGTGCGAATCCGCCGGCGTAACGAAGGGTATGTCGGATGCTCTCTCATCAGAAACCTCTGTGTTATTTTTGGTTGAAAAACTTATGTAAACAGATGCGCGCCGCGATGTCACCTTCTCCCCGGCCCGGGCACGCCGCAGTTTTAAGTTATGTTAAGTTCTGTAGACGCCAAGTCCACCTGCTAGACTCTAGGTAACCCCGTACACAATGACAGGAGGCATTATGGTCACCATCGTCGACATTGATGTGCAAGCCATTGCCGCCCCGCCTACCGGCTTTGGCGGCGACGCGCGCAATATCGCCCAGGGCGGCCCCACCTACGCCAATGTGGTACTGGAAATCATCACCGATAAACCCGGACTGGTAGGCACCGGCGTTATTTTCACCAATGGTCACGGTCTGATGGAAACCTGTGGTGTGACCCGCAGTGTCGCCACACGCTTTCTGTTGGATAAAGACGCACCGGTTGACGTCGACCACCTGCACGAGAACGGCAACCTGGGGCGTTTGGGTCGGGCAATGCTGCAGGATTCCGACTATGCCTGGCTCGGGGGCGTGGGCATCTCGCGCATGGCGATTGGCGCGGTGATCAACGCCTTGTGGGATCTCGCCGCCAAATGCCAGGGGCTGCCCGCCTGGGAACTGATCGCGCGCATGGCACCTGCGGACCTGATCCAGTTTATCGATTTCGAACCCATCGCCGATGTGCTCAGCCCCGCCGAAGCCTACACGCTGCTTGAGGAAGCCCAGGAGGGAAAGGACGCGCGCATTGCCGACGTGTACGAGCGGGGCCTGCTGGCCTACAACACCGCAGGCTGGAGTGGCATCAGCACCGATGCACTGGTCAAGGAAACGGAAAAAATGATTCACGCCGGCTGGCCGCAGATCAAAGTGAAGGTCGGCTCCAGTTGGTCTGAACGACGCATTAACGCCCAGGCGAGTGACCAGCGTCTGGATCGGGAGGAGCTGGACCAAATGGCCCTGGCAGCCGCCGAGGAAGATGCCGAACGATTGATTCTGGTGTATGAAACCATCGACAAGGAAGACAGCCGCAGTACCAAAATGCTGGTGGCCGTCGACAGCAATCAGGTGTTCGATACCCGCTCAGCGATTGTGTTTATCAAGCACCTGGCCGAACGCCTCTATCGCGCCAATCCGCGTTACCAGATTGCCTGGTTTGAAGAACCGGCCAACCAGCACAGTGCCATCAGCCATGTCGCGATTCAGCAAGCACTCAACCGCGCCTTTGCCGATTACGATCCACCGCTTCGGGTCCCCATCTCCACCGGCGAGCAAGGCAGCTCACCGGTGGTGTTCAAAGATCTGCTGTTTGCGCCCGACTATGAGGGCAACGACAAACACTACGCCATTGACGTGATTCAAATGGATTATGCCCGGGTCGCGGGCATTTGCGACAACCTCGCGATACTGTTGCTCGCGATCAAGGCCCGGCGCGAGGGGCGCGATGTTCGTATCTGCCCGCACACCGGCGGTATTGGTCTGTGTGAAGGGATGCGTCAGGTTCAGGCCATCAAGCAGGCCCTGTTCGGGCGCGCCAACAACGCTGGCGTCGACGATATTCTCGAGTTTGTGGCCGAAGAGAGCCGCAGCGTGCACGAGGGGGTTTTCAAGAATCCGGCGATCGTCGAGCAGGGGTACTATCAAATGAACAAGACACCCGGCGTGGGGGTCGACTACACCACGGCAGGAAAAACAGATTATCTGTTACCGGAAGGCAAAGCGTGGCAAGCGCACGACGAACACCGCGCTCGAGCCCAAGCCTTTACTCTGAGCGGAAAGCGTTTTCAATAATCATGCACCCAGTACTTGTGTGGGGATGATTTCCAGCAATTGATAGGCCCTGGACAGGGCTCGGTGCTGCTCTCGCACGCTACAGCTTTCTCCGTTGCGCTTTTTGATGCCCATATCGGTGAGATCCATGTGCCAGGTCGGTTTTACCCCGTGGCGTGCGAGGGTTTCCCTCACACACGCGATCGGACAACCGTCTATGGCCAGAATCGGGCGGCCCGAGCGGGCGATCTTGACCAACCCTTTGACATCACCACCAACACCGGCAATGCAGGACATTTGAGCATGACCTTCGCGATCCATCACCACGGCCATATCATTGGCGAGCTGGGCGACATTGGAACAGCCGGAACAGGCGTAGACTAACGGTTTCTGAGTGCGGCTCATAGCAGCCCTCCTTATCTCCATCACGTCGAATTTGACAAGAAGGATGCTACGCCCAGCCTGGCAGCCGAGCGTTGACTTATATCAAAGCCGAGAGTCAACTACCCCTAGCGGGGTAAGCGCGCCAGCGCCTCAACGGCCTTGTGTGGACCCTGCGCCAACCCCTCCTGACGAAATACCAATTCGCCGCTGGCATCCAACACCGCAATCACATTGCTGTGATCGTAATTGCCCTCGGTTGTGCGCCGATAGCGAACCCCGAGCAGCGCCGCCCAGGTGCGGATATCCGCCGCCGAACCGCTGACAAAGTGCCACCCTTCACGGTTGGCCCCGTGCCGCTCCGCGAAAGCGTGCAGATGGGCCGCGTCGTCGCGCTCGTGGTCGAGACTGACCACCAACACCTGCGCGTCGGTGCCTTGGTCGGCGAATGCCGAATGAATCTGTTTGATGTCTTCCACCAGCACCGGGCAGGCCGTCGCACAGCGGGTATAGACCATGGTCACCAACACCGGCTGGCCGGCCAGCGTCGTCACCGGCAAGGTCCGGTCAAACTGATCCTGCCAGAGAATGCCACTTTGGTAGAGCGAATCTTCGCTGCTGACCTCCGCTGCCGCCATGGCGCTGTGGTCGTGGTGCGGGCAAGGTTCCTCGGCGCTGAGAAAATGTGGCGCGGCGAGCAGACCAAAACCAACCGCCAGGGGACCCAACACGCGCGCCGCGCAGAGGTATTGATTCATCATCATAACGCTGACTCCAAAGGATAAGCGCAGCGAAAACCCAGAGTGCTGGTAGTAGTTACCGGGGTATACCCGCTGCGCGACTGATAACGTAAAAACGTCGCGTAGTGTGCGGCGTCGTAGCTGGCCAGCAAGCGTGCGGTATCGCCGCAGGAGCCGCCGCCGAAATCGATCTGTTCACCGTTGCTGAGCAACAGTTGATAATCTTCCAACCATTCGTTGACCTGCCCGAGCATACCGAGGGTATCGATCGCCGTCTGATGGCGCTCGACCAGGGGCGTCTGGTTGTACCAGGCGAATACCAGACGGGCGTAAGCATCATCGGTGATCTGAGCCCGCGCGCGTAAATGCGCCAGTGCGTATTCCCACTGTTCGAGTGTGGGCAGCTGCCCGCCCTGCGCGTCGCAGTAGGCTCGCGCCGCAAACCAGGACACCCGCGTTACCGGGCGATCCTCGTCCTGTCCAGGCGTTGACGGCGACGACCAGTGGCGCAGGTAACCACCGTCGTGGAAAATCGCGGGAACCCGGTCCCGTTGCCAGCCGGGATTCGCCGCGACAAAGCCGGCAAACTGCGCCTCACTCACCGGGGCAGAGTCCAGTTTGAACGCCGCTACTGGCACCGTTCTCCGTTCCCGCTCTAGCAATACCGGCGAGGTAAAGTCCCCCGCCGGAATCACCACCGGCGCTGCGCCCGTCACCAAGGGCACGCATAAACTCGCAGCCAGTAATAACGGACGCAGAGCCATCAGCGTGCCCTCGGAGCGGCAATCAAGGCACCGGCAGCACCGCGCTCGGCATCGGCAAACTCGTGGTCCACCAATTTGTAGACGCCGGCTTCCGGTACGATAAACTCCATCACTGCACTGTTACTGGCGCCCAGCAAAACGGTCTGCATGCCCCGCCATTCATTCTCGACGTTACCCTCGTACCAGACCCGATCAAAAATCGCGCCGATCACATGAAAGCTGGAAGTATCACTGGGTCCGGCATTCAGGAAGTAGATCCGCACCCGCTCACCTTCAACCGCTCGCAGAGGTTCGTCCACCAGTGCCGACACATGACCGTTAAAGGTGACGTGACTGGGATCGCGGGCCATGGCCGCCTGGTGGTTATAGATGTGCCCGCTGCCGGTATCTTCCAGGTAGAACTCCGACTGCACAATCACGTATTCGCGATCCACCAGATGATCCGTGGGGAACCCGCCTCGAGGCGAAACCACCACGGCGCCGTACTGACCCATCGCGGTGTGCATCAGGACACTGGGCGTTCCGCAGTGATACATATAGACGCCAGGGTAGTTGGCGACCCATTCGAAGCGGATGGTCTCGCCGGGTGCGATGGTGCGCCATTTGTCGTCAGCCGCAACCGTACCGCTGTGGAAGTCCATGGAGTGTGGCATGGGGCTGATTGACGGCTGATTGTTCTGGTAGGGGTTGGCCGCCAACTGATGGAAGAAGGGCGAGCCGCCCTTCATCGGGTCGGTGACAATCACCTCCTCGTCCGAGCGGTTTTTCATGGTAAAGATCACCCGGTCACCCTCGCGCACATGCAGCGTCGGCCCCGGTACCGCACCACCGTAAGTCCAGGCGTTAAAGCTGACCCCCGGTGCCACTTCCACCTCCTGGGCAAAGGTATCAATACGTACCTCGTGGGTCCGGTTGCCGCTGTAAGTCAGTGGTTCAAGATGCGGCAACGCACTCAGGGTGTCACCTACCACCGCTGGACCCGTGTAGTCCTCACGAAACACTTCCGCCTCGGGCAAACCAAAGACCATGCCGTCGATCACAAACTCGTTGCCATTGGGCGTAGACGCCGCTTGCGAACAACCCACCAGCCCGACCACGGCCGCCAGCGCGGATGCTTTTATAACAGAACTCAGTAAAGTCGACATAACGACTCCTTAATAAGGGATTAACGAAGGGTTTTCACGTCGTCTTGCGCCAGGCGTTGCTCGCTCTCGCCCCAGCGCTCCATGATGTAATTCACAATGGCGGCCACTTCCTGGTCGCTGATATAGCCCATGGCGGGCATGGTGCCGTTGTAGCGCTGGCCGTTGACCTCAAGGGGACCACTGACACCCTGCACAATTGCCTCGGCGAGATACTGCGGGTTGTTATTGATGTTGTTATTGTTGGCTAAAGGCGGAAAAACGCCGGGGATACCGTCGCCGGATGCCTGGTGACAGGCTTGACAATGGCGCGCATAGCCCGCCTTACCCGGGTCGGCCAATGTCGGAGCAGCGAAACCCAGTGCAAACAAGAGCGCACTGGCAATAAGGAACAGACGAGGAAGGGAAACACACAAACACATAACCCACACCTTTTTCCAGGGAATTATGCAAGCCGGTTTGCGCGCAAAAAAAAGGCCTGCAAGCGAATAACTTGCAGGCCAGCCGTCAGGGCATCAAAGAGACGTTCAGGGGGTCAAAAAAGTCTTTTCTCATCACTACTGACATTTGGAATTTCCGCAGCTCAAACAGGTTTTGCAGCCATCCAAAACAATCACTGCTTTGGTATGACATTTTAAACACAGTTCCGAGCCCGGCGGATATCCACCTTCACTGGTAGAGACACTATGCCTTTGTTCGTACTCCTTGCGCTTGTCAGCCAGTACCTGCTTCTGAGCATCAGAGAGTACCTCTTCCTGGATAAGGCCGATAAACTTGAGGTGGGTTTCAATGGCATCACCAATTTCCGCCACCAAGGAAGGCATGAAACGCCCCCCCGATTTGAAGTACCCCCCCTGGGGATCGAACACCGCCTTCAACTCTTCCACCAGAAAAGTAATGTCGCCGCCCTTGCGAAACACCGCCGAGATCACCCGCGTCAACGCCACGACCCACTGGAAGTGTTCCAGGTTCTTGGAGTTGATAAAAATCTCAAACGGCCGGCGCTGCTCGTGGTCGGTGCCCGGATTGAGCACCGCATCGTTGATGGTGATATAGAGCGCATGGTCTGACAGGGGCGTTTTGATTTTGTAGGTAGATCCCTGAAGAATCTCCGGGCGCTCCAGCTTCTCGTGCATATGCTCAATGGGTGTGGGCTCGGGCACAACCGGCTTCTTAACACTGAAGCCGGTGATTTTCTTGTCAATGGTAACGGTCATGGCAGGCTCCTGTTAAAATTTACCGTAGTAGCCTTCTTTCAAGGCGTCGTAGAGATTCGCAGCGGTATGGGTCTCGCCGTCGTAAACCACCGGCTCATTGCCCTTGAGTTCCACCTTGGCGCCGTCCTCAAGCTCAAATACGTAGACGGTGTTCTCCAGGTCCTGCTCTTTTACCAGAACACCCTGGAAGGCTTCCGGGTTGTAGCGGAACGTGGTACAGCCCTTGAGACCCTTTTCATAGGCATACAGGTAGATGTCCTTGAAGGATTCATAAGGGATATCGGTCGGTACGTTGATGGTTTTTGAGATCGAGGAATCCACCCACTTCTGTGCCGCCGCCTGGACATCCACATGCTGCTCCGGGTTGATCTGGTCACTGACCACAAAGTAATCCGGCAGGCCGGTTTCACCCGCTTGCGGGTAGGGTTTGGCATTGGCGTCGATCAACTGGCGGTAGCGCAACAGCTCGTAAGAGAACACATCCACTTTCTCCTTGGATTTGCGCCCGGCACGAATCACATTGCGCGCGTAGTGATGGGCAAAGCTCGGCTCAATACCATTACTGGCATTGTTCGCCAACGACAGCGAGATAGTACCCGTGGGCGCAATAGAGCTGTGGTGGGTAAAACGACTGCCGTGCTCGGCGATGGCCGCCACCAGTTCCGGCGCTTCGTCAGCCAACTGCTGCATATAGCGACCGTAGCGGGCCATCAACACCTTGCCCGGCACCTGGTCACCTACCTTGTACGCTCGCCCCAGTTCCGGGCGCTGCGCGATCAGCGCGGGCGTAATCTCGAACCGTTCCTCCATGATAGGCGCGCCGCCTTTCTCTTTGGCCAGAGCCACACCCTCTTCCCAGCCCGCCAGTGCCAGTTCTTTGCTGACCTGCTCTGTGAAAGCTACCGAGGCCGGACTCCCGTAGGGAATACGCAACATCGTCAAGGCCGAACCGAGCCCGAGAAAGCCCATACCGTGGCGACGCTTGCGGGTAATTTCCTCCCGCTGCCTGGGCAGTGCCAGGCCATTGATCTCCACCACATTGTCGAGCATCCGGGTGAAGACCCGCACCAATCGCCGGAACTTCTCCCAGTCAAAGGTGGCATGTTCGGTAAATGCCTGAGCCACAAATCCTGTCAGGTTTACCGAGCCCAGCAAGCAGCTGCCGTAGGGCGGCAGCGGCTGTTCGCCGCAGTTGTGGGCATGCAGGCCATTGGCATCGAAGGTATTGACTCCCGGCACCTGCACATCGAAGACCGGCAAATCTCCGACATCGATCAACTGGCAAACGCGTGCGACAAAACGCTCCTTGTTCAGCGCCCGTCGGTATTCGGTCAAAGATTGTTCCAGGCGAGCCTGTTTCTCGCGGTCGGCAAAACCCACTTCCCGCGCAAACACCGCCAGGTTGTCCCCGGCAATGACCAGCTCATGCTGTGCCTTAATCGCGTAATCAGCCTGACCGCCTTTGCCGTCGGGCAGTCGCTGAGGACCGGCCGGACGACGCTCACGGTATAGCCTGCTATTGATACCCAAACGCAATAACATTCGCTGAACAGTCGCCAAGCGCTCGACGTCCGACTGAGCCAAGCGCACACTCACACCCTTGACTTGTGTGCCCTGAACAGAACCGTCAGCATCAAAGAAGCCCCGCAAGAAGCCCCGATAGCAATCGCTGGATGCGGCTTCGATAACCGGGGTAATCACTTTTTGCCTCGGACGCATCCCCACGTCGAGGGCAAGGTGCCTGAGCGCAGCGAGCTTCAGCCGGTACTCGCCGCGCCCTGCTACCGGCATCCAGCCCGCAAAATCCGCTCGTTGGGGCAGCGTCGCCACGCACCGACTGATTTCATTCATTACTGACGAGTCGAGACCCGCCCTGCCGTTCACCTGCTGAGCTTGCGGCCACACCGAGAGGATTGCGGCATCCTGCTTGAGGGTTCCGTCGCCTACCAATGCACCCAAGAGGTAGCCCTGCTCATAGCTGTAGTCGCCGGGCCAAGCGCTGTTACCCCTGTGATTGTTAAGCAGAACCTCATCGCCGGGTTGCAACTCCCGGGCAGGTGTCCACTCCGTTTCCAGACGCCATCGGGTACGCGCAGTGACCTTACGCACCCTGTGATCTTCGGTGAGCTGGAGCTGGTGTCCGTCCTCTGTTAACAGACATTTAACGCTCTTGACTCCCGTTTGGAAAAATCCCTCAGGGCCACTGGCATGATCCACACCATCGACGCGGGCACGAAAGGGCGAACCCAATAGCTGGTGTACCTGGCGTGGACCATCGCTGGTGTGTACCCAAGTGTCAGCCGTTACGCAGGGATTGGTCGCCCGGATGGTTTCGCAATACCAGTTGTTGTTCCATTCATTCACCCGATCAATCAGGATAAAGCCGGGCTCGGCGTAATCGTAGGTGGAACGCATGATCTGGTTCCACAGTTGTCGGGCCGGTAGACGCTTGTAGATTTTGCAAGCCACCTCACCTTCGGCATTACGCAGGTAGTGAGGCCCCAGGTGGTCCAGTCGGCGCCAGGTAACCTGATCGACGTCCGCCAGATCCAGTTGTTCACGAGCCTGATCGCGTTCGGTCAAAGGAAAGGACAGGCCCCAGGTGGCGTCGGCCTTGACGGCTTGAATGAACTCGTCGGTAATCAGCAGCGACAGATTGAACTGACGCAGGCGACCATCTTCGCGTTTGGCGCGGATAAATTCCGCCACATCCGGGTGATGGATGTCGAAGGTGGCCATTTGCGCACCGCGCCGACCGCCAGCAGACGAAATGGTAAAACACATCTTGTCGAAGATATCCATAAACGACAGCGGACCCGAAGTGGTCGCACCCGCACCCGCCACGTAGGCGCCTTTTGGGCGTAGCGTGGAAAACTCATAACCGATGCCGCATCCGGCCTTGAGTGTCAGGCCCGCTTCGGTATTTTTTTCCAGAATATCAAGCATGGAATCTTCGACGGTGCCCGACACCGTGCAGTTGATCGTGGACGTCGCCGGCTTGTAGTCCTGGGCACCGGCATTGGAGACAATACGTCCGGCGGGAATGGCGCCGTTCTCCAGTGCCCAGAGAAACTCCTTGTGCCAATGCGCTTTGCGCTTGGGCTCGATATCCGACAGCGCTTTGGCCACCCGCGCCCAGGTGGCGTGCACGTCCCGATCCACGGGCTCGCCTTTATCGTCTTTAAGCCGGTACTTGCTATCCCAGATTTCCTGAGAGGTCGGTTGCAGATCCAGCAGCGGCTGCTCGACGGCTGTGCGTGGTTTTTCCTCGGATGTCATAGCGTTTCCCCTGTCAATTGTTGTTGGTTATGCGGTTTCTACCTGCTCGATACCGGCCAGTTTGAGCCAGTAACCATTACTGTCATTGGGTTCCAATGCGACCGGGCATTCACCCCCGCTATTGGCATGGAAGCGCGCCAACCAGTCGAAGGTGCCCTCTGCCTGGGGGCTCAAACGAACACAATCCACCAGGCCCGCCATACTGGGTAACTCGTTGATCAGGTTGTAACGGCTGCCAGACTGCGTCTGAATGCCGTTGAGCGTAAAGAGCCGCTGCCCTTCCTGATTGTGCACAGCTTTACCGTCCGGGTAATCTATGCAGCAAAGTCCGCACTGATCCTTGGGTCGGTTCTCCGAGCGCGCGGTAAAGCAGCGCGCCGACCAGGCCAGCGGTAGATGTCCAAAGGCAAAAACTTCGACCTCAAACGCCGAGCGAATATCCTGCACCTCAGGCTGATCTAACAGCTCGGCCAACCAATCGCGGGACAGCTCGACCGGCATGACCCAGCGCTGCATGCCCAAGGTCGCCAGCTTTTTCAATGTTCTTGGGTTATAGCAGTTGATCGCCGGCCCGGCGACAAAGGGCAACCCCTGCTCATGCAGCAGACCCACGGCGCCAATGTCATTGGCCTCCACCGTAAACTCGCCGTTATCGCAGTGGCGACGCAGCTCTCTCAAGTCTGCCGGCGACTCCAACAAGGTCATGGTGGACAGCACCACCGTTTTACCGGCTTCGCGCAACTCGTGTGCCACTGCCAGATAATCGGGCAAGCGCCACTCCCGACGCTTGGGACAGACGGTCTCGCCCAGATACACTACCTGCGCCGGGGATGCCGCCACCTGTGTATAGAAATCTCGCATCTTCTGTGCCGACCAGTAATACAGGACCGGCCCCAAAGCAAATTGCATGACCTACCTCCAACGTCGATGATAAGCACCCAGCGTTGTCTGGCTGCCCTCAGACAAACCCGCCAACTGGGTATTCCAGGCCTCAGCCACCTGATAGTTGTGCGGGTCCGCGAGCACCCGATCAAGAGCCGCACGCCACACCTGGGTCACCTGCGCCACATAGGCCGGACTGCGTTGTCGACCCTCAATCTTTACCGCTTTGATGCCCTCCTGGTGCAGCTGGGGCAACAACGCCAGCGTGTTCAAACTGGTGGGTTCCTCGAGCACGTGATAGCGTTCGCCGCCGGATTCAAAACGCCCTTTGCACAAGGTCGGATAGCCGGCGTTTTCGTCTTTTTCGAAGCGATCAATCAAAATGCCGTTAAGCCGCGATTCCAACTGGCCATTGGGCTTTTCCTCCCAGCGCACAAACTTGGCGGGCGAACAGGCCCCTGCGTTATTGGGCGACTCCCCGGTCATATAGGAACTGAGATAACAACGCCCCTCGGCCATGATGCACAGACTGCCAAAAGCAAAAACCTCCAGTTCAACTGACACACTGCGCGCCAACGCCGACACCTGGGGCATGGACAAGACCCGGGGCAAGACCACACGGCTGACCCCGAACTGTTGCTGATAAAAATCAATGGCGGCGACGTTGGTTGCCGATGCCTGCACGGACAGGTGTAACTCCACCTCCGGATAACGCTGATGGGCATAATCCAGAACCGCTATGTCGGCAATGATCAATACATCCGCGCCGGCGCGCACAGCGTGATCCACCGCCTCCTGCCAACGCTTCCAGTGGCCGGGGTGGGCAAAGGTATTGATGGCCACATGCAACCGGCGGCCCTGACGATGGACCTCGGCGGCGGCCTCGGCCAACCCCTGGTCATTGAGATTGAGCCCGGCAAAATGGCGCGCATTGGTCTCGCCTTTGAGACCCACATAGATGGCATCGGCACCGTGTTTCAGCGCCGCCTTCAAGGCTGGCTTACTACCAGCGGGACACAATAACTCCATAGCTACCTCTCTCAGGTGATTAACGCCCGCGAAAACACTTTGCTAGTATCACTGCTCCCCAGGAGGCTCTGAACAATGACCCAGTCCACGAACATGACCCGCACAATTCTCGACGCCGTCCCCGCCCTGACAAAAGTGCTACTCAAACCCCTGCCGAAACGGCTGACGGCGCAAACACTCAGCCAGCTCTTCAACACCCTGTTCAAACCGGACATCCGCGACGGTCAGCTCGACTTTCTCGCCGGTCGTTGGTTGGCGATAGATGTGCCGGACCTGGCACTACACTTTTCCCTGACACTGCTCAACCGGCGACTGGTGGTGGAAACAGCGCCCTCCACCCCGTGTGACGTTCGCTTCAAAGGGGACCACCGGGGCCTGGCCCTGATGCTCGCGGGCCGAGTCGACCCCGATACCCTGTTCTTTCGTCGCTTACTGAGCGTCAGTGGTGACACCGAATTGGGCCTGGCAATCAAGAACTTTCTCGATACTCTGGAGCCGGAACAAAAACTGCCTCGGCCCTTCTACCGGCTGCTCAGCCACTATGCAGATCAACTGGAGAAAAGCTCAAATTCACCCCATCTTGTACCCGCAAGCCCAGCAAGCAACAACATGTAGGGTATGGTACGGATCAGACGCGCTTTGTTTCTGATCCAGATCAAATAAAGGCTACCGCTACCCACAGAGGGCTAACCACAACAAACAACATTGATTATCATTTGATAACGAAAAACGTTTTCGGTATGATATTGGTTCTTATTAGTGTGCTTATCCCCCTCTTGGCACCGGTCAACCGAGGAGTCGCCATGAACGATGCCACCGCTTCCCTCACCCAGGGAAACACCCTTCAAAACCTCGCTGAGATGGGCGGGCCGGTGATTCTGGTCCTGCTGGCCATGTCTGTGATCGGTTTGACAGCGGCGCTCTACTCCTTGGTACTAACCCTGCGTTCAGCACCCAGAGCAACCGCTCGGGTTCAGGAGGCAACCCGTCTGTGGAGCGACGGACAGGGCCAGGCGGCACGAAGCGCGCTCACCTCCTGTCGCAACACCATGGCGGAGCTGGTAAGCGCTGCAATGGACGGCCGCCAGCAGGGTCGCAACGAGCAAAACCTGCGGGAAGAGCTGGCCCGTCGGGTCCAGCGAGTTATCGCCCCCTTTGAGCCACCGTTAAAACTGATGGAAGTGATCGCCGCCCTCGCCCCGCTTCTGGGCCTGCTGGGCACAGTCTTGGGGATGATGACCGCCTTCCAGGTAATGGCATCCACCGCCGGGCAAGCCGATCCGGGACAGCTGAGTGGCGGTATCTATGAGGCCCTGTCGACCACCGCCGCCGGCCTGATTGTTGCCATTCCCTTTGCGGCCATTGCCGCCTTGATGGAATTCCGCTTGCGACGCCAACAAGAGATGTTGAACGACTACCTGGTGCGCGTACTTCAGGCCCCGGTCCCCGGCGATCTCCCCGACCCGAGCGCACAAGTGGGCGCCGAGCAAACGACGCCCGCCGCGAAGGCCGACCGCCCGCTCTATGCAGCTCGTTAAACCCCGCCCCGTCAAGCGACTGCCGATACGGATGACACCACTGATCGACGTGGTGTTTATTCTGTTGATTTTTTTTATGCTCGCCTCGCGTATGACCCCCTTTGGTCTTATCAATCTGGACACCGAAGTCGCACCCGGTGAACCCCAGACCACCCAGATACCCGACCTGCTGCATCTGCATATTGCAGTGAGTGGAGAGCTGTTATTGGACGGCAACAACCAGAGCGCCGAACAAGTGCGTGCCGCCCTGACACAGTTTTCCGGTGAGCGCGTGCGCATCAGCACCGATCCGGAAACACCGCTATCGGCTTTTACCTTGTGGCTGGGGGAAGTCCGCGCTCAGGGGCTCGAACCTCAGTGGCGCAGGGAGCCTTGAATGAAGTACGACTCGCTCATCATCCCGGAACTGGACCACCCCAGCCTGCTCGACCGGATGGAGTCCAGCCTATTGCCGATGATCAACATCGTGTTCTTGCTGCTGGTGTTTTTTATGCTGGCCGGGGTGCTGATGCAAGACCAACTGCCGGACCTGCCCCGCAGTGAGGTCCGGGAGGCCGAGCGCCTGTCCGGCGCTGACCTGATTGTCCACAGCGACGGCGCCCTGAGCTGGGCCGGACAGGCCATCGAGCGTGATCAACTGAACGCCCTGCTACCGGATTACAACCCGGAGGAACGGCTGGTGGTTGCCGCCAGTGGCGAGGTCACCATGACTCAGTTGGAGACGCTCTTGCAGCGCTTGGGTCAGGCGGGGCACCCGGACATTATTCTGCTGTCAGACCCGGTTGCGCCATGACCGAACAACAGCGGCATCTAACCCTCGCGTTATCCCTGCTGACCGCCGTCTCGGTACACGCCCTGTTACTGGGGCTGTCGCCGCGTCAAAGCCAGGAGCTGACAGCGGGCACCCCTCAGCCAAAAGGGTATGTGGTGAGCACCGCCAGCCCGCCCCCAAGCCCGGCCGCGCAAGAGAGGCGCGAGGCACTGCCGGAGCCTGAACCAGAACCAGAACCAGAACCGGAAACGGAGCCTGAGCCAGAACCAGAACCAGAGCCGGAGCCAGAACCCGAACCGACGCCAGAACCAGAACCAGAACCAACGGTTGAACCCCAAGACACCGATACCGATGCACAGGCGCACATCGCCGAGGCCATCGAACTTCCCGTCGGTGACCCGGAGGAGTCCCTGGGCACCGTGGACCTGGCAGCCAGCAGCCACGATGCCGTCCCCGCCTACCTGGCGGAGTTGGCACAGCATCTGTTCCGCTACCATCAATACCCTCGCCAGGCCCAACGACTCCGCCAACAAGGCGAGGCCAACGTGCTGCTCGAGATCAACCGACAGGGCGAAGTAATCAGTGCCCGTCTGGTAGACTCCAGCGGCCACAGCCTTCTGGACGAAGCGGCGCTGAACATGATCGAACGCGCCGACCCGGTACCGCCGGTACCGGACACGCTCACTGGCCAACGCTTTGTGATCGAAGTCCCCGCCCGTTTTAATCTGCGCTAATCAGGCGCGCACAAAAAAACGGCCCTGCGTCTCCGCAAGGCCGTTCTCGTCAGTGGACGCAATCAGTACCGATACGTCAGCCCGATCTCGAACGAACGCTCCGGCCCCACATAAATACCCTGACGCAAGCCTGTGATGTATTGTTCGTCAGTCAGGTTCTTGATCGCACCCTGAACACGCAACTGCGGGCTCACCTGGTACTGTGCCGTCAGATCAAGCACCGTGTAGGACGGCAATTGCCCCCCCCAGATGCCACCCGCGGCACCGTCGGGAATCTCCACAGTATTTTCCGGGTCACCGTACTGTTCGCCACGGTGAGTCGCGCTCAGCGCTGCCGCGAGATTACCGGCGCTGTAGTTAAGCGACAGGTTAGCCAGATACTCAGGCGCGTAAGGCAAACGATTACCGTCAAGCTCGCCGGTGCGGAATTCCGAAACCGGCACCCAGGTCATATTGGCATCGACACTGAAGCCCTGACCGATGTCATAGGCCACGGCGCCCTCAACACCATAGTGCAGGGTTTCACCGGCATTCGACTGGGACAGGTTGGGATCGGTATTACCGGTCACCACCTGGTTGCTGAAATCCATATAGAACGCAGTAACGTCGTAAGTGAAGTTGCCGGAGCGGCCGCGCACACCCAGCTCCAGGTTATCGGAACGCTCGCCGTCCAGATTCTGATCCGCCAGACCATCCAGCGCTACACCGTTGGACGCCGGTGAAAACGCGCGGTAGTAGCCACCGTACACCTGAGCCACCGAGGCCAGTTGGAAAGTAGCGCCGATGCCGGGCAGGAATTCGGTATTGCGCGTGGTCGCTGAGTCGTTGTTCTGAGTCAGTACGGTGCGGTCCTGCTCGTAAGCTTCTACGCGAAGCCCCGGGGTCACGGTCAGGCGCTCGCTCACCACAAAGCGGTTGTGCACGTAAGCGGCAACGCTTTCAGCAACATCAAGACGGTGGCGATCGTTGGTGCCCGTGCGGTCCTGATTCCGTGTTGCGCGAATACGGGTGTCATTCGCCTCTTCCTTCATGACTCGCAACCCGAACTCAGCCTGGTTTTCCAGTCCAAACAGGGCGTGATCCAACATCAACCGGGACTCGACGCCCAAGCGATCAAAGGTGCGGTTATTGCCGGTCAGGTCGTCGGTATACACCCAGCGACCCGCCTCATTGGACGCGGCGGTATCGACGTTGTAACGCCAGTAATCGCGAGTGACTTCACTCCAGTAGGCCAGGGTTTTCAGGGTCGCGCTTTCACTGATATTCCATTCGTGGTTCAGATCAAAGCCCTTGCGATCTGTCAGGTAGTAATCATCCGGTGCAGGGTTGTAGGTTTCACCGTTCAGATAATCATCCAGAAACAGACCCCGATAGGAGATATTGGCATCGTTCTCGTGCCAGGAGAATTTAAAACCCAGGCTCTGGTTTGCGCCAACACTCACACCGGACTTGAACATCAGGTCACTCATCTCATAACCCTTGTCCATAAAACCGTCGCTGCTCACATGGGTGGCCACAAAGCCGGCAAACGCGTCTTCCGAGGGCGAACGGCCACCGGCTTCGACATTCAGCTCCTGGGTATTCCAGGACCCGACCCGAGCCGTCGCCGCAATGCCGTCATCCGGGGTTTTGGTCACGTAGTTGATCACACCACCGATTGTGGACGGGCCGTAGCGCAGCGACGAAGAGCCCTTGAGTACCTCGATACGCTCCATACGCTGGATACGCGGATTGAAGTAACGGTCGTTGCCGATAAACAGACCCGGCGCTACCGGCACACCGTCTTCCAGTACCAGAGACTTGGACTCACTGGCCGACAGACCGCGTAAGCCGATATTGCTGACGATGGCTGACTCTTCCTCGGTTTTCGCGTTGACCCCGGGAATACGCCGGAGCACATCCTCGGTCGAGGTGGGTTGAACCCGTTCAATCTGCTCGCGATCGACCACCACAGATGCGCCAGTCTGACGCAGAATGGCGTCCTCGTCTGAGCCAACCACCTCCAACGCGGGCATGCGCAAGGGCTCTTGCGCCTGGGCCAGCAAAGAGCCGGGCAGCAATACAGCGGCGATGGCGAGTGCGAGCTTGTTGGGTCCTGGTAGTATCTTTCGCGTCATAAAAACAATCCTGAAAATTGGCGTTGGTTTGAACTCATTACCGCAGGCACCGCTAGACCGGCCTGCGCTTTAAAACGGTAAAGCGATTAAACATCATAATGAGAATCATTGTCAACAACAATATCAATAACAACTTGCTTCTACAACGAGATCAACTACAGGAGGGAAAATCAGAAGAACATGCCGGTTTCCAGCTGCGCCGCCTCGCTCATCATCTCGCGATGCCAGGGCGGGTCAAACACCAACTGCACATCCGTCGACTGCACGTAAGGGACTTCGGCCAACCGGGCTTTGACATCCTCGACCAGCACATCACCCATACCACAGCCCGGCGCGGTGAGTGTCATTTCGACAAAGACATGACGCTTTTCCTGATCAATCTGCAGCTTGTACACCAGCCCCAACTCGACAATATTCACCGGAATCTCCGGGTCATACACGGTGCCCAGTGCCTCCCAAACCTGGGCTTCACTGATCTTGCCATCGCTGGGCACCTCAAAGTCGAGGCTGTTGGAGGCCAGCCCAAGCGCGTCTGCATCCCTGCCCTCTACCCGGATCAGGTTGCCGTGGTAGAGCAGCGTATAACTGGCACCCAGCGCCTGGGTCACCATGGCTTCGGCACCTGGCGGCACCGACAGGGGTTCGCCCGAGGGCACCATCTTGACCTCGCATTCACGCTCAAAGGTGACCGTCTGGCCCTGGGCGTTATGGGGGCGTTTGGCATTGGGCGCGCGCAGCGTAACCTGGCTGGTGTTTTCACCTTTTTTAAGGCCCAGCTCCAGGTCCCTGAGATAGGGCACACTCTTTTTGTCGAGATACACCAGCAGACCATCGCGCTCCAGGCGTACGTCGGTATCCTTTTCCTCGCCGGGGCGGCAATAGGCGAGGCAGGTTTCGGCCCGGCTGGTACCGGCGTTGGTGACAAACAGCTTCACCGCCATTCCGTCAACGCCCTGACGTGCCAGCAAGGCTTGCAGGTGGCGATTGGCATCGTCGGAAATGTGAATTCTCGGTTGCATAGACTCTCCTTCGTTACCCGAATAATACCATCCGCCGCCGCGCTGATAAATACCCGAGTAAAATACTCAGGTATTTGCGTTTCCGTTATAATGCTTCCATATAGTGCTATAAGCACGGCGTATTTGCCTTTGCACGCAAAGCTGGCTAAGGTTTTAACACTCCCGAAAGGGGTAGCAGCTCACAACACCCACCCATAATGCAGAAACCCTATGATTATGCGTAGCCTTCTTTTATTGACCACCGTGTTGGCTCTGACCAGCCAGGGCGCACTTGCCGACGAGCGCCAGGCCGAACGTCAAACGGCGCTTCTGGCCTCCTCCTGCGCCAACTGCCACGGCACCGACGGGCGCGGCACCATGACCCTGGCCGCCATCGCCGGGCGACCGGCGTCGATTCTGGAGTCCCAACTGCTCGCCTTCAAGCACGACGAGAGTGCCGGGGCAACAGTCATGGACCGCATCGCCCAGGGCTATTCCGATGACGAACTCAAAGCCCTGGCGGACTACTTCGCCAATCAACCAGAACTTTAAGGAGGCGCCATGACTCGCTCAACCACAGCTTCACTCAGCGCCTCCCGGCGCACCCTGTTAAAAGGCCTGGGCGCAGGGGCGTTGCTCCCGCTGATCGGCTGCGGCCCTCCGGGTAGTGGCAACGATGCCTCAGGCCCACGGGTCGTGGTGGTGGGCGGCGGCTTTGGCGGTGCCACCGCCGCCAAATACCTGAAACGCTTCTGGCCCAATTTGCAGGTCACGCTGATCGAGCCCAATAAAGTGTTTCATACCTGCCCTTTCTCCAACCTGGTACTCGCGGGCGAGCGACGCATGGAAAGCATCGCCCACAGCTACGATGAATTGAAAAATCATTACGGCGTGCAGGTCATTCACGCCCGCGCCGACGATATCGACCCGGACGGCCACCGCGTGACCCTGGACAACGGCGACCGGCTCACCTACGACCGGCTGGTACTGTCTCCCGGCATCGATATCCGCTGGGACGCGATTGAAGGCTACGACCGCGCCGCCGCCGAGCACGCGCCCCACGCCTGGATGGCGGGTGATCAGACCCAGTTACTGCGGCGCCAACTCGAAGGCATGCCCGATGATGGGGTATTTATCCTGTCAGCACCGGCGGATCCCTTCCGCTGCCCGCCCGGGCCCTACGAGCGCGCCAGTCTGATCGCCCATTACTTTACCCAGCACAAGCCCCGGGCCAAGGTGTTGATCCTCGATGCCAAAGACAACTTCTCCAAGCAGGGCCTGTTCACCTCCGCCTGGCAAGAGCTCTATGGCGACCGTATTGAATGGGTGGGCCTGTCCGGTGACGGTGCCGTCATGCGCGTCGATGCTGAACGCCGGGAAGTGGAAACCGAGTTTGGGTCGATCCATAAAGCCTCAGTGCTCAACGTGGTACCGCCCCAAAAGGCCGGCCTCATTGCGGACCGCGCCGGGGTTACCGACGCCTCCGGCTGGGTGCCGGTGAACCCGAACACCTTTGAGTCCACGCAAGTGAAAGACATCTACGTCGTGGGCGACGCCACCGTGGCCGCACCCATGCCCAAGTCCGGCTTTGTGGCCAACACTCAGGCCAAAGTGGCGGCGGCAGCCATTGTTTCCTCCCTCGAAGGCACGCCCCTGCTCGAGGCGCGCTGGGCCAACACCTGTTACAGCCTGATCAACCCGGAATACGGCATCTCGGTGGCCCATGTGTACAACGTCCAGAACGATCAGATCAGCATCGCCTCGGGCGGCTTGAGCCCCGGCCAGGCACCGGGCACGACCCGACGCCTGGAAGCCGAGTACGCCTACAGTTGGTATAACGCCATCGCCCAGGACACCTGGGGGAGCTGATGATCAACGGGTTGTTTGATGATCCGCTGCAGGCTGTGCTCTGGGGTGGTCTGATCCTCGGGTTACTCTGGGGCCTGGTGGCCCAGCGCAGCCGGTTTTGTTTGTTGCGCGGGCTGGAGCACTACTGGCATCAGGACGACGGGCGCAAACTGCGCGCCTTTGCCATCGCCCTGGCTACTGCCGTGCTCGCCACCCAGGCGCTGGGCCACAGCGCCGAACTGGCCCTGCACCAGACCCACTACCAACCCCGTGCGCTACCGGTGATCGCCATCGGTGTGGGCGGCGTGATCTTCGGCTTCGGTATGGCCCTGGCCAACGGCTGCGGCGCCCGCTCACTGGTGCTACTGGGGAGCGGCAACCTCCGTTCGCTAGTGGTGTTGCTGGTCCTGGGGATCGGTGCCTACATGGCCATGTCCGGGCTGCTCGCGGGCACCCGTCAGTGGCTCGGCGACCTCTGGCGCTGGAACCTACCCGCCACTCACTGGCCTGGCCTGCTCGCCGGTGTGGGCATCGCTGAACCGCTGGCGCGCCTGCTGGTCTCACTCCTTATTGCGCTGCCATTGCTGGTGTGGAGCCTGTCCAGCGCTGCCTTGCGCCGCTCGCCCGCGGACTGGCTCGGCGGCCTGCTGATCGGCCTGTTGGTGACCGCCGGTTGGTGGGTGACCGGCGTACTGGGGGCCGACGACTTCGACCCGACCCCGCTAGCGTCTTTCACGTTTATCGCGCCTATTGGCGACAGCCTGCAATACCTGATGCTCTCCACCGGCACCGCCCTGCGCTTCGGCGTATGTACCGTAGCGGGCATTCTACTCGGCAGCCTGATCGCCGCATTGGCCGGTGGCGATTTTCGCTGGCAGGGCTTTGACGGCCCCGCCCAGATGCGCCGCTACCTGTTGGGTGGCTGGTTGATGGGCGTCGGTGGGGTTCTGGCTCTGGGTTGCAGCATCGGTCAGGGGCTGACCGGATTTTCGACCCTCGCACTCGGCAGCCCCCTGGCCCTGGCGGCCATTATTCTGGGCACACGCCTAGGCCTGGCTCGGGTCAAAAGCCCAAGTGCTCACTGATGTTTTTTTAGGAGTTTGTTGTGATTCAACGTGTTGGTGTTTTGATGGTAACCCTGTTGTTCAGCACCCCGCTTTGGGCCGACAGCCAATGGCAGCGAATCGGCGCGCTACGGGATATTGTCGGCGACGCCCAACCAACCCTCGGCGGTATCGACATCGACCTGCCCCTGGTCGCCGAGAACGGTGGCGAAGTGCCCCTGGCACTGAGCTTTGACGGCGACCTGGCGGACGGCGAACGCATCGTCGAAGTGCGGGTCATCGCCCCGCGCAACCCCAACCCCGAAGTCATCGACTTTCATTTTCACTCCCCCGACGCCCTGCCCGACGTCGCCACCCGCATACGCCTGAGCGAAACCCAAACCGTTTACGCCCTGGCCAAAAGCAGCGCCGACAACTACTGGATTGCCGCCCACGAAACCCGTGTCGCCACCAGCGGCTGCCTGATGGACGATGTTCCCGAAAGCGACATCGTCATGCGCAACCCCCGCGTCGCGCCACCGCGCAACGCCAGGAGCGGAGAACCGGGTCAATACCGCACCCTGATCAACCACCCCATGGAAACCGGCGTTCGCACCGACGGATCGGAGGCACCGCCGCAACAACTGGTGGAAACGCTGACCGTCAGCAACGGCGAAACACCCGTGTTTGGTGCCCGTTTTTACACGGGCACCTCGGCCAACCCCTATGTGACCTTTACCCTGCGCTACCAGGACGCACCGCTGACCTTTCTGTGGCGGGAGCAGACCGGTGAAGAAGTCTCGGTAACGCGTTGATCACATGTGAGTACTACGGGAGAGTCTGCTGACGATGTGTGAACTGCTGGCCATGAGCGCCAACACCCCTACCGACCTGTGCTTCAGCTTTACCGGTTTAACCCGCCGTGGCGGCGAGACCGGCCCCCATAAAGACGGCTGGGGCGTGGCTTTCTATGAAGGGAAAGGGGTGCGCTGTTTTCACGACCCGGACCCCAGCGCCTCCTCACGTATCGCCGAGGTGGTGCAGACCCACCCTATCAAAAGCGAGGTGGCCATTTGCCACATACGTCAGGCCAATGTCGGGGGCGTCTGCTTGGCGAACACCCATCCCTTCACGCGCGAGCTCTGGGGACGCTACTGGGTCTGCGCCCACAATGGTCAGCTGTCGAATTTCTCACCGGTACCGGGCTTCTACGAACCGGTGGGCACCACCGACAGCGAAGCCCTGTTCTGCGCCATCCTCAACCATTTGCGTCAGCAGTGCGACAAAACAACACCCACCAAAGACCTCGTTGACCACCTGGTCGATCTCGCCACGGGCTATGCCCGCGAGGGCGTCTTCAACCTTTTACTGAGTAATGGCGACTGGCTGTTCACCTATTGCTCCACAAAAATGGCCAGTATTACGCGCCGCGCCCCCTTCGGCCCCGCCCGGCTCAAAGACGCTGATGTAATGGTGGACTTCGAATCCGAAACCACACCCAACGATATTGTCAGCGTGATAGTCACCGAGCCACTCACCAGCGATGAGACCTGGGATATCTATCGTCCCGGCGAGTGGCGCTTGTGGCAGAGAGGTGAGGTTGTGATGGCCGGCTGCTCCTGACTAATGCGTCCAATTAAGGCAAGGCATCCTTGGCAGTATCAGGCGGATACCATGTCGGACCAAACACGCTAGGATTCGGGCCTCCGAATCACCTGAATCTACATATAAACACCGTTTAAATAGTCGACTCTTTAGCATTAAAGTGCTTCTTAATACATCGAGCTACTAGTAAATTGTTAATGGAAAACATCACTAGGAGTAGAGCAACAACCAAAAGGCTCATAGTTCTAAACCGATTAATACGCTGAGATCACAGCTCCAACGCTAGTTGAAACAGCTTGACTATAAGGTGGTAACGGATGACTAGTGGATTTCGCTATTGATCAGACCGCGACCAGCGTAAGGAAACACCCGTATCCATACAACCTGCATCTGTAGCATCAGTGAAAACAATGGCATGACCGACATCCGTAATACTGACTGTTAGGCAGGGTCATCCCTAAGGCCATCGATCTTACTCAAATGCAATATGTTATTTAGTAATATTTTGGCGAGCTAACGTACTTCTAAAATAAGCCACCACCAAGTAAAAAGCTAACGCAGCCAGTATTGCAGAAACAATACGGTTATCAAAATAAATTATCGATAGCATCACCGAACCAGAGGAAATCGTAGAAACAAAATATCTGGAAAACCCAAAAAACCCTCCATAAATTTGACCAAACATGTACTTGCTAAGTAAATACAGTGCAGAAAAAGAAAGAGTAAAAATAATATACTTCTGATAATTGTATTCAATATTAAGGCCCAGAGACATACTAGTAACAATACACGGAATACTATAGAACCCTACCGGATGCCAGTTACCCTCATAAACGATTTGATGTATATCCCTATCTTGATCAGAACGACATAATGGCATTGCATATTCCTAAATTCATTGAGCATATGGTGCTATCAGGAAATTGATCCCTAACACCTATTATTTGTGCGTACAATCCGATATCTACCACAAGCATTTCCCACCCACCGCCTGAAGCAGGTACTCAGAGGTGCCTACCGGAGCCACTCATCCAGCTTTTCTGCGATAAAACTCTCGAATTTCTCGATCAACTCCATATTCTCACTTCTAAGGGAATATTGAACTCCAAAACCCTTAATATTTTCTCTAAAATCACACGAGACTATTTCCTCGCCTGTTACACCGGACGCCCCACACAAAGCCACTAGCTCATAATGTTCGTCGATCAACAGCCATCTATTCGGCATCCTGTAGTAGCGCATGTGGTTTGTGTATTCATCTATCTCTTTCTCTAATGTACTCATGTCAAATGTCGACAAAACTGACGCACCAATGTTAGCCAGATCAAGTTGCTCCCCATATAACACGATGCTTACTGCTTTAGAGCCCCTTCTTCTCGGCTGATATTCTTGGATGGAAGACTGTATTTCTTCCTCGGGAAGAATCAGTGCGATCGTTCTAGAGCTGTCATCAAAAATTCCCTCAGGTCCATCTCCCGGTCCGTGGAGCACATAC